>NZ_VZDQ01000011.1 GCF_009602435.1 Sediminibacillus terrae
TCCTTCTTTGGTGAGATGAAGTGGTCGGGAAACCAACTTTATCCTACCATGAAGTGAGGTTTTTTTATTACCACGCTGTAAGCTCTCCGGAACCCCTGGCATTGCCAGGGGTTTTCTAATTCATTAACAAAAACCGAACGAGTCGAATTCGTTCGGTTTGATTGTCCTGCAAATTGACTTAGCAAAATGCAAATGGTTGCAACCTTCAATAAAGAGTGCAACCATTTCCAGTCATATCCGTGGTAAGCGCAGTATCCTGCCGGAGCAGTCGTAAATGCAATTCATTCCAATCTACCGAATCCATAAAGACTATCGATCACATCATGTTGGGATCCGGATAGTCATCTGAATTGCGCATGGCGAACAATGGCGTATTGAAAATATATGGAGGGGCAGGTGGCAGTTTTGGTTTCTTACCGAAAGGAATCGGGTGTTCTACGTAATTGAACATACCGCATCCATCCATGCTAGGACCATGAGCCCACCGGCCTTCAGCACTGGCGTTCCCGTTAGAAAAATTAAACAAGGTATAAGCCACTTCCTGCTTTTCAAGGTTTCGAGGGAACGTACTAGGCACCACGATATTTTCTTTGGACTCCAGTTCTCTAATCGCAGCAAGCCATTGATTTTGATGCATGGTATCTCTGGCGATCAGCCAGGACAACATATCTTTCACACCCCGGTCATCCGTCATTTCATATAAACGGCAAACCTGAAGTCTTCCTTGGGATTCAGCGTTCAAATTTGCACGAAAATCCGCTAACAGATTGCCGCTGGCAATGATATAATCAGCTGTCCAGCGATTACCCACGCTGTCTGCAGGCATTGCCCCAAGCCCCGATACGATTGCATGTTGCGGGTTTGTTCCTCCGAGAATTGCGGCGACAACCGGGTTTTGAACAGCTTCATCCAGTTCCACATCGGGAGCTCCATCAAGAAGCCTGGCTATCATTGTGGCCAGCATTTCAATATGGGCTAGTTCCTCTGTTCCGGTGTCCATTAATAAATCCCGGTATTTTCCATCTCCCCTGGTGTTCCAGCCTTGAAATAAATACTGCATGGCCACGGAAATCTCCCCGAACTGTCCGCCTAAAACTTCTTGCAGTTTTTTGGCATACACGGGGTCCGGACAGTCAGGCTTTGAACGATATTGAAGCTCATTTACGTGATAGAACAATTTATCCACTTCCTTAATGGTAATTTTTATTGGGTTAATGCCCCCTCCTTTATTAGGTATTCATCTCTAGTTAAAAGGGTGAAGGATACAGGATGAGTTTTTCATTCGCAACCAGAAAAACATCCACAGGCGAGGCTTATTCACATGGTTTGTTGCTATTCCATCATAGGATTGGATGGAAAGCGGACAGAACAAAGAGATGCGGATTTCCGGAAGGATAGTGGACAATGTAAATGCTTGCAAGTTCTTAACCTTAGGTTTGAAAGGTAGGTTTTGGCTTGTTTGCATCACCGAAACGGGATTTGATTCATCAGGGAAACGTGGAATTTCAGGAGCGATATTTTGAAGCTTTAAAGAATGAGCATACTCAGGAGGAAACGGGAAGGAACATCCTCCTGCAATGTTGAGGCGAACAGATGATCAGCTTTCTGGATGAATCGGAGTATTGTCAGCCACTGCGGATTTCAAGCGCTGCTGCATATGGCCTATTCCTTTGCATCCTTCCAACGGAAAAAACATCTCAGGATTTATCCCGGAAAAGGCAGCAGAAATGATAGGCTTGTACTTTCTTCCGGTAAGGACAACAAGACGTCGGTAAACATCCAATCGCTTATATTTCAGCTGGCTTGCCAGAAAATCCGCTGTGACGATTTGGTCACTTTTCTGATTGAATGTTAAATCATAGTTTTCCGGTACGATATCCGTCGGAAGCAGGAATCCGTGCTTCGCAGACAATACGACCCAATCCATATTGAAATGCTCGGCGTATGCTTCACACAAACGGTGAAATGTGCCGATGTATGCATTTCTTGCAGTTACAGGACCGGCATCTGCCTGTTTATCCCATACCTTTTTCTTTCCGCAGGGTATGATGCATAATTGTTTCATTTTCTTACTTCTCCTTCGTCAGTGAGTTGCAAACATCAAAAAAAGGCAAACCGAAAAGGTTTGCCTTTTTTATCATCAGCTAATTTACGCTTTTACAACGTTAGCTGCTTGTGGTCCACGGTTTCCTTCTTCAACATCAAAAGTCACTTCTTGACCTTCTTCAAGTGTTTTGAAACCTTCTTCTTGAATAGCAGAGAAATGAACGAATACATCGTCTTGTCCTTCTACTTCGATAAAACCGAAACCTTTGTCTGCGTTAAACCATTTTACTTTTC
Source organism: Sediminibacillus terrae (assembly GCF_009602435.1). Classification (GTDB taxonomy): domain Bacteria; phylum Bacillota; class Bacilli; order Bacillales; family Amphibacillaceae; genus Sediminibacillus; species Sediminibacillus terrae. The sequence goes on from NZ_VZDQ01000011.1 coordinate 2,341, forward strand.
CTTGTGCCATGAAACATTTCCTCCTTGTGTGGTTCTTCCACACACATGTATTACTATTCTTGCTCTTACCTCAACAAAGATTGTTGGTGTTTCAATTACTTGAAGCGGTCACGAACAAAATAGCTAATATTATAATAACAAATCCGTTAGACATTTCCAAGTCTTTTAACTATCTTTGGTAAATTTTTTTGGCGCTTCCATTGTGCAAATGTCTAGGACTACTCTCTTTCTATATTGCAATACAGAGAACTTGTCAGGAAGACAGAAGCAAACCGGGCAAAAATATTTTCAAAAAAGTTATCTTTGTCAGATTTATTGACAAACAAGCGTTGTAAGCGCTTACTAGTTTTCTGATTTATCTAAACTATCAGAAAACTTTCGTTTTACCTGTTGACCTCCCCTTTAAATGGTTGTATTATTGTCGTCAATCCTAACAATTTCGAATGAAAATAAAGTAATCAAAAACTTTTGGTGACGGGGCTGAACCAATTTTTTTCAAATTAAAAAGGACATCGGTCCACCCCCTTTCCGGCACAGCGAAATAGGATAACTTAATTTAACATTTTGACAGAAAGGAGTGGTTGAGCATGAGTAGTCAATGGATATTTCTGAGTGGTGAATTCGTCAAGAAAGAAGAAGCAGTCGTCTCAGTATATGACCATGGTTTTCTATATGGAGACGGGGTATTTGAAGGAATCCGGGCTTATGCCGGGAATGTCTTCAAACTTGATGAACATCTGCAAAGGCTTTTTGAATCTGCCCGTTCCATCTTGTTGGAAGTGCCCTACACCAAGGAGGAGCTGACACAGATTATTGTCGATACAATCCGTAAAAATCAGCTGGAAGATGCATATATCCGTGTAGTTGTTTCCCGGGGTTCCGGCAATCTGGGATTAGATCCATTAAACTGCTCTGAACCGCGGCTGGTAGTAATCGCGGAAGCTCTCGCTCTATTTCCAAAAGAACTCTATGAGCGCGGTCTTCGAATGGGCTCAGTAGCCAGCCGTAGAAACCGGCCGGATGTGCTCAGTCCCCAAATAAAATCGCTCAATTATTTAAATAACATCCTTGTAAAGCTGGAAGCGAACCAGGCAGGCGTCGATGAAGCATTGATGCTTAATGATCAAGGCTATGTGACAGAAGGTTCCGCCGATAACGTCTTTGTCGTCAAAGACGATATCATCATCACCCCGCCTGTCTATCTTGGAGCCTTGGAAGGAATTACTCGCAATGCCATCATTGATTTGGCTAAGGAAAACGGATATACAGTGAAAGAAACGCCTTTCACCAGACATGATGTCTATGTAGCGGATGAAGTATTTTTGACTGGCACAGCTGTTGAAGTCATTGCTGTCGTTGAAGTAGATGGCAGAAAAATAAATGATGGCAGACCGGGCAGAATCACCAATCAGTTATTGAAGGAATTCTGGAAAGTCGTCACCAATGACGGTGTCAAGTGTTACCCTGATCTAAACAATAATGCAGTTGTCAGTTAAATCACACTGAGAATAACTAAAAATAAATCATGAAATCAATGACGGGAACAAAGGAATAAGAACCTGTATTCACAGAGAGCCGGGGTTGCTGGAAGCCCGGAAATACACCTTATTCTGACATCGTCCCTGAGTGTCGAGCTGAACCATATAGTAGGCTTGATCAGGCAGCATATCCAAATCTGCCTGTTACCAATGAAGCAATGAAAACATTTCTTGCTTCCAGAGGCGGTCTTCGTGAGAAGGCTGTAAAAACAGGGTGGTACCGTGAAAAGACTTTTTCTCCCCTGATATTCTGCACATACGCAGTTTATCTGAGGAAGAAAAAGTCTTTTTTATTTAGGAAATCAAAGTGCCACACAGGTAAGCAGTACACCAACAATTATAAATTTCCTAAAATTCAAACTATATTGGAGGGATTTTCAGGTGAAAGTACAGACAAAACCGGGGACAGCACCCCGTATCGAAACAAAAACTGGAGCGGATTTGCTTGTTGAATCACTGATCAAGGAAAAGGTGGATATCTTGTTTGGTTATCCGGGAGGTGCTGTGCTCCCTATCTATGATGCCATTTACAAAGCAAGAGAATCATTCACCCATATTCTCACCAGGCATGAACAAGGTGCCATCCATGCTGCCGAAGGATATGCCCGTGTATCGGGAAAACCAGGAGTTGTCATCGCCACTTCTGGACCAGGGGCTACCAATCTCGTTACCGGCATTGCCGATGCCATGATTGATTCCTTACCGCTTGTCATATTCACAGGCCAAGTTGCCCGAGGGGTAATCGGAACAGACGCCTTTCAAGAAGCAGACGTCATGGGCATCACGACGCCCATCACCAAACATAACTATCAAGTTCAACATGTCAGCGACCTTCCGAGGATTGTAAAGGAAGCATTCCATATAGCGAGTACCGGAAGACCCGGCCCAGTGGTAGTCGATATTCCAAAAGATATTTCAGCCAATCCATGCAAAGATGAATACGAAGACGATTTTCACTTGCCGGGCTACCAACCGAACATCAAGCCGAACCCCTTGCAGTTAAAGAAACTGGCCAATGTGCTGGAAACCGCCGAAAAACCCGTTATTTTGGCTGGCGCAGGCGTCATGTTCGGCAGCGCATCGGAAGAGTTGCGGACATTTGCCGAAAAACATTCCCTCCCTGTCGCCACAACCTTACTTGGTCTTGGAAGTTTTCCGGGCGGCCACCCGCTTGCTTTGGGAATGGCAGGAATGCATGGCACGTTCACCGCAAACAGAGCGCTTTATGAGTGTGATTTGTTGATTAACATCGGCGCCCGCTTCGATGATCGTTTGACTGGAAACTTGCAACATTTTGCGCCATCGGCAACAGTTGCACACATCGATATCGACCCTGCAGAAATAGGAAAAAATGTAACAACACATATACCAGTCGTTTCTGATTCGAAAGCTGCATTGCAGGCTCTGTCCTTTCATGCTGAAAGTAGCGCAGAACATGATGAGTGGCTTCAACACCTTTCTGGCTATCAACAAGAGAATCCTCTGTGGTATAAAAATCCTGTAAAAGAAATGGTACCGCAATGGGTAATCGAAGCCGTCCACAAGATTACCAATGGCAATGCCATTGTGACGACAGATGTCGGACAGCATCAAATGTGGGCAGCACAATATTACGCTTTTGAAGAACCGGACAGATGGGTGACTTCTGGCGGATTGGGAACCATGGGGTTCGGGTTTCCCGCCGCAATCGGCGCCCAGCTGGCCAAACCGGAGGAAACAGTCATCGCCTTTGTAGGAGATGGCGGATTTCAAATGACTCTCCAAGAACTTTCCGTTCTGCAAGAACGACGATTGCCTGTAAAAGTGATCATTGTAAACAATGGCGCTCTCGGGATGGTAAGACAGTGGCAGGAAACCTTCTATGAGGAGCGTTATTCGGAATCACTGCTCCAAATACAACCGGATTTTGTGAAACTTGCCGACAGTTACGGCATTCGAGGTTATCGCGTCGATAACCAGGAAGACTTCCTTGATTTACTACCGGAAGTATTTTCATACAACGGTCCTGTTGTCCTGGATTGCCGTGTACTCCAGCAAGAGAACGTCTATCCGATGATAGCGCCGGGCAAAGGACTTCATCAAATGATCGGGGTGAAACCATGAGACGAATCATAACAGCAACCGTACAAAACCGAAGCGGTGTGCTTAACCGGATAACCGGTTTATTGCAAAAGCGCCAGTTTAATATAGAAAGTATTTCCGTTGGCAGAACGGAAACAGACAGTATTTCAAAAATGACCTTGGTAGTAGAAGTGGAAGATAATCAAAAGCTGGAGCAGCTCACGAAACAACTGAACAAACAAATCGACGTATTGAAAGTCACTGATATAACCGACAAAGCAATCGTGGCACGAGAGCTGGCCTTGATAAAAGTTGTCTCCGCCGGCCAGCTCCGTAACGAACTTCAAGGGATTATCGAACCTTTCCGCGCCACGATCATCGATGTTTCCAAAGACAGTTTGTCCATTCAGGTTACCGGAAAGCCAGAGAAGATCGAAGCGCTAATTGAACTGCTCCGCCCTTATGGAATCAAAGAATTGGCGCGGACAGGGATGACTGCTTTTTTACGGGGACACCAACCGCAAACGACGGAACTCCCCTCCTATTCTTTACTAAATAGATAAATGTTGGTAGAAGCCAATTTTTATAAAAACAATATAGAAATGAAAGGATGTCTACAAATGACAAAAGTACTTTATCACAATGATATTCATGAAGAAAGCTTAAGAGCAAAGAAAATCGCGATCATCGGGTATGGTTCCCAAGGTCACGCACATGCCTTGAATTTAAGGGAAAGCGGTTTTGATGTCGTTGTCGGCCTTAGAGAAGGAAAATCTTGGGATAAAGCAGTCGAAGACGGCCTTGATGTTAAGTCCGTTGCAGATGCCACTGCTCAAGCCGACGTGGTGATGATTTTGCTTCCGGATGAACTCCAGCCGAATGTTTACGAAAAAAGCATCAAACCGAACCTTTCTCCAGGCAATGCGTTGGCTTTTGCTCACGGTTTTAATATCCACTTCAATCAGGTGGTCCCTCCGGCAGACGTCGATGTTTTTCTGGTCGCACCTAAAGGACCGGGCCATCTTGTTCGCAGAACCTTCCAAGAAGGTGCCGGCGTTCCAGCATTGTTCGGAATCTTCCAGGATGCCACCGGGGAAGCGGAACAAACAGCCTTGGCATATGCAAAAGGTATTGGTGCCGGACGTGCCGGAATTTTGCAAACATCCTTCCAAGAAGAAACGGAAACAGACTTGTTTGGAGAACAGGCCGTACTTTGCGGCGGGCTGACCAGTCTGGTAAAAGCCGGATTTGAAACCTTGACGGAAGCAGGATACCAACCGGAAGTAGCTTACTTTGAGTGTATGCATGAATTAAAACTGATTGTTGATTTGATGTATGAGGGCGGTTTGGAAAACATGCGCTACTCGATTTCCGATACTGCGCAGTGGGGAGACTTTGTCTCAGGACCAAGAGTGGTGAACGAGGATACCAAATCCCGCATGAAGGAAGTTCTATCGGACATTCAAACCGGTGCTTTTGCCAAAGGATGGATCTTGGAAAACCAGGCGAACCGCCCGCAGTTCAATGCAATCAATGTCAAAGAGAACAATCATTCCATCGAAAAAGTGGGACGCGAGCTTCGTGAGTTGATGCCGTTTGTCAAACAGCCGCTGAACTCAAAAAAGAAAGAAGTGGTCACCAATGGGTCCAATTAAAATCTTCGACACAACCCTTCGGGATGGAGAACAATCCCCCGGGGTCAACTTAAACCAGTTGGAGAAACTGGAAATCGCCAAGCAATTGGAACGTTTTGGAGTTGACATCATGGAAGCGGGATTTCCCGCTTCCTCCAAAGGTGACTTTGAAGCTGTCAAAAATATTGCCCGCACCATCAAAAACGTGTCGGTGACCGGTTTGGCAAGAGCGAAGAAGACGGATATCGATATTGCCTGGGAGGCATTGAAAGACGCGGATGAACCAAGGCTGCATATCTTTTTGGCTACCTCCCCCATTCATATGACGCATAAATTGAAAAAAACGCCTGAAGAAGTAATCCAGACAGCGGTCGAAATGGTATCTTACGCAAAACAGAGATTTACACACGTCGAATGGTCTGCCGAGGACGCCACTCGATCTGATTTGAGCTTTCTTGCCGCCATCGTCGAAAAAGTGATCGAGGCAGGAGCGACAGTGATTAATTTACCAGATACAGTGGGTTACACGACCCCTGAAGAATACGGTGCTTTGTTCCGTTATATGAAAAAACATGTGCCCAACATCGACCAAGTAGCACTGTCAGCCCACTGTCATGATGACTTGGGTATGGCGGTGGCAAATTCACTCGCAGCGGCAGAAAACGGCGCGACCCAAATTGAAGGGACAATCAACGGGATTGGTGAACGGGCTGGTAACGCAGCACTTGAAGAATTTGCAGTGGCTTTGAACATTCGGCAAGACAAATACCCCTACCAAACCAATCTGCGCTTAAAAGAGATCAAGCGGACCAGTGATCTCGTCAGCAAATTTTCCGGAATGGCCGTACCTGCCAATAAAGCCGTCGTCGGCCGCAATGCTTTTGCCCATGAATCGGGCATCCACCAGGATGGAGTGTTAAAAAATGCATCGACTTATGAAATCATCACTCCCGAACTTGTAGGAGTCCAGTCAAACAATCTTGTGCTGGGAAAACATTCCGGCAGACATGCTTTTAAAGATAAGATTGAACAGCTTGGCTACAAGCTTTCCGAAGATAAAGTCAGTGAAGCATTCCAAGCATTCAAACAACTAACCGATCGCAAAAAGGAAGTGACCGACGACGACCTTTTCACGATTTTAATCGATGTGCAGACTAATCTTGACGATTTGAAAAAATATAGTCTGCAAGCCTTCCAAGTCCAATATGGTTCTTCCAATATGCCGACAGCCACTGTTGCTCTGACTACCCCGGAAGGTACAAGAGTGGAAACGGCAAGAACCGGCCAAGGCAGTGTCGAAGCTCTTTATAACACAATCGAGGCGTTAGTCGAAGAAACCATTCATTTAACCGACTTTCATTTAAGCTCGATTGGAAAAGGTCGAGACGCTTTGGCTGAAGTCCATGTCAATATGACCGTCAATGAGGCAACAGTAAGTGGACGCGGTTCTGCCCAGGATGTTTTGGAAGCAGCTGCCCATGCATTTCTAAATGCCGTGAATCGGGTTTTCCTTAATAAAAGAACTGTCGCACACGAAACTGCCCAGCTTTAGGTAACCGTATTGGAGAGATACTACTTTGAAGACACTTTTGACAGGAGGATCCAAAATGAAAAAACATATTGTCCTTCTTCCTGGTGACGGGATTGGAAAAGAGGTCATCCAATCCGCCAAAGATGTACTGGAGGCCGTCGCAGGAGAATTTGATCATAGCTTTACATTTGAGATACAGGACATTGGCGGGTGTGCAATAGATTTGCACGGCACCCCCCTTCCGGATTCCACGGTGACCGCCTGTGCACAGGCAGATGCCGTATTGCTAGGAGCGGTCGGCGGACCAAAATGGGATCGCCTTCCCTCCCACCTCCGCCCGGAGAAGGGACTGCTGGGTATCCGAAAAGCACTCAATCTGTTCGCGAATCTCCGTCCGGTAAAAGCTTTTCCCAATCTGCTGCATGCATCCCCGCTAAAGGAATCAGTAGTCAACGGCAGTGACCTGTTGATCGTGAGAGAACTTATCGGTGGTTTATACTTTGGTACACCTAGCGGACGCAGTGCTGACGGACAATCGGTTGTGGACACACTCGCCTATACTAAAAAAGAAATCGAACAAATTGTCGATAAAGCTTTTCAAAGCGCTCAGCTCCGGAAAGGACATCTCACTTCTGTCGATAAAGCAAACGTTTTGGAATCAAGCAAGCTTTGGAGAGAAATAGTCGAGGAAAAACAAGCACAATATCCAGATGTAATGGTCGAGCACATGCTTGTCGATGCGGCTGCGATGAAACTTGTCACAAATCCGGGATCTTTCGACGTGATTGTAACGGAAAACATGTTTGGCGATATTCTAAGCGATGAAGCATCCGTCTTAACCGGTTCGCTTGGAATGCTCCCTTCGGCCAGTTTGAATCAAGCCGGTGTCGGTCTTTATGAACCAGTCCATGGTTCAGCCCCGGATATTGCCGGTAAAGGTGTGGCCAACCCTTTAGCCATGATTTTGTCGACTGCCCTGATGTTGAGGCATTCCTTCCAAATGGAAAAGGAAGCCCATTTAGTTGAAACAGCGGTCCAGGCCATCCTCGACGATGGCTATCACACTGCCGATTTAGAAGTTGTTAACGGCCACAAGGTCGGTACGGCGGAAATGACGAAAATGATTGTGGAATTGATAAAGTCACAAAGTGCTACCGTCAGTATCCTGAATTGTTATGTATAACCAAACTATAAAATCTTGATTGCAGGGAGTTGGGAAAATGAGCAAACCAAAAACGATTATTGAAAAGATTTGGGAGCGGCATGTCGTCCATCAAGAGCAGGATAAACCGGATTTACTGTATATTGACTTGCACTTGGTTCATGAGGTCACCTCTCCCCAGGCTTTCGAAGGGCTCAGAATGAAAAACCGGAACGTCCGCAGACCGGAGCTTACCTATGCAACAATGGACCATAATGTTCCTACAAAACATCGCAATATCATCAAAGATGCTATTTCAAAGAAACAGATGCAAACACTGAAAGATAATTGCAAGGAATTCGGTATTTCACTTGCAGATATCGACCATCCCGACCAGGGGATCGTTCATGTAATCGGACCTGAACTGGGTTTGACTCAACCGGGCAAGACAATTGTTTGCGGCGATAGCCATACCTCTACACATGGTGCATTCGGTGCATTGGCATTCGGGATCGGTACCAGTGAAGTCGAGCACGTCCTCGCAACACAAACACTATGGCAGGTCCCACCAAAAAGCCTGAATGTCCAAGTGAACGGCAAACTGGGAAAAGGCGTAACTTCCAAAGACTTGATATTGGCCATCATCGCCAAGTTCGGTGTCCGTTTCGGCACAGGATATGTCATAGAATATACTGGCGAAGCGATTCGCGAACTGACTATGGAAGAGCGGATGACAGTATGCAACATGTCTATCGAAGCAGGTGCACGGGCGGGATTGATCAGTCCAGATGATAATACGGTCGAATATTTGCGCGGACGACGACACGTGCCACAAGACCAGGAAGCATACGAAGCAATCTCCAAGGAATGGAAAGCGCTGGCAACCGATCCTGGCGCTGTTTACGACGCAACGGTTGTCATCGATGCAGAGGAAATCGAACCACAGGTTTCCTGGGGGACGAATCCAGGGATGTGCATACCTGTAAGTGCCTCTGTCCCTGATCCAATACACGCTGAGACAACCAGCAAGAAAGAAGAAATCGAACGAGCGCTGGAGTATATGGACCTTGAGCCAGGACAACGGATGGATACTGTACCCATTGAGCACGTATTTATCGGCTCCTGTACAAACTCCAGGTTAAGCGACTTGCGAAGAGCAGCGAATGTGATCAGAGGCAAGAAGGTACACAAAAAAGTGCAAGCCATTGTCGTCCCCGGATCATTCAGTGTCAAAGCTGCTGCCGAAGCGGAAGGCTTGGATGTCATTTTTACCCAGGCGGGCTTCGAATGGCGTGATGCAGGCTGCAGCATGTGTCTCGCAATGAATGATGATATTGTACCGCCAGGAGAACGCTGCGCGTCCACTTCCAATCGAAACTTTGAAGGCCGTCAAGGCAACGGGGCACGGACACACCTTGTCAGCCCTGAAATGGCTGCGGCAGCTGCTATTGAAGGTCACTTTGTCGACGTCAGAAAATTTACCGAAGCCACAATGCAATCATAAGAGGTGAAAAAATGGAACCGATAAAAAAGCATGAAGGACTGGTTTACCCGTTGAATAGAGCCAACGTCGATACGGATCAAATCATTCCGAAACAATTTCTCAAAAGAATAGAACGACAAGGATTTGGCGAATTTTTATTTTATAACTGGCGTTTCACAGATGATGGAAAAGAAAAGCCGGAATTCTCCCTTAATGACCAAAAGTATGTCGGTGCTTCCATACTGGTGGCAGGTGAAAATTTCGGCTGCGGCTCCTCGCGAGAACATGCACCTTGGGCGTTACAGGATTATGGATTTAAAGTGATAATCGCTCCTAGTTTCGCCGATATTTTTTATAATAATTGTACGAAAAACGGAATCCTCCCCATCCGGTTGAACGAAAGTAATACAGAAGAGCTGATAGAAAAATCAGAAAACCGGCAATACCGCATAACAGTAGATTTGCAGGAACAGCAAATAACCGACAGCCAAGGTTTTTCAGCCGATTTTGACCTGCCGGCCTATCAAAAAGAAATGCTGCTCAATGGATGGGATGAAATCGCCGTTACTCTCAACTACGAACAAGATATCGCCGACTATGAATCTTCGCACTGACAGCCTATAGTAAACGAGCGGGGCTGGCGCGCAAATGGACCGGCCTTGCCCCGCCGCTATTCGCTGTATCCTGATTTTTGTTGTTTCGCATACCGTTTATCTTTCATGAACAACTTCCAAAAATAGATGAAGCCAGGAAATAAAATAGCGAAACCGAAGATATAAGAAACGAACAATGCCCGAAAGGCATCCGGATTGGTGAAACCATCCTCGATAGTGATCGTCGGATACACCAGATAAGGAAGATGGGCCCTTCCATACGCATAACTTGCCAGTAAATATTGCAGTACGATAACGATGACAGCCAGCCTTGGCCAACCCAATTTGCGCTTGCCTAACGGGAGATAAAGAAACACTCCTGCCAGTAAAAATGCAAAGGCAGATGCCAACAAAAACGGCAAATGTTCCATCATCCCCTGATAAAGCCATACAGCTTCATAACGCATGGTCAACATGACAAGGAGAGCCATCAGCAGCGTAACAGGTCCCAACAAGAGCGCGTCACGCCGATAAATCCGATAGGCTTCTTTTTCATCCGCATGGTTGGAAAAATCGGCTAACAGCAGAGATGACAAAAACAAGGTGCTGCTGATTGCAAACCCGATAAACGTCCAGGCGTGAAAACTGGTCATCAATTCTCCGAAAAGCAATTGTTCCACCCCATTCCGAACCTCGATATAGTTACCATGTGTCACAGGAAGGACCAGGATCAGCAAACCAGGTATTATAAACCCTGTAATCCCAGAAATATACGTCAACGGTTTGCGGTATTCTTCTGCAATGTGAGAAAACACCAAGAAGCCACTGCGTACAGCCAACAACAAAAGGATGATACTTCCCGGTATCAGCAGGACGGTCCCTAAAGTGAATGTAGCCCCCGGGAAGAAGCTGAATAACGCAACCACTATAGCTACAATGAACACATTGGTGACCTCCCAAGTCGGGGAAAGATAACGATTTGCTATATTGGTTGCATTGGTCCTTTCCTTGTTGATATATACCATCGACCAAAAGCCGGCTCCGAAATCCATGGTAGCCATAACCGAATAGATAAATATAAACCCCCACAGGACCGTAATGGCAATTAAAACATCCGGCATGAGACACTCTCTCCTTCCTTCTTCCGTCTACTCTTGCATATCAATTTCATTCTGAACAGGATGCTTTTTAAAATAGAAACGCAAAACGAGAATTACCGCTATGCCTAAAACGGTATAAACAAGCCCAAACAGCGGGAAAAGGATGCCGAGTTGTGTCGAGCCGGTAACAGCGTCTTCGGTCGTCATCATCCGGTAAATAACCCATGGCTGTCTGCCTGTACAAGCAAATATCCATCCAAATTCGATTGCCAGTACCGCCAATGGACCCGAGGCGATGAACAACCCCATCAATGGCTTGGGAAAAGGACGTTTTTTTATAAATTTATACCAGCCTAAGCCACCTGCAGCAATAAGGATGAGCAAGGAACCAATTCCTACCATGGCATTGAACAGAGTATGGACATACAATGGCGGCCACCACTCTTCCGGAAAATCATTCAACCCTTGGACTACCGTATCAAAACGATTGCCTGACAAGAAACTTAGTGCCCAGGGAATCTCAATCGCCCATTTTACTTCCTCTGTTTCTCTGTCTGTAAAACCTCCTATGGCTAGGGGAGCATAATCCTGTGTTTCAAAAAGGCCTTCGGCAGCTGCTAATTTTTCCGGCTGGTATTCGTGTAAAAGCTGTGCAGACTCATGGCCGTTGAAAGCTGTGAGTAAGGAAAATATTCCACCGACCGTCAATCCGAGCAGTAATGCTTTTTGGTGAAAGCGGCGGAGTCTGCTGCCTATCGGCTGTCTCAACATTTTGAAAGCGGCAATCGACGCAATCACGAATCCGCCTGTCGTATACGCCGAAACCACCACATGTCCTGCAGTAGTGAAAAAAGAAGGGTTAAAGAAGGCTGCCCAAGGATCTACATCGACAATTTCTCCATTCTCTATGCGAAACCCGGCAGGCGTCCCTTCGAATGCATGAACATTCGTAATCAGTATTGCCGACGCGACTGCTCCCAAAGCTACAAGACACAAGCTGACAATCCGCATCCAAGGGGATATTCGATCGGCTGCATACACATAAATCGACATGAATAATGCTTCCACAAAAAAAGCATAAATTTCAATCTGGAAAGGCAGAGCCATTACTTCGCCGATCACTTCCATGAACCCCGGCCACAACAGAGACAGCTGCACACCGGCAATTGTCCCGGAAGGAATCGCCACTCCGAGCAAAACAGCAAATCCTTTTGTCCAGCGGTTTGCCATCACGGCAAAATCCCGATCCTTTGTTTTTTGATACAACAGCTCAGAAAACAAAACCATAAGCGGGATACCGACGCCCAATGTAGCAAATATGATATGGAAAGCCATCGTCGTACCAAACATGGCTCTTGCTGTTTCTAAATGATCCACAACACTCCCCCTTTCTTCCGAATCAAGTTTTATCCGTCACTTCCAAAGGTTAATGGCTATGCTCTTCACTGTGGATGATCTCATCGATGGAAGAAGAGCTCCGGGTATGATGATGCAAGTCACAATACCAGACATCCGTCTTAATACGATGAGAAATATCGCATTTGCGTGTTTTCCGGATAAAGTTGCGCCAAACAGTATATGTATGAGTATCGACGGGAACTATTTCGTATTCCGTGTCCATCCGTTCCCAGTTATGCTCTACAGAAGATTCTTCTACTTTCTCTGGCGAAGCAAAAACGGAGAAGGGTCCTACGATGACCATTAAACCCGATAACAGAATGATTTTCGTTTTCATAAACATGTCCACTCCTTTAAGCAGCTGACCAGCTTCCGCTTTAAGCTTTAAACAAAATATCCCTTGTAATCTGCCCATAATCCTCCACTTCTATGCATTTGATATAATCACGAGAAAACCGAAAAAAAATGAAACAATTAAACAGAGAAAATCGTCTATATATAATAAGAGGAAACACCGTTCCAATATATGCATTTAGAGTTTACCTCCCCTTTTTAAACTCAGATGGACTGTTTCCTCTTAGCAACTTACTTATTTCCTTTGTCAGACCTCTTTTCCAAACCACTAATCACCATTCATCCTCCGTGTTTATCAAATTGAACAGATGGGTACCAATTAGGAACAACATTCTTCAGCAGGAGAGAAGGACCCATGAATAGGACACTTACCATCCGCCCCCTGATGATAGCGATCACAGTTTCGCTTATTCTGATAACCGGCTGCCAACAAAATAATCAAGCAGAAAAAATCGATTTAAAAGGAGAAATTACGTTGATCGATGAAGAGGAACAATTGCTTTATATTGACGGCAATCCCATCATGGTGGAAAACCCAGATGCGTTTCAACTCGGTCAACAAGTGACTGCTGAATTAATTGATACGAATCCATATGAAGACTGGGATCCTGAACAAATTGTAGTGGAAAACATTGATTTTATTGGATGATGAAATACAACGGGCTTGTATAGAGCAACAGCGCAATCACCTTGCCCACCACCGACAAAAAAGGTATGTTCCGATTAGCAGGACAAACTTATCGGAACATACCTTTCGCTATTGAATCTTATTAAATTTACTAAATTGGGCGCCGATCCCTAATTCTCGCTCCCTCCAAGAAAAATGACCTCTGCTAAGGTTTTCACTCTTTTCTAAGCAACGGCAGTGTACAACAACGAAAAGAACCGCCGGACTTGATGATTTCGGTTATATCCACTTCGATTACCTTGTAGCCTCTGGCACGCAGCTGCTCATTTACTTGTTTGTTTACAGGAAGGCTGAAGACTCGTTTGTCTCCGATATTCAGGACATTCGTGCCAAGTCTGAACTGCTCTTCTTTTGTTACCTCAATCAAATCATATCTTGCAGCAAGCAAATCGATTTCTTTTTGTCCGAGTGCCTCGGGATAATACAATGCCTCTGTAGGGGAAATGACGTTGAATACGCAATCGAGATGTAAATATTTTTCAACAAAAGGAATCGGAATAACCTCTAAGTTGGTCAATAGTCTGCTCAGATGTTCAGCCGCCTGCCGGTTTGTACGATTGCTGAGGCCTACATAAACCACATCACGGTCAATCATGACATCCCCGCCTTCTATTTGGTTGCCAATAAGGTTATAATAGGAAATTTCTTCATCCTCAAGCCACTGCTTCAGCTGATCCTGTTCCCCTTTTCTGACTTCGCTGGCCATTTCTGCTACAAAAATCGTTTCACCGAGAGTAAAACCGATATCACGTGTGAATACCTGTTCAGGAAACTTTTTATGATATGGAAGCAATACAACGTCAACACCGAATTCGCGAAGCCTGCTGACGAATTGACGATGCTGCATCACTGCTTTCTCTATATGGATCCCTTCATTTTTGAATTTCTTTTGTACTTCGTTGATGACATCCCGAATCGTCATATATTGAGGTTCGCACAAGACCACTCTTTTCATCCTGCCATATTCGCTATAACAATTGGTATACTCGCTTTTTATTTCCATTTGCTACCCTCCGATAATAATCGTCTCCTTTTATTATGGCCGGCCGGGCGGCAAATTATTGTCAATCACGGAATAGAAAACCTCCCAACAAAGCATGAAGCACTGCAAAACACAGTTCTGTATCGTTGTATACATTTTGCTTTATTTGTTCGATACACTCTTTTACCGGAACGTTTAGTACTTCGATTTTCTCATGGTCTTCCAATTTTTGTCCCGGTCCACTGCTAATGGACTCACTATAGTAAACATGCGTTACTTCGTTTGTAATCCAAGATGCTGCAAGCATTTTTCCTAGATAGACCGTTTTTTCACAGTGCAATCCTGTCTCTTCTTCGAATTCTCGTTTTGCTGCCGAGTCTAAGTCCTCTCCGGGCTGCACACCTCCGCCAGGAAGCTGGACAATATAATCATTTACTGGTTCACGATATTGACGGATTAAAATGAACGAGTCCCCGTCTCGCGCCAACAGCACAACGGAGTGATTATCCCGCTGTTGGATATACGTTTTGTTGTGTTCGTTCGTAATTATTTTCATGCCGCTGCTTTTTATATCGGATTGATTTTTTGTCATCCCCTGCTCCTTTTTTACAGATTTTTCATTCTGGATAAAACGAAGATTCAGGCTTCTGAACGGTTGAATCGTACGGTAGCCAATACGACGAACAGGATACTGAGAACGAGGACAACGATCATTTCCTCTGAAAAAGAAATGACATGGCCGAAAACAGACAGGTTCAGCCCCATGGCCTCCCGCAAAGCTGGTGCTAAATTTTCCGGCTGAAGAATGATTTTTTTAAACATATCTACTGAATAGGTCAATGGATTGATTTTCACTAAAAAATCCATCCAGGCAGGCATGCCGTTCAAAGGAAACAACGCCCCCGATAAAAACAACATCGGAAAAATCAAAACTTGGATGATCATTTGAAATCCTTGAGACGTTTTTAAGCTTGTTGCGATTAAAAGACCGATCGATGATATGGCAAAAGCCACTAGAAACATGACAGGAATCAATTCGAGGATAATCGGTAACGTGATGGAAACCCCGATGAATGGAACAAAAACGAGCATCATCAATCCTTGGAATAAGGCTACGGTACTTCCTCCCAGAACTTTTCCGATTGCAATGGACGTTCTCGACATCGGCGAAACCAGGATTTCTCGCAAGTAGCCGAATTCCCTATCCTGAACAACCGACAATGCAGAAAAAATAGCTGTATTGAAAACGGTCATCCCGATTATCCCGGGGAACATGAATTCGACGAAGTCAAAATCACGCAACGGTCCGGCGGCTTCTTCACCGCCCATCATCGATCCTATCGCCCCACTCATGCCGCTTCCAAAAAGAATCAAAAACATAAAAGGCATGGCAAAAGAACCAATGAGTCGTGCCCGATCCCGGAAAAATTTCAGGACATCGCGCTGCCAAATTGCATAAACAGCTTCCATCCTATCCACGCCCCTTTCGCATATTGCTTTTCATTTTCTCTTTGGATGAAGCCGCTTCTTCCCGTATTTCTCTTCCGGTCAACGCTAAAAAAACGTCATTCAATGTCGGACGCCTGAGGTTGACCGTCTTTATGGGTATATCGAAATTTTTGACAAATTGAACGAGAAATTCGCTCCCTTTATCGACTTGAAAAGTAAGCGATTCACCCGCTTCGTTTACTTCTACCTCATATTTCTCCTTAAGTATTTTCCACGCTGTTTGGTTGTCTTCCGTTTCGATTTCGATGATGTCTCCTCCAACGTTGGTTTTCAATTGATCAGGTGTATCAAGAGCGATCAATTCCCCATGGTCCATGACGGCGACCCTGTCGCATATTTCTGCCTCGTCCATATAATGGGTCGTCAAAAAAATCGTGATTCCTGCCTTTTCTTTTAGACGGAGAATATACTCCCATATATGGTTCCTTGTTTGAGGATCTAGTCCTACGGTCGGTTCATCGAGAAACAGGACCCTGGGATAATGCAACAGACCTCGGGCGATTTCCAGCCTGCGTTTCATTCCTCCTGAAAAGGTATCCACTATATTTCCCCGCTTGTCTTCGAGATCGACGATTTCCAATACTTCTTTTATTCTCTCTTCCCGTTTATCTTTCGGAACACGGTAAAATTTACAATGAAGCATGAGATTCTCATTGGCAGTCAGTTTTTCATCCAGTGTAGATTCCTGAAAAATAAGGCCGATGCTCGCCCTGACCTTATTTTTATCCGCTACGATATCAAATCCGTTAATGCTGGCTTTACCCCCTGAAGGTCTGATGATCGTCGACAGCATGTTGATGGTAGTGCTTTTTCCAGCTCCATTCGGGCCAAGAAAACCAAATATCTCGCCTTCTCCCACTTCAAAATCGACACCTGTCACTGCACGGAAACTTTTGTAGTTTTTTTCAAGTCCCTTAACTTCCACGATATTTTTCATCCTGTCCCCCCTATTATCCACTAATTCTATATTTCATTTTAACAAACAAGTTCGAATAAGAACATTTCACAAGTAAAACAATCGTATCACAAAATTCCTGGTACCAATCAAAAAACTTGTGGCAAATTCCCCATTTTTTCGACATTTTTTATTATAATGGGGATATCACTACAACAATACGAATTAGGATGGTAACCCCATGTCATATAACAAACTGGCCATTAAATTAATGCTCAACTATTTAATTGGCTCCCTCGTTGCTGTATTTGGCTTCTGCGGTATTTTCATGCTGCATCCCTTACAATTTTCCGTACAGGAAACGGCTGTTTTTCTAGGAATTGTCGTAGTTTCCTTCCTGTTGATGCTGTTTATTGAATTTAGTGCTTATTCCAAGCATATTGCTCCGATAAAAAAAGCAATGCGGCAAAAACGGCCGACGCTCATGGGATTGGAAGCTGCCTACCAACGCGCGCATCGTTTTCCGCTGCTTTCCTTTCAACGGATCATCTTACCGCACTTTGTCGGGATCACAGCCCCTGCCGCTATTTTGACGATGCTGGCCATAACGATGGGCTGGCTTTCCATTCCTTACTATTATACAGTTATTGCTTGTTTTGCGGCATTGCTTATCGCTTTCATGCACGGAATGATTGAATACTTTTTGACGAGCCTCGTCATGCGACAGGTTCTGAAGATTTTAAAAGAAAAAGGGCTGAACCTCTATCAAAAGGACATTTCCCATGGTGCACATATGTTACTTGCAATAAATAAGAAGTTTTATTTCAGTGCAGCATTTCTAAGCGTTTTCCCAATGCTGCTATTCGCGGCAGCGACAACTCTGCGGCTTTATGAATTTGGTTCATCTTTCATGACGGAGTATATCGTTTGGGCTGTAGTCGTTGTGTTGACCGTTTTGTTTTTTGCCCTGTTTGGATCAAACCTGCTCACCCGAGATATTCAGGAACCAGTCGAACAATTGCAAAATGGCATGAGGGAAGTAGAAGCAGGAAACTTGGAGAAATTAAACAATTATTATTCAGATGAGTTCAGTCATTTAATAAATGGTTTCAATCACATGGTAGATTCCATCGTTGAAAAGAAACAGATGACCGAACAATTGCACGAAAGCTTTTTCACTGTTTTCGCCGCCACTCTTGATGCCAGAGATCCATATACCGCAGGGCACTCTTTACGGGTTGCAGAATATGCGCAGCATATCGGACGCAGAACCGGGCTGTCGGAAAGTGAACTCGCATTGCTAAGGCAGTCTGCATTGCTGCACGATATTGGAAAAATCGGCATTCGGGATGAAATATTGTTAAAAGACGGCAAGCTTACGGAATCAGAATACGAAACAATAAAGCTGCACCCAGTGATCGGTGAACAAATACTGCAAGAAATCCATCCCAGCGATGCAATTGTCCCTTTGCTTCCTGGCGTCCGCCATCATCACGAACGTTTTGACGGCAAAGGGTATCCCGACAGACTGGCCGGAGAGGACATCCCTATATTCGGCAGAATTATGGCAGTAGCGGATGCTTTCGATGCCATGACTTCCGATCGCAATTATCGAAAAGCAATGTCATTTGAAAAAGCAATGGCGATTCTGATAGAAGGAAAGGGATCGCAATGGGACCCTCTCTTTGTCGATTTGTTTGTCGCATGGTATCAGACGGAATACAGAAAGCAGGCAAGCGTAACTGCTGCAAATGAGTAACGACCTCGGGTATAATAAAAAACCACTTTAATAACCGGACGAGAAGAATCGATAACCGCTCTCCTGTTGACAGACTTTGCGTTATAGAGAAGAGAGTCTTTCATCATGGCACTGCTGTATTTTAAACTCAGAAAATGAATAGCGAAAGCATAATAGGAGACACTTCCGGGGAAAGAAAGGGCTAAAACCCTCCTAGAAAGCCATTGGTGCTCTAAGCAAGTGGAAGCAGGTACGCGTGGCAACCACAGTATCTTGCCTTCGCTACGTTTTAGCGGTCTGACCACTACAAGATCAAGACAAGATAGAACCGTAATCTTCTATTCGCTTAAGTATCTAGACAATAACGAAGATGTATATGGCGAGGTTCCTTTATTCGTTGGAAATGGAGGGTGCGCCAACAACATGAAAAGGTTGCCGGAGTGGAGTGTTGCACACTTCATAAGAGAAGGATAGAGCGGTTTGCTTTTTTAAACAATATGAAAACCGAACCAAATCGTTCGGTTTTTATTTTGGTCGCAATACTTTTGTCCCAAGCTTTTTTTTATATTGGTCATGTCGGTTCTCCGTCAACTGCAGTGTATGATTTTACACTACGCCAACAAGACTCCTCCCTTAAAACAGCGATTATAACCAGTAAAACCCCCATCACCACGTCAGCATAGAGCCTTTAATCCACTATCTTTGAATACATATAAAAGAGCCCTCTGTCCTGGCAGAGGGCTCTACGTTTGCGGCGAAAGACCGCCGACCACATTCGGCGTTTAGCATAGAGCATGTCTGTTCGTCTTACGCAAATTAGCTCATCGCTTGATTAATATACCATGTTTCTTCCTCCATTGCAACGAACAACTTGCATACTAGACATCCTTAAACCTGAAGTGACCCGATATACTTCAATTCATCTGCAGTTATTTCATCTGTTTTACCATCCAAAATTGCTTTTACATTTTCCAAGGTTTCTGAAAGTGCTACAGATTGTCCTCGCTGACCGGAAAAATCCTCTGCCACAAATAAAGGCTGGGTTAAATATGCTTCCAGTTTTTTTCCCCTTTCAAAAGTGATTTTGTCGGCCTCTGATAGATTGTTCTTCCCTCGCTGTTCCACCAGATAGGTTAATTCTTTAGATCTCCGAAGAATTTTACGTGCTTGCTGCTGAACCTCCATGTGGCCGCTGTCCAAATTAATTTCTTCCAGAACAGTCGAGATGGAAGTTAAAGGATTGACAGCGGGATATGCCTGCTTGGCCGCCAATTCCATGTCGAATTCCCACAGGGTTTCAAGCGGTCCATATGGCAACTCTTCGTCAACCGCCTCTCCACTCGTATCAACGACAGCAAAGGTGATGTTTTTGATACCGTTTTCAAAGAAATGATCTTCTAATTGATAAAAATCTTCGGATAAATAAATTCTGCGGTCCACTCCCAGGATAATATCTGATGGCTGGTATTCCTTAATGCGAGCGAAAATTTCGTCGGCGGAAGTACTGTAAAAATCGGCTTCCGCGAGTGCATCGGCAATGCTGGTGTTTGAATCTTCAGCTAAAAACAAGGAGCGAAACCCTTGCTTCTTCAACCGGTAAAATAATTCGGCCAATAAAACAAGCTGTCCCATTCCAGGTCTTGCTACCAATCCGGTTTTTCCTTCTCTTACAAGCGGAGCGAACAAATCCAAAGTCTTGATTCCGGTTTCAATCATTTTTTCTCCTCCTCTTTGAATGATCAAGTCGTCCAATTTGCAATTTGCCAAGGATGCTAAACGGACCAGTGTCCTTACCTCTGCCCTTTCCAAAGGGATTTTACCTGTACAAAGATTGGAAACTGTCGCTGGCCTGAGACCGACAGAACGGGCTGCAACTGTCAAATTGGGAACCCGTTTGCGCAGTAAATCAACATTGAGCTTCAAATTTTCCATTCCACCGCCCCTTACTTTATAGAGTAATTTATTTTACCTTTAAAAGTAATACCTTTCCGAAAATTTAAAATTTATATTTTTTAGAGCATAGGCTGTCCTCAACACCGCATAAGGTAATAAAAACAATCGAGGAGGAGAAAAAATTGCACGGACCGATTCATTCTTTGCAGTTAATTCGATATGGTGTCGCTTATGTATTCATTACCTCTGGTCTGGTCAAATTGCTCGATCCCAGCTTTGAGGAAATATTCGCAAACATTGGCATACCCTATCCTGCCATTGCTCTTTTACTAGTAGCATTGATCGAAGTAATTGGAGGCGGCTTCATTTTATTTCAATTTTACGTAAAAAGAACAGTGATTCCTTTGCTGACGATCATGATTACAGCCTTGTTGCTTACAAAAATCCCAATGTTGCATGCTGGTTTTTTATCCTTTGCTTTTGGAGCGAGGCTGGATATCATTATGATCCTTTTGTTGGCAATTCTATGGAGAAGTTATGCGAAGTAAGAGAGCAAGGGATGCATTACTTTTGCCATAAGCAAAGAATCTTTATTGGCAGAGCCTGGGGTCAGGAAAAAAGAACGTTTTTATCCAGAAGGCTACTGAAAAAAAACGGTAAAGGCCAAAACATAACCGGACATTGTACCGACATCCATAGCATGCATTCGACATTGTCCGGAACTACTCGATATCATCTTTATTTCTCCTCTTTACCAAGGATGGGCAACAGTATTATTACTTCGGTTCCGTGAAACAGCCTCCCGGGGAGAGAAAAAGGCATTTCCACCTCTTATTAGTACCACTCCTACGAAAAAGTGAGAAGCACCCTTATGTTACTTCCCACTTTTCAACCTGACAAGTTCAATCAAAACTTGATTGAAAGGCTTTATCATTCATTTTTGGCAATTGAATCATGCGCACGTTCCACTCGCTTTTTTCTTTTATTCCTCCTCCAAAAAATCCAGAAAAACGATCCAGCCGCCGACAGTAACGCCAAAGTTGCGGTATAACCAAAGTAAGGAGGATGGTAAATCATTTCAATGTCATTGTGACCTGGTTTAATTCGCGTACCCAGGAAAGCATAATTCGCTTTTCGAATTTGCTGCTTTTCTCCGTTTACATAAACATGCCAGCCTTTTTCGTAAGGTATTGGTATCGTAAGATAGTCGTCCCCTTCCTTGTTATCGAGCGATATGTCAATTTGGTTGCCATCCAAATCCACTTCTGCATTGTTTTGCTTATTGGCGGCTGCTTCTTCGAGTTCCTGGTAATCTTCCCCATATAAGCGAAGGTTTTTGAGTGTATAGCTTCCCTCAGGAACCCTGAGGGAAATAACTTCCTCCTTCGGCACACGTATCGTGATTTCGTCAACTTTCGTCCTGTAGATTGATTGTCTTGATTTCCTGCTCGTTTTAAACTCATTGACATGCAAAGGAAAAAGCGGTGCTTTCTTATCGTTGTTCAATAAATAGAAAGATACATAATAATCCTCATAAGAAGATACATCAATCCGGTTTGTATGAATGTCTATCCCGCCTGTCTCGCCGGAAACATTCAACTGACCATCATGGTAAGTTGCATCCACTGGTTCTATAGTAGCTTGCTCGATCAGATTAGGTACAGTATCGATCATGGCTGATTGATACGATCCCTCCCCATCCTCGAGTATTATTCCATCCAACATAGCATGCTCCCGGTCAAGCACGGAAGCATCCGCCAAAGCTTCTTCCGTGTAGACCACGTCCGAAGTACGAACAAAAGGAAGACTAAAGGCGTCTTGATAAACGACGTAGTGGTCACTTTCCATATATTTTTTAAACCCATAGGGAATGTTCTTCTCTTGTTTTTTCTCATACATGATATACTTACCGCCAAACAGACTGTGCAAATTTGCGCGGTCACCAAAACCTGAGTAACGGCTGACACTCTCCCTTTTCATATCTATCTGCAAATCATCATAATAAAAGAACAGCAATTCCTCGTTTAAGATACTCGAATAGACACTTGTCCCCGGGAACCCTTGAATCATCGGTGTGTTGTTCCTTCCATCTGTCTTCCATTCCATCCGGGACAGGACTCGATTATCTGAGGCGAGCACACGATTAATCAAGCCTTGTTGTTCTTCCGAAAGATAGTCATTGCTCTCAACATATTCTTGTGTCGATTCCTTCACCCTTCCTGCCTCATAAAGCTTATCGTGTTGGAATTGATTGACGATTACTAGATGGGACAGGACAATAAAACCGACCAACCATGGCAAGACTAAGCGAAATCTTCCAGCGATAACAGACAAGAACGATACTCCAGTCGCAGCACACACCGCGAGGAAAGGAAGCTTATCCTTCAAAGACAAGGAATCATCCATCACATAAAATGCGATATAGCTATAAGCCATCAATACTCCAGCTGGTATCCATTCTCGATAATCGAACCGATGGAAGTGCTGTAAACCGGCTGCAACAACCCCACCTATCGAGAAAAAACCCAAGTATTCAAACCGGTGCTGTGGCGCAGACATTCCATTAAAGAAACTGGCCGCCAACGGAACGAAGTGCATAAAAGTGAATAATATTCCCAACAATGCAAACAACCGAAACTCCCGGATGCGGTACAAAGGAAATACGAATAGAAACAGCACAAATACTGCAGGTAGCAAATACAGATGGCTGTCATATAATATGTTGCTGGTATTGTCCAACAAAGGGATGTCTTGCTCATATTCCGGGCGATAATTATGAAAAAAACCCCATACAGCAGGGAAAAAGCCTACTGATCCGATCCCAAAGCCTAAAATCACCGAAAGGGCAAACTGGCGAATTTGCTTTTTCAGTTTCGGTTCCTCCGCTGTCAATCGGATCGCCCAACGTAAGCAAACATACAGTGCGATAAAACAAAAATTGATAAAAGCGAAGTAAAAGTTATCAAACAGGGACATGGCCACTGCAATAATCAACCAGACAGGCCTTTGTTCCCGCATGATTTTTTCCACACCAAGCACCAACAACGGCAGCCAAAGAAAAGCATCGCCAAAAAACTCCCAGTATGTAACATGACGGAAATACATGACACAGGCACCGTATAAAAATGCTCCGATAAAGGAGGGAATTGTATTCAACTTCATATAGCGGAAAAGACAAGTGGTCATGACTAGCACGATCGTCATTCGTGCAACACTTATAAATACAGTAGCTTCCGCCCAAAACAATACGTTCGGTTCTTTTACAAGCGACAATAGTTCTAAAACGTAAACAGCTATAATGGTTATATAGAAAAAAAGATTAATTCCATAATAATAAGCAAGCTGAGTGAATGTGCTGCCCCCAAGCCCGTAAATATATGAATAGAAGAAATTCCCGTCCGTAAATTGTTGGTAAAGCATGCTTCTGAACGGAGCCATTTGTGAAAGGCCGTCGTTCGGACCGGCCATCAACCCGCCCTGACTCCACTGATATAAAAAAAATCCGTGAGCTGCAATAGCAGCCAACACACTGAACCCAATCAGCTTCGCGAAATAGTTATTTTTTCTCATAGATTGCCACCATTACTTTTTCAATATTTTTCCGGTAATCAAAAATGTGACTGGAACCGTGATAAACAAGGCAGCGAATGGAGCTGCATTCCCGTTCCAGCCAAGTAAATCGACAAATACATACATTAGACAAGAGGATAATGTTATATTGGCCAGTTGAGATAATGGGAACTGCAAAAACTTAGAAAACGTCGGTTTTACTCGATAGGTGAAATAAACATTCAGAAAAAAAGAAAGCACCAGACTGACGAAGAATCCGGAAATATGCGCGACTAAATAATGCCATCCAAGCAGGTTAAAACAAATTAAATATACCAGGTAATAATTAACGGTATTCAATCCGCCGACAACTACAAATCGGGTGAACTCATTATTGATCCAATTCATCATAAATCCCTGTCCAGATTCGTATCTCTTATTAGATAATGCGGCCTGCGCTTCGTTTCGGCATAAATCCTGCCCACATACTCACCGATGATACCCAAGCTGACCAACTGTACCCCTCCCAGAAACAAAACAGAAGAGATGATGGAAAAATAGCCTGGGACATCAATACCCGTGCGGATGATTCCTACAAGCATGACAAAAATATAAAGCAAAGCCAGGAACATAATGATCAGTCCGCCGTAAAGACATATACGCAGCGGCTTTTGATTAAAGGAAACGATTCCTTCGATGCCATAATTGATCAATTTTTTGTAAGACCACTTAGAGTCTCCATTTCCTCTGATATGGTTCCGGTAATATACTGTTTTCTGTTCAAATCCTATCCAAGAAAACAATCCTTTAGAAAATCTGTTTCCTTCTGAGAGCTCGAGCACGGCTTCCACCGCTTTTCTGCTCAAAAGACGGAAATCCCCTTCTCCATCTTTTAATTTTACATCGACCACCTGATCGATCCATTTGTAGTAAATTTTTGATAAGAAAGAACGTAATCGAGAATCGCCATCTCGATTCCGTTTGGCCACGACCTGATCGAAGCCTTCCTCGAAACCTTCAATCAGATTTCCGATTAAATATGTAGGGTGTTGTAAATCGGCATCCATAATGATGACTGCATCGCCTCGAGCATGCCTGAGGCCGGCAAGCAATGCTGCCTCTTTCCCAAAATTTCTTGTAAAAGAAACATACTTAACCGCTGGATGCTCCTTTGCCAACTGGTGTATTTTCTTAAAGGTATCGTCTTCACTTCCATCATCGACAAACAAAATCTCATAAGCGCAATTTATTTTTTCCAACTCTTCTGTCAGCGCTTCATGAATCAGCCGGACATTGTCTGACTCATTATAGGAAGGGATTAAAAAAGAATAATAAGCGTCATTCATATACGTGTTCCTCCGATATTGATCATCACTCAAACAGCATGTGTCCAAGATAATAAAGATATACCCTTTTCCCTTCCATGATAAAACCAGACCGAAGTTACTGGCAAATGACTAGTCTAGAGGGCGCGTAATGCCGAAAGAATCGATAAAACGGACCATATCCAAGGTGGACTTATTAATGATACGGTTTTAATATGGGACGCCAAGGGTATTAAAAAATAGCAATACATACTCAAAGGATCAGCTTCGAATCATCATCCGCTTTTTATTTTACACACTTCCCGACAATCTATTTATAATAAAAAGCGCGTGCGCCTGCTCAGAAAAAAGACGATCAGACAGGCGATGACAGAGGTGTGGTCGCATTTATACTTCATACCTGAAAAATTGCGCT
This sequence comes from Sediminibacillus terrae, assembly GCF_009602435.1. Taxonomy (GTDB): domain Bacteria; phylum Bacillota; class Bacilli; order Bacillales; family Amphibacillaceae; genus Sediminibacillus; species Sediminibacillus terrae. The sequence goes on from NZ_VZDQ01000011.1 coordinate 28,168, forward strand.
GATAACCCCCTCTGCCAAAGTTCTTGGTTTGAGGCACAAGCTTATGAACAGCCTCGGCGTGGCATGATTCCGCCACAGAGAGGAAGGACTTAAAGACCTCGAGGGGGTAGGCGCTGAAGCTGGACAAAATCATTTCCAAAACATTTATTCCTGAAAAAAGAAAGGGGGGATCTGCGCCGATAGTGCGCAGACCTAATTTATGGCGGAAAATAATTATACCTATTCAACCAAAAAACCGGGAATTGTATTTGTCATTTCAGCAATCCTGGTAGCTTTATTTGTTTTATGGGGAGCAAGCTCTCCAAGCACGCTGCAAGAAGCAGCCAGTGACGCGCTCAGCTGGATGATTGAAAGTTTCGGCTGGTTTTATATGCTGATCACTGCATTTTTTGTCCTATTCGTGATTGTTTTGGCTATCAGTCCTTTTGGACGTCTCCGTCTCGGAAAACCTGATGACAGGCCGGAATATTCCTGGTTCTCCTGGATCGGCATGCTGTTTGCAGCCGGAATCGGCGTCGGCTTTGTCTTCTGGGGAGTTGCCGAACCTGTACTTTACTATTTGGATACACCTGTCGGCTATCAACCCGAAACCAGAGAAGCGGCGATCGCCGGTCTTCGATACGGGGTTTATCATTGGGCATTACACCCATGGGCGATATTCTCCATTGTTGCCTTGACACTTGCCTATGTTCAATTCCGAAAAGATCGGCCTGCACTGATCAGCTCCGCCTTTTACCCTTTGATAGGTGACCGGACTGATGGCTGGCTAGGTAAGACTATCGATATATTGGCAGTCCTGGCTACCTGCACTGGTGTGGCGACCACTTTCGGCCTAAGTGCGATGCAAATCACAGGCGGTTTGTCTTATATCAGTTCCATCCCGAACAATGCCTGGACGCAAATTCTGATCATCATTGTTGTCACCTGCTTATTCATGATATCAGCCGCAAAAGGGGTCAACAAAGGAATCAAGTTGTTGAGCAACGTGAACCTTGTTGTCGCCGGACTACTCCTACTATTCGTCATTATCGTGGGACCGACATTGTTTATCGCCGAGAACTTTGTTTCCACATTGGGCGGTTACATTTCAAATATAATTCCGATGAGCCTGACGATGACCCCCTTTTCCGACAGCGAATGGCTTGGCACAAACACCATTTTCTTCTGGGCCTGGCATATTTCCTGGGCACCGTTCATGGGGTTATTCATTGCAAGGATTTCTCGCGGTAGAACTATCCGGGAGTTCATGGCCGGCGTTTTGATTGTCCCATCCTTATTGGCGATTATTTGGTTTACTACCTTCGGCGGTACCGCCTTGAATGTAGAAATGTTCGGTTCCGGCGGATTGGCCGAGCTGGTCACCGGTGATGTAGAATTAGCATTGTTCGCCACACTCGGGGAACTGCCGCTAAGCGGTATCACAAACGTCCTTGCCATCCTGTTGATCCTTATTTTCTTCATCACCTCTGCCGATTCGGCTTCTTATGTGTTGGGAGCATTGACTTCCAAAGGCAGCCTGGCACCGACAATGTCGGCAAAGCTCGTATGGGGCTTCCTGATTGCAGGGACGGCCAGCGTTCTGTTGTTAAGTGGCGGCGGCGGACTGGATGCATTGCAGACGGCTTCCATCATTGCCGCTTTGCCCTTTGCTATTATCATGCTATTGATGGTGATCGCCATTCTGATGATGTTCAGTAAAGATTTAAAACTCGAAGGAACTCGTAAACGGAAACGCCGTATTTCCAGAATCAAAACCGAATTCAAAGAAGAATTAATGGATGATGTAAAATCAGAAGTATACGAAGAAATGTATGAGGAAATCAAACAAGAAGTCAAAGAGGAAATGAAAGATGAAATAATGGATGAACTTTCGGAGGAGGACAGTCAGAAGAGCGACCAAAACAAGGATTAGTGAAGCGGGATTCACCAAGAAGTGGTGAATCCCTTTTTTTACTTTTGGATAAACATTTGTGTCCAATAGTTGCCATCGGAATCGAATCCGACGCCAATATGGGTCAGTTCTCCATTGAGGATATTTTTCCGATGACCCGGACTGTCCATCCATGCTTGCACCACAGCCTCGGCTGATTGTTGTCCTGAAGCAATGTTTTCTGCTGCTGATCGATATTCAATATTGTATTGCTGCATCATATCGAATGGAGAGCCATATGTCGGTGAAGTATGCGAAAAGTAGTTGTTCTCGGACATATCTTCCGATTTTTCCTGTGCCACTTCCGTTAAATCCGTATCGGCTTTCAGTTCTTGAAGTCCATTGTTACGTCTCTCGACATTCGTTAACCGGATGACTTCCCGTTGCACGTCACCGATATTCGCATCATTGTTCGTTTCACCTGTCCGACGGTCTGTTTGCTGGTTGTTTTGCCGATTATCCGATTGATCGTTTCCTTGGCTGAACTGCCTGAAATCCTGTTGGAAATTCTCGTTTTCCCGTCTTAACGGAGGGTTTTCCCTTAGATTGGGATACTGACCCTGTCCACCTGGGTTGAGGAAGAACTGACCATTGTCGTTTTCGTTATCAGGGTTTCCGGTATTCTGCCCTCCACCATGAAAACCGACTTGGCGAAATCCTTCATCATTATTCGGATCTTGTGCTTCCTGGTTGTTCGTATTACATCCAGTTAAACCACTTAACACAACGGCCGCTGCAACAGTAACAAACGCTTTTTTCATCAGTTGACCTCCATTGTAATAGACTGTGGCCTGTTTACTATTTGCCAACCAATAATTAATATACATACGGAAGTTACAGTCCATACTTTTCCTTGGCAGCCTCTCTGTTTATTCGTATAACACCTAATTGTTCTTCTCCTGAGTACTCTCTATTTTTCTCCCTTTCATTCTTCAGGTTCGCAATTCCAATAATTTTCTTAGCATCGGCTTCTGTATGTCCAGCTATACAGTGCAGCGCCTTTTCAAATCGAACACCTCCCCCGCCACATAGAAAGGAATCTTCACCCTCTACCTAAATAAAAAACGCCTTTGCAAGAAAAAAATCCTTGCAAAGACGCCAATTGGCATTTAGGCCATTATGTTATACCCGGCATCCACATGGACAGTTTCGCCAGTCACACCTCTCGAAAGCGGGCTCATCATAACTGCCGCCATATCTCCCACTTCTTCTTGTGTCACATTTCGTTTTAGGGGTGCTCTGGATTCGATGTCATGAAGCATTTCGTTAAACCCAGGAATCCCTTTAGCCGCGAGTGTCCTTATCGGACCAGCTGATATCGTGTTGACCCGGATGCCGTCTACTCCCAAATCTAACGCCAAGTATCGGACAGAGGATTCCAGAGCCGCTTTGGCGACCCCCATTACTTTATATCCTTCGAGTGTCCTTTCCCCGCCCAAGGCGCTCATCGTAATAATCGAGCCGCCATTGGTCATATAAGGCTTGGCTTCCCTGGCCACAGCAATCAACGAATAAGCGCTGGTATCCTGTGCAAAAGCATATCCACTGCGGGAGGTTTCTACAAATGGTCCTTTTAAATCTTCTCCATGCGCAAAGGCAATCGAATGAACGATCCCGTCGATCCTGCCGGCCTTCCCATGGATGGCGGCGAATGCGTCTTTTATACTTTCGTCCTCATTAATGTCACAAACAGCTACATGTTCAGCAGTAACTTCGCTCTTTTCCAAAAGCTTGATCAATTTTTGGTATGAACGCTCTTTACGGTATGTAAATGTCAATTTTGCCCCGGCCTTAGCCAATGACTTAGCGACTCCCCAGGCAAGACTGCGTTCATTGGCCACACCCATAACCACAATATGTTTGTCTTTCAACTGTAAAATGTCTTCCATAGTATCCTCCATTAAGTAGTTTCCGTTTTATCATAACAAATTTCACCCAAAAAAGGACAGTCCCCGCCTATAAGCATGCAGCAATTTTTTTCTACTGTATTCCCCCCCTATCTCTGGAAGAAGCAACTCCTGCAATCAAGCAAATCTGTACCCTCCAGTTTCGGCAGTTCGAACTGACAAACAGCCGGAAAACATAGAAAAATCCAGATTATAATCGGAGTGGAATATCAAAAGAGGAACATCCGGATTTTTCGCAGTCCTTCTTAACGACTTGTTAATGAATGTCAGCTTACTGCATCGACCAAAAGACTGCACAGTATTCATTTCCCACTCTTTCCTTTAAAATGAGGAAAGATACGATTGGAGGTATTCCGCCTTATGTTGATTAGAAATGCAGAACAAACAGATATCCCTTCCTTGCTGGCCATATATAACCACGCAATTGAACATACGACTGCTACATTTGATTTGAAAAAACAAACGATCGAGCAACGGAAAAAATGGTTCTCCAAATACGGGGACAGATACCCGCTGTTAGTCGCCGAAGATGATGGAAAAATCACTGGTTACAGCTGTTTAAGTGCCTATCGGGACAAACCAGCATATCAATGGACCTGCGAACTTTCCGTTTATGTAGATCCCGGCAGTCAAGGAAAAGGAATTGGGAAATGGCTAATGGAGGCTGTTCTTGAGAAAGCAAAAACCCTCGGTTATCATTCAGTGATCAGTGGGATAACCGCCGGAAATCAAGCTAGTATTAAGCTGCATGAACAGTTCCACTTCGAATTCATCGGCAGTTTCAGGGAGGTCGGCTACAAATTCGAAAATTGGCAAGACGTATGGTTTTACCAGTTGATGTTATAACAGCAGATCCTCCTCTCCCTATTCACCCAGCCGCTTATACATTAAGCGGTGGGGGCCGATTGGCTCGATATCAAAAATCCCCCCTTCTGAATCCATCCCCATTTTCCGATAATAATCACTGACACTTGTACGGGCATTGCACCACCACAGTGAGGCCTTCTTCTCCGACATTATTGCTTCCCCCCTTTGAATCAAAGCACTTCCTGCTTTTTGTTTACGATATGCCTCCAAGGTCGCCATCCCACGTAACCTGAACTGCCTTGATTCTGTAAACGCCCGATGATTTTCCTGGTAAAAAGAAGCAACGCTGATCAACTTCCCGTCTACATAAGCCCCTAAATGGAAAGCATTCCGCTCAAAGTCGTTCGGATACAAACATTCTTGTATTGTTTGGTTCGGCCTTAAAATCCGATGACGTAATGAGTATGTACTCTCCGGTTCGATTTGTTTTACTTGTATCATCTGCCATCACCCTTCCTGAATGCAAAATTATTTGTTCGACGATTTATTATTTCGCTGTGAGGGGAATTATTCCTGCTATTTTTCCCGCCCAAGCATTATTGCTGAAAAATATGGAAAGCTAATCAAAAATACAGGAGGTAACAGTCATATATGAATAAAACGAATATCGTATTTCTGACTGCAATTTTTTACTGGTTTTGCGCTCTTCCGCATCCCGCGGGAGCTTTATCGGTCGAACCTGCAGACGACCAATCCGACACTGGAAGTATTATCATTGGGTCAAAAGTAATTCAGGAAAAAACTGATTTTGTCACCATCGACTTAAACGTACCTATCGTGAATGGCCTTTCCGATAGAAAATTCGAAAAGCAGCTGAATAATAAAATCAAAAAACAAGCACTGGAAGCAAAGAAAGAGATCATTGTTCAGGCAAAACAGGCTCAAAAGAATGCCGACCAGGAAAACAGGCCTTTTAATCCCTATGAATTGAAAATCGACTACAATCTTAAGAATACTGATCAGATTTTGTCTTTCACCGTGTCTACCTACACCTATACAGGCGGTGCACATGGGATTACAGTAACCGATTACTATAATATCGACCTGAACGATAATCAGCAGTTAATTCTTTCTGATCTTTTCCATGAAAACAGCGACTACGCAGAAATGATCAATCAGGAAATTCATCGGCAAATCAAGGAGCAAGAAAAAGCTGGGGAAGGAAGCTATTTCCACCCTGACGATCCATTTACAGGAGCGAGCGCTTTTCAAAGCATTACTAGTGACCAATCTTTTTATATCGAAGATGGGGATTTGGTTATCGCCTTCGGGCAGTACGAAATTGCGCCTGGTTATATGGGGGAACCCACCTTTCCTATAACCCTTTCGACGCTGAAGGAGCAACTCAAAGAACAGTATCAGCCGCTTATAACATGAAGGTAATGGTATTGAACAGTACACGCTCCAAAGACATGCTTCCAAATCATTATTTGCCAACTCAAAAAAGCAGGCAGTGAAAATCAAACCAAAAACCGGACGAGTTCGAATCCTTAAGATTTGAATACCGTCCGGCTTTGTTTTAGGCATTATTCCTTTTCCACTTGAACAATGGATAAACACCTTCCTCCATTCTTCTTACAATTAAATCATGAAACAGAGCTAAAAAAGATTGAATCGTATGAAAAGTTAGGATAACATTGACCACAACTTTCTCCTATATTAGGAACTTGTAAAAGAGGTGGACTGAAAATGAGATTTCCGGAGTTTGAAACAGAAAGACTGAAATTGGTGGAAATAAACAAGCAGTATGCGGCGAGTTTTTTTAGCATCATGTCTGATGATCGAGTAACGAAATATTATGGTATGAACAGCCTGGTGAACATGGAACAAGCAGAGGAAATGATCTACTCATTGCATGAAACATTTAAGAGCGGACGCGGCATTCGCTGGGGCCTGCTTCTAAAAGAAAGCAACAGTTTTATAGGGAGTGCCGGGCTGAATAATCTAAGCACCTATAGTAAAAAAGCTGAAATCGGTTATGAGATCCATCCTGATTTTTGGAGAATGGGGTATACAACCGAAGCAATCAACAAGATAATGGAATACAGTTTTGAAAAGCTCGGGTTATACCGGCTTGGCGCGGTTACTTTCCCGCAAAATCATGCTTCCAATCAATTGCTTCGCAATAGGGGATTCACGGAAGAGGGCACTTTGAGAGGATACTTGTATCAGAACAAGCAATCCCATGATGCGTTGGTTTTTTCTCTGTTGCAGCCTGAGTGGAAACATAAAGCAGAAAATGATAATACCTTCAAATAGGAAATAGTGTTCGGAGTATATAATTCTTTCTAAAATATCAAAAGCCACCATATAAAGATACCGATGAAAACCGCCGTTCCGATTGCGGCGTTTTTAACAGCATAAGGTATTTGATAAGGGAGATAATGAAGCGGAACTCCCACCAGCAATGCTGCCGTCAGCATAAACAATACTACGTATAAAAGCATACCTAAAAAGTTGTCGACCGGGAACTTCATCGTTTCGATTATGTATGTCATCTCTCCACCTGCTTTGTCGTTTTCTACTGTTGATTCCCAATCATATATATTCCATGCCGGTCAGAAAAATCCTGCCCCAAAATCCAGAAAATCCAGTTATACAATTCTGGTCCAGTCACCGTTCGGTTTTTCCAAAAGATTTATGATATGTTCCAGCCTTGTTTCTCCATATATGGCAGGCTATACCACTCCGGAAAGATAATTCGCATGCCGCAGCAATACGACGACGGGATTAAAGGAAGTTTAACGGAAGATGTGGCCATATATCAAAAAACCGAACGAATTCAATGAATTCGTTCGGTTTCTACATAAGCCGCAAGCTTTTCAGCTACTATTCAAATATTCTCGACCCGCACCTTCACGACCTTCACTCCCATTTTTCCTGCAAGAAACAGCCGAATGGCGGCGGCCATTAAGATTGAAGAGCTGATGTGGAAGCGAATCGTTTTAGAAGAACAACGTCTTGTCCAGTCAGTTTTCTTTCTTGAATAAACGGACCATCTGGCCATAGAGAGTTTGCATGTCATCCTCTGAGATGGTTCTTAAATCAAGTAACACTTTCTCCCCTTTAATCCGTGGGATAATAGCCGGATTTCCCAATCGCAAGCTATCTGCCAAACGTTGTGCGGTCAGTCCAGGAAGGGTAATTGCCACCACATAAGTAGGCAACTCGACTGCCGGCATCGTACCTCCGCCGATTTGCGAGACATCTTCCATCAATTCGAAATGCAGGTGCGGAAGTTCGTCCGTCATTCTCGTGATTAGCGTTTCAGCTTGCTTTTGGATGGTTTCCGGACTTCTCACAATATCCCGGACTGTGGGCAACTGTTCTGCCGCAGTTCCAGTTATATAAGCACGCAAGGTTTTTTCCAAACCGGCAAATGTCATTTTATCGACACGGAGAACACGGGCGAGCTGATGTTTTTTCAATTGTTGGATGAATTTCCGTTTTCCAGCTATGATGCCAGCCTGCGGACCACCCAGCAGTTTATCCCCGCTGAAGGATACTAAATCAGCGCCATCCTTGATGACCTCTCTGACTATCGGCTCGTCTCCAATCCCCTCTGCTTTAAAATCATATAGCGCGCCGCTTCCCAAATCCTCATAAAAAATGATATCCGGATAACGGCTTTTCCACTCTGCCAATTTTTTGGTACCAACAGACTCTGTGAAACCCACTGTTTTAAAGTTACTGGTATGAACTTTTAAGACCATTCTTGTTTCCTCATCCACCGCCTGTTGATAATCGTATAGGTGGGTTTTATTCGTCGTGCCGACTTCTACCAAGTTCGCTCCACTTTCTTCCATGATGGACGAGACTCGGAAAGATCCTCCGATTTCGACTAGTTGCCCCCGTGAAACTATCACATTTTTCTCTTTTGCCAATGCCCGCAAGACGAGGAAGACAGCTGCTGCGTTATTGTTTACCACCATTGCCGCCTCCGCTCCCGTCAGCTTCACGAGTAAATCCTCGAGAATATCATGACGCGAACCTCTGTTCCCGGATTCAATATCATACTCTAAATTGGAATATCCAGCTGACACCTGCTCCATATGACGAATGGCTTCCGCACTAAGCCGTGCTCTGCCGAGGTTAGTGTGCAAAACCGTTCCCGTTGCATTGATCACCGGACGCAGCCTCTCCTGTTGAAAGCGTTGCAGACGCTTTTCGATGTTTCGCCATATGTATTCGGTGAAATATTGTCCCCCAGTCTCTCCTGCAGGATTGACACCTTCGAGCAGTGCATTGCGCAATTCATGCAATGCGGACTTTATGTATCCAGTGACTTCCTCTTCGGGAATGCCGTATTGCTCTGAAAGGTGGCGGAATTTCGGGTGCTGCTGAAATTCATGGACAGGCGGTAGCTCCCGCAGCAAATGTTTCATTTCATTTTCCTCCATTTACCCTAACTTATACTCTACTTTCATTATAGCCTGAAAATTGGACTTGAACCTATCAATTCGATGATGGATACCCAGTCAAATAAAATAAGAGCCGCAGTATCGACGACTCTCTTATCTTATTATAAATGATCCATTTTATCGACAATCGCTTTCCATTCGGGGTAAGCTCCTGTTTCTAATTTTGAATAAAGCAGCTTGCCATTCACGGAAATTTCAAACGCCCCTCCCGAGCTGGGTACCAAATGAAGGGATGCAATCGATGACCGATAATGAGTAAATAACTGTTCCGCAAATCTTGCGGCTTTTGGTGCATAGTTTCATTGCATGCAGAACTCTATCGATACCTCGTATCTCATTCGTTTCTCTTCCTCCTCTTTACTTATTTGACTAAAGATATCCGACAATTCACTTTCCCGAAGGAAGCCAACGCCGGCTGCCATCTTCCCGGATCGTCCATTCCCATTGATCAAGTAATTCAAGAAGTGGAATCATATACTTTCTGGAAATGTTCCAGACTTCCTTAACGTCCTGAAGCCCGAAGGTTTCATCTGTATGCCTTCTCAACTTTTCGACGGCATCCAGGAACACTTGCCGATCGATAAGCATTTCTTCTGTAAGGGCATAAGCCTGGCCGGTTTGCAGCAAATAATTTTTAAATTCACCACCCATTTCTTCAGGCAGCGGGCTACCAACAAAATATTCTTCCCATTTTCTGATTTGCAGGCCATCCGCTTTTAGCTGTTCAATAATTTCTTCCAATCTCGCTTTCCAGCGTGGCGGCAAATGCTGGTGAAAATCCGCTGTTGCCAAGTACTGTTCCTGCTGTTTTACCATTTTCTGTTCCACCATTTCCGTTATGACAAAATCGATAAACGGCTTGGGAAAAGTATCGCGAAAATGCTGGCGCAACTCTGCTTTGTTAATACCAGGACGCATTGGATTCTGCTGCTGATAGCTTTCCAAAAACTCAACCAGGGATTCTTTGCCTTTATCAAACGTATTCGTTAAAACAAAGTTTTTTCCTGTTCGGATAAATCGTTCCGCTTGGATTCCTCGATTTAACGCCTCTAAAACGACTGATTTGTCTAACGACGTGAATTGAATGATTTGCTGTTCATTCAACAAGGTATGCTCATGTAATACTGTGGAGATTAAATCCTCCGGTGTACCTTCTTTTTTCTGTTCAAGCATCTTTATCGTTTTTGCACCGAAACGGTATTTTTCGCCTTTCGGGTCAATAACCCAGCCACCGCCGATTGTTTCTACCGGAGTCGGTCTCCGGATAATGAAACGATCTCCCCGACGCACAACAACCTCCTCATCCAAACGAAGCTGACAAAGAATTTCATCCGGTGATTTTTGTGCTTCATTGCGATCGAAAAACACAATTTTGCCCATCACTTCGGATGTTCCGATATGTAATTTAACGGGAGCGCGCTGTTTTATAGGATGTCGCATTCCATCCACCAGTCTCATAGCCACATCAATTGTCTTACTGACCAGGAAATGATTAGATGCTACCAGCACATCTCCTCTGTTGATCTCCTCACGGTCCACACCGGTGACATTTATTGCAGTACGCTGGCCTGCCCTTGCTTCCTGGACATCTTTATGGTGAACCTGAATGTTGCGTGCTCTTACTATTTTTCCAGCGGGCAAAATCGTCAGCGGAGTTCCTTGGCGAACCACTCCTTCATATATAGTTCCTCTGGCAATGGTTCCTTGTCCCTGAACAGTGAAAACTTGATCGATCGGAAGGCGAAAAGAACCAAACCGGTCTCGAAATTCCACCTGCTTCAGAGCGGAGAAAATGGTCAGCCGGAGCTCTTCCACTCCCTTTCCAGAAACACCATCCACAAACACCATTTCAGCATCCGAGAAAATCGTGCCTGTCAATGCTTCTTTAATATCACTTCCCACCAACTCCTGTAGTTCTTCATCTACCCGGTCGATTTTCGTTATAGCGACAATACATCTTTTTATTCCTAGAAATTGGAGGATTTCCAGATGTTCCTTCGTCTGCGGCATCACCCCTTCATCCGCAGCAACTACCAATACCACCAAATCAATGCCAGCCACACCGGCTATCATTTGTCGGATAAACCGTTCATGACCTGGAACATCCACGATAGATACGTGCGTACCATCCTCTGTATGTAAAGGAGCATATCCCGCTTCAATCGAAATATTTCTTTCTTTTTCTTCTTTCAACCGGTCCGTATCGACATCGGTCAATGCCTTGGTCAATGTAGTTTTGCCGTGATCGATGTGACCGGCCATACCGATTGTATAGTAAGTATCGTCCATCATCCCACCCTCTTTCATTCTGTCTTGGTACTTATAACTGTAATCATCTTAAGAGCCTGATTCAAGTAGTAAGAATCAGGAAGCAGAGAGAAAGGAGGAAGGGTCAGTCCCCAACAACATAAAACCCTATCGACAAACACCACGGGGGTCTGTCCCTCACTCTTAGCGAAAAACTAGAGTACCACCCTACGCAGCACTAAAACCTTACAGTATCAGCATCGCGACTTCGTTCGCGAATTACTGGGTCTGTCCCCGCAAGAATTAAAAACCAGTAAAATTCAGATTTTTGACGCTTTTGGGGTCAGTCCCCTTTCCCCTACCTAATGAGCTGTAAGGCGGATTTCAGGGACTGACCCCCCTTGGATATGACCAATTATTTTTCTTCTTCGTTAATCCCGAATTGGACGCGTGGGTTCTTCGACATATCGATATCTACGCCTGTTTTGTCTTTTTCATATGCCGGTGTTTGAGGCAATTTCACTTTGTTTTTACCTCTTGAATGGCGATGTTCATCCCTGCCCATTTTTCCACCTCTTTTCCTACAGTATCCAGCATAGTATCTGCCTCTCCCCTGATTGCAATGTAAGCTGGTAAAAACTACTGAGGCTTTGTACTTGCACCACTGGTAAAATCGTTATAAACTTGGTGAGGCTTGGCGATAATGACTGATGGGGCTGGATGGGTGACTGGTGTTCCCCTGGGTCTTCAAAACCCTGAGGGAGGCGCGTGCCGTCTCCGGTGGGTTCGATTCCCACACAGTCCCGCCAATACATAGGAAAGCACTGCCGCAATTCCACATAATGAATTGCGGCTTATTATGTTCTCTTCCGGGTAAAGTAAGGTCATCCAGCCATATGGATGAGCTGAAACTTACAACTACGCCCGTACCAACCTTTTTCGCCAAAGGAGGTGTATGATGAAGATTGTCCTCGCAACGCCAAATTATCATCAACAGCGGGGGAACACCGTGACAGTCCGGCGGATTTCCAAGGCATTGCAAAAATTAAACATCGAAACAGACATCGTATCGATCACGGAAGAAAAACCGCCAAAAGATTTTCCCGCTGCCGATTTAATACACGGTTTTCATGCCTATCGTTTTTATCAGTATTATAAACAGATGGACGAGAAGCCGGAAACATATGTAATTACTGTTACCGGTACGGACCTAAGCCATTATTTATACGAGGAATCGACTAGAACTGATACGATCGCTTCTTTGACAGGAGCACGGGCCGTTCATGTATTTAACGAGGAAGCAAAGATCACCCTGTTAGAAGAAGTCCCTGATATCGCCGGAAAAGTTCATGTAATTCCACAAGGCACTGATGAATTTCCGGTTTCCGGAGACAATTATGAGAAGGAACCAGGTACCACTTTATTTGTCCTTCCGGCAGGTATAAGAAAAGTGAAAAATGTACCAGCGGCCATCAACATGATGAAAAAGCTGTACACCGAATACCCAACCACCCGCTTGGCGTTGGTCGGCCCTGTACTGGAAGAAGAAGAAGGAAATGAAGTGGAACAATTGGTTGCTAAAAACAACCATTGGGTCAGCTATCTAGGACAAATAGACCATGAAAAAATGGGAAGCATTTATCAGGCGGCCGATGTTCTGCTAAACACTTCGATCGCAGAAGGCCAACCCTCGGCAATATTGGAAGCGATGGCTGCTGGTTTACCAGTTTTAGTTTCGGACAATCAAGGGAATCGTAGTATTGTCATCGATGGCGAGAACGGATTTGTTTACCATGATGAAAACGAATTTCTTGCTTATGCCGAAAAAATCATGAATAATTACAATTTAAGACAGTCCATAGGACATGCTGCTAGCCGCTATATTTCTGAACACCATTCCAGTCAACAAGAGGCCAAAAAACTGTTGGGAATCTATAAACAGCTTACGTAATTGGTCGCATAATTTTCAGAAGGCAGTATTTCAGTCCTTAAGGAAGCAAAGGAGTGTGAGAAATATGTCGAAAGAAGAAATAATAAAATTGACTTCTTTATCAAGCAAAGGTGGCTGAGGATGCAAAATTGGTCCCGAGGACCTGACGCAGGTGCTGCGTCACTTACCACCATCCGTTCCAGATCCAAATCTGCTCGTCGGTCTAGAAACTTCAGACGATGCAGGTGTTTATAAAATCAATGATGAGACAGCCCTCGTACAAACTTTGGACTATTTCACTCCCATCGTGGATGATCCTTATATGTTTGGACAAATTGCGGCAGCAAACGCTTTGAGCGATGTTTATGCGATGGGCGGCAAGCCAATTACGGCAATGAACATTGTCGGCTTTCCAATCAACGAATTGGATAAGAGCATTCTCGCCGACATCCTCGCCGGTTCTTCTGACAAAGTGAACGAGTCAGGGGCGGTATTGGTCGGAGGCCATTCTATCGACGACCAGGAACCGAAGTTTGGATTGTCGGTCACCGGAACCGTTCACCCTGACAAGATCCGCGCGAACGTTGGTGCGAAACCGGGCGACAAGCTGCTTCTTACTAAACCTATCGGAGTCGGGATTTTGACGACAGCCATCAAAAATGGCTTGCTGGACGACCAGACAACCGAGGAAGTGATGCAAGTAATGGCTGCTTTGAATAAGTATGCTGCCGAAGCGATGGAAAGCCATACCGTGAATGCATGTACAGATGTCACCGGCTTTGGATTGCTTGGTCATACAAGGGAGATAGCTGAAGGCAGCAATGTCGGCATCACCATTCATTATGATAAAGTACCGCTTCTTTCCCGTACAAAAGAATTGGCTGAAAAGAATGTCATTCCTGGTGGTTCGAAGAAGAATCATAAATGGTTGGCCGATTGCATTGATTACAGTGATCAGATTAGTGATTTGGACCAATTGATCCTGTGTGACGCTGTCACATCCGGCGGCCTGCTGATTTCTGTGCCAGCAGCCGAAGCTGACGAGTTACAACAAAAAATGCAAAACAGCAATGTACCCTCAGCAATAATCGGTGACGTCACCAGTGAAAACTGCGGACGTATTTCTGTAGTATAAACTTTCTGTATTTAGGGAAAAAGGGCTCAAAAGAGTCCTTTTTCTTCTTGGATAATAGTAAAAATAGCCGGCAAAAGAAATCATGAGGTGATCAAGAGATGAAAAAATGGATATACTTAGCAATCATTATAAGTTTGTCAGTACTTCTCTCCGCTTGCGGGAATGACCAGGAGAATGATCAAGCCGACGAACAAGAGAATAACAATGCAGAGGACACGTTCACTATCGGAGTAATACCTGCACAAACAGAAGGCGAAATGCAGCAGGCGATGGATAAACTTCAATCCATTTTAGACGAAGCAATGGAAGAGAACGTAAAAGTCGATGTATACCCTGACTATAATGGTGTAGTGGAAGCAATGAATTACGACAAAATCGACATGGCGTACTTTGGTCCGCTGACATATGTAGTCGCTCATGAAAAAAGCGGAGCTAAAGCGATCATTACGCAATTAATAGATGGTGAACCTTATTATCACTCCTATATCATTACACACAAAGACAATCCTTGGGGGTCTTTAGAAGACTTACTTGCAAATCCGGAAGAAATTGATTTTGCTTTTGGTGATCCCAATTCAACTTCGGGTGCATTGATTCCAGAAATCGAACTTCAAGACCAAGGTGTTTATCAATCGGAAGACGACCATTCTTTTAATTCTGTCCGTTTCACAGGTTCTCACGATGCGACTGCATTGGCGGTGCAAAACAAACAAGTCGACGCCGGAGCAATTGACAGTGCTATCTATAATCAGTTAGTCGAATCAGGTAAAGTGGACGGCGATCAAATCAAAACAATCTGGAAATCAGAAGAGTTATTCCAATATCCGTGGGCCGTGCATCAAGATACGGATGAAGAAACCATTGCTACATTGCAGGAAACTTTCCAGGGTATAGATGATGAAGAAATCCTTAATGCCTTTGGAGCAACAGGTTTTACGACAGCGACGAATGAAGATTATAAAAGCATCCGTGATGCAGCTGTCAAACAAGGCGTTATCGAAGAATAGAGCTGATTTTCATGTGGTTTAAACGAAAAAATTTAGTGACAGTGCTTATCCTTTGTCTACTCTTATATTTCAGCATGCGTCTGACCGAATTTGATTTATCAAAATTTCGTGATTTTCGCAATATGATCGATTTTTTGGCACAATGGTTTCCGATGGATACTTCCAAATTGCCCGGTATGATCAGTGATAGTTTGGAAACAGTGGGCATGGCCTTTTTAGGAAGTTTTATCGGGCTGTTTTTCGGGCTGCCAATCAGCTTTATCGCTGCCTGGAACACTTCTCCAACCAAGCCTGTCTACCATTTATCACGATTTGCATTGAGTTTCATGCGCTCCATCCCGGAAATCGTGTTCGGTCTGATTTTGTTGACGGCTTTAGGACTAGGTCCTTTCCCGGCTGTTCTGGCGATTGCATTTCATAATATCGGTGTCCTGGGAAAATTGATTTCCGAGTTAGTAGAAGCCTCTGATCCAGGACCGCAAGAAGCGATGAAAGCGGTCGGATCCAAAAATTGGTTTGCCCATTTATTCAGTATCGTTCCGCAAATCTGGCCGAATGTTCTGTCACACTATTTTTATCGGCTTGAAGTGGCGATTCGGACATCGCTTGTTCTCGGTTTCATCGGCGGCGGCGGTATCGGCCAGCGTTTATTCAATGACTTCAAAACCTTTCAATACTCCTCTGTTTCGCTGGATGTATTGATTATCATGGTCATCGTCATCATTGTCGACTTATTGGGCAGCTATGTCAGAAATCGAGTCATATAAGGAGGTGCGCCAATTGCTGGAATTAAATGGAGTGTCTGTCCGGTATCCCGGCGGTGAACAGGAAGCTTTGTCGGATATAACTTTAACCCTGGAACAGGGCGAATTCGTCTGTATCCTCGGAAAAAGCGGCTCGGGAAAGTCCACCATGATACGATGTATCAACGGGCTGCAAGTACCTACGAGAGGCGAAGTGCGTTGGGACGGCCGACCCCTGTCAAAAATGTCTGAAGAACAATTACGAAAAGTGCGTCGGCAGATGGGAATGATTTTTCAACATTTTAATCTGATTCCCCGCCTGAGCGTCATGCAAAATGTGCTTACTGGTACGTTTGGCTATCGAAGCAACCTGAAAAACCTTATCGGTTGGTTTAATGATCAGGAAAAGCAACAGGCAAAACAGGTAATTGAAGATGTCGACTTATCCAGCATGGCAGATCGGCGAGTCGAGCGATTGAGCGGAGGACAAAAACAGCGGGTCGGTATTGCAAGGGCACTTGTACAGCAACCGCAAGTCATGCTGGGGGATGAACCAGTCTCCAGTCTCGATCCAGGGACATCCAACCATATCTTTTCCCTGCTCGAGCAGATGCATCGAAGACGCCATTTACTGACCATCATCAATGTCCACGATGTTGGACTAGCTAAAAGATATGCGACCAGGATTGTAGCATTGAAAGCAGGGAAAATTATATTCGATGGGAAACCAGAGCAGTTTACTGACCGGGAATATCTTGAGACCTACGAATCCCAAGAAGAAAACGGGAAAACAAAGAACCGGTGAGCTGTGGTTACAACTAAATAGAGGAGGGGAAAAATGGCATATAGTCCATGAATTGCAGATCAATCAAGAGTCGTGTACGACTCAAAGGACAAAGAAATTATCACAACCCTTCCGGAACCGAAGGATAAAACCGTGATGCTGAGCTTTGACGATGGACCAAGCAGTGTACTGCCAGAAATACTAGATATATTAAAGCATGAAAACGTGCCGGCTATGTTTTTTTGGCAATCCAAACTACTCTATCCAGCTAGACCATGGAAAAGATTGATTGAAGAAGGACATCGAGTCGGCACCCATACGATTACACACCCAGACATGACCAGACTCGATTACCAAGCACAATATCGACAGCTGGCCGGCAGTGTCAGAAGTTTGGAATCGATTACCGGTCAAAAAATAACGTATTTCCGGCCACCTTTTGGCCAATATGATGAAAACACGAAACGTGCCGCAAAGGAGCTTGGTTTGACCATAGTACTTTGGAAAATAGCCTCGATTGATTGGGAGCTAAAAGACAATCCCCGGCAAATTGTTGACAATACGTTTCCCAACTTACAGGACGGAGCGATTATTTTGCTGCACGAACTTGAGCAGACAGTTAAAATTCTTCCTGCGTTGATTCAATCCATTAAACAGGAAGGGTATACATTTCAGCTGTTAAGTTAAAGGTCTCTGTCAAATATGGAGGGTGGGGTGATTTTCACTCCACCCTCTCTTTTTCGAAAGGCTAATTAATAGGGGGTGTCCTAAAAGCTGCAGAGGAAATAAGGTCGCTCTTTCCGCGTATGAACGCCCGAACCTCTCACACCCTCTGCGTCACATGAAGTATAAAGGGAGATTACATCAAAAGGTGCCCAACCGTCCATGACGTGGGCACCTTTTTTTGCATTTATGACTCAGCGAAGGCTTTGACCTGCTCCTCCGGCATAAAACCGACAGAACGATCCGCTTCTTCTCCGCCATCTTTTATTTTTACCAATGTCGGGATGCTTTGAACCCCGAACTGTTCAGCCAATTCTGCCGACTCGTCTACATCCACATAGTAGAAGTCCACAGTATCAAGCTGCTCAGAAACGCTTGAGACCACCGGTCTCAACATACGGCAGCCTGGTCACCAGTCAGCTCCGAATTCGAGGATGAGTGGCTTGTCCATCGTATTTGTCAGTTCTTTAAATTGCTCTGCTGTAATCTTTTCAGCCATGGTTACCCTCCTTTTTCTCTACATTCGCCTTGTTTGAAAAGACGGCAAATTAGATATTATCACTTTCACGTTAATTTTTCCACGAAACTGTTTGGTTAAAACAAAATCCAGTTGCATCTTTGGAAAGAAGTTGGGTCATCCCAGCGAGGTGGATAAGTACGTTCCATGAGAATTCCAACCTTCCCCTCTAATTCCAGCAGAGTTCTCAAGAAATCCTGCACTTTACACAATGAAAATGTTGCCAGGCTGTATTTTACTCTTAGATAGCAGTTTTAGAAGAAGCCTTACCACTTTCCGGCTCCTCCTGCAGTTTACGAATTCCAAATCCGCCAGTCACTGGTGCAAGGAAGGCATACAAAGCAGAGAAAACGATGCCGCCCAGGTTGAATATCGCCCAAGGCAGAAATTCAAAGTTTCCTACCCCCAGCGTAGTAGCCATGAAAACGCCAGAAACTGTCCATGGCATCAAAGCTTCCGTGACCGTAACAGAATCCTCCATACTTCGCGACAAGTTGACTGGATGCAGTTTTTTCTTTTTGTAAACGCCTCCATAAATATCCTGAACCAAGAAGTACGTTACCAATGCGTTGGAAGTACAATTTATGACTGCAAAGCCGGTAACCAACGAGGCAGCTACCACACTTCCCACCGAGCGCAAATGGACAATCACCTGTTCCAATACAACATTGAGGGCTTGGGAAACTTCCAGGGCTGATGCAAAGAAAAAAGCGCAAAATACAAAGAATGTAGCCCCATACATAGAGTATAACCCTCCTCTATTGAGTAAATCCTGCATATCTTGTCCAATGATGGAAGCATCGGTGCCTGTTGCTGAAGCGATCATCTCCACGTTAAATCCTTCTACGGCCGAAGTAACCAGATTGTCAACGGTGGCATTCTGGAAAACCAATGCCACTAGCATCGCAGTCAACGCTGAGACAAACAACACTATCAACGGAGATTTCTTCATAAGAGAACCTGCGATCACTATAACAGCCGGGAGCAACACAACGAGATTCAAATTGAACAGTTGTCTTAGCCCGCCAAGCATTTCATCCACATTGGCAAGTTGGTCTGTAGTTGAGTCGATTTGCAGGCCCATCAGGAAGAATACGATGGCCGCTACAATGGAAGAAGGTATCGATGTATAGAGCATATGGCGAATATGTTCGTACAAATTCGCCCCCGCAGCAAGCGAGCTCATGTTGGTTGTATCGGAAAGCGGCGATAATTTATCACCGAAATAGGCACCGGATACGACAGCACCTGCAGTAACAGCCATGGATAAATCCATAGTCTGGGCAATGCTCATCAGTGCCACCCCTATGGTTCCGGCTGAGCCCCAAGAGGTTCCTACACAAGTCGAGACGATGGCCGTCACCAGAAAAGCCATCACGTAAAGATGGGCAGGGTTGATGATTTCCAGTCCATAATAAACAAAAAACGGTATCGTTCCTGAAATCATCCAGGTACCGATCAACATACCAATACTGAACAATATCAATATAGCCGGCAAGGCTTTTTTGATTTTATCACCCATCACTACTAAAATTTCTTCCCATGAACGGCCATAAAACGTCGCAAATAAGGCGAACAAGGCACCAGCAAAGATTAACATCAGTTCAGCCTGATATTTCAATATACCGATCCCGATGATGAAAATGGCTATGGCCAGGCCTATCGGAATCATCGCCATCCCAATCGATGGCCGTTTTGTTTTTGCATCGTTCATTTTTTAACCTCTCCTTTTCATTATTGGATTTCCGCTTTCCCGCTTAAACCCTTAAAAGCTTGTTCCAAATCCTGAATCAATAATTCCGCACCTTCAAGTCCAATCGACAAACGAACCAGTCCCGGGCTCAGTCCTTGTTTAATCAATTCCTCTTCATTCCCCTTTTTCACCGGAGCATTTACCAAGCTTTCAAAACCTCCCCAGCTTACGCCGATTTTAAACACCGATAAATGATCAATAAATCGGGCGACTTGCTCGAAGCCTGCATCTTTTAATTCAAAGCTTAACAAACCAGAAAAACCTTTCATTTGCTTGTCGATAAAACGGTTTTCGAAAGAATGAAGACTTGGATGGTGAATACTTTTTATTTCTTCCTTGCCTTTCAGGTAATCGATCACCTTCAGGCAATGTTGCTGATGCTGCCTTAGCCTGATGGGAAGTGTCCGGAGTCCCCTGATAATCAAGGCTGCATCATGGGGAGACAAAACCGCTCCATTTAGTTGAAAACCAAATTTCGAGATAGTATCAATAAGTTCTTCATTTCCAATTACCGCTCCGCCTACAACGTCACTATGCCCTCCTATATATTTCGTCAAGGAATGAACCGATAGATCGAATCCATGGAGTAAAGGTTTTTGGAAAATAGGCGTGGACCACGTATTGTCTATAGCCGTGATGATTTCATTTTTTTTGGCAATCCGTGTGACTTGTTGAAGATCCACTACTTTCATTAACATGGTTCCCGGGCTTTCTACATAAATGAGCTTAGTAGTCGGTTTAATAGCCTGTTCTATTTCCTCCAGACTATTGCCTACAGTACTATGATCGATATAAAAGCGTTTTAAGTGATCCAACAGTTGTATGGTAGGTCCGTAAATGTTGTTCACAAACAAAACGTGATCACCACTTTGCAGCAAGGATAAAAAGATACTGCTTATGGCCCCCATGCCAGATGCAAAGCACTTACATTTCTCCCCCCTCTCCAGTAAAGCGAGCTTGTTTTCCAGTATTTCTGTCGTAGGATTGACACCCCTCGTATAAACGTAATGTTCGCGCTCTCTTTTCTGCGCTTCCGTGAAAGCTTCAAATGATTCGAACGCAAACAGGCTCGTTTGGTAAACAGGCGGTGACACAGCTCCATGATGGTCACTGAAAGACTCCCCTAATTGTGTGCAGATTTCTTCATCGGTGTAATGCATTTTTTCATCCTTCTTTCTTGCAGGATTTCTGTTTGTAGTAATATGTGTATTTATACTATCATACTATCAACCTGTATGAAAGGTTAAATTTTTCTGATAATTTATCTTTTTATTTCATTCCTTCTTGCTTCTCCATCTCTTATTTGCTTTTTTGCTATAATGAAGGTAATTGATTTGCGAGGTGCTTATTACATGAAAACAGTAAAGAAAAAACGGCTATCCGAAATGGTAGCCGATGAAATTAAACAGTATATTAAAAATGAAAACCTTACTACCGGAGATCGGCTGCCTGCTGCGGCCGAATTAATGAGTGCTTTGGGGATTGGCCGATCCACTCTCCGCGAAGCACTGCAATTGCTTGAATCACAAGACATTGTTGAAGTATTGAATGGAAAAGGGACATTTATAAAAGACGCAAAACCTTTTTATATCAGGACTGCTTTCGATGTGGAAAATGAAAAGAAATTTTTACTGGATGCGCTTGATGTCCGAACGGCTTTAGAAGGAAAAGCTGTTGACTTGGCGGTCCACAAAGCGACAAGTAAAGACATTTCCATCATGCGGCAATTTTTATCCGACTATGTAGATCACATTAAAGAAGGTGAACGAGAGCAAGCAAATCGCGCCGATGCCGGATTTCACCGGGCTTTATATGAAGCAGCCAACAATCCGTTACTTACCAGTATTATCGATTCTGTCTGGGACACTTTCCACCAATTCTGGAATGAGCCCTTTGGCCAGGATGATATTTTCGATCAGAGCTATCCTTTTCATGAAGCTTTGTTGGAAGCAATCCAGAAGCGAGACACGGTTGCTGCAGCAGATTCATTCCAAAAGATGATGGAGTCTGTCAAAACGAGTATTGAGAAATATCGGGAATGATTACATAGCTAATCCTTCACAACAATTACTAACCAAACGCACTTAATGTATGCTACCAATGAACAGGAAGTGGCTATTTCGAGCCTCTCTGTCAAATGCGGTGGTGCTCCCTTTATAAAGGGAATAAACCTGCGTGCCGTGGACAAGCGGATCGAGCCTCCCACAAAACCTGCTGTGCGTTCATAACTTATTTCTGCTGACACGCTATTCCGCACTGAAGCGCCATGTTGCTTCCTGATTGATTTTCTCTGCTACTTCAACAAAAAAGCCAAACCGACTGTTTGGAGAGCCGGTTTGGCTTTTCGCGATTACCGTTGGATGGGCGGCAATCACTCAGACACCTTGCAAAGAAAAGAGGGAGACACAAACTTTCGGAACAAAACCTGCAGCTAACCACCAAATGGCGGATGGCAGAGGTTCCATTTGGTCTGCAGTTATGTTCTGTGAGTCAAATGTAACACAGGCTGTTGGTCTCCGCTTCGTTATTGTCATAACATCTGACAAACTTTTTCGATTTATTTATTAAAATCCATTTTCCAACTGAAGTAATCATTTGATGCATTTTTTTGGTAGCTTAAATAGGCGTTGAATTTTTTTCCTTTTTTACTTGTCAAGCCTTTTACATATACTCGTCCATTTTTCAACAATGCTTTTACTAACGTTTTGGTCGCCCGTTTCCGCATTGTCGCCAAGTATTTGTCATTTTTCCAAACGACAAACTTACAGCCGCTTTTCCAATTACTGCAACCAAATCCTTTGCTGCCTTCGACAACCTTGCTTCCACATACAGGACATTTCCCAAGCACCTCTCTAGATGCTTTTTGCCGGACAACCTTATTTATCGTCACTTCCGTTTCCTGCTTAATCGTGCCTACAGATTGCTTGGTAAAAGTGAACACCGTTTGCAAAAAGCGGTCCTTATCCATATTGCCTTTTTCGATATCCGCAAGGGACTTCTCCAATCTTCCAGTGAATTCTAAATCAAACAACCGGTCAATCGGAAAGGTTTCCACAAGTTTGTTTCCAAGCTCGGTGCATATCAAATTTTTTCTTTGCATCGTAATATAACCTACATCTTTCAATTTCTTTATTGTTTCCGCCCTTGTCGCCGGAGTACCAATGCTAAAGCCGGACAGCACTTCTGTCATTTCTTCTTCCTCACCTTGTCCTTTCTTCTTCGGGACCTTGCCGCATGTTTCCATTAATCGTAACAATGTTTTTTCAGTGTGAGGTTTGGGAGGCTTTGTCACATGGGAGGAAACTTCACTGTCCTTAACGGTGACCATTTCTTTGGATTCTACGTAAGGAAGGATCGTTTCCTTTGACTGGATACTTTCTACCTGTTTCCATCCCGCTTTCAACTGTACTCTGCCCTTTGTATAGAACAAGCCCGGCAATTCCGGTTCTTTTACTTTAGTATAGAGCCTCGTTTCTTCGTATTCTGCTACCGGCATGAACTGCATGATAAATCTGTTTTTAATTGCCTGATAGACGAGTTCCTGGTCCTTTGTAAGCCGTTTTGGTTTTAAATAAGTAGGCATTATCGCACTATGACTTTCCACTTTTGCATTGTTGAAGACTCGTTTTGACTTCGAGAAACGGATTTCTTCCTTGTACGGAACGTCTTCAGCCAACGTTTTCAATACCGCAGCAGCTTTTCCAGTCAGGCTTTCATCCAGAGCTGTGCTTGCTGTACGGGGATAAGTGATCCACTTCTTTTCATAAAGGGATTGAGCGACTTTTAGCACTTTATCTGATGTCCATCCGTTGTATCTGTTTGTCATATACCCCTGTAAATTGGACAAATTGAACAGGAATGGAGGGAACTCCTTCTTTTTCTCCACTTGTTTATCTATGATGGTGGCTTGCTTGTCCGTAATGTCATCGGCGATGTCCTCAAGAGGCTGCTTTTGCTTGAATTTTTCTTGTTCTTTTTCATGATACACACCTTGAAACGTATCCCCGGACTTTGCGGTAAAAGTCGCGGTCAGCTTGAAATAATCCTCAGGGACGAATGATTTTATTTCTTTATCCCGGTCATAAATGATTTTCAATGTCGGCATCAGAACACGGCCGATATTAAGTGCTTTCCCACTTCCCTGCTGGTATTTGAGTGTAGCCACAGAGGTCAGATTGATACCGATCACCCAATCCGCCCATTGGCGACTGATTCCTGCATCTTGCAGCGGTCGCAACTTATCGTTGGGTTGCATGTTTTTTAGTCCGCGAAGCACTTCTTCTTTCGTCCACTCATTGATCAATAATCGGTAAACCGGTTGTTGCGGTTGGATATAATTGATGATGCTGTCACCAATTAACTGGCCTTCCCGGTCATAGTCACACGCAGAGACGATTGCTTCCACGTCGGGCAGCTTCATCAAGCGCTTAATCACTTGAAGTTGTTTTTGGGCCCCTCCATCGGCCCGATTGCGGTTGCGGATGTCCGTTTTCACTTTATACAGAAACTTCTCCGGTATGAAAGGAAAATTTTCCATTCTCCATTTTGTCATCGAACGGTCGTAATCTTTTGCATCATATAATTGCAACAAGTGACCAAATGCCCAAGTAACCAAATAGTCATTGCCTTGAAAGTAACCATCCAGTTTTGTTCGTATATGCAAAGCGTCTGCAATATTTTTCGCCACAGAAGGTTTTTCAGCTAAAATCAATTTCATATGTCATCACCCATTTTCACTTTTTTCGGAGGAATGTATAGCGGAACGGATTGTGAAGGGAATGCAGAAGGGGAATACTGTCTAAACTCCATGTAATGCTCCTCCATTATAACACGGACAACCAATCACAGGAACGCACGTTTGCATTTTCGTTTTATCTTTTTCTTCGGGAAAGTGCAAGCTCCTTTTCCATTTTCTTTTCATTCAACTGTGAATATTCATCTATAAGTTTTTCCGGAGAAGGGGCCTCATCTTGGCCGCAGTGTCGTACTCCAACTCGCTTGCCGCAAATGAAGATGTATCATTCAAGCTATACCGCTTGTTTGCTAAAAACAGTAAAAACATGAAACCAACGACTGTGATAAGAACCTAAAGAAAAAACCGGAATCCCTGAAAGATTCCGGTTACGCTTATTACCAAAAATGTTTGTGGTCTTCCTGTTTCCTCAAAACTACGGCATAGACAACCGTAGAAAGGACCGCAAGCAGTGTTACTAGAAATGTGTTTTTCAACCTACTTCCCTCCCTGAGCGTTTTGATGATTAGTTATTAAAATGGACGAAGTTTCCCTTTTTTCAAGACAAGCTTTGGTCCGCCAAGCATGAATAAATAACGGTTATCAATGACATTCTTCATGGCACGGGCTGTTTTTCCATACAATTTATAGCCGGAGAATACACTTCCCATTGCATGGCTGCCGCCCAATGAAGCCACCGTCCCTTTGTTATCAAAAACGAAATCTTCCAGCTTGCCGCCACGCAGCAATGCAGCAAGGTTGTCGGAAGCAGTGTCAGCTTCCTGGATAGCAAGTTGGGCGGTCGGAGGATATGGACGATCGTTTTCTTTATCCATTACCCAGGAACAGTCGCCCAGAATAAAGATATTATCATGGCCCGGCACACGCAGGTCGCCGTTTACATTGACTTTGCCTTTGAACACTTCAAAACCGGACTTATCCAGTATAGAGCTTCCTTGTACACCGCCAGTCCAGACAATCGTGCCTGCTTTAATTTCTTCGTTGTCGTCACCCACAATAAATGCATCTTCTCTGCATTCCTGGATTTTCGTGCCAATACGGAACTCTACACCACGGTCTTCCAAAGATTTACGGGCATAAGCAACAAGCTCTTCATCAAATCCAGGGAGTATCGAAGGTGCAGCCTCTACATTAATGATACGGGCTTTACTGCGATCGATATCGTATTTCCGGCAGAGTTCCGGCACTTTTTCTGCTAGCTCTCCGACGAATTCGATTCCGGTGAAACCAGATCCACCTACAACGATGTTCAGCGCCTCGTCGCTTGTTTCTTCCCCACTGCTATACCGGGCAAACTGATGCTCGATATGTTCACTGATCAAGCGGCTTTTATCCACACTTTCAATTGACAGGGAGTTTTCTTCCATTCCGGGAATCCCGAAAGATGCCTTCTCGAATCCTAAGGAGAACACCAAATAGTCATATTCCAGCTCACCGTTTTCCAGAACGACGCGCTGCTCATCTTTTTTCACTTCCTGTACTGTATCGAAGACAAGTCTCACACGGTTCGTATCGATAACATCACTGATAAGCATACGGACTTTGTTGACATCGATCGTGCCCGCAGCAACTTCATGAAGCCACGTGGATTGATAATGATAATTATGCTTGTTGACCAGAATAATGTCTGCTTCTTCTTGGCCTAGCTTTTGTGTCAGTCGTTTAGTCGTCATCATGCCGGCATAACCAGCACCAAGAACGACAATTTTCGGTTTGTTGCTCATATTCATCGTCCACCTTTCTCTTTTATATAAAAGTGCAATACCTCCAATGAGGAACACTTAAAAGCAGGATAAATCTACCATTTCCAGAATATCAAAGACTTCTATTTGCCAACGCTCGACGAAGCAAGAACATTACATCCTATGTATCTTCCAATCCGTGAGCACACACCCATGGGCAAGAGGCAATATTCCTTATGCTACTATCTTCACAAACATAAATCTTTTCCTTTGTTGTGTCAAATAATTACCTTTCATGACAAGGGATTTGTCGTTATGATTTCGTGAAGCTAGCAATCTGTCATATCTTGGCCCTGGCATGTTTAACCGCCATCGTATATTTGGCAGCGACTTGTTCAATCTGAGTGAAGTTCCCTTCTCTGATCGCCTGATTGTCGACAAGATTTCCACCAGCTCCGACCGCAGCTGCTCCCGCTTTGATGAAATCGGCAGCATTTTCTATCGTAATGCCTCCGGTTGGAATCATTGTGATATCAGGTAATGGTCCTTTGACATTTTTGAGGAAAGAAGGACCAACTGCCGAAGCTGGAAAAACCTTGACGATATCGGCGCCCAGCTTAACCGCTCTCATCGCTTCTGTCGGAGTCATGATTCCTGGAACAGAAACTTTGTCAAGAGCAACGGTTGCCTCGATTACTTCTTGTTCGAGAAGCGGACTGACAATAAACTGTGCCCCATGTTCTATGGCTGTTCTTGCGGAGGCCGCATCTAGAACCGTACCGGCACCGATCACCGCTTTCCCGGCGAACTTATTGCTTAGACTTTGAATGATTTGATTGGCATTTTCAGCATCAAGCGTTACTTCAAGTACATTTACCCCCCCGTTTATCAGCGATTCAGCCACTTTCTCTACATCTTTTCCCGGTACTTTACGAATAACAGCTATGACCCCATTTTCGACCATTTTCTTCATTATTGCAGCTTTTTCCATTTTTTCTGCCTCCTTATTGTTCAGCGCAAAATCTCCTTGTTTTCCTGCTCGCGATCGACTTGGTGCCAGAAAGGATATCCTTCCACATCACCGGCGACGGACAAAGCATAGGCCCCTATGCGGTTCCCCAACTTAACGGATTCGGCAAGCGTCCAACCACGAAGCTGTCCCGATATAAAGCCTGCTGCAAAACCATCTCCGGCTCCAACGGTGTCTATAATCCTGTCTACTTTGTACCCCTCTACATAATCGGCTTCCCCCTTGGCAGCATAATAAGCACCAGCTGCCCCGAGTTTAATGACCACCACATCTGCACCGTTCTCCAACAGTTCTTCAGCTACTTTTTTTTCCTCGTTGTGGCCGGTCATCAGCTCGCCTTCATCTATTCCCGGAAGCACAATATCGCTTAGAGCTGCTATTTCCATCAACGTCTTCGCCGCTTCCTGTTCGGACCACAGCTTCAGACGGAGATTGGGGTCAAACACCACTTTTAAACCGTTCGCTTTAGCCAGGCGGATTGCTTCCAGGACTGTTTGTTTACAAGTTTCGCTTAAAGCTGGCGTGATGCCCGTCACATGAAGGTAGGCCGCCTGTTTTATGTATTCTTCATCTAGATCATCAGGTGTTAATCCGCTGGCAGCGGACAGTTTTCGATAATAATATATTTTCGGATCGCCTGCAGAAAGCTTTTCTTTAAAAAAAACAGCTGTCGGCAATTTTTCATCAAAGGAGACCTTCGATGTATCGACGCCTTCACCGCGAATGAAATTGCGGACAAACAAACCGAATTCATCGTTACCGAGCCGGCTGATCCAGCCTGCTTGATGCCCCAACCTCGTCAAGGCTATCGCCAGGTTTGACTCCGCCCCGCCGACGGTTTTATGGAAGCCGCTGACATAACGGAGCGGTCCTTCTGTATCCGGTGTGAATAGAACCATGCTTTCTCCTAGAGTTACCACATCCATGCCAAAATCCTCCTTTATTTTTTTGCAAGCAATACTTGAATGTTTTTTCCTTTTAGCTTCTGGTGAAAAGTCTTATCCAGACGATCATCCGTGACTATGACATCTACCTGGGCAATGTCGGCGAACTGGATGAGGGCCACTTTGCCGAACTTGGAAGAATCAGCGACAAGTGTCACTGTATCTGCACATTCTACGATTTGTTTTTTCCAATCTGCATGCAAACTGGTGAATACAGATAATCCTTGCTCCACCGATACACCCGTAGCTCCAAAGAACACCCGGTTTACATGCAGCTTTTGCAGAAACTCGGTCGCCTGTGTGCCAAAAAGAGAGCTGGAATCGGCAATCCTCTCTCCACCCGGAACCAGAAGCTGCACTTTCGGTTTGGCTTGCAATACGTGAGCGATATTCAAATCATTCGTGATGACAGTGACATCCTTGTCTCCTAGCTGCTTGGCGATTTCCACTGTCGTACTGCCTCCGTCCATCAGGATTGTTTCTCCTGGCGAAATCAATTGAACTGCACGTCTTGCTATCGCTTGTTTTATCTCGTTTTGACTGGACTGCCGTTCCTCGATCGGCAACAATCGTTCCTCTGACTCCACCAACATTGCTCCGCCGTGGATCCGGGTGAGCAACCCGCGGCTCTCCAGGGTTTCCAAATCGATTCTGATCGTCTTTTCGGTAACCCCTAATTGTTTGCTAAGAGCTGATACCTTGATAATCTTCTCTTTCTCCAGTTCAGCTAATATCTGTTGATAGCGTTCAATTGATAGCATATCAACCCTCCTGCAGTTACACATATTTTTAACCTACCATAATCGAGATAGAATGTCTTCATAGAACCTCTAGCGTTTTGCTATCTAAGCTGCTGTATAAGCCAGGCATAGGACTCGCTACCATCGACTTCATGACCGCCGTCGTGAATATGAAAATCAAATGCTCCTGGTTTGCCGTTTTGCTGATAAATCATTTCCAATTGCGAGATAGCAAGGCGGGCACTTTCTACTGGAAAGAGTAGATCTTTTTCTCCCGATTCTATAAAAAACGGGCGCGGCGATATGAGTCCTAGCAAGCCTGGCAACTCAGATAGTTTTAGAATGCCAGGAAGATAGTTGTCCAGGCAATGAGGCTGCTGCAGAATGCTGTCCCGAAACAGACCTGGATACCCCGCCAACACCGTCGCCTTCAGTCTCTCGTCTAAGATCGCTGTAAAACCAGCTACTGCAGCCCCGCCGGAAAAGCCAAATACTCCTATATTACATGGAAGAACATCATCAAAGGATGAAATGACATCTAGTAACTTTCCGGTTTCCCAAACCCTGGCACCTAGAAGTGTTTTTCCTTGCATTAAAAACAAACGGGCGAGCCGCTCACACGACTTGTCTTTCCCTTCCTCGGCATCTATTTGAAAAATCCTTTCCCCAATGCCCAATAATGCCGGTACGAACACTTTACACCCCTGTTCCACCAATTGTAATGCATAGTCTGCCTGATTAGCTGAAATGGACTCGGTTTTCCCTTGTTTCGTAAGCCCGATGATTTGTTTGGGACCATAACCATGTCCGTGCAGGGCAAGGACAACTGGATAAGCCGCTTTTTCCTGCCTGGGTGTAAGCACATAGAAAGGAACCTCAAGCTGATTGCCTAATCGAACATGCATTCGTTCCCGCCGATAAGAGTCAAATTGCTCGACATCTTCAATTACAGGGCTCGACGTCGCTTTATCCCACTCGGAAAAATCCCCCAACAACTCTTTCAGTTTCTGTTTCAGCTCAAAGCACTTACTTTGATACTGTTCAAGCGCTGGTTTCTCAACGGTGTTCCTTGTATATTCATCATTGAAAAACCGCTCTAATGTCTTCCCCATTTTTTCCAACTCCCCGATCATGTCTTCTTTTAATTAGCTGTTTCCGGGAAAAAGTTATTTCTCAGCTCAGGATAGTACATGCGGCATTATTACGACACACTCCTTCCGCCTGGAGCTGATGATGTAGAACTTCAAGGAAACGCAAAAGACGTTTGTAATAAAAATCCGATTCACTGTTTAGAAACAATGAACCGGATAAGGCTCGCTCAATTTTCTGTTGGAAAGGGTTATTTTAGTTCATCCATGGATACGCCGTCCATATCGGTAAATGTGTAATTTTCCCCTGCCATCGCCCAAATGAACGTATAGTTGTTGGTACCTACACCAGAATGGATGGACCATGGCGGTGAAAAAACGACTTGTTCATTTTTCATGACAATGTGTCTCGTTTCATCCGGTCGTCCCATAAAGTGAATGACACGGGAATCCTCCTCCATATCAAAATATAAATATGCTTCCATGCGGCGGTCATGAAGATGCGGTGGCATCGTGTTCCACATGTTGTTCGGCGCCAGAAGCGTCATCCCCATCATAAGCTGACAGCTTTGGATACCACCGGCATGGATATATTGATAGATGGTCCGCTTGTTGGACTGGCTGTCAGAACCCAAATGATTAGGCGTTGCTTCTTCAATGGCGATTTTTTTGGTCGGGTATTGTTTGTGGGCGGTCGCAGAGACAATATAAAACCGGGCAGGACTACTGCTATCCTGGCTGGCGAAAGTTACATTCTCATGTCCGAGACCAACATAGACACAATCCCGTTTGTTCAATTCATACTTTTCTCCGTCAACTGTAACTATTCCGGTGCCATCGGCGATATTGATAATCCCCACTTCCCGTCTCTCCAGAAAATATTCTGTTTTAAGAAGATCGCCGGCTTCCAGCTTTAGCGCCTCTTTTACCGGTACTGCCCCTCCTGTGATCAGACGATCATAATGAGAGTAAACAAGGTTCAATTCTCCGATGTTAAAAAGGTTTTCCACTAAAAACTCTTTTCGGATTCTTTCTGTGTCGTAATGTTTCACATCTGTTGGATTGGTCGCATGCCTGATTTCCATTTCTTTTTCCCCTCTCCTTAATTTTTTATGAACTCATCCATCCGCCATCTACGCATAGCACATGGCCATTCACATAATTGGCAGCGTCCGAGGCAAGAAATACCACGGCACCTTTTAAGTCATCCGGGGTTCCCCATCTGCCTTGCGGGATTCTCGATGTAATGAAAGCGTTACGTTCACTGTTTTCTCTAATTGGAGCTGTATTATCCGTGGCCATATATCCAGGAGCGATAGCGTTTACATTAATCCCTTTGCTCGACCACTCATTGGCGAATGACTTCGTCAATCCGGCAACAGCGTGCTTACTAGCTGTATAGGCAGGCACCTTCAAGCCGCCCTGAAAGGATAACATCGAAGCTACATTGATGATTTTTCCTGAACCATTCTCCAACATATGCCGTCCCAGTTCCCTGCTCAGCTGAAAAACTGCATGCTGATTGATATCGATTACTTGATACCAGTCTTCGTCTGTAAAATCCTCCAAGTCCGATCGACGGATAATCCCGGCATTATTGACGAGAATATCAATGGTTCCTCCTAATTCAATCGCTTCATCGGCAAGCTCGACTGCAGCCCTTTGGCGGGATAAGTCTTTGTTCAAACCATGGAAGGTTCGACCGACGGCTTCCACTTTCGTTTGGGTCTCACGCAAATCGCTTGTCCCCGTTCCGATTATGTTTGCCCCAGCTTCTGCAAGACCGACGGCCATGCCCTGGCCAAGTCCCCTGGTGGCACCCGTCACTAGTGCGGTTTTACCTTTTAATGAGAATAGTTCGCCCATAACCAATCTCCTCTCTTGTTCCGTATCATTATGTTCGTTTTTGTTCGATATAGTTTGATTTTAACAAAGAATTGAAAGGATAACAAGACATATTTTCACCTTCGCCCTCATTCACGATAACGAAGAGTAACTTTTTTGAAGCATTTGCGATATTGTACTCTTCATCCCCACAGAAAGGATTTGCTGGACATATTTGCCGACCGTCTGTGTCAGCTGCTCTATTTCGTTTAAGTCTTCGTCCCAAATGGCACGGTTCCCCAAAACGGAAAAAACAAATTCCTCGACACCGACCTTTTCCAGTCGGTATTCTTCCCAACTTTTCGCCAGTGCCTTGCTGACAACCTCACCTTCGCGAGTTTGATAGTTTTGCCCATTCCTTACGCCGACAATCCCGGTATCGTTGATATGTACCGGACGATAAAAGACGAGAATGGCCGCCAGGGCTAGAACCACGGATTCGGGAATACGTCCTGTTTTCTCAGTGTATTTGATTAGAGTGGGAAGTAGTCTGGATTTGAATTTGGCCACGGCATTCATACTGATATCTTGAAGATAATGTCGATTATACGGATTCAAAAACCGGTGTTTTACCTCCTCGGCATAATCAAGTTTTTCCTGTTTGGCGAAAGGAAGTGTCTCACCGATTTCATCAAATCCACATTCGACAAACATGCGAAGCGTTTCATCCTCCATGACATCCAGCACCGTATCTGCACCCGCCAGATAACCAGCAGAAGCAATCATTGTGTGAGGCCCATTCAGTAAACGGACCTTCAATTCCCTGTATCGTTCTATATCTCCCCATTTAACATTCAAACCGGCTTGATCCAGGGGAAACACTTGCTTTATCTCTTCAGATCCGTCAATACAAAATAAATGGTATGGCTCTCCCACTGTAAGAAAGGTATCTTCATAGCCGAGCTTACTTGAAAAATCTGCCGCATTCGATTTTGGATATCCTGTAACAATCCGGTCGACCAGCGTATCGTAAAATCGATTGGCAGTTTCCAGCCACCGTAAAAAACCTTCAGACAGATTCCAATCCCTTGCAATCTGTTTAACAATACATTTAAGCTTTCCGCCATTTTCCTCGATCAGCTCACAAGGAAGGATATGCACACCTGCATTTATGTCACCTGAAAAGTATCGATAGCGATGGTAAAGAAGAGCGGTTAGCTTTCCGGGAAAGGACATCGGCGAGGAATCATGCCGATAAGGTTCTTGCACATAGGTGATTCCCGCCTCGGTAGTATTGGAAATGATTAATTCCAACTCTTCAGATGCAGCCGTTTCCAGTACTTGCCCCCATTCTTCATAAGGATTGATTCCTCTGGAAATAACAGGAACCACTTCTGCTTCGTCCACTTTCCTTCCATCGGAAATACCGCGAAGTATTGTGGTATAAAGCCAATCCTGTTCTTTAAGTTTCGGAAGTACACGCCCATGCGGGGTTGGCTGAACGGCCAC
The DNA here is from genome assembly GCF_009602435.1 of Sediminibacillus terrae. Lineage (GTDB taxonomy): Bacteria > Bacillota > Bacilli > Bacillales > Amphibacillaceae > Sediminibacillus > Sediminibacillus terrae. The sequence continues at coordinate 61,702 of NZ_VZDQ01000011.1, forward strand.
TACGGAACCATTGAAAATTCCTTGTTTGTTCATCTGGTGGATCATCCAATCCACAAATCCGCGGAGAAAATTCCCCTCCCCGATTTGCAGCACTTTTTCCGGGTGTTTTTTGTCAGATTTTCGGTATGTCTGTTCAGTAAACGATTCCTCCAGGGCTCTACAATTTAATTTGACCCCCATGCTTTCCCTCCTCTTTTGAATGTCCGTCTATAAAATAACACCGTCTTTAAATATCGAAATTTCCTTAAAACCAAATTTTTCGTTGTTCGTCTGTTTGCTGCCTGAAGCGAGCTCGACTATATAATCAAAAAATTCGTCCGTCAGTTCTTCTTTGCTTTTTCCTTCTACCAATGCACCTGCGTTAAAATCGATCCAGTTCTTTTTCTTCTCGGCGAGGGCTGAATTAGTGGAAATTTTCACTGTAGGGACCGGACCGCCAAAAGGGGTTCCCCGGCCAGTCGTGAAGAGGACAAGATGTGCTCCGGCAGCCGCTAGTGCTGTTGTGGAAACCAAATCGTTTCCAGGCCCCTGAAGCAAATTCAACCCTTCAGATGCCATCCTTTCTCCATATGGCAATACATCGACAACCTCCCCGAATCCGCCTTTCTGCACATTCCCCAACGATTTCTCTTCCAGCGTGGTAATCCCGCCTTGCTTGTTTCCAGGTGAAGGATTTTCATAAACATTCTGGTCATGGCGCAAAAAATATTCCTTGAAATCATTGACTAGATCGACGATTTTATGGAAAGTTTCATCGTCTTTCGCTCTGCTCATCAATATTGTTTCCGCCCCGAACATCTCTGGAACTTCGGTCAGGACGGTAGCACCACCCTGCTGAATCAGCTTATCTGAGAAGGCGCCGAGCAGCGGATTCCCGGTAATACCCGAAAAGCCGTCCGATCCGCCGCATTTCAGTCCGACCTTCAATTTGGAAACTGGTAAAGTTTCTCTTTTGAAGGAACGGGCATAATCAGCCAGTTCATCAATCAAATCCAAGGAATGCTCGATTTCATCAGTGGTCTCTTGCACACTGATGAATTTGACTCTGTCTTCGTCGAAATCCCCTATCACTTTTTTAAACTCAGCTATATAGTTGTTTTCACAGCCGAGGCCCATTACCAGTACACCTGCGGCATTCGGATGATGCACTAGGCTGCTCAATAATTTCTGTGTATTATGCAGATCATCTCCAAGCTGGGAACAGCCAAATAGATGCGAAAAGTGAAAAACCCCGTCAATTTGTTCATCTTTGTGCTGTTCATTGGCCATTTTCGCCACGACTTCTGCTGTTTTGTTAATACAGCCGACTGTGTTGATGATCCAGATCTCGTTTCGGATGCCGACTTCTCCATTTTTTCTGACATAACCTTGAAAAGTTCGTTCCGATTGTCCCTGACTCGTTACTTTATCTGTTGTCGGCTGGTATTCATAGTCCAATGTCCCCGACAAATTGGTCTCGACATTATGGGTATGCACCCACTCTCCGATTTCAATCGGGCTGGATGCCTTGCCAATCGGATAACCATATTTGACAACGTTTTCATTTCGAGGTATAGGTTTTCTTGCGAGTTTATGTCCAGCCCGGACTGCCTGCTGGACAATGATTTCTTCCCCTTCGATTATAATGGATTCTCCCGGAGTCAAGTCCCGAAGGGCTATTGTTACATTGTCACGCTCATGTATCACGATAGTGGACTCACGCATGTTTAACCTCCTGTATGATTAATTTGAAAAATAATAACAACGTTGTTATTATTATAGAGTGCAACGAATATTCTGTCAATGGGAGCCTGGTGGCTGGCTGCCTTCTTCCGTATCTTGGCTTCGTTGTCTCCTGCACCCTGCCGTTATATACTTGGTATACATTTTAATCATAATGGAGGAACATTCATGGGCGTCACGATTAAAGATATAGCAAAATCTGCAGGGGTCAGTTACTCCACCGTCTCTAAGGCATTGAGGGACAGTCCCCTGGTGAAAGAACCTACCAAAAAACGCATTATCGAGTTGGCAGAGCAGCTAGGATATCAACCCAATGCCGCAGCCCGCAGCCTTGTATCGAAAAGGTCACATACCATCGGCGTTGTCTGGCCGACAATTGAGCGGGCCGCCCATGCTGCATTGGTCACGAGGTTGAACAAACAATTGGAGCAGTTATCCTATACGACCTTGATTTCCATCAATGAATTAGAGGACGCTGTGAAGACCTTTAACAGGTATCAGGTCGACGCGATTCTCACTTTCGAAGAAGGAACCAGTCAAACGGACCTGGATACGTTGGTGCCAATGGTTACTTATGGCATTGCCAGCGGCAATACGCCATATCCGGTCATTGATGCCAACCGCCATAAGGCCATCAAAGCAGCAGTCGAGCACTTGATTAAGATGGGACATCGACACATCGGTTATGTAGGTGATATGCAAGATAAAGACCGACTGCAAGCCGACAAAGTAAGTGGATTCCAATCGGCTGTTTCTTCCGCTTCGCTACCGGTAACCGGACGGTTGATTCAAGTATCTGGACTGGAACAATATGACGGGTATGCCGCAGTAAAAAACATGGTGCAACAGCATGAATTGCCTACTGCGATTGTCAGCGGAAGCCACGATTTGACAAAAGGTATCCTGCGCGCTTTTCATGAGCAGGACTTGCGAATTCCAGAGGACATTTCCATTATCAGTTACGATAATCTTCCTCAAAACGAAGGAATGGAAGTATCTTTGTCGACCGTCGGTGTACCGCTGGATACTGTTGCCGAAAAGCTCGCAGAAGCATTGATGGCAGCCATTGAGGAAAAGCCTTTAGAATCAGCCATTTATTTGGAACCCGAGTTGAAAATATCCGGTTCTTGCCGGCAGTTTCCTTGATCGGCGACTGGATGAGGAGGGATAAACATGAATAGGGTACGAATTTTTCTGGCTGGAGATTCGACTGTAAGTAACTATGGAAAGGATCGAGCCCCACAAGCAGGCTGGGGGCAGGCTCTTCCGCGTTTCTTTAAATCGGAAGCTGAAGTCATCAATCGGGCAGCCGGAGGCAGGAGTTCCAAAAGTTTTATCACAGAAGGCAAACTAAATGAAATAACTAATGATCTGCATCCTGGCGATTACCTGTTCATCCAGTTCGGTCACAATGATAACAAGCCCGACCCCGAAAGACGTACAGATCCATTCACTACTTATCAAGACTGTTTGAAACAGTATATTGCGGTCGCCAGGCAAAAGCAAGCCTGCCCTGTTTTACTGACCCCAGTGCAGCGTAGGATTTTTTCAGAAATCGGAAGTTTGAAAGACACCCATGGAAATTATCCAGATGCTATGCGTGCCTTGGCAGAACGGGAATCAGTCCCGTTAATCGATTTAACGAAAGAAACTACGGCACTGTTGGAAGCACTCGGTCATAAAGATTCAAAAAAATTGTTCATGTGGATAGAACAAGGCGAGTCTAAGAATTATCCAGACGGATTACAAGACAACACGCACTTTAACGAACAAGGAGCAATAACAATCGCCAATCTGGTCTGCAAAAACATGAAGAAAATGGAGATTCCATTGCTTGATTACCTTTCACCATCTTTTAATATATTAAATTAGTGGGGTGACGTGATGAGTGTAGGAGTATTAGCACATCTACTGGGAAAACAACCATATGATGATTTGGCTGAAACAGCAGGAAAAGAAGGGTTTTCCCATGTCCAGCTTGCTTTGTGGAAAGCGATCGATTCTCCAGATTTCCAACGCCCGGGATATTTAAGTCCAGGCCTGGCAAGAAATATCAAAGCTGCATTCGCTGGACACCGGATTTCTATCTCGGTACTTGCCTGCTACTTACATCTTTATGAGAGGGATCTGGAAAAACGCCACGAAAATCTGGAAAGGTTCAAAGAACTGATTCGATTTGCGCCTCTCTTCGACTGCTGCGTTGTGGCAGCAGAAGTAGGAAAAATGCCGGTCGGCTTCACTTCCGATGATTGGAGGGTGTTACAAGAGAGCCTGGAAATTCTTTTAGCTGAAGCAGAGAAACATGGCGTTTTCATCGGAATCGAACCAGCGAATGATCACTTGATCGGTGATATCGATACACTCGAGAGAATGATGGCACAATTACCCGCGAGCAACTTAGGCGTCGTTTTAGATCCCGGAAACTTGCTCACGTCCGATAATTTCTTCAGACAGGATGAAGTTATCGAACATGCCTTCAGTCGAGTGGGAAGCCGGATTATCGCCTGTCATGCAAAAGACAGAATCATCGAACAAGGGCAGATTGTCACAGTTCCTCCGGGAAAGGGGCAACTCAACTATGACTTGTATTTTCAGTTACTTCAACGTTATAAGCCTGAAGTGGATATTATTATGGAAGCCGCCAATACCCCAGAACAACGACAAGTCTCAAAAGCTTTTCTTGATAGAAAGCTAAAACTAGCACGAGAGGCTATCTCTTTTTAATAGGTTTTTCGCAGATTTTGTACTTTTTACGTTTTACACTGATGCTGTAAAACTGGACAGACCTTTGTCACGTGATCAGGATAGTGCAAATCCACCGCTGCGGAATTACCTTGTGTTTTCGCAGGCGACTGGTAAGCTTCCTTGTGCCAGCGCTCTGCGAAATCTCTCCGGGGCCTTCCACCCCGGCAAGGTTTATACCAAATCCCCCTGTTACCTTGATCCTGTGATGACAGCTTTCACCTGGATCATGGAATGGCCGAACATACACCTTTAAAGGTTTCCCTTTCAATAAAGCAAGTTGGAAAGATAGATTGTGAGCGTCACCGTAAACATACTGAGTGTCGTCGAAGCAAGAACAGTCTGTGCCGCAAGCTCCGGTTCGTTCTTGTATTCTTGGGCGATTATTGCGCTATTCACCGAGCTTGGCATTGCTGATGAGACGAGGAGCGCCTTGGCAAGCAGTCCCTCGTAACCAAGACACCATATCAAAAGAACCGCTAACCCGGGACCCAGAGCCAGCCTTACTGCCAAGCTGACATAAACAATCATTAGCTTGGGGTGGAATGTCAGTTGTGCCACTTGTGCTCCCAAGGTCAACAAAGCCATTCCAATCATGGCGTCACCTATATACTCTCCCGGTTTAAACAAGAAAACAGGCAGGTCCACTTCCAGGACATTCAACAAAATACCCACTGACATTGCATAGATGGCCGGCATGCGCAACAAACCGAGCAAAGCCCTCAACCGCCCTTCGCTGACCGCCTTCAACGAAAAGATACCGAAGGAATAGGACAATACATTTTGAAAGGTCATGACAATCACTTGAATCGTGGCAGCAAGCGGATTATGTTGAAAGGCCAAATCGTTGACGGGAATGCCGTAATTCCCGGAATTGTAAAGCAGGACACTGTTTGTAAACACTCCTTCTACGCTTTTTCTATATCTTCCTATTTTGGCAATCATTTTGACAATAAGATACAACCCCGCGATAAATAAAACGAAAAAGCAAAACACTTCCCAGAGGATATGAAGAGAAAATTCGGATTCGTATAGATTGATCAGGACGAATCCCGGGCTCAAAAAATATATATTAAGCTTGGCAAGTGTATAAAGGTCTAAGGTAAACAGCTTGTGCAGCCATGCTCCTATGCCAATAAGAATGAAAACAGGAAGGACGATATTTAAAAATATAAAAATAACTTCCATAAGCGAACCACCTATTATTGCTTCTTTTTGATCTGGGTTTCCCTGTTGAAAACCAGCTATCTCTATCGATAAAACATTCTCGATTCTTGACCACTAAGCAAAAAACATGGTCTGAAGGAGTCGTCCTCCGTCAGACCATCATACAAAATTCTCCCTATGAAGCTATCGTCTCAGACAGTTTTGTTTCCTCGATTTGGTCAAAACATTTCAGTGACAGCCACATATTTAAATGAGCAAACACGGTTAAACCGAACAGGGGAATCAAACCAGGGAAATAAATGAAAAAGTAGTAGGACGATAAACCGACGACAAGCATTAACACAAGGTTGGCAGGGTGAAGAAACCCAATTATCAGCGCTTGTTTGATATACCCCCGGATTTTCATATCATAGTGCACAAATACAGGAAGAATATACAACAACATAATCATATATATTAGACCTGTCATGATCATCATGTAATTCATCAGCGAGTAAAACCAACCCTCAAACTGCCGGAAAAAATGAAGGTCAAAATACCAAACAGCTCCTATTCCTGCCAATAGCCATGCCAGCCCGTTTGCCCGTAAAAATTCCTGTCGGTAAACGCTCCAGAACGCCTGGAAAAGCGGCGCATCCTCCGTGAGCATATGTTTGCGGGCGACGGCATACATCGCCGCTGTGCTTGGCGCCAGTCCGAAAACGACTCCGCCGAGGACAGTGCAACCTATCCATAGTAAATGGAGCATGGCAAAATGGGTTACCCACTTACAAAATGCCATAACGCCGTTCAATAACCTTCCTACCTGCATAGTGAACCCTCCCTGTTTCTTCCCTGTTCCTATTTTCGCCGGTCTGCTGCCCTGCTAACTGTTTATCGTTTGTTGGTTCAACAGCTCTTCTATACGAATCGGCCTGTTTTCCTTTGCCGATTTCCAAACTGCTTCCCCGAGTGTTACAGCATACGCACCATCTTGGCTGCCGGATAAAATGGTATAAGGCCTTTTTGGATCTTCTCCCATAAATATATCCTCTTGGATGATTGGATCGCCTCCACCATGCCCTCCTTCCCTTTTCACTACATGAATCGTTTCCTTTGACCCGAATAATGGGAAATATTCTATCGTTTGTTCCGGTACTGGAAAAGGCACCCTCGAAGGGGCATGAAATTCAGTGGTTTCTATCCGCCCTTCTGTTCCATTGATGGCCAGTCGATACCCTTCATATGGCAAAGAAAAGTTGATTGAATAACTTAATAGCGCTCCTTTATCATACTTCACCGTCGCAGTGTAGGTATCCTCAATATTGATTTCAGAATCAAACACACACTGGTCCGGCCGGTAACTGGTATAAGTATCTTTTCTCGCTTCATCTGAATCAATATGATCATCTTGAACAATTACACTGTTGCTTCGTGAATTCCAACGCATATAATAGCCACAATCATGCTTGACGTTGCAGGTCTTGCAATACCTGCCATCTTCCATCAATGGATTGTGCTCCCCTTCCGGACCGTAATAATTCAGCGCTCCAAAAGCAAAAGCCTCCACTGGCTTTTGACCTAGCCACCAGTTCACTAAATCAAAATGGTGGGAGCTTTTGTGGATGGAAAGACCACCGGAAAATTCTCTCATCCTGTTCCAACGTTGAAAATAACTCGAACCATGATACGTATCAATATACCAATTCAAATCTACAGAAGTAACACGTCCTACCTTGCCAGCCATGATCAATTCTTTGATACGCATATGGTAAGGACTATAACGATAATTGAACGTTACCGTAACCTTTGCATCGCTTCGAGCTTCCGCGTCCATAACTCGTTTGCTATCCAGCGCGGTGGTCGTCATCGGCTTTTCTGTAATCACGTCTATGTCCTTTTCCAATGCTTTCAAAATATAGTCCACATGGGTATCATCCCTGCTAGCCACAATGATGACATCCGGTTTCGTTTCGTCTATCATCTTATCGAATTCCGAGTCCCTGTACTCTGGAACATGTTCTATTTCAGGGAATTCCCCTTTACAGACAGCAAATCGCTTTGCATCCATATCAAGCAAAGCTGCCAGCTTACTCGTAGCTGCGAAACTTTCCAACATCGGTTTAATAAACATGCCCATGGCACGTTTACTGATCCCGCATACGGCAAATTTCCTCATGTTTTTTCCTCCACTTCCGCTGATTACAAAGTCGGTAACAGTTCTTGCATTTCAATACTGGCAAGAACAAAGGCACCGACACCATGTAAATCATTTTCTGTTTTCGGCCGATCGATATAGTGCTGATAGTCTCCCACACCTGTTCCTATACATATTTCCGGCATGATGAACCGTCCATTTTCGTCAAATTTCATACGCCCGATCAAACCTCGGTATCCCTTAACCGCAGATGGCAAATAACTTTCATCAAGATGGCCTCCCCGAATAGCTCGGGCAATCGTGTACACAAACAAAGCAGAACATGACGTTTCCATCCAGTTGCCTGGATGGCCCGGTTTATCGACCACTTGGTACCACAGCCCCGTTTCTTCATCCTGATAACCAATCAGGCTTACCGCCAAATCGCGCAAAGCAGAAGACAATTCGATTCTAGAGGCGTGACTCTGTGGTAGAAAATCAAGCATTTCATTAAAAGTGATGCCGTACCAGCCGATGGCTCTTCCCCAAAATTCAGGGGATTTCCCGGTCTCTTTATCTGCCCATGGCTGCTGTCTGCTCTCATCCCAAGCATGATGATACAAACCGGTATGTTGATCCCTCGTATGTTTCCTCATTAACCGCTCTTGTTCCAAAACCATTTCCATCAGTTCCGGCTCATTATATTTTTTGCTGTAATTCATGGCAAAAACGCCACCCATGTACAGGCCATCCAGCCACATTTGATAAGGATAGCCATCTTTATGCCAAAAACCGCCGTCCGAAGTCCTGTTCAAGGTCGGAAACATGTTTCGCAATTTGGCGGCAGCTATCCGATAACGTGGATCATCGGTTTGTTCATCCAGTTCGAACAACAACAAACCAGCCTGGATGGCATCCAATTCTTTGCGATTCCACAAAAAGTTTCCATTTTCATCGATGTTATAATCAACATAGGCTTTTATATATTGTTGGTAGTCTTCACCGCCAGTTCGTCCTTTTAGCTGGCGCATACTTTCCAAAAACACGCCTTGATGGTAATGCCAACGGCCGTCAGGCGGCAATTCGGAGGGTTTATAGGCAGCCATAAGGGAATCACAGGCGGCCTTTGCCCAGGCCAATGGGGTTTTTAATTGATCAATGCTTTTTGTTTGATTGGTTGTCACCACCACAAATCTCTCCTTTTGTTTAGCTTAAGATTTTAATCCACTTGTACTGATACCATCGACAATGTAACGTTGGAAGAGGAAGAAAATAACGAAAATAGGCACGATACTAAGCGTCGACATGGCGAACATCGCCCCCCAGTTCGTTACAGAATTGGGGTCTGAGAACAGTTTCAGCGCCAGGGATACCGGATACTTTTCAGGAGTAGATAAATAGATCAACGGCCCCATGAAATCATCCCATCTCCAATAAAAGGAGAAAATCGCCGAAGTCATCATAGCAGGAACAATCAACGGGACAATAATGCGATAGAAAATTTGAAACGTATTGCATCCATCTATTTTCGCTGCTTCATCAAGTTCTGTCGGTATGGTGCGGATAAACTGCATGATCAAAAAGATAAAAAACGGGATTCCGAAGAATGTCGGCAAAATCAACGGCAAGTAAGTATCTATCCAATTAAATTTGTTGAACATGATGTATTGAGGAATCATCACCATTTCAAATGGCAGCATCATCGTCAGCATCATACAAACAAACCAAATATTTTTCCCTGCGAATTTCACCCTTGCAAAGCCATAGGCAATCAACGTCGAGGATAAAATACTCCCGATAGTAGCCACCACCGAAATGATTGCCGAATTGACAAAAAACGTACTGAAGGAGATTCCGCCAAAACCTTTCCAGCCGGTGATGTAATTTTCAAAATGCCAGCCGTCGGGTATCAGGGAATGGGCGTCGACAAACACACTGGAACTCTCCTTAAGGGAACTGCTGACCATCCATACAAGCGGGTAAATCATGATCAGCGTGAAAATAATCATGATGGTATGCTGTGCTATCTTTTTCCATTTTTTATTTTTCATGCCCAACTTCTCATCTCCTTATTTATTGTCCGATTCATAATGCACCCAGTGCGGTGAACTTTTGAAAATCAATGCAGTGAAAATGGCAATAATGACAAGCATCACCCAAGCCATAGCCGAGGCATATCCCATGTCAAAGTATTCAAACGCACGCTGGTACATGTACAGGACATATAGCAACGTACTGTTGACCGGACCGCCATTGGTCACGACAAAACTCGGTGTAAAGGCCATGAATCCCTGGATTACCTGCATGATTGTATTGAACAAAATGACCGGTGTCAGCAGCGGAATGGTGATAATGAAGAATTGTTTGACCGGACCGGCGCCATCGACACTGGAAGCTTCATAATACGTTTTCGGTATGTTGCGAAGACCAGCAAGAAAAATCAACATCGACGAACCAAACTGCCAGCCATACAGTACGATCAAGGTCCAAATTGCCGTGTCAGGATCTCCAAGCCAGGAATGGGTCGGCAATCCCAATGCCCCTAAAATTGAGTTGACTGCCCCGTCATTCCCGAAAAGTTGTCGCCACATAATCGATACGGCGATGCTGCCCCCTACGACAGACGGCAAATAGAGAAGCGTCCGGTACAGTCCGACCATCTCAACGATTTTATTCAAAGCCATCGCTACCAAGAGCGCAAAAACAAGACGAATCGGAACGGCAATTCCTGCATAAAAAAAGGTGACTTTCATCGATTTCCAAAAGGTTGGATCATCTGTGAACATTCGTACATAGTTATCAAGCCCGATCCAGCTGGGTGTGCCCATCAGGTCATAATCAGTAAAAGACAAGTACAAGGAGTAAAGGATCGGAAAGATAGTCAACGTAAAAAATCCCAGCAAAAACGGTGAAATGAATAAATAACCAGTAGTGTTATGGTTGTCTTTCTTCACCTTGCGCCGGGCAGGCTTGAGCGGCTCCATTTGCTTATGTTTTGGTTTGGGAGACACCTTGGGTACGGTTGTTGTGGCTTGCTCTTCTCTTTTCGGTAACATTGCCCTCACCTCTTTTTGTGGTTTATCGAAGAAAAAGAACATAACGTGCTATTATCCGGCAGGACCGGAAGTGAACGATTTACATCATGAAAATGGCCCTGATCACCTGCTCAGGGCCATCCTTCTTATCTTATCTGTTCAAAATCGCTGTGGCTTTCTCTCTAAATTGAGTGGCACCTTCCTCTGGAGACAATTCTCCATACATTACAAGTTCATCCACTTCCTCCAATGCAGCTAACACTTCAGAAGATTCCGGCGGAAAATTGGAATCGATCGGTGAACTGTTTTCTGTCACCAATTCAATATAATCGAAGACCTTTTTATCCGTCTCGCTCAAATCATCTGCCATCTGGTTACGGATGTCTTCTTTAATCGGAACACCTCTGTCCGAACCGCCGATTTTATAAACCTCAATGTTGTTGGTGAAGAAATCGATAAAACGTACTGCTTCTTCCTTGTGCTCTGAATTTTCACTGACAGACCATAGCATGGCGGGTTTCAAATACATTCCTTCTGTATTGTTCGTTCCTGGCAGCAACGTCATTTCCAAATTACGATCCCCCGCTGCACTGGTCAATGCGGTTGCCTGGTTGGACCACCTGAAATCGAAAGGTGCTTTTCCGTGGACAATCAATTCATCCTCGACCCCTTTTATTTGCTGGATGGTATCGTAACCAGGAGCTACACCTTCATCTACCAACTGTTTGTTCATCGTGAAGTAGTCGGTAAGCAGCTGATCGTCCTCATAACCCAAGGCAGTGCCGTCTTCGTTGAAAAGCTTCTGCCCTTTTTCGCGCAAGTAATATTCAAATAAATTTTTAGGTTCCATCAATCTTGCACCGAATTCACCTGTCTCTTCATGTACTTTTCTTGCTGTTGCAACATAATCGTCCCATGTCCAGTTTTCATCTGGTATCTCCACGCCTGCTTCTTCCAACATATCGGTGTTATAAAAAGCTGTTAATGCATTTGTTCCCGTTGGTATCCCCAGCAATTTCCCTTCCTTCTTACCTGATTCCATTACCGTCTCACTTACACCTTCGACATTGATTTGACCGCTTTCCACGTATTCGGACAAGTCTGCAAGCAGTCCTTTGTCTGCATATTGATTGAGGTATTCTCCGAAGTTCTGTTGCATGATATCCGGCAGATTATTACCTGCTGCTTGTGCTGCCATTTTTTCAAAATAGCCGTCAAATCCTGTAAATTCAGCATCAATCTTGATGTCCGGATTTTCCTCTTCAAATTTTTTGATGATTTCCTGTGTTTGGTCATGTCGACTTTGAGAACCCCACCACGTCATCCTAAGGGTCACTTGATCGCCTTCTTTTCCATTGTCGTCGCTTCCACCCTCTCCAGACGCTTCATCCGAGCCTGAACATGCCGATAAGAACAAAATCAGTGCCAACCCCAAACAAAAACTCCACAACAAGCGTTTCTTCATTTCTACATCTCCCCTTTATGTTTGAAAGCGCTTTCTATAGCTTGATTCCATCATAATGCAAGCATCGAATATAAAAAATAAAATTTTCAGACATTTATGTACAAAAAACAGATATGATTATTTTTTTTAATGAAATTGCAAACGCAAAAGATGAAATGAAACATAGATATGAGCGAAACTATTCTTTGCTCCGATTTACGCTGAGTGAATGTCTGCGTTGCGGCAAGTGTAGCATTCTGCTGTAGTACCAAATGAATCAAAAAAATTAAGTGTATCCTCATTCAAAACAGAAAGCTGGTAAGAGCAGAGGGAGTATCCGAAGACTCCGGTAGGGGAGGCATGGCCTTGGAAAAGCGAGGATATTTTCTGTAACGATGGATTTACTCGGTTCAAAGTAGTCAGGGAAATCCTGGATCGCTTTTATAGTGATTGCGTTAAGGTGACAAGCATTCAAATTTGCGATTTAAAAAATCAAGGCTGATCCGTTGCTGGTCCAGCCCTAATTTAATGAATGTGTTTTATATTCGGTAGGAGTCATTCCGGTATGTTTTTTGAAAACCTGTCCAAAATAACGGGGGTTGTTGCCGAAACCCACCGCTTCTGCGACTTCGAAGACTTTGACCTGATCTGTCTCTTCAATCAGTTTTTTGGCTTTTTCCATTCTCTGGTTAATCAAAAAATTCGAAAAGCGTTCACCCTTCTCCTTCTTGAACAGTTTTCCCAAATAGTCCGGATTCATATAAAGCACATCAGCAGCAATTTGCGAAAGCGACATTTCCTGCTCGGCAAGATTGGTTTCCACATAGTCGATCACCCTGCTAATGATGGTTGTCTGGGTTTGTCTTGTCCGCTCATAATGGTAAGCGGTGATTTCTTCTGCAATTTCACATATATATTGCTTTATTTCCGAAAAACGATTGTATTGCTGAAATATGATAATTTGTTGAAAGTATCGATCCATTGCTTGCTGGTCCGCTTGTCTAATGATGGACATATATAATTCCAAGCAATGGGATTTCACCAAACCCGCCTCAAGCTTTCGACTGTGGATATCTCCGAAAAAATCATTCAAATAATGCCGCATCGCTTCTGTATTGCCACCACGGACCGCCAGCAGCAAATCTTCGTGATCGTATTGCAAGTCTTTAAATCTTGCATTGTCTGCTTCCCCTATGTCCTGGACAGTAATAATGCTGCCATCGGCAAGATAAAAACGCTGTGTCAGGCAATTGATCGCTTCATTGTATAACATCCTCAGTTCACTGATAGTCCCTGAGTTACTTATCGCCGTGGTAAACGTCTTTTGATAGAAATTTTTGTACGCCTTTTTCATTTCTTTCAAATATATGGATAATTCGGTCGCCGGCATGTCCTCCAGCATAAGGACAATCCTTTCTCCGATGGTTGTGGACAGCGGAACCGATTGAAATTCACCCATCCGTTCAGTGACCATTTCTTTCAAAGCGAATTGCTGTTCGTATTCATGTGCGCCATCCACCATCAACACCAACAGACGGAATAATTTGGAAGTTGTTTGCAGACCGAACATTTGACTGTAGTTTTCCCAATCCTGAATACTGTAGCTTTTATTGGTGATAAAGTCTTTCAGAAATTGTTCTTTCGCTTTTGGTAACACTGTTTGCAAATGTTTTCTCATTTTCTCCAAAAAATCGCGTTTTTGATTTTGTTCATCCAGATCAGCCACTACTTCCTTAAGTGCATCCTCGATTTTCTTTTCATTGCTCGGCTTTAACAAATAGTGCTTGACGTTACATTCCATTGCTGTTTTAGCAAATTCAAATTCGTCATAGCCGGACAAAACGATAAAACGGATCTCTGGGTACAGACGGTGTACCTGCTGAATCAATTCCACTCCGTTCATTCCCGGCATTTTGATGTCTGTAATCACGATATCCGGTGGATTTTTCCTGATCAAATCATAAGCCATCCGGCCATTCGATGCCTTTACCTGTAATGATGTATTACAACCAGACCAGTCGACCAATGCGGCAATCCCCTCTAGAATATTTATCTCGTCGTCGACCAACAGTACACGATACAAACCCCTCACCCCGCCATATTCGGAATTAATATTTTCACCTTTGTCCCCTGATTCATTTGGCTTTCAATCGCTATGCCGTAATCTTCGCCAAACATCAGCTTGATGCGCTCATTAATGTTTTTCAGACCAATTCCCGAGCTTTTCGAGCGGATTTCCCCTTTATAAATACCATCCAGTTTACTCTCTTCGATTCCCGGACCGTTATCTTCAATCATGATTTGCAAATTGTTATCCACTTGTTTAAAGCGAATGATTACCCGGCATGGTTGAATCATTTCTTCCAATCCATGCTGAATGGCATTTTCGACTATAGGTTGGATCGTCAATTTTGGAATTTGGCAATCCTCATATTCTTCCCAAGCGCTAAGGGTAAATTCCAATCTGTTTTCATAACGGTACTTTTGAATCGTTATATAATTATCAACAATCTCTAATTCTTCCTTAATGGTAATCATCGGAGCTTTCTTGCTGATTATGTTCCGCATCATGTTACCAAGCGCTTCAGCCATGACCGAAATCTTTTCTTGTTGGTTGATCTTGGCGAGCCAGTTGATTGAATCTAGTGTGTTGTATAGAAAATGAGGGTTGATTTGTGCCTGGAGTGCTTTATATTCTGTTTCCTTGATGATCAATTGTTTTGTGTAGTTTTCTTTAATGAGTTGATTGATTTTGTCCAGCATCGAACGAAAATTGACGTGGAGCTGGCCTACCTCATCATTATAGTATTTTTCCGGAACGGTAGCTTTTTCTTCGAAGTCACCCTCTTGGACTTGCTTCATCCTTGCAGATAACTCCTCCAAAGGTTTAGAAATATTCTCTGCCGCCTTCCTGCTCAGCAAGATTGTCAGTGTAAGCATGAACAAAAAACAAATGATCATAATCCGTTTGATGGTTTGAGACTGTTTGGTAATATCGTTGAATGGTAGTAAATGAAAATAAGTGAGCTTGGAAAAACGAGAATGCTTATAAGTGAGTAAAAAATCTTCCCCGGAAAAATCCATCACTCTGTAACCGTTGTCATTTATGTGGTCAGGCAAGTTTTGTACATCCAGCCCGTTTTCCTTGTTTTGATAATAAATATCTTCCCCATTGGTTACGAAGAAATTTTTATTTTTAGAAAAATCCAGAGTTTGGTCGACAAATTTGTTCATGTCTATAGAAACGATAAGGATACCCATGTTGGCTAGACTGACATTTTCCTTTCTCCGGATTAGCCTTGCTGCCGATATTCCATTTTCCCCTTCTATTTTGGACCAGGTATTGGAACCCTGGGATGCATAAACAAGCTTGCGTATTTTTTCCGCGTCGTTTTCTATTTTTGTATCATAACCAGTCGTGTACTTTTCCCCAAACCGGTCGATTACCTGAATGGAAGATATGTATCTTTCGCTTGAAGCAAAGATAAGCAAACGCTCCAACAAGTTTGCCTTCGTTTTATAATCTTCAAATCCCAGCTTTCGCTCGTTAATTGTCTCCATATATTCCTGGACAAGAGAATCTGTGCTGACTTGGAAGGTGAGATTTTCGATCTTTTTTAGTTCTTCATCGATGACAGTGGAAGATAATTGCAGCATATCTGCAGACTCTTGATAGATCCGTTCTTCGTATAGTTTGGTAAAATAGTGGTAAGTAATCATTCCGATTATGCAAAAAATCAATAAAAGCAGTAAGGAAATCGAAAATATCTTATTTTTTATTTTTATGCTGCTGTAAAAAGGACGAAATCGCATAACATCCCCCTGTCAAGCGTTTACATTTTCTACTATTATAGCATCTTTCATTGGACAGGAGAGGGGGAATCCTCTTATTTTTACCCAGCTTTACAATCCTGTTTTTGCCGTTTTGTTTTCCTCGTCATTCGATAAATGATCATGCTTACCATAATAAGGCCGGCGAATTCCCCTGCCGATGCGGCCAAAGACCCACTGATGCCGTTCCATTCAGGATAAAGCCGGACAAATAGCCATATGCTCATTACGACGGTGATTAAATTGACTAGCTGGGCAATGAGCATTTTTCTCGTTTGCCGGTGCAACATAAGGAATCCGTTCAAGAAGTCTACCCACGGGAATACAAGCGTTTTAATGATGAAAAATTTCATTACCAGCAGGGTCGACTCGGCCAGATCACCATTTGCCCCCATGATCGTTTCCATGAACCAGTAACCAGCGGTTGTATAACAAAGCAGCAAAAGAAACAGTGTCGGCAGTAAACTGACTGCTGCCATAAACCGGATCACCTTCTGCTTATTCGTTTCGTATAATTGCAAGACAAGTTGGTGCGTATACATAAAGAAACTCAATAACATCTGGGTAATACTATAGGCAAGCGCAAAGGAGGCAATGCCCAGTTCTATGTTTTCCGTTTTTGCCAAGAACACATAGATGACAGGAATCAAAATCGTTTGGATGAGAAAATAAAAGACCAACGGCATGTAAAATTGAAAAATCTCTTTTATTGTAAGGTGCTGGACCTGTTTTGGATAATGTTTGCCCAAAATTTGTCTCCCTTTCCAGACACTGATCCCACACTCCATAATCATTCCTGCCAAAAAGATGATCGAACCGGTGACGCTTTTTACATAATCGAACGCGACAAACAAATAAGCAATGACAAACATAGCCACCAGACGGATGACGACTCCGATGGTAAGCCACTTTGTCTGCAAGTGATTGATGATTATTCCTTGATAAATATCGCGGATCGCCGAAAAGATAATTACCAGGGAAATGACAGTAAAAGCTTCTGAAATGGTATGTACCATATTCTGGTCTGCATGGAAAAGATGAATATATACCCAGTCGCCAATCGAGCTAAAAGCCATTGTCATACTTAATCCGATGATGACGGCCAGTATCGAGACCATAAACAGCCTCAGCTTCCGGAATGCCAGCCTGTCATTCACCAAAGCAGAACATGTCTGCCGGAACACGATGACCGGGCGTTCAACAATTCCGAAGAGCGAGAAGGCCACTGCATAACAGGCTATGATAAATGTTGCATGATCTCCCCTGCTTAACGTACCATTTATGATCACATGGGTGATTGATGTCAAGCTCACCGAAAAACCAAGCGGGATAAAAAAACCTGTCAGTTGCTTATAGCCGAATCGTTGAGAAGATTTATTCACTTCAAGCCGCCTTTCTTTCCTGTTTCTCTCCATTCCCGGTTAGTCAACGAATCAGGATATCCGGACGTTCAACGACTTTAGTCCCTGCTTTCACTTCCAACATCGGATATTCTCCGGTATGTGTAACAATTGTTGCCTCCTTTTCACCAACAAGGATGGTGTCTTCCGATTTGACTCCGGAAATACTCGGATTCCAGGCAAACACCTGTCCCGTCTCCACATTCATTTCCGCATTTTCTGGCAAAAGCAGTTTTTCCCTTGTATTATATCCAGACAGACCACCCTGATGGTGGTATTTCCATTCTTCCGGATAACCAGCATCGCTGTACGCAGTCTGCATCACCTCATATAAGTCCTGAAAATCAGCGCCCGGTACAGTGGCTGCAATCAAACGGGAATCTACCGCAATTACTCCCCGGTGCCGGTCTTTCAAAGTGTCGGACGGTTCACCAAAGTGAACAAGACGGGATGCGGATACTATCTTCCCCTTTTTTCTGGTGCAAACAACCAACATGGCATAACGGTCCAATCGATTGGAGGTCGGAAGTGGGTGCCGACGCTTGAAGGTGCGACCATCTACCGCTGCCAGATTCACAATCGGTTCCAATTCCCTTTCGAGACAGCATTTGGCAAGACGTCCGACAAGTTGATACTCACTTTCCCCCCGGTTGAGTTCAAAAGCGACTTGTTCAATCGCTTCACCAGTCAGCACTCCCTGCTTTTGAAATTCTTCTCTATCCTCTTCCATCAATATGGTGCGCATTTGCAATAACTGTTCTTCGACATGAAGATCAAGTAAAATCTCTTGCTTGGCAATATACTTGGATACAAGCAATTCAAATTGATTTGGTTCATACCAGGGAAACACTTCAAGGTAATCGAATTCCAGATCAAATTCTTCTTCAATCAGTCGGTCTGCTTCAATGTTGCTTACAAATAACCCCACTCTTGTTTTTGTAACAAGAATACTTGCCGGTGATTTTTCTGATGCTGTGTTGATAAAACTACGTCCGTTTGCCAGCCATGAAATGTTTTTTTGCAAAGTAAGCAATAAACCGCTTTTTGCCGTAGAGGCTAATAAATCACGCAGACGGTCGATTTTTTGGTTTCCAGCCATTTTTTTCATTCCTTTCTCATTACTGCTTGCCTATTTAATAACGGTCAAATTATTATAGAGATGGGACGATGGCCGGTTATACGATGCATTTATAAAAAGCCGAAAGGGACAGATGCCGGAGCCTGACATCGCTGAAATTACATCTTTTTAGTCTCTCAAACAAAACAGGGAGGCATCCCTTTCCCTCCCTGTTCATCCCTTGCTTTTTTTGCTTATTGCTCGTGCAGCCACTTGTGGTCAGGATCTTCATAAGGATTCAATTTCCGACCTGATTCTCCGGCCATGAACCATAAGTAGTAGACTTGATAGCCGCCAGCAGCTCCAACCGGGTGATAGCCAATATCGATTGCAAAGCTGTCACCGTGTCTTATCGGATATGCTGTGTCGATTTTTCCGTCTTTTGTATAATGGTGCTGCACACCGAAGCCCTGCTCAGGATTTACTTGATAGTGGTAAATCTCTTCCAAATTAGGTTCTTCCGGCGCAAATTCTCCGTCATGTTTGTGCGGAGGATAACCGGACCATTGACCAGCATCATTGACTGTCTCTCCAAGAACCATTCGGTGCACTCTTCCGTCCGCATTATCTGCAATAATGTCATTTACCGTGCGATTCCATTCCTTTTCGCCTCGCTTATGTACGACGACTTCTTCCGGTCGTACGACGAAAGGCTGGTATTTATTTTCGGCTTTGACTTTACAAACCGCTATTTTAACATCCGTATCTGCTGTTATCTGATAAGAAGACTGACAGGGGACATATACTGTCGTAGCTTTCCCATAGAAAACGCTTTTTCTTCCACCCAGATGCTTCCAGTTTTCTCCTTCCGTTTCGACAGTAGCCGTTCCTGTCAGTATGACTAAGGCAGTTTCAAAAGAAGAGGTGTCTGCTGAAAAAGTCTCCCCTTTGTCCAGTGTCAATTTACCAAATGCCAAATATTCCAAGAGCTCATACTCCTCTGAAAAAATATCTCGATATCCTTTTTGGTCTACAGCTTTCACAAAACGTTCCATATGGAATCCTCTCCTTTTTATAATAACAACGTTGTTATTTTATTTTATATAATATTCTGATGATTTTCAAGTTTTTATTTATTCCTGTAAAAATGCCCGAGGTTAACGCACGCATCCCATAAGAAAAAGTATCCGCTCTCTGTCGAAAACGTTTCACCAAGGGTGCTACATGAATCAGCATGTTCGCTCCTCATGAAATCACACGGAAGACTCTAAAGGGAGCCAAGGCATCGGTGAGACCCCACAGAGCCAACGCCCGAGAAGACTCACCAGCACGCCCGTAAAAACCAGAATAGCACGCTTCACAAGCAATGCAAAAAAGACTCAAGGTAAATGCAAAAAGGATAGAAAAAAGCCTTCAAAAACCCACCTTTATCTTTCTATTTTACCAGAATTTCCGCCTGTCCTTGGAACGACAGGGCAGAAGTAAGTTCACCATCAACGGTAATAAGCTGGTTTCCTTTTTCAAGCCTAGCTTCCAATGCTCTTCTGGAAAATTGAATTTTCAATTCTGGAAGACCATCTTTATCATGATCCACGATTTTTACAGACTTCGTCCCGACAGGACGTAAATCCCCATCAAGTCTGACTTTGTTGACTTCTATATCTTCAAGATTGATACCTTTCTCCAATTCTATAAAAACATTCAATTTAGGGCCTTTTTCACCAAGGTTTTTTCCATTGTTTTTCTTTATAACATGCGGTTTGGCGGTAATTTCAGCCGGTATCCGGACTTTAAGGAAGTCACCTTTGATAATCGATCCTTCAGCGTCACGCTGGTAAGGTAATTCCGGCTCCAGACTGACAAAACTATCATCTGTAAGCTCCACGCCTTTACTATTCAAAGTATGCGCGCCATCAAAGAAAAAGTTTGTTTCTGAAATTAATGCTTGTGGATAAACATCGCCGGCCGTATACTCAGATTGATAGGATATAAACCGGTCGATGGTAAAATCTTGGTTGATTGATTCGTATGTGGAAAAATCGATGTTTCCTCCGGCATTATTGTAGGCAATGTTATTTTCTGCAATGACCCCTGGGTTACTGTTGCTGGTAAAACCTGCTGCTCCATTGCCAAATGCGATGCTGTCTTTGATTATATGTGGTACGTGAATCCCCTCTCCACCAAGTTTGAAACCATTTTTATCTCCGTCACCAACCGTGCCATCGCTTAATGTGCCATTCTGATAAGCAATACTATCCTCAATCAGGACGACGCCAATTGCACCGGTACCTGCCTTTGTATATAAATCCCACCCATCATCGATATTATGATGGGCGATACAGCCTTGGAATACGTTGTTTTCTCCGGCCGTTAGTTTCGCCGCAAACCCATCAGCATTATTGTCAGATGGATCCCGATTGTCGAAGGATTCACTGTTCAAAACCAAATTGTCGCTTGGCCACTCTTCTCTGGGTGCTTCCGGAACTGTCCGGCTGATTTGCAATCCTGTATCGCCGTTCTGATAAAAGCGGCTTTTTTCAATGATGTTATGGCTGCCTCCTACTGTAAACCCCTTTGTATTACCTGCAGATTTGGTGAAGTCAATGCCAGTTATATGCCAAAAGTTCCCGCTGAGTACCACGCCCTCTGATTTCTTGTCGAAGTCGATCACAGGCCTCGTCCCTTCTTCTGCAACCAAATACTTCCTAGCCTCTTCGGTTCCGTCATTGTACTTTTCAATTTCCAATTTTTGATTACGAACATACTTGCCTTCGGTCAGTATAATTTTTTGACCAGGTTGTACAAATGCGGTAGCAGTATCAAGGTCAAGAGGACTCTCTTTTGACCCGGTTCCTTCTGGTGAACCGCCAGGAGCTGTATAAATGTCCTGACCATCACGAAAGGTCTTCATCGATACAGTAAAATTTCTGACGATTTTTTTATAGTCAGTCAAATATTGAGTATCATCAGGAATAAAAGAAATACTGAAGTTATTTTCCTGGTCACCGTTAAGCTCTGTTGTTATGACTGAAGTCTTTCCTGCTTGAAGGGAGAGGAATCGGGTAACCTTCTCTTCTCCTTGCTTCACTGTTACGAATCCGTCCACATTCGGTCTTAACCGTAATTCATAGGAAGATTCGGAAGTTTTACTTCTAGACAACACTTCCAGCTTAGGACTTACCGGTTCAGCAGGCGGATTCACCTTAGGCGGATCTGTAGATTGAGCAGTAGTCTCCAATTCCATGTTGTGTACTTCAATGTCTGCCAGACGGGCTGTATAAAAACCGACATACATCTTGGAATCCTGTACGTTCAATATTGCTGGCTCGAAAAAGACAGCTTGTCCGCCTTCGTTGATTTGTCCGGATATACCGCTATTTGTTTTAGACAAAGTGAGACGATAAGCCTTTTCAGGATGTGTGTTGCCTGGTACTGGTTTCGCCTCGTCCAGCATCTTTTTCTGAATGCCATTGCTTCCAGATCCATCAGGGGTATCAACGCCTGTCCGGATAAACAACTGTGTACCGTTTTTTTCCTGAGTGCCACCGCTAAACCCGCCGATCGCAGCAATATTGGAAGCGAAAACGCTAGAATCTCCTTCCACCCCAATCGCATCCCGGGCCATGATGCCAAATGATTCCTGCCCATCATGTGCCGGACTTTTAGCATATTCACGGACAGAAATGTCAGCCGATAACTGAAAATTATCCTCTTCTGCGTCTAATTCTGTATAGTAGAATGTAATGCCATCATGATCTCCAGTTATTTTTCCTGCCCCTGGCTCGGCTACTAACCGAACGGTTCCACCATCCAGTTGTTCCACATAGTTTTTTTCTGGTCCTGTTGATTGTCCGAATTGTATCGTCTTCCATTCCGGTTGCAGCGTTTCTCTGACTGATACCTCGAAGGAGACCGGGTCGATTTCATCAATATCAGGGATGACTTGAATCGGATAAACCCCCGTTTTCCCGCCATCAAACGCAGAGGTATCCAGTTGGTAATCTGATTCACTGATTTGCTCTACATCTTGGTTATCGAACAGTTTTCCCACCTCTAGTCCGGTTGGGTTGAATTCCTCCCCTATTTGATAGGTTGTTTTTGGATAATTCATCACTTTCAAACCCAGTAAATCTCTTTCCTTCACTTGGACAGTAAAGGCTGTCTCCGCTTCCTTATAAAATAGTTGCACCTGTTGATCGCCAAGTGTTCTCGTATCTATTTGAGAGGCGCTCAGCTGCCGCCGCATTACCCGTTCCACCGAACCGTCACTGTAGGTCGCTTCGACAATCAACCCTGCCAAGTCAAGCTCATCGCCGGGATAATAGATTGTTTTCTGCGGAGCCTTTTGAATCTCTAAACCGGTTAGTTCCGCATCTGATACAAAGACATGGAAGTTAACAGAAATAGCAGGATTTTGTTTTGATTGAACAAACACCGTCTGGTTTCCTGATTCGGTAAATCGATATTCGGCTGGGTCGATAATCTCATTGTCGATTATGAATTGTAACTGCTCTTCTTCCACTTCTTCGATCAGATAACCATTGTCGAATTCTCCTTCCACGACTAATCCATCCGTTTCCATGATATCTTGCAAATAATAATCGGTTTTGGCGGGATTATATTTGATTTGCAGATCGGTCAGCGCCAAATCCCGAATCTCAATGTTTAACTCTGTGGAAGATCCTGCGTAATGTATCACTATAGAACCGGTTCCAACTGTGTTGCTGTCAAATCCGGTAACAAAAAAATCATCTGAGTCGAGCAACTCTCTGCTGCCATCTGAATAAACAGCTGTTACAAGAAGTCCTTCTAAATCAAGCTGTTCACCGATCAAATACGATTGCTTCATATTTACTGCATCGGCTTGCAAACTTTCCGGTACCTTGTCTGCGACTGTTAAAGAATAGTCTTCAAAAGTTACAGCCGCTTCTCGGGCAACATAAAAGCCGGCATAGAGCTTATCCGACAAGCCGTCCGGCAAAGAAACAGTTTGTTTGTCCCCGTTTACAGCAACCTCATATCCCTCTCCGGATTTCTTAATCGATAAATCATAAGTTTCCCCGGTAATCGGCGGGCTGCTTTCGGTAAAACCTTTCATTTTAGTCAACCCGTCCAGGTTGTAGAAACCGCGCATTTGATCGTCCAGCCCTCCGACAGCTAAATAATTGGAAGTGACTTTACTGGAATCCCCATTTTCAGCTACTTGGTCACGAATCATCAATCCAAACGAACGCTGGCTGTCAGGGGTGTATCGATCGATTTTCACGGTGGTATGCATCTCAAAGTTGGAATCAGCCGCTAGTTCCATAAAATAGAATGACAGTCCCTCTTCACTACTTGCTATTTTTCCTCCTGTTGCATCCATGCTGAATGAGCCATCTTCATAAAAAAGTGGGGATGGATTTTTTTCTTTACTCGTATTAGAACCGAAAGCGGCAAATTGCCAGTCGTTGCTCTTCAAAAATTTAGTGTATCCTGCTGAAACCGAAAAGGACACATTGCTCCACATAAGCAAACAGGATGCCAAAACAAGAAACAGCTTTTTCTTCATTTATTGATCTCCTTTACAAAAGTTTTCTCCCCTGCGATAAGACCTGAATTTTTTCACCACCTTCTTCATTAAAGAAAACGCTTACATCTTTAACAACGTTGTTATGTGCTGTATCATAAAACTCGGGCAACAAATTGTCAACCGAGTTTTACGAAAATTCATACCATTTACCTAGTAGTAATCTGTTATTTCAATTGGGAGAAAGATTGATTTGCTTCATCAATCCGTAAACCGCTCCGAGTAAATTTGAATTTTGCCTGAAGTGACATGCTGCAATCTTAGGCTCAACAGTGGCAATGTCTATCCTGTTGAGAATCATTTTTATTTTTTCATCGATTCGGTCGGTTAAATCGGACCTGGCACTTATCCCGCCACCAATTAATATCAACTCTGGATCGAATATGTACTGCAAATTATAGATTCCGACAGCCAGATTATGGTAAAATCGGTCGATTGCATTTATACAATCCTTATCCCCGTTTTCAGCCATGGAAAATATTTTTTCACCGGACAACGAACTGCTTTTAACTCGTTTAGCAGCTGCCACCATACGGACCAAAGCAGCAGTAGAAGCTGTTGCACTCCATGTGTTATCTTCTTCGGAAAGTTCGGGTCGTATAAGCATATAGCCAAATTCTCCGCCATGCAGATGTGCGCCTTTGTGCAAGGAACCATTTTTAATAACAGCTCCGCCTATTCCTGTACCTATGACAACCGCCAGTACGTCCTGTTTCCCCTGCGCTGCCCCTTTCCATACCTCGGCATACCCCGCACAGTTGGCATCATTCTCCATGAACACAGGCAAATTCGTCTTTTCTTTAACCATCTGTTTGATATTCGGCCCGTGTATATATGGCAAGGCACTCGATCCATATACTATCCCTTCCTCTGAAACTGCTCCGGGAGCACTTATTGCAATCCCGGCAGTTTCATCGCGGGTCTTCGCGTGATCCACGATGAAACCGATCAATCCTTCAAGGGCATCCGGGGTTGCCGTTTTGCCACTCTCCGCTAACTCTCCATCTTCCGTGATCACAGCATATTTTATAAACGTTCCACCTATGTCAAAAGCTAAATATTTTTCCATTGCTCCACCCTCTTATAGCTAAATAACGAATCCCTTATAATTAAAACAAAGAAGACAGCCAGTGGCTGCCTGTTTCTGCATGAATAGACCTTACCGTTTAGCAGACTTTCGCCGTTTGGTCTGAGTTTTAGGCGGAAAATAACCACGCTCGTAAACCCTGCCCTTCTTACAACCATGCAAAGCCGCCAACGCGTCGAGGTCCTCAACTTGTTGGTGCTTGATCGCTTCTACCATCAGTAATGCTGCAGCTCTGGCATCTTCGAGCGCATTGTGATGAAAGAACTCGATTCCATTATGTGCTGCTACTGTATGGAGCTTATGATTCGGCAATTCCGGCCAAACCTTTTTGGACATGGTCACTGTACAGAGATAGTCAAACTCAGGATAAATCAGTGCGTATCGGTCCAGGGTCTGCCGCAGTACACTCATATCGAAGCTGGCGTTATGGGCGACGACTAATCGGCCGGACAGGTAAGGAATCAACGCGGGCCACAGTTCGTCAAAAGTCGGAGCATCCAATACGTCCTGTTCATTGATGCCGTGGATGTACGTATTAAAGGAATCAAATTCCATCAATGGATTGATCAAGCTGTAATATTCATCTATAATGCCCTTCTCATCAGCGATGACGACTCCGATGGAACAAGCACTGGTACGGTAACGATTCGCCGTTTCAAAGTCTATTGCCGCTATTTGCAAAATATTCCCTCCAAATGAGGTTTTTTCCTCGCTTATGGCTATATTATATAATACTTGAAATAGACAAACAAAAAAATAGTCTTTTAAAATTTATGTTGGCAATACAGCATTCCCCCCCCCTCCCTGAAAAACGAATCAAATTCAGGAGAGGTATATAAACAAGTTAACCCGGAAGCATTGGCGTGGTGTTTAAAAGCAAATGAGGCGGAATGTTTTATACTCCACAAGCTCACTATCGAAAAACACCGGACGAACGCCCGAGACTCCTCGAAAGCTGCTGTTGGTTCTCGGTCGCCTGCATTTCCGCTGTCTCGCTTATTTCCTCTGCTACCAAAATTTTTTTCTCCTTTAAAAAAAGACCAAAGCTTATGGGCCCGGTCTTTAAGATGTTCCTTTATACCTGCTATTTTTGCTCTTGCTTTTTCAACAATTCTTCCATGTTACCATTCATCCGTCCTAATTGGCGGATAATCATCCAATTTTGTTCTACCAGTGTAGATAAATAGGTAACCTTCGCTTGTTCTTCTGCCTTTGCAAAACTCAATGCCATTCCAGCCTTGAAAAAGTTATTTCCTGCCAAGTCATTTGCAATGCGTTGTAGGACCACCAGATCCTTTTCATCCAAATCTTCTAACTGGTATTTTTCCATGAACTTTTGCAGCTGCTTTTCTTCTTTTGATTGTTTCTTTTCATCATTCCCGCCAAATAATCCCATATACTTATCCTCCTGTATTAAATCTCACTAAAACATTTTCACTTACAACAGGAGGGGAAATCAAGTAAAACATTTTTCACAGTCTTTCCCTGCTATCCTTTTCTTGTTTCAACCAGCCATAAACAGCACCAAGTATATTGGCATTTTGCCGGAAAAGACAAGATTCGATACGCGGTTTTATTTTTGCCAAATCGATCAAACCTAATATCCTGTCCAGCTTGCCGTTTATATGTTCGATTAAATCCGGACGTGCACTTACTCCACCGCCGATAAGAATAATTTCCGGATCATAAATATACTGCAAATTATAGATTCCGACAGCCAATAGATGATAAAACTCATCCACCGCTTCACGGCAGACAAGATCGCCAGCTTCTGCCTTTTCAAATATTTCTTCTCCTGTCAGTAGTGTTGGATCACTATGTTTTTTCTTTGCAACCTTCTTGACGAGCGCTTTCACAGAAGCAATCCGGCTCCAAACGTCATCACTGCTTTCGATATCAGGGGTAAGCAGCATGTAACCGAATTCTCCGCCATGCAAACGATCTCCTTTATGGAGTTCTCCATTTTTTATGACAGCTCCGCCGATCCCCGTCCCGATAACCATTACCATGACATCCTTTCTACCTGCAGCGGCTCCTCTCCAAATCTCTGCATAAGCAGCACAGTGGGCATCATTTTCCATGAAGACCGGCAAACCGGTTTTTTCTCTGATCAATGCTTTCATGTTCGGACCGTGGAGATAACGGACAGCACTTGAACCATATATAAAACCACTCTCCGACACGGCTCCTGGTGCACTCACGGCAATTCCTGCCAGAAATGGTTGAGACTTTGCTTCCGATTCAAGGAATAATAGCAAGTCATCGATCGTTTTCGGCGTCTTCATTTTGCCGCTTGACAGGATTTGTCCTTCTCTGGTAACAGTCCCATACTTCAGAAATGTTCCACCTATATCTATTGCCAGAACATGGTCCACGTTTCCCCCCCTCTCTTCCATTAATTAAGTGAAATGAGTTCAGGTCCTTACTGAGTCTCATGCATGAACAGTGATATCACTTATACTCCTCCATATTCGTTTCGAATTGTCTTTCTGAAATCAATCGTTGATACCAGTAGGCAGACTTTTTCAACCTGCGATTCCGGTTATCTTCTAAGTTGATTTCGACAAGACCATAACGATTTTTAAAAGCATTCATCGGGGAAACATTGTCAGAAAACGCCCATAGCATATAGCCTCTGCAATTCACACCTTCTTCGACTGCTTTTAGCAGCCATTTTAAATGGTCACTGATAAACTCTATTCGATAATCATCTTCAATCATGCCATCCTCATTTTTAAAGCGTTGTTCCTTTTCAACCCCCATTCCATTTTCGGCAATGAACCATTCGATGTTCCCATATTCCTCTTTCATTCGAAGGGCCATATCGTACATGATTTGTGGATAGATTTCCCATCCGCGGTAAGGATTCATTTTTTTGCCGGGTAGATCGAATTTTTCGTAGTAATAGGCCGGGTGGAAAGGAATCCGTTCATTCCATGCGGATGTACGTGCCTGTACCCGATGTGGAAAATAGAGATTGAGCCCTACATAATCGACCTTATTTCTGTTAATGATTACTAGTTCTTCTTTGGTATGCTCAAATGTTATATCATGTTTTTCCATTAAATCGAACAGTTCCTGGGGATACTCCCCTTTGATAGAGGGATCTAAAAAGACACGATTAAAGAACAAATCGTAGATGCGGGCCGCCTCCTGATCGTGAGGGGCAGAAGATCGGGCATACGTTACCTCCGGGTTTAGAATAACGCCTATCTTCGCACTTTGACTCAATCCCATTTTACGGAACAAAGATACCACCTTGGCTGTGGCCAGTGCTTTGTTATAATTCCATTGCATCCATTTCTTTGTATTCTGTTCAAACGGGTAACGAATGGCATCCAAATAAACCCTCGTCTGTACGACAACCGGCTCATTGAAAGTGAACCAGTTCCGTACTTTATCACCGTACCGTTCGAACACTTTCTCTGCGTATTTCACGAAAAGCTCGACTACATGCTTGGATCCCCAGCCGCCATAGTTTTCAAATAAGACTGCCGGCACTTCGTAATGCTCCAGACAAATCATCGGTTCTATACCGTTTGCGATTAATTCATTGATCATGTCATCGATATAGGCGGCATAATCTTCATCTACAACAGCAGTTTCATAATCTACCAGAAATCGAGACCAATTGATGGAAGTCCGGAAATGCGTCAGACCGATCTCCTTCATATAACCGATGTCTTCCTTATAGCGGTTTCGAAAATCGGTTGCCACAGCAGGTCCATACCCGTCATGCCAGACATTATGATTATTTTTGTACCATACATCCAAATAGGAATCCTGGCTATCTTTTTTTCCTGACCATCCTTCTGTCTGCCAGGCGGAAACTGCTGCACCGATCATGAAATCCTTTGGCACTTGTATCAATTTTTTTTGCATAGTAATCGCTCCTTTTGTATAATATCGGAATTCTGCTATGAGAGATTTGAAGATTCACTCTACTTTGGCCGTGTTCCATTTTCGATACTCTGTCGGTGTCATCCCCACAAATTTTTTAAACACTTCTACAAAATATTTGTATTCATGGTAGCCGACCTGCTCTGCTACTTCCCTTACTTTGAAAGGGGTGCTGGCGAGTAACGTCTTCGCTTGTTCCACTCGGAGTTCATTTACATATTCATTGAAATTCCTGCCAGTTCTTTGTTTGAACAAAGAGCTGAAATAATTCGGGGAAATATTAACGACATCGGCTACTTCGTGAGCTTTGATATCTGTGGTGTAGTAATTTTTCATGTAAGCTTCGGCACGCTCCATCAACCAGTCATTGTTTTCTGCATGAGTCAACTGGTACTGATCCATCAGCTTTCTGACATCATTCTCAAACAAAGTCTGGATTGCCTCATAGGTGTTGTAGTCCTGAAAGTCGAGAGAACGAAGCAAAACCGGGTCTGCATCGAGCTGTTTTCTCATCAACCCCTGACACCTTTCGTAAGCAGAGGAAACAACATCCCTTGCCGCTGAGATTGCATCCTCCAAAGAACAAGCATGATATCGGAAGCTGTCAAACAATTCATTTGTTCGGTCCCTTACCTTGTCTGTTTCGCCACGCAGGATGGAATCGATCAACTTGTCACTTGGAAAATCAGACAGACTGCAGTCTTTTTGCCAAGAATCTAGCAGGGGGAGTTGGAGGATTCCTTGATCTGCCAATGGCAAAAATGATAATGATTGCTCAAATTGACGGTATACATCCGCTAGCTCATTCATCCGTATGTACCTGTCATAGAGAAGAGCGTATAACGGTATTTCCATTTCACTTATTCCGGAAATCAGCAGTCGTTTAACCGCGTCGATCTTTAGCTCTTCCTTTTTTACAATCAGACTGGTCAACAACATGTTTTCTCCGGTAAAAAAAGAAATACAATTCACGTCACTACTCGTAAACAGTTGAGAAATTCTATTTTCCCAATGACGTTTCCATTCACCAAGCTGTCCGCGACTTTCTTCTGTTGTCAGGACCGAATGATTTTTGATCAAGGTGACGAAAGGGTATAGCTTCACTTTTCCAACAAGTTGTTTGTCAGGAAAATGGCTGACTGGTCTCTCGATAACCTGGTAGTATAGTTCGTTTCTGATCGCTGAATTTTCCATCTGAGCCGTCCTGAAGCGTTCTTCCAAAATCTCTTCGGTCGTGTTTCTGACCACCGCGATCAGTTCATCTATGTCTACAGGTTTTAATAAGTAATCTTTGACCCCTGCGTGCATTGCCTGCTTAGCATAGTTGAAGTCATCATAACCGCTTAGAATGATGATACGGATGGCTGGATAGTGTTCAGCTAAATAAGCAGCAAGCTGTAAACCGTCTTGATTCGGCATTCGAACATCCGTTACGACGATATCAATGTCATCTGCAGCGTTTATTTTATTCATTGCATCCAACCCGTCATGTGCTGTGTCCGCAATCTCGATACCATAATTTTCCCATGGTATCGTTTTTGTCAATCCATTGCGGATAATCGGCTCATCATCGACAATCAGCATTTTACAGGTCATTCCAATCACCCGATTCCTTTTTATTCTTCTTTTCCGGTTTCGTTTTCAGCAACGGCAGTTTGATTTGCATCCAGGTCCCGGTCCTGGAAGGTATTTGAACTATCTTTCCATCCTCTCCAAAAGCAAGCGATAATCGTTCCTGCAGCTGATTCAGCGCAAAGCCGCTGCCTTCGCTTCCAGCTTCACCATGCGGATGGAAGCCTGCCCCGTTATCCACTACATCAATCAAAATTTGATTCCCTTGTCTATATCCCCTGATTCGTAATTCTCCCTGATAAGAAATGTTTTTAAATCCATGGCGGATACTGTTTTCGACGAGTGGCTGCAAAATCTGTTTGATACTGTATGCCCCGCCGATTTCCGCATCATAAAAAATACTGTAATGCAGACGACTTCCCATCCTGCTTTTCTGCAATTCAAGGTAATGGCGTATGTAAGCAAATTCCTCTTCTAATTTGACCCACATGTTCCCTTTATTCAAATTCATCCTGAACATTTTTGAAAGCTGTTCGATCAAATGCCCCGTTTGCATCGCATTTTCCAGCCTTGCTGTCCAACGAATCATATCCAACGTATTATACAAAAAGTGAGGGTCTATTTGGTTTTGCATGGCTTGAAGTTCAGATTCTTTTTGTTTGATCTTCAGCTTGTATTCCTGGTTTATGTATGTCTGGATCGTTTTCACCATCTGATTGAAGCGCATGCCGAGCTTTCCGATTTCATCATTGGTGTTTACACTGACATTGGCATTGAAATCCCCGTTTTCCAATTGTGTGGTCTGCTCGGTAAGTTCCATGATGCGTCGGATATTGAAAAAATAAAATCCAGCAAAAGCGACACTTCCCAGCAGCAAAAGCAACAAAATCATGTCCACGATCAGGGACCGTACATTATAAAGTTCTTGAACTACTTCCCCCTGGTTCACGACAGCCACCGAAAACCAATTCATACCGTCTATTTGCTTTTTCACCACCAAAAAACGGTCTTCCTTCGTTTCATAGCTGATCGATCGATGACTGCTCACGATAATCCGATCGATCAGCGTCTGATCAGGGAACGGTTTACCAACCATCCCTTCATTCGGATGCAGTACCACATCCCCTTTATCGTTCATGACAAAGAAGTACCCCTGGCCGCCAGCATTGTCGCCTTTGATAGTCTGATATAAATCCTCCTGGTCCAGTCGAATTCTCACTCGTCCGATCGGCTTGGTGATATGATTGAGATCATTTATTTCTCTTGAGAGGCTGATCACTTGTTTTTTCCCCTCCCAATCACTATCGACCTGATAGGAACCGCTCCAGGACAGGCCACCGCCTTTCTTCGCGGCACCCTTGTCCAACACCTCTTCATCCGCTGTGACTGGGTTGCCAAAATGAAGCTCGTTTCCACTTCCTGATTCCAACATGATGGAATCGATATAATCAAAAGACGTCAACTGAAAAGTGAAATAGCCTTTTATGCCCTCTTCAGCCCGCTTGTAGTCCTCACTAGTCATTTCCGATTTCGACGAAGTGAAAAAAGTACGGAAGTTTTCGTCATAAATCATGAAGGAAGTCATGTTTTCCACGTTGCGTATAACCGATGTCAATGTTTCTTCGCTTGTTTCCAAACGTCCGATAGTATGGTCGGCTGCTTGTTGTTTAAAGGCTTTTGTTGTTTGATAATAGATCAAAACACCGAAAAACATCGTCGGAAGAGTGATCAATACCAGGAAAACGGTGGCAAACTGTTTTTTCAATCCCCATTGGCGAAACATTCGCATCCATCCTTGGCCATCTTGTGTTAGCTCTATCTTATCCTTTAACCGCCCCGGCTGTCATACCTTTCACGATTTCTTTTTCAAGCATTAAATAAATGGCGACTATCGGAACCAATGACATAGTCAAACCTGCCATCTGTGCACCATAGTTGGTTGTGAATTGTCCAGCGAAATTTGCCAGCCCCAGCGGCAGTGTCTGGAACGCTGGATCATTGATCAGTACCAGTGCGAAGGAAAACTCATTCCAATTATAAATGAAGTTGAGAATGACCACGGTGGCCAGAGCCGGGCGGGACATCGGAAGCACGATGGACCAGAATATCCGAAAAATGCCACACCCATCCATGATTGCCGACTCCTCGATGTCCTTGGGGAAGGCTTTCATGAAACTTGTTAAAATAAAAATCGTTATCGGTAAATGGAAAGCGATATAAGGAAATAACAAGGTGATCGGCGTATTCAACAATCCGAGATTGCGCATGAGGATAAACATTGGTACCAGGGTTGCATGAATAGGAATCAGCATTCCGAATATGAAAAATGTATATATGGTTTTATTCATTTTAAATGTGAATCTGGATAGAAAATACGCAGCCAGCGCGCCTGTTAGTACGGTGATGACAGTAGCAGCGACACAGATGAATATACTGTTTTTAAAAAGGACCCCAAAGTTGGCTATCTCCCAAGCGTTCTGATAGTTTTCCAATACAAATTCTTTTGGAAACCCGAATTGGTTAACAGCAAACTCACTTTCTGACTTGAATGAATTGATGACCATCCAGATTATCGGATAAGCATTCACAATGGCAAACAAGATAAGGATTATATAAATCAAAAGCCGTTTCCAACCAGGCTTTTTACGGCCTCTTCGTTTTTCAACCTGTGTTCCAGCGGCCGTTTTCACTGTCGTTTCCATCTTGTTCCTCCTTTTTATAACATTTTACGTCCCAGTAATTTGGTGACGATAAAAATCAAAATTAAACTAAAGAAAAAAATGACAACGGATACGGCACTGCCATATCCATACTGCAGCTGGCTGAAGGTTTCATTGAACATGTACAGCGCCATAACGTCCGTCGAATGGGACGGCCCCCCGTTGGTCATGACATAGATCAAATCGAAAGTCTTCAAACTTCCTGCAATGCATAAAATGACGGCAACGATGATGGTATCCCATATCATCGGCACTGTTATTTTCCAGGTGGTAGTCCATTCAGACGCACCATCGATTTTTGCTGCCTCCAAAACTTCTTCCGGTACATTTTGCAAAGCGGCAAGAAAAATAATTAAATACAGGCCGACAAATTGCCAGATAACCGTGACACAAACAGCGATCATCGACCAGTTCGTATCCCCGAGCCAGTTTTGCGCCAATCCTCCTAAGCCCAATGCCCGGAGTAGTTCATTGATCAAACCATTTTCCGAGTTGTAAATCAGGCTCCAGGTTAACGAGATGACCACAGTGGACAAAACGACGGGCAAAAAACCGATTGTCCGGAAGATTTTCAATCCCTTCAGCTTCCTGTTCAACAATAATGCAATAAACAGCGCGATCGGTACTTGACCCAATACCGATGCCAATACGACGTAAATGTTGTTTTTCACCGAATTCCAAAACAAAGTGTCTTGGAACAGTGCTTGAAAATTTGCCAATCCTACAAAAGACATATCGGAAAATCCATTCCATTCCATTACCGAATAATAAAACGATTGAATGATCGGCAGAATGGCAAATACACTATAAATCAAGATGGCAGGTAATAAACCGATGATGATGGCTCCTTTTGTTTTTCCGGCTGCCTGCATTTCCATTCCTCCTTTCATGGGAAAGGCCGCCATGACGGCAGCCTGCCATGCTTGTTTTGTTTACTCCGATTCCTTCTCCATCTCTTCCGCTAATTCTTCTGGCGTTTTCTCCCCAAGGGTGATCGACTGTAAGCCGTTGTTGATGATATCGGTCAATTCCGGCGTGAGGGTTGCATCATAGACAGGTGCCAGTCCGCCTTGTGCAAAGCTGTTGGCTTCCTGAAACACCTCTGGGATACTGTCGTCCATTTCTACGTCAGCCGGCACGATGATATTGGCTTTGACTAGCTTTTGGAACATTTCATCACTGTAGAAGTATTTTAGAAATGTAAAAGCTGCTTCCTTTTTCTCTCCACTCAAATCACTGTTCAAGGCAATACCGCCACCTGCAACTCCTGCTATTTTGGCAGGATCACCGTCCCCTCCTTCAAAGGATGGAAACGGGGCCACTCCGATTGCATCTTGATTTTCCACACTGTCCAATATCGGCCCTATCGCCCACGAGCCGGCAAAATGCATAGCCGTGTTGCCACTGACAAACTCGCTTCGCGATTGCGCTTCATCGATTGTATTCAAGTCCCCGTTAAACGCTTCCATATTTGCTAACTCTTCAATGACAGATAATGCTTTGACAAATCGTTCATCGGTGAATGAAGCTTCTCCATTCAACGCATTTTCTAAAAAATCACTTCCGGTATAACGGTCTGCAATCGTCGATATATACACCGATTGAAGCGGCCAAATCGCTTTGTTTCCAAGAGCGATAGGGGTGACGTTCTGTTCTTTCAATTTTTCGATCAGACTTTTCAGTTCTTCGTAAGTAGCAGGAAACGTATCGAAACCTGCCTTTGCCAATGCATCTTTATGGTAAAAGATCAAGCTGGTTTCACTGATATTGGCAGGAATTGCGTAATGCTCTCCATCGATGGCATAATCCTTCAAGATTCCCTCCGGTATTTTCCCTTCCCATTCATCGACAATTTCATTTAAGGAAAGCAGTGCGTTTCCCTCGACCAACGGAGCAATTCTGGTACCCGGCCAAACCCGGAACATATCCGGAAGCTGCTGTCCTGCAGCTTGTGTACGTAGTTTGGTTTCATACTGGTCATGCGGGATACTTTCTATTTTCACTTCGATTCCTTCATTTTCTTCGTTGAATTTTTTGATCATATCTTTGTATACAGTGTTCTCCGGGCGATCCTCCGTCCAATCATTCCAGACGGTCAGTTCGATTACATCACTCCCGGATGCTTCGTCGCTTTCCCCACCACACGCGGTTAAACTGATCAATACAAGCAAACTTGCCAACAGCCATCCTATTTTTTTCATATTATATCTCCTCCCGATTGCTAGCGCTTACATTGTATTGTAACAGCTTTCCGTTTTCTCACTATCCTGTAAATCTACAAAATCATCCGAAAATTTACGAACTTGTAAATCCGGAACAATCGACCGGGATAAAAGCATGGGGTCCCTTTACTCTTCGGAAATGAAAAGATGCAAACCAACACATGAAGGACAAGAAGCACTTCCGGTTTCCAAAGTTTAGCTTTTTTACCATTAAAAGCAATAGATAAAAAAGCAATCACACCTGCAGCGAAGCATCTCCATCCATCGCAGGCAATGCAGACTCCAGCGGGATGAGAGCGAGCTGAAGCTCCTCCCGCGGAAAGCAAAATACCTTTCCGGAGGGGAGAATCACACTTTTCATAAGAGAAGGGTAGAAGGTTTACTTATTTCCCATAAAAAAAAAACCGAACGAATTCAAAGTTTTTGAATCATCGATCGGTTTTCGTATTTCATATTTACTTGTAAGTCATGTTTGGATGAAGACAACTGCAGAACTTACTTAGAGCTGTTTTCTTGCCGATGTTTTTCTTCCTGAAGAAACTGGATGAAAACACTCATGGCCAAAACTGGCCGTTTTTTGATAGAGTCGATAAAATCACGTTTTTGGTAATCGTTTACTATATCGCTTGCCTCAATTCTTTCTACGATATGTTCACTGCTGACCTTCCTGATTTCTTTGCGGACCGCTTTGGCTTCTTTATACAGCGCTATGCCGATGGATCCCAGCAAGGCAAACAGTAGAAGCACATAGACCATATCGCTTTCCACTCCAAAACGAAAGACAAGGAAGAACAAGTTAAATACCGAAAAAACGATTAACGGTATGGACAGAAGTGTGAGAACCGTATTCTTTTTTATCAACGATTTTGCCTTCCTCATTACTCCTTCCATTTCCTCTTTGATATAGTCAGGCATGTTCTGGAACATCAAGTTATTCATCACTGTTTCACCCCTTTGTCTGCTTTCAGGTATTTATCATCCAAAGATTTTTCGATCCTCTCCACCTCCCGTAAATTACGGGTTAATTCCAGTTTATTTTGTTCTACTAAAGCAGAAAACGAAATATTTTTCCTCATATTCTTTCCTCCTTAACTGGTGTTCCCGCCGTCATAAGACAAAAAGACCTATACCGATTCCGGTATAGGTCCGAGAAAATAAAAATGACCTATACCTTCGAACAGGTAAGGTCTTGCTAACAACACACGTTGCCAACAAAGCCGAGAGTATGAAACTCTGTATTGACGACTTTGCCGTAAAAGCTACTCCCCTTAAAGGATTATTAACTTATAACATTAGAATACACCTGTCAGTCTCAATTGTCAAACTATTTTGTCGGTTGCTTCTGTCTTGCTGATTTGGAGATGTCCCGCCGTCTGCCGAAGATTTACCTTCTTTACAAAGCAAGCCTCATCTCTTTCTTTTTTTAATTCGAGAAGCGATAATGGTTTTCAAGGAGGAATGATACCATGAAATGCAAAATAAATCGAAATGCTGCCAAAAAAATCAAGCAGTGGCTTGCGGAAGATGGAGCAGAGGGCCAGATGCTTCGGGTCTTCGTTTCGGAGTTTCACGGAAACCATGCTCATTATGATCTGACTCTCGATTACCCGCAAGAACATGACAAAATAGTCAAAACAGACAAAGAGATTGATGTATTGATGGATAGCAGGGAAGATTTTCTGGACGGTGTATGGATTCAATACTTTTATATACCTACCGAAGGATTTAAAATCACGAACTCCTCAAAGGGCCACCCGCCTCACATTCATTAATCGACCCAGGGACAAAAAAGCATTGCATAGTGACCAAAGCGAAAACCGAACTACTCCAATTCGTTCGGTTTTTGCTTTGTCGGCCTTGCTTTTGCCCGGAAACTTTCAGAAAGACATGTTTTACCATAGCTAAATCTACAGAAAGGCAGCTAATAAAACAGTATCCATTACCTCATCAGGCAGACCCGAAAATTCCGATCGTAGCGAGAAAAACAACTACAATAGTTATCGGAATCACAAACCGCATCAGATTTTTCCAAATGATATACCACGGAGAAGCCAGACCTGAACTAAGCTTGAATTCCTGTTCCACAAGGGAACTCTCCATCCGATGTATAATAAAAATCGCGATGAGCAGACTGCCGACCGGAAGCAGGATATTACTTACCAGGTAGTCGGTCGCATCAAAAACAGTAAGGCCGAATAAATGGAAGCCGCTTATCGTACTTGAAGAAAGAGCGGCCGGTATTCCAGCGAAAAACACGACGATCCCGGCGGTTAACGTGACAGGTTTCCTGCGTCGTTTCCCATTTTCCGTAAAAGCTGAGACGATGATTTCCAGCAGACTGAAAGAAGAAGTCAGCGTAGCAAATAAAAATAACAACAGGAACAGACATAAAAACAGCTCTCCAAATGGAATTTGGGAAAATACGGAAGGAAGTACGATGAACAGCAAGCCAGGTCCTTCTGTCGGTTCCAGTCCGAAGGAGAACACGACTGGAAAGATTGCCAAACCAGCCAAAAGGGAGACAAAGATGTTCATACCGGCAACACTCCCGGCTGAAGACGGGATGCTCACTTGCTTGTCGAGATAAGAGCTGTATGTAACCATGCAGGAAAACCCGACAGCCAAGGAGAAAAAGGATTGCCCTAAAGCATATAGCACCGCTTCTCCAGTTATATTAGAAAAATCGGGCCGCAAGAAAAACCGAACCCCCTCCATGGCGCCATCCAGCGTCAATGATCTGCCAACCAAAATGATGAAAAAGATAAATAACAATGGCATGAGCAGTTTGCTCGCCTGCTCGATCCCTTTCTTGATCCCGAAAGAAACGACAATGACATTAATAAGTAAAAATAGGGCAAGACCGATTAATGTAACGGAAGGACTGCCTGTGACAGCACCGAACATTTCCCCATAATCGGCAGAATCGGTGATCACTGTTCCAGTAATTGCTTTTGCACTGTATACCAGCACCCAGCCCCCTACGACACTGTAAAAGGACAAAAGCAGAAAACAGCCTACTATTCCAAGCCTTCCTACCCAAGGCCAATGGGAATCCGGAGCCAGTACCTTGTAGGCTGTGACTGCTTCTTTTCCAGCTCCTCGACCTATAATGAGCTCGGAAATCAACAAGGGCAGTCCAATCAATACTGTAAAAATTACAAAAAGCAGAAAGAACGCTCCCCCGCCGTTCATCCCGGTAACATATGGAAATTTCCAAATCGCGCCGAGACCAATTGCCGCCCCCGCCGTCGAAAGGATAAATCCTATTTTTGAAGACCATTGCTCTCGATTTGTTTTCATATAAACCCTCCAATCACGCTATTTTAATATAAAGTGTAAGGTCTTCGCTATATTTTCGTCCTGAGATTCCAAAGCTCCGGGAAAAAATAATGATCAAGGACCTTTTTCAAATAGCCTACCCCAGAAGAACCACCAGTCCCTGTTTTATATCCTATGATACGCTCGACTGTTTTCATGTGACGGAAACGCCACTGTTGCATGGAATCTTCTATGTCGACCAGCTTTTCCGCCAACTCATAAAGCGGCCAGTACCGATCGGTATTTTCGTATACTTCCAGCCATGCTTTTTCCACACTCGAATCAGCCTCGTAAGGTTCTGAAAAATCCCTCGCTACCATTTCATGATTGATTGGCAAACCTGCCCTATGAAGAGCCCGAATGGCTGCATCGTACAGGCCGGGTGCTTTATATGCTTCCAATAGCTGTTGATAAATTACAGGATCCTGCTTATATATTTTTAGCACATGCGGAGTTTTGTAGCCCAATGAAAACTCAATCAGCCGATATTGGTAAGATTGAAATCCGGAAGCCTGGCCGAGCTTATCGCGAAATTCAATATATTCGCTCGGAGTCAAGGTCGACAACACATCCCAGGCTGAGATGATTTGTCTTTGAGTTTTCTTGACCCGGGACAACATCTTAAATGCTTCAGCCAAATCGTCCTTATGAATAGCTTGAATCGCAGACTGGATTTCGTGGAGAATCAGTTTCATCCATAGCTCACTCACCTGGTGGATGATGATGAACAGCATTTCATCATGGTGGTCTGATAAAGGTTTCTGACTGGACAACAAACGGTCAAGTTCTAAATAGTCACTGTACGTCATTTTTTCCCTGAAATCCGTATGGATTCCTTCTTCTCCTGAATCACTCTTCTTATCAGTCATTTTTATCCCCCCTCTCCAGTTACAGACAGCGAAGTACAGCACGTACCGGACTACCGTCAGCCTCTAAGAGTGCCAAAGGCAAAGCGATCAATTCATAATCTCCTGATACGATATGATCAAGCATGAGATTTTCCAGAATATAAATATCATTATCATACAAGGCATGATGAACTGGCAGTTCCTTGCTTTCTACCGGGTCGACGGATGGCATGTCGACCCCCAAAAGCTTTATTCCCCGTTTTTTTAAAAAGGGGCCGATATCCGGATCAAGTAATGGCATGCTTTCAGGGAATCGTTCCGGTCGATTCGGAAGAGAGCTATGCAAGAGCAGTCGTTCCACGCCATCAAATCGGAATTTTGACAGAATGTTTGCATCGATTTTTTCTGCATCTGAGACGTCGACGACTTTGGCCGGACCAATGTATGTGTCAATCGGGATATCAAGGACACGTTTTCCTTGATTGTCGTAATGGTAAGGGGCATCTATGTGAGTGCCTGTATGACAACTGGAACTGATTTGACCAATGTTCACTGAGCCGGTTTGTTCTTTGGAATAGGTCAGTTTGTAGGAAAAAGGTTCGTCACCCGGCCAGTGAGCGATCTTATCCGATAAGGGTTGCGTGATGTCGATCCATTCTGAGGATTTCATTTTATGCAATCACCTCCCGTTTCTTTTCAAAGCGCAGATAACGCTTCTCCTCCATAATTGTCCTCAACAAATCCACCACCTGCCAAACTTCTTCAAATGTGTTGTAAAGCGCAACAGGTGCCAGTCTTATACCGTTTGGAGACCGGAAATCCGGGATGACCCCTCCCTCCTTCAATGCTTTGCATATCCGGACAGCCTCCTCATGCTCAAGAAAAACATGGCCACCACGGGAATCGCGCGAAAGAGGATTTGCAATCGTAAACTGATAACTATGCAAGCGATGCTTTGCCAAAGCAAGGAAATAATCCGTCAGCTTCAGTGACTTGGTGCGAATTCGTTCAATTCCTGCCTCTGCAAACATATGTAAAGAACCAAGAAGCGGCGCCATGCTGAGAATATGAGGTGTTCCGATTTGAAAAGCGCCCGCATTGGCGGCCGGGCTCAACGAATGCTCCATATCGAATTGTTTTTCTTTGTTCGAACTGAACCACCCGGCCAGACCCGGTTTTTTGCCGAAATAGTGCTTGTTTACATACAGACCGCCGATACTGCCTGGACCGCCGTTCAAATGCTTATACGTACACCAAAAAGCAAAATCGACCTCCCATTCATTCAATCGGTGGGGAATTGCACCAATAGAGTGGCATAAATCAAAGCCAATCCGGATTCCACGGGAATGGGCAGCCTCGGTCAGACGTTTGATGTCAAGTACCTGGCCGCTGCGATAAAGGACACTGGGCAGCACAATCAACGCAATTTCGTCCGTCATCTCCGAAATGATCTGCTGCTCATCCAGTGTTTTGCCGTCTGTGCTTTTCACACGGATAAGATGTGTAGATGGATCATATCCCTTTTGCTCCAGTTGGCTCTGCAGAGCGTAAATATCTGATGGAAAATTCAATTCATCTGCCAAAATCTTTGTTCTTCTGCCACTCGGTTGATAAAAACTGGCGACAAGCTGATGCAGGTTGATTGTAGTAGACCCGGTGATGATGACTTCTTCCGGTTCAGCCCCTACTAATGGAGCAGATAACTCTCCCAGTGACTCCGCCAGGTAATACCAAG
Organism: Sediminibacillus terrae; assembly: GCF_009602435.1. Classification (GTDB taxonomy): domain Bacteria; phylum Bacillota; class Bacilli; order Bacillales; family Amphibacillaceae; genus Sediminibacillus; species Sediminibacillus terrae. The sequence continues at coordinate 103,187 of NZ_VZDQ01000011.1, forward strand.
GGTTTTCTCCAGAAGTCCAGCCGTCAATGCCATTTTGTTTCCATGAACCCATCAATTGATGGACAGCCTTTTCTGCAGGTTTCGAGAGCAATCCCAAAGAGTTGCCGTCAAAATAAATAACATTTTCATCCAAGTAAAATTCATCGCGAAAACCAGCTAGTGGATCTTCCCGATCCAATTGTTTCGCATATTCCCTGTTCCACTTATCTGTTTGCTCTTTTGACGTCATCAGCTTCCCCTTCCTTTTGAAAAATTCTGTCAATTCGACTATATATTTTACCTGCTTGGATGTCAACGACAGCCCAGCATACGTTACGATTTGCATATTAAATGACTTGTTCTATTCTATATTATAGGTATGGTTTTGGGATTTTTTGTGCATTCCTTTAAAGAATACAGTTAGTTTTGTAACGTTAGAGCCATCACAAACGTCTAATCGACAAATGACACAGGAGGTAATGGAATGAAAAAAGCATTCCTTTTCTTATTAATGACAGGAGCCATACTGGCCGGCTGTGGCACAACCAATCATGAGGAGGAGGCAGAAGAAGTGAATGGAAACGGCGAAGAGACAACCAACCAGGTACATGCCGTATTGGAGGAACAAAGCCCACTCGTTTATCAATATTCCGTGACGAATGAAAGTGAGGAAAATATCAAGTTGGAGTTTACAAGTTCGCAGCGCTACGATTACGAAATCACCAATGATGCCGGTGAGCAAATTTTTCTTTACTCCAGTGTTACGTCCTTTGCCCAAGTGATGGGCGAAGAAACGATTGATTCAGGTGAAAAGCTGCAGTATCTAATAGATTTACGCGAACATGACATCGATCCTGGTGACTACAGGTTGGGAGCATGGTTGACACCAAGCAGTGGTAAAAAATACAAAGCCGAGCATTCTTTTACTGTGCCAGGAGAAGAATAAAAGGATAAGCACCGGAACAAAACAAAAACCGAACGAATGCTAAACACTAATCGTCATCGCTCGGTCTTTATTATTCCTTGGTTGGACTTCTTTTTAACCTGCTGTTTGATAAGTGTTGTATTGCCAGGCAGAATACTGCTCGTTCCACGGAAACAGCTTCCACCCCTGAGAAGCACCAACCGCTTTTTGCGGAGTGGAAACTCGGGCTGTTCCCGATTGAGTCTCCGTATCTTGCCTCCGCTGCGTTATCGGAGTCAGATTTCCACGTGTGAAAACAAGATGCACCGTATTCTTCTACTGACTTTTAAAATTTTAAACTGTGACGAAGAAGAAAAATCAGCAGGGGGGATCGGCCATTCTTCTGAAATGGGAGACTCCAGTTGGACAGCTCGACCTGAAGATCCACTTGGCAAAGCGGTATTCTGTGCCAAGTTAGCTGAAGCAGTGCCTGCGAAAAGCGTCCCATTCTCATCTTTTTACTTTACTTTTGCATAGATACAAGTGTTACTCATATGATTACCATCTACAGATACATCATCATTTTTCAAGATCCCCTCTAGTTCATAGTCCAGCTTTTCCGGTATTGCCCTGCTTTTAAAATTCTTTTCCTCACATCTAATTTCTACCCTCCTGCAGGTCAGTTCGGTAAATGCAAACGATGTCAAGGCTTTTATTGCTTCTGTCATATATCCCATACCGGTGAACTTCGTGTCGATCCAATAGCCTATCTCACATTTCGGAACTTTCCAGTCGATATTGTGGAAACCAGAAGATCCGATAAACCCGTTCGTTTCCCTGTGAAACAGCAAATACCTTAATTTTTCCCGTTTCAGGAAACGAATATGGGCTTCGCGAATATCTTCTTCACTTTCTTCTAAAGTAGGAGTAGTTTGAGCGAATGGCATCCAGGGACGTAATTCTTCGATTGACCTTTTGACCGCCCGATTCACCGCTTCTCCATCACCTGATTCAGGCATGCGTAACAGTAGCCTTTCTGTTTTTATTTCGGCGGGTATGTCCCATAACAGAGGGTTCAACAGAGCAGCTCCTTTCTTTAATTTTTTTACTTTACTTCCTTAAGAATAGTCGCCGGCGCTCCACCAGCAACTACATTTGCCGGAATATCCCTGGTCACGACAGAACCAGAGGCAATGATGGAGTTGTCGCCAATCGTCACACCAGGATTGATCACTGTTCTTCCGCCAATCCAGACATTGTCTCCTATTGTGACCGGTTTTCCGTATTCAGCACCAGCTTTACGGACTTCCGGATCAAGCGGATGAGAAGCTGTATAAATATGTACACCTGGAGCCAATAAGCAATCATCGCCAATGCGGACCTCGCAAACGTCGAGAATCGTACAATCAAAATTCGCATAAAACCTTTCTCCGATATGGATATTATAGCCATAGTCACATCGAAAGGTCGGCTCCACAAAAAAACTATCACCTGTAGAGCCAAACAGCTCCTTGAGGAGATTCATCCGCTTTTCATCGTCAGTCTCTGTGGTTTGGTTGTAAAGTCTCGTAAGGCGGCGCGCATTGAGTCGGTCTGCAACCAATTGTGGATCACTTGCATCGTATAACTCGCTGCCAATCATTTTTTCGCGTTCCGTTTTCATCTATATTCTCTCCTTCTTCCCAATGACAAATTTGCCAGATAATATAAAGGGTAACATAAAAAATTGAAATTATCAGAATAAAATGGTAAGCACAAGTACCTTGCAAAATCTGACAAAGAAAAAACTTGCCGATTGGCAATGGTTAAAACAACTAGCCGCTGAAAAGCCATGCAGCCATTCCAGAGCTGATCAACACCCTTTCAAAACTTCACGCAACAAAAAACACCCTGCCAAGTCACAATGGCAGAGTGCCGGGGACAGTCCCCTTGTTTTTTCTATTCTTCAGGTGTCAAAAGTTGGATGGTTCGTGCCAGCAAGGCAGTCCGTTTAGCAAAAGTTGTAAGGTCGACATATTCTTCCGTCAGGCTATGAGAATATTCTCCGAGCGGCCCCATGCCATCTATTGTCGGAACGCCTTCATCTGCTGTATATGCAGCATCCGATGCACCACCTGTTCCGACGTCCTTAATAGACATCCCCAACTCTTTTCCTGCCTCGCGGATTACCTCCAGCAGTTTTTCCGTTTCTTCTGTTTTTTCCATCGGTGGTTGGGCCATCCCGCCTTCCAAATGGGTCGTGGTTCCTTCGACTGTGTCCTCATCCGCAATATCGGAAATTTCTTTGGTGACCTCTTTCGCTTGTTGCTTATCTTTTACACGCACATCGACTTTGGCATCTGCATCAGGTGGAACCGTATTGCTCGATGTTCCGCCGTTGAATAAACCGACATTGACCGAAAGACCAGATTCATAGTCATTCAGATTCTGCAGTTTTATGACTTTATGCGCCAGTTCATTTATCGCACTCCTGCCAAGTTCCGGTTCTACTCCCGCGTGTGCACCTTTACCTTCGACCTCAATGTCGAACCGGCCGACTCCTTTTCGCTCTGACACAACCGCATCACCGGGTCTTCCGGATTCAACCACTAACGAATAGTGTTTATCTGCAGCCGCCTTTTTTATCAACGGCTTTGAAGTCGGGGAACCGATTTCTTCATCGCTGTTAAAGATGACATGGACGTTTTTATAGGCTTCCGAGCCACTTTCTTTTAATACCTTCAATGCATACAACACAGCGACATGGCTGGATTTCTCATCACTTACCCCCGGCCCGTAGGCTTGATCGTCGATAATCTCAAAAGGGCGTTCTTTTGCTGTTCCTTTCGGAAAAACAGTATCCATATGAGCGACAATTAAAATTCTCGGTTCGCTTTCACGTTCAGCCTTGACCTCCAGATTATTCCCCTGTTCTTTCTCCCGGTGGGTATGAACATACATCCCCAGTTGCTCGAATCTATTCTTCAGCAGTGCACCGACTTTGTCTACTCCTTCTTTATCATAGGTATTACTGTCCGTGTTGACTAATTCCTCAAGCAAAGCTTTCATTTCCGGCATTTGATTTTCCAATCGCTTTTCGAGATGCATCTATCAAAACCTCCTTATCATCTTCTATTTCACCTATTCCCACTAATAAACGGATGACACGTAAAATCTCTTTTAACAAAGGGAAAGAAAACATAAAAATAACACCATGCTTGATGGTGTTTGTCCGGATGTGCCGCAAGAGGAATAGTAGGAAGGGAAAGCCTTGCCCCGGTTCTATTCCCGATAATGCGGAGTTACATATTCATCTCTGCAGTCAAACTATGATTGATCCTTTCGTCGAGTAATTCAATCAGGTCAGATTCTTTTTGCTTGTCCATGTGACGGTAATGGTGAGAATCTCCCGGCTGCTTATCTTTTTCATCGGCCAAGTGAATCACTCGTTGTAAAGCATTTAATCGGACGTTCCCTTCCGGCAATGCAGATTCAGTATGAAATAGAATCGCATGAGCGATCTCTTTCGCAGCCTGCTTGTCTTCTCCTAGACGCACCAATAATTTATGTGCCCGTTCCGCTCCTTTGATAGGATGAATATCGTAAGCCCGGTACAATTGATAGTCCCATTCTCCGTTTCGATACCATTGATAATGGCCGATATCATGGAGAAATCCTGCTTTAGCCGCCCAATCCGGGTTAACATTGTAGGATAAAGCCAACTTATAAGCGTGAAAGGCTACCGAAATCGCATGGGCCATGCCGGAGCGCCTGACATATTTTTGGGCAATCGAATGCTGGTAAATATCTTTCAATGTGACGGTTCTCATCTTGATGCCTCCTCTGTTGTTGATTTTGGTTAAATTATCGAATATCTTACCATTAATGGTGGATCGAATCAATCTGTAGGTGAATTTATCTGACAGAAAAAACGCAAGATGTCTTTCCTTCAAATAGGAATTTTCAATGGTATACCCGATCATGCACTTTCTGAACCCCAAAAAAACGAGCACCTCCCCGTTTAGGTTCAGTACTCGCTTCCTCCTATCACAGATCAACGAAAAATACGGTCGATTTGACTGATATCATCTTCAGTCAATTTTACCTCCAATGTCTTCAAGTTATTTAATACTTGAGAAGACCGTTTAGCGCCCGGAATAATGGCGTCGATGGACGGACGGGTCAAGTACCAGGCGAGAACTACATGAGCAACTTCCGCCCCCTTCGCTTCAGCAATGCCGCGCACTCTGTCCACCTTGTCCAGGTTTTTCTTGAAATTATCCCCTTGGAAATGCGGCATTTCTTTACGCAAATCATTAAATGTTGTTTCTTCTGTATACTTGCCTGCCAATAACCCGGAGGCAAGCGGGAAATAAGGTATAAATGAAATATTGTTTTCTGCAGTATAAGGCAATAATTCTTTCTCTGCATCTCGTTGAAGCAAATTGTATTCTCCTTGGTAAACATCGACATACCCATCTTTATTTGCTTCTTTCAACTGGTCGATTGAAAAGTTCGAAACACCGATTGCTTTGATTTTGCCTTGGTCCTTTAGTTCTTTCAGCGCTCCGACAGCTTCGTCTTTGGGAGTATTTTCATCCGGAAAATGGATATAAAATAAGTCAATATAATCTGTTTGCAGTCTTTTCAAGCTGTCCTCGACCGATTTTCTCAGAAAGTCCGGGGAGTTATCCATGACGGTTTCGTCGCCGACGAATTTATGTGCCCCTTTAGTAGCAAGGACGACTTGATTCCGTTTACCGGTCTCCTGAAGGACTTCTCCAATCAATTCTTCAGAGCGTTCCGGGCCATAAATAAATGCGGTGTCTAGTAAATTGACTCCGTTGTTTATCGCTGTACGCACCAGTTCCTTACCCGCTTCTTCATCCAAATCGGGATAAAGATTATGTCCGCCTACTGCATTTGTACCGAGACCAATCGGATTCACTTTCAAACCTGATTTTCCTAATTGTGTTTGTTCTGTCATGTTATCAACTCCTTTTCTGATTAAGTATCATCATTACATAAAATGGATGGGAATTGAAATAGAATGCTTCATCTATTTCACGTAACCATGCGCAAGCAAATCTACCTATTTTCCATCCTTAACATGCTATTGTCCCAGCCTATTACTTGCTGAGGATGAGACAAACTACCTGTTTTTACTTTTTTGGAAGTAAATGATTGCGCTTACACATGTGTTTAGTATACTGTCAATTGAAACGTTTCAATCACAAATGAGAAAGGGTGCCGGGATGAAGAAAAAATTTGCTTTGATGTTAACAATTTTGTTGCTGGTCAATGCTGCCATTACCACGCCAAGTCTTGCAAACACTTCTCCAAAAGGAAAAGAAGTTGCCTTATCGAAGCAGTTAAGAGCGATTTCTAAACAAACATACCGTTACTTTGAAGATTTCACGGACAACGAGACAGGCCTTACCGCCGATGCAGTGCGCTGGAATGATGGAATGATGAACATCCAATCGCACACATCTCCAACCAATATAGGCATGTATATGATGAGTGTGGTATCTGCTGAAGAATTGGGATTCATCAACCACCGACAGGCCCTGAATAATCTCCAAAAAACCATTCATACGTTGGAAAACATGGACACATGGAACGGTCTTTACTATAACTGGTATTATACAGAGGATGCCACTCTTATGACAGATTGGGGCCAATTCATTTCCACTGTGGACAATGGCTGGCTTTCAGCTGGATTAATAGTGGCTGGACAAGCATACCCAGAGCTTTATGAAAAAACCAATGCCATTGTTGAAGACATGGATTACACTAGTCTCTATGATTCTGAAGTCGGCCAGATGAGAGGAGGTTATGATGTCGAGGCCGGAAGCTTAACCGCCCATCATTACGGAGCATTTTATACAGAACCACGACTAGCAAGCTACATTTCTATTGGAAAAGGAGATGTACCGAAGGAACACTGGTGGAAAATGTATCGGACAATGCCCGAGAGTTGGGATTGGCAATCTCAACTACCTCAAGGCCATATGGCAACATACGATGGAGTCGACGTTTTTGAAGGTCACTATAGTTACAATGGCGAGAAATATGTTCCTAGCTGGGGCGGGAGTATGTTCGAAGCTCTGATGCCTTCGCTTGTGTTGAAGGAAAAAGAACTTGGGACCCGAGCTTTGGGATTGAATAATCAAAGACATGTCGATCTTCAAATTAACTATGCCGAAGAACAAGGTTACCCAGCTTGGGGAATGTCCCCGGCTGCTACTCCTGATGGTTATTCCGAGTTTGCCGCAACACCTCTCGGTATGGATGGTTACAAGTCGGATGGAACAGTCACTCCTCATGCGACTTTCCTTGCATTGGAATACGCTCCGATGAAGGCATTCCAAAATATTCAAACGTTAAAAAGCTTGAATGTATATGGAAAGTACGGTTTCCACGATTCTGTCAATGTCGAAACAGGCGAGGTGACCAAGGCCTATCTGGCTCTCGATCAAGGCATGACCATGGCAGCCATAGCGAATTTTTTGGAAGACGGCATACTCAGAGATTATTTTCATGAAGATGAAATAGGAAAAACCCCGGAAGATTTATTGATAAAAGAGGAATTTTCGATTGATTGACGATTATGTGCCAAGCCCCGTATTTTCGGGATACTTGGCACTTTTCCATTCTTCAAAAACGGAACTACAGAATAGGGAAGCACCAGATGTCCGATCAGAAAACATTCCCTCCCCCTCCTCCTTCCACTCGGACTCACTATACAGAATAAATAAGGTCATTTCGGATATTGCGCCTTCATCTACTTAACAACTTATGATTAAATGCATGTAAGGGGTTTCGATATTAAAAGGGAGTATTTCTTCCTTTGAAGAGGAGTTTTTCAGAATGACAATAAAAATAAATACGGAGACCAAAGAATTTCATTTGACCAACGGAGAGATAAGCTACATTTTCCGTGTTATGGAGAAGATAGGTCAATTAGAACATTTATATTACGGCCACGCCATCAACCACAGGGATAATTTCGACCATTTGGCAGAACGTGAAGCAAGACCTGCTTCCGCAAATATGTTTGAAGGGGACTACACCTCCTCCCTGGAGCACATTAAACAAGAGTATCCGAGCTACGGAACAACAGATTACCGCTATCCTGCCCATAAAATCATCGATCAGTACGGCAGCCATATAACCAACTTCCAATATGAAAGCTATCATATCGCTAAAGGAAAACCAGCACTCGAAGGCCTTCCTGCAACATACACAGAGCAAGAAGAGGAAGCAGAGACGTTGAAAATTGTCCTTTTCGACAAGCTGTTGCAGTGCAGATTGATTTTAAGCTATAGCATTTATGCAAATCGCAAAGTCATCACAAGAAATGCCCGTTTCGTCAACCTCGGGACGGAGGCTTTCTTTCTGGATAGTGCGATGAGCACAAGTATCGATTTGCCGGAAGACCAATTGGAGATGGTGCATTTAAATGGCGCCTGGGCACGTGAAACCCACCTGGAGACTCAACCGCTATTCAAAGGGGTTCAGTCAATTTCAAGTTCGCGGGGTGCAAGCAGCCATATACACAATCCTTTTCTTGCTTTGAAGCATAAGCAGACGACCGAATCAAGTGGTGAGGTTTACGGATTCAGTCTCGTTTACAGCGGGAATTTCCTTGGCCAAATTGAAGTGGATACATTCGGGGTGACAAGAGTGATGATGGGAATCAATCCCTTTCAGTTTAAATGGAAATTGGCGCCTGGCGATATCTTTCAGACACCGGAATGCGTCATGGTCTATTCTGATCAAGGGTTGAACGGTATGAGCGACACGTTTCATGCCTTGTACCGAGAAAGACTTGCAAGAGGGCGCTGGCGGGACAAAGACCGGCCGATTTTGATTAATAACTGGGAAGCGACTTACTTCGACTTCAATGAAGAAAAAGTACTCGAAATCGCTGAGTCTGCAAAAGAACTGGGCATGGAATTGTTCGTTCTTGATGATGGTTGGTTCGGTTCGAGGAATGATGATACATCTTCGCTGGGCGACTGGTTCGATAATAAGCAGAAACTTCCAGATGGCATAGAAGGGCTTTCCAAGAAAATAGATGGAATGGGAATGGGGTTCGGCCTGTGGTTTGAACCAGAAATGGTCAGTAAAGGAACTAAATTGTTTTCAGAACATCCGGACTGGGTGCTTGCGGCCCCCGGCCGCCGTGCTTCTCACGGACGCAATCAATATGTGCTTGACTTTTCGCGTCCAGAAGTTGTGGATCACCTTTACCATTTAATGGACAAGGTTTTAGAAAAGGCAAAGATTTCTTACATCAAATGGGATATGAATCGGTATATAACAGAGGCCTTTTCCTCTGCTTTGGATGCTGATCGCCAAGGAGAAGTGATGCATCGTTATATTCTCGGTGTTTATCAGCTTTATGAGAGATTGATCAATAAATATCCTGGGATTCTGTTTGAATCCTGCGCTGGCGGCGGAGCAAGATTCGATCCAGGCATGTTGTACTACGCACCCCAAGCTTGGATCAGCGATAATACAGACGCAGTAGAGCGATTAAAAATACAATACGGCGCCTCGCTTGTTTATCCTATTAGCGCATTGGGAACTCATGTATCAGCCATTCCCAACCATCAGGTCGGAAGGAATACTCCCTTGCACACCCGTGCAAACACTGCTTATTTCGGGACGTTTGGGTTTGAACTGGATGTGACAAACCTTACCTCGGCTGAAAAAGAGGAAGTAAAGGACCAGGTACAGTTTTTTAAAGAGAAACGCTCGTTAATCCGAACCGGCCGATTTTACCGGCTGCTCAGTCCGTTCGAGAGAAATGAAACGGCTTGGATGGTTGTTTCCCCTGATCAATCAACCGCGATGATAGGTTATTATAAAGTGTTGGCTAAGCCAAACGAGAAATACAATAGAATTAAACTTCAGGGACTTGATCCGGATAAACAATATCTGATCAACGGTAGTTCGATTTATCACTATGGAGATGAATTGATGCAAGTCGGTCTATTGCTGAGCAGCAATCACTGGGACTACCAAGACTTCAGTTCTGAGGTGTTTGTGTTGAAGGAAAGGTAATGAAAACGGGCTGCTGATTTCATCTCGGCAGCCCGAAACATTAATTTGCCATTATAAGATCACTGTTCATCTTCCTTACATGCTTTTGTATCTCCTCAGCTTTTCCCGCACATCCAACAAGCAAGATTTTAGATTGCGCCAGGTCTTTTGCAGCTTTTTTTGCTTTGCTTAAATACTGGCGCGGGTCTAACGCTTCTGGTGTTTCCAGGAAGTGTTCCCGGATTGCCGCAGAATAAGCATTTTTCAATTCAGTCGAAACATTCATTTTAGCCATTCCCAGTGATATACACCTTTTAACGTCTTCATCAGGGATTGCAGAACCGCCATGTAATACCAGGGGGACTTCGACCAATTTGGCTATTTCTTGAATTCGTCGGAAATCGATATCCGGTTCTCCTTTATAAATGCCATGAGCAGTTCCAATTGCCGGAGCCAATGTAGGAACATTCGTCTGCTTAATGAATTCTACGCATTCACCAGGGACTGCTTTTTGTGCATCTTCGTCGGAAACAACAATATCCTCTTCAACACCGCCTACTTTTCCCAACTCCGCTTCGACATTGATGTCCAGGTACTTCGCTATTTCCATTACTTGATTTGTCTTTTTGACATTTTCCTCAAATGGATGCATGGATGCATCGATCATCACGGAAGTGTATCCAGCCCTGATGCATCGCACTAACACGGCAAACTCTGTACAGTGATCCAAATGAAGTGCCACAGGTACGTTAAATTGGTTTGATGCGGCTTCGGCAGCCGCTACAATATTTTCTGCCCCCAGTGACTTGACGGAACCCACTGTCGTTTGCAGGATAACGGGAGCTTTGACCTCGTCAGCGGCTTCCACCACGGCATAAATCATATCTAATGAATGTACATTGAACGCGACAATTCCGAATCCTTCGCTTCTGGCTTTTTCTAACATTGGTGTAGACGATATAAGTCCCATAATGTACCTCCTCCAGAGAGTTATTGTTCTAATGCTTCACTTATTTTGGATAAAACTTCTACCTCATCCACTGCATGAAGGAGTGCTCTCCTATTTTCCTCGCGGATCAGCATCCGGGATAAGGATGCCAATGCCTGGATGTGCGTATTACCTGATTCTTCCTTAGGGATTAGCAAGGCGATAAAAAATTGTGCAGGTTTACCGTCTAACGAATTCCATTCAATTCCTTCGTTGCTTTTTACAATAATGATGCCAGGTGATTCTATTGCCTCATTCTGTGTGTGAGGAATGGCAAAACCGTCTTGAAACCCAGTGGTACTTTCAAGCTCCCGTTGTTTCAACCCTTCCGCCACAAGGGCAGCTGACGAAGCAATCCCCGCTTCAACTGCCATTCTTCCAATCAACTCGAAAACCTTCTGTTGAGAAGAAACGGATTGATTCAAGCGTATTTGATTTGGACTAAGCAATCTGTTCGTTGTCGTCATCCTCTTCACCTCTCCGCTTTTCCTTGTCATGATTATGTTTTTTGTAGAATCCATAAATGAAAGCTCCTGTCAACGAACCTGCGAGTATGGCTATAACCCATTGCACAGCCCCCGTCACGACTGGCAGGACCAAAAAACCACCATGGGGAGCCGGTACTTGCACCCCCATCAAATATGTCAAAATTGCTGATACGGAGGATCCGACCATTAAAATCGGAATGACGACAATCGGGTTTTTGGCTGCAAAAGGAATCGCTCCTTCAGTTATATGCGTGGCACCAAGGATGAAGTTGACACCCCCGGCATTCCGCTCTGCCTGGTTGAAGTATTTCTTAAAGAAAAGGGTGGCAAAGGCTATAACAAGTGGCGGAGTTATACAGGCGGCTGAGACACCTGCCATGAAATAAAAGTTTCCTTCAGCAAGTAGTGCAGTACCTGTGACATATGCCGCTTTGTTTACTGGTCCGCCCATATCAAAAGCGGACATAGCCCCGACAATTAAACCGAGTAAAATCGGGTTCGCATCCTGGAAATTGGACAGGAATGTTTTCATCCCTTCATTGATAGCGGTCATTGGTTCTACTAATAACGTCATGACTATTCCAATCAACAAGATACCGATTAAGGGGTACAGAAATATCGACTTTAATCCATTGAGTGATTTCGGCATCTTGCTGAACAGCTTTACAAGCAATAAAACAATATATCCGCCAGCAAAACCCGCGACTATTCCTCCAAGAAAACCTGCCCCACCATTGCTTGCAATGAGTCCGCCTATGAATCCGACGACTAAACCAGGGCGCTTTGCAATTGATTCCGCTATAAATGCAGCAAGAATCGGCACCATCAATTGAAAGGCTAGCCCCCCTGTACTGTTTAAAAAGGCAGCAATGGAGTTATATGATTCGTGTTCGGGATCTGCTGAATGAATTCCGAACAAAAACGACAATGCAATCAATACACCTCCCCCAACCACGAAAGGCAGCATATAGGAAACTCCATTCATTAAATCCTTATAAATCGAATGTAAAATGGCTCTTTTTCCACTTGAACGTTTTCCAGAATCCTCTTTAGATTGTTGTGGGAAATCTTTTTTCGCTTTGTAAACGGTTGCTTTTCCATCAATAATAGTCTGAATCAGTTGTTCTGGTTCGTGTATCCCTTTTGCTACGGGGACTTCTACAACTGGCTTGCCATGGAAACGACCAACATCGACATCTTTATCAGCAGCGATGATGACTCCATCGGCTTCCGCAATTTCCTGTTTTGTCAGCCCATTCTCTATACCGGACTGGCCATGTGTCTCTATTTTGATTTCCACTCCCAGTTTCTGGGCTGCTTGCTTTAACGCCTCCTCTGCCATAAAAGTGTGGGCTATTCCCGTTGGACAACCGGTTGCTGCAACAATTTTCACTTCAGCCATTGATAAATTCCTCCTTTATTTGATTGATTTTCACCTCATGGATATGTGTATCTATATCAGAAAGGCTGCAAAGACCTTTACTAAACGCTGTTGCAGAACCGCCCGCCGAAGCATATCGCAAAGCTTCCTCCAAAGAGGCACCCTGCTCCAGCTTTCCAATAAACAGAGCCAACAACGTGTCTCCCGAACAAGCTGTGTTGATCACTTTCCCTTTAGGAGCGGTCACTTTTAAAATCTGATGTGGAGAAACATAAATCGCTCCAGCTTCTCCCCGAGACACGAGTACTTGTCGGGCACCGTTTTCCAACATTTTTCTGGAGCAGTTGATGATAGTCGGTTCATCCATTTTTTCTTTGCTTAATCCAAAGAATGCCCCCAGTTCTTCATCGTTTGGTTTGATTAAATAAGGCTGGTAAGGCAAGCACCGGAGAACCTCTTTGGAACTTATATCCAAAACCAGCTTAAGATGGTTCCGCCGGCAAATACTTGCTATCTCTGAATAAAAATGATCATTCACCCCTCCGGGCAAACTTCCTGAAACAAAAAGCATGCTGTTTTCCGGAATCGAGGAAACTTTTCTCAACATTTCTCTTGTTCTCTCTTCAGCTATAGTAGGTCCTTTGTTGACAATCTTGTATTCTTCATCGGCATTGGCAAAAATATTGATTCTTGTGATCCCTTCTACTCTTACAAATTCAGTAGCAATCTGTAACTTATTCAGTTCGTTTTCTATGAAACTCCCTGAAAAGCCAGCGATAAATCCTAACGCAATACTGTCGATCCCCAACCTCTTTAACATAATCGAAATGTTTATCGCTTTCCCATTCGGCTGATAATCTTCTTCATAGGTACGATTAACCTTATTCGGCCGTAACTCATCCAATCCGACATACAGATCAATCGCCGGATTAGGTGTCAGGGTGTATATCATAGGAGCACCTTCTTTCATCAATTTCTTAACTACATTGTGGCACACTATTTCTTGTAAATGTTTTCGGTTTGTGTAAACGTTTTCTAAAACTGAAAAATATGCAGCGAGGAATGCTTTTGTAAATGATCAACAAAATTTTCAAGTGACTGGTCAAGCCACAGTTAACAACCCCATCGTCAGGTAAAAGGAGAGGACTTTAGGGGAGATGATAAGTTTTATACGTTCGTTGAAAAATATAAAAAACGCCCTGAATAATCAGAGCATTCTTATTGCGTAAGCATCAAGCAGTATTCTGGACAACACACTTAGCGGAAGCCTGGAACGTACTTCATAATCCGGAAAATAAGACTGACTTCCTTTGTAACCAATGAAGGCCATCTCTGACATCATTCCCAAGCTTGATTCCATCCTCGTTGTCAGTGTAATGGTCGTAATCTGGCGGATATTCAAATTCTTGCAGGCTTCTACCAATTCACTAGTTTCACCGTTTAACGAAACAAAAATAGCCAGCTCCCGCTCTCTTATCTCTCTGGATTTCAGGCGGATAATGTTGGGATCGTCATGCACTTCGCAGTTTTTCCCCATCAATTGTAGCTTGATAGTCATTTCATGGGCGATCATCTCCGAGAATCCTCGCGCAAAGATGTAAATTTTTTCTGCATCATGTATTTTTTGTACTGCATCCTCTATTTGGCCAATACTTTGTAATTGTATCGTTTTTACTACCTCTAATTCATTCTTTTTAATAGCGTGTTTTATTTTTGTATCGATGTTTTCCATTTCATCATTTTCATCTGGGATTTGCACTTTCTCTTTTAAACTGTATTTAAAAGAAGTGTATCCGTCATACCCTATCTTTTTCATCAGGCGGACAATCGTTGCTGTAGAAACACTCGCGTTTTCGCTCAATTTCACAATCGACATCGTAGAAATCTTTTCAAGATGGTTGTTTATGTATTCAAGCAAATATCTTTCTGATTCACTTAGCGTTTTAAATATATCGGCAGGTATGTCAAATAAAATATTGTTCATTTTCTTCATCCTTTCTATGTTGCTCACCGTGAATTTTTCTCATTATCTCATTTTTTTCATTACATTTGCACTAGTATTATGACAAGTCTGAATTATATTTGGCCGAAAAGCGCAAGCGTCTGTTCTAGGGATTACACGGTTGCAACAGAGAGGATGATTTAAGACTTCGAGGGGGAGATGCTGGAGAAGGATATTCCTGATGGAATCCCTCCTTTTCAATCTTTAAAAAACCATTTTGCCAAAGTGCAGCAAAATGGTTTCATCCTTCCTCTTATTCTTTGTTTTTCGTTTTATTATCACTCTCCATAAAAGTATCCGGCCAATCAAAAAATGTTTGAAAATCCATGAGAAAAGCATTTTTGTCTTTGACCACCAGTTTTGCTATGATAATTTCACACAAACATAAACACATCAAAACCAATAATCCACTTATCATCCTGCCATCACCCTTTCTTATGTTTAAACAAAAGGTAATGTATGAAACGCGTTTCAGGTCAAGATGAAATTTTCAGGAAAGGAAGACCCTAATATGGCCAACATTCGGGAAATTGCCAATCTTGCCGGTGTTTCGGTCTCGACTGTCTCACGCGTATTGAACAACCATCCCTATGTCAGGGAAGAAAAAAGGCAAGTCGTGCACCAGGCAATGGAAAAACTTGATTATCATCGGAATCTTACTGCTTTTCATTTATCGAAAGGGACAACCAACTTGCTGGGTGTCGTCCTCCCTTCCATTGAAATTCCCTATTTCAGTAACATTGTAGAAGGGATAGCGGAGGAAGGTTTGAAACACGACATGCAGCTTGTCCTGATTCAAACAAACTATCATGTCGACAAAGAATTGGAAGCTTTAGAGCTTCTTCGAGGAAATTTAATCGACGGGCTGATTTTCACTTCACGAGCCGCGTCTCTGAAAATTGTAAAAGAATATACATCCCATGGTCCCATCATTCTTTGTGAAGATTCCGATCAAACAGAGCTTCCTTCCGTCAGTATCCCTCATGAGAAGGCCTTCCAGGATGGTTTGGATTACCTGTTGGCAAGAGGACATACCGACATAGCCTACACGTTGGGGAGAAGACATGGGACTAACAGTCACAAGCGTATTAAAGCCTATCAAGCCACGATGGATAAAATCAATCAACCAGTAAGGGAGGAATGGATATTTGATAAATGTTTGTCCATCGAGGACGGTGCGCGTGTAATGGAGAGTTGGTGCCAGATGATAGAGAGACCGACTGCCTTTCTCGTGACCAATGATCAGGTGGCTGCCGGAATGGTCCTGACGGCACGAGAAAAGGGGATACGCATCCCCGAAGACCTTTCCATTCTGAGTTTTGACAATCAGCAAATCGCAAAAGCTCTGCATATTTCCACAATCGACATACCGATCAAGCAAATGGGGAAAAAAGCAGTCCAGTTTATTCAAAAAACAGAGAAAAAAAGCAAAGTTTCATTGCCTTTTCAATTAATCGGGCGTGCAACTGTTTCAAACATGTTTTCTGCGTAACGTACCAGCGTGTTTCCTTCCTGCTTTTCAGGGAACATTTCATTTTGCAAGTGCAGTGTTTAAATGGGAGGGATTGTGAAGCCTGACAAGTTTCATCGAGCTGGGTATAACGGGATGCAATATGGCGGCAAATTTGCAGCAGTGGAGAAGCATCTTATCGTTTATAAGGACTGAAGGAAAATAGCCCATGCGCAAAAAGATCTTAGTCATTCTAACCAAGCTTGATGCTGTGGAATGTGGTTACAAATTGTCAGGCGTTCTCCCTGACAATGAACAGCTTTTCAACCGGATGAAAATCGGGTATAATAAAAGTGGAAATGGAAAAAAACTAAACAGACCACAGCGGGCACTGTGGTCTGCAGATAAGCGGTTCCCCCAGAGGGATCGGCTATCATAGTGGTGATAGGCCTCTCCTAGTTACTTAACGGGCAAATAGGGAGGTCTATTTTTTATTGATCATCGAAACGATCAAACCGAGCAAGGCAATCAAGAAGGTACCAAAACCAATCAGCACCATGAAACTTTCATACATGCTCAACAGGCATCACCCCCTTTCACGGGGCTAGCCGACCCACCCTAAAAGAACATTATCTGTTTTCATTATAGCATAGACAGGCTGGCAGCCGAATAAACGCAAGGACCCATTTTTTATACAGGAAGGTTTGCTTCCTTTTCTAAACCGGTTTATTGGGGTATAATATGGATAGAAAACAGACCACAGCGAATGCCATGGTCTGGATAGATAAGCGGTTCCCCCAGAGGGATCGGCTATCATCAAGAGATAGGCCTCTCCTAGTCACTTGAAGGGCAAATAGGGAGGTCTATTTTTTATTGATCAGGTTTATGATCAAAGCGAGCAATGCAATCAAAAAAGAACCAAAGCCAATCAGGACCATGAATACTTGATACATGCTCACGGCATCACCCCCTTTCGCGGGGCTAGCCGACCCACCCTAAAAAGAACTTTATCTATATTTATTATATCATGTCGCATAGTTTCAACGAACGGACATCCGGATTATTTCTTGTCCTTTCTATGCCCAAGATAGAGTAGCTGCAAAGAAAGATTGAATAGTTACTGGCCATATTTATTTAACAACGTATCAATCGATTTGTTCAATGCCTCCACATCCACGTTTTCGACCGGTTCGTCCTTCAATTGATAGTGTTGCTTTAACCGGATAATTCTTTCTACACTGTCATTAATGCGTTTCTCTGTTATTTCCCCTTTTTCCACTGCTTTGGTCAACGCTTCGATGACACGGACCGCTTTCTGATAATCGTGCGCCACCAGAATGACGTCGCTCCCGGCTAGCACAGAATCGACAGAGGCTTCACCTATCTCGAAGTTATCGACTATAGCTTCCATTGTCATATCATCGGTCATGACAAGCCCATTGTAGTCGAACTGATCCCTAAGCAAATCTGTGATGACCTTTTTTGAAATGGATGCCGGATAACTCTTATCCAGCTGCGGAAGCAATATGTGAGCAATCATGACTGCTTCCGCCCCTTGATCGATTGCCCGACGAAAAGGAATCAGTTCAAGTTTTTCCAATTGCTCCGATGTTTTGTTCACTTTCGGCAGCTGATAGTGCGAGTCTACAGAAGTGTCCCCGTGCCCCGGAAAGTGCTTGATGACCGGAATAATCTGCTTCGATTGGATTCCTTTCATTGTTTGTATTCCAAGTTCACTGACAATTTCCGGGTTATCACCAAACGAACGGTCGCCAATCACCGGATTATCCGGATTGCTGTTGACATCCAAGACAGGCGCAAAATTCATATTAAATCCAAATTCAGTTAGCTCTTCACCCAATATTTCTCCTGCTCGATAGGAAAAATCAGGGTTATCCAATTCTCCAATCCACTCGTTGGCGGGGAGCTTCGAAATATTTCCCGGAAGTCGGGAAATTCTGCCCCCTTCCTGATCGACACTCAACAAAAGCGGCAATTTGTTTTGCTTGTTCGCCGCTTTCAGATTATTCAAGAACTTGCTTGTTTGTTTCGGGGATTCCAAGTTAGCGGCATAAAATATAAACCCGCCAATATGATAGTCATCGATCAAGCTTTGTTCCTGTTCTCCCATGCCTGTGCCCGAAATGCCGCCAATCACCATTTGGCCGATCTTCTCCGTGAGACTCATTTGCTCAACCAAGGTCGAAATGGAAGGATCGTCTACCTGCAATCTTCCTGTTTGTGCGATAAGGGATATATGATCCACCCTTGGGTTTTCAAGTGTCTCATCTGGTTTAGGCAGTACCCACTTAAGTTGAAAATCATCATTTACCTGGTAATGGAGGATCTCCTGGTTGTGGGTTTCATCCTCATAATAAGTGGTATCATCCGGATCACCGAGCACAGCGATGATATCCTCGTAGTGTAGCTGCTGTATGTTGTCGGAAAAGGAGCGTATGTCAAAGACAAAATCGCCCGCATAACCTAAAGTCACTTTTTCATCTTGATAATCTTCATAGATCCCGAGGTCTGTTTCCGTTGTATGACCAGCTTCTCCCCACTGGTCCACAACCGTTTGTCTTTCCGTAACACCAACGGTAAAAGACACATCCTGCAACTTACCTTCTTTTGCATGATCAAGAATTTCATCTATTTGTTTTTCTGCGTTTTGAGTGAAATCAGGAACCTCTTTTATTGGTGACCGTGGCGGCAGGAAAGAAACATGATCTCTGGCCGAGCCGACTACAGGATGCTTCTGAAAATAAAGCGCCGCGGCACCTGCCAATGCCAAAAGGAAGACAACGATGAATAACCTTTTAAATTATTTGTTCTTCATACCTCTCATCCTCCTTTTCCCTATATAGTATTTTGTTTTGCCACTTAGCTACACTTAACATTCTAATAGTATTTCTCAGGTTTTCCAAACGACGATTGGATATCCAATGCAGACAAGGTAACAGAACCAACGAAACCTGCAGCCAACGACGATTTTGAGCCAGCCGTACGGAACGTTTTCAACCCAACCTTATAGTCTAACCGGCCATCGCAAACGTCAACGAGCAAATAATCCAGTGATTGAAAAAACCGAACGAATTCAAATCACTTAAGATTTCGAATCATCGTTCGGTTTTTTCTACAAAAAGTATGGGATTTGCTGGATAACCAGCTATTACTGAACTTGTTGTTCTGTTACAGCTTCATTGGCTAAGTCATTGTCTTTCCGATACAAAATCAGGATGGCAATAATGCCACTGATCCCGATCAATATCGGATAAAAGACAAAGGGAACGATGGAAACAGGCGAAATGGAAGCCAATCCTGCCGCCGCCAGCATTTGGCCGCCGTATGGAATTATTCCTTGGAAGCAACAAGAGAATAAATCCAGAATACTTGCAGATCGCTTAGGCTCTATTCCGTATTTCGTGGAAATATCTTTTGCCAACGGACCGGACATTAAAATGGAAACCGTATTGTTACCGGTTGAAACATCGACTGCACTAACCAGACCCGCAATGCCGAACGCCGCTCCTCTTCTCGTTTTGATTTTGCTGACAATGAAATTAAGCAAAAACGTAATGCCACCATTATATTTGATGATCTCCACCATACCACTGATCAGGATAGCGATGATTGCCAGGTTTTCCATTCCGACTATCCCGTCCCCGATGACACCCAGCAATCCATAGAAGTCAAAGGAACCATTTGCCAGGCCGACTATCCCGGAAAAGATGATGCCGCCGACAAGGACGAGCAATACATTCACTCCCAGCAAGGCGATGACAAGAACAGCCAGGTATGGCAGAATCGTGATTAGTTGATAGTTTTGCTCCGGGCTGACAGCTGCTTCACCTACCGGGATAAACGCCAGGATCAAAGCAGTCACTAAAGCAGCCGGCAGGACGATAAAGAAATTCGACTTGAATTTGTCTTTCATGTTGGTCTCCTGTGTTCTCACTGCTGCAATCGTGGTATCCGATATCATCGATAAATTATCCCCAAACATGGCTCCGCCTATTACCGCTCCGACGGCCAAAGCTGTGTCGATTCCGGTTTGTTGCGCAACCCCGACCGCTATCGGCACGATGGCAACGGTTGTCCCTGTAGAGGTTCCCATTGATATAGAGATAAAACAACTTACCACGAACAATCCGACCATGAGCAAATTCGCCGGTAAAATCGAGGTCCCCAAACTGACTATAGAGTCCACTCCGCCTGTAGCTTCTGCAACGGAAGCGAAAGCGCCGGCCAATATAAATATAAGTGCCATCAAAATGATATTATGGTCGCCCCCACCCTTGCAAAACACTTCCACTTTTTTGGCAAAACTTTCTTTTCGGTTCATCGCCAGTGAAAACAAGCCGGCAATCAAAATCGCCACCACTACTGGCATACTGCTGAAATCCTTCGTAATCAATGCTGTGCCGAGGAATAATAAGACAAATACGAGAAATGGCAGCAATGCATAAGGATTTCCCTCTATTTTTTCTTTTTTCACTTTTCTCGTCCTCCCTTTTAAAACAACTATTTTTATGGACCGCTGCACCTTACCCACATGGATGAGCAGTGGATAGAAACTGCGACATAGGTAATTTTTCTTCCTTACTTCTTACATTGGTTGAGTGGGAGTTTAGCGCTGCGGAAATACCTTCCGCTTTCCGCGGGCGGCTGGTGAGCTTCCTCGAGCTGACGCTCTGCGGGAACAGCACGAGCTGAAGATCCACTTGGTAAAGCGGTTTTCTTAACCAAGTTAGCTGAAGCCGTGCCCGCGGAAAGCGAAGTATGCTACCGAAGCGGTGGTTGACACTTTTTTTAATAGGCAATGGAATTCCCCATTACAAATACTGCGCAGTATATATCTTTTTTCTTAGACAACATAGCGTTCTTAATTCATGGTCATTCCACCGGTTACATTTATACTTTCGCCTGTTATATAGTCTGCTGCTTTGGATGCCAGGAATAACACGGTATCTGCAACATCCTCCGGGCTACCTGTTCTTCCCAAAGGAACTTGGGAATGATCCTCTGCTTCGATGGCTGCAGCGTCCACGCCGCGCAGTTTTCCTCCCCAAACCCTTTCTGTCTGTTTCATCCCCGTTTCAATGATACCTGGGCAAACAGCATTCACCAGAATATTGTCAGCTGCCAGTTCCAAAGCCATAACTTTCGTCAATCCAAGAACGGCATGTTTAGATGCGACATAACTTCCCATGTATTTATATCCGTTTTTTCCTGCCTGGGATGAAATATTGATAATTTTGCCGCCTTTCCCTGCTTTTTTCATCTGTCTTGCAGCAAATTTACTGGCAAGGAATACCCCTTTTGCATTTACATCCATTACAGAATCCCAGTCTTCTTCTTGCATCTCTATAACTTCCGCCATTCTCGAAATGCCTGCATTATTCACAAGAATATCGATCACACCATAACGAGTAGCGATTGATTCGAAAAACTGCTCCACAGCTTTCTCTTCTGTGACGTCCAAAGCAAATTGATGCTTCCGAATGTTGTCAGGGTTACTTCCTTTATCCGCCACAATGACCGTTGCTCCTGCTTCCTCCAGTTTTTTGGCTATCTCTTTACCAATTCCTCTCGCGCCGCCGGTCACAACAGCGATTTTTCCATGCAAATGACTCATCCACTTTCCTCCCTCCGTGTTGCCGATCTTCTTCTTATCACACAAAAAAACCTTCCGAGAAAGATGGAAGGTTCTGCTAACTCTTATCTCTCAAGCATGCTGGATGTAGCACCTTTCTGCGAACAGAGGTTGCTGAAGTGTCATCGGGCCAGTTCCCTAAACTTCTCTTGATAAGATTATACAATTGTATTAAATATCATAATTGCTACTATTCCTAGTTGTCAAGTATGAATTAACCTTTTTAAAAACTACACAGCTCGAACATCTCAATCATAGGTATTGGTCATTTCATTATGGGAATCCTAAGACCCACATAAGGAGGAGATCCTATTGTCTGTCGAATGGCTTTCCATTGTACCGTTTATTATCGTCATCGGTTTTTCCATTTGGTTGAAAAGAATTTTGCCTGGCCTGGTTCTTGGTGTCCTGACAGGTTCTATCCTTTTAAAATCTGGATGGCTGAGCGGATCCGATCAAGCCGTCACTTATATGGTCGAAACTTTGTCAGACGAAACAAATATAAAAATCATCGGATTTTTATATTTGTTCGGTGGACTTGTCGGAATGATGACGATAGCTGGAGGAATCAAAGGGTTCTCAGAATGGGCAGGAGGAAAAATCCATTCTCAGCGGGGACTTCTGACTCTTATCTGGCTGACCCTGCCATTCACTTTTATGATGCCGATGTTCCGGATCATGATGATTGGTCCTGTCGTTAAGTCGTTGTTGGGTAAATGGAACATTTCCAGACAAAAGGTCGGATTTACCATGGATGTTTCTACTTCATCCGTTATTGTCCTCTTGCCTGTTGCAACCGCTTTTGTCGGTTTTATGGTATCCCTTGTCGAGAACGGAATTCATAAAAATGCCTTGGAATGGAGTGCTTATAGTGTGTTTCTGATGAGTATTCCCTTTAATTTTTTTGCCATTATCATGCTTATTTTCGGCCTTGCTCGTACGTTTTGGCCTTCCGAAGAAAATAAGAAAAAACAATACAAAGCGGAGGGTGATGAAGCACATCCTTTTCACCGTTCCAGCATAAATAAGGAATTATCATTGGTGAAAGCCCAGCCTTGGAATCTTATTATCCCGCTATTTCTGCTTTTAGGCTTGTCTCTCTTTTTACTTTGGCAAGATGGCCGCGCAAAAGGTGCAAAGTCGGTATTCGATGCCTTTACCCAAGCAGATGCAACGTTTGTCATGCTGCTGGCAGTATTTTTGACCTTGACGGTTACGTTCCTATTCTATGCCATCCGCAAATTGCCTTTACATGAATTGCTTTTTCATTTTATTGATGGCGGCAATCAAATGATGCAGGCAATCATTCTGCTTATCCTTGTTTGGGCATTATCACTGAATGCCGAAGACTTAGGTTTTTCCCAGTTCGTCAGTTCAACACTGGGCGGATTTCTACCTGCATTTACGGTTCCCGCTATTTTATTTGTTCTTGGATCGCTCGTCGGTTACTTTATCGGTTCTTCGTGGGGTACATGGGGGCTGTTTATGCCTTTAGGATTCTCCCTTGCCGCAGCTACCGATGCACCGATCGTAATGACGGTAGGCGCTGTTTTCGCCAGCGGTTCATTCGGAGCCATGACTTCCCCTCTTGGGGATACAACGATTACTACCGCTTCGATAATGGAACTGTCACTAGTTGAGTATGCCTATTATAAATTGAAATTTTGCGCTGTCGGAGCTGGAGCGGCCGCTCTGCTTTATCTTGCCGCCGGGTTATTCCTCACTTGAAGGAATCGAAAAAACAGGAGGAAATTCCCTTGCAGATTTATTGCCATTCACATGCTCCTTCCTCTCAAGAATAGGGGGTGTTTCGAAACCCAGCCGAAAAAAGGGTTGCATTACTTGCCGATTGGTGGCATTGTGGAGAGATAAATATTTTCTTGGGGGTACATGCATGATCGAAATAAGAACATCTAGCATAAGTGACGGGGAATTCAACCGGGGCGTCTTTGCCACACGTGATATTACCAAAGGTGAAATCATACACGAGGCGCCTGTCATTCCTTATCCGAACGACCAACATCAATATATCGAGCAGACAGTCCTGGACGATTATGTTTTTGAATATGGGAAAAATCACACGGCGGTTGTTCTCGGCTATGGCATGCTGTTCAACCATTCTTATCAACCAAATGCGGACTATGATATCAATTTTTCAAAGCATACCTTTGACTACTTTGCCCACAAAGATATTAAAGCCGGAGAAGAAATCCTGATCAATTATAATGGCGATGTGGATAATAAAGACCCACTTTGGTTTAATATGGACGACGAGTGAAAAGCAGTCAGCCCTTTGATTGATTTTTCCGGTACCATGCCAGCGCCATTTGCTCGATTTCCTGGACAACCTGATTTTTTCCATCCATGTAAGCTTCTATGTCGGATGGAAATTGTCCAGCCAGCTCCCGCTTTTTCCTCCCATAATTCCGGGCAGCTTCCGGATGGCTCCGTAAAAAGTCACGAAATGCAAGGTGCCGGATTACCCCGTAATCTCCTTGTGAAAAGATATGAACATGGTGGCTACGGGTGTCCCCGCCTTTCCGAAAGTATCTGCGTCCGGGTATGCCAAACTCTCCTTTCCCTTCATAACCGATGGCAGTCATCTGTTCGTTGTACTCGTCCACCTTTTCGATGCGGCGGACGACCGGCATGATATCAATAATCGGTTTTGCCGCAAGATTTGGAACAGAAGTACTCCCGATATGATGGACATCGATTAATTCGTCCCCGAATATTTCTTTTATTTGGGCTGCCTCATCCAAGAACAATCTCGGCCATTGATCATTATAAGCTACTACTTTGACTCTACGCATTTTTTTCCTCCCGGCTAATATGTTTCTTTCCCATTACGATTACCGAAAAAATTTATCATACTTATCTATTGAATCCGGGTGTAACCCGGTTGATTGCTGTGCTTCTTGCTGCAGCGAGCGATTACATTTTTTGCACACATATCGTGCTTGCGGGTTCCTTTTAAATTTTAAATACTGGGTATCTGAAAAATCGAGAAAGAAAAGCTTTTTACAAAAAAAGCATGTTACTTCCACCCAATCCCCCCTTCCTGTTACCTTCTATATTCATTACTTCGCCACTTGTTCAGTTTTTCCTGTCAACTTTTACTCAAGAGGGAACTTTGCGTTATCTCCTGCCCACGGAAAGCGAGGTACCCCGCCGGAGTTGAGTTTCTAGTTTATGAAAACTCGACAAAACCGAACGAAGTGGACTCGTTCGGTTTCTATTCAGTTACTGTGCTGGATAAATTGTTATTCATCCATATTTAATAAATCTTTGATATCTGTTTCTGTCAGCAATGCCGTATTCTTTTCTTGCGAATCCAGAATCTCACCGATCATTTCCCGTTTTTTATCTTGTAATTCATTCATTTTTTCTTCAATCGTCCCCCGGGCGACAAGTTTGATCACTTCCACATCTCGTTGCTGACCGATACGGTAAGCACGATCTGCTGCCTGTTCCTCGACAGCGGGATTCCACCAGCTGTCATAAAAGATTACGGTGTCGGCACCTGTCAAATTAAGCCCTGTTCCGCCCGCTTTCAACGATATCAAAAACAGGTCACGCTCCCCCTCATTGAACCTCTCACACGTTTCAACTCTTTCATTGCCCGGTGTATGACCGTCCAAATAAAAATACGTCCATCCCTGGGAAGTCAGCTCTCTTCCGATTATATCGAGCATTTTGGTAAACTGGGAAAACACCAACATTCTTCTTCCGGCGAGTTTTGCCTCTCTAATCAATTCAAGCAGCTGACGGAATTTTGCAGAACTTCCTTGATAGCCATCGACGAACAAACCAGGGTGACAGCAAATTTGCCTGAGTCTCGTCAACCCGGCCAGAATCCTTATTTTATTTTTATGAAACGTTTCTTTATCCAAATGTTTTAAGGTATCATGCTTGAGCTTGGCCAGATAAGCTGCATAAAGCTTTTTCTGTTCGGGAAGCAGCTCTAGCACTTCGATACTTTGCCTTTTTTGCGGAAGTTCCGAAAGTACGTCTTTCTTCATCCTGCGTAGGATGAAAGGTCTGGCACGTTTGGCGACTGCATCCTTGGACAGATGACTGAATGCGCGCAGTCCTTGAAAAAGACCGGGGAAAACAACGTGAAAAAGGGACCAAAGTTCTTCTTGCGCGTTTTCCATCGGGGTTCCTGTCAGTGCGAATCGATGGGTTGCCTGGACCCTTTTTGCTGCTCGCGCTGTTTGGGTGACAGGATTTTTGAACGCCTGTGCCTCGTCATAGAAGACTGTATGGAAAACAGTCTTTTCCACTTCTGTAATATCTCTTCTCAAAATAGGATAGGAGACGATCAGAATATCCATATCACTCACATGCTCCATCATTTTTTTCCGCCAGCGTTTTTCCCCCTCGAGAACCATAGCGCGCATACCGGGAGCAAACTTTTTCAATTCATGGAGCCAGTTGTGGGTAACGGAAGAAGGACAGACTATCAATGCCGGCTTTTGCATCTCCCTGTTCTGTCTTTTTTCAGATAAGAGGAAGGTGATGGCCTGCACCGTTTTTCCAAGACCCATATCATCGGCCAGAATACCGCCGAACCCATAAAAGGCCAATGTCTTCAACCATTGATAGCCCCGAATCTGATATTCTCGAAGGACCTTTTCCGAACCTGGCGGCAACTCAAATGCGTGCTCGTTTGGCTGGCTGATGCTTGTCAAAAAAGCCCGAAAGGAATCCTCTATCAATAGAACCGGATTATTGTCTACATGATCAAGCAGCTGAAGGCTCTTTTCAAAGGGGATTTTCAGTCCACTTTCCATATCACCTTCCCCATCCGGAACAGCACTCAAAAACCGTTTGATATCTTCAAATTCCTTTGTTTCCAAGGAAAGCAGCGAACCGTTCCTCAATCGGTGATACTTTCTTTTCTCTTCTAGATCATGCAACAGTTCTCGCACCTGATCGTCGGCGATTCCATCCAATTCAAATTTATACTCAAGCCAATTCATACGGTCTTTATGCAGCTTGACCCTGATTCTCGGGAATATATTTTCTTTTACCACTCGGACCCTGACAGCCGTTGTCGTATAAACACGGGCCAATTTCTGTAGCTTGGGCAAGGTATAAGTAAGAAAGTCATACTCCAACTCATCGTTATGCAGATAATAGCCGCTGTCTGTTTTAGTGAACAGACTGTCTTCCATTAACTGCAAAATTTTTTCCTCTTTTTCGTTATCCCGGACGATTAAAGAGTGCAATGCAAGCTCCTGTTCTTCCAATGGATTAATGACGATCTGTTCATAATGGAATTCCAGGCCTGCAAGCAGACGGCTGTTTACTCTATCCAAATAAAGCTTTGCGACAAGGGACTTCTTTGCAAGACTAAGATGTTCTCCTCCCGAAATGGTCACCCTGCCGATGTTTTTCAGTCCCGGAACAATTTTTTCCACAAAAAAGGAAAACTGTCCCCGTTCAATCGGAATCCGCTCTGTTTTAGATGGTTCCAACATCCGTTTTATTTCAGCGAGACGTTTCCAGTCGTGACGGCCCAGCTTCACCAGTTTCCCTTCCGACACGACAGATTGATAAGGTTCCACCAAGACAATTTCCTCTAAACCCTCGACATGCAGAAAACCAGTCTGATTGTTGGACTCGACTAATTCAAAGTGCAAAGGCAGCCTTTCCGTCGATACTTCAAAACGTGGATAACTTCGTCCCTTGTAATCAAGGCCTGCATGTTCGACGTTCATCAAAAGCGAGCAAAGCTTGTCCCATGCAGATGGCGGAATCGGTAAAAAATCCGTGCCACCGTTCTCGAAACCTTCCCGGTGATCCAGGCTGATAGCTGCCAAAAATTCTAGCACGGCGTACACTTCTGGCGCAAAACAATGAAAATGCAGATCAAACGTCCAAGCAGAGGACAGTATCACCGGTTTTCCTTCCTGAAATCGGAAGAGAAAGCTTTGAATATCTGTTACCCTATGGGAAGATACTTCCAAGCCTATGGCAAAGAAATCATCCGTTTCGGTTCCAGGAAAGTCAAACAGCTGACAAGTGAATCGGACATCCAGCAATTGTCGATTTTCAAAGTGTGTTTGTTGTTTGGCAGAA
Source organism: Sediminibacillus terrae (assembly GCF_009602435.1). Taxonomy (GTDB): domain Bacteria; phylum Bacillota; class Bacilli; order Bacillales; family Amphibacillaceae; genus Sediminibacillus; species Sediminibacillus terrae. The sequence goes on from NZ_VZDQ01000011.1 coordinate 131,152, forward strand.
CGCACTTCCGGCTGTTGGAAAAGGGAAACCAGGTTATCAGCCAGTTCGTTCCCTTCCATAGTCGATGCGTATACCGCCTGCTCGCTGTTTTCGATCTTCAGCAGGACAGCCGCTATATGCTGGCAGTCTTTGGGATAGCCTTCAAGGGAAGGGCAACTGCAAGTAGCTCGGATATTTCCCTGTTTATCTGTCTCAATCAATACATGGAAGTCTTCCTTGCCGATGACGGTTGCTTCCCATCTCCCTGGCCGGGCTTCAGTGAGTTCTACTTTCCTGTTGCGGAAGAATGATTCTCCACTTTTATAAGAAATCGTGCCACATCTATCTTTGATCTTTTTTTTGGTAAGATTTAGTTTCATGAGTGCCACTCCATTGTTTACAAGGGTGTACGTGAAATATACTGTTTCTCATTATACCATGACCGTCATTGTCGATGGCACTTCACCGTCTCGTCTCCCCCCTATCGCTTTTCTCCAATCCCCTTTATAATAAGAAAGACGATAACAACTAGAAAAGGTGTTTACAATGAGTATATTGACTGTAACTAACTTGAGCCATGGATTTGGAGACAGGGCGATTTTCGACGATGTCTCGTTTCGCCTGTTGCAAGGAGAGCATATCGGATTGATCGGCGCCAATGGCGAAGGAAAATCCACGTTCATGAATATTATCACCGGAAAATTGGAACCGGATGCCGGTACCGTCACCTGGTCAAAGCGTTCCAGGGTCGGCTACCTCGACCAGCATGCGGATTTAAAACAAGGGATGTCGATTCGCGACGTGTTGCGAACGGCTTTTCAATATTTATTCGACATGGAAGAAGAAATGAACGCACTGTATGCAAAGATGGGAGAAGCGGAACCGGAGGAACTTGAGATTATCTTGGAAGAAACCGGCCAGATTCAGGACGCTTTGACCAATAACGATTTTTATACAATCGATGCGAAAGTAGAAGAAATTGCAAACGGTTTGGGACTGAATGATTACGGTCTTGACAGGGACGTACACGATTTAAGCGGCGGTCAACGGACGAAAGTGCTGCTCGCCAAGCTGCTTCTGGAAAAACCGGACATCCTCCTGCTCGATGAACCGACCAACTATTTGGATGTGGAGCACATTGAATGGTTGAAAAATTACTTACTGGCATACGATCATGCTTTCATCCTTATTTCGCACGATATTCCGTTTTTAAATAGTGTCATCAATGTTATTTATCACATGGAAAATCAAGAAATCACCCGCTATCCGGGAGATTACGATGAATTTCTCCGTGTGTACGAGATGAAAAAGCAACAGCTGGAAGCAGCTTACAAGAAGCAGCAGAAGGAAATCGCCAATTTAAAAGATTTCGTTGCCCGCAATAAAGCAAATGCAGCTACAAGCAAAATGGCGATGTCACGGCAGAAGAAATTGGATAAAATGGATCTCATCGAACTGGATGCGGAAAAGCCGAAGCCTTCCTTTCAGTTTCAAACAGCAAGGACTCCAGGAAAGTATTTGTTTGAAACCAACGAATTGGTCATCGGTTATGACGAACCTTTGTCTCGTCCATTGAATCTTTCAATGGAGCGCGGGCAAAAAATCGCTTTGTATGGAGCGAACGGTATCGGCAAAACGACATTGTTACGCAGCATTCTTGGTGAAATCCCTGCTGTTTCCGGCTCTGTTCAATTGGGTGAGCACCTTCATATCGGTTACTTCGAACAAGAGTTGAAAAAGGAATCGGACACCACATGCATTGAAGAAATATGGAGCGAGTTCCCGCATTTTACCCAACAGGAAGTGCGGGCCGCTCTCGCTAAATGCGGACTTACCAGAAAGCATATGGAAAGCAAAGTACAAGTGCTCAGCGGCGGAGAAAAAGCAAAAGTCCGTCTTTGCAAATTGCTCAACAAGGAAACAAACCTTCTTGTTTTGGATGAACCGACCAATCACCTGGATCCGGATGCAAAAGCAGAATTGAAGCGTGCCCTTTCCGAATACAAAGGGAGTGTATTGTTGATTTCCCACGAGCCGGATTTCTATGAGGGGATCGTCACGGATAAATGGAATTGCGAAGATTGGACGACGAAAATGTTCTAACGAATGATAACAACGGACAAAAAGACAATCGCCAAAGCAAAAACCGAACGATGCTTCGAGGCTCGTTCGGTTTTTGTATTATCGATGTTAAAGAATGGGATGATCCGGCTTTGATTCCAGCTCTGTTGGACGTTTTTGATAAATGGTTCTATATTTAATCCTTAACAACTTTCATCACTCCATTTACGAACATATGTTCTTGTTATATAATAGAAAGAAATACAGATGGGGAGATGAAAAAATGGGTAAACAGTTAGCATCCTTGGTGGAGCAGTCCACTGTTCCTGGAATGAGTTTGGCGATTATCGAGAAGTATAACCTTCAATCAACGGAATGTTTCGGTATCGCAGAAGCTGGTACAAACCAGCACGTAAAACCTGAAACGTTATTCAGCGCTTGCTCCATCAGTAAGTTTGTTACAGCCATGCTTGTGATGAAACTCGCAGGAAGAGGAATCCTGGACTTGGATGAGGATGTAAATAGGAAACTAGTATCCTGGAAAGTACCCGAATCACCCCTGACAAAAACAAACAAAGTCACATTACGCAAATTGCTAAGCCATCAAGCAGGAATAAAGGATCCCGAAGAAAGCTTCGGTCCTCTTAACGAAGCTGAAGGCTTCCCCCTTATGGAAGATGTATTGATAGGCAAAACCGCTTACTGCCCCCAACCAGTACATATCAAAGAAAAACCAGGGGGTATTTTTCATTATTCAGATGCCGGCTATTGCATTATTCAGCTTTTGATAGAAGATATTACCGAAAAATCCTTTGAAACAATAATGAAAGAGGAATTGTTTGAACCGTTGCATATGAAAAACAGTACATATACATTAACAGAAAAAGAAAAGCTTTCCTCCGGTCACAATAAGGTTGGCCGGCTTGTTAATGAAAAATATACGGAGTATCCATTTCCTGCAGCAGCAGGTTTATGGACAACCCCTACTGATCTGAATTTTTTATTGAATGAATTCCTTCTTGCTACGGCCGGAAAAAGCTCCGTAGTACTCTCACATTCTCTTGCAGAAGAAATGTCCTCCCCCCAAGGGTGTGCTCCCTTTTCAGGTTTTGGGTTGTTTATGGACTGGATAGAGGGAGAAAAGGAGATCTCTTCTCTCGGTTGGGGAATTGGCTTTCAATCGATGCTTGTCGCTTATCCTTCCTTGGGAACCGGTGCGGTTATCATGACGAATGCAGACCTGGGTGTACACCAATTGAAAGGTATCATCGGCCAAGTGTACAAGCGACTGCTTCCTCCATTAACAAAACGATATTGAGGGTGTTGCTTTTTATAAGGTTGGTTATGCAATTATGTATGTAGGGTAGTTACCTGATCTGTTGTATTAACATTAGTGTGAAGACGGTCTCCTTTAAACCAAATGGAATCATAAGCTCCATTTATGGGAATCGGTTAAAAAAACAAAGGACTGCCGAAGTTCCAGGCAGTCCATACCGTTATGTGTTTCTTCACTACCTATTCAGTCCATTATGGACCAATAGGCAGGCTTCACATTATAATCCGGGTTAAATACGAACGGAGCATCTTTTCCTACCCCATCATTGTACTCTTCGGCCCTATCATCAAGCCAGGTGTGATCATCTGCAATTCCCCAAAAGGTGACGTTGCTGATTTTATCTTCCAGTCTCTCATACAAGGCAAATAAATCATCATAGCGCTGTGCCTGGTTTGTAAAGACACTGTCCGGAATGGCGTCGTATGTTGGATATGCTGGAACTGGTGGCCAACCGTAAATGCTGACATCGAGTTCGGTGATTTGGTTATCAAGCCCCAGATCTGCGAACATATTGATCGAATCTTCCATCTCCTGAAGGGATGGCCAACCAAGCTGGATATGGGATTGATGGCCCACGCCGTCTATCGGAACACCTTGTTCTAGCATGTCAACAACAAGATTGTATAAGTACGTTCGCTTCGGTTCTACTTCTGTATTGTAGTCATTGATATAAAGTTTTGCATCTTCGCCAGCGTATTTCCTGGTTGTTTCAAAGGCAGTCTTAATATAGTCGGTCCCCGTTATTTGATACCACGGGGATTCACGCAGTCCGCGATCATTAGAAGCATATTCATCGATTACTTCATTGACTACATCCCATGAATCTACATCATCTCTATATCGCTTCACAATAGTTTTTATATGTTTTTCCAACCGCTTCAATAGTAATTGCTTGTTTTTCTCCCGTTGCTTCGGGTCTGTTTCTTCCACCATCTTATTCCCCTGCTTATCGAGGAAAAACCATTCTGGTACCTGGCTGTGCCAGACGAGATTATGGAAACGGACTTCCATGTTATTTTCCCTGGCAAACTGTACAATCTTGTCTGCTTCTTCAAAATCATAACGCTTTTCTTCCGGATGAATGTTGACCGGTTTCATGACGTTTTCCGCAACAATGCTATTATAATGGTGTTTAAGTATTTCTCCCTGTGTTCCTTCCAACTGATAAGGCTCCACAGCGGCTCCAATGGCAAAAGAATCCTGATATCTTTCCTGGATAGATGGAACTTCTAAGGCACTAGCAGCACTTTCTGTTTGTTCCGCCACCACAGAACGAGCGCCAACAGGAACCAGCAAAGATAAGGCAAGGCCTGCAATTATAGGTTTTCGTAGGACTTGTAGCATCAATCATTTCCTCCTTTTTAAATAGTTACAAAACCCTCCTCATCCCTCCCATCTTATAAACTTAGAGAAGCAATACGATAAACTCCCTTCTCTAGTTTGTAAGCCCTTTCATTATAAACAGCTTAACTTTGTTTATCAATTAAACGAACTAACTTTTCAGGAAAATAAGTAAATGGAACTATATCTCTCCATTTACTCCGGCCTAATGACCACCCTTTTGCCCATCAAAAAAGCCCGGCATTTGCCAGGCTCATAGCTAATGTTGTGCGTGATGGCTGCCCCGATCAGATTAGCAGCGATTCGTTCTCAAATAAAAAAGCATAGCGGATATCAATAAACAAAAAATACTCATCTGTCAGCGGAAAGCTAAACGTTCGAATCATTTCTCTTGTTTCAATATCCGAATAGATTTCGGACAGTATCCCTCTACTCCACGTTTTCATCTGCATAGTATTTTCAAGGAAGTAAGGACGGAATGCCCAGTTCGACCCTATTTTGTCAGGTTCCATTTCCCAATGGCCGTCTCTTTTGCGAAAGTTGGAAGATACCTGGTGACCGTCACTATTGCAGATAAACATCCGGAAACTCTCTTCCTCAAAGTCACTCGTCAAGCCTTCGATAAAATGATCAGCATTTTTGATTCCTTCCCACTGTGCCTGGTTTTTTTTCACTTTTTTCTCCCAATTCAGCACGTGATACAGACGTTGTTCCACCAGTTGTTTTTCCCGTTGGATGTATTCGGATACCTTATCCGTTACATTCACCCCTAATACGGACTGATTGTCCATCGTAAAACCCGGTTTTGCCAAGTAATATCCCTGGTAAAAACGGCCACCATGCTTCCAGGCAAAATGCAGTTGAAAATTATCTTCTATGTTTTCAAACAATAAAGCCGCTCCGATCCGCCTGGCGAGCATGGATAATGAATGCATGATATCCTGAAAACCATCCGCGTTATGACGGCGGATGATATCCGTATCTATTTTTAATATGTGCGGTTCCAGCTGGCGGATCCGGTCAATGTTAGAGCTTTTCGCTCCAACGTGGTCGACTGCGATCTGGATGCCGAATGTTTTATAATAAAGCAGGAGATGATTTAAATTTTCAAACGCCTCATCGAAGTCATGCTCTGTAACTTCGATGACAATACGGTTCATCGCAAACCCTTTTGCCTCGAAATCGAGCAGCAGCTGCAACAGGTCTTCTCCGTCATTCACCATTAGCTGCTTGGCATTCCGATTTATAAACAAATAACCGTCAACTTCTGAGTCCAGCATTTCTGTTAAAGCGATTTGAAGCAGATGTTGATCGACTTCTACCTTAAACTCTTCCGGTACATCCGGATCGTGAAAAAAGGGGCCGAGACTTTCCCATTCTCCTTTGACCCTGAATCTTCCCAGCACTTCATAGCCTGCTACCGAATGACGGATCGCACTGACAATAGGCTGGTAGACAGGCTTTATACTCTGTAAATTGTCCAGGATGTCCAATGGATCCATGAGTTACCCCTACCTTCCGTAACCATTCTATTATTTATCTCTCAGGAAGCCTTTCGCGGAGGAGTGACAGTGGCGGCAGTCACTTTGGGCTTGATCAACGAAGGTGCACTGCTTACTACCAATACAGTCACTATAGAACACAATACAGCGGCACCAAGTGCTGTCACCCCGTTGGCAATAAAGGAAAACAAGACTGGGTTCATTCCCTCGGGCGCATATTCACCCCAAAATATGAAACCGGCGATGAAATGCCAAAAATAACGTGCGATACTGCCGACAAAAACAGCAGCAGTCACGAGACATAAAGCGGTTCTTTTCCTCCCCTTGCGAAATGCAGTCTGAACCGGTTGATAAAAAAGGCCTGCAAACCCAACGAATGCAAAAGCGACAAAGTATTCGATAAATCCTTGTAAAGGCGTCAGAAAAGAGCGTGCGGCATCCCCAAGCGCTACTTGCAATAATCCCCAAATAAGGCCGGCAAGAGCACTAACAACGAAGCCCCTTCTGAAAGCAAGCAGTAGAACCGGTACCATGGCGAACGAGATGGAAATCGATGGCGACAATCTGATTGAAGGCAGCAAGTCAAAAACAAATGCCAGTGCAGCGAAAAATGATGCTTCAATCAATGCAACCAAACCCAACTTTTTCAACATATAAAAAAACTCCCCTTTTCCAAACGAAACACCAAGGGAGAACATGTATGCAGACAGCCAGAATCCGATCCACCATCATCCACATCCCTGCGCTAGCATTAACTAACAGGTTCAAAGGGTCAGAACAGTTCCGTTCACTCTCAGCATATAGCTCCCCTTGTGGTTTCGCTTATGTAATTGTGTGTTGCGCTAATTTTATTATACCTGATTCTCCCTGAGGGTGGTAGAGTTTTGCGTAGATTCTTCATATAGACAGCATCGATTCGGTCAGCAAATCTTCAGGATATTTGTTAAAATTGATCTGGTACAAAGGGAAAATAGGAACCGTCTATATTGGGGAAACTGATTGTACTTGCAAACTAGAGAGAAGGAGAATCATTCATGCCAGTGACAGTCAAGGAGGCCGTTCGTCTAGAAAATGTAACTTACGCTGCCGATGGACAGGAAATATTAAAACAAGTAACCGGCTCTTTTCCTGAAGGAAAAATCACAACCTTGGTCGGGCCATCCGGTGCTGGTAAAACGAGTTTATTCCGGTTGATCAACGGCCTGCGTAAAACCAGTTCTGGAGATATTTATGTGGAGGACAAACATATTGAAAAATATCATCCTGTCGAGCTTCGCAGGAAAGTCGGAATTGCCTTGCAAAGCGCTACCATGATAAGTGGAAGTGTTTTCGATAACCTAACTCTTCCTCTCAAACTGCAGGGAGAAGAACTTCGCCGGGAGAAGGCATTAGAATTGTTGGACTTAGTCGGTCTGAAGCAGGACATCCTTCAACAGAACATCAAAGATTTATCTGGTGGTCAGCGGCAAAAGTTGTCAATTGCACGCACTCTAGTCAACCGGCCGGATATCTTACTTTTGGATGAAATCACCGCTTCGCTTGACCGAGTTTCCCAACAAGACATCGAAGAGCTGATTGTCAAAATAAATGAAAAGTATGGCACGACGATGATTTGGATCACCCACAACCTCCAGCAGGCGAAAAACCTCGGAGACTATACCTGGGTGATGATCGCTGGAGAGGTTGTAGAGACAGGGGAAAGCAGTCTGTTGAATGACCCATCCAATGAACAAGTCAGACGGTTTGTAAAGGGGGAGGATTAAATGAATTATCTTACTTTGTCCCTCGCTCTCATTTTCGTTCTCATTCCGCTTTTATTATCGAAAGCATTGAAACTGGAACTGGAAAAAGATACAATCATCGCTGCAGTCCGCTCGATTATCCAGCTTCTGGCAGTCGGGTATCTTTTGCAGTATGTATTCGATGCTGAAAATATGCTGTACATCCTGTTGATGGTCGTCCTGATGATAGCGGCAGCCACCCAAAATGCACGCAGGAAAGGCCGTTCGATCCAGGGGATCACATGGAAGCTGGTTCTTACCTTTGTAGTCGTGGAAGTCCTTACCCAAGGAATTCTGCTCGGGCTGTCGATTACTCCGCCCACTCCGCAATATATCATTCCAATCAGCGGAATGATCATCGGTAATTCCATGGTATTGTCGATCCTGTTTTTGAATCGATTTACTTCAGAGGTGGAAGACCACGAGGACGAAACAGAATTGATCCTCTCATTGGGGGGTACGCCTAAACAAGCGATCCATCGTCAACTGATCACTTCCATCAAAGCAAGTACCATACCGACCATAGAGAGCCAAAAAACCATCGGACTCGTCCAGCTCCCGGGAATGATGAGCGGCCAAATCATAGCAGGTGCAGACCCAGTTCAAGCCGTTCAATTTCAATTGTTAATTTTGTTCCTGATCCTGACAACAGCCGTGGTCACCAGCATCCTGCTCGGTTACATGTCCTATCCGACCTTATTCAACGAACGCATGCAGCTCGTCAAAAACAGAATGAAAGAATAAACATTCGGATGATTTGGGGGTCAGTCCCTACGAGCCATTCATTATTACCCAGTAACAGCGAGAGGGACTGACCCCCTCACCAAATTAAAGGGACAACCTATGGAATCGGGGTCAGACCTTCACAACCCTCGAGCCCCGTCCTGTCAACATTCAGCCCATTTAGTGATGCTGCAGTCCCCCATTTGGGGTCAGTCCCCAAAACGTTCAGATCGAGAGGAATTAGGTCATCGGGGACTGACCCCGGCATCGGCCCCATCATCGAATCTGTAGTCTTTAAGCCAGTTGAACAGGTAATCTTGGGCGTAGAGGTCGTCTGGATAATCAACGAAGGCTGTACCTTCTTCTTCATAAAGGTATTGCAGAAATTCGTTGAGTGCGCCCATATACTCGCCATATAAAAATTCAAAGCTCACGGTTTCTTTAGGCATGATGTTTTGCTGACAAACTTTTGGATCAGCAAAATTCACGTAAGTCCGGCAAGGAATCGGTCTGATTTCATACGCCATGCATTGATTGGTTTTTGTATCGAGCATCACGCATGGCAGTTGTTTTTCCCGGTAGGCTAGTTTGAATTCCTGGTCGGTTTCCGTTTCAATGGCTGACAGTTCTTCCAGCTGCTTGCTGTATTTTTGGAAATAAGAATCGATGTGAGCGTAAAGTTTCTTCCTGCGCTGTTCAGGAAATGAAGCTATCGTCTGCTTCATCAGTTTTGCTTCCATCTTGTTGACAATAATAGGATAATAGCAGCAAAACGCACATCCCATCCGACAAGAAGTCTCCATTTCCAGGTTGTTTTGTATCGTATCCATTTCTTCACTGACGACTTCCAGCAACTCGAGAAAACTCCCAATCAATTTGCCTTCCGTCGACATATGGCTTTCCGCCCATATCTCCACTACCCTATAAAATCTTTCTTCCTCGATTTGATATTTCTCATGTAATTTACCGCATCTATTTTGAATTTCCTCATAGCTTAGATATTTTTCCATGCATTTGTCTCCCTTATTGATCGTTGCTTTCTTATTGTTCACTTTTTCCGGGGAGAAGTAAATAGGAACTTGATATTTCTATTGCTCCGTACAACCATTCCACATCCATAAAAAAGCCAGGAACGCTCTTCAAGCTAAGCGTTCCCGGCCAATCCGCATACCCGGGCAATTTATGTTTCTTTGTATAGTCCAAGCGCCTGGTCGAGCACTTTTTCGCCTTGTATCATGCCATAAGCCATTTGATCGATTACAGCCACTTTTATTCCCTTCGGTTCCAACTGACTTTTTATTTTCTTCTCCAAATACCTTACCTGCGGCCCTATCAGCACCACATCGAGATTATCCAATTTACGCTTTAGCGCTGACTCGGAAACCGCTTCAATATTTGCTGTCAATCCCCTGTCTCCAGCCGCTTTTTTCATTTTGGAAACCAGCATCGACGTCGACATACCAGCCGAGCATACAAGAATGATATTCATCTTGCTTTTCCTCCCCCTTCCGTATAAATGCAATTACTACGCCTGCCAATTCTTACTGTCATCGATAAGCCAATATCCAAATCTCCCGCCTTCTGTCTGAAAGCGTTCGATAGCATCCAGGTAATACCGATGTTTTGAAATACAACTCTGCTAAAACAACGGACAAGACTGTCGACGGAAACCGTAAATCCTGGTGGTAAAATCGGCAAAAAAAACTGTAGTTGCTCCCGATCGCCCATCTATCTTGTCTCCATTCTTTGTTTCAACGCCCGGATACCGGCCACGACAAACGGAATATAAAGGATTACCGCCAAAGCCAGATTGAATATCTGGAGAGCAATCCCCCTCCAGCTTCCTCCTGTCACTAGATACCCACTCAAAATCGGAGGCGTCGTCCATGGGAGAATGGCGACAGTTTTAGGAACGATTCCGGTTGCCAGCGCGATATAGGATGTAACTGTGAGTATTACAGGAATGAGTATGAAGGGGAGCATCATAATTGGATTTAGTACGATCGGCAGTCCGAAGATGACGGGTTCATTTATATTGAAAAGCCCAGCCGGTGCCGATAGCTTTGCAACTTCCCGATATGGATGATTTTTCTCTTGACGGATGACGAAAAATATAGCAATCAGCAAAGCGATTGTCGTACCGGATCCACCCATGAACACAAAAGAATCGAGGAATGGTTTGGTCACGATATTCGGTACATCGAAAGCGGAAACGCCGCTTTGGTACAAGGAGAGATTTTTTTCGATGAGCGGCAGATAAACCGGCTCGATGACAGAACCGATAATATTGGTTCCATGTAAACCGAAGAACCATAACAAGTGATTCAAGAAAGATACAACCATTGCTGCCGGCAGCGTATTTCCAAGTCCTTGCAAAGGTTCTTGAATGATATTGAAAATCCATTCAAAAATGCTGATTTCCGCAAAGTGACTCATCAGAGCTTGAAACAAGCCTACGAGGATCAAAATGATGGATGCAGGGATCAGCGCGGTAAACGAACGGGCGACTCCATCAGGTACCCCTTCCGGCATTTTTATCGTCAGCCTGGATTGAAGCAGGTATCGAAATAATTCAGTAAGAACCAATGCTAGTATAATTGCGACAAACAACCCCTGTGCCCCCAACCAGGCAAAACTCAATCCCCAGTCCGGGGTTTCGGGAACAAGCATGATATAAGCAGCTGCAGTTATCAATCCTGAAGACAATCCGTCTATTTCATAAGACTTTGCCAGATTATAAGCAATGGAAAATGCGATCAACAAACCGAGAACTGCAAACGTGCCATTCCAAATACTCCCGCCCACCTTTTGCCAGTTTCCCTCACCGAAAATACCATTTAATATACCTGGCAAGTCGAAACTTCCGAAAGGCGGAAAATTGTTTATCAGGATCCCTATCGACCCAATGATAACGAGCGGCATGATGGCGACAAAACCATCCCGGATAGCAACTAGATGACGCTGAGCCCCTATCCTCCCGGCTACTTCAATAAACCTTTGCATGAGCGGATGATTCATTCCGATTACCCCCTAAATGAAATGATGGGAAGAGTGAATATATGCAGTTCCGTGGTTTAGGTTAGTCACCTTTTCATTTCTTCCCCTGTTTCTTTACAGCCAGTTAATTCACCGACTATACCCAATTAAACAACCTGGCAATTCCCATTCAGTTCAGTCCACGGCCAATAATTTCATCCATCACATTGATGATCATTCCTTTCACAGATCAGAAGTCGAATGTCATGACAAGTTCTTTTTAAAGATGTTTATGCGTCAGAGGCACAGAAAATGTATCATACAAATAATTCTCCGCCCATACAATATGGAGTAAGAGCCGGATTTGTCATAACAAACTACAGCCGCTTTTCAGATGGGAGTTATGCAATGAACAATAATCTATCATTACATGAATACATTAAAGAGGAATTGCTTACTAGCATTAAAACCGGCCACTACCAAATCGGCGAAAAGATTCCGACGGAAATGGAACTTTGCAACATATTTAACGTGAGCAGAACGACCGTGAGAACAGCCTTGAATCAATTGACACAAGAAGGATACCTGGCACGCCATCAAGGGCGGGGTACATATGTAGCAGATCTAAAGGTAAAGCAAACCCTTTCCCACACAATCAAACGGTATAGCGACCAGATAGCAATACAAGGAAAGAAGCCAAAAATCATGTTACTCGGCCTTCAGGTAATCCCGGCTGATCAGCAACTTTCCCACTCTTTATCCATATCCATCAACGATGCCGTGCAGCGAATAGAGAGAATCCGGCTGGCAGACCAAGAACCAATCCAATATGAAATTTCTTATATCCCTTGGCACATAGCACCCGGTCTTACGAAACAGCATGCCGAAACATCCCTCTATGCAGCCTTACAAGACGTCTTTCATATTCCGATTGGAAAAACGACTGAACAAGTAGAAATCACCTTTGCAAACGAGCGAATCTGCAGCCATTTACAGTGTGACACTGGATTGCCGCTCTTCTATATCGAGACAACAGCAGAAGATAAGCACGGAAACAAGATCGAATTTTCACACTCCTATTTTCGCGGAGACAAAACAAATTTCATCATCGAACGATTGTATGACCAAAATACTTAATAAAAGAAAGGAAACAGAAGGATGGAAGTTTTATTTAATGCAGATGACTTCGGTTTGACGAAAGGCGTCAATGACGGAATCATAGAAGCTTTTGTGAATGGAGTGGTAGGTTCCGCAACTTTAATGATGAATGGTCTTGCCGTGGAGGATGCTGTAGCAGCGGCAAAACATCATCCTCGTTTGAAGGTCGGAATCCACCTTGTTCTTACTTGGGGAAAAGCCCTGTGTCCTGACTTAAAGCAGATTGTCGACAAAGAAGGCACCTTTCTTCTGAGGAGTAACTTTCGTGAAACCACTGTTCCTGATTTGAAGGAAACCGAAAAAGAATGGCGGACGCAATTGGAGGCGTTTCTTTCTACAGGGTTGCCCCTTCATCATATCGACAGCCACCATCATATTCATGGCTGGGAACCACTGAAAGAGTTGACGCTGCGATTAGCTGAAGACTATCGGGTTCCTGTTCGATTTGCAGAATCGCTTCGCTGCCATCCCGATCACCTTTTGACCGATGTTCTGTGGACAGATTTTTATGGACAAGGGATAACCAGGCAGATATTCGATCACTTACCCAGGGTCCCAACCGGTAAAGTGGAAGTCATGACCCATCCGGCTTTTGTAGATACCGAGCTTCAAGCAAACAGTTCCTATAACGAACTACGCGATCTTGAAAGAGAAATCCTTTGTTCGCTGGAAATACCAGATTGGGTGACGCTCCTATAAGTGCGGCGAAAAGGACACTTCGTATTTCTCCATCGGCTCGATTTTCCGCTGATCTCTTTTTTAGTGGATACATTCCGTTTCTCAAACCTACGCCGAACTCAAATTTCCTCTTCCTTTTTATTCTTCTTTTTAGAACACGCACCATAAATAGCTTTGCTTAGTAGAATCAAACTATCTTATTCGTTATAATAAAAAAGAGAAGTGCGCCAACACTTCTCCCCGGTCCCTGTCTTCAAGGGACGAAATCAGACAACTTTTTCGGAAAGCTTCCTTCTGCTTCAACGCAAAGGGGGCTTTTCGTCATGAATCTTCCGCTTCTCATACATCATGCCATCTTCCAAATAGAGAATTCTATCACATAAATCCAGCATCCGTTCATCATGTGTGACCATAACCGCACTCTTTTGTCTGTTTTTTACTTCCTTCCTTAACATCTTTACTACCCTTCTTCCTTTTTCTGAATCAAGGCTGGCTGTTGGTTCATCGGCCAAGATACAATCAGGGTCATTCATAAATGCCCGGGCAATTGCAACCCGCTGTTTTTCCCCGCCGGATAGCTGGTCCACACGACTGTTTTCCCGATGGGTCAAACCCAAATCATTTATTAAGTGTGCGGCTTTTTCTCGCTGTTCCCGGTCTCTTTTTGAGACAATTTCAGCTACCAATAATAACTGCTCTTGTACCGTTAAATACGGAATCAAATGTGCAGTCTGAAAAATGAATCCTAGTTTGTCTTTACGAATTTTTTTCAATCGTCGAACACTGGCATTGGTCACTTCTTGTCCGCTGATCACTATCGATCCGCTGCTTGGTGTCAATAATGCTCCCATAATCGAAAGTAAGGTGCTTTTCCCAGAACCGGAAGGGCCGACAATTGCCACGAACTCTCCCCGTTTTATTTCCATTGAAACATTTTTCAATACTTCGACCGATCTATCACCATCCAAAAATACCTTTGATATATTCTCCAGTTTTACAATTCCATTCATCAATCAGCCCTCCCTATTGCTTCCAAAGGATCCGTCTTTGCAACTTGATGTACAGATACCAGCGAACCGGAAACATTTAGTGCTAAAAAAACAATGCCCGTGAAGCCAATCATATGCCAGGAGATCTCAAACGGCATTTCTTCAGGAAGTAACTTCGTCATTCCGGATACCCCAAGCAGACTGAGAACAAGACCAGAGATTGTTAGAAAAACGACCTGCAGCACCAAACCTTTTGCGATAAAAGCAGTGCTGGCTCCGATTGCCTTTAAAACTCCAAATTGGTTTCTTTTTTGAATCGTAATCACGTAGAAAAATACAGTTGACACAAATGCAGAGATAATAAACAAGAATGTGACCATCATCATCAGCGAGCCTTGTGTTTCAGAATAACCAGGCATCGATTCTACTGTCTTTTCTAATGTCAAAACATCCATCTTTGCCACGTCTGTTTCCTTTCCATAGTAAAGCAGCGCCTGATTTTTGTCCGGATTGCTGAATGGCTGCTTGTTCCAATCATTTAAACTCGTATAAACAACTGGCATATGACTGTAGGTGTGATTTTCAAGAAAGCCAGCAATCGTAAACTCCACACCTAAGTTTTCATCATGCAAGGTATCATGCAAGGCATACCCCTGCCGTTTTAATGATTTATCCACTACGACCTCTTCCCCAGTAATCTCTTCTATGGGCTTTCCCTCAATGACTGGCGGAAGAGATGGATGATCTGTCTCTAATGCAAAGTACACCACATCTGCAACAGCATTCCCCCCCTTAACTGTAGACATGGTAATCGTAAGTGGAGTGAATTGATCTTTTGCGACAGAGTCTTCCAATTCTTCCTGCGCATTTTTGCCAACTTCCGACTTTAAAATATTTCCATCGGCTTCCGAATTCATCACTACATAATCTGCGGGCAGATTTTTTAGCGAGGAACTGTCTGCAGTAGCCAATCCGCTTGCCAGGCCATTAATGAAAAAAAGCAGGAAGAGAATAGCTGTTAAAATAAAGCCGACCATTGCATACTTCAGCTTGGAAAATTTTAATTCTTTGAATGCTAAAAACATAACACTCCCCCCTTACCTTCCTTTTTTCCGATCTGTCCCTGTAAACAACAGCCCAAGCAACAAGCCAAACCCAGCCAGGAAAAACACCATGAAAGAACTGATTCCGATAAAAATTTCACCAGTCGCAAAACCGGAAGTAAATGCCGTAAACAAACTGAACAGAATCAATCCGACCGACAAACCATATAGCATGGCACGCACCTTGGTCATGGCGTACTTTTTGTTTGTTTCCCTAGTCAGGAGACTGTATGCGATAAGCGCTCCACCTAACACGATGAAAATAGCCGGTCCGGTAACAGCTTCCAATGGAAGCTTCATAAAATACAGCATAGCCATTGTCAACAGACCGAAAAGACCAATCAGTATGCCAGTGATTAATCCAACAGTGGAAACACGGGCGGTCATGGAAGAATAGACCTCTTTTCTCGTCTGATCCTGGCCGATCTGCCGCATATCCTCAACGAGGCCGCTCAAATCACCCATCGAACTAACAGCCTCCTTGAAGGCTTCCTCTTCATTCATGCCGGCTTTTTTATAATCGATGACCTTTTCCTTCAGGTTGATGGACAGCTCCTCTTTTAGTTCGTACAACTGTTGACTATCGCCAATTCCAGCAAACAAATTGTCTACATAGGATCGAATTTTTTGATTAAGATCCTGGTTCATTCTCTTCATTCTGAATTCCTCCCTCGATTAATCGGTTCAAAACATTCTTGGCAAAATGCCAATCCTGTTTGTTTTGTTTATAACGCTGCATACCTGTGTCTGTTATACGGTAGTATTTCCGGCGTCCTCCTTGCGTTTCGTCCCCCCAATAAGAAGCGATATACCCCTCCTTCTCCAATCGGCGAAAAGCAGTATAAAGCGTCGCTTCTTTCAATTCATACTGATTTCCACTGAGCGCGATAATCGTCTTGTAAATTTGATAGCCATAGCTATCCCCCTGCTGTAATACATTCAATATGATGGTGTCAGTGTGCCCTCTGATCAGGTCTGTCGAAATATTACTGGCCAATTTTTCATCACCTCCTGAAATACAATTTAAAACACATTACTTTGTCTGTCAAGGTAATTTATCACAAATAATAATGTATCGAAAATAAAATCAAAAAAATACTGAAACCGGAAGCTTTCTCACTTGCCAATTTCAGTATTTTTCTCCGTTTTTATGTTTTGTTTACTTATTTCGTACCTGTGATGGCAATCCCACGCAGCGCCTGTGTAGCGAGCTGGTCTGCCTCCTTATTCAACTTGCGGGAAACAAGCTGAAAGGAAGGATCGATGCCCAGTTCATCCAGCAGGGTTTCGATGCGATCTATCCACTTGGATAGCTCTTTTTCATAACATGGCCAATCCCCACTCAATTGATGTAAGACAACCTGCGAATCACCGATAAAAGTGACAGGAAGGTCATGCACCCCCATATACGCCAACTCTTGCAGCGCCAAATGAAAAGCGGCATATTCTGCTTCATTGTTCGTATCCAACTCTTCTACTTGTGCATTTTTTCTCAGACGAAGCGATTTTCCGTTTTGTTCATAATAAATAGCACATCCTAAACCCGAATGCTGCATATCCTGGTCAAAGCCGCCATCAAAATATACCGTGACATTATGTGGTTCTGTTTCTATTTCAGCAATAAATTTTTTTAATTCCTTTAACGTCCATTCCATATCGCGGCTATCGAGAAAATGGATTTGTTTTGCCCGTCCGGATTTTTCCAAATCCTCCGCTATCAGGATCGCTTTTCCCGGATTCATTTCTTCCGAATGGAATCTGGCCGTTGTTCCTTTTGGAGTCTGATATAGCATTTCAATACGGATATCCATACGTATCCCTCCTTTATCAGGACGATTTTCAGCTGGAGCTGGTGTTTAACAAGAGACTTATGTGCAAAAGTTTAATCCTCTGCTGAGCATTCTCCGCGTTATGATGTAGGCAAAGGTCCATTTTGTTTTTACAACCAGTGTACCCGGTCAGCCTGCATTATATCATTCATTCCGATTAAAATGATGTATATATATAATAGTTCTGTTTTAACCCTAATAAAACCTTTGACATCTGCTTAAAAATGATGTAAATTACCCTATGTACGAACATTAACATTAAACTTTATCATAATATTCGTGTTTAGAGGTGTATAACATGGAAAATGTATTTGATTACGAAGATATTCAATTGGTCCCTGCAAAGTGTATCGTAGACAGTCGTTCAGAATGCGACACAACCGTAACGCTTGGCGGCAACACATTCAAACTTCCGGTGGTTCCCGCCAACATGCAGACGATTATCGATGAAAAAATCGCATTATATTTAGCCGAAAATGGTTATTTCTATATCATGCACCGATTCGAACCAGAGAAACGTCTTGCTTTTATGAAGGATATGAAGGATCGTGGTTTGATCGCCTCCATCAGTGTGGGTGTTAAGGAAGAAGAGTACCATTTTGTCGAAGAACTGGCAAAAGCGCAGCTTACGCCGGAATACATCACCATCGATATAGCCCATGGCCATTCGAATGCTGTCATCGAAATGATCCAGCATATCAAAAAACATTTGCCTGCCAGCTTTGTCATCGCCGGCAATGTCGGGACTCCGGAAGCCGTAAGGGAATTGGAGAACGCTGGCGCCGACGCGACAAAAGTCGGTATCGGCCCTGGCAAAGTATGTATCACAAAAATCAAAACCGGTTTTGGAACCGGCGGCTGGCAACTGGCTGCACTGCGCTGGTGCGCCAAAGCCGCCAGTAAACCGATTATTGCCGACGGCGGAATCCGGACGCATGGCGATATCGCCAAATCAATCCGGTTCGGTGCCTCCATGGTCATGATTGGATCTCTGTTCGCGGGCCATGAAGAATCTCCGGGCGAGACAATCGAAACGGACGGCAAGCTTTTCAAAGAATATTTCGGTTCTGCTTCTGAGTTCCAAAAAGGAGAAAAGAAGAACGTCGAAGGGAAAAAGATGCTTGTCGAGCATAAAGGGTCTCTTTCCGATACGTTGAAAGAGATGGAACAAGATTTGCAATCCTCTATTTCATATGCGGGAGGCAACAAGCTCGACGCCATTCGCAATGTAGATTACGTGATTGTTAAAAATTCTATTTTCAACGGCGACAAAGTGTACTAACAAAAAGGTGAGCGGGAATTCTTTCCGGCTCACCTTTTTTATCACGGGCTTGACCTCTGGTCCTGCAAGGAAAAAATTAATTCATTGGCTTTGCGTTTATTGAGTCGATACGTTTTGCCTTCCAGCGATAATTCCGCCGCAAGTTCTCTGATGGTTTGTTTCTGCAATTCGGTCGCTGGCTGTTCTTCTATCAACCGCTCATAATTTTGAAAAGCAACCTTTGCCGCTGTTTCAGGGCTTAGTCGATCAATTAGTTCATACATTGCCCGGTATGCCTTTTCGATTCCGATCTCCACCCCTGAATCAGAACCGAGAAAAAATTGATCAGGATATTTTTCAATCAGCGGAACAAAATCCTCCAGCGAGTGACTGCTATTTGAATTATACTTGGTAAAACCAGCGAAAAAATCTATATATAGATTATCGAATTCAGCAAGCAGCCGCTCCAAGTTTTCCGGTGAATTAAAGACATTTGCGTGGGCGAAAATAAAGATCGTTTCCGGGTTTTTGCGAAGCGCTGTCTTTAAATAATTTATGTTAATACCTTCCGGGGGATCGATATGCAGCAAAATCGGTGTACGGTAAGATGCTAGTAATGGATAGATATCCGGGAGTATCCCCCAATATGGATGCTGCCCTTTCCATAATACATCGGCACTTGGAGAATAAGTCGATGCAGCATAAACTTCTCCAACTGCAAGGTATCCTTTTTCCAGATTTTCTTTTACCCTGTCCATTCCATTTTCCCCCTTTTCCAAAGGAAAACCAGAAAAAGATGGATATATTAAATCTGGATATTCCCTGTAATAACGCCAGGCAAGGCGATCTGTGCGGACAGCCGACGGTGCAGAAACATCCCCGAACAAGACCGTTTTATCGATACCATATTTTTCCCACACGTCTTTGCCGATCGTTACATGGCTCATATCGTGCGTTTCACTCCTGTGCAGATCATGTACACTATGGCTGTGCACATCTACAATCGGCAAGTCTTTGTAGACTTCATGCAGCGGCTTGTATCCCTTTTCCCTTCTCATTTCTGCTATAGCTTCCGGCATGGCGGTATCCGGCGTGTACTCCGTATCATTTAACATTACTACTTTGCTTTGTTGATTCATCACCGCAAACACGACACCTGCTAAAAATGCCAAATAAATGGACAAATATAGCAGGTACCACTTAGATCGGCCTTCCAATCCCTTTTTCTTCATACCACCTGATCATTCTCCATTCCCCATCTTTTTCTTTTTCCCATACTTCCAACGAGAGTGCGTTGACAAGTTTGCCGTCCGACTTGTGAGTGATGTGATATGATACAGCAGCTTGTTTGTCGGACTGCGGGACAATTTGCAGCCCCGAATAGATAAACGTGATCTTTTTCCCTTTATAGTAAGATGCAGCCTCTTTGTTCCCTTCCTTGATTTCTTCTCCTGTAAAAGTCCTTACTTCCCCAATCGCAGGCATATAGAGCTTTCCGGTAAAATGGTTTGAATAATTGTCATTCATTTCTTGATAACAGCCTCTAGAAAAGTCTTCGTGGAGCTCTCTCATCCGATAAACTTTGGCAGCGACTTCTTCTTCTATCCGCAACGTAACCCCCTCCTTGTAAGCATGCTATACAATACTACTTCTATATAGAAGAAAAGATTCCTTTTCCTATCTGCCAATCGGAGCTATCACTGTCTGAAAGGTATTTCCATGAATAAAGAAGTGGATTTCCCCCATTTTTCATTTCTTCGCCTTTTTCAAGTCCGTTTACTACAACTTATCTTTTATTTAAGCTAAACTAAAGGGTGGAAACTTCGTTCTGTTCTAGTACTGTTCAGAAGAAGTGAATGAAAATCGGTAAAGGAGTGGAAAAGATGCAAACAAATCAATTCGAGAAAATCAAAAACGGGAAAGGCTTTATCGCCGCCCTGGACCAAAGCGGCGGAAGTACTCCGAAGGCTTTGGCGGGTTACGGCGTTTCCGAAGATGCTTATTCAAACGAGGATGAAATGTTTGATCTCGTCCATGAAATGCGTACACGGATCATCACATCCCCTGCTTTCGACTCAGATCGCATTCTGGGAGCGATTCTGTTCGAACAGACAATGGACCGTGAGATCGAGGGTAAATATACCGCTGACTACCTTGCGGATGAAAAAGGCATCGTCCCGTTTCTGAAAGTCGATAAAGGACTGGCCGATGAATCAAACGGCGTTCAATTGATGAAACCTATCCACGACTTAGAGGAAACACTCAGACGTGCTAATGAACGGAATATTTTCGGTACAAAAATGCGCTCTGTCATCAAAGAGGCTAACCCAGAAGGCATCAAAGCTGTCGTTGAGCAGCAGTTCGAAATCGGCAAGCAAATCATCGAAGCCGGCTTGGTGCCGATCATAGAACCAGAAGTGGATATCCACAGCAATGACAAAGAAAAATCCGAACAAATTTTGAAAAACGAAATTCTCGACCACTTAAATAAACTGGACGAGCAAGACAATGTGATGCTGAAATTATCGATTCCAACGGTGGCAAACACGTACAAAGAATTAATCGACCATCCACGCGTTGTAAGAGTCGTCGCGCTTTCCGGCGGGTATTCCCGCGATGAAGCCAACGAGAAGCTGAAAGAAAATGACGGGCTGATTGCAAGCTTCTCCAGAGCACTGAGCGCTGATTTGAATGTCAACCAAAGCGAAGAAGAATTCAATGCAGCCCTTGGCGAAGCCGTGAATTCCATTTACGATGCATCGGTAAATAAAAAGTAAAGTTTTAGAGAAGAAAACCAGCAAGCTCTCTCATTGAGACTTGCTGGTTTCCTCATTTTCCCTGTGTTGGCTGTCAGGAGACCATGCCATGGAAACAAATTCATAACAGCCTCCATTGGTGTTTTGCATGAATGTACCTGTTTCCGCAAAGCCAGCCTTTGTGTATAGCTTGATCGCCCGTTTATTAAAGGCTGCCACGGATAACGTAATCGCTGATGGACGATAATTCAGGATGACGAATTGTAGACCAGACTGAAGAAAGCCCAGACCTTTTCCCTTACCCGTCCATTCCGGCTTCATCCCTAGTCCGATTTCCACCTTACCATGTTGCTTTGGATGAAAACAAAAGAATCCCATCAATTGACCATTCTTTTCAACAACATAGTAATCTTCTGCTCTTTGATCTGCATCTAAAAACTCTTCCAAATCTTCTTCATCCGCTTCCATATCATAAAAACGATATTCATCTGGGTAATGCCACTGATAAGCGATTTCTTCCGCCTGCTGCTGGGTCATTTTTTTCAACGAGTAATCCATACGGTAACTCTCCCTCCTGTATATTAATGGACAATCACTTCCTTTAGAGCGGTCAAACATGTAACAGAAGCCGTAACCAAAAAAATCACTCCGACCTTTTTCCGACTGTCCATCAGATTGTCTGTTCCCATCAACACCAAGAGTACGGTCAACACACCAAACAGCAAATAATCAGGTGGGTTGAACGACGGTACCAGAACGACCATACCGAAAAAAACAAAAGTGATGCTGCTCACGATCAACATTATTATCTGCAAAGTAATTAACGCTCCCTTTTAGATTATATCCCTACTTTTTTCTAAATTATGGCAAAATTTTAATAGAAAGACAAGCAGATCGGACAAAAGCATAGTAGCCAATGCAAAGCGGCCGGGACAAAAGCTTGGCACCAAACAAAAACCGAGCGAATTTGAACGATCAATCAAATTCGTTCGGTTTTTAAAGTTTGTGTTCCTTCGATAGACTTACGTGTCTGGGATTGCTACGGCAAGATACTACGTGTTCCACGGGCACGGCTTCAACTTCCTCAGAAAGCAAAAGACGCTTTCCTCCGGGATTTTCAGCTCGAGCTATTCCCGTTGGAGTCTCCGTATCTTGCCTCCGCTACGTTTTCGGGTCCCATTTTTTTATAATCAAAACAAAGTAAATAGAATCGTATTCTTCTGACTGTTAAGGTTTCTAAACAGAGACGAAGATGAAAACAGCACGGAAGGTATTTTATTTGGAAATTGAAGCTTGCGGACCAACACCATAAAAATAAAAAAGAAGTACTCCTCTTTCCATACGGTTTAGCTTTCAAGGCAACGGTATGAGAAGAAAACAGAAATCAGCCAGGAGTGGCGCCTCGCTCGTTTGCGAGTAATTTTACGTGAACGGAGGCAAGGTACGCAGTCTCCTGCGGAATGAGCTCGAGCTGAAGATCCACTTGGCAAAGCGGCATTCTTAACCAAGATACATTTGTCCCAGCCTCTTTACAGGTGGTCCTATTCTTTCCCGACCTTTTTATGTTTTCCTGTCCTCCCCACTCAAATAAATGGCATTTGCTTATAAACTCTCTCTCTTATCAACCTGTTCCTTCAATCGATTAATAAAGTCATCCAGTTTCAATTCTTCCGATTCCTTCTGACCATATTTCCTGACATTAATCGATTGATTGACTCTCTCCTTGTCACCGATGACTACTATATATGGTGTCTTTTTGACTTGTGCTTCCCTCATTTTGTAACCGACTTTTTCCTCTCGTAAATCTACTTCAACTCGTACCCCTTCTGTTTGTAAGCGATTTTGCACTTCTACTGCGTAATCCCCATGAACAGCACTGGATACAGGTATCAGTTTTACTTGTACAGGCGCAAACCATGCCGGAAACGCACCAGCAAAGTGTTCGATCAAAATTCCCAGGAAGCGATCAATCGACCCGAAAACGGCACGGTGGATGACAACAGGACGGACTTTCTGGTTTTCTTCATCCACATAAGCCAGGTCAAATAGTTCGGGCATTTGAAAGTCTAACTGTACCGTCGCGCATTGATGGCTTCTCTTTAGTGCATCCTTGATGTGGACATCGATTTTCGGCCCGTAAAATGCTCCATCTCCCTCATTTATTCGGTAGTCGTAATCCAGTTTTTCCAATACATCCTTTAAAGCCGCTTCCGCTTTATCCCAGAGTGCCTCTTCCCCCATGGAATCTTCCGGTCTTGTCGAAAGTTCGATGGAATAGTCAAATCCGAAGGCACGATATACTTCATCTATCATTTTCAATACAGAAGTAATTTCGTCCTCGATTTGCTCGGCTGTCACGAAAATATGGGCATCATCCTGGCAAAATGTACGAACCCTCAGCAATCCATTCAAAGCACCACTGAATTCGTGGCGGTGGACCTGGCCGAACTCAGCCATACGGATCGGCAGCTCCCGATAAGAGCGTAGCTTGTCTTTGAAAATCAACATATGCCCTGGACAATTCATCGGCTTCAAGGCAAATCGCTGGTCATCGACCTCGGAAAAATACATGTTGTCTTTATAATGGTTCCAGTGTCCGGATTGTTCCCATAACCGCTGATTCATCATGAACGGTGTACGTACTTCCTGATATCCATATCGATTTTGGATATCCCGCAAAAAGGATTCCAGTCGGTTGCGAATGAACTGTCCGTTCGGCAAATAAAAAGGCATTCCCGGCGCTTCCTCCGAAAACATGAACAAGTCCAGCTCACGGCCCAGCTTGCGATGATTCCGCTTTTCCGCTTCCCGCAAAAACGAAAAGTAGTCCTCTAGATCTGCATCAGAAGCGAAGGCCACGCCATAAATACGCTGCAGCATCTGGTTTTCACTGTTTCCGCGCCAATAGGCTCCTGAGACATGTGTCAGTTTGAATGCTTTAATATGGCGAGTCTCCGGAAGATGCGGCCCTCTGCATAAGTCGATAAATTCACCTTGTCGATACACCGAGATTGGTTCATTGTCCGGGATATCCTCCAACAGTTCAAGCTTTAACGGATCATCCGCAAACAATTGCTTTGCCTGATTTCTTGACACTTCTTCACGCTCGATTCGCAGATTTTCCGATACGATTTTTCTCATTTCCTTCTCGATTTGTTCCAGGTTATCTTGTGAAACCGGTTGGCTCAATTCCAAATCATAGTAAAATCCATTTTCAATGACCGGCCCTGTACCGAAATGAACATTTCCGTAAATACGCTGGACAGCCTGTGCCAATACATGCGCAACAGTATGACGCATCACCTTCAACCCCTCTTGTGACTGAACGTCAAGCAGCTCTATTTCGGCATCCTTGGAAATAATGCTTCGTAAATCTGTCAACGCGCCGTTCACTTTTCCGACAACCGATTTCTTTCGTAAAGACGGACTGATCGCCCCCGCTATTTCTTCAAGCGTTACACCTTGCCGGTACTTTTTCTCACTTCCATCCGGGAAGCGGACGATTATTTCGTTAGATTCCATTCCTATTCGCTCCTTTTTTCCATATAAGTAAAAAAACACGCCATCCCTAAAAATAAGGGACGAGCGTGTTTGATACCCGTGGTTCCACCCAGCTTTCCGTCAAGTAAATATGATACAAGACAGCTTCGTTACGGCTTTATCGCAGCGTCTGCGGTCCGGTTACTAAAACTTCCCCTGGACTGCTCGAAGGTGGTAAGCTTTTCTATCTGCACCGGGAAGCTCTCAGCCTTGACCTCCCTCTCTGTCGGCCGTTTTAGAAAAACTGTTGTCCTTTTCCTTGCATATTCCTCTATTTTTTTGCAAACAAAAAACACACCGCATCCCTATACGAAAGGGACGAGTGTGTGTCAGACCCGTGGTTCCACCCAGCTTCCCGTCACTCCTGAAAAAAGTGACGGCTCATTCCGCTTTATCGCCGCGGTTGCGGTATTGAATACTTGATTTCCTCAATACTGCTCGAAGGTGGTGCATTTTTCTCCTGCGTTGGGAAGATCCCAGCCTTGACTTCCCTCTCTGTAAACCGGTAAGAAAAACGCCTATCCTTTTCTTCGCACTGTTCATTGTTAAATTATTACTTACTATATAAAAATTAAACCGTTTCGTCAAGAAGCTATTTTACTTTAGATTCCAAAACCTTCCGCATATCGATTCAAGCACTGATAATCATTCACTTTTTCCATTATCCGTTCGTGAACATATCTATTTCCTTCATGATAACTTTCATGCATTCAATAGACTGGTAAATTCCGTCCTCATGCTCCAAAGAATGATCGGCACCTTTTAAAATCCGCGTCTTAAAATTTCTTTTGTCTGCGAGTTCGCTCATCCTTTCTTTTACAAAGTATTGATCCTTATTACCAGTGAGCAATAAACTCTCTTTCCGACTACTGCGCAAACAGTCATAAAGTGTATCTATTTGCAGCAGCGGGTTCAGCCAGATTACCTTTGTAATCTTCAGATTCTCCTTGCTTTTTTGAAACAAATGCGCAAGACCGCCGGTTCCGATAGACTTGGCCATCATAAAAATATTCGTGTTTTTATTTGCGGATACTACCTCTCCCAGTACTTTCTCTACATCATCACTTATGACTTCAAATTGTTCTTCCCGTTCCAGCTTAATAAAGGAACTATTGTCATGCTCATATTGAACATGTAAGACATCAAATCCTTTTTCCAAAAACAGGCCGGTAGCATAATAAAACAATGGCTGATCCGTTGTGTAACCTAATCCGGGAAGCATCACACACAGTTTACTATTGTCTGGTGTATTTCGAAAATACCTGTAAGGAACCGATTCCCCTTCCTTTTTTCGTGCTATTCCTTTTTCAATATGCATTTATATCCTCCTGACTGGGTTTCCTTTTGAATTGACATTGATATTTTCGATTGAGGGAGAACAAATTCCTGCATAATTCACAACAGTTAAACTGAAAAAAAACAACGGCGAGATTTCATTCCCACCGCTGTTTTCCCTGTCTAGGAAATTGTAATATTTCTTTTTATGGATAATTCTATGTGTGGTTGTATCATCCAGCTCCAGCGCCTACACCTCCGAGGTCTTAAGAAAAGCCTCTCTGTGACAAAAAACGTCACACCGAGGCTTTTCTTAAGCTTGCGGGAGTGAGCAAGGCGCTTGCGCTTTTGTTCCTGCTCACTTTCGTGTGCGATTCATACGGCCCATTTCGTTTTCTTTCTTCAGTGCCTTCACGTGAAAAGGGTTTGCCGATTCTTTAGCCGCATCGCTTTGCACACCGATTTCTTTTCCAATCGAATCGTTATAAACACCTTCCCGTTCACCATCAAAGTGTTCATCTTGTCCATCTGCCAGCATTTCTTTCACCTCCTATCCGATAGCATGCTTAAAATCCATTCAACCATCCTGTCGCTGGTGGACAAAAAGTGAAACTTTGTAGAGAAGAAAAACGTAAACAAAAGCAAAGCAATTTATATACATAACATAGGAGGAATTGCCATGGAATTTGATTTTTTCTGGCTGGCAATTGGAATAGCTGCAGCTGGTTACTTTATTGGAGAAGGGCTGAAAAATTTCAAAAATCCTGAAACAAAAGGATTGTTGGACACCTTTAGTGACGATGACGACCAACAACTATTGAAAGAAAGTGAAGTCCATTATTTCATGGGGATTACCAAGGAAGATGCAAAATCGTTAAAAGAGGATTTTCCCGATATCCCCCATATCATCATCAACCATAAAGTTTATTATCCGAAAGCCAAGCTGAAGGAATGGTTGAAAGATATAGGATCATAACGGAATGTTTTCACCTTAAAAACCTTATATAACAATATAAAGAAGCACTTTGATAACGATTCGATCTATTAAAGTGCTTCTTATGCAAATTGAAATTATTAGATTAACATGAGGCCACACTAGTGTTTCCTGTTTACTATTCCCCTGTCTATCTGAGTCTCTCCTTAAGCAAAGTTAGTGTTTTTTCCAAAGAAGTTTTTGGGATAGCATGATACCAATCGCCGATACTTACCTCAAAATAACAAGCCTGGTCATACTTTTCTTTGATGTAACTTGTGATGCCTACCCCGGTCTCCTCATAGACTGAAGCCAAGACAGGCTCGACAACCCCTTTCCCCTTCGCTATATAAACGTGGAACATATTCGATACCGGGACTTCTGGCAATGTTGAAATATACGGGCAACGATTAAGCTGCTCCGCCAACTGCACGGCATCCTGATAATATTGATCCATTTTGTCCTTGTGTTTTTCAAAGTAGTAATCGGCCGAAAGAATGTACGGATAAAGGCTGATTAGATCACCGCCATGCCGCCTTTTCCACACCTTGGACTTCTCTGTGAAAGATCTCTCACCAGCAAGAATAGCACCTGCCACACCGCCCAATCCTTTGTACATGGAGATATAGACACTGTCGAATAAAGCACCTATTTCTGCTGCAGACTTTCCGTAATAAGGCAGGATCTCCAAAAGTCGCGCGCCATCTAAATGGAGGCGGATGCCCTGCTTTCTGCAATAATCCGAAATTGCTTCCAAGGTTTCATAGGACGGAAGCCGGCCGCCGATTTCCCGCTGCGGCAGCTCCAGCAGCAGGCATGCGATCTCTTTATCCAACCCCGTGACATCCTCCAGCTCGATCACACGATTCTCGTCTGCCAATAATATTGTCTCGAGATGATGAAGCTCTTTCAGTCCGTCTTCTTCATGGATCTCCAGATGGGACAATGGATGGTAAGCGACCCGCTTCACCTGCTTTTCATCTGCCCATATTCTCAACGCTATTTGCTGGGCCATTGTGCCGCTCGGAAAAAACACTGCAGCCTCTTTTCCCAAGAATCCGGCCATTTTATGCTGAAAACCCTCGATAATTTCTCCGTTTCCATACAGGTCGCTCGCTCTTTCACCATCCACTTGATTCAAAGCCTGTTTAAGCACTTCTAGATTACGCGGTGTATGGCCCGATAACCGATACGACGTTTGGTTGAA
Source organism: Sediminibacillus terrae (assembly GCF_009602435.1). Lineage (GTDB taxonomy): Bacteria > Bacillota > Bacilli > Bacillales > Amphibacillaceae > Sediminibacillus > Sediminibacillus terrae. Next base: position 159,620 of record NZ_VZDQ01000011.1, read on the forward strand.
TGCTTCCGCCAACGTTGCTTTCATGCTTCCACCCCTTTCTTTATAGAGCTATTTATTTTCCACCGACTCCGTGTTCTTTATATTCAGCTTGGACGCCGCTTCTGCCACTTGCTGTTTTGCTGCTTCTACATCTTCTGCTTTATTAAGCACGACAGCCAACCTGCGTCCGATCGAGGCTGTAGGCTTCCCAAATAATCTTAACTGAGTACCAGGAGTCTGTAGTGCCTGTTCAGCACCTTCGAAGAGATAGGATTCCATATCGCTCGCCGATTTGACCGCTTGACTTGCACCAGGAGAAGTAAGTGTCACCTTATCTACCGGCAATCCCAGTATCGCCCGTACATGTAATGCAAATTCGGATAAATCCTGTGTTGCCATGGTTACCATCCCCGTATCGTGAGGCCGTGGAGAAACTTCGCTAAAGTAAACGCCTTGTCTGGTAAGAAACAATTCTACCCCGAAAACACCAAAACCTCCAAGATGATCTGTGATTTTTTTGGCGATGTCTTCTGCTTCCCGGATTTGCCCCTCGCTCATCGGATGGGGCTGCCAGGACTGTATATAATCCCCGTCCTGTTGCTTGTGACCAATTGGCGGACAAAATACTGTACCGGAGGAGGATCGGACGGTCATCAAGGTGATTTCTGAATCAAACGTAATGAATTCTTCCACGATTACCCTGGCGCTTTTGCCACGTCCGCTTTTCAGTGCCTCCTGCCAGGAAGCTTCGATTTCTTCCTCGGTACGGCAAACAGTCTGCCCCTTTCCTGAAGAACTCATCAAGGGCTTGATCACGCACGGTGTCCCGATTTTATGTACAGCTTGTTTCAATTCATCCAATGATTCGGCAAATGCATAACCTGCTGTCGGGAGCTTTAGCTGTTCACTTGCTAAGCGACGAATCCCTTCCCTGTCCATTGTCAGCTGTGTTGCATTAGCTGTCGGAGCTATACGATATCCTTCCTGTTCCAGTTCGACCAGTGTTTCTGTAGCAATCGCTTCAATTTCCGGGACGATCAAATCCGGTTTCTCGGTTTCAATCACTTCCCTTAGATGAATCCCATCGAGCATATCCATGATATAATGGCGATGGGCGACCTGCATGGCAGGCGCCGCTGGGTATCGGTCTATAGCAATGGTTTCCACTCCCAGACGCTGTGCTTCGATAATCACTTCTTTGCCTAGTTCCCCAGAACCTAGCAACACCATTTTTATGGCCTTTTCTTGACCCGTCACTCCAAACATGGAATCCCCCTTGCATCATTTACGAACATCATACCTTTTACGCCTTTTATAAACAACCATTCTCCTTTAAAAAACGAACTAATTATACTATTTAATGTTTAATGTACGTATTTTAATTAAAATATTCTTATACGGTATGTCATTCGGTTATCGCGGTTAGGTATCTGAGCATGCAGCAAACTGTGGTATCTGGTGTTGCAAATAGTCCTCTTCAATTACCTTGTTTCTCGCTTAAAGCAATTTCCGTTGCTTTGCCAGCATAAATGGTTCATTTTTTTCCTGTTAGAGAGAAACGAATGTTAAAATCAGTATCAGTATGATGAAATGATCAAGGGGGATTATAACTTGAATATCCTATTCGGATTCCTAGTATTCGCAGGCATTTTTGCTGTCTATGACGCTTTAAGAAAAGTAAATAACAATATCTTGGAACAAACAGAAGAGATAAAAAAATTACGCAAAGAAATGAAAGAAATGGATGACTAGAGTCCTCTTGCATCTTATCATTGGAAAACAAGCCCTAAGGACTTTCCGGTATCACGTACCCCCATCCTTATAGAGAACCTGGACAAAGAAGGCAACAAAAGCGAAAACCGAACGAGTTCTAATCGAATTCGCTCGGTTTTTGCTCTGGTTCCTATGATTCTTTTATTTGAGGCGAGGTTCCTATCTTTCCACGGGTAACAGTAAGGGGTTGCGTGCCCGTAGAAAACGAATTTCCTTTGCCGGAGTGGAGAGTTGCACTGTTGAACACAACCCATTCTATATTCAACCTTTGGTCGGTTGTTTCATAAAAAACGGAACTTCTTCCACTCCTGCCATTCGCGCGTAAGTAAAAAGCTGTCCTTTATGGTGAATTTCATGGTCTCTCGCATTGCCCAGCCAAACAGCCGCAGGTGCATCAAACCCGTTCATCTCTAACCGCTTATCCAAATGGTGATCCGAAATCGATTCAAAAAGCTTTAACGTAGTTTGCGTATAGTTATCCACTATATTCCGGACGTCCTGCAATGTCTCGAATTCCGGCTTGCTATCTGGAAAAGTGAACACACCTTCTTTGGTAGATTTGGTGAACATCTCCATGGAAGTCGCCAAATGAACAGCAAGTCCACCTAAAGTAAACGCCCCGTCCCAAGGCTTGAAATCAACATGCTTATCATCGATTTTTTCCAATAATTCCTGCAATACTTGCCGGTGACTGTACCAGCTATCCCTGATTTCTTCTACTTTGCTCATCAAAATGCCTCCTTGTTCTTTTCTTTGTATGATATTCTCCTTTCGCCTTCCACCTATGCCATGTACCCAGCAAAAGAGAAGGTGGAACGCTTTCCCTCTTATCATAACAAAGAAGGCAATCCTGTCTACTGGACTGCCCTCTCGTATGAAAGGTGATTCTCACGCTCTACGTTCCATCAAGTTTATTCCGATACCCATACAAAAAACCCCGATTACGATCAAAATCGCCAACGGCTGAGCCAAAGCAGACAACGACTGATCCAACGCCAAACCTTTTAATGCCTCCATGCCGTATGTCACCGGAACAATCTTCGACATTGCGAGCAGGATACTATTGCTGACCGCTTCGATCGGCCAATAGGCGCCGCCGATCATGGCCATACTAACCGTGACAATCGGTACAATGGCGTTAAGCTGCTCGAGATTATTCACCAATCCTAACAACAGCATCCCCAATGCCACCACTGCAAATGTGTAACAGGCTACAGTCAATAGCATCAGGCCGATATTTCCACCTATATAATAATCAAAACCATAACGGAAGATGGAAAAGATGATCACGATTTGCAAAAAGCCAATCATAAATGAATAAGCTAAATGACCGATGTACAAGTGAAACTTGCGAACAGGCGACAAAATCACCCGGTTCCAGGTACCGGTCCGTTTCTCCTCGGCCACTTTACTCAAACTGAAAATGATGGTGTAAATCGAAAAGAACAGCGTCATGCCAAACAAGAAATGATTGCGTTGGGAATATTCTCCAGAGGTCGACTCCCCTTCAGCTGTCGATGTGGTCAATCCAATCGGCGCTTCCTTCAAGGCTGCTTCCACCCCGTTGCGCAAATCCGTTTCCCCTGTGGCGCTTTCTGCCTCCTGCAGACGCAATTCTTCGGCATAGACCTGTTTGACATACTGATCGACAAGCACCTGGTTCGGATCATCTGCAGCAATCAGCATCCGGTAGTCATCAGGCATGGCCTTCATCGCGAAAGGAATATCGCCTAATGCCACCTGTTTTTCTGCTGTTTTCTGGTCCGTCTCTGTAAACCTATAGCTTTCCGATTGATTGAGTCTTTCCAGCAGGATATCCTGTTCCTTTCCATTCATCGACTGGTCGAAATAGACCGGGACTTCCACTTGATCGGAGGCTCCGAAGCCTCCAAGAAAAAACACAAAGAGAAAGGTCATTCCTGTCATGGAAAGCAGCAGCATCGGTTCACGGCGCAGTCGCTGCAGCTGTAAAAGAAAAATGGATTTCATATCAGGCCGCCCTCCTTTTCGAAAAAATAAGCAGACTGAGTCCGATAAGCAACACGGTCAAGAGCAGCAACCGTACAATCAAGGGAGTGATAAACGATGGGCCAAGACCTTGTGCCCACTGTAATGTTGTATTCAACATGATTCCATTCGGTGTCCAATTTCCGAGATTTGTAAACAATTCCGGCATGCCCGAGACAGGAAAAAAGCTTCCTCCAAGCATGGCCAATACAGAAACAATACCGCCAGAAAAAATTCCCGGAACAACATTGCTTTCCGCTTTCACCGTAATGGCCGTCAACAAAGCCCCCAATGCTCCGATACATAAAGAAAACACAGCACTGATCACCAGCATACCGAGCCAAAACCGCCAGGAATTATCGGCAAAAGCATGAAGCACAAACCTTCCCATGCTAAACAACAGAACAAGCTGCATAAACACTAAGACGGATGTGGAAATCGCCTTCCCGGATAAATAAAGGAGTGGATGTTTTCCAGACAAAAGAATCCTGGCAAAGACGTTTTGATAATTTTCCACATAAGCTTTGGAGGCAATCGTGGAAGCAACATACATAGCAAACATGACAGCCATTCCTATCGAGTAATATTCTATCGAGGTGATCGGCTCCTGCTCTGTCACCGTAATCGTTCCTCCCAAACCTTCCCCCGTTCCACCAGACGCCGGACCGGGCATTTCTTTCCCGTCAGCAGTTTTGGCAACGGCGGCTTCAAAATTGAATGTATGGACGAAACGATCAATCGTGTCATGAAAAATCCCTGCCATCAGAGCGGAATCCTTTCCTTCCACCACTTCAAGGTCCGCACCCTTCCCCTGCTCCAACAGCATGCTTTTCAGCGATAGATAGGTGAAATCCTCCGGTATCTTCAGCAGGGCGGTGACTTCCCCCTCACCTAGAGCTTGCTCCGCTTTGGTTTCGTTCATTTTTTCTACTTCCATTACCTGACCGAGTTCCTCGTCTTCCAGCAGGTTCGTCAACATGGCGGAAGGATCTGCAGATTCCGCTGCTTTCATGAGTTGATTTTTACCAGCATCAGGCATGGAAAGCTGGCTGACTTCTTCCGTGAATTGTTCCATTCCTGCCGATCGATCATTTTGGTCTACCACCGCGACCTTCATATCGAAAGAAGTAAAGCCACCGGCAAACATTCCGTTCAAAGCAAACCCCAAAATCACCGTCAATATAATCGGCATTAAAAGCAACACCAGCAGCTCCGTTCGATCCCGAAGCAGTACGACTACGTCCTTTTTTAAAAATGTCAGCATCCATACTCCCCCTAATCTCTCAACTTGCGCCCGGTTAGATGCAAGAATACATCCTCAAGTGTCGGAACTTGAACATTCAAACTGATGATTTGCGCCTGCTGCCGTTCCGCAGCCTGAAAAATACTCCCGAGCAGCCTGCTGTTTTTCGGCGTGATCAGCTTGATGCCTTTGTCTGTCTCGATGACCCGGAGTATTTCCTCCATGTCGTTCAACTCAGCTACCAGACCGGGATACGATCGATCGAGCTCCAACCATATCGTTTCTTCACTGGACAAAATGCCGGTGAGTTCCTGTTTGGTTCCAGAGGCGATCACCTTGCCGTGGTCCATGATGTAAATCCGATCGCAAAGCCTTTCGACCTCTTCCATATAATGACTTGTGTACAACACAGTCATTCCCTGCTCCTCGTTGAGCTTTTGAACCATTTCCAGAATGTAATTGCGTGACTGCGGATCGATTCCAACCGTCGGTTCATCCATGATGATGATCTCCGGTTCATGAAGGAGGGCAACCGCGATATTCACCCGTCTTTGCATCCCGCCGGAATAATGTTTGACCAGTTCATTCTTGCGCTCGGTCAGACCGACGATTTCCAATACATTTGCCATTCGCGATTCCAGTTCCTTGCCTCTCAACCCGTAAATCCTTCCGAAAAACCGCAGATTTTCCACAGCCGTTAATTCTTTATATAGCGCGATATCCTGCGGCACGACTCCCAAGTGCATGCGGATGACATTCGGATCTTTGACCACGCTCTTCCCATGCCATGTCACATCTCCTGCGCTCGGTTTAACGAGCGATGAAATCATCGATATCGCCGTCGATTTGCCAGCCCCATTCGGTCCAAGCAAGCCGACGGATTCCCCTTTATCTAAATATAAATTCACGTCGGATACCGCTACATTCTTTTTAAATGCTTTTTTCAAATTCGTTGTTTCCAGCACAGCGCTTTCCCCCTTCAACACCATTTTCCACCAGATTTGGTTTATGTCTTTTAAAGTATAAAAAAAAGAAGACAGCGTGCATACTGTCTTCCGTCACTAATCTAAATGACAAACCATGACCTGCGTCACATTTTTATACCAAGTCATTCCGTATTGCGTAAATAGCCAGCTGTGTCCTATCCCGTAGCCCGAGTTTATCCAACAGCTGGGAGGTGTGGTTTTTTACCGTTCCCACCGATAGAGCCAATTCTGCTGCAATTTCTTTGTTGCTTTTCCCTTCACCGATTTGTTTTAAAATGTCCAGTTCCCTGGGTGTTAAATGGTGTTCTCTTTGCACCTCTTTATTATTCGCAAACAGAAGGCGCGGCATCACTTTGGCCGCTACTTCGCCCTGTATCTGCAAACCGCCGGCGAGACAACTTTTCACCGAGTGGATCAGCGTTTCGGCATCCGCATCCTTGAGCATGTAGCCATGAGCTCCTAAACGCAGTGCCTGCAAGGCATACTCGTCATCGTTAAACGTGGTCAGGATCAAAATCTTCATACTTGGCCAGCGGCTGCGGATTTCCTTGGCCGCTTCGAGTCCGTCCATTTCGGGCATACGGATATCCAGGACTGCCAAATCGAATTGCTGTTTTTCACAGAGGGCGATCGCTTCCTTTCCGTTCTTCGCTTCCCCAGTCACCTGCAGGGTCTCCTCTGTTTCCATCATCATTTTAAGCCCCTGAGCGACCAGCGACTGATCCTCAGCCAATAGAATCCGAACCACTTGCGACACCCTCCTTTTTTTGCAGCGGAAACGCCCCCCGCACAATGAATAAGCGGTTATATGCCATGATTTCCAAACTTCCACCAGCCTGATGGACGCGTTCTTTCATGGCGGTCAACCCATACCCCTCTTCAAACCGATAACCAGACGGAATCGGATTGGTGACTTCAAACCGGAAGATGCGTTCACCTGCTGATTCAAATAGGATGGAAGCTTCTCTTTTCGGCCCGTGGCGCATCACATTGGTCAATGATTCCTGCACAGCCCGATATACTGCTGCAGCTTGTTCAGGCGCCAACCGTGCTGAAAAAGCGCGGTTTTTGACGGAAAACTGTATACGGATATAGCTTTCTGCCTCCAGCTTGCGTATCAGACGAATCATTGCCGGAATACCGCCAATCTCTTCCTCGTTCCATGCTTTGACGGCCCGGCGGGTTTCTTCCAGACTGTCCTGGGCCAATCCTTTTAACAGACCGATTCGTTCTTTTTCGGTTTCATCCGCTTCCATCCGTGCCACTTCCAGCTGCATCAATAAGTTGGTTAGCTTATGGCCGACACTGTCGTGAATTTCCCGGCCGATTAGCGTTCGTTCCTGTTGCCTGGCCAGCTTTTCATCCGAAACGGCTTTCCGCTTCAAGCCGCGGTATTCATGGAGCAAGGCGTCGTACCGCGCTCTAACTTCCTCTGCTTCCTGATGGGTACGATGAAAGAAGGAGAGTGCCAAGCCGAGCATACCCAGATAAAAGAACAAAAAAGAAAAGGAAAAATATTCCCCGTTTTCTTCAACTATTGGGAGAACGACACAAATTCCTATTACCGCCCCGGAAATAAGCGCATGACGGCCAGATAGACGATATGCAGCCTCTCCTGCCAAGTAAGCAAACAACAACAAGCTGAAATAATTAAGCGTATCTGTATGTAACGGCCAGAACACAGCCATGGTGACTAGACCGGAGCTGCTTAATAATATCGCCTGCACTGTTTCCCGCATGCGGAAGAGCGGAAGCAAAAAATACAAAGCAAAAAACAAAGCACTGCCCATCCATCGGGCGGGAGAAATCCCGACTACTCCCTGCGGTTGCAACAGAGCAACACCCCACAGCCCCGCCACTATTAAAAACCAAAGCCAAAATGAATAACGGTACATCGAATCCTCCAAAAAATAACTTTGTTAATACTATATCACCTATGAGGATGGTTGCGGGAGATTATTTAATTATTTCGGAAACAACCGTAAACGTTAATCGAAATATTTATTGATAGTATCTGTATTGTTAATCACTTCTATTTTTTCTTTATAGATGTCATAGTTATTGAAAAAAATTGACTTTCCCTACCTCCTCAAAATATCGGTTCCATTTAAACATCTTAAAGAATATTTTTAATGTCGGTTTGTACTATGACTTCTCTACTCGAAGTTTTTGTTTAAGAAATCGCTTAATTAATCGGTAAGTTCTTATTGTATATTTTGTGTCTAAAAAATTATTATATCTGCACTTTTGAAACAATTGCTTACCCAATTTTCATTATGCACCCCTTCAATGATCCAACTTTCTGATTGGATGATCCTGTTGAGATACGCTTCTCTTTCTTCTTCTGTTCTTCTTATGTCTCCGGACTTTTCCCTGATCCAAACAACGTTATCCAATTCATAGTATGGTATGTCTAACTTTAAAGATAGTTCTTTGGCTAACGTTGTTTTACCACTTCCAACGGAGCCGATAATATGTATCTTATTTGGGACATTTCTTTCCAAAAAAACCACCTAACCTAAATTAATTTATTTCTAAAAACATTCTATTTAAGGACATAATATTCCTTTTTGTTTAAAAAATTCTTTACACACTTGTTCATTAGAAACGGAAAAACTATTCCATAACATTACAGTTATTCTGGCATTGAGAATGGTCTTCTTTTCTTCTCGATGGCTCATTTAACAGTTTATTTCACTTTTTTATATCAATCTCTTCAAGTTACCGCCGACAAGCTTGCTCTAGGGCAAAAGCCGGAGCATTAAAAATGGCCGACCCAGTAATTGGATCGGCCATTTCCCGTTTTTACAGTGCATCCTTGGAATGAATGACGTGATCAATCATCCCGTATTCTTTCGCTTCTTCGGCGGTCATGAAATAGTCACGGTCAGAGTCTTTTTCAATTTTTTCGATTGGCTGTCCGGTTCTCTCGGAAATAATGTTGTTAATACGTTGCCGCATTTGCAAAATCCGGCGTGCGCTGATTTCCAGATCGCTTGCCTGACCTTTAGCGCCACCCAGCGGCTGATGGATCAGCACTTCACTGTTTGGCAAGGCCATCCTCTTCCCTTTCGTTCCTGCAACTAAAAGCATTGCACCAAACGATGCGGCCAACCCGGTGCAGATTGTCTGAATATCCGGCTTGATAAATTGCATCGTGTCATAAATTGCAAAACCTGCTGTAATCGAGCCGCCAGGACTGTTGATGTATAACGATATGTCTTTCTCCTGATCCTCCGCAGCAAGAAACAGTAACTGGGCCACTACACTGTTCGCTGTCTCATCTGTCACTTCTGAACCGAGAAAGATGATGCGATCTTTTAACAACCGTGAGTAAATATCATAGGATCGTTCTCCGCGATTTGTCTGTTCCACCACATAAGGTATGACATTGGACATTTCACATAACTCCTTTCGTTATGCCGCGAAGGAAACCTCCCCTGCTATCAAGGCCAATAGAGACCGCCACTCTTTTCGATAAAACGGAACAGCCAGCATCTCTCCATCTGGCAAAGACAGCGTAACAATTACATAGACAGTATTTCCCGTTGAAATCGGAACGACGGAAAAAGAAGCAGCTCGCGAACCGGAAAAACGCAAAGCCATCGTTAGTTCCTGTGTTTCCTTTTTAAAGAGCTCGATGACTTTTTGCGGATTCGCATGATGAATGGCTGTTATATAATCTGCTACGGTTTCTTCATCCGAGTCACTCTCTTGCCAATTTCTTCGCCGTTTCAAATTTGCTCTGCCCCGATGCAGCGCTGCTTTGATTGCTCCCTCGCTGGTTCCGATCAGTTCGGCTGCTTCCAAGGCTGTATAGCCAAACCCTTCTGTCAATAGGAGGGACACCCGCTGTTTGGGGGATAACTGACGCAACGCCGTTTCAATTGCTTCCAGAACGAAGTCGGAATTCGCAGCATTTTCCGCCGGCAGAATCGATAGCTCCCTGTTGTAGTCTTCATCCGGCTTTCGCTTGCGGTATTGGTCAATCCACGTGTTGGAAGCGATTCGATACAAGTATGCTTTGCTGATTGGTCTCGTTTCTTTCCTATGACTTTGATAGGCTTTTGCCAGCGTTTCCTGCATAAGGTCTTCACCGTCCCACTTCGAATTGGTCAGCGAAATACAATAGTTCTTCAATTGGGGCACATAGGCTTCGATAGCATTTGTGAAGGTTTCCTTCGTTTCGGCTGGAGTTTGGTTAACAAGCGGCCGCATTGCCAATCACTCCTTGAATTTAGTCTTTCACTTATTATAAACGAAAAGCGGAGTCGTAAAGATACGGGTGTTTGAAATTAAGCACAAAAAAATCAAGTATCACAATAGGTCTGAAGCCAGCGATCAAACACATTTTATCTACTACTGCTTATCCCATCTTCTAAATCAAACAGCATTGCTTTATACCCTTTTTAATTACCTGATTTTCTCCGCCAATTCTAAAATAATCCCCTCAGGCCCACGAATGTAGCATAACTTATAAGTGTCTTCGTAATTTTGTATCTCACCAAAAAGTTCCGTGCCTTTCTTTTTCAATTTAGCCACCACGCCTTCAATATCTTCTACAGCAAAAGCAATATGCCGGATACCCAAAGTATTTGCAAAAGATTGCTGTATACCTTTTTCATCTTCCGGTGTATGGAATTTGACCAGCTCCAAAGTTGCCTGTCCATCCGGCATCCCTAACATAACAACCGTCTCTCTGACGCCATTAAGTCCAATTATTCGCTCGACCCACTCACCTTCCACTTCTCCTTCTCCAAGCATTTCCAGGCCAAAATCGAGAAAAAATTCTTTAGCAGCAGAAAGATCGTTTACGATTACACCTACATGATCTATTCTACTTATTCGCATATTCCTACCCCCTTGTTTCTGTTATTGTTCCATATCTGTATTCTTGATACGTTTGTTTGTTATTCTATTCGCTAAAAAACAGAATTTATCCTTTCAACAAACTAGTCCATTTATTGAACACAAAGGTTAACCTGCCTGTCAGTTGAATAAGAAACGACATTCACATCGGCAACGTCTCCTGATATGTGCTTTAATAGAAACATATAGTAAATAAAAAGGAGTAGCTTTATGACAGAGAATAATAAAATGGAGTATCGAGAAGTCCAGCGACCACGCCAATTTGGTTATGGGGATTGATTTTACTGATTGTTGCTTTCATGTGGTATTGGTTCATTCAACAAATTATTTTTGGTTCTCCTATAGGTAATAACCCTGCACCGGATGTGATAACTGTTGTATTTTGGTTGATATTTGGTGTTACTATTCCAGTGTTGTTTGGATTACTAAAGCTTATAATAGAAGTTCGTAAAGATGGAATTTACGTTCGTTTTTTCCCGTTTCAGTTTCAATACAAGAAATACCTTTTCAGAGATCTACACGACTATGAAAGGATTACTTACAACTCACTAAAAAAATTTGGAGGTTGGGGAATCCGCATTAATACAAGGGGTGAAACAGCTTATAATATGAGTGGAAATAAAGGGATTGTTTTAAAGTTGAAAGATAACACAGTGATAATTGGTACTCAAAAACCGGAAGAATTGAAAAAAGCGTTGGATTCTGTAGTAAAACACAATGAAAATTAGTCCGCCACCAGTTGGTGTGAATGGTTATACTGAATCAAAAATGAGAGCCCGGCAACATAGCTAAAGTTGTCTCCAGCTTGGTGCTATAATTTACCCCCATACCTTCCAACTGGTTGCTTGTTGTCAGGCATCTCACAGGTGGTCGGGCAAGGTGTAGTCCCCCTTCGATACAGGGGACTACTTATATAACCTCACGTTCCACAATAAGTCTGAAATGGACGGTCGGATGGTTCTGGTAATTCAGTATAAGGCTCCTGTTTGTCGGTATAAGCATACGGCGAGGAAAGCACTTCAATAAGCCGCTCTGTCAAGGTAAAATCTCCTTTTTGAACTGCAGCTTCCAATGCTTCCTCGACAAGATGGTTGCGGGGAATCACATTGGGATTTGACCGCTTCATCAATTGATGAACTTCATCTTTTGATTTTTCCTGCCTGGACAGCCTTTCCTGCCAGCTTTGGAACCAGTCCGTAAATGCTTCCGTACCATGCATTGATGTCTTCTCCGGTATGTCTAACGTCAAAGCGCGGAAGGTATTGGTAAAGTCGGCATCAGTGTCCTCCATGATATCGAGCAAGTCTTGGATCAACACTTCATCGTGCTCCTCCTTGTCGAGAAGCCCTAGCTTTTTCCTCATTCCCGCAATCCAGTGATCATCATAGAAATCCTTGTATTCACCAAGAATCTCTTTCGCCTGATTGATCGCGTGCTCTTGCTTTTCATGAAGCAGCGGTAACAGAGTCTCGGCGAAGCGAGCCAGGTTCCATTGGCCGATTCCGGGCTGGTTTTGATATGCATACCGTCCTTGCACATCAATCGAACTAAACACAGTAGCCGGATCATACTTATCCATAAACGCACACGGACCATAATCAATCGTTTGACCGCTGATCGTCATGTTATCGGTATTCATCACGCCATGGATAAAGCCGACAAGCTGCCAGTCGGCGATCAATTCCGCCTGCCGCTTGACTACTTCCCGGAAAAAGGTCAGGTACTGGTCTGGATTGTCTTCGATATCCGGATAATGCCGGTTGATCGCATAATCCGCCAATTCGCGGAGCTCCTCTTCAGTCCCCCAGCGGGCCGCATATTCAAACGTGCCAATCCGCAGATGACTGTCTGCCACTCGGGTAAGAACAGCGCCAGGAAGCTCTATTTCACGCATCACAGATTCTCCGGTGGTCACTACCGCCAGACTGCGATTGGTCGGTGTTCCAAGAGCATGCATCGCTTCGCTTATGATGTACTCGCGCAGCATCGGGCCAAGCGTGGCACGACCGTCACCACCACGGGAAAAAGGTGTACGCCCAGATCCCTTGAGTTGGATATCCTTCCTTGCCCCGTCTTGCTTGATTTGCTCACCGAGCATGACCGCCCGTCCATCACCAAGCATGGTGAAATTTCCAAACTGATGACCTGCATAGGCCTGTGCAATCGGCTGTGCTCCTTCCGGAAGTGTGTTCCCGGCAAAAACCGCAGTACCCTTTTCCGTTTGCAATTCGTCTATGTCCAACCCTAAATCCTCTGCCAGTGCCTTATTAAATAGAACTGTTGTTGGGGAGGACACCTGCGTCGGCTCCGCACTTTCAAAAAAACGTTCCGGCAAACGTGCATAGCTGTTGTCAAAGTTCCATCCCATGTTGTTATGTGTCATGATATCTCCTCGATTGGTTTTGTCTTACTTCCATCCTATATCTTTCTCCAATGATGCGAAAATCATATGCATGGATTTTGGAACGGATGATATTTAACGAATCGGCAAAATCATTTAAATTATAAACCGATTTTTAAATCAAACATTTTATCAGCTAATCATGATTAACCAAAAAAGGCGTAGTCAAAAGTTCATCTCCCTTTGTTTTAGTGACCCATAATGAAATATCTGGAATACTTACGGATTGACATGGCATATGATTTTGAAGAACAAGATAAATGCTTTGTTACATAAAAGTGTGCAACCACAATTCCATCTACTCCCCGTTCTTAATGTTATAATCCTTATAAATATAAAAATGTAAGAAGGTGTGTGAAATGACCAATTACTTTCTTGTTTTCTCCAGGTTTTCTTTAGGTTTCATATTCCTAACGGCAGGAATAAATGGTTGTTTTGTAATTTTCAAATTAGAACCATTTATTGCAACCAGTCCTGAAGCAATGGTGTTGTTTGAGTTTCAACATCTGCTTATCTTTGAAAAATCATTAGAGATTATTTGTGGTTTATTATTATTGATTAATCGGTTTGTTCCACTAGCCCTTGCGATATTGGCACCAATTATCGCCAACATTCTCTTACTTCATATATTCCTCGATCATTCTTTACTCCTTTTAGCTATTTTACTTGTCATCCTGCATGGGTTTATGTTGTTCTGCTACAGAAGAAACTTTTCAGGGATAGTTGAAAGAAAATCCTCCACATAAGGTAGTGTTTACTGATGGTTGTAATAAATGATTTCGTTAGTGCACATTCATCTTTTACCATAATAGACTTAAATATTGATTCAACGATAATGAGACCAAACTCTGTCGTGCTTTCTATGACAAATAATTTTGTGACCCCATATTCTATGAATAAAAAAACCCCGATGTTTACACCATCATCAGGATTGAATTTATTCATTCTATAATATTTTTTGCAGGCGATTCCTTTTTCAATCTGAAATCATAGTTGGTTTCATTTTCAAACATTGGATCCAAGTAACTTGATTGTGAATCACTAGTTGAATTGAGTTTGAAATCATGAAAAGAAGTAAATTCTTCCTCCTTCCATACCCAAAGACCTGTTTTTCCCTTTTCCTTATGAAAGACATTTCTTCTTAGAACATTTCCATGATTCGTTGTAAAGTAGTTTGCAATAAAAATGCGAGATGACCCAGCGGTTAGGATATTCCTTTCTATCACATTGTTTTTTATATCATGCTGTAATAGCAGCTGCCCTCCTGCTAGCCCTTTCGTATCATTGCGATAGATGATGTTTTTTGTAATGGAAGAGTTTATCGTTCCTCCCCGATTTTCATCATATCCACCAATCGATATTCCTGCATAGTGGTTGTTATACACAATGTTGTCGCTTATTTGAATCTTATCAGCATTCTGTTTTGCATGCTCAGAGGTTGCCTCAATTCCGATATCACAATTATAAATAGTATTCTTATTGATCGTTATCCTTTTCCCGCCATCGACGTAAATTCCACCGGCACTATATTCTTCTCCATATGCTGGATTACCGTACGAGGATATTTCATACACTTCATTATTTTTAACGATACCATTCCGAACATAGTCGGCTTTTGGATCATTTGATATACCTTCATGACCAATTAAATCGATCCCGATATTATCATTTCTGCGAACTACGTTATTTTCAACATTAAAACCATCGATATTCCCGTTAAGAACAAGTGATTCACTCCACCCGAGTTTTAAATCCTCTATTGTATTATTTATAATATGAATATCTTTCATCGGGCCAGTTCCGTATATAGCAATCCCATGGGCATTCCCATCTTCTGCGTGCGTTTCTATTTTTCGTACAACATTATTTTCTAGCGTAATATGGCTGCTTGAGCCTGTTACATACATCCCAATTACAGTTCCATTCGTTAGCTTAGTAGTTAAATCTTGAATAATGAGTCCACTAATCGTGATGTAATTTTTATTGTCTATGTTAACAAGGGACGTATCCTCCTCTACATTCTTTACGTCTTCACCAGTAAGAACAACCTTGCCTTGATTGTAAGCTTTAAACACGATTGGTTTTCGTTTTGTTCCACTATACCTAACAATCAGCCTTTCATTATAGGTGCCTTCTTTTATGTAGACAGTCGTCCCCCCTCTTGCTTCTGAAGCAGCTTTCTTTAGTGTGCGAAATGGTTTTGATGCAGTCCCATCGTTTTGATCATTCCCATTTGTCGCAACGTATACAGCCTTATCCTGTGTTGAATCTTTTGGATTAAAAGCATAAACAAGTAAAATGGCTGCTGCTGCCAAGAGGTAAAGAATCATCTTTTTCATTTCATCATTCCTTTATAGTAGTTCGTAACTTTCATTTCATACTAAAGCATAAAAATGCCGTTTAGACAATATGTCTAAACGGCTTCATAAGTTTCTCTCTCATCAACACAACGGGAATGAAATGGTAAAAACACTGCCTTTTCCAAGCAAGCCTTTCTACTTCAATCGGTCCTTGGCAAAGGTCGACATACTTTTGAGGAGTGTTAATCAGAGTCTATTCGATTAGATGGATTCTCATTCCGCTATTTACTTTAAAACCATCCTTAACCTCTTTCTCAACTAATATGATTTTATATTCTCTAAACCTTCCCGGTTCTTTTTAGATAAAGTGGCTTTAAGCGGATCATAAGGTCCTACAATTAAAGTTGTTATAATTACAATAGAATTTCTGTTTATGGCGTCTTTGGCAAATGGATTGTCGCCCCCTGCTAATTACAGAAAAACAGTATATAAAGTAAAATGAAATAACTATCCCGTTAACAGAGCTAGTTGGATGTGCTGATAGATAGAGAGGTGTATTAGAAATGACTGGAAATACTCGTGTTAGAATACCCGATGGACTATGGACCGGGCTAAAAAAACTTGGAATTAATACTCATGATTTGGTTCAGAAAGCAAAAATGCAGCTTACTGTAATCACTGAACCAGTTGTCACCGTTGAACAATATTATGCATTATGGCAAGCGTATTCCGATATCATCGGTGGCATGGAAGATGGAATGCTGCAACTTCCGACAGTTTTTGAAACAACGCAGTATCCCCCACCTGTACTGGTAGCTTACCATGCCCGTAATTATCGAGACGCCCTTGAAAGAATGGCTCGCTATAAAGAAATGTGTCCTCCTGAAAAATTGCGTATGAGAGAAGAAGGCACGAATTGTGCAATAGAACTGGAATTCTTTGATACTGAACAAGCCGTCCCACCCCTGCTTGTTGGAACTACGCTTGCTTTTTTGCTGGAACTAGGACGACGAGGCACCGGCTATTCTATTAAAGCGAAATCAGTAGAATTTACACAGTCATTTAATCAAGTACAGGCGCTTGAAGAATACTTTGGCTGCCCTATCCACATTGGAGCAGAACGTAATAGGCTAACATTGGAAAGAAGTGACCTTAATCGCCCTTTTACTTCCTACAACTCTGAATTACTAGGGATCTTAACACCAGTGTTGGAGAAAACATTGGAAGAGCAGCGACATAGTCACTCTACAACGGAGATAGTTAAGTGGATTGTGAAACGCAATTTAACCGGAAAGCGACTCGACATACATGATATAGCAAGTGAGCTGCGAATGAGCGAACGTACCTTACAGCGCCGGCTTACCGAAGAAAACACCAGCTTTAAGGAACTGCTAAAGGAAGCTCGTCAAGAACAAGCAAGGCAGTATTTGGCTAATCCCGCTTTAGACATTAAAGAAGTGGCATTTCTTGTTGGATATAAAGATCAGAGCTCGTTTTATCGAGCCTTCCGCAGCTGGGAAGGTGAGACCCCTTTAAATTGGCGTGCTGAACATGCACTTATAAACGAACTACATTGATAACTAACTTAAAGGAGACGTGTATCTTGGAATTATTACATAAAACCGCTTTAGTAACAGGCTCAACAAAAGGCATAGGTAAAGCAATAGCAAAAGAATTGGCTAAAGAGGGCGTCAATGTTCTCATAAATGGACGTAATTATGAGGAGGTAGAACGGACTATCCAGGAAATCAAATCAGAATCCCCGCTGACCTCACCTCAAAATGCTGCGGCCGATATTGTGGATGTTCAACAAAGAGAGGAATTATTTAAAAGGTTCCCCCATATAGACATTCTGGTTAACAATATGGGAATTTACGAAATCATGCAATACGAGGATGTTACGGATGAAATATGGCAAAAGTACTTTGAAACTAACGTATTGGCCGCAAATGGATTATGTAACCATTACCTGCCAAAAATGCTGGACAATAATGATGGTCGCATCATCTTTATTGCAAGTGAAGAGGCAGTAATGCCCTCTGGACAAATGCCTCAGTATAGTATGACAAAGTCAATGTTGCTATCATTGGCAAAAAGCTTGTCTATCCTTACAAAAGGAACAGAAGTTACCGTCAATACGATTTTACCTGGACCAACGCTTTCTGAAAATGTACAGAATATAATAGAGGGTATGTACATAGATGAAAACATAACCTTCTCAGAAAAAGAAAAACAATTCATGATCAATAATTTGCCCCATTCCGAAATACAGCGATTTATCAGACCGATTGAAATAGGAAAACTAGCTGCATTCCTATGCAGCCCCTATGCTTCGGCTTTTAGAGCCTCCCCAATCCGCATGGATGGAGGAATGGTCCCTACCATTTTTTGATCAAAAGAGCAGTCAGTAGGGAAGCCTATTCAATTCGTTATATTTCTCGTGCAGTACTTACCTTTGAAGTAAACATTCCGAATTTTTCGGGCCTCTCAAAGTTTCGGCAGGTTCGGAGTGTTTACTTTTTCAAAACCTTCACCTCAAGAAGGCCTTTCTTAGTCTTTTCTCCTCACTGTTTTTCTTCTTTGCTGTTTTAAGTTCAGCTACATTATTTTCCTTTTCAATCATCCACCTCTAAAAGGAACACCCGCTCCTTAAACCCGCCACGCTCCGCCTTTTTCTTCTTCCTTTCTTTTTCTATTTCTGTTATGGAAGTCCCGTTCACTTCCGCTATCGCGTGCAACAGTTCCAGTATATCCGCAGCTTCCTCGATGATGTCCTGCTTCGTTTCAGCAGTGACCAATTCTTCCGCTTCTTCGTTCACTTTCTGTTTCAAGGCCGCTATGTATTCCTGATCAGACAGGATGCTTGTTGAACAGTTTTTTCCGTTTTGTTCGATGATTTGTGGTATATAATCCCGGACTAGTTTATGGTAGGTGGGCAACTGTAACTCCCTCTCTTTCGCTAATTGCTGCTAAATGATGACAACTATAATGCTATATTACTAGAAAAAATTTGGTGTTAGCATGAAGTTTTATGGAAAATTTCTAACAGCAACATTCATTTCAATTACCATTTGAACTTGTCTATTTCCTCTATGATGTGTTGCGTGATTTGTTCTTTCGAAAGGGTTCCATCGATCACGATGTCAGAGCTTGGCTTGATCTTGTGTTCCATTGCCAAATATGCCTCTCTTCCGTAAGTTGCATAATGTGACAAGTCTTTTTTTATTTCCGTAGCGGATCCTTCTTGATAATCTCTTAACATTCGGCGCACTAAAGCGATATCCAAGGGAGTATCGATATAGACGGCGACATCAATAACATCCTTCATCCGGTCATTTTGATAGGCAAAAGGATAATCCAGAAGGATGTGATCATATTTTTCTTTCAAAAGCAGGACTTCTTCAAGCAACGGCGCAAGATTCCAAGCATTGTAATCTGCTCCTTCCTTTGCCCACTTTGCAAGGTTTTCAGGTCCCTCGAAGGCATATTCATCGAAATGCAAAATGCTTGCTGCTGACAATTGACACGCCAGTTCATTTGCAATCGTTGTTTTGCCGCCTCCGGATACCGCCGAGATGGCAATGACTAAAGATTTTTTCATGGGAATCCCTCCTTCTGCAATCATGACATTCACCCATTTTTCCCTACGGCATAACATACGAAAGAAAGCTCTTAAAATTTTAAAGAGGTGAACTGGATGAACCCGAATGTCGATTACACATCCCCTTCTGCTCAGTTTACGTTCGATGTGAATAAAAGCAATTTGTTCAAAAAAGACAACCAAAATTTAATAAATATTTTGGGCATTGAACAACTCAATACATTGGAAAACGTTTCGTTGCTCGACATTTTCCTAAGCAGGACGAATGTCGTCGAACCGCATTACCATCAAAATGCTGCAGAGCTCGTGTATTGCATTACAGGCGCAGCGACTGTTTCGATCATGAATCCCTATACAAAGGAAATACTTAATTATCCAATCACACCTGGCCAGGTGGCCAACGTGCCGCAGGGCTGGTGGCATTATGAAATGGCGACGGTCGACAATACCCATCTGCTGGCCATTTTTGACGCTCCGACTCCTGAAGTGATTCTTGGTTCTGACTTACTGAAGTTCACCCCAGCCAATGTCATGGCCCACACGTATTGCCTGGATCAGCGCCAATGGGAGAAAACGATCGCCCCTATCCATCCGTCCACTTACATCGGACCATACAAAGATTGCCAGCAAAGTACCCAGCCGAATATCGCATATGGCCAACAAGGATACTATCCGTCTTTTCCTTACTATCCCTATTATTAGAAAAGGGAAAAGATATAGACGTGTGGCGGTGCCTATATCTTTTTCCGTTTTCTTCTTCCTTGTTTAATCCGTTAAACGCTTGGCCATCATCACCATACCCGCTTTATTCTCAAAGCCATTTTTCTTATAGAAAGTTTCCGCAAGTCCTTCCCTGGAAGTAAGCAGATAAATGCTATCGATGTCGTTATCGGTACAATGGCTCTCCAGTGCTTCTATTAAGCTGGAACCAATCCCCCGTCCTTGATAGGCTGATTTGATGCACATCTCATTCAGATAAAAATGGTTTGCTTTCACCCATTTCTCCGAATAGCCCAGCAAAAAGCCGACCAACACGCCGGCTTCTGTAAAAGCACCTAATCCGATAAACTTCGGTTGATAAAAAATATCGGTCAGCCGTTCCTGCGCCTTTTCCTGTTCCCAACCGTCGTTCCATGGGGGACGGTTGAATACATCTGTGTACATTTCAGAGCAATTCAGTAGATCGGACTTCAAAAGAAACCGCACCTGGTAATCCATCCAGCTTTCCCCTTTCTCGCAATAGCTCTTCTTCCCTCAAGCTTTTCGCAAATTGATAACATGATGCGGATTGTCCGCCCATTTGTCCATTAGCGTTTCCTGCTGATGCTTTAAATCGTCGAAGGGCTCCGCCTCCATTTTCACGCTGGAAAAACGGCGATTGAAAACCATTGTCTCCTTTATTTTCCGGTAACCGCCAAATCCATCCTCATCATTTTTCAGCCAGACCGCCCTCCTGATATGCGAAAACAAAATCGCCCCGGTACACATCGGGCAAGGCTCCAGCGAACTGTAGATGGTCAATGCCCTCCCGCTTACTTTAGCATCCAATATTGCCTGCCCGGCATTTCGGATGGCGTCGATTTCCGCGTGGGCTGTCGCATCTTTATCTGTATGGACACGGTTTCTTCCCTTGGCAATCACCTTGTTCTGTTCATCTACGATAACGGCCCCCACCGGATATGTATTCTCTTCCAAAGCCAATTTTGCTTCTTCCCATGCCATGGTTAAAAACATTCGGTCATTTGTGGAAGTATTCATGTCCCGCTCCTCCCTCCATAAAATAAGACGGCAATCGTTTGCTGACTGCCGTCCTGGTGTAAGTTGCTACTTCTTTAAATAGTTTTGGTAAGCATCGCTGGCCAAAATATCGGTTAAAAATTCCGCTTTTGCATTGCGGTAATGTTCCATCTCTTTACCGTCGAATTGTTTCTTCAATTGATCATATGCTTCGTTATAGGACGGATGAGCTTGAAAGAAGCCCGTCGTTTTCAAAAAATGATCAGCTTCGGATTCTATGACAGTCAGCTGCACGCCAACCGGCAACACATCCTCCCCTTCAAATCCGCAAAAGAAAGAAGTTCGGAAGCTTCCCTTATTAACGTCGTACATACCTTGCAAGGCTTTTTTCGCTTCGGGAAAGTCTTGCTGGTCGACGCGCACCTGCAAATCGACATCCCCTTTGGTAAGAGAATCTCTCACAGCTGTACTCCCGATATAGTGAATGTCAGCCTGTGGGAGTTGCTCTCGAATAAGCTTCCGGTGCCTTGCATACACCTTATCGGCTATTTCCCTGAAAGTAATTTCCGGCGCAAAATAAACATACTCCACCATGCCAATGCTTCCTCCTGTCTATTCGATTTTGTCTCTTGATCATCCACAGGAAATCACACTGGTATCGCTCCGTTTCTCTAGTTATATGTTTTCATTTTACTCCATTTTTCCCAGATTCCAATACTTTGCGGACACTTTTAGCAGAAAAGTTGTGTCGCCATAAAGAAAGCAACGGATATCCGCAGATTTATCCTTACTCATATAAATACTCCCTTGTCATCGGCAGTTCATTATTCGGACCCTTGGTCACCAAAAATTGATGAAGGTCCGAAATCCCGCAGGTGAAATTGGCCGCACAAGCATTCAAATAAAGCCGCCACATAC
Source organism: Sediminibacillus terrae (assembly GCF_009602435.1). Lineage (GTDB taxonomy): Bacteria > Bacillota > Bacilli > Bacillales > Amphibacillaceae > Sediminibacillus > Sediminibacillus terrae. Next base: position 181,434 of record NZ_VZDQ01000011.1, read on the forward strand.
GGATGAACCGTTCGTCGAACTGCTGGCTGATCGTTTCCAGGTTTTCTTCAAAATTGCGTTTCCAATGTCTGAGCGTAATCGTGTAATGCAGACGCAGGCTTTCCATGTCGATGATTCGCAGGTCATTCTGACTCATCTCGTCGACCAGTTCACGGACCGAGGGAATTTGTCCGCCCGGAAAGATATATTTGTTCAAGAATGCATTTCCTTCCACTTCGACCAAGCCGGTAATACAATGCAAGAGAGCTACGCCTTTGTCTTTCAACAGCCGATTGGTATGTTCCATGAATGTCGGAATGTTGGCATGGCCGACGTGTTCCAGCATGCCGACACTGACAATCCGGTCGAACGTTGTCCCTTCATGGATTAATTCCCGGTAGTCCATCACTTTGACTTCTACCTGTCCCTGTAAGCCCTCTGTTTCAATGCGGCGCTTCGTTTGTTTGTATTGTTCCTCGCTCAGCGTGACGCCAAGCGCCTCTACACCATATTCTTTAGCCGCTTCTATCAGTAAATAGCCCCAGCCGCTCCCGATATCCAGCAGCTTTTGTCCTGGTTGCAGGTTCAGTTTTTTCAGAATGTGGTGTGTTTTATTTTTCTGCGCCTGATACAAACTGTCATCCGGCGATTCAAAATAAGCACAGGAATAATTCATTGTTTCATCGAGCCATAGCTTGTAAAAATAATTGCCCAAATCATAATGGTGGGCTACATTGTCTTTCGACTGTTTTCTGCCGGTCGATTTAAATTTATTTAACGCCCTCAATGCGAGGGGCTGATCGAGAATACTTCCCTGCTGGTTGAAGATGCTTTCGATGATGTACTCTAAGTCCCCGTCCACCTCGATGCTTTTATCCATATACCCTTCCGCGAACGCCAGCATCGGATTCTCTGTAAGCTGTTTGGTGCTGAGCGGGCGATGAAAGGCAATATGGAAAACAGGAACTCCTTGATTGTATTGTTTGACGGTGCCATCCCAAAATGTAACGGTGAATGGATCTGTCGATAAGTTTTCCAATAGCTTTTTATATAATGATTTTTTCATGGATAATCCCATGCTCTCGATTGTCTCCTTCCTATTACATCATTTTGTTCCCATTATCCTCCTAATCCTTTGTCCCCGCAATTATGACGGTTTCGTGAAGTCGTTGCCTTGCAGCAGGCAGTCACTTAAAATAAAGGAAGACTGCTAGTTCATACGTCTGGAGGCGTCAGAGTGAGAGAGAATATATATACAGAAGCCGCACAGTTTATTTCTGATTGTCATCAGGAGCTGGGGAAAACAAAAATAGAAACGGAACGACGACTTCAATCAGTCGAACAGGAGATTGCCCAAACAGGAACCTACAAGCATACGGAAGAAGAATTAGTCCATGGGGCGAAGATGGCCTGGAGGAACTCCAACCGTTGTATCGGCAGATTGTTCTGGGACAGGCTCCATGTCATCGATGCTCGTGATCTAGAGAAGGAAGAGACGATTATGGAAGCACTGTTCGAACATATTCAGTTCGCCACCAATCAGGGAAAGATACGACCTACCATTACCATCTTCAAACAGGAAACCATCGACGGAAGAAATGTCCGGATCTGGAATCATCAGCTGATCCGTTATGCTGGTTATCAAACGGAAGAAGGAATCATCGGTGATTCATCTTCGATCGCTTTCACCAAAGCCTGTCAGAAATTGGGCTGGACAGGAAAAGGGACAGAATTCGATTTGCTGCCATTGGTCGTCCAGGTCGGCAGCCAAGAGCCATACTGGACCGACTTACCCACTGATTTGGTAAAGGAAGTGGCCATCAACCATCCGGACTACCCGGAAGTAAACGAGCTAGGAATCACGTGGTATGCTGTCCCTATTATTTCGGACATGCGGCTGGAAATAGGCGGTATAAACTATGAAGCCGCACCGTTCAACGGCTGGTATATGGGTACTGAAATCGGAGCACGCAACTTGGCGGATGTCCATCGTTACAATTGTTTACCCAAAATCGCCAAAGCGATCGGACTGGATACGAGCTCCAACGCTTCTCTCTGGAAGGACAAAGCACTCGTTGAATTGAATGTAGCTGTTCTCGATTCTTTCAAGCGTGCTGGCGTCAACATCGTCGATCACCATACCGCCGCCCAGCAATTCCACGCATTTGAACAAAAAGAAGCGGCAAATGGAAGGGATGTCACCGGGCGTTGGTCCTGGCTGATTCCTCCCGTTTCACCTGCATCGACGCATGTCTTTCACAATAAATACAACGATGAAGTGAAGACTCCCAATTACTTTTATCAACCAGCGCCTTACTGAAAGATCAAAATCGCATTTCCACACAGCCAAGAACACAAAATAACCTTCACTCGGATTATTTGTTTAAACAAAAAAGGATTATATTCATTTTTTATCGAATTACAAATGGAGTCGTATTCAAAGTGTTTAGTCTTTACATAAAAGCAAGAAGGAGGAAACGAATTTGCCAGGAAAAAATAAAACGTTATCCCGCGAACAACAGGAAGAATTGCTCAGCGTATTGAAAGCACGTTTTGAGAATAACTTGAACCGGCATGAAGATATTGAATGGGCCAACGTCCAATCAAAGCTCGAAGCCGATACGGAGAAAATGTGGTCATTGCATGAAATGGAAAGTACTGGCGGCGAACCGGATGTTGTGGGGTATGATTTGGAGAAGGACGAATACCTTTTTTATGATTGTTCCAAGGAAAGCCCTAAAGGACGCAGGAGTGTCTGTTACGATCGTGAAGCACTGGAATCCAGGAAAAAACACAAACCTGAAAATACCGCCATCGATATGGCTGTCTCTATGGGTGTAGAATTGTTGACCGAAGAGGAATATCGAGCGTTGCAGAAACTTGGCGAATTCGATTTGAAAACATCCAGCTGGGTCCAAACACCGAAGGATATACGAGCACGAGGCGGTGCCCTTTTTTGCGATCGGCGTTACGGCCATGTCTTCGTGTATCACAATGGAGCAGAATCCTACTATGGTGCGAGAGGATTTCGTGGATCGTTGAGGGTTTGAACTGTAGAAAGACACATTCAGTTTCTTTTTACAATACAGAACGAGGCTGGGATAAAAGCATGGCTACCAAGTAAAAACCGACCGCTTTCTTGCGGGATTTTCAGCTCGTGCTGTTCCCATTGGTGTCTCCGTATCGTGCCTTCGCTACGTTTTCGCGGTCTGATTTCCACATGCTAAAGACAAAATGAATAGAACCGTATTCTTCTATTGGCTTATAGATATCTAACAGTGACGAAGACGAAAAAATAGGGGATTCTTTTATTCTTCAGAAGTTGGAAGGTGCAAACCAACAGATAAAAAGAATAAAGAAGCACTCCCGGTTACCATGCGACTCAGCTTTCTCCCTATAACGGCAATCGGCAACACGGAAATCACGTCAGAAGAAAAACAATCTCCATTCAACGGAGGCAAGTTACGTAGACTCCAGCGGGATGAGCGCGAGCTGAAGATCCATTTGGCAAAGCGGGATTCTTTGCCAAGTTAGCTGAAGCCGTGCCCGCGGAAAGCGAAGTGCCTTGCCGGAGTGGAACGTTGCACGATTCATAAGAGAAGGGTAGAACGGTTAACTTTTATTTTAGTCACGATGCTTTGGTCCCAGTTTCGTTCTGTTTAAATTGTTATTTAGCCTACACTCCTCTATTTCTGAACCACTATTGTCTATGGGAATTATCTTTCTTCTCTCATAAAGTTAAGTTATGGTTTCACAGGAAAGCGACGACTGTTCCAATCGCAGCAAAGCTTGTTTCATATCCAGTCCTCCTCGAAAACCAGTCAGCTTGCCATTCTTTCCAATGACCCGGTGACAAGGAATAGGGATCATAACTGGATTGGCGCCTATGGCTGCAGCGACGGCCCGTACCGCTTTCGGGCGCCTGATCAATTCTGCTACCTGCCCATACGTGTATGTTTCGCCATAAGGGATTCGACCCAACACCTCCCAAACTGCCTTTTGAAAAGCGGTGCCATGCAAATCGACCGGAAATGTGAAACTTTTTCGCCTCCCACGGAAGTAATCGCTTAGTTCCTGCTTGTACGGCTCAAGCAACTGGTTGTTTTCTTTCATGATCGCTTGAGGCAATCGTTTATCCGTCCATTCTTTCAGCTCGTTTAATGATGCATCGGGCGAACCGACATAGCATATACCCCTTTCGGTTGCGCCGAGATACAATCTCCACTTGCCATCCTCAAATAAAGAAAAAGAGACTGTCTGTGGCTGTCCGGTTTTCAAGATAGAGCCCCCTCCCTCTTATATTTAATCCGATAAGCTGCGGGTGTTAAATCGGCGACCTCTTTAAACTTCTTGATGAAGTAAGCAGTGTTTTTCAGTCCTATTTCCGTCCCGATGGTATCGACCGATTTTTCTGTCGTTGCCAAATATTCCTTCGCCTTATCCATCCTGGCGTCCCGGATATATGCTTGAGGACTTTTCCCTTTTCTTCGTTTGAAGGTTCGCTGTAGGTGATAAGGACTGACATGGACAGCTTCTGCCAAATCGCGCAACGTTATTTTTCGATGGAGATGACAGTCGATCCAGTTGACTACTTCCTCTATCCATTTTTCTTCCGGCAACAAAGGCTGATCTGGTCTGCATCTTTTACAAGGCCGATATTGTTTTGCCGATGCATCCTTGGCAGATGAAAAAATCCGGACATTTCCCGGCAGGGGTACTCGGGATTTACAGGAAGGGCGACAAAAAATCCCGGTAGTTTGTACCCCATAATAAAACACACCATCATAGCTGGCATTATTCGTTATAATCGCATTCCACCATGCTTCAGGAATGAAAGTTGAATTTCGGCTGGCCATTTCATCACCTCTTGATTCATTATAACGAAAAATAACAGGATTGAAACGACATCCGAATGGAAGCGCAAGATAATGATATACAGAAAATGTTTCTTGCAGTCACACGTAACTTGATTGTACTGCATCATATTTTTCCCACTCTGTCATCATCTTCAGCATGAGCCGTTTGATATCTTTCGATTTTGCCGTCCCGCATACTTCTTTGTTTACCAATTCGCTTAACGCGATTAAATCTAATAGTTTTGCCTGCTGCAACCATTTTTCGGGCAAGTTCCCTCCGTTTTTCTGATACGCGGTAATGAAAGGTAGAATGGAATTAGAATCTTCTATTCTTTCATAGCGGAGGAAATTTCCGATATCGAATAACGGAGACCCACTAAAAGCGTACTCCCAATCAAGAACGGCACTAATCGTACAACCGTGTTTTTGAGTATCCACCAGTATGTTTAACGGATTGAAGTCACCGTGAACGAGACAGTCCTGTTCCCTGAGACAATCAAGTAAACTGGTATGTTCCCGGGCAAAGGTGAGTATTTCCTCGCAAGTATCTTTGCCAAGATGTTTACATCCATATCCCGTTACAAGACTTCCTTCTATAAATTCCATAAAACTGTTCTTGTCCAATTTGACTGTTTCCTCAATGTTCAAGCTGTCATCAAAAAAGCCTCCATCCGGAAAATGGATGTGATGAATTTTTGCCAGTGTTCCTCCAACTTCAGCTGCCAAAGATGCAATATCCTGATTTTTCCCGTTTTGCATATACTCAGAAAGCTGTACACCTTCCATCCAGCTTAAGATTATAAAGGGATGCTGCAGTCCCGCGCATGAGGAATCACTATAGAGGACTTGGGGTACTTGAATCCGTTCCTCCAGCATCTTCAAAATATTTCTTTCCATTTCAATAGAAGTATTTTGCTTACTGTAGATACGAAGTACAAATCTTTCCTCCGTATTGGTGGTGATTTTTAAATTCGTATTGCTCAATCCCCCATTTAAGAGCGTCATGCTGGTCAATTCCCTGCCATTGAAAATGGGAATCGGCAACTTCCGGATGGTTTCAAGACTTGGCACTAATAGCGGGGTCGACCGCTCCCAACCAGTTTTCATCTTTATTTCACACTCCTTCTCCAGCCATATTTTTGTCTAGTTTACCATATAAAATTTAAAAGAGAGCTGATAAAACAGCCCTCTTTGATGTGTCACCTTTTTCTTTCCACCGGTATCCATATTTCACTGGTAAATGTCGGTGCATCGGTATCCATATTCTCATTCCACAAAATTTCCGGCCCTTGTCTTTGCTGATAACCAGAAGACGGAAACCATTCCGCATAGACCCGTCCCCATATGTTCTGCAATGTTTCCGGGAACGGACCGACCGCTCTGAATACTGCCCACATGCCCGCAGCCACTTCAAGCTTTGCCAGGTTACCAGGACAAGCGTTGGTAGTCGCAGCACCAATATAGTGATCGAGTTCCCCTTTTTCTTCCATGCGCCGATCCGAGAAGTTGGTCGACGCTTGAATAAGTCCGTACGGTTCCACATTGGATAAATCCTTGATTTGATCGATCAGTTCCTGATTCAACGACTTCCACATTGCAGCGATATCCGGATTTACTCCTTGAAAAACAATAGGGACTCTCCTGGTAATCCCGACAATACGAAATGCCGGTTTTTCTTCAATCCTGTAGTCCATTTCGCTTCCTCCTTTAATGGTAAGCTGGAAGGACATCGGTGGATAAGCTTTTAAGGAATGGCCAATTTTTCTGGCAGCTGAAGGGGTGATACCATGCAAATGTTGAAAAGCTCTTGTAAATGCATCCGGCGACTGGTATCCATATTTCAAAGCAATATCGATAATTCTTTCCTGACCGTATTGCAGGTCGAACACAGCAAGAGACAGACGTCTCCGGCGAATATATTCAGAGAGGGAAATTCCCGCCAAAAAAGAAAACATCCGCTTGAAATGATATTCCGAACATAATGCCTGCCTTGCCACTTCCTCCATAACCACTTCCTCTGTCAAATGATCTTCAATATACCTCATTGCCACATTCATTTGTTTTAATGAATCCAAAGGATGCCCCTCCTTTCTCCTAAAGAATAGCAGGAAAAGAAAACCGATACCCGACTATCCGTGCACCATATTGCAGGACTCACAACAGCTACAAGAAAGGAGCCTCCCTAAGGAAGCTCCATTCCATCATTCTTGCTGGTCCTCATCTCCAGTTTGTTCCGATTGATCCTCCGTCTGTTCTGTTCCTTCTGTCTCTGCTTGTTCGTCTTCCCTTTCACTCAACCGTTCTTCGATCTGCGACATGATTCCACCAGCTTTTTCCCAATTACCTTCAGACATTTCCTGCTGATATTGATCGAACAAGGAAGAAATTTCTTCTAAAATCTGTTTCGATCCCATGATTTCATCTACTTGATCATTGCCGTCCGTGCCGCCTTCTCCTTCATCAAGTTCGACATTCGGGTCAATCAAACCAAGCATCCGCTCCATTGCCTGATCAAAAGTAGGTTCCATGACGATTTCGTCACCATAGGCAAGAATGATTTGTTTCACTTCTGGAAGCGATGTTTCGTTGGATGACTCGATGTAAATCGGTTCCACATAGATGACCGTATCCTCCAGCGGAATGGCCAGCAAATTTCCACGGATGACTTCCGATCCACCCTGAGACCATAAGTTCAACTGCTGTGAAATCGTACTATCCTGATTGATCCGGTTTTCAATTTGCTGTGGACCATATACATTACGCTGCTTCGGAAAACGATAGACGAATGTCTCTCCATAATTTTCTCCGTCGTTTCTGACACCCATCCAGGCCACCATGTTTTGTCTGTTGCGCGGGGTATATGGCATCATTAGCACAAATTCTTCCTCTTCCGCTTCCGGAAGCTTCATCGTGATATAATACGGCTCCATTTCGACATCTTCATTGAAGTATTTCTCGGTCGGAAATTGCCAGTAGTCTTCCCGGTTGTAGAATACTTCCAGATTGGACATATGATACGTACCATACATTTTGGCCTGTATTTTAAACATATCGATTGGATACCGGAAATGCGCCGCTACATCCTCCGGAATTTGCTCTGTAAACAAATCAGGGAACATCTTCTGATATGTTTGGAGCAATGGCTCATCCGGTTCGGCTGCATAAAAGTTGACTTCCCCGCTGTATGCATCCACTGTCACTTTTACCGAGTTTCGGATATAGCTTTCATCGTCTTGATGGGCTTCGGAATAGGGATACCTATCCGCAGTCAGATAAGCATCGATCATCCAAGCCATGCTGCCATCATCGCGAACGAAAATATAAGGATCTTCATCATACTCCAAGAAAGGCGCTATCCGTTCGACCCGGTCCATGATGTTACGTGTTGCCAACAGCTGGCTGTCACTGTTCAACTGATCGGAGACGAACATCCTGAACGAACCAGCGTCCAAGGCGAACAACAGCCTGTTTAAACCGGATAATGCGATCCCTTTATCTGCTTCATACCTGGTCGACATATTTTCATCGCCGGCTGGGTAGTCGAATTCATCCACTTCACTATTCACGATGACATTATCATAGTTTTCTTCCCCAAAATAAATTTGTGGTCTCTCGATCTCCATGGCACCTTCTGAAGGGACATTTTTCAGTAAGTATTCCGGCTGGCCTTGCGAAGTGATTTGATTGACGTCACTCATCGCAATGCCATAACCATGTGTATAACGCAGGTTTTCGTTCACCCATGTTTTTGCCTGAGAAGGAAGATCGACGGTATTCAATTCCCTTGCACCCAGAAAGACTTGTTGATACTCGCCGTCGATTTGATAACGGTCGATATCGATGTCATTGAATTGATAATAAGTCCGGAAGGTTTGCAATTGATTATATATATCGAGAATCGGTCTTGCATCATTGATCCGGACATTGTTGATTGTCGGTTCATTGCGTTCCACCATTGCCTGATCGAGTGACTCGTTCCCCGGGTGTTCAAATTCTTCAATGTTATCAAGATCGTAAGCAGCCCGCGTAAATTCCAGGTTATGCTCCAAATAAGGGCTTTCCTTGGAAAATTCATTAGGCGACACGACATAGTTTTGCACAATGATAGAAGTTCCTTCTGCAAGGATGCCAATCGCCATATAAGCAATAATCGGAATCAACATCGCCTTCAACCGACCGCGTATAAGCGAGACGATCACCCACACCGTGCCGATTACCGCAACAGCTGCCATGACATAGGATGCAGGAATGTTGATAACTTTGTCGGTATAACTCATGCCATGTACGACGCTTTCCTGGAATAAATTGACCTTATTGGTCAGCATCGTGCTATATGGTTCCAGAACATGGGAAACCGCCATCAACAATCCGATGCTGCCCAGGGTAACACCTAATTGCAATTGCGCTGAACGGCTGATCCGATACATATGGAAAACGGAATAAGCCCCGATTTCGGCAAGCAACAAAAAGAAGGCCAAACCGATCAATGTATTCACCGCGAATTTAATAAACGGCAAAACAAACATATAAAACGAAACATCCATGCCAAAGTGCGGATCTTTTATATCGAAAGAAGTATGGTTAAGAAACTTCAGCCAAAGCTCCCACCCGAATCCCTGCACGATACTGCTTCCGATAAATCCGACAAACAAGGATATGCTTAAAATGGTAAAAATGCTCAATCGTTTGCTGCGAATCAACGCCGGCAGCTGCGATGGATTAAATTGTTTCAAGAAAGATTTGCGGATCCATGCTGCCGTTATCCAAGTCAATGCTGCAAATACCACAAACCCGATCACGCCAAGCAGTATCTTGCTGCCGAGAATCGTTGTGTACACCTGTTGAAACCCGAGTGAATCCATCCATATATAATCGGTGATCCAGTGCAGTGACAACCCGCCCAGAATCAATAGTATCACTAGGAAACCAATCAATTTCCCGAAGAATCCGCCGAATTTTTTCAGCTTCGCCTTCTGATGGGTATTCATGTTAAACGTTTGATTTTCCAATCTTCTCCCCCTCTAAACCTTTCATTTGCACACTACCTCCATCTTACCATAAAGCCGCTCTCCTCATCGGAAGTTGTAGGCAGTCGATTGCGTTTTTCTCCTCCCCTTTTCTTACGGAACACTGGCTGTTTTGGTTTCATTTTTTATCCAACCACAAAAATCACCAAACCAGCCGGCCAGTGATAAGCGGCTGAACACCGTTTTTAACCCCCGCTATACAGTGGGCAGGTTTTGGGTCAACCTTCAAGGTCTTTTCAACCGGATTATGTTTCCATCGACTTCTGGATGAGTAAATATACCCCACACAAAAAACACCACACAGAATATTCTTCCATGCAGTGCCTTCAAACCCTTATTTATTCAAACGAGTAACGGACATTGCCCTGTTTACGGACTTCATCCATCAATTTCATGACATCGACCGATAATTGCAATGTATCACTGTTGCGATTATTCGCCACGTAATCGTTCATCGCTTCCACTTCGTAATGGAATGCTTTCGCGGATTCACCAGCTTCAATAACTTCTGTTCGATCCTCTTGTGTGTAATAAATCGTCGCCTTGGTCGGACGTTGATAGTCATCGACTTTAATATATCCTTCTTCCCCTGCAACCAAAATCGTTTTCGGCATGATTGCCCGCAGTGTCATCGAAATGGTTGCCATTTCATCTGCTTTGTTTCTCAACAGAATACCCACCTGCTCATCCACACCGGTTTGAAATTTTTTCACTGTGCTTTCTACGTAGTCCGGCTGCTCGGATAGGAAAAAACGCGACAACGATAAGGCATACGTTCCAACATCCAGCATCGCCCCGCCAGCCAAGTCCGGATTGAAAAACCGATTGGCAGGATCAGGGTCTTTGTAACTCCCATGTGAAACTTGAATCATTCGTAGTTTGCCCAGTTTGCCAGACTGCAAGACTTCCTTTGCTTTTCGGTACACCGGCATATGGAATATTGTCATGGCCTCTGCGACCACCAGATTCTTCTCTTCAGACAACTCGACGATTTCCTTGAGTTGCTTGGAGTTGACGGTAATCGATTTTTCACAAAGAACATGCTTATTACGTCTAAGGCTCTCCATAATGTATTGGTGATGAAAAGTGTGCGGAGTCGCGATATAAATAATGTCCAATTCCTCATCTTGCAATAATTCATCGTAACTGCCGTAAACATTGTCGATCTTAAAGTCTTCAGCGAAATCCCGGGCCTTTTCCAGCTTTCTTCCTCCCACTGCGGCGATTTTTCCATTCACTTCGTTTATCGCGACCGCAAATTCCCGGGCAATTGTCCCTGGACCAAGAATTCCCCATTTTAGTTGTGTCAATGTCCATCCCCCTTAAAGATTTCTCTCCACGTCAGTGAAGCGTTTTCAAATAGATGTGCATTTTTTGCAATTCCTGAGGTCAAAGAATGCTCTTTCTTATTATCACTTTTTACTAAATCGATTTAGTAAAGCCCCGAAAATGTCCCTTGCTAATCATGCAAGGATGGATACCTTTGATGAAAAGTATAACTCCCCTATATAGACAAAGTCAATGAAGGCGCTTCCTTTCCCTTTTGTTTTGCCTTTCATTTAAATTCTTCTCCAAGACTTTATGCGTCTTAGTCTTTTTACAGTTGATAGATACTGCCTTGCCTATTCAAAAAGAGTGTGAACCACCGCTTCGGTAGCATACTTCGCTTTCCGCGGGCACGGTTTTAGCTAACTTGGTAAAGAAAATCGCTTTACCAAGTGGATCTTCAGCTCGCGCTGTTCCCGCAGGAGTCTGCGTATGCTACCTACGCTAAGAAGCATGGGGACAATCGCAAGTGTATAAACTTTTTCCTTGAGATTAAACAAGCCATTCTTAGAAACGTTTGTCAGGAAATATGTTCTTCTTTTCATCAAAAGCAATAGGGATCCGTCTTTTCTCCTTCTCTTGGACTTTCTGCTTGTTTCCCTAGCTATGTCTTTTGATAAGACCTTCTTATATTACCAAGCGAAATCAAGAAAAAATGTCTAGTACACCCATTTCTAAACAGGAATCTGTTCCTAGCGGAGGAATAGCCGGAGACTCCTGCGGGAGCAAAGGCCTCGGAGAGATCCCGCAGAGCGTTATCTCGAGGAAGCTCACCAGCCGCCCGCGGAAAGCGCAGGGTATTTCCGCAGCGTCGAACTCCAACTTAATAAATGCAGGAAGTTAGGAAGGCGAATTCAATGTCGCAGTTTATACAATTTGTGCAAAAAGTGAGAATCTTTTAGAATCAATTCTCAAAATTAGCGGCCGTTCATCCTTTCCCTAATTCTCTTCCTATAAGAAAGGTAAACTGCTTAAAGTGTCTCAAATAATCTTTAAATATCACTTTAGCATCATACGGAGAAAATCAATCTAAAAATGATATTTTATTTATCGCAGAATGAGATATATAGTAAGTAGAAACTAATAACCTAAAAACAAAACTGTTTATAAAAAGGAGACTTTACAATGAGCCAAGCCCTTCGGAATGATCTGGAACAAGATTTATGCGAATTGGCAGCCCTTAATGAAAACGAAGTGAACAACATGACGGACGCGGAAGTGGAATATTACCACTGGCTCTATTTAGAAGAATCCGTTTATGATTTAATGTAGAAAAAGCACAGGCAGCTGGCCGGTATCCTCCGGCAGCTGCCTGTTTTTTGTTTCAGCCAGGAATGCCGAAAACACAGGTTGATTCAATGGACAGCCACGCCTTTCTGAATTAGACTATAATCTATTGATGATTAGAAATACAGATCGATAGTTAGATGAAAGGTGTTTGGTATTCATGCTGCAAAATCCTACCGGAAAAGAGCGTCTTTCGCTCGCTTTATTACTTGGAATGCTTGCCATTATGGGGCCGCTGAACATAGATATGTATTTGCCCAGCTTTCCGGATATCGCTTCCGACTTGAATGCAAGTGCTTCGCTTGTCCAGCTAAGCTTGACGACCTGTTTGATTGGATTGGCTACTGGCCAGGTAATCATTGGACCGATCAGCGATGCGGTCGGGAGACGGAAACCACTTTTAATAGGGATTACACTCTTTGCCCTGGCATCCCTGCTTTGTGCGTTTGCACCCAATATTCTCACATTGATTGCTGCCCGGTTTTTACAAGGGATGACTGCTTCAGCAGGTGTTGTCCTTTCACGGGCCGTTGTAAGGGACGTATTTACCGGGCGAGAACTGACCAAGTTTTATGCTTTGTTAATGGTGATTCTCGCAGCCGCGCCGATGATCGCCCCGATGGCAGGCGGAGCCATTTTGTTGCTCCCTTTTGCCAGCTGGCACACGATTTTTTATTTTCTGAGTCTTCTCGGATTATTGATTGTGTCCACGGTATTTTTCCGCCTGAAAGAGACTTTGCCGCCCGAGAAGCGGATTCCAAGCTCCATAGGAAATACCGTGAAAACGATGGGGAGTTTGTTTAAGGATCGCTCGTTTATCGGCTATGCGATTATTGTAGGTTTTGTCCACGGTGGAAGTTTTGCCTATGTATCCGGGACACCGTTCGTGTACCAGGGAATCTATGGAGTCTCCCCGCAAGTCTTCGGTATATTGTTTGGAATAAACGGTTTGGCGATTATGTCTGGAAGCTCGATTGTCGGACGTTTTGGCGGTATCATCCATGAACGGAATTTACTTCGAATCGCAGTTTGCACCGCCGCTACTGCGACAGCACTTATCTTGTTCATAAGTATCATAGAAGGTCCGCTCGCATTACTGGTCATTGCCATTTTCATTTACATGACCACCATGGGAATGACGTTGACCAGTTCGTTTACACTTGCAATGGAGCATCAAGGTCATCGCGCCGGCAGCGCAAGTGCAGTATTGGGATTGCTTCCTCTATTGATTGGATCCGTTGCCTCCCCGCTTGTAGGAATTGATGAAACATCTGCAGTACCGATGGGATTGATTCTGTTTGTTAGTTCCTTTATCGGTTTCAGCGCTTTCTTTACGTTGACAAAGAAGCCTGCTAAAACAAAAACGGAAAATTAACTGAAATATTCCCTTTTTGAAGGGGCTGTCCATTGTGTTTTCTACTCAATGGACAGCCCCTTTCTATGTTACAGGCTAACAAGAATCAACCTGTCAGAATGTCTTCTTTTGGATACCTGATTTTCGCCTGTGAGGAATGGGCAAAAGAAAAAGCCAACGTGAGTGGACCTATTTTTCCAATCAGCATAACCAGGATGATGGTGATTTTCCCAACAATGGTCAGCGAGGCAGTGAGCCCCATCGATAAGCCCACTGTCCCAAACGCTGACACCGTTTCAAACACAATGGATATGAAGGTGGCATCTTCGGTTATATTCAAAATAAAAATACCGGTGACAATCAATCCTAAACCAATGACGGTAATAGCCAAAGCACGGACGATTGTATTGTATTTAACGGCACGGCGGAACATCACCACTTCGTCATTTTCTTTCAAAAAGGCAAATACCGCAAAAATCAAGGCCAAAAAAGTGGTCAATTTGATTCCTCCGCCAGTAGAAGCACTTCCCGCCCCGATAAACATCAACAAAACAATGAAAAATAAAGTGGAATCATTCATACTCCCTATGTCGACCGTATTGAAACCTGCTGTCCTGGGTGTCACTGCCTGGAAGTAAGCAGCTTGCAATTTATCCAATCCAGAAAGACTACCCAATGTTCCCGGATTATCATACTCTAATAGTAAGATGACCAGTATCGCAACGCTATTCAACAAAAAGGTGCCAATCAGCATTAATTTGGTATGCAGACGTAAGCTGTGCGGATCTCCTTTTTTCCACAAGTCAAAAATCACCGTGAACCCAAGTCCGCCAATAATGAATAAAATCGATATCACAATGTTTACAATTGGATCTGCCGCAAACTGGGTTAAACTGTCAGACCAAATGGAAAAACCAGCATTGTTAAAGGCAGAGATAGAATGAAAGAAACCAGCATATAGACCTTGCTTCCATCCCATGTCCGGAATCCAGCGGATCGATAACAACAGAAAGGCAATGCTTTCCATCACGATTGAAAAAATAAAGAGTTTCTTTACTAGAGACACCACACCGCCGAGGGATGTTTGATTTAATGACTGTGTTACAATCACCCTTTCTTTCACACCGATTTTCTTGCCGATCATTAAAAAGATCAAAACCGCAAACGTCATGATCCCCAAGCCGCCGATTTGAATCAACAACAGAATGACCAACTCGCCGAAAGTCGTGAATACGGCACCAGTATCAACAACAGAAAGACCTGTGACGGTCATTGCCGAAACAGCAGTAAACAAGGCGTCCAGAGTACTTATCGACTCGTTGGTCGCAATCGGCAGTTTCAACAAAACAGTTCCAATAAAAATAAACAGGATGAAAATACCCAGCAAAAATCTGGGAGGACTGATATTAACAAGGTCATTCTTCATTGTCATGGCAGTTATACTCCTCTGACTTCCAATCGGTTCAACCGTTCATTTTCCCCCATTATGATGAGGATATCCCCGTGCTCGATTTTCGTATCAAGCGACGGTTCCATGAGAAGTGTCTCTTCATCCTTTTTAATCGCAACTGTGCGACAAAAATGTTTTTTGGTAATACTCAGGTCACCTATCGCTTTTCCTTCCATGTCCTTCGTCGCGATCACCTCCATCATGCTATGTCGTTTGGATAGCTGTATATAATCGACAATCTGATCGGAGACAATATGATGGGCGATCCGCTTGGCCATATCTTGTTCGGGGTTGATGATTTTGTCGACCCCGATTTTTTCCAACACTTTTTGATGACTCTCATTCCGTGCTTTTACCCACACCTTTTTCATCCCCATCTCTTTTAACAACAGGGAGGCAAGGATGCTCGATTGAATGTCCTCTCCAAAACTGATGACTGCACAGTCAAAATTGCTGATACCTACAGACTGAAGCGACTGTTCGTCCACTGCGTCCATTACTACAACATGACTGGCGATGGATGCGTATTCCTGGATGCGTTCTGGGCTTTTGTCGATTGCCAGCACGTCGATATCCGACTCGGCCAGTTCCTTGCAGAGGGTTCCTCCAAACCTGCCCAGTCCGATGATAGCGAATTCTTTTCTTGAAGGTTTCACTTACAAATACTTCCTTTCCATATTGCCTAGAAGCCACACTTTTTTGCTTTTCATCATACTCCTATTTCGACGAAGATGGTAGTGTTTTTTCTGCAACTTTTTCATTTCTTTTAAATTCACTCTTTTTCATTCTTCCCTATATCGTGCAAAAGCAGAAGAAAAAGACTGCCTGTGTGACAGTCTTCTTTCCCTTTCCGACTCAGCTATTCAACAAGGAGGCAAAATGTGCGATCACTCTTGCCGTCAGACCCCAGATAACTTTGTCATCATACTGATAAAAATATTCTTCCATTTTTAAAGGACGCCACTCATAGTCCTTTCCACCGGCCACAAGCTCGAACGGAAAATCTTCCTTTGGTTCGATGTGCATATCGACCTCATGAATGACAGGTTTCGTTTCTAAAAAGAAGGATAGCGGTACAGTGAATATTTCCTCGACCTCCTGCGGATTGAGGCTGATGTTTGCCTTTTCGTCCATAAAACCTGTAAAGGGATATACAATCATGCCAAAAGGCGAAACCATATAATCAATGGGATGAATTTCCGTTATCTCTTCCGTTTTGATTCCTAGTTCTTCCACCGTTTCCCGAATGGCAGCCTCTTTTGCTGATCGATCGTCAGGATCAATTTTTCCGCCCGGAAAGCAAATGTCGCCGGGCTGCCTTCTCAACGTACGGGAACGGACTTCAAATACTACTTGCAGCTCCCCTTCTTTTTCGATAAGCGGAAGCAGCACAGCAAACTTGGCAAATTCTTCACTCCCTAATACAGCCGGCTCATGGTCCTGCAATCTTTTCACTATCTGTGTTGAGTTCATTACGTTCACCTCTGTTTTTCCTTTCCCCATTGTAACATGTTCCAAAATAGTCCTGCATGGACAAGCACTATCAGATGACTTCACCACTAATAAAAAAAACGGCAGCTTGTTATATCAGCCTTCCCAAAACCTGTGCGTCTGTCATCTACTATAGTAAATGCACCAAAACTGGAGATGAAACCATGAGTCCGACTCTCGAAAAATTTGTGGATCGGCTGCCGATCATGAAGGTTCTTCAACCGAACCACAGGACAAAGAACGGTCCTTACTATGAAGTAAGAATGGAAGAGTTCCGGCAAAAACTGCATAGAGATTTACCGCCGACGAGGCTTTGGGGTTATAATCGTCAATTTCCCGGCCCCACCTTCGAGGTAAAGCAAGATGAACCGATTCGCGTTCGCTGGACGAATCACCTACCGAACAGGCACATCCTGCCGATTGATGGTTCTGTTCACAATGTAGCCAATGGACCGCAGGTGAGAACGGTAGTCCACCTGCATGGCAGTGAAACAAAACCGGACAGTGATGGCTATCCAGAAGCATGGTTCACGAACGGTTTTAGGGAAACCGGCCCGTCGTTCAGCCGAGAAGTGTATGAATACCCGAACCACCAGCGGGCCACTACTTTGTGGTACCATGACCATGCTATGGGAATCACACGTTTGAATGTTTATGCAGGGTTGGCTGGCATGTATATCATCCGGAATGAACACGAAAAGGCATTGCATTTGCCATCCGGTAAATATGAAATACCTTTGCTGATCCAGGACCGCTCTTTCAACCAAGATGGATCCCTCGCTTATCCACGTCAGCCTGATGACGCGGCGGCCAATCTGCCAAATCCATCGATCGTGCCTGCATTCAATGGAGACACTATTTTGGCGAACGGAAAAGTGTGGCCATATTTAGAAGTAGAACCACGTAAATACCGTTTCCGTGTCCTCAACGGTTCGAATACCCGAAGTTATCAATTGATGTTGGATTCCGGTCAACCATTTTATCAAATCGGATCTGACGGCGGCTTGCTGAAGAATACAGTGAAAATCGAACAAATCGGGGTCGAACCAGCCGAAAGGGTCGATGTAATTGTCGATTTTTCCAAGCTAAAAGGCAAGACAGTGGTGATAAAAAACAACCTTGGAGCCAATGCCGATCCAGATGATCCGACCGGGGATATCATGCAATTCCGGGTGACAAAACCGCTCTCAAGAAAAGATACTAGCAAAATCCCGAGGCATTTGTCCCGTATTCCTTCCCTTAAACAAAACAATATTACTGCTATCCGTCAGTTAAAATTAGTCGGTTCCACGGATGAATATGACCGGCCGCTGCTACTATTGGACAACAAGAAATGGCACGATCCTGTAACAGAGAAGCCCGAACTCGGGACCACCGAAATATGGTCATTGGTCAACGTCACGAATTTTACACATCCGATCCACATCCACCTCGTTCAATTTCAAGTACTCGATCGACGACCGTTTGACCTGGAGCGATATAATCAGGACGGCAAAATTGATTATACAGGGACCGCAACAGCTCCCGCTCCCAACGAGCGCGGCTGGAAGGACACCATCGCCGCCCCGTCTGCCCAAATTACACGCGTCATTGCCAAATTCGCTCCCTATACCGGAGACTACGTCTGGCATTGTCATATCCTGGAGCATGAAGATTACGACATGATGCGGCCGTTCACCGTGATAGATCCTGATGAGTGAAACAAGGTAGACAAAAGCCAAAGAGCGGATACCCTTTGGCTTTTCTGAATAAAAAGAATTTCATATGTAGTGCCATTTTCTAATGCTTGTTTTTCAACCACTCACGTGCGTAATCGACCATCGGGCGCTGTCTGATGAGTTTCGCTTCAGCAGCTCCGACTTTAGCGGCAACTACCGTATGAGCTTGTTCATATTCCTTGCCCAACTCAGCAAACAACTCGGAGTCATAATCGATTTCTTCATAGGTCCTCCAGACTCGTATCCCATTTTCCAGCAGGGCAGTCCCTTTTTCCAGTTTCTTTTTGTGCGGAACGGCGTGTTCTGCCAGATGCAAAGAAGTATTGCTGTCATGACCGACGCCAAGCAGCAGGCTAAACCCATCCAAATGATAGATTTTTGCCAATGGTGAGTCATCGCCAAATCCTGCAGGCAATGGCTGTTCATGGATGATCTCTCCCGCATGCTTTCCCCAGGCAGTAAATGAATAAGTCGGATGATTGCTCCTTTTGACTCCCGGAAAGCCGCGAAACGTTTCTGCAATACTCCCCATCCCTCGCGTCGGTGTGACATCAGGATCGAATGCCGGCATTTCTGCACGGATAGTCTTCCACCATTCTTTAGGTACCGGCGGCATCTCCCAGTTGCTTGGATCGGAGTTTTCCGCCGTCTGGGCCGGCATGACAATCGTCCCTTCTTCTCCGACTGTATCCATCAAAGCTTGAATGACCGCAGCTGACCCGCCACATACCCAGCCGAGAGAACTTAGCGAGGAATGGACAATCACGACCATCCCTTCCTTCAAACCAAGTTCTTTAAACTGATGATGCAGACTTGTCCGCGTATTCGGCCTGTCCACTTTTTTCACTGCTGATGCTTCACTCATAAAACGGGTCCTCCTCTTTTTTTCTCTCTTTTACAAACGAGTGATTTCTTTTTCCTCTTCAAGCTCTTTTTTGGCCTGCTGCTTCCATGCTTCCAATTTTGTTGATTTCTTGAGGGTCAGAACAGACAACAACAACAGGAAATAGTATTTTCCGTACATCATGTTGTCGTCTTGATGGATAATTCTCTCCATAGCGCCCAATCCTTTCAGGTACTGTTAAATTCCTCTTCCCCAATCTTACCGCGTTTTTTAGTAGGAATAAAGAAGCAATAAGAGCTGGGACCTAACAGAACTTTTGCAAAACCGGACGATAACAGGAGAGCAAAGTGAAAAGGAACAATTAATGCACTTGGTTGGTAGCACAACGGAGGAACGTAAGAGGGATTTGACCGTTCAGCTTCTCCTGACCTCTCTGCTTTAGCACCCGCTTCTTTTCTGTCTCGCTGCATGACGGTAGTTAATCTTTACTGCTTCTCCCGCCTGTCCGCTTCTTTACTGATACGGCGGAAACGTTTGACATCCGCCTTGCGTACTGGGAGCGGCTCCTTGCTGAGCAGCTTGATGATCGCAACGATAAGTAACAGCAAGATGATCGTAAACGGCAAGGCAGCGATCAGCGAAGCCGTCTGTAAGGCCTCCAATCCTCCGGAAAACAACAAGACAGCAGCGATTGCCGCCATTAAAAAACCCCACACGAACTTAGCAAACTTAGGCGGATGGAGGCTTCCGTAAGCTGTCATGCTTCCCAGAATATAGGTGGCTGAATCGGCGGACGTAATAAGAAAAGTGAAAATCAGCAGGATAGATAATATCGACATCAGCAGGCTGAGTGGCAGGTTATCGAATAACTGAAACAGGGCTGTCGCGACATCCTCATTGACTGCTTCTGCTATATCGGTTCCCTGGTTTAAATCCAGCCACAATGCTGTCCCTCCGAACGCCGCGATCCACAAGCAGGCTATCAAAGGTGGTATCACCATCACTCCCAAAATAAATTGCCTAATAGTGCGTCCCCGTGAAACCCTGGCAACGAACGCTCCGACAAACGGTGACCAGGCAATTGCCCATGCCCAATAGAATATCGTCCATTCCCGAACCCAGGTACCCTCTTTGTATGGCTGCATCCGGAAACTGTAGGAAACAAAATTGGCGAAATAATCACCGATTCCCAGTGTGAAGGTTTCAAGGATAAACACCGTGGGACCGACAATAAACACGAATAACAGCAGTCCCAATGCCAATCCAAGGTTCAGGTTGCTTAAATATCGGATTCCTTTATCAAGACCTGTAGCCGATGAAAACATATAGGCTACCAACAGTACGGCCATGATGAGCACTTGGATCGTGCCGGAGTTTTCGATTCCCATGACGGAATGCAGTCCACCGTTCATCTGTAAAACGCCAAGTCCCAACGAAGTTGCAATGCCCATTACCGTTGCAATGACGGCAAGCGAATCGATCGTGTTTTTCACAAGGGGATTGTTGCCGGTTACCGGCTGTAGGGCCGTCGATATCAAGCCGTTTTCCTGCTTGCGGAATTGATAGAATGCTATAACCAATCCTACGATGGCAAAAACGGACCATTGACTCACACCCCAGTGAAAAAAAGCATACCCCATCGCCACTCTGGCTGCTTCATCCGTTTCTCCTTCCATGCCGATGAAAGGTGTTGTGAAAAAATGGCTCATCGGCTCGGCAACACCCCAAAACACGAGTCCTACCCCAAAACCTGCTGAAAACAACATTCCAACCCACGTGAAAAAGGGGAATTCAGGTTTTTCTCCATCCTTCCCTAAACGGATGGAACCGAATTTACTTACCGCTAGCCCGATTAAAAAGACGATCAAAATAAAAACGCCAACTAAATACAACCAGCCAAAATTAATCGCGGTAAAATCGAACAGCCGGTTTGCAACAGCTCCAAACCCTTTCGGCATCATAGCACCTAATATAACCAATGCAAGTATGATGACTGAAGATACTGTAAACACAGGATTCAGCCAAATACTTTTTTTCTTCACCGAAAAACCTCCCTGTAAAATGATGTTAAGCATTTCTATTGTTTCCATCTTGCCTCTGCTTATGAGAGTTTAAAGAAAGAGTAAGAACTAATAATTCAGGAAAAAATAGCGTTATGAAAAACGCTAAGGAGGTATTGGAATGGAAAAACGTTATGACGAATATCGTACTGGTCAAGGGGTTCCTGCAGGCGGGCAGTACCAATGCCAGTCCGGGGAAAAAGTGACATTCAAGGAAGGCGAGTCATTTCCGCTATGCCCGGTCACTGGTGAAGAAACAACTTGGACACATGAAGACAGGTAACCTTTCAAAAGAACAGAGTGTCCCATTGGGTGCTCTGTTTTTTTATGCTCGGTAAACGTCACCCTAGGAAATTTATGTTAAAATTTGTTCAAATGTTTTTTTAGGAGGCTGAAAATATATGAAGAGGTACTCCCTATATATCGGTATCCTGTCAGGTTTTACGATAGCCTTCCTAATTGGAGCCATTTGGAGAAAAGAATTTGACTGGGGCTGGTGGATAAGCATGATGATCGGCGGAACGATAGGCTGCTTGGTAATCGATTTGTTAACAAACAATCGTGGGAAAAACAGGTGACTTGTTTCTCTACTGTAAAAACAGCCCTTTTCCTCCCGGCTATAAAAGCTACTAATCTAACAGAAAACAGAATTGGAGGCCATTTGATTGGCACAGTTACTATTGATCAAACACGCAAAACCGGTCATTTCCACTTCCACTTCCTCTTCCAGGTGGGAGCTGTCGGAAGATGGAATCGAACAGGCAGCAAAATTAGCTCCCTTATTGAATAGATATGACTTCGACACGATTTTTTCAAGCGAGGAGCCGAAAGCAATCCATACTGCCAGGATGATTGCCGACGAGTTGAATCGACAAGTTGAAATAAAAAAAGATTTACATGAACACGACAGACACAAAAACCGTAAACTCTATCCGGAAAAGGAATGGAAATCGGTGATCCAGACTTTTTTCGACTGTCCAAACGACTTGGTTTTCGGAGCAGAAACGGCAACCGATGCTCTTGAGCGGTTCGATGCAGCAGTTAAATCAGTGATTGATGGCCGACCCAAGCATCAAGATATGATCATCGTGGCACACGGAACGGTCATCTCCTTGTTTGTAGAAAAATACAATTCTGTAAATGTCTTCGAGCTATGGCAAAAGCTCGGTATGCCTTCTTATGTGGAACTCGACTTAGCAACGTTTCAATTACAAGAGATTATCAACGTGGATTAAGCTCTTTACCAGGAGGTACATATGCACATTCGAAATGTAAGAAGTCAAGATTATGAAAAAATCAGCCCCCTCATCAATCAATGGTGGGGTGGAAGGAACATGGAAGAAAAATTGCCGAAGCTCTTTTTTGTCCATTTTCAACCGACCAGTCTTATGAACCAGATTGTTCAGCTATTACTTGGTGTAGGGATCGTCTTTTTTGTATTGGTGACCTTCCTGGTTTTTATCAGCTTTACGAACAAAAAGTGATAAAGATTACATAATGCGGACTTCCTTTGATCAAAAAAATAAGGAGATGGTTGTCATGGAAAAAATGATGTATGGTTTCGGCCTGTTTTCTTTCATAGCGATAATGCTTCACTTTTGGGGATATTCCCATCAATACACACAGGAAATGCTGGTAACCGGAATTGTCTCTTTTATCATCGCAGGGGTCCTTTATTTTCTGTTCGTGTTTTGTTATTTTCGAGGTGGTTTTGGTAAAAAAGTGGTCTTTTGGGGATTAATCGCAGTCATCTTCCTCCTGCTGTTTTTATTGGGTAATGGAAATGACGAAAAAGAACATTCCTCGGAAGATTTGATTACTAGCTCATTCCTTTGACTTAAAGAAAAGCAAGTTGGACGAAAGCCTCGTGGCTGAAGCAATTACCGAACGATATTCGAAATAATAGCAGTCGAACTCGTTCGGTTTTCTGCTTCCGATGCAAGATGGTAAGCATTTTATCGCGGAAGTGTTTTTTGCTGTTTCCCACAACATGAGCCCGAGAGATACTCCGTTTTCCGCAGAAACGGCTGCAGCTAATTTGGAAAAGAAAAGCGCTTTGCCAAGTGGGTTTTCAGCTCGCGTTCTTTCCAATAGAGTCTGCCTAGCTTGCCCCCGTCGAGTGGAAATCCTTCCCTATCCAGTGACCGGTCTGTTTTTATAAAGTTAGGTGAGTCCTCACTTTATAGCTTCCGAGAAAACGATTCTGTCCACCTTGATACAAACCAGCACTTCCCGATCTTCATCCCCCATCTGTACGGCAGTGAATGTAAAGTCATGATGCGCCAATACATTGGCGGATGAGGCATCAGCTGGAATTCCACCGCCCGCAGCCACCATGGTGAACGGTCAAGCGAAGATTCCTTCACCATCTCGCTCTGTTTTGCTTCACTGTACCCAACGCTTTTCAGTGCTGCCTCATCTTGTTTGACAGCAATTGCCGTCAAGCTCTCCGCCATCTGTTCCGTACCTCCATCTAAATAAGAGGAACCAAGAAAATCGGCACGGACTTCGCACCATTGCGACAACAAAGATTGAAAAATAGGAAACAACATAAACATCAGCCAGAAAACGAAGAATAACGGCGTCTTAACAGCTTCGATGTCGGAAATGTTTTCCGCAATGACGAATACAATGCCTACATATCCGAGCAACAGGACTGCATTGGCAATTTGTTTCCACATCACGTCCCTCTTTTTGACATGGACTGCCTCGTGAGCCAGGATTCCTTCCAAAACAGTTGCCGGAAGCTTTAAAGTGGCTGAGGTCAACGTAACCAATGAATGGCCGATGTTCATTCCGGCGGCCAATCCGTTATATTCGTCTGACTCTGTTACATAGACTTTCACATTAGGAATTCCCGCCCGTGAAAACACCTTCCGGGCAGCTTCGATCACGATTGGATCTTCTACTTCTTTTGCATCCATAGCTGTTTTCAACACCCTGTCGGATATATATAGGTTGAAAACCCAATAACAACCAGCCAAAAAAAACATCATCATCGGAGGAGCCTTTAAAAAATACAGCAGCAAGACCAGTCCAGTATATGCTGATATCCCCTTGACTGTCATCGCAAAGTAAAGCTTTCCGATCAATCTTTTAATGTTTTTCCGATGATAAAACGGCAGTACCACTAACGCTTGTTCATCCCCGGTGTGATCGGGGATAAAGCTTGTCAACTTCTTTTGCCAATGTGCAGCTTGATTGACGGTCATATACACGCTTTCTCCCGGAAATCGGATTCGAAGCACCCTTTGCATGGATGTAGTAAAGTCAACCCTGCTAGTGAATAGGGTGAAATAAGGATGAAGTTTAAGCAGATCCACGGCAGATTCCACCGCAACAGACTCGGCATCCTGTAGCGTGTATGTGCGTGCATGGAACCAGGAAATAATATAGAGCTTTTGCTCCGCTTCTCCATAATAAAATCGGACCTTTTTCCAGTCAATCACTCGTTTCAACAGCACAGAAAGCGATGGAAACATGCCAAAAACAATCATGAAATGAAGCGGACTTTCTTTTGGCCCATATAAAAGAAACAAGATAGCCCCGGCATATACGATAATGACAAAAACTAAATCGAGGGCTATCCGGGAAATACTACGGGCAATCTTAATCGGTTCCACAATGGCCGTGTCCAATTCTCGCTTTACCTCTCGATATTTTTCTAAACCCATGGTCAGGGTGAAGGCAGAAGACCATCCACTCGCCAGAAACGAAAAGTAGAGGAATCCGTCCGTTGAAGGATTCAAATAAAAAACGATCCCTGTCACAAGCAGGGCTGCAGCCGCTTCGACCGCCATGCCTTGCTTTTTGTTTTTCTGTCTAGCCAGAAGACCGATTAAATGGGTCGTCAATCCGAGAAAAACACATATAATGATTTCATAAAAACCCGGCAGCATACATTTTCACCTACAATTCGGAATGCATTTTCATCGTTTCAGTTAGCTGCAAAACTTCTTCTGTCGTCAAATCAGGATGTTCCATCAGCAGGGAGTAACGAAGCCCTTGTTCATCCCAGGTGATTCCGCGGATTTCATCCATTTTTTCGGCATCGTTTCCTCGTACTTTCAAATTCCCGTCCCCCAAAGACATCCCTTCCCCTTCGGGAGTGGGAAAAACCGAGATTGAAAAAGATGGGACACCATCTTGAAGATAATAGAATGTGACCTCTGTTCTGTTTATTTCGCCACCGATTTTGTCCATTTCAATCCGATCCAGTTCCTGCTTCTCGTCATCGACCAGGAGAAAATCCGTTCCCAAGGCTTGTTCTGCCTCCTCCAAGGAAGCCGGGACAGCCATCCCCTCCTCCAGGTCAGATACCTTTACATCTTCCGGCAACTCTAGCAAAAACGTATCATCCGAAAAATCCGGATCTAAATCGAGCTTCGTGTATTCCACATTTGTTTCTATATCGGCGGCTTTTTGTTTCATTTTGACAATGAACCAGTTTTCCTGTTCGACCCAAATATCCATGTCCCCCAATAATCCATCTTCCTTACTGGTCAGTTTCAGATGATAGGTCTCCATATCCAGGATGGTATCCTCACCGACCAACTCCGTATCATGTGTACCCTGGACTACATCGAGCATGCTCAATAACTGTTCCTTCTGCGTCAAGGAAGCAGGCAGTTCACCAGGCGACAAGTCCATGCGCTGAGCTGTTTTACTCCCTTCCTCATAAATGGTCATGGAGCCCCCGTCCATAAGTGCTATCGACCTTTTGCTTGTGGCAGGTTCCTCCGTAATCACTTTTCTTTGCCCATTCCTGCCTGCATACTCCTCAAAAGTTGTCTTTTCCTCTGTCTCACCATCTTTAATCGACACACTGCCCTCTCCATAATAGCCGAGGGGTTCTTCACTTTCAGCTAACACTTTTGTGAAAATTTCTTCCGAGGACACACCCACATCTCCTTTACACCCTGTTATGACAACCAACAATAATACAATGCTCAACCAACCTTTATGTTTCATCCATATGTTCCCCTTCTCTCAACCAACAGGCTATCAAGGTTCCATAGCCGTCTTCAGACCATAAACCGATTTTTCCGCCGTGTTGTTCGATTATTTTCTTCGCTATACTGAGTCCAAGTCCAGAGCTCCCGTTTGACCTAGCATCTCCCGCCTGAACAAAAGGCAGGAAAATCCGTTTCTGTAGATTCTCGGGTATTACTTCTCCTTCGTTTTGTATCAACAGCAAGGTTCCTCCTGACCGGAAGGAGTCCAGCTCCCTGCGAAATGGACCGAAGACCCATTCCGGCATGAGACAATCACTGGAAACAGCAGCAAGCCACAGGTTTTTACCAGGCGGAGTATGGCGGATACTGTTTGCCATCACGTTATCGACGACCCGCATAATCTGTTCCGGATTCAAACAGTATATATTTCTTACACATACTTCTGTATGGAGCTTGATTTTGTTTTGGGAGCATGGTTCTTCATAACCATTTAACAGCATGTCGAACAATTCTTCGCCATCTACCTTTACTTGTTCAGACTCTTTTTCTTCCGATTGCAGGGCGGTGTACAAAGATAAGTCGTGAAGTAACTGCTTCATATACGCTATTTTATTAAATAAAATCCCTGCATACTCCTGTCTTTCTTCTTCCGACAGTAACCGTCCTCCCCACAAGCTCTCCGAGTAAGCTTGGATGACCGTTAAGGGCGTTTTTAAATCATGGGAAAGCGCAGCCACGATAAATTGCTTTTCTTGCTGCTGTTGAACAAGTTCCTGCCTCGTTCTCTCTATTTGTTTTTTCATTTGATAAAAGTGGGCAATCAATTCACCGATCTCGTCCCGGGAATGGCTCCAATGATCGTTTAACGGCTCCCCCTTGGCAAATTTCGTCATTTTTTCGCGCAATTGGCCAAGCGGCCGGGTCAGCTTACGATGAAGAACCCAGATAACCGTCCCATAAACAAGAGCAATGAACAGGATGAGGATACCGCCGACCACGATAGTTCGGTTGTTCACTCCATCCATCCATACATCCCTTGGAAGCGTGATTTCATAAATGCCTGTCAGCTCTCTGTCATGGAAGACTGTTTGTTTCAACGAATAGGTACGAGCATGCTTGCTCAAGTCATTCAAACCGCTGTAAAGGCGTGAAGTGTCTACTTGCAAGAGCCTGCCAGCATATGAATCATTCCATGAAGAATAGAGGGTAACCCCGTCTGGACGATAAAGGGTGATCCGAATGGAGCCAGACGCCGCTTTCTCGATTTCCTGATAGTTTTCCCGTGGCTGAATGTGGTACAGTTTTTCATCCTGGAGAATGGTCTCCAACTCCTCCATTTGCTGCCTCGCCTCGACAAACTCCCGGAAGTCCTGTTGACGTTCAAAGTGGCTGATGCTTATGTATAATCCATATACGGCAGCGAAAGGCAGAAGAAGTACGATCAAGTAACTTAAAGCAAGCCAATTTTTAATTTTCATTCAACGGACTCCCCGATGAAGCGGTAGCCGACACCCCATACTGTTTCAATGTACTTCGCCGCTCTTGTCTCATCGCGCAATTTCGTCCGCAGACTTTTGATATGGACTGTTACCGTATTGTTGCCTTGAAGATCCTGCTGCCCCCAAATGTGATGGTACAACTCGGATTTGGAAAAAGTTTTATACGGATTTTTCGCAAGTAACAGTAGTAATTCCCTTTCTTTCGCAGATAAAGGGACAACAGCCGTTTCCAATTTGATTACATTGTTGGTGAAGTCGATTTCCAACCCATCTTGGTAGATTTGCTTATCTGCATGTTCTGGTTCATTCCTGTACCTGCGATATCGGCGAAGGTGTGAGCTAATCCGTGCGCTCAATTCCCCGAGACTGAATGGTTTGGTTAAATAATCGTCCGCACCTAAATCCAGCCCTTGTATTTTGTGCTCCTGCTCCTGCCTCGCACTCACGATCAAAAGCGGCACATCACTTTCCAGACGGATTTTTTCGCTTAATTGAAGGCCATCCATTTCCGGAAGCATCAAATCGACCAAAATCAAATCAAACCCACTATTTTTAAATTCCTCCCATCCCTCGATGCCAGTAGACGCCCATGTCGGAAGGTAGCCTTCCTGCCGCAGATGATCCATCATAACCCTGGCAATCTCCGCATCATCCTCGATGATTAATATTTTTTCTTGATTCGTCATCACCAGACCCCACTTTCACGTTCTATTATAATGGCAGGTATTTGCTTTAGAGAAAATCTTTATAAATGCTTAATAAATTGAAAGCAACTCCTTTATTATAGAAGAAATTCCTATTGTTTGGATGTCTAAAATAAAAGAAAGGACCACCCTCAGTCATCGAACATGACTTTGGGCAGTCCATTTCAGCTTTTCCTGACATCCTTATTTTTCCGATGTTTCACTTCTTCCATTTTCTTATAAAAACTGTCCTCTAAATTTATCTCAAAATAATTCGCCATTTTGGTTATGTAAGCAACACAGTCAGCGAGTTCTTTTCCGACATCCTCTTTGACGTGAGCCTTAGCCCTATCAAACGCTTCCTGTTCTGTCTTGCCCTCTTGTATTGCTTTATTTGTAAGATTAAAAGCCTTCCGGAACTCTTCGGCTACCTCTGCCACTTCCGTTGTCAGCAGCATATAGTTATTTAATAAATCTTCCCTGCTTGCTTCATAGCTTTCCTTCCTGATTTCCCAGCCCATTTCCTTCTGAAAAGAATCTGCATCTTGCTGCAATTGTTTCATTTTTTCACCCTTCCTGGCGAAAAACGTTTCCAAACGTCTTTTAGCCTGCTTTTATTCAGCTTAATAAACAACATACCACATAAATTGGATATAGGCTTGAACCATGAAATAAAAAACAATGCTGTAGCCAAGGTTGAAACGAAAGCCGTTCTTCAGAATGCTCAGTCCGTTCGTTGCACTCAAAATAATGATGGGGAGAATGACCGGCGACAGCAGAACCGATATGACGCTCCCAGAAGTCAACGACAACACAACCAACTCCGGAGGATATGGCATATCCACATGCTGGAGAATTCCGGCAACCAAAACGATGACCGTCAATGGGCCCAAGCCCAAAAACCCTAGAAGGATAGTTGTGAATGGCAAGATGACGAGGAAATTCAGGAACGGTACAGTATCCTCCAAATAAAACAAACCTTCCACCAGGTAATTACCTATACCCGACTGATTGACTGCATAGATCAGCATCCCGGCAGCTAGAAGTAGACTGAATTGCTGGGATTTGTATTTCATGTCCACCCCAAAATATTGCTTTGCCTGGCTCATAAGACTACCTGTTCGTTTTTTAAGGATAAAGTAACCGCAGGTCCATACGATAATGACCGGCGGAATGACCATTAATAATCCCCAGCCCATGATGAGATGAAGAAGGAAAATAGTCGTAAACAATGAGACAAACAGGGTGGCGAATTCCAGTACATGTTTTCTTGTATGGTTTACTTGTCCATTTGTTTTTACCAGTCTATCAATCTCAGAATTAATTCCTGCTGTATAATCTATTCCATACTGCTTTTCTTTTCTTGCAGCAAACCAAACAGCCAAACCAATCCCTGCAAGAGAAATCATCATTCCCTGAATGATTGTCCACCCTAAAGAAGCGTCCAAATGGTCGACGGCAAATGCAAAACTGGGAATGCTGACAACCCAAAGCGTCGTCAACGCGAAAGAACGCAACAAGGCAGTACCCTTGAAGTATTCCCAGGCTTCTCCCTTTTTGTCGCGAAGGAATGCATGAATAAATTGATACATCATCGGAATACAACCAAACAGCAGAAAATAAGCAATAAGCTGATTGACCAACATGATTCCAAAATAAAACTTTCTGCTAGTATTCAGAAAACGGTGGGCAGCATTCATAATACTATCAATATAAGGTTCTTCCCGCAGTATCCAGCCAATAACCGGAACAATCAGCAGCAAGGCAATAAGGCTTCGCATTTGAATGATGCCTTCCAGGAGAAAAGTCAGGAAAGATCCGCCTGACGTGATTTGGACCACTGTTGCCGTTGTCAATAAAAACAACGGCACCATGAACGAGCGAAGCGATAAATTTATAGCAGCAAAAATGACCGCAGCTATTCCTGCCGCAGACAAAATCCTTTCCCCTGCATGAGAAGGAACCAAAAAGGTAACATAATGCATTACAGCATAGATAAGGACGGCTGCCGCAAATCCTGTAGCGGCAATTTTTTTCATATTAAAAACTCCTAATTTATTTGAATCATGATTCTGTTTATTATAGCATGAGAAGAGAGCTCTCCTTACCTGATTAAAAGTCAAGGGACATTCTATTTCTTCAGAATGAAAGCTTTGAGCTTCTTCACTGCCTTGAGTAAAAAGGATCAAGGACATTTTCATCTTGTATTTTCCCCATACCATAATGGCAGGAACTTTACTCGATCAGTTTTCTCTGAATCCGTATCTGCCCCCGGTGATTAATTTCATCCTCCACTACATGGAACCAGATAAAAAAATGATTGGACGGATGCCCCTCCCATTGTATCCCCTCAAAAAGCCATGCATCGTTTCGCTGTCGGAATTCCATCAATGTCCTTTGCCGGACTTTGGCAAGCTTATCAAGATAAAAATCCAGATTATTTCCATTAATTTCCGATCGACCTTTATTTCCGAGGCTATAAGCGGCTCCCCACTCGCCCTTTTCCTCATCATTCGGACTTCGGCCATCAAATATCTCTATTTGGAAACCGATTTCGACTGCTGCCATATGCAATAACAAGGCGCCGATACTATTGCTTTTTTCCGTCGGCAAGTAATCTAGCTGTTCTGTCGAAAGGTCTTTGACAGCATCGAGTGTCGTCTTTCTTGCATACTCCATCATCGACACAAGATGCCCGATTTGCGGTGTATAACCTGGTTTTTCCGCGATTTTATACTCCATGGTCAATAACTCCTAACTATTAATTAACTATTCTCAGCCTCTCTGCCGATTTCGGATAATATTAGTTACTAGTTTAACAGACTTTCTTGATCAAAAATTAAGATTTCAGAAGGAAACAGCGATAAGCTGGCGAATGAACAAATAGCGAGTAACATAAAATATAGGGAAAAGTTTGGGAAAGGAGCTGGAAAATGAACTTTCAGATGAAGGAGGCAATCGAAGTACTGGAACGGACACCTCATACAGTTGAAGCCTTTCTGTCTGGATTATCAAGCAGTTGGCTGCATTGTAATGAAGGAGAGGGGACTTGGACAGCCTTTGACGTAGTCGGTCATCTTGTCGAAGCGGAAAAGACGAATTGGATTCCACGAATCAAAACCATTTTAGCACAAGGGGTGGATACCTCCTTTCCGGACTTTGATCGGTTTTCCCATTTGAACCAATCAACAGAAAAAAACATTGACCAAAAGTTAGAGGAGTTTAAAACCTTACGCGGCGAAAATATCTCTACCGTTCAAAAGCTTGTTGTGTCCGATGAACAGTTTGAATGGACCGGAACGCATCCAGCTTTTGGAGAAGTGAAATTACGAGAACTGCTATCCACCTGGGTTGTTCACGATTTGACCCATATTGCTCAAATCGTCCGGGTAATGGCAAAGCACTATCGTACAGATGTCGGTCCGTGGCAGGAATATTTAGGTATACTAAAACGGTCCAAGTAACCAATGTCCGGAAGGGAAGGTCATTCAATACCAAAAGACCTTTTTGGCAAATGGGCTTTCTCATCCAACGAAAGAACCACTTGCCGAAAAGGAGGCAGTTCGAGCAGTACTCTTACTTCCTCAAAGCTTTATAAAACCCAGTCATCGTATCAATCAGCAAGGATATAACAAAAGCAGCAAGCGCCAGATTATACGATTGGTTCCAGACAATTTCTATGGTCGCATATTCTTCTTGCTGTTTACTGACTCCCCAACTCTCGGTAAGCTGTTGGACAAAATCCGGATTTAAGATCGCCTGATCTCTCAGTATAAGCATAGCCAGTAAAAAAATTGCACCATTTATCACTAGATTGGTGATTGCCAACTTCTTGGTCCACTTTCCAGCCACTAGTTTTGTTATTTCCTTCGCAATTCCGAATACTACCAATAGATAAATGAGCGGCATTACCTCGACCAGTTTTTCATCGTTCAAAAAAGGAATGGTGGTTTCCAAGTCATGGCCCTCGAATAAGAGAATTCCGAACAAGTGATTAGAAAACCGGATCACTACCAATAGTAGTACGGAAAAAATAATTCCTGTTAGAACATCACCCCGTTTTATTCGTTTTTTCTCATCCGGAACAGTCGGAAGCTCTGACGGGTCCCACTTTTTCCGATCATACACCCCTGCCAACCCAAACGGTTCCATATCAAAATATTGAGCAACAGCGAAACCAGCCGTAATCCAGGCAAACACTTGTGTAGCGGTAACAAAAAGGGAAATTAGAAAATCGACAAAATGTTGAAGAATGCTCATTGGTGTCAGGATGGTTTCCACTGCAAAAATGATGCCGATGGCTGAGACTGCTATGATTAATACCATTTTCATTACTGATAAATAGGCTGGAAACAGGTCTGGTCCTACTAAGAAGCGGTTGGTCCCTCGGTACTTTTCAGCTAATTTTGCCGGGCTCCCTAACTCTATCAATACTTTCTCTATATCCGAATTCTCTATCGGCCGGCCATCGTTCCTTTCTTCCAGCATATCCTCGATCAAACTCCGTAATTCTTCTGCAATATCCCGCCTCTGCCCCTGCGGAAGACGTAGCGAGACGGCATAGATATAGCGCTCAATCATTTCCATCGTTTGTTCCCTCACTTTCTCTGAATAATCCTTCCATATTGCCGACAATGCTTTTCCACTCTTTTTTCAGTTGGTCAAGGACTTCTTTTCCCTTCCTGCTTAACAAGTAATATTTACGCGGGCGCCCCCCATTGGTGTCCCACTTGCTCTCCAGCAACCCTTGCTTTTCCAATCTTCTTAATAACGGATATAACGTTCCCGGCTCAATGGGCATCCCTTTTTCGCTCAGAATGCTCACCAGAGAATAGCCATATTGTGGTTCATCCAATTGGCTGAGAACCCCTATAGTAATCGTTCCGCGACGTAATTCTTGCAGCAGTTTTTCTACCAATTCATCGACTTCACTCATACGATCAACTCCTGCCACCATTATAGTGTACGACACACACTATTGTAAAGTGCACATTATTTTAATAAGTATTCTTTTTGTTTTTAACGTAACAACCCGATCCGTTTTGATGGTACACTTGATAGGAAAGATGGTGGTCATAAAGTGGAGAAAAGGTTTATTTTCAGTCTATGGGTGGCACAAATCGTGTTTGTTTTATTATTTCCCATTTGGATATCCCTTACTGAATATTTGCATTCCCTGGTATTGGTTGTTGTGTGGATTTGCTACAGTTTTATCTTCTTTTCTATTAGCAGTATTGCATTCAAGAAGCGCTTCACGATTGCCAAAAAGTCGCTTGATGTATCTATCATTGTTTATAGTATTTTCTTGCTTGTCCTTTTGTTTTTCCGTCCGGCAGGCCAAGTCTATGACAATTACAATTTAATTCCCTTCAAAACGATTATGTTTTACTTGTATGGAGAGACGTCTCCATTCATTGCTTTTTACAACCTCGCTGCCAATATAGGGTTGTTTATCCCTTTCGGTATCTACTATTGCTGTAAAAGAGAGGAAGCGAAACTTAGGTATCTAGCGGGAATGGCCATTGCTTCCGTAAGCTTGATTGAGATTCTGCAGTTTCTTACCCACCGGGGAAGCATGGATATCGATGATTTGATCCTGAACACCAGCGGCATTCTACTTGGCTATCTAATTTATCCGCTCTTTAGTAAGGTTTTTTCTATCGAACATTAAAAAGAGGCTCAGACGAAAGTCTCGTTGCCAAAACAAAAACCGAACAATGATTCGAACTACTAAGCATTCGAACATGTCCGGTTTTTTACATTTTATTAGATAACTGAATCAATTTCATCATTGCTCTTTTTAAAATTACAGACCTGTGCAGAATTTATAAACATATTTTTAAAAATGCAGCCTTATAGCGTTTTGTCATTAGCCCGAATACCCTCCGCTTTCCGCGGGGGAGTGGCAAGCCTCCTCGGGCATAGCCCTGTGGGGTCTTGCCGATCTCCCACTTCCCGCAGGAGTCTACGGGTATTCGGGCTACTCAGTCATTATCTTGTTGTTCCTATTTTTAATCAAAAGGTAGATCTATAAGAAAACTTGACTTTTCTTAACTGAGCATTAATACGATCTGCAGCTAATTTTGATGCATGAAAAACAAGCGTCACCATGTCAAAGTAAAGCTTGGCACGTTTTCCAGTACGATAACGAACATTATTAAGCTGAAAAAACTCTTTAAGATAAGCATTTACACGTTCCACTGAGGTGCGTTTTTTGAACAAAGTCCCCCATGCTTGTGAACCACGTGCTGGTGCATTGTATCTTCTTAAGTCATTCGTTATTTTGACTTTATGAATGGTTATAAACACTACAGAAATGCACTTGGCTTTCAGCAGGCACAAGCTGAAAATCCCGCATAAAAGCGTTTCGGACTTTCTGAGGATGGAAGCCGTGCCTCTTTCCCCCTTTGTATTTTCCCGGTGATTCATAACATTTCCGCATAGAAAAAAAGAAGCTTTCACGAAACTTCTAGTTTAACTCCTTTTCTAAGACGATTTTCAATTCCCCTGACTTATCAAGGTACGTGTCAGTGATATCAAAGCCTGTTTTTATATTCAATAGCAGCATAGAACGCCAACGATTCATTGTTTTCGTTTGTACCCTCCCATACCCCTTTTCGCGTAAATACACGTGCTG
The DNA here is from genome assembly GCF_009602435.1 of Sediminibacillus terrae. Taxonomy (GTDB): domain Bacteria; phylum Bacillota; class Bacilli; order Bacillales; family Amphibacillaceae; genus Sediminibacillus; species Sediminibacillus terrae. The sequence continues at coordinate 216,600 of NZ_VZDQ01000011.1, forward strand.
ATGGTCCATTAAAGCCGAAGCAATCCCCATGTTTCGATAATTAGCGTTTACTCCGCCTAACCAGCTATAGAATTTTTTCTCATCACACGGGTATCCGATTTTATAGCCGATTACCGAATCGTGATCATAAGCCAGTGTAAATAGAAGCTTCTGCCTTTTATTAATTTTTTCAGCTAAGTCGTATGCATCCCCGAATATGGAGTCATGCAACAGTAGAATACCTTCAAGCACCGTTTGCTCTGGAATAGTGGGTACATTATCATAAGTGATATCCATATCCGTATGCACCTCCTCTTCATTTTTTTGCATTTTCCAATCAAGCCTGAAAGTGTAGATTGTCTGGATTCACTTGCCATTTCAGCTGTTCACCGGACACGTACCTTTTCAACTCTTCCAGCATATACATTCCCATCCTTCCGCATTCTGCCCCTTCGCTTCCAGCCAAATGCGGGGTAAGTACGACGTTTTCCATTTGATACAATGGTGAATCGGCAGCAGGCGGTTCTGGTTCTGTGACATCCAGAACTGCCGTGAGATCTGTGCGTTCCATTAAGACATGAACCAATTCTGATTGCCTAATAATACCACCACGGGCTGTATTGATGAAACTGGCATGCTGTTTCATCATGGCAAAATGCTCCCCTCTGATCATCCCTCTTGTGTCCTCCAGCAAAGGAGTATGCAAGGAAACTACATCGGATTGTTGAAAGATTTCCTCTAACGAGCACAATCTCACTCCAAGCTGTTCTGCCTGTTTTTTCTCTACGCAGGGGTCGTAAGCCAATACTTCGACATCGAAGTGTTTCAACTGATCAGCAACACCCCGACCAACAGTGCTAAGGGAAATCAATCCTACTTTACTTTGGAAGGCTCCTGCTATATAGTAAGGTTTTTCCGGAAACTGTTTCTCCCGCTTGACTTGTCGGACAAACTGCCAACCGTTTTTCAGACAGAACAATACCTGTGATAGGGTGAATTCTATTACAGGAATCGCATTCGCCCTGACGGCACTGGTGATTTTGACATTCCGTTTCCAAACTGCATCGGTCACAATCGGTTTGACAGAGCCTGCCGCATAAAAAATGACCTTTAATCTTTCAGCGGTTTCCAAAAAAGATTCATCCAGTTCAGGGCCGTTCCACCCGGAAAAAATGACGTCTGCCTGTTTTAAAAGTTCCGGATGCAGCAGGGCGGTGTCCACCGTCATAGGGGGGGCGATAATATCGACAAATCGGCTGATTTCCTCCCTGATTTCAGAGGGATAAACGTAGTCAAATGGTTCCAAGCGCATGATGAATAAACCTTTTTCCATCCGGTACCTCCTTTCTGATTAATCTTGAAGGGCTTGATCTATTGGAAACCTTTTCCCCGACCATGCCTTTTTGGCTGTCCAGTCCTGCGGCGGATCCCGCCAAAACGGAGCATCAACTGACAAACCGAGCGGTAAAAAGACAACAGTACATAAATATGTGCTGCCGGTCGATATGTAACCTTCACCTATACTCGGCTGATGGCCGCTAAGACCTATAGTAAGCCAGCCATCATCAGTAAAACTGCCCGGTGCTTCCAGAGAACGCTTTATAACAGCGGTTAATCCAGTCCGAACTTGGGCTGGCTCAAGAGAATCAGGAAGCTTCTCATGAAGTGCAAGGTGGGCAAGATTATGAAAAACCCCTGTTCGATAAGCAAGTGACCTTCCTATTGGAGGGAAAGAGCCATCAGCAGCAATCAACCGTTCTTGAATTTCAGCGTATCTTTGGGCCCTGCGCAGGATTTTCGAATATTGGATGTTCCATTCCTGATATCGACTTCCCATTGCTGCTACTATATCAAACAACATAGGGTGAATGACAAAGCTGTTATAATAATCATAATGGAAAGAGGGGCCGTCACTGTACACTCCATCTCCTGCGTACCATTGTTCGGTTTGTTTTATCGCATAATCAATCCGCATAGGATCCCAGTCTGATTCTCCTACTTGAAATAAAGCGGTCTCAATCATAGCAGAAAACAACAGCCAGTTTGAAAAATGAGGTTTACGACTCCGAGTGGCTCGCAAAGCCGACACCACATTTTCCTTAACCCGACTGTCAAGTGGGTCCCAAAGCTGCTGGGGTGCCCGGACGAGGGCATGTGCCAGAAAAGCTGTATCCACTATCGGTTGAAACCCCTCCGAAAAATTCATGTAATCAGGTGAATCGGGATCGGTACCTGCATCAATTCCTTTCCGAGCTAATTCACCATACCGTTGACGGATTTTTTCTTCTTCTAAGTCCTCTTGTTTCCTTTCCAGCCAGGGAGCCATTCCATTTAACAGCCGAGCCATCGCTTCCAGTGCTGAAAAAGTTTCACGATTTGTTTTCGTATTCATTTCTACGGGCATGGCAGCTTTTAATTGACGGCTCTCTAAAGCAGAAAGTACCGGATCAGCGACTTTCTGCATCATCCTCAACCAGTAATGACGTTCTCTATTTGTACAATATCCGATTGCTCCTCCCTCACTTTCCATGTTGATTCAAAAGGCCCTGGTCTCGATATTGTTAAACACCCGCTGAGCAAATACAGACATAATAAAACTGATACCGCTGCAACCGAGTACCGGGATGCTTCCTGGTAAAGCTCTGCAAAACCAGAAAAGCAAGACCACCCCTATAATCGCTGAGATGGTTAAAAAGGGAGAGGTTATCGCAGTAAACAAAGCATTTTTCACCGTATCAAAACCTGTTCCTTCAAAATGAACCAGTACCGGAAATACATACAGCCAAACCAAAAGATATAAAAAACTAAGCAAAAGAAGAAATAAATGGAACAACGATGCAAGTACACTTGCCCTGTCCATGACGAGATAGAAATTGATAAAAAGCATGCCCCCAAACAACAAAAGGAGAAAACCAAGTTGATTGGCCTTCCAAAAATACCTCTTATATGTTGAAAGAAAGGTACGGAAGACAGGTATTTCAACCCTGCCGCTAATCCACTTGCGCTGAACGGCAAACATGGCTGCAGTGGCAGGAAAGAAACCAGCCAGCAACAAGCCCGCCAGGCAGAATAACAGCCACAACAAATTGAGATAAGCAAATCGGTTTATCCAAAAACAGATTTTTTCTAGTAATCCTGCTTCCATGTCTCGGCCCCTCCTGACAAAACCGGATAGCAGGAAGAAGGTTACGGGCTTCCGACTTCCTGCTAAGGTCCTGATTTGACTACCTGTTTTCCAGCCACTCCGTACTCTCTTTTTGTGCTTTGGTCAATGCTTCTTCTGCACTCCTTTCACCAGTGAGCGCCGCTTCTACTTCGGATGTCAAAATAAACCTCGGTTGTGCGGATCCCCACGGATAACGCGGTGTCCAAGGTGTACTCATTGCTTCAAACACAGGAAGCATCAATTCGGTATCCTTTACACTATCCCATTCCATTGCCGACTTGATGGAAGGAACCAATCCCATTTCCTCATAGATGTATTTTTGTGTATATTCACTTGTAGCGAATTTCACCCATTCCCACGCCAAATCTTTGTTTTCACTGGCCTTGGCGATTGTTATCGGGCTCCCGGCAAACAACCCACCCACTCCTTCATCATTTTTGAATTCTTGAGCTATACCGATCCTGTCCTCCAATCCTTGAGCGTATGCCGGTTTAATTGTATCCCCCGGTCCTTGATTGAGCATGATGGCGATATTGTTTTCTTTCGTCAGCCATTTCTCGTTCCCTTGATTGCTCACCAGTCCCTCAGGAGCGAGCTCCTGCATATCCAGCAGCCAATTCAAACCGTTGACCATTTCTGGAGAATCAAAGGTGAATTGAATTTCATCCCATGCAAAGCCGGAGCCCCATGAACCATTTTGCCCTTCCGCCAGATCAATCAAGGTAAAAGCCGATGACCAGTCACCTCTGAACCAGATTCCATAATTTTGCTCACCGGTTACCGGATTTTTCCCCGTCATTTGCTTTGCTTTTTCAGCCACTTCTTCCATTGTCGGATGATCCGACAAGTATTCTACACCCCACTCATCAAACAATTGCTTGTCATAAGCAATAAAACGGGCGTCTCCAAGAAATGGCAGACCATATATTTGCAGTTCATCATCATCCGGACCTAACGCTTTCCAACCTTCGACCTGATTTTCGATAAAGATGTCTAAATCAAACTCTTCATCTTTGTCAATATAAGGTTGAAGAGGCTCAAGCACTCCTTGTGGAGCAAAATCGACTGTTCCCGGCATTTGATAGACGTCTGCGTCACCTGATGTGATCATTGCCTGTGTTTTTTCGGTATAACCTTCCCAAGGCATTAGCGTAAATTCAACAGTGGCTCCTGGGTGCTGTTTTTCAAATTCCTCTTTCAACACCTCCACCCCTTTGACTGAATCACCTGTCACAGGATCCGTTTTCGTCTCCATCGCAAAATCGCCAATCAATTGGACATTGATTTTCTGCCCCGCCCACTCTCCTCCGTCATCCTCTGATCCAGCACCTGATTTACTACAGCCTGCAAGCAGGCCGACCAGACCCAATACTACTGCCAACAGTACACCCAATTTGGTGATCCGTTTTTTCTCCATGTTTCATCCCCCTCGCAATTTTTAAAAAGAACGGCCTGCTCGAGGCTGTTCATTCACTCTCCCTTAACTCCGCTTAAAGCGATGCTTTGGATAATGTAACGCTGCAAGAACAGGTACAGGATAATGATCGGCAAAATACTCACAGTAGCCAGTGCCATCGTCAATCCGCCGAGGCTTGTGCCGTTTTCCAGTGAGAAACTTGCCAGATAAAGAGGAACGGTATGCAATTCTTGATTATTGAGTACGACGAGCGGCCACATGAAATCGTTCCAGCTCCAGATAAAAGCCAGTATAACCATAGTGGCTGCAATCGGTCCGGCCAGAGGCAAATATACCCGGAAGAAAATCTTAAATTCGCCGGCTCCATCGATTTGCGCCGCTTCCCTTAATGTATCAGGAAGTTGATCAAAGAACTGCTTACAAAGAAAAATCAGCATGCCATTGATAACTGTCGGCAAAATTAACGGCCAAAAAGTATTCAGCAAGTCGACCGAATTGAACAATTTGTACAACGGTATCAATCTAGGTTCCATGGGGATCATCAATGTACATAATACAAGGATGAATAACAGTTTTTTCCCTTTGAACCTGCCTTTCGAAAAAGCGTAGCCCGCAAGCAGGGAAGCGGATACTCCCAAAAGCACCGAACTTACCGTCACGATGGCCGAATTGATATAAGACTGAATCAATCGTCCATTTTCAAAAACGATTCCGTAATTGAAACCGGAAAGCTCTTCTGGAATCAGCCGTGGCGGAAAAGGCATGCTGATATTTGCCGTCCGGTCAAAACCGACACTTACCATCCAAATGAAAGGTGCCATCAGTAATACGCCGAAGACCAAGAGAACAATGAATTTAAAAGCACCAGACACACGTTCGGCTTGCTTAATGGAAAGTGGACGGGACATTTCACTCACCTCTTTCATGCTAAATTTTCATATTGGAAAGCTTGAGATTGATGAAGGTAAATACCAGGATAATCATGAACATAATATAGGTGGCTGCTGAAGCGATGCCAAATTCAAATCCAGTGAACCCTCGTTCATAAATAAAGGCGCCCATTGTTTGGATGGAACGGGCGGGACTGCCGTTAGGACCGCCAAGTACATAGACTTCATTGAAACGCTGCAAGGCTCCGATCCAACCTGTAATCAATAAGAAGGCGAAAGTTCCGCCCATGTTCGGAACGGTGATAAACAACCATTGCTGAAACCCGCTTGCACCGTCAATCCGGGCTGCTTCATACATCTCAGGCGAGATAGCCTGCAGATTGGCAAGGCAGATGATAATGACGAAGCCGATCCAATGCCAAACCGCAAGTAAGATAACAGCCCATTTCGATGTAGAAGGATCTGAGAGCCAGCCAGGTGTCGGCAGCCCGATGACATCAAGTAAGTAATTGACAATCCCCATTTCGGGATGGAGTACAAAAGCAAATATCATGGCCGCAGCTACAATGGAAGTGACATTAGGCAGAAAGTAAATGACTTTGAAGAAATTTTTTCCCTTAGGCGTTGAATTTATCAAAGAAGCAAAGATAAAGCCGAGCGGTATTGTGATGGCGATTTGAAAAATACCGATAAAAAACGTGTTTCCCACAGCGTTCCAAAACGGGCCAGATGTCAAAACCGTTTTAAAGTTGTTCAAACCAGTAAAATGTTCTATCGTTCCGTTTGACTGGTAAAAACTTAACCGTAAAGATTCGAAGATAGGATAAATCATAAACAACAAGATACCCAAGAAACTGGGAATCAGAAAAACATACCATGTTAACGGAGAGGACGTTTTTTTCGTCGATTTGACAGGAAGACGTCCGTTTTGAGCCGTACCCGCCGGAAACTGGTTCTCGATTTCCGCCTTGTCTTTCATTCTCGTATTCTCCTTTCCTGAAGATTTCCTTCATAGAATGCAGGGACTCGGAAAACCTGACAGCAGCTATGTTAGCGTTTACATTAAATCGAAAACTAGCTTTCTGTTTGTCCTAGTATATTGGCTGTTATGTCGGTTTATGCCAATTGATAGACCTATGGAGTTAAAAGAATCTCAACAAACTTAGAAAAAATATAAAAATAATGGATGGAATTTTAGAAGGACTATATAGGATTTTATGGATAAAAGGAGATTACGATGGATGAGCAAATACTTCTGAGAGATGTTCCCGCACACTGACTAATTCACGGGACAGGTCGGACCAATTGCATTCAACAGCCATGCTGCCGTTAAAATCAGCGGCCGCCAAGCATTTCATAAATTTATGGTAGGGATAGCTGCCGGTGCCCGGCGGCTTCCGGCCTGTGTCGGCGACATGAATATGCTTTACATACTCTTTTGCAGAGATGATATTTTCCAATGGCTCGTTCTCAACCTCCATGTGATAAAAATCGGCCAGAACCTGAATCGACCGACGGTTGATCGATTTGGCCAATCGGACTGCTTCCGGAATGCTGTTGATGATATTGCTTTCCCTTCGATTCAATGGTTCAATAACAATAGTCAAACCAAGCGGTTCCGCAAAATCTGCTGCTAAATCAAGAAAACGGCCGATTTGCTCTTCCCCTTTTTGTCGGGAAAAACCTTCCGGAACGGAACGGGCACCGCCGCTTCCAAAGACAATTTTCCCGGCCCCGATCCTCTTGATACGCGGCATTGCTCTTGCTAAGTAACTGGTCACAGCTGCCTCATCTACTTCATTGCCGACGATTTTCAACGTTCCTGGTAAAAAGATGTTACAGGACGATACTGGCAGCCCGATGTCTTGGCAGGATCGAGCCTGTTGATCAACTATGTCCGTTTCTTCATCCACCAGGGAAGCGACGCTGCATTCTAAAAAATCAAAACCTGCTTCTTTCACCAACTTGGCGTTCGCGATATCGGTACAGCAACCGAAATCCAACATTAATCACCTGCTTTTCCTTTTATTTCAGTCAATAATTGTTTTATCCAGTTGATATTGTGTGAGAGTGCATCTTTCGTCGGAAACGCCCCGCTAAAATCTTCAAAACCGACATACCCATCATATCCTACAGCCTGCAAATCGGTTAATACCTGCTTCCAATCGACCACGCCATGCTCCAGCTGTGCCCATTGTACTTCCCACCCTATGCTTCCATCCGGGTATTGCTGTCCGATCTGCCAGCATGCATTTTTAACATGAACATGTGCGAGATAATCTCCCAGCAATTCCAATCCCATGCGATAATTTTCAAAGCCCTCATGCACCATATTGCCAGGGTCATATAACACGCCGATATGGCTGGGGTCGAAATGACAAACCAGCTGATAAGCAAGGCTTGCGCTAGGCGTGATTGTCTGATGATGCGTTTCCACCAATCCCTTCACCTTGTACTGCTTGCACATTCCTTCCACTTCTTTCACGTATTGTACCGCCTTTTTAAATAATTCCTGGTACGTTTCCGTCCTGTCATACCGGGGAACGCCAATCCTTATGGTGGAGGCTCCCAGTTTTTGAGCCGTCTGCAAAACCTTCTCCGTCGCTTGCAAGTCATCCACATCAAGGTAAGGAGTGACGCTGACCACTTCAATCCTTTTTTCATCCGTTGACTTACGCAAACTTGCAAGTTCTTCATCGGTAGTGTTTGGCTGCAAGGTACATTTGTTAAAACGCCAATAGCTCGGCTGTTCCTGCTTAAATTCTTCCGGGGTTTCCTTATACCGCCACTCTACTCCGTCATAACCTGTTTCCACCAGATGCTCTATTAATTGCTTCGGCGTAAGATCAGGTGTCATCACTGTAAATACGGAAAATCGCATTTCCTGTCCTCCCCCTTTTGACAAAATTTGTTTCCCATACTCCGATTCCTATTTAATACGTTCCCTCTACATCAAGCCTGACATCGCCATTTGTACGCTTTTTCTCAGAAGTCGCAATTTTTTCCTTCAAAATCTTGTAATATGCCTCTTCATCTAAAGGAAGGTTCACCCAGTCATCTTGCCATGCAGACATTTGCATGGCATTTGATAGCGTAAGCCCTTTGATTCCTTCCCTACCAGGAGCCAAAAGGGGCTCTCCTTTTAAGATGGCATTAATAAAGTTTTGGGTGATACCTCGGTGTGCAGTTTCCTCCCCCGTTACTGGAATCTCGACTTCCCAGCACTCCGGTGATCCAAAACCGCCCTTATAAGTCCGGTTGAATTCGGGCTCAGGAACCCGCAGCCTCCAAAACTGGAGCCGGCCGTCTTCCACGACCAGTTTGCCTCGCTCTCCAGCAATTTCAAGCCTGTTCGTACCAGGCGCTTCTCCTGTTGTTGTGATAAAAACACCGGTCGCTCCATTGTCATACTCAGCAAAAGCGGTCACTTCATCTTCCACTTCGATATCCCGATGTTTCCCGAAATAACAAAAAGCACGTACTCTTTCTGGCATCATGCCGGTCATCCATTGCCACAAATCGAGCTGATGGGGACACTGATTGATCAGCACACCTCCACCTTCCCCCGCCCATGTTGCCCGCCAGCCACCGGAATCATAGTAGCTCTGTGAACGATACCAATTGGTGATAATCCAATTTATCCGGCGGACTTCACCTAATTCTCCAGATTGAATCAAATCACGCAGCTTTTGGTAAACCGGATTGGTCCGTTGATTGAACATCATGGAAAATACCTTTCCACTTTCTTCAGCAGCCCTATTCATCTCTCGGACTTGACTGGTATACACACCTGCCGGTTTTTCACACAGCACGTGGAGATCTTGTTGAAAGGCTCTTATTGCCAGCCGGGAATGCTGATAATGCGGCGTGGCTATCATAACTGCATCAACCAAACCAGAAGTGAAAAAGCCGTCTTCATCCGTAAATACCGGAATTTTCGGCTCTAGATGATTTTCCAGCCATCGGGCACGCTCCCCGTCCGTATCCAGTACAGCTGTTAATACTGCACCTTTCACAGCGTTTTCCTGTAAATATTTCGCATGAGCGTAACCCATGTTCCCCACGCCAATAATACCGATGCGCACTTGCTCCATCCGCACTCATCCTTTCTTTGATCATTATGCTTGCAACCGGGGTTTTTATTGGGAAAATTATTGTGTTAAATCTACTGGTAGACCGGTTGAATTAGATTGATAGATTGCCAATACTATTTTCAAAGCATAACGGCCGTCCTCTAACGATATGAATGGCTCCCGATCCTCCCGGACAGCTTGTACGAAATCCCTTACACAATGGGTGTGGCCGGTTCCATAAACACTGGCAGGATTCTCTTTTTGCAATGCAAGCACCTCATTTTCTTCCTGCTGAAAATCCCTGCCGAATCTCCACTTTTCTATACGGTTCGCAGCATTCCCTCCGATACATACCATTCCATTCTGTCCAAACAGATTCAAACCTGCACCTAAATCAGAAGGAAAAATCGTCGTAGTCCCATCCACGATCGCCAATGCACCGCTTTCAAATTCAAGCATGGCAACACCAAGGTCTTCCATTTCCAACCGATGCTGTCTAGTTGCAGTCCTGCCTGTAATCCGCTTGACTGGTCCCATCAGCCAGACGAGTAAGTCGATGGTATGGATCGCCTGGTTCATCAGTACACCGTCAGCCATGGCAGTCGTCCCACGCCAAGCGTCTTGGTCATAGTAATCCTGTTCCCTCCGCCAGCGGATATAGGCAGTGCCATAAGTCAGTCTGCCGAAACGCCCTTCCTGCAGAGCGCGCCGGGTAGTCAGTATCGCTTCATTGAATCGATTTTGTTGAACTACCGTCACTTTCACACGTTGCCGACGGGCAGTCTCGATGACTCGATCGGCTTCATCCAAAGAAAGGGCAAGCGGTTTTTCTATCATGACATGTTTTCCCGCTTCGATCGATTTGACAGCCATTTCGGCATGAAGACCATGCGGGGTGCAAATATTGATCACATCGATCGCCGGGTCACCTAACATTTCTTCAAAATCTGTAAAAACAGCTTTGATAGGATAACGATCGGCATATTGCCGAATTCTCTGTTCTCCCGTATCACACAAAGCATATAAATTAGCATCTGCGGCTGCCGCAATCGCTTCTGTATGCACTCTGGCTACACGCCCGCATCCCACAACCCCAAAATTGATCAACTGGTATCGCTCCTTTTTATAAACAGTTCGCTCTTCCTTGCAGAAATATATCAAACAGGTTCTCTGCGACATACCTGAAGTACACTACTCCATGTTTTGCTCTTTTATTTGCTCCCTATCCCAAAGCAATATTCATTCAAGAGAGCATGATATCAAAGAAATATGGAACCACATACTATCCAGCTTGTGTCCACAGCTATATTGGCGTCGGTTATCTTCTATCCGGGAAGTGTTTTCCTTCTATGGGTTATCCCTATCTTATAAAAAACAAATAAATCCGTCTTATTAATCTAAGAACGGATTTCTTAATTTCGGAAGTGATTTGATTGTCGGCTGATTGACTTGTCTCAATCTTATCATCTTTCTCAGGTACACTCTTTTTTCAGCCTATCGATTTCATAAACGCAGCGTATTGGGGAATGGCCACTTCTGGTTCTTCGATGTCCGGCCACCATACTTTTTCCCACTCCAAGGTATAATATCCTTCGAACCCTTTTTCCTCAAGTAACCGACAAATATGCTGTAATGGCACATCTCCTTCTCCCATCAAGCAAAGCTGATATCCCTTTTGGTTGGCCATGTATCCGTAGGAATCCTTCCAATGAGTGTAGCGGATATATCTTCCAAGTGTCTCCCATGTTTTTTCAGGTGCTTCACCTGCTATCCGGTATGGATGGTGGATATCCCATAGCACTTTCAGATAAGGGGATCGGGCACGCTGCAGAATTTCCGCTACGTAATTGCACGAAGTCCAATCATCATGCGTTTCCAGCAGCAAGGTGACTTGGTATTCCTCGGCAATGGCCAGCATTTCTTTAAGGTTATTCTCGACTATATCCAGTGCCTGTTCCCTTGGCGTATCCCCGATGATTCCCCCAAACACGCGAATATAAGGTGTATGGAAAAACCGGCATAGCTTTCCATACTCCTTTAACTCCTCGAGGTAATCCCGGCATTGTTCTTCAGATGTGGTATACAACCTGACAGAACTGGAGAAACAAGGTATTTCCAGACCGGCTTGATCGAATTTTTGTTTGGTTTCCTCCCGTCTAGTCGAAAAAGCTGGCAAACGAAAGATATCCATCTCTCCTTGAAATCCCCGGAAATCTATCCCCTGAAAGCCATTTTCAACTGCGTAATCGATCATGGTATCCAAATCCCATCGCGGACAGCCGAGTGTGGTAAAAGCAAGTTTCATTGCGTTGACCCGCTCCTCTCGATTTTAGTCTGGAAAAAAGCAACAAATTTCAACCGTTCCAGTCATTTCTTTCTTTGCTTTGATGAAAACGGTGATAAAAACTGATTTCAAAAATCAAAAATCCAGTTACCAAAGCAGCAAGGTAAGGAGAAGGAGAATCAATCCAAATAAATACAAGGGAAGCGGCCAGAAAAGCAACCACACCAATGAGAATCGATACCTTCCAAAAACCTTTTTCCATTATGATTCACACCTTTTTTGGCATTATAAAGTAAAAATTCTATAGTATTCTATCTATCTCCTGCCTGATGATCGGCATTTACAATAAGTTCCTGATAAAAAGAAACGGCCTGAAGAAAATTATCGATACTGATATGTTCATTGCTTCCATGCATACGGTTCAAATCTTCCGCAGTTATCAATACCAGCAAAAAGCGATACGTATTCTCCGCGATTTCATCGTAATGCCTGGCATCTGATCCCGCAAACATTAAATAAGGAGCAATAACCGCCTCCGGATAGACATTCCGGGCAGCCTGCTGGATCGACTTGAAGTGCCAGCTGTCAATCGAAGAGACGGAAGAAGCTTCGTTACCAGTGACGCTCACCTGGACAAGCTCATCGTTTATGGTTTCTTCGATATAAGACTGTACATCTTCTAGAGATTCACCCGGCATGACACGTAGATTAATGATCGCCTTTGCTTTTTCCGGAAGGGCATTGTACTGCTCACCCGCCTGGAAAATGGTCGGTGCAATGGTCGTGCGAAGCAAGGCGGCGGTAGTCGTTTTTTTCAACAAGATCGATTCAATTACTGGTTCAAATATGGCCTGATTGGCAAATACATATTTCATTGCTCCTTTCATCTCCGGAGCTGTATAGGCGAAAAGATCTTCGGCAGGGCCCTGCAGGTCAGCCGGGAATTGCGCTTTTTCCAGTTTGGCGATCGCCCGGGATATTCTGCCTATATTCGTTTGATTTTCCGGTTGAGATGAATGCCCTCCGCTTCCTTCGGCAGAAAGTTCAGCAGTCGCCATTCCTTTTTCCGACAAACCTACGACACCAACCGGTTTAGCCAATCCAGGTACCATGCCCTCGATGATCGCACCTCCTTCATCGAGAATAAATTCAAACTTGATATTTCTTTGTTTCAATTTTTCCGCAATCGCCTGTGCCCCTTTTTCACCGCCGACTTCCTCATCAAAACCAAACAAAAGATAAACATCCCGCTTTGGCTGATAGCCTTCGGACAATAACTTTTCTACTGCTTCAAGAATGCCGATTACCCCGATTTTGTCATCAAGCGTCCCTCTGCCCCAAACCTTCCCATCCACCACTTCACCACTGAACGGGGACTGACCCCAATCTGTTTCTGTCCCTTCTAAGACGGGAACTACATCATAATGGGCTGTGAGACCGATTGGTAATTTTGTTTCTTCACTGCCTTGCCATCTATAAATCAGTCCATAATCGTTGACTTTATCAAGATGGAGTTGTTCATGGACGAGCGGGTAGCTGTCTTCAAGAAAGCCGAGGAAATCATCAAATTCCGCATAACTGAATTGACTATAATCCTGGCGGGAAATGGTGGGATAGGTAATCGCCTTGGAAAACCTGGCAACCGCACCCTCTCCAGGCACGTCGATTTTCACCGGTTGTGGTTCAGGCTGTTTACTGGTCAAGATGAACGTTTTGAAACCTGTTACAATAGTAAATAAAACAAACAAACTTGCTAAACCAAGCAAAACCATTTTCCATTTTTTCATCCCCCAACCCCTTGCTTTATTTCTTTATTATTGTCTATGTTCACATCTTTCCTTTGTTCAGCACTCACACTATAATATGTTTGTTTTTAAGCTGCCATTCCCCCATAAACCAAGCTCCTGCAGAACATATGTCCACAGGAGCCCTTTGCAAAACGCTTGTTATTCGAGGGTTATTTCTTTTCAGCAAGCTGCCTCCCCTTCTGATAAATCACTTCCCGTTCCGAATCAGGTACTAATGCCCCGCCTGTTGCCCAAGCGACATGGACTCCATCCGGCACTGTGTGCGATAAACGTGAATCTTCCTGTATCCGCCTTGGTCCTGACAATCCCGCCGCTGCCGACGGCTCCAAAAAAATACCTTCCTCATTCCATAGCTCATAAGTCAACCGATAAAAAGTATCATCGTTTTCGGTGTAAATTCCGCTTACCGTGTGCTGACTGACAGAGGAAGCAAACCTGGACGGCCTTCCTACCGCAAGGCCGTCCGCTGCGGTCCGGTTATCCAAGCCGAAATCCTGGACAGAAATACCTTCATGAAGACCAGTCGATAGTCCAAGCAAGACTGACGGTGCATGGGTCGGTTCGACAAATAGGCAATGAACCAATCGGCCAAACAGTTGTTTTAAACCATATGCAATGCCTCCCGGCGCCCCGCCGACACCACAGGGCAAATACACAAAAAGCGGTTTTTGTTCACTGATGAAAATATTTTCTGTTTCCAACTGTTGTTTTAATTCAGCTGCTGCTACGCTGTAGCCTAGAAACAAATCTTTCGAATCTTCATCATCGATAAAATAAGCAGCAGGATCCGTTTCTGTCAGCTGTCTCCCTTTTGTGATGGCTTCACTGAAATCTCCTGCATATTCGTGCACATGGGCACCATGTTGTCGCAGCAAGTCTTTTTTCCACTGCTTTGCATCGTTCGACATATGCACATGCACCTGAAAGCCGAGCGCCGTTCCGACAATCCCTATACTGAGAGCTAAGTTACCGGTCGAACCGACTCCAATAGAATGCCGGTTGAAAAATTGCCTGCAGGCTTTGGAAGCGAGTTGACGATAATCATCGTCGAGCTTGAGCAACCCTTTCTGAAGCGCAAGTGATTCGGCATGTTTGAGTACCTCATACATGCCCCCCCTCGCTTTGATCGATCCGGCCACTGGAAGCTGGTTGTCACATTTCAAATAAAAAAGGCAGTCTTCTGTCAGTTCCTCCATGCAGTTCGACTGATACCGTTCCAGCCTGTGGAGCGGTGATACAATTTTCCCTTCTGTTTCTTGCAAGGAAGGGAATAGTTTTTTCAATAAGGGAGCGAATCGCTGCCATCTTTCCGCCGCATCGGTTATATCCTCTCCGTTTAACTTCTCCATTTCTGGAAGGTCTCCACGGACTCTTTTGTTTTCCCAGTATACGGGTTCATATTGTTTGACTTGTGCCAGTAAAGGAATTCGGTGAATCCAGTCACTGATTGTCATTCCTGCAACTTGTCTATCCATTTGTCACCCTCCTCTATTCTTATATTAATCTAATGCCTTTCCCGGTTTCATTTCAAACGTATGCATGATCGTTCTGATAATATGGTTAAAAAAATCCTATGGTCCGACGTTTAAACGGTGATTGAGAATATCCGGGCTTATAATTCAATTGCAAGCATTTTTACGACTATGGCAGTTTTTTCATAGATTGTATGCTTATGCTCGGCCCCCCGCCCCTTAATCTTTATTGATTGGCTGAAGAGCTTTATCGTCGTGCCTTTCTTTCATTTTGATCTTCATCAATCGAATGATAAAGCTTTTTTTACTCGTTTCTTTCGCTCGCTGAAAAAAATTAAAAATTGGTTGTGAGACCGGAATCACAAAAATGCAACCAGTCACTCAGACTTATGCAACTTTTTTTTATTACCTTTTTCGGGTATAACATCAAAGACTGGAACAGACGATAGCAGAAAAAACTCCAGAAGAAAGGATGTAATCCATGAAAGCAGTCATTTTCGACTTTGACGGAACACTGGCGAACACACTTCCCGTCAACATATACGGATTTCAAGAGGTGTTCAAAAAATATGATCAAAAAGACTATTCAAAAGAAGAAATCAAAGAAATGTTCGGCCCGCCGGAACCGGAATTGATCGAACAGAACTTGCAGAGCAATGAGCTGGAGGAGGCTGTCGCTTTTTATTACCAGCAGTATGAAGCAAATCATGACCGGTTGGTCGACAATAATCAGGAAATCGTGCAGATGCTTGCCGAACTAAAAGACAGGGGGGTGAAGCTGGGGGTCGTCACCGGGAAATCCCGGAAAAGCTTTGAATTTTCTCTCGCAGAACTTGATATGAAAAAGTACTTCGATGTACTGATCAGCGGCGATGATGTCAAGGATGCCAAGCCGGCGCCCGAAGGGATACAGCAAGCGTTGAAAAAATTGAACGCCGCACCCGACGAAGCCATGTATATCGGGGACAGTGACGATGATATGAATGCCGGCAATGAGGCAGGCGTTCACATCGGCGCCGCAAAATGGCTGCCCGAATACCAGTCATCGGAATATTCCGTGGAGCCTGAAGCGGTATTCCATGAAGTTTCCGGCCTGATTGATTTCTTGGAAAAAAAGGATGTCGATTGATCGTCGGTCTTTACCAAACCAGTACACTTTTGCATAAAAATACCTGCATTGGGGGAAGGCTACCTTCGACAAACTCAAAAGGAGATGATTCCCCTGAAGCAGCTTTTTTGGATTGCCTTGCTAGGACTCGGCTTGTACTATTACCTTGGAGAGGACGAGCCGGAACGACAACAGCAAACCAGTCCGGCGGATACACCCCCTGTGGAAGAGGTTACTTCCCTTGACGCACGAAGCGAGCAGAAAATCGCAGATGGTGTGGGGAAAGTACTGGAAGTCCTCGAGGAACTGGCAGCCGCTGTCAACAATCAACCTGAACAAACGGAAACCATTAACCAATTGGGGAAAACCCTGTCTGAGGAATGGGACACTATCGAAAAATCAGTGGAAACCAACTTCCCAGACGATTACAAAAACATCGAAGATAGTCTCTATCCTTTGATTGCACATGCACAAAAACAAACACCGGATGTGGACCAAATCAAACAGTTGATTTCAGAAGTGAAAGAAAAACTGACAGCTTTCAAGCAAAAACTGTCTACCTGAGCCAGAGAAGAAATTCCCGCCAAGGCCATAAAATGGTCCGTGGAGAATTTCTTCTTTTTTCGCCTTAGCCTTTTTAGATCACCCGTCTTCTCCCCCCTTTCTATTTTCCTATTCCCCTACTATCTTTCTTACTATTTTTCCATTGAAAGTACTATTTTGCTAGATTTTTCACTATAAATAATAGAAACCGTGTTTAAAAGAATTGCAGACTGGGTAAGATGGTGAAATATCGCGCTAGAAAGCTGCGGCAGGAAAATAGTTTGATAGAAAGGGGTTTTTTGATGAAACGATTAATCACTTTGACAACAGTGGCGGGGTTGATGCTTCTCTTCTTGTTGCTCGCTCCATCGGTGATGGCGGCGGACAACGAGACTTATATGGTGGACGTGGTGGACGGTTCTTCCCTTTTGATCCGTGACGAGCCTTCCGGCAATGGAAAAGTAATCGGGAATCTGCAAAATGGCGATATGGTCACCGTGTTCGATGAAGCTTACGGATGGGCGAAAACTTATTATGACAATCAGGTAGGCTGGGTAGCCTCCCAATACCTTGTCCCGCTGGAACAGGGTCATGATTCTTTACATAAGCGCAAGCAAACAGCAATGTATAAAAAACAAAATGTCAGCAAATCGGCAGAAAATAAAGCAATGCAAAAAGAGAATTCTGACGCTGTCAAAAATGAGCAGGAGCAAAACCAGACAGTCGAGCCATTGACAGGATACACCATCGTCCTGGATGCAGGGCATGGCGGCAAAGATCCTGGCGCCATCGGGTTCGACGGGACATATGAAAAGGATTTAACGCTGACAACGGCTTTCAAAGTGGCCCAAAACCTGGAAGCAAGCGGTGCCAACATTGTCATGACCAGAGAAGATGATACGTATATTTCGCTGGAGAACCGGATCAAGCTCAGCAATCGTTCGAGTACAGATGCATTTATCAGCTTTCACTATAACTCATTTCCGGTCAGTACAGTCGGTGGAATCAGCACCTATCATTATACAGACAGCGAAGACTTGGAATTGGCAGAATACATTCAATCAGGGATAGTCGACCACGTCTCTCTCAAGGACAAAGGAACGAAACGAGCAGACTATCGTGTGCTTAAGAAAAACAGCGATTTGTCGGTTCTGATAGAGCTTGGTTTTATCTCCAATCCTGCAGAGCTTGGGGTAATCAAGACCGAAACCTATCAGGATAAGGTGGCTGCCGGCATCAGCGAAGGAATTCAGCACTATTTCAGCAACTGACACAACAAACCCTCCGGTTTTATGCCGGAGGGTTTCCTGTTTAACAACGCACAGACCTAATTGGCGGCCCCACTCTTCTTTCTAGTCCGTACCAGCGCAAGAGCGGTAATCCACGAAGTGATCGGAATGACGATAGCCACTCCCATCCCCGCACAGAGTATGCCGATCATTTCTTCCGCGAACACCTTGGAGTTGATAATCTCGCCAAGCGAATAAGCCAAATCTTTATACCAAATCAATAGAGCCAAATATCCTCCCATAAAAGCAAAGAATACTGTATTCGTATTGGTGCCCAATATGTCCCTCCCGATACTTATACCAGACACAAACAGCTCTTTTCTGCTCATCGAGGGGTTGTGGTAAAATATTTCCCGCATCGGCGATGAAATCGAAATGGCAACATCCGTTATTGCCCCGATTGTACTCATAATGATGACCGAAGCTGCAATCTTCACATAATCCACGCCAATATGCATCGTAAATACATATAGTTCGCCCATTTCTTCATCACTGAACCCTTGGATCATCGATCTGTCCGTCAGGAAGACAATAAGAAACAGCAACAATACAATGGTGATAACAGTGGAAACAAAAGCCGTTTTGGTCGTGATATTGACTTGGTTAATAAAAAAGAGTGTTATGCAACTAATAAGGGTACTGGCAATGACCGTCAAAATAATCGGATCGTTATCACGCCCGAGCATCATGAACAAGATGACAATCAGCACGCCAAAGTTCAACATGATGGCGAAAAATGATCTTGCTCCCTTTTTCCCTCCAATACCAATCATCAGTAAAAACAATATAACCGCCAGCCAAACTAAAGTGTTCATGATTTCGCCCGCTTTCGATTAACAAAAAATATCGCAGTGTAAAGCCCGATGGGAATGGTCAGTACGATTCCTATTCCACCGGCTAAAGCCCTGGCTAATTCCAAGGAAAGATTCATGGAAAACGTATAGGACACTGGGTACTCATTTTTCAAATACAAAATCATGGTCGGAATCGAGCCACTGATATAAGCAAAAAACAGGATGTTGGTCATCGTGCCCATAATGTCTTTTCCAATCTCCATCCCGGAAGTTCTCAGCGCTTTGACTGCAATGTTTTTATTTTTCTCATACAGTCCGAAAATGGAGGAAGACATCGTAATCGCCACGTCCATGACTGCTCCCAAAGAACCGATCAATATGCCTGCCATGAACACTACTTGTGGCGGTCGTGTCAAAAAGCCCATTTCCTCGTAACGCAGCCCTTTTTCAGCAGTGATCCACATGACGAAATAAGTAATCAGCAAAGAGGTCAATGTTCCTAACAGGGTTGCAGCTATTGCAGCGTATGTTTTTTCGTTAAAGCCGTTGACAAGCAGTAACGAAGTCAAGGTAAATAAAACAACACTGCATGCACACATCAACAACAAGCCGAAATTTGCGTACTGGATATACATATCCAAGGCGTAGGAAATCAACACCGCATTGACGGCCAAGCTGATGACAGAATACAAGCCTTGTTTTTTGCCGACAAGCAATAAAATGAACACAAACAGCCATGCTACAAGCAGGATATACTTGTCTCGTTTGACATCCAGAATAGTTCCGGTCAACTCTGCATTGTCGTCTTGGCTGGCAGGATCGATGGAAACAAATAAATCGTTTCCTTCCCGGTATGCCTGACTATAGGTGGCCGAAGAAGAATATTCATTTGTTAAGCGAAGCTGCTGTCCTTTTTTATCGCCATTCATGATTTCTGCTAAAATCTCTTGTGTAAAAACTTCATCCTTGTTGCCGTGCTCTGCTGTTACTTCTTTGTGATCAATCTGGTTTGTTTCCGTTACTTTGGCAATCGGCCGATCATAAAAGGAATAGTTATGATAAACAAAATACATAGAGCAGGCAACAAGCACAGCAAACAGGACGACAGCCAAAACATTGCTGTATGTAAGTTTCTTCCTTGCCGTTTCTATTACACGGACCATAATACTACCTCCTACATTCTATACGGCATCTCGTGTAAGAGGGTATTTCCGTTTTTCTCAGAGAAGATAAAAACGTGATGAAATATCATTGCACAGGATACCCTATCCACAGGGAAATAATGAAATTAGCATAACAGTCAATCTTTCAGGCCGTCAAGTTAACGCCAACCCCCGGTGCACACGGTATTTGGAGATTATGCGAAAGGTATCTCTGACCCTCTTCAAGGGAGAAATCGCCAACCGGCACCGTTCTTCTATCCTGCCTGGTTATATACTGACCCGCCAGCTTTCTTCGACGCTGAACTGTTCTCCTGTCAGGACAATGACGTCTTCTTTTGGATTTGCCGCTTCCAAAAGGGATGGAAAAAAATTGTCCATATATTGTCGGTGAGCGTATTCGCTTTTCCAGCCTGATAACACAAGAAACTGACTATCAACCTCTCGGGAACGACTGAACACACCACCCAGCATCCCCTCGGCCTGTTGCATGCCAGGATTCCATATATCCTGTTGGTTTTTTATGAATCGGGGAATACATTCACGTTTCACTGTAGCTAGCGCAATCCGTAAAAAATCGGCTTCTGCCAGAACACGGCGGATCGGTAAACCCTTCTCCGATAAAGTGAATTGCTCTTCATACAACTCAATCGTTATGGAATTATATGGTTTTTCTTGAGTGGTTCCGACGATTTGGTCATGGCAGTGATCCATAAAATACTGGTAAGCATGGAACGTTTCCCAAAACGAGTAGATGGAAGCCTTAGATGAATCCGTTTCTTCCCAGCCGCCAAGCTGGCAAAGGAAACCATCACATCGTTTCATGGTATGCCACATGGTTTGTTGTTCATCAAATGACTTTTTCCTTTCAGGAGGTACATGGCATGATATCTTTTTAATAATCAAGTTGGACACCTCTTTTTATCATAATGCTGCAATAGAAGTGGACTGAACTGACGAGCCTGCTTTATCTATTGCTTTACCCAAATTTCTGGTGACGTATATCCTCTGAAGCCGGACATTCATCCGCTGTATTTTAATAAGTTTTGGCAAAACCACCAACTTATAACTCCATATTCATCGTGATGGTCTTTTCTGTATATCCCAGCTTCTTATAAAGGTCGATTGCTTTGTTTTCCGTATAAACACTCAGGCGCACTTCCCTGAACCCATCACTTTTAAAATGGTCACGGACAGTATTCATCAATTGTTCGGCAATTCCTTTTCCTCTATAATCCGGAAGGACAAACAGTTCATAAACAAAGCCGAATGCCTTGTCCGTAAACGAATCTTTTCCGCTGCCAACTAAAGCCCAACCCAGCAATTGGTCTTTTTCAAATGCGGCGCAATAGCGACCACCCTTTTCCAGTACATGCTCAATCAATTTTTTCGTCTTAACTGCATCTGGTGTTGATTCCCCTGTCGTCCCTTCCTTTATCGCTAGTGGGGATAAAGTAAAAATCCATTCCAGCTCAGACTCGTCAGGTTTTCTTATTTCCATCTGATTATTCTCCTTCCCTCTTTCCACAATCGACCTTATGCTGTAGATCACTTCTGTCCTGGGTCGGTCGGCCGTTAACACTAAGACTAGTTTTAATCTTACCATAACCTTCCATCACTCCAAACCACGTAAATCATGATAGGAAAATTCCATTTCTTATCTGCTCATTCCCTTCCTCCCAAAATATGTTAAACTAGAGTTATCAATAGAACAGAAATTAGGCAAGGAGGGGTAGCTTGCTTCAAATCTTTCTCACTATACTCACTGTGATTGCACTTGTTTTCTCTATCAGCATGAACGTAAAAAAAGAAGGAAAGCAGGGGTAACCGGAATGAAGGCCGCATTGACACCGATTTGTTTTTATTTGATCGCTGTCACACAGCTGCTGGCCTACTGGTTGGACTTTTTGGGCATCATCAGCTGGACGATTACCGTGTTATTATTGATAATTGGAGCTTATTTCACAAAATATTTACCGGTCAAGGAAGATGGCGAGATACAGTTTTAACCCTTAGATAAAAAGAACACTACCGAAGAAACCCTATAATAAAAAAACGGAACGAATTCGTTGGAGATAGAATTCGTTCCGCTTTTGTTTTTGTTCCGGACTCTATTCGTTTTCATTTATTGTTCTAATAAGTCTTCGAGACGAACACTTTGTTTTGATTCCGGCTCCTCGAGCGGATGGATGGTTGCCATTCCCGCTCCTTGATCGACGTGTTCAATATACACTTTTCCTCCCTTGTAGGTGACATCCACCATCATCTCGGAGGAAGTGATTTCTTGGGCACGCTGTACATCCATAAATGGACCTCCTTTCCTTTACGTTTTTTGATAGAAGAGGATTTTGTGTTAAGGCTTCAAAACGACTTTAATACAGTCTTCCGTCTTCGTATCAAATATTTCATACCCGTGTTTTGCTTCATGCAATGGCAGCGTGTGCGTTATAATGTCGCTTAAATCAACTTTTCGTCGGGAAATAAGCTCGTGAAGGTATGGCATATAGTGGATGACAGGCGCTTGTCCAGTTCGGATGTTTACATTTCTCTCAAATATATCTCCGAAAGGAAATGCATTATATCTGGCAGAATAGACACCTGTGACTTGAATATTACCACCTTTTCGTACAGCCTGACTGGCCATTACCAATGCCCCCATCGAGCCACCTTGCAGTTTCAATCCGGAAGCGAGAAATTCCAGATCAGTCATTTTTCCATCCATACCCACACAATCTATGACGACATCCGCCCCGCCTTTGGTCATTTCATGAAGATAAGCACCGGCATTTTGATGGTCTTCAAAATTGACGATTTCCACCCGGTTCGTCCGTTTCGCATGTTCCAGTCGATAACCGACGTAGTCAACGGCAATCACTCGTTTTGCCCCTTTCAGCCAGGCGAATTTCTGAGCTAAAAGTCCGACCGGACCACAGCCTAAAATGATGACTGTATCTCCTTCCTTCATGCCGGAGTTATCGACACTCCAGTACGCCGTAGATCCCGCATCCGATAGCAATACCAGGTTATCGTCGTCCACTTCACTATCTTCGGGGATTTTAAACGGAGTGAAGTTACCATAGGGTACCCGCATGTATTCTGCTTGTCCACCAGGGTAGCCTCCAGTAGTGCCTGAGTATCCGAAATAGGCACCCATCTCGCCATTATCATTGGCGTTGTCGCATTGGCTTTCCAACTGGTTTTCACAAAACCAGCACTTTCCGCAGCTGACGTTGAACGGTACCACGACACGGTCGCCTTTTTTCACCTTGGTGACCTCTGGCCCTGCTTCTTCCACGATCCCCATCGGTTCATGTCCTATGATGTAATTTTCTTGGGTGTTGGGAATCATGCCATGTATCAAATGTAAATCGGAGCCACAGATGGCGGTATTGGTCAGTTTCACTATGACGTCATCGGGTTTCTCTATTTTGGGAGCCTCGACGTCTTTGACGACAACATTTTTCACTCCCTGATACGTTACTGCTTTCATGGTCTCTATCTCCTCCGTTTTCCTCTTATTGCGGTGGTGTCGGGAACAGACCTTTCCGGTTATTATTTTCAGGAAACAGGTCGAGGCCGGCAATATCGACCGCGGTCTGAGCGGATTTCAAATCAAGCATTTGCTGTTCGGCAACGTCATATGGATGGAACCATTTTTTCCTTACCATCAAATCAGTGACTTCCGTTTGAAAATCGAGGGCAGCTTCCATTTGGTTCCGAATGGTCGTGCGTACCTCCGGACTGGCAGCCTCCGTCAAAGCTACTGCATGGTTGCGAATGGCTTCCTTGATGGTGATAAGCAAGTCGAGCGCTATCGCTGAATCGATTTTCTCCGGCATGCCGACCGAATTGATTGGATCTAAGTAATCATTCATTTATTACACCTCCATTCACTGTGTCTTTGCGTATGGATAAAGACGCTGAATCTGTTTAATGTCCATAACCGACATTTCGACGTTTTTTTCCAGCAGTGCGCGAAGATCCTGGTCGAATACAATTCCCTGCATCATTTTGGCTTTTAACAAGGCAACAGTCTTTAAATTCAACAATTCATGCAAATCCATGGTTTCATGAAAAGCTAAGTCTTCCTGTCCCATCGGAATCCTCCTAGAATGTAATAAACTAAGTGATAGTTTCTCTCAAGCCGCTAAGTTTATACGCTGAATAATTGCGGTAAAGTGATGCAGTCTAAAAAAAACAAAAAAGATGGGAAGTGAACAAATGACGAATCAATTGGCACTCCATGAACGGTTAGAACTGCATGAAATACTTACGTTCAAAAATTTGTGTCTGACAAAGTCTTCCACCATGCATGGATTGGTAGGATGTAAGCAGTTGAAATCGATCTTGGAAACAGATGTCAGTGAAGGAAAGGTGCATATAGAACAATTGAATCAGTTGTTAGAACAAGAGGGGGAAGGGGCATGACAAACATGCTGCAGAAAGTGGCCGGATTGAGCGGGATGACGGATCAGGTAATCGCAACCGATTTTTTGATTACCACTAAATCCGCTGTACGGAATATGACATTCGCGTTGACTGAGGCCGCAACTCCGGAAGTAAGAGATGTTTTGCGGACCCAATTGAATTACGCCATTGAAGCCCATGAAAAAATCAGCCACTATATGATGGATAAAGGCTACTATCATCCAAGCGATTTGGAAGAGCAGCTCGAGGTGGACTTGAAGACCTCCAAAGCGGCATTAAAATTGGCGGATTGAACGAAAGGACTACAAAAAAGGACCTAGTCTCTTCTATATAGAATTCGAGTGCGCCTGTTTAAGGTGCGCTGGCTAATTCCGCCAGACCTTATGGCAACCTTTTCCGACAAACTTATGACGTGTCTCGACCCGACGTGTCGGTCTTTTGCCACACAGAGACTTAGCTGAAGAACTCAAAGGAATCAGTGCTGAGGCTGGATATCTCTGAATTTTATTCTTATCTTTTAAAAAGTGGCTGGGACAAAAGCTTGGCCACCAAAACAAAAACCGAACGATTCGTTCGGTTTTTATGTTGGTAACGATGCATTTGTCCCAGTTTCTTTTCTTTAAACACGTTGCCCCTTCAGTAACCGGAATCCTCTGAAAAAATATTATCGAAGAAAGTATGTTCATCTTTTTGCAGCGGCTTTTCGGCTGGTCCTTCCACCACTTCTCCCGTATAAGAAAATCTGGACCCATGACATGGACAATCCCACGTGCGGTCACCATGGTTCCAATTCACTTCACACCCCATATGGGTACAGGTCGTATCCACGACATGCACTTCTCCTCGGTCATCCCGATAGGCACCTTTGCGCTTGCCATGGATGGTGACAGCCGCTCCCTGGTCCCTCGACAAGTCATGGACTTTTTTCACCGGCAATTCAAGCTTCCCCTTGATTAAGTGCTTGGCCACGTCTACATTCTCTTTGATGAATTTTCGCGCTCTCGGATCGGCTTGGAAACGTGACGGGGCAAACAAGGAACGGTATGGTGATTTTTTATCCATCACGATGTCCCTCAGCAGCCTCGCTGCTAAAGTGCCGCTAGTCATCCCCCACTTCCGGTATCCAGTGGCGATTAGTACGTTCGGCTGGCCGGCGGTCACCTCCCCGATATAAGGAATTTTATCGAGCGTTGTCAAATCCTGTGCCGACCAGCGATAGAGGATTTGCTTCGAGTGCAAAACTTTCTCACTGAAGGAAACCAGCGCTTTATAATATTCCAGCGTGTCCTTTCCCTGTCCGGTTTTATGACTTTCGCCTCCTACCAGCACGATGTTTTCTTTGCCCGCAGTTGCGGCGCGAAGAGAACGGCTCGGCTGATCGACGCTCAGATACATACCGCCAGGATAGTCTTGTTCCGACTTAACAGCCATCAGATAAGAGCGATCCGCATACATTCTTGTCGAGTATAGGCCTGTGCCCTCATAAAAAGGGAAATGCGTGCAAGCCAAAACATGATCACCTGTCACACGAAAACCGTCTCTTGTTAAAACAGCGGTGCCTTTGTCTGTACGTTCTACATTTACAGCGGTTGTCCTTTCATAGATTTGACCACCTGATTTTTCAGTTGTTTCCAAGAGTTTTACCAGGTAATGCAACGGATGATATTGCGCCTGATTTTTCATGGAAAGGACATTCTCCACCTTTTGATCAAACGGAATTTCACTTTGCAGCTCGCCACTGATTCCGAGTTTTTGATAGGCATCGTATTCTTTTTCCAGCTTTTTGGCATAGTCTGCGCTGGTCGCATACAGATAAGCTTCCTGCCGGATAAATCCGCATTGGATATCATGTTCTTTTACCGTTTCAGCGATAAATTCAAGAGCATCTGTGTTTGCTTGGTAATAATGCCCGGCTGCCTCTTCTCCGAAATGACTGATCAATTCATCGTAAATCAAATTATGCTGGGCCGTTATTTTGGCAGTGGTATGGCCAGTCGTTCCATTCAACAACCGATCGCCTTCCAGCAAAGCGACCTTCACTCCTTCCTTGACGAGCAAATACGCGGCTGTTATTCCAGTAATTCCTCCGCCAACGATGACGACATCGACCTGTATATCTTCTTGTAAAGGAGAGTATTGTGGGATTTCCGAGCTCTCCAGCCAATAAGAGTCCGGAAATTTCGGCAATACCTTTTCGCCTTTCTTCACCATGGGTATCCCTCCAAGTAAAAACTATTCACCTGTATTGTTCACTTGGGAAGGGAGATTATACCATTTTTTACGTTAAACATGATTCACCCATACCAAAGTGGCTTCATTCGATTAAAATGTTGATGGTCCTCCTGGACAACCGCCAACCGCTCGAGCATGTTTTCCAGTTAAAAATATATCAAACCGCTAGTGAAAAAAACGGAAATGAACATGTGAAAACAGAAGCGGGCTGGACAAAGGTCCGCTTCTGTTTTATTCGGATTGCTTGCACTTACATTTGTCACTACGTCGATTTCTGTCCCCTTAGCCTAAGAAGCAGTTACTTGACAAATAGTTTTCGCGGAAAATCGGTCAACGTGGCGCTTCCTGTTTCGGTGACCTGGAACGTCTCACTGATTTCCATCCCGTAGTTGTCGAACCAAATGCCGGGAATCAAATGAAAGGTCATGTTCGGCCGGAGTATCGTTTTGTCGCCTGCACGGAGACTGGCAGTATGCTCGCCCCAGTCAGGAGGATAGCTGAGACCAACAGAGTAACCGATCCGCGAATCTTTGATGAATCCGTGTTTTGCGATGGATCTCCTCCAAACTTCCTCTATTTCCTCACAGGTGAATCCTGGCTTTACAGCGTTCAGGGCGTCATTCAACCCCTCCACCACTACTTCTGCCAAGTCCTTCACTTTTTCCGTCGGCTTTCCAAGACTCACAGTCCGGGCTAACGGAGCGTGGTACCGTTGATAACAACCTGCTAGTTCGACGATTACCGTATCTCTTATCTTGTAAGGCTGATCTGACCAAGTAATGTGCGGAGAAGAGGTCCTTTTCCCTGCCGGAAGAAGCGGAACGATTGCGGGATAATCGCCGCCGAAGCTGGAAGTACCGCTGATTTGGGCATGATAAATGTCGGCCACCGCATCATTTTCCCTGCGTCCGGGCTCGATTGCTTCCACCGCCTTCTCCATTGTCTGCCCGGCAATCATTGCCGCTTTTTGCATGAGGTGAATTTCTTTGTCCGATTTTACCATCCGTAAATAATTGACCAAAAGTGTAGCATCGTGAAATACCGCGTTTGGCAGCCCTATTTCCAGTTGGATCAGCGCTTTGGCGGTGAAGTAATAGTTCTCCAATTCCACACCGATACGGCAGTTTCCTTTTCCCATTTTATCCAGGACCCTGGCAATCGCATCCATCGGGTGCAATATCGCGGATTGGATATAATCCTCGTTATAAAATAAAATATGCCGGTGCTGAAGCCAGGTGGTTTCCTTCGCTGCATTTGCATCCTGCTTCCGGCCAATCCAGCGTGGTTCTTCTTCTTCAGGCAGGACGACCACCATTTGGTGAACGTAAAACGACCATGCATTATAGCCGGTCAGGTAATTCATATTGGATGGATTAGTGACCAGCAGCACTTCGATACCGTCAATCGCCATTTGTTCCTTTGTCCGTTTTAGACGTTCTTTATATTCTTCCTTCGTGAACACAGCCAGCCCCCCTGCCTTCGATTTTCAATAAGTCGTCCCTGCGCCATTTTCAACAAGCAATTGATAGGCATAAGCAGCAATCATTGTATCCTGCACACCTGTTCCAGTTAAATCACAAACAGTGATGGTGTCTAACTCCTTTCTTGCCGGGCTCACTCCCGAAATTATCGCCCCTAATTCCTCGATAGGTGTTCGTCTGTCCAAGGCATTGGCTTTATCGGCATGATGGAGCTCGCCGAGGCTGCGGCACTGCGATTCGCTGTCACAGACAATTCTATCCGCTTTTTTAAAAATAGCAGGATCCAACTCATTCTTGTGCGGGGCATCTGCTCCTACTGCTGTAATATGCAGTCCGGGATGGAGCCATTCTGCCTGAACCAAAGGAGACTCTGCGGATGTCGTGGTGATCACCAGACTGCTCTTTTGGACTACCTCTTCTGCCGTGCCGCAGACAATCACTTCCCCCTCGTAAAAACCTCTTACATCTTCAGCAAATCTACAAACATTAGCAGCATTCCGGCCGTGGACGAACAACTTGGAAAACCGTCGGACTAACTGCAATGCTTCCAGCTGATAGCGCGACTGGGCACCTGTTCCGATCATTCCTACTGCCTCCACTGCCTCATTGGCCAATAAATCAGCTGCAACAGCTCCGGCCGCTGCAGTACGTAAATGTGTCAGATAACCATTGTCCAGCAGTACCGCCAACGGCATGCCTGTTTCCGCACTGAATAGAAGCATCATCCCGTTTCCGCTCGGAAGTCCTAATTGACTATTTTTAAAGAAGCCTGTCGACATTTTCACCGCAAACTGCTCCACACCGTGTATGTAGGCAGATTTAATATCGATTTCTCCATGCTGTTCCGGAAAATCGATACGCATGATGGGCGGCATGGACACCTCCCCTGCAAATAAGCGGGAGAATCCTGTCTCGACAGCTTTCATTATTTGCAGGTTTTGCTGGACATGAGCACGAATTTGGGCTTCCGTACAAACAATCATTCCTGTTCTCCCTCCCTTGCCTTCCTAAATTGTTGCCAATCCAGATTATTGCCGGTAACCATGATGGCAGTGGACTTTTTCCTGGCCGATCGTTCCTTCAACACAGCGGCAACACCTGCCGCTCCCGCCCCCTCCGCCACAATCCGCTCCTGTTCAAGCAAAAAGGTCATCGCCCTGACGATGTTCCGTTCCGAAAGAAGGATTAACCGATCCATATATTGCTGTACCATCGTAAATGTATAAAGATTATCCAGATTGATTCCTCCCAGCAGACTGTCCGCTACCGTTTTTTTCTCTGGCAAGTCGATTGGCTGTCCCTCTTTAAGACTCTCATACATGGCGGATGCCCCTTCGATCGATACTCCTGTTACCAGTACGTCTGGCTTTAGTTGTTTTAATGTAAATCCGATTCCGGCTATCAGTCCTCCCCCTGATACTGGAATAATCACCTCTTCCAGTTCCGGCAGGTCGTCTAACAGTTCAAGAGCGATTGTTCCCTGGCCGGCGATAATGTCCCGATCGTCGAAGGGCGGTATGATCGTCAGGCCATCCTGTTCCTGCAATTGCTGGCAACGTCGGGCCGCATCGTCCTGACCATCGCCGACAATCTCGATTCTCGCCCCCAGCCTTTGAAGGGCTGCTATTTTCGCTTGCGGGACTCGATTGGAAATACAAATCACAGCCGGGATGGACAGCTTCCGGGCGATAAATGAAACAGCCATGCCATGGTTGCCAGTCGAGTAGGTCGTGACCCCCTGCCTGCGTTGTGCTTCTGTAAGCTGCAGCATTTTATTTGCCGCTCCCCTTATTTTGAAAGAGCCAACCTCATTGATTGTTTCTAACTTTAAATATGCGTCCATCCCAGCATGCTCCGAGAGTACAGGTGCTTTAAGCAGCGGAGTTTTTGCGACAAGCTTCGAAATCCGTTCTTGGGCAAGACGTATATCGCTCAATGCCACTTCATGATTGCTATTCATACAGGACCTCCCTGCAAATGGTCATTTCTACATTTATATATCGCGTTCATCCCGTCTATGCTTGTGAATCGATTTTACGCCGGTTCAAATTTTTCTCGTAGACGATAGAGCTGTGATAGGATGAAAACGTTAGGGAATCATTAAAAATACCTGGTGATAAAGGAGTCTTTCATGATGCGAGTGATTACAGTCAAAAAGCCGGGCGGCGCAGAGCAACTACAGCTGAGTGAACGCGAAAAACCAAAATTGAATTCCGGTGAGCTATTGATCAAAGTGGAAGCTGCAGCCATCAATAGGACGGATATTATCAATCGTCAATCTTCTTCGGGCTATTTAAACCTGGATGTATTGGGAATTGAAGTAGCAGGCATCGTGGAGGAAAGCGGCAGCGATACAGCAATCGAGCCTGGCACAAAAGTAATGGGGTTGGTAAATGGCGGAGGGTATGCTGAATATGCCGTGATGCCTGCCGATCGTGCAATGATCATCCCGGACAACCTCTCTTTCGAAGAAGCGGCAGCTATTCCGGAAGTATATTTAACCGCTTATCAAACGTTATTCTGGCTTGGGGAACTGCAAGAGAAAGAAACCGTTCTGATCCACGCAGGCGGAAGCGGTGTCGGAACCGCCGCCATTCAATTGGCCAGACAGCTGGCAGATGCGCATATCATCACGACTGCAGGTTCAAGTGAAAAACTGGATTTTTGTAAGTCCTTAGGCGCTGACCACACCATCAATTATAAACTGCAGGAGTTTGACAAAGAGGTACTGGCTGTTACCGACGGGCAAGGTGCAGCGGTCATCCTCGATTTCATCGGTGCCTCTTATTATCGAAAGAACTTGAACAGTATCCAGATGGATGGCAGGTGGATCTTAATCGGCTTGCTAGGTGGCGCTCAGCTGGAAAATGTGAACTTAATGGAAATGATGAGCAAACGCATCCAATGGAAAGGTACCTTGCTCACTCCGAGGTCTGATCAATATAAGGAAAAACTCACAGCGGACTTCGCAGGAAGAGCTCTTCCCTTGTTTAAACAAGGCAGATTAAAACCGGTCATCGATAAAGTGTTTCCGATGGAAGAAGTCCAAGAAGCACACCGTCGCATGGAGAGCAACCAAAACATCGGTAAGATTATTTTGAAAATGGATTAGTCCATAAGTTTTGCTTCGAAGCGAATCCCCAGGGGTTCGCTTTTTTCCTAAGATTATTTCGCATGGATTGATGCTCTTCAACACTTGGAATAGGTATTATTTACAAAAAAGCATTTGCAGCATACTTTTTCATAAAGGGACACTGGAAAATAAACTTGTGAAATTTTCAGATTGGCCACTGTTGATTCCGGGATTAGAATCGGTCGTGCCTGCGGGAACAGCGCGAGCCGATATCCACTTGGTCAAGTGAACTTCTTGATCTTTTGGATCCGTAGACTTGAAGTATAGAAGCTTGTGCCTCTTCTAATCAAACAGATTATTGGACGGTTTAATCGATTAGCCGTATCATTTAATGGCAGTGATTTACAAAAGGAGTGTAACTATATATGACTACCGATCAGGCAAAGCTTTTTAACAATATACCGTTGTCTGTCCTTGACCTTGCCCCTATCAATGAGGGAAGCGATGCCGGACAATCCTATAAAAATACAGTCAATCTGGCACAGCACGTCGAAAAGTGGGGATACAACCGCTACTGGCTCGCTGAACATCACAACATGCCGGGGATTGCCAGCTCAGCCACTTCTGTCGTAATCGGCCATGTGGCAGGTGCCACCGACCGTATACGGGTTGGCTCAGGAGGCGTCATGCTTCCAAACCATGCGAGCTTGGTAATAGCCGAACAATTCGGAACCCTTGAATCTCTTTATCCGGGACGGATAGACCTGGGTCTGGGTCGTGCCCCGGGTAGTGACCAGGCAACTGCATATGCTTTGCGTCGTACCTTGAACACGACACCAGAGGATTTTCCGCAACAGGTGGAAGAGTTGGAGAGTTACTTTGACGAAAATTCTTCAGCCAGAGTGCGTGCCTATCCAGGGACCGGTTTGAATATCCCGATTTGGCTGCTTGGTTCCAGCGGATTCAGCGCCAGGTTATCTGCCGTGAAAGGATTGCCGTTTTCTTTTGCCAGCCATTTTTCACCTGATTACACTTTGCCAGCTTTAAAAATATATCGGGACAACTTCCAACCTACGGCATCCATGGAAAAACCATATGCCATGCTTGGGGTCAACATCGTGGCAGCCGATACGGACGAACGGGCGCAGTACTTAGCCACTTCGCAGCAACAGCAATTCCTGAGCATTACACGCGGCCAACCGTCCAGACTGCAGCCCCCAGTGGAAAACATCGACGACTTATGGGCTCCACATGAAAAGGCAGCAGTCGCAAAAACGCTCGAATCACCGGCTTCTATTATAGGTGGTCCGGAAACAGTCAAACAAAAGCTGGAAGCATTCATCAAAGAGACCGATGCTGACGAACTGATCATCAATTCTCAAATTTTCCATCACGAAGACCGGCTGCGTTCTTACGAAATTGTCAGCGAATTAATGAAGTAGGCAATACTAATAAATAGCCGGACGGGTTATTTCCCGAAAAACATCAGTGTTCTTATCATACACTGATGTTTTTTCATGCCTGGCCACCGAAGGACATGTGTTTTCTTCTTGGTATATGCGGCTGTTCATGTCGAGCTTGTTTACAGCACGCCTTCCTGCATGGCTTCTATTAAAAAGGGACCAGGATAAAAATATAGCCCAAAACTAATTTCGAACCAAATTCCAAATTGCTAATCGAATACGCTCGGTTAATTTGGCCACTATATTTTTGGCACAGCCCTGTTCCGTATTACGCTACTTATTGTTGCCGTTTAAATTTACTTCCTTTTGACCGGGAACGCACCCGATTCCTTAACATTTCCGACTTCTCTTGGCGGTTTGACGACTTTTGCTTGTCGATTTGAATGTTGAAAATATCTTCACCGTGGACATTAAATTCCAGCCAATCGTTTACTTGTACTCCGTCAGGCAGCCGCCCCTTATTTATTACAAATTCTTTCCCCGCTTCTTCGGCAAGAATGACAGCATACTTTCCTTCTTCGATTCGGTCCAACATTCCTTTCATGCATTCTCAACCTCCTATACAAGCCATTGCTTGGTCTTTAATGTCTTGAAGCCTGGCAGGCCCAATCCCGTTGATTTTGGTCAACTCGTCGATCGATCGAAACGGCCGCAAATCGATTACATCCTGTGCCCGCTCCGGACCGATATGAATAATTTCCTGCACTTGTTCTGAATCGGCACTATTAATATCAATGCATTGTCCAGCTCCGTTGTGACCCGCTTCAGCCGGCTCTGATTCTTTTTCCCGTTCTGACTGCTCCTGCTGGTCGGACTGACCTGCTTTTATCGCTCCATTTTTATGGGTGGTCACCTGATATGACATTCCATCCGTCGTCACCATGATCGTCCCATGCGCATCGGTCCCGTAAAGATCCGCGTCAAAACTCCTAATTCGTTCCAGCACTTCTTGATGTGGATGACCGTATTGGTTATCAGCTCCAGCACTATAAATAGCTGTTTCTGGAGAGACTGCTTCCAAAAAAGCTTTGCTGGTTGAAGTATTGGATCCATGATGGCCCAGTTGAAGAATTTCCGCATCCAAGTCCACGCCGCTTCCGATCATATCTTGTTCTTGTTCACTTTCCGCATCACCGGTGAAAAGAAAGTCAATGTCCCCATAAGACATTTTAAAAGCGAGCGATTCCTGATTCGTTTCTCCGGATATCGACGCTGGATAAAGCACTTCCACCTGTAAATCACCAATATCAAACATATCTCCCATACGTGGTTCTTCATAACCTGTTTGATTGGCATTGATTGCTTTCATGACCCGTTGATACGTATCAGATGAGCTCGTATTGCCAGACATCCACACTTCCCCTACTTCAAATTGGTTGATCACTTTATCTAGCTGTCCGATATGGTCGGCATCGGGATGCGTTCCAATCGCAATATCGATGTGAGAAATGCTTTGAGAATGTAAATAATCAATTACGTCCTGACTATCCCAGTCTCCTGCATCCAGTAGAATCGTATAAGAATCGAATTTAAGCAGCGTCGCATCCGCCTGCCCGACATCGATATAATGGACCTGCATTTCTTGAAGTGAGCCGGACTCTTTGTTTTCTTCATGCACATCATCTTCAGCGTCTGCTTCCTTCAGTGTAGTGTTTTGTCCTGCCTCTGTATCATGTGATGTCTTTTCTTCTGTTTGCTGGTTATCCTGTTTGTCTTGGTCCGTTAAAGCAGAATTCTGTGCCCCCGTACCGCACCCCCCGGCAACCAGCAAAAACAGCAGAAAAATTATGTACAAGAATTGCTTTTTCAATCCTATTCCCCCTTAAACCAGCATTTTACCACTCTTTTTGTCTTTTCTCTATTAAGTATCGTGGAAAAATCCTTATCCTTCAGCTCTGCTTTTGAAGTTCTAACGCCGAACGCCTTCTACTTAAGGATATCATAGCCTTCGCTTTCCGCTTCCCCGCCTTGATTTTGGAAACATGTCCGCTTTTTATATGTTTCCGCCAAACATTTTCCGTTTTTTCTCTCGTCACAAGGGTAAAGTCTATTAGAGTGCCATCGTACTTATTACAAATTCGTGTTGAAACCAGTGTAAGGAAAGGAGCCATGGAGTAAAATGTGGAAAAGGTTTACGCCAGTATTTAAAATATCCGCTGGCATTATGTTAGTATTAGTTATTTTAGGAGTAGCTTGGCCAGATGGACTGGAAACGGCTACCACCAATATTCAAGCTTTTATTGCAAACAAATTCGGCTGGTATTACTTAATCGTGGTAACTATATTTGTCATTGTTTGTTTATTTCTGTTGTTCAGCCCGGTCGGCAGGATCAAGCTGGGGAAACCGGATAGCAAACCGGAATTTTCCCGACCGACTTGGATTGCCATGCTGTTCAGTGCCGGGATGGGGATCGGGCTGGTTTTCTGGGGAACGGCAGAGCCAATTAGTCACTACGCCACCAGTTCACCTACAGGAGAAATAGGAACGGAACAAGGGATAAAAGATGCGTTGCGTTTTACATTTTTTCATTGGGGAATCCATGCCTGGGCTATTTATGGAATTGTGGCCCTTGTACTTGCCTACTTTAATTTTCGGCATGACCGCTCAGGATTGGTCAGTTCGACATTACAGCCGTTAATCGGAAAAACTGCAGAAGGAAACACCGGGAGGGTCATCGACATTCTTGCTGTCATCGCGACTGTCATGGGGGTTGCTACCACTCTTGGATTCGGGGCAGTTCAAATAAACGGCGGGTTGTCTTACTTATATAATATACCGGTAAACATCGTCATCCAGTTTATCATTGTTGCGATTGTCACCGTGTTGTTCATGATTTCCGCCTGGACAGGACTTAGTAAAGGGATTCGTTACCTGAGTAATGCCAACATGGTACTCGCAGCCATCTTGTTCGGAATGATTTTTATTATGGGACCGACTTTGTTCCTCTTGAACATATTCACCAATACACTCGGCTCATACGTGCAACATCTGCCGGAGATGAGCTTCCGGATCGCACCACTTGATCCGGATATCCGCGAATGGATCAATGATTGGACTATCTTTTACTGGGCATGGTGGATCGCCTGGTCTCCGTTTGTCGGAATTTTTATTGCCCGTGTTTCCCGCGGCCGAAGCATACGGGAGTTCGTGTTCACTGTACTGCTTGTCCCATCCGTGATCGGTTTTCTTTGGTTCGCTACTTTTGGAGGTACTGCCATCTCACTTGAACACGAAGGAATCGCCAAGATTTCCGAGCTGGCTACAGAAGAATCCTTGTTCGGAGTTTTTGCCAACTATCCATTCGGTATGATAGCGTCGGTCGTGGCCATGATCCTGATTGGCACGTTCTTTATTACATCTGCCGACTCCGGTACATTTGTACTGGGTATGATGACAACAGGCGGTTCACAGAATCCTGGACACTTCATCAAGCTTACCTGGGGTGTTTTGCTTTCAGCCACCGCACTTGCCCTTTTATACACTGGCGGCTTGCAGGCTCTGCAAAATACAATGATAATAGCAGCCTTGCCATTCTCGATTATCATGCTGCTCATGACGGCAAGCTTTGTCAAATCGCTATACCGGGAGTCACGCGAGCTTGGTATCGGTCGCATTAATCAGGGAAAGGGAAAGAAAAATAAAAAACAATAAAATCAATATAACCGGCAGCTGAACGTGATCAACTGCCGGTTATATTTATGTTGGAACCACCGGAAGTAAAATGTGCGATGGACGATATCGGTCATGGTAGATAACCTGATTGGCAGGAAACATTTCTTTTGAATCAATTGTAGTTTTTCCCGTATTCGGATTGACGTCATACCGCGGAAAGCTGCTTGAGGATATTTCTAAGCGAATGGAGTGACCAGGAAGAAAAACATTGCTGGTGGCCCACAGGTCCAGTCGATAACACGTGCCCTCCGTCTCCCGTTCATAAAAGGGTTCTCCTCGAATGATGCCCTCTGTTAGGTTGTAAGCCTTTCCGTCCGGACAAACATCGACAAGTTTTGCGGTGAAATCAGTTGAAATTGCATCGGTCGATGCCCATAGCACTACCTCTATAGGCCCCGTCACTTCCATCGCCTCTTTCATTGCTTCAGATGTATATACCAGGACATCTTCTCTCTCCTCTACTACATTCTGGTCACATGGACCTGCATTCTCCCCATTATAAAACAAGCCGTTCCCTCCCACAGTCGGGACAGGGTGAGACGGATCATAGAAGAAATGATCTGAGGGCTCTATAAGTGGTTTGACGGTCGAGAGAGTACCAGATTCCGATCCCGCCTTGCCATCGCTGTGGAGATAATAAGGGATAAAGTCTGTCCGTGCAAGCGGCCATTCCCATTCTTCCCGCCATTCATTGATACCCATTACAAATAATTGTACAGGTGCGCCATCCTCGACAAGTACAGAATCGGTTTTCTTTAACCATTTTTCAAACCAGTTCAAGTGCAAGGAAGTAATATCTCTTTCCTGATCCATCCAGTCTCCCGCTGCATGCCCTCCAAAGAACCGCTCCCCTTGAACAGCAGAAAAATCGCCGTGTCCCCAAGGGCCGATGATCAAACGTTGTTCTTCCCCGGCTTTGCACATTTCCTGGTAATTTTCCAAGGTAGACCCGAGAAAGCAGTCATACCAGCCGGCTAAATGATATGCGGGCAATTTAAGGGAAGATAATCGATGTTTTACATTGGCTTTGCCATTAGCTCCATCTGATATTTCCTGGGTAATAAATTGCTGATACAAGATTTGTGCCGGAACGTGATTCATCAAAGGCGGCCACTCGGATAGCGGGACATGATGGAAAGAATCATTGATATGGTGCAGTGATGACTCTATTTCTTTTCTGGCACGGGAGTACTCTTCCGGCCTGTGCCTGCGGATTAAATCCGGGGCAACCGAATCAAGCATCCACGTTGCAAATAAACCATATTCCAACGCACCTTGCCGGAACAGCATATCTTCTTTCAAGCTGCTTCCGGTCTGAGCTGGAAAAATCGCTTTTAAAGACGGCGGTGATTCCGCAGCGGCAAACAGCTGGGTAAAGCCATAATAGGATAAACCGAACATACCTACATTGCCATTACTATATGGTAGGTTTGCAGCCCATTCCACCGCATCATACCCATCTTCCGCTTCATGTATGAAT
The DNA here is from genome assembly GCF_009602435.1 of Sediminibacillus terrae. GTDB lineage: Bacteria > Bacillota > Bacilli > Bacillales > Amphibacillaceae > Sediminibacillus > Sediminibacillus terrae. Next base: position 254,413 of record NZ_VZDQ01000011.1, read on the forward strand.
GGAATGAATTCCCCTTCGGAAGAGAAACGCCCGCGCACATCCTGGATGATTACTACGAAACCTTCCGCTGCCAAGCGGAAAGGATCCACATAACGGTGAGAAAAATCGGCGAGATTCTTATTATATGGATGCCTTGTCAGCAAAACTGGATAATTGCCTTCCTCGTCTGGTCGATATACATTTCCATATAAAGTAACACCATCCCGTAACTGACAGGGTATATCTTTTTCAAATAAGACTTGCACTGTTTTTGGCAAAGCTATCACCTCTATCCTAAATTCCACACAGAAAAAAGGCCTGCTACGGCAACTGCCGGGACAGACCTCTTTTTCGCTTATTCACCAGTCATTTCATTTACCTTGTCCTGGTTGTTTTCAATCCACTCACGTGCCACTTCTTTAGGATCCTGGTCTTCTTCTTCGATTTTCACGATCATTTCTTCCACATCGTCAATCGATATGTTCCAGTTGCTCAAGAACTCATATGCTTCTGGTGCATTTTCTTTTAAATCCTTATTGGTTACAACATGGACAGAAGACGTTTCGAAAAAGCCTTTGTCATTCTTCAATACTTTAATATCAAATTTATTGAACATGGTGTGCGGGCGCCAGCCAAAGAAAATGACCGGTTCCTCCTGACTCATCAAACGTTGAGCCTGAGCCAGCATACCGCCTTCTGAGGAAGCGACGTGCTCGATATCAAGACCGTACTCTTCGATCATTTCTTTTGATTCTTTCGTTGCACTGGCACCTTCTTCGATGCCGTACATCTTATTGTCGAATAAATCTTCTTTTCCTTTTAAATCTTCCATGCTATTGATATCTTCCATGTATTCCGGAACGACCCAACCAGTTTCAGCTTCTGGATAGCTTACTGCTGTATCTTCGACAGAATCGGAAAATTTGTCCAGATGAACTTTATGCATCGGGAACCAGGAATCCATGAATACGTCAATGTCGCCGCGGGAAAGTCCCATGAAAACACTGCCCACATCGGCATCTGTTTGTTCTACCGTATAGCCCATATCCTCCAAAATCAAGCTTGCGATTTCGGTCGGAGGTACTGTGCTTGTCCAAGGCGTTACCCCGAATGTGATGGTTTGATCTTTACTCTCACTTGCTTTCTCACCGCTCCCCTCTGATTTATCGTCAGAAGAACATCCGGCAATCACTGCTACAAATAGTGCGGCCATAAGACCTAATAAAAGTTTTTTCATGCTAATTCTCTCCCCTGTTTTATATTTTTAGAATCCGGCCAGTATATAAAAGCTGGCTTAAGATTCATTAAAACCTTTTTCCTAATCCTTGCGTAATGCGGTCTAAGATGATGGCAAGGACCACAATTCCAAGTCCGCCGGTCAAGCCGAGTCCGACGTTTACCGTGGAAATACCGGAAAGGACAGTCGATCCTAAGCCTGGAGCTCCAATCATCGAAGCAATGACAGCCATCGACAGCGCAAGCATGATCGTTTGATTGACTCCGGCCATGATCGTCGACAATGCCAGCGGGAGTTGAACTTTAAACAGAAGCTGCCATTTGGTTGTGCCAAAAGCTCTTGATGCTTCCACCACATCTTCCGGAACTTGTTTGATTCCCAGACTCGTCATGCGGACAGCCGGCGGCGTAGCAAAAATAAAGGTGGAAATAACTGCGGGAACGCCACCAAGGCCGAATAGAAGAATTGCCGGGATTAAATAGACGAAACTTGGCAATGTCTGCATAAAATCCAATATGGGACGGACAATCTTGTCCATGATGGAACTGGTAGCCGTCAATATTCCGACAGGAACACCGATGATTACCGATAATAAAGTCGAAACGAGCACGATCGCCACCGTTTGCATTGCCGCTGGCCACAATTCCACTGATCCTAGATAAATGCATCCGATCAAGGTGAAAAGAGCCAATCCTTTGCCGGCAATCCGCCAGGACAGCACGATCAGAATGAGGACGATCACCTCAGGTGGAATGGCAATCAAAAGGTTGGTGACCGCTTCGATAAAAGCTCCCAGCACATCGCTTATAGCATTGAAAAATCCACCCATGACCGGCAACAGCCAATTATTCACAAATGAATTCGTCCAGTCTTCTAACGGGAAATGGAAGTAGTTCATGATGAAGTCACCTCATCTTTCTCTTTTCCGAGCACCAGACCCGACAGAATCGATACTCGGGAAATGATCCCCAACAGCCTTCCGTCTTCCATCACCGTGATCGGATATTTGGCCTCGACGGCAATTCCGATCAAGTCATGGAGCGGTGTGTGCGGAGCAGCTGAAGCTATCTCCGTAATCAATACCTCTTCCAAATCGATTTTTTCTTTATAAGCTCGGATGGCGTCATCGATGGTCAGCAGCCCTTTGAAATTCTTCTCTTTGTCTACGACAAAAATACTCGACGCTCCGGCTTCTTCCATTTTATGGACGGCAACACGGGGACCGTCTTTATAAGTCATCAGCACTTCCGGCTTTTTCATGACATGGGACGCTTCCAGGACCTTGGACCGGTCTACATCCTTCACAAAGTTGGAGACATATTCATTCGCGGGGTTTTCAAGAATTTCTTCAGAGGTTCCGACTTGAACGATCCGGCCGTCTTTCATGATGGCAATCCTGTCTCCAAGTTTTAACGCTTCATCCAAATCATGCGTAATAAACAAGACCGTTTTTCCGAGCTTGTTTTGCAGATGGAGAATCTCATCCTGCATTTCTTTTCGGATAATCGGATCGAGCGCACTGAATGCCTCATCCATTAAAAGAATATCCGTGTCGTTGGCCAACGCTCTGGCAAGTCCCACGCGCTGCTGCATTCCGCCGCTCAACTGATCTGGATAACTTGATTCATAACCTTTCAATCCTACATCTTCGATCGCTTTCTCGGCTTTCTCGAATCGTTCCTGCTTATCGACTCCTTGAATTTCCAGCCCATAAGCCACGTTATTTAAGACTGTCCGATGTGGCAGCAAGCCAAATTTCTGGAAGACCATACCGAGTTTTTTACGACGGGTTTCGATTAAGCTCGTGGTATCCATTTTCGTGATATCTTTCCCGTCTATCAGAACTTCTCCATCTGTCGGTTCAATCAAACGATTGATCAAGCGGATCAGCGTCGATTTCCCGCTTCCGGATAACCCCATAATCACGAAAAATTCACCTGGTTTTACAGCGAAAGTCGCTTGATTCACACCGACAGTCATACCCGTCTTTTCTAATATTTCATTTTTTTGCTCTCCATCTTTCAAACGTTTCAGTCCCTGTTGGGGATGGGAGCCAAAAATCTTGGTCAGATTATTTACTTCAATCTTATTCACAAGCATTCTCCTCTCCTGAAACCACCGGGCGGGGCAGATCAGCGTTTTATGCCAATGCGCCTGCCCGCTTGTTTCGGTATTGATAATTGTTGCTGAGCCTCGCGCAGACGATCGATGGCAGCAGCGACTGGGTCCGGGAACGGAGCAGCCCTCCCCTGTTCACTATTGATTCCCATCAGCATTTGCTCGCTAGTTGCAAGCAAATCACCTTCAGCATTTTTCATGGTGAAAAATACATGCAGGCGCTTTGCATCATCATCCAGCAACTGAACGTCAAGTGTCAGTTCCTGACCGCGATGTGCTTCCTTCAAGTAGCAAATATGTGTTTCTAAGGTGAAAATGGTATATCCCCAACTGGAACGTGTTTCCTCATCCAGCCCGATATCAACGATAAATGCATCGACGGCCTGACTGAATGCTTTCGCGTAAGCTGCATCGTTCATATGGCCGTTATAATCCACCCACTCATCATGCACACGGTTTTGATAATGAAACGGCTTGTCTCCCACTTTACTCACCTCTTTTTGCAATACTTTTTGTTTCCGGCCAGTAATCCTCTACTAAATCCAGTACTTTTACGAGGAATTCGTTCCGCCTGCTTTCCAATTCAGCAATAGAAACATCACCGGCATGTGATTCACAGCCTTCGATAACCCTTTCTTTCAACGCATCGGTCAGTTCTGGTGCAATCAGTTTTGTCCACGGCTGCTTCAATGCCGGTCCGAATTGCTCAAGCATATGGCGCATACCTTGTTCTCCACCGGCAAGATGGAACGTCATAAACGGCCCCATTTGTGCCCAGCGCAGACCTGCTCCATATATGATGGCGGCATCCACTTCCTCCGTTGTGGCCACTCCGTCATTCACCATGTGAAGTGCTTCGCGCCACAATGCTTCCATCAAGCGGTCGGCTAAATGACCCTCGATTTCTTTCCGTATGACCAATGGCTTCATTTGGATAGCAGCATAAACTTCTTTCGCTGCATCGATTGTTGCCTGACTGGTGGCGTTTCCGCCGACCAATTCCACTAACGGTAAAATATATACCGGGTTGAATGGATGAGCGACAACGAGGCGTTCAGGATGCTGCAAACCTTCCTGCAAGGTCGATGGCATAATGCCGGAAGTACTCGAACCGATAATCGCATCTGTTTTGGCATGCCGATCAATGCTTGCCAACACACTTTTTTTCAGTTCTTCCCGTTCAGGAACGTTTTCTTGAATCAAGTCTGCTTCTGCAACTGCTTCTTCGATGGTAGGCACAAAGCGCAAGCGGTCAATGGTTGCCCCTTCAGCCAAACCGATTTCCTCCAGTGACGGCCATGCCAATTCCACTGCGCGGCGTGTTTTCTCTTCCGCGCCTTCGGCTGGATCAAACGCTACAACCTCGTGACCGTTAGCCAAGAAGCGGGCAACCCAACCGTTACCGATCACTCCGGTACCAATGACTGCGAACTTTTTAGGTGCTATTGTTGTCTTATTCATGATTTATCTCCCTCCGTTCGGGTTTCTCAATCCGTACTGCTCACGAGCTTCTTGTGGTGTCATTACTTCCATTCCGTTCCCATGCAGCATAGTGATTGCCTTTTCGACAAGCTGGTCGTTACGGCCAAAAACTCCTTTGCTTAAATACAGATTGTCTTCCAATCCTACGCGGATATTGCCGCCTAGCATCGCTGCTTGAGCAGCGATCGGAAGTTGCATTCTGCCAATGCCAAATGCGGACCAATGAGCATTTTCCGGCAATCGATTTTTCATGTACGCCATGGTTTCGATATCGGCTTCTGCTCCCCAAGGAATACCCAGGCAAAATTGAAACATTGGATCACCGTCAATCAGCCCTTCACTTATCAGCTGTTTAGCAAAACGAAGGTGACCGGTGTCAAAGCATTCCAGTTCCGGCTTCACTCCACTGTCCTGAACCAGTTTTGCCTGTTGGCGGAGCCAGTCTGTCGGACTAAGGTAAACCATGTTGCCAAAATTTGTACTGCCGCAGTCCAACGTGCACATTTCCGGGAGCAGTTCTCCTACGGGTTCGTGTCTCTCTTCCGGGGTTTGCATATCGGTTCCGTTCCCTCCGGCTGCCGGTGTGTCAAGGCTAGGGATGAAGTCTCCGCCCCCACCCGAAGTAATGTTGATGATCACATCTGTTTCCGACTCGCGGATACGATCTACAATTTCTCGATAATGCTCGACATCATGACTGATTCCTCCGTTTTCCGGATCACGAGCATGGACATGCGCCACTGTGGCTCCGGCTTTCGCGGAAGCAATGGCTGCTTCTGCAATTTCTTTCGGTGTAACAGGTACATGCTTGCTTTTTTTCGTCGTATCACCTGCGCCGGTAACGGCTGCAGTCAATAGAACTTTATTCATGAAGGATTCCTCCCAAACGTAGTTTTCGATTTTTACTATACTGTCCGGACGGTTTAAAACACGATTTAAACTATACCATCCAGACGGTTATCTTTCAAACCGATCATCCATACGTAAGGGGTTTCATATAATTTTTTCATAGAAAAATTTCTGCTCAATCCCTTGTCAGGATTGGGATGAAGGAGAGGGAAGAAATTTTTGAAATTTGTTTTGATTGGTCGAAATACGCAGAAGGAGAGAAAGACTTCAGGAAGCGTTAGATGTAAAGAACCTGGCGGACAATGAAAAACTTAATCCAAGAACGAATAAATACAGGATAGGCCGTGTTAGGAAAGGAACTTTTAATGGGGGCTTCTCTTATGAAAAGCGCGACTATAAAAATTCGCGGATATCTGGAGCGGAAGGAAACACAAATCAACAAAAGAATAAAAAAAGCGGGCGACCTCATTCGTTCGCCCACTCCAATAGTGTCTTGTAAACCTCTGCTTTTTTCTCCGGCTCGATATGATAAATATCAAACAACTCCGCCAGCCAAATACCATCTGAAGCAAGACGGATGATGGTTGCCTTTACAGGATCAAGTCCATCCTCTTCTATCTCTTGCTGCCATTCAGCATACAGCTCCCGGATGGGATCAAGCAGTTTTTCATTGACTGCTTTTGCTGCCAGCAATCCGGCGTTCATATCTTTATTTTGATATACTTGATTAAACGTGACGTTTACATAGGCACGCACCCACTGCCCTTTTTCTTCCGGGTCCATTTCTGCATTGTTAGCTATTTTCTCCCGATAGTTATTGGTCAAATGTTCAACCATCCCTTCTACCAGGGCTTCCTTGGAAGGAAAATGGTACAATAATCCTCCCTTACTGATACCTGCTTCCTCCGCTACAGCTTCCAGAGTCAGGTTAAATATCCCTCGCTCGCTGACGATTTTGGATGCAGCAGTAAGTATTTCTACTTTTCTAGAATGTCTGCCCATGAAACTCTCCTCTTGCTTATCAGATTTTATGCCATTTACTATACTACCTGGACGGTTCGGTTTCAAATAAATTTTATGAAGCAACTCAAATTTCCTCCTTGCCAAAAACGCTAACACCCCTATCTACGATGCCTTTCGCTAAAGAGGAAAATTCTTTCATTTTCAAATGCCAAGAGCCGATTCGATAAATGCTTCCAATCGTTTTTGAAATTCAGCGGTGGCAGCCGCGTAAGCATCCGTATGCCCCGCCCCCGGTACAATCCATAACTGTTTTTCACTATCGGCCGCTTCGTACAGGCGATGCGCCATTTCGGTTGGCACGAGTTCATCTTGGTCTCCATGTATAATAAATAACGGCCGGGTATTGTCTTTGACCTGCTCGATCGCCGAGGCCTCCCCGAACCAGTAACCAGCCCGAAGTTTAGTCATCCCGCTGGTGAGAGATATCAAGGGAAAAGCAGGAAGATGGTACAGGTGCCGAAGTTGATGGGATAATTCTTCGCTTGCATCCGTGTATCCACTATCCGCGATGATCCCCTTCACTTGAGAAGGCAAATCTTCTCCACTGGTCATCAAAACTGATGCCGCTCCCATCGAATTTCCATGTAAAAAAATGCTTTTCATTTTATAGTCATCGATCAGTCGTTGAATCCACCCCTTAATGTCCAGGCGATCGTGCCAGCCATAACCGATATAATCTCCTTGACTTTCCCCATGTCCCCGGGCATCCGGCATAAGAAGCGAAAATCCATGATCATAATAAAATTTGGCCAGATCACCCATTTGCTGACCATAACCCCGGTAGCCATGTGCGAGGATAACCGCTTTACCCGAAGCTTGAGGATGTTGCAAATAATAAGCGCGCAGTTTCAATCCATCATGGGATGTCATTTCGATTTCTGCCAGGCTCTGGACGGAAAACCAGTCCTGTGCTTCTGCAAGTAATTCCTGATCCGTTTCGCTGTTTGGCAGCTCCACAGGTTCTTCACTATAAAGTTCTACTTGTTCCCCACGCTTTATGCCTTGGTTATAAAAGTAATTACTGGCTCCAATGAGCAGCACAGCGAGTAAAAAAACTACACTGCCAGCAATCCAAGCTATCTTCTTTTTCATTCCATCCCCTCTTTTGTCTGTTTCTTCTATCATTATAGCGAAAATAATTTGGAAGCGCAGTCATTTTCTTCTTTCCAAGAAAAATGGAAAAACTATTGTTTTCCAGAACGATTTGGTGTATGGTTAATGACAATCAATCTCAAAATTTAATCATTGCTTATCAAGAGAGGTTAAGGGACTGGCCCGAAGACGCCTCAGCAACCAGCCTGAACGGCATGGTGCTAAATCCAGTAGACATCCGTGTCTAGCAGATAAGGAGAATGTGAATGAAAAGAGCCTTCTTCTTAGAAGGCTCTTTTTTGTTTTGAGATCGCTTCTAAACAGATAAAGAAGATTTCCCCTTTTCTTTCGTTCTGTTTTACGAATGGGGGGCTTAGTGTTTCAAGGAATATCATCGAACCGAAATCGTCCTCAGGCTCATAATTATGGTGCAGGAGCGGCAGGCTGGCGATTGTTCAAAGAAAGAGATCGAGCAAATCCCTCTTTACGAAAAAGCAACAATGCTGAGAAAATTATTTTCAATCACTATTTGAAAGGAAGATTTTTATGGAAAAAAAGCAATTTGATCAAGCTGTAAACGTGCTTCAGAACCCGCCTTTTAAAGGAGATCATGTCGGCAGTCTGCTGCGTCCGGAAAGGCTTAAACAGGCACGTTTGCAACATCAAAATGGAGAAATTACGACAGAAGAACTTCGATACGTGGAAGACGAAGAGATTATCCGGGTAGTGGAAAAACAAAAGGAAGCATGCCTTCAAGCTGTGACAGACGGAGAATTCCGCCGTTCCTGGTGGCACTTCGACTTTCTGGAACAACTCGATGGGGTGGAAGGTTACGTGCCGGAAAGCGGGATTCAATTCCATGGCACAAAAACAAAAGCACGCGGAATTAAAATCACAGGAAAAGTCGGTTTCAGCGGGCACCCTATGGTCCAAGATTATAAATTTTTACATAGCATCGCCGGGGATCATACCGCCAAGATGACGATACCAAGTCCGAATATGCTGTATTTCCGCGGAAAACTGGAGTATCCCCCTTATGAAGACCAGGAAGTGTTTTTCACTGACTTAACCCATGCTTACAAAAAAGCGATCAAAACTTTTTATGATGCCGGCTGCCGTTATTTACAACTCGATGATACTTCCTGGTCGTTGTTTTTCTCGGAAGACGGACGCGCGCGTATACGGGAAAACGGCCAGAATCCAGACGAACTCAGCCGCTTTTTTGCCCGATGTATCAACGAATCGATTGCCGACAAACCAGATGATCTGACAATCACCATGCACATTTGTCGTGGAAACTATCAGTCCACTTGGGCCGCCTCCGGTGGTTATGACGCTGTGTCGGAAATCATTTTCGGCGGTCTGGATGTAGACGGTCTGTTTCTTGAATACGATGACGACCGTTCCGGAGGATTCGAGCCGCTTCGTTTTGTCAATCGTTCAGATTTGCAAATTGTCTTGGGACTGGTCACATCCAAACACGGTAACTTGGAAGACAAAACGTTCATCAAAAAACGGATTCGACAAGCAGCAGAGCATGTAGACAAAAATCAGTTATGCTTGAGTCCGCAATGTGGGTTTGCTTCCACAGAAGAAGGAAACCTGCTGACGGAAGAAGAACAATGGGCGAAATTGCGACACGTCGTAAACATTGCCGATGAAGTATGGAATAGCTGACAACAGAGACTGCCTGCTAGCGCAAAAGCCGTAACCCATTTAAAATAACCAGGATCGTACTGCCTTCATGGCCGATTACTCCTAGAGGCAAGTCGAGAACCTGTATGAAATTGGTCATGATCAATAACAGAATGACTGTGACAGAAAAGAAAACATTTTGTTTAACGATTCTGTTCATTCGACCGGAAAGCGACACGGCGTCGGCGATCTTGCTTAAATCATTTTTCATCAAGACGATATCTGATGTTTCCAAGGCTACATCTGTACCTGCCCCCATGGCTATCCCCACATCAGCCGTAGCCAGGGCGGGTGCATCATTGATGCCGTCACCGACCATGCCGACCGTTCCATACCGGTCTTTCAATCGGTCGATATACGTTAACTTCTCATCAGGCAGGCATCCTGCCGCATAATCATCGATTCCACATTCCGCTGCTATTGCTGCAGCGGTTTTTTCGTTGTCCCCGGTCAGCATAACGGTCGTAATGCCATTTTTCTGCAAGGTGTTTAGTGCTGCCGCTGTTTCCTTCCTGACCGTATCCTTTAGGGCTATCACCGCAGCAATGCCTCGCTCGTCGGCAGCAAAAACAACCGTCTTTCCCTCCGCTGCCAGACTGTCGGCGATACCTTTCCGGAATCCCGCTGCCTCTTCCCTTCCGACGAAGTCGGCACTGCCGATTTTCCAACTCGTTTCTTCCAATACTGCCTTTATACCATGGCCGCGTTCTTCTGTGACCTGTTCCGGCAGAGAAGTGGCATGCCCTTTTTTTGATTCTGCATACCTTACAATAGATTGAGCCAAAGGATGATTCGAGTTCGCTTCTATCTGCCGGATGTTTTCTAGAATGCTGACATCGTCGTCACGGAAATAGGCATCGGTGACGTGAGGTTTCCCTTCTGTCAGGGTACCTGTCTTGTCGAAAGCTATTGCCTTCAAACGGGACAATTTTTCCAAATGGATGCCGCCTTTAAACAGAATGCCGTGGCGGGCACCATTGGAAATCGATGAAAGCATCGCAGGCATGATGGAAGCGACCAATGCACACGGTGATGCTACTACCAGTAGCACCATCGCACGATAAATTGCTTCCTGCCAGCTCCAACCAATGATAAAAGGAGGAATCGTCATCATTAATAGAACAGCGATCAGGACCGCTTTCACATAAGTACCTTCAAACCGCTCTATAAAAAGCTGGGATGGCGACTTTTCACTTTGAGCGGACTGGACTAGATAGATGATTTTTTGGAATAGCGTCTTATCAACAGGCTTGCTGACTTCCACCGTAATGGTGCCATTCATATTGATTGTACCCGCAAATACGTTGTCGCCTTGCTGTTTTCCGACCGGAAATGCTTCACCAGTTATCGCCGATTCATCCAATGAAGTGTTTCCTCTGCTTATTTTTCCATCAGCCGGTACCCTTTCGCCTGCTTTGATGAGAACAAGATCACCCACTGCCAACTCTGATACTGCTACTGCCATTTCTTTTCCGTTTACAAGCCGTACCGCTGACTGAGGCTGCAAATCCATCAAGCCTGAAAGCTCCTTTTGACTTTTATTCATCGTATAAGTCTCCAGGGCCCCGCTCAAAGCAAAGATGAAAATCAAAATGGCTCCTTCTGTCCAGTAACCAATTGCCGCTGAACCTATTGCAGCAAACACCATCAGCATTTCGACATTCAACTTCCTGTCCTGAATGGTTTCAGTCAAGCCTTCCTTCGCTTTTGCATATCCGCCAATCAGAAATGCCGCAAGATGAAGAAAGATAAACATTGGCTCTGTTATTCTCTCCTCCAACGACCAGGCAATCAACACCAGAAATCCACTGCTGATGGCTGCAACAAGTTCACCATGATTTTTCAAACCATCAACCAATTTGCTGATGGGAGTAGACGCTGTTTTTTCTTTAGCCGTCCCTGCCTGAACAACTTCGGAGCTCATCTCCACCACTCCCTCTCTCTTTACAGGATTTATTATTTTATAATTATTATTATCTAACTAATATTATAAATTAAAACGAGAGGAAATCAAGCTTAAACGCTCATTTCTTTATCTTGTGCTTATCACAACTGCTTGTTCATTACCTAGTTTATTTAGATTAAATAACAAGAGTTCGGGCTCTACTGTTCACAATCCAACTAAAAAAGCTGCCTGCAGCATTTTTGCTGCAGACAGCTCACACGGCAATTTTCAAAGAAAAAATCAACCAACCTTTCTTTTTCTTTATTAATCAATCCTGTTACTTTTTAGGCAAATATGCCATCCTATTAACTGAAGTATATCTCCATTATTCAGCGCAAATGATTCAGTTTAATTGCATCCACAATCAAAGAAATGAATCCCAACTGTCCATCTGTTCCGTTTCCTGGGTATGAATCCATCTTGGATTGTTACGATAAATTCCTGCGCCGATCACAACCATCACTTCTTGATCCCTTCTACTCACTAAGCTCCCCCTTTGTAAATGGTTACGTTACTCCAGTTTTGTTTCCATGCCTTGTTTTCCATCCGTTGGTCAAATACCTTTAGCAGCTCTTTATCGAGAAACTTTGGCGTTGGTTTCACTTCAAGGTTTAATAAATCCTCTATTCCATGCGGAGCGGAAAGGACCATATCTCCAAGCTCGTTGATTTTCACCCCGATTGCTGTTGCAGTTTCCGGAAAGTTGGCCATTGCATCCACCGAAGACGTATAGGGAGGAAGTCCATTGATTAGATGCATCCGCGCCTGATTTTTCACCGACCATGGCAGACCGGGAAGAACGAGTGATAACTGTTGCTCCAATTGCTTCTCGTACGCTTCTTCCGGGTGCTCTGGGTCAAAGAAAATTACATCTATATCGGAAAGCGGTGTTCTCCTATTAAATTGATGCAACGTGTCCCAAATTTTCGCCCGGACAAATCCGGCACACACCCACCAATCCGGCAAATGAAGTGTTGCAGCTGCATGGATGACTTCCATCATCCAGCTATCTTCCTCTATCAAACGGATGATATCGCCTTCTGTCTTCATCACTATTTCCCCTTTCCTTTCAGCATAGCCTCGGTGGTTTCGACAAGAAGATCAGGCCTGTCAAGATGAATGGCGTAACTGGCAGTTCTTTGCATCAATAACCTTTTTCATTTCTTCAATGTTTTCCACCATGCCAAATTGTTTCTTCACCTTACTTGTAAGAAACAGCTGCCACTTAAACGATACTCTTACAGTTCCCTGTATTGATCACCATCCTTTACAATGATGCCAACACCATTCGCTTCTCCGCTTTCAATGTATTCTTTCATCCGGGAAGTGTCTATCTCGGCCTCCAAATCCACCCATCTTTCTTCGTTACCCTGCAATGTTATCGAATAAGGAGCACGATTATTCATCAAGGAAACCATCGGCGGACGGTCAAATGGCGGTTCAGTAAATGTCAGCTGATAGGTTACAGGGTCACTGCTGTAATTGACGAAAAAAAGCTCGCACTTTCCTGACAAGTGCGTCTTATCCAGCATTTCAAATTCGCACTTGCTCCGCTCTTTTTCATAATCCAGTGCATAAATCCCCGTAGCCATTGTTCGTTGAAAAGCATGGATAAAAAACGGCGGAGTGAATATCAGGATAACAATGGTCAGCAAGATGAATCGGATTTCGTACTTTTTTAAAGAATTGCTCAAGAAAAACAAACTGCTTGCGAACAAAACCAATAGCAATATTCCTAAATAATGAATCCCTGTGGAAGACCTGGCCGTTAAACCCAGATTAGAAATTAGCACTTCGCCCAAAGGCATATCGTGAGGGAAAGACAAATTCAGAAAATAGACAATCAAGAACAATATCAGTGACAGGATGAAAAACTTTTTTCGGACAATCAAAACCAGACCTCCCCGACTTGATGTCTGTGCGAGCATAGGGATCAGCACCTGCCATTTTGTATTTCTTACCAAAACGGAATAGCAAACTTCCTTATTTAATATTTTTCTGTTTTCCCTATTGAAAACCCTGCGAACAGCCTCCCGCCATACGGCTCCATGACACGGTCGACCAGCTCGATGACCTTTTCTTTCCTGTTATCACGATAAAAGGTTTCAAAAGCCATAATAAAGCACTCAGTAAAAGCTGGGTCATATTGCCGCAAGGCGCGTACGGTCCATTTAGAAGCACCGACCCATTGTCCATTCACGCGCAAGTAAAATTCACTTGTCAACTGAGCTAACGTGTTGGCAATCAGCAAATCTTCCTCGCGAAGCGTACTACCGATAAAATCGTCCAGTGCATCGGTCAAAAAGTATCTCTTCCGTTCTAAATCTTCCTCCGTCCAAGGATTTGGGCCAGCTGCCAAAAGCTCTGCTGCTTCTTTTTTAATCGAACCTACCAAGCTACAACTGTCTTTCAAAATGATTCCTTCTGTAACCATACGAGGCAAGGATGGCCTGGCACGCTCTATATCCTGTTGGAAAAATGCCTTATAAGTATGAAAATTATGTACAAAAGCCTCGATCGGCCAACCAAACTCCATAAACGATTCTCGAAATGAACCAGAATAGCGGGAATCGAAAATCACGATATCCAAATCGGAAGCTGATGTTGCTTCCCCTCTGACAACACTGCCCGCCAACAATGCTCCCTCGCAATGAGTAAAGTACTTCCCGATAAAATTTTTTGCCGCGGTCACAGCGGGCTGCTTCGTTTTTGCCTCCATGTGAATACCTCTCCTCTTCATTCAATCAACGTCACAAGAAAAAGACCAATTAAAGGCTAGCAAATCCTTTTCCACAATCGGATTTCCACCAATTTCCACACATTGATTGGCCGCATTATTGATTTGTAAGTGATTCATGACGGAAGTAGAAAGCAAAAGTAAGATGCCGAGGGAAAGCGCTAATCCGGCTAAAAGATAAACCATTTTTCTTTCAACAGTTCTAGGTTGTTTTTTCATTAACATCCTCCATTTTCTAGTCGTATGTCTGTCCCGTTGTTTTTGCCGTCCAGGTGGTTATTGGAAATTTCTGATAAGATAAGGCTACCATAATCGGGCTTTTCCGGAAACCTTTCATTTTAGAAAAGCAAGAACATGGACGCTTGATATAGAGGAGACGTATGGTCATAAACGAAACAGAATGACAAATGTTAAGGAAGCGGACAGACTGTTTTTCCTGCAACATAAAAGGGTATAACCAAAAAGAAATCAAATGGAAACCTACAAGGAGGCAATAGATATGGATGAATTAAGTAAACAAACTCCCCTGTCTGACGGCATTCCTACCCAGCAGCAATCCCGCCAGCCAGGATTGGAGTCAGAAATGGATCCGAAGCCGATTTATGAGGTGGAAAGCCATGTTGGCAGCGGAAAACTGAAAGACCGTGTTGCACTGATAACTGGAGGCGACAGCGGAATCGGCAAAGCTGTCGCTATTGGGTATGCAAAAGAAGGGGCCCATGTGGCCATTGCCTATTTAGATGAACATAAAGATGCCGAAGCCACCAAACAACGTATTGAACAAGAAGGGGTTACATGCACGCTCCATCCGGGAGATATTGGGGACGAGAATTTTTGCAACCAACTTGTCGAAGATGTTGTCAATCAGCACGGGAAACTGGATATCGTCGTGAACAATGCCGCCCGGCAGGAAGTGAAACAAAACGTGCGTGATATCACTCCTGCGCAATTGCGCAGGACGTTCGACGTCAACTTTTTCTCTATGTTCTACATCACACAGGCGGCCATACCGCATTTAAACACTGGCAGTGCGATTATTAATACCGCTTCGATCAATGCTTATGTCGGCAACAAACAACTGGTCGATTATACATCCACCAAAGGAGCGATAGTCGCTTTCACTCGTTCGATTGCACAAGAGCTCGCACCACAAGGCATCCGTGTGAACGGAGTAGCACCAGGTCCAATCTGGACACCGCTGATTCCAGCGACTATACCTGAGGACCAAATAAGCGAATTTGGATCCAGTACTCCACTCGGGCGCCCGGGACAGCCAGCAGATCATGTAGGCAGCTATATCCTGCTCGCTTCGGACGAAGGGGCCTATATGACCGGACAATTCGTCCATATCAATGGCGGGATGTACACTTCATCATAATCGGAAGTTGTTATTCACACTAAATATAAACTGCGACATAGTTTGGGCGCGTCTTCCTGAACTTACTTTTGTTGAGTTGGAATTCGACGCTGCGAAAATACCCTGCGCTTTCCGCGGGCGGCTGGTGAGCTTCCTCGAGCTAACGCTCTGCGGGATCTCACCGAGGCCTTTCCTCCCGCAGGAGTCTTCGGGTATTTTCTTCGCTAGGAACAGCTTTCTGTTTAGAAACGCCTCGAAATTTTTATTCATGGTACTCTATGCACCGTATCATCAAAAGACATTGCCAGGGAACAAGCAGAAAGTCCAAGAACAGGATAATAAATGGAACTTCAACTATCTATTTATGAAAAGAAGTACACATTTCCTGACAAAAGCTTTTAAGATGGCTTGTTGGGACTCAAAGAAAAAGTCTCTAGGTTTGCGATAACACCATGCTTCTTAGCGTAGGTAGCATGCGTAGACTCCAGCGGGAACAGCGCGAGCTGAAGATCCACTAGGTAAAGCGGTTTTCTTTACCTAGTTAGCTGAAGCCGTGCCCGCGGAAAGCGAAGTATGCTGCCGAAGCGGTGGTTAGCACGCTTTTTGAATAGGCAACGGAGCTTCCCATTACAGTTATGTCGCAGTTTCTATCAACGATGTCGGTTATCCTGTAGTAAGAAAGTGGAAAGTGAAAAATCCCCTGTCACAAAGACAGGGGATTTCTTTCATTCAAAAAGCCAGCCCTATGAAGGACTGGCTGTTCCATATCATGTTTAGAGCCACATTTGCCGTAACCTCTCGTAATAAAGTTTTAAACCACCACTCCTCAAAGTGGGTGTTCGCAGAACCCTTCCTGTCTTCCTCTATCGTGGAGGCTTGACATTCCACATTCAATTTAAAACTCCCTATTACAGTTTAAAGGTTAAAACTTATTATCATTACGAACAACGTAGCTTGTATTCATATAATACAGCAGCATAGCAGAAATTGCAATAACATTGTTTACCAATTTCCGTTTATTTGCTTCCCTCTTTTTTTAGACGCTCATACTTCTTTTGTTGCAAGATAACAATCAATTGATCCAATTGTTCACTGCATCTCAACACTTCTGCACTCGCAATTCCTTTTACTTGAGCTAAATCGTATAGCTCCTTGCGCTTTTCATCTATTTTCGTTTGCATTTCCCCAATCGTTGCCTCATATTTGCGCATATGTAAAACCATCCTCCGGGAAAGTCTATTATGACATTATCTCAGTTTATTGTGGCAAAAGAATGGAAAATTCACGCATAATGTTACAAATTCCCAACACTTGTCTATCTAAGTGCTTTACTCCGATTCTTTCCGTAAGCGGGACGCCAGCCGTCAGTGAAAAGCGAAGGGGCATTTCGCAGCGCCGCCTGAACCCTGCATTTATAAAACATGGACGGCTTTTGCCGTCCATCCTCTTTTAACGTTTCCCGTTCATCCAGCTTGCGCCTTCTTCCATATGAACGAACGGAATGTCAGTATTTACTTCCCCATGTATCCGCTGTTTAGGATAATCTTCCCCATCCAGCCATTCTTTTACGTCTATTTCTGTCGGCTCCTGATCTCCCCCCAATGCAAACCACGCTTTCATCTCCCGGGGGAAATAGGCAGATGTATGGATAGTACCCGCCCAGTTGCGGTACTGATCGGAAAATACCCCCTTATCCGAGTCATTCATCAGTCTGAAAGCATCATACCCGTTTTTAAAAGCTTGTCTTTCTCCGTCAATGATTCCCTTTCTGCGTTCCGAATCCACCAAATAGTTACGGTTTTCCTGTTTCATGATTTCAAAATGATTCGTGCAAACATTGGATTGACGTACTTCCACCCCTCTGGGAGAAGCCTCTACGATAAATGTTTCTCCACCGGCATCATAGACGATATAACTAAACGAATGGCGATGCGGAATCTCCTTCAACATTGCGACTGCTTCCTTCACATTCTTGCATGATTCGAGTACGAGTCTTCCAATCATGGCACATATAAAACCATCACCGGGTTTTTTACGATGCATGAAATTGTAGCCAAGCACCAGCCCCTTTTCGTTCATCCCATCGGGACGCCCGGTTATCCTCTGTGAAGGTCCGACGATCGCATACCCTCCATCGGTCGGCTGGAACATAACATACCGCCCTTCGTACGTTTTAGGATGATAATCATAATTCCGGACAAGATAATTGTCCCCCGTCACGATCGAGCAGCCCGATTTTTCATATTCAACCCGATAGCCGCCAAACTCCATCAATACCCGTTCCATCGGCCAATCCAAAGCATCACGTAGTGCCTGCAGTTCCTTCCACACACCCGGTGAAAATCGGGTGATTGCTTGTTCTGCCTCTTTTCTATCCACTGTAAAACGCGGTTTCCTTACCTTCCATTGCTTTTCACGGTTTTGGACGGTCAAGGAACCCTTCAGTTCTTTTCCTTGCTTCCGGCCGAACTCATAATGAGTGCCACGGTATTGGATGATGTTACTGTAGATTTGTTTCATCTGCTGCTCCCTCTTTATCTGCTATTTATTCCATAAGGATAACGGAAACTAGCAAAACGAGAAAAGGAAAAAGGATTGATTAACCAATAAGACAATTTACAGATATCAGTCTTCCTCATAAGGACTTCTGTCAAAAATCGTCTGATCCTGTTCAGTGATCCATTCCAGTTCATGCTGGCTGCTTCTCTCTTCTGCTTCCATTTTCGCTTCCATCGACAGATAATCGTCGATATCATAATCTTCTTCGCTTTCAGGCTCATACCTTCTTGGCTTGGAGGGCTTGGTGAATACTTCATAGACCTTCTTCAACTTTTCACCACACGAAGGACAAGCGAACTCATCAAACAAATACTTGGTTTTGTTGAATATGCCGACCTCTACAGGAATATGTCTTCCTTGGATATACGGACTGTATTGTTTTAAACGGTCCTCCATAAGGAAATGCCGGGGCAATGGGTAATAAAACGCGCAGCAGTTCTGGCAATATCGCTCATTAAGCCCTGCAGTATATACGACATCCAAGGTACGGTTAAACAATAAGAAATACTCGGTTTGATTGCTGTTCCTCAGCTTATTTTGCTTTTGCAACTGGTCTTTGGCCAGCACGCCCTCGGTAAAGCTCGAACAAACGCTGTAACGAAGCCGCCCCGACTGATACTTCCCGCCAAATGCCGGAAAAACATAATGGTGGACAGCAATGTAAGGATCTTCCTTATCTGTGTCCAGTGGAACAATCACTTTACGACACAAGTGGTCTTCAGCTTTGTTTTCCGTCCACCATTTCCTGTATTCATGCTCTAGTTTATCTTTCAGGACTGTTTCGTCTCCGTTTTTTTCCACCCATTGAACATGATTGCCACAGAGGAGCAACCCCACATAGGTTTTGCCCTCCTCCGGCCCTGTTCCCCGAAGGTGTTCCTTTAACTCAGGCAGCTGTAAATAATCAGCCGTTATTTCTTTTACATCAGGAAAATCCAGATTGGAAATGTACAAGGTTTGGATTGTTTGTTCAGTACATTCTCTGGCAGATACTATTTTATGTCGATAATCTGAATTGTTTTCATATAGCCAACGTTGCACCTGTTCGCTGTCCAGGCAGTCGAACTGCTGATTGACATCATCCACCCTATGTTGTATTTCTTCCGTACTCGGCGTCTGTATCGTATCTTTCTCGTGTCCTATGTAAAACCGGACAGCTTTCAGGTTGCTGACAATCTTCCCCAGGTTTTCCTGTATCACGGGTACCAGACGACCATTCATCCCCGGGCCTTCCAGCTCAAAATCATCTTTCAGAAAAAGTTCGCCAAATGGTGTTCTGGAAGGAGGAAACACCTCCATTCCAGCAATGATGAGAAAATCATCTTTTATTCCCAGCTGCCCAATGTTTTCTGTGACATTCCCGTTTCGAAAATCAATTACCTTGATGCTTTGCTTCTGTAAATTTTTCATGACTGCTCTCCCGTATTCATTCTCATGCTTTTCACCTATTTTACCATACCGACATCCTTCCAGGTATTGTACGAGCTATAAGGGCAAAGTTTTCAATAAGGGCACAAGATATGATAAGATTCATCCTAGTTAACGAATAATCATTCAAAGCAAAAGGAGAATCACATGAACGACTACAAGGTTTTGTTTTTAGACATTGATGGCACAATTCTGCGTCCTGATCATACCATCCAAGACTCCACCAGACAGGCAGTGCTCGAGGTCAAAGAAAAAGGCGTGGAAGTTTTCCTGGCAACTGGCCGTCCACTCCATGAAATCGCTGATATCGCCACGGAGCTCGACATCCATTCCTTTATCGGTTATAACGGCGCTTTTGCCATCTACCGGGATGAGGTAATTGTCGATGAACCGCTGAAAGCAGATACGGTTCGAAAATTCACTGAAACGGCCAGCCGCCATGGACATGAAATGGTGCTTTATACTAGTGAAAGAAATTACTACACCTCGATGGAAGCAGAGGTCGTAAAACGATTCATCGATGTTTTCGAATTAAAGAAAAACGCACTGTTCGGACCGGAAGTGATCGATGATATTTTGGGTGTCACCCTAATGAAACTTTCGAAAACAGATCCCTCTCTTTACAAAGTTGAAGATGACATTGATTTTTCTCAAGTGAACGTAAGCGGACTTGACCACTGCTATGATGTTATCAGAGACAGTGTCAATAAAGGAAAAGCCGTGGCCAAGTTACTCGATAGACTGCAAATCCCGAAAGAAAGCGCGATTGCTTTTGGCGATGGCATGAATGACAAGCAGTTAATGCAGGCAGTCGGCGAAGGGTTTGCCATGGGAAATGCCCACCCTGACCTTTTCCAATATGCCAAGCATCGGACAACGACTGTAGAAGATTCCGGCATTTATAAAGGCCTGCAAAGCTTGGGACTGATAAAATAAGGAAATTGAAGGTGTGGTAAGCTTTTCCCCAAAAAGGGAGCGGTCCGTCTGTTCACGACGATCCGCTCCCTTGTTTTATGTCACGCATGTTCAATCTTTATGGACGGACTTGACCCTTCCAACCTGTCCATCTTCCAAACGGACTTTGATCCCGTGCGGATGCTCGCTTGAATTGGTTAGAATATCCCGCACAACCCCTTTGGTCAAATTTCCGGACCGCTGGTCTTTCTTCAGCACAATATCTACTGAGTCTCCCGGGTTAATAGCACTTCGTTTTCTTCCATCCATCAAAGTCACTCCTTCCAGTATTGCTGTTAGCATCTTACCATTAAAAGCCTGTCGTTTCCATGAAAACCTTATCATTTTCATTCTCTGAATTTTTTTGATTTTTACCAATTAAAATACATTGACAAACATTTATCAGCCAATTATGATAGAATCTATCTTACTTACAAATTACATATCTAATAAATCTTATCCAGAGTGACCGAGGGAACAGGCCTGTCGACGTCACAGCAACCTTCCTTGCGGAGTGGTGCTACCTCCTGCAGAATGGTGATTCATTCTGAAAGATAAGGATTGAATAGTATTTCTTCCCTCTTTCTGAATGAAAGAGGTTTTTTTATTTTTGTACGATGTTTGGGGGGGAACAGGATGATTACAATTGAAAATGTAAGTAAGATGTTCAAAACAAAAGCTGGTTTAGTGACCGGCGTTGATGAAGTTTCCCTGGACATCAGAAAAGGGGAAATTTACGGCATCGTCGGTTACAGCGGAGCCGGAAAAAGCACATTGCTCCGCTGCATGAATATTTTGGAGCGTCCGACTACCGGCAAAGTATGGATCGACAATGTTGATCTGTTGAGCTTATCCAGCAAGGAACTTCGGGAAGCGAGACAATCGATCGGGATGATTTTTCAGGGATTTTACCTGGTTTCATCAAAAACAGTCTTCGAAAATGTCGCTTTTGCCTTAAAAGCTGCCGGAGTCCCAAAATCCAAACGGAAAAATCGCGTCTTGGAATTGCTTGAATTAGTCGGTTTGCGCGAGAAAGCGAACGACTATCCGGCCCAATTGAGCGGCGGCCAAAAACAGCGGGTAAGCATCGCCCGGGCACTCGCGAACAACCCGAAGGTCCTGCTTTGTGATGAAGCCACTTCCGCCCTCGATCCAGGTACGACGAAATCGATATTGAAACTATTGAAAAAAATCAATCAGCAGTTTGGAATTACGATTGTCATCATTACCCATGAAATGGAAGTTGTCAAAGAAATCTGCAACCGTTGTGCGGTCATGCAGGAGGGACGCGTGATCGAAGAAGGATCTACATATGAAATTTTCGCCAATCCGACCGAGCCGCTCACCAAAGCGTTCATTCAAACTGTCCTTAGCTTTGAGCTGCCGGCCAAATTATTGGAAAACTGCACCGGAACCTTGATGCGCCTCCAATTCCGTGGTGACATCGCCGGTGAAGCCGTTGTTTCCGATATGCTGCAGACTTTCTCGGTAAGCGGGAATATCCTGCACGGAAAAGTCGAATACATCGGCGAAACACCACTCGGCATTTTCATTATGGAAATGACCGGTGAACGATCCGAAGTAGACAAAGCGGTTGCTTACTTAAAAGAGCGTGTCAATCAGCTGGAGGTGATTCAGCATGCTTGATCGGATTATCGAACTTTTGCCGGAGTTGAATACAGCTTTTTTGGAAACGATGCTGATGGTGGGGATAAGTCTGCTGGTGGCCGTTCTTATTGGCTTGCCGATGGGGATTTTGCTATACGTCACCGACAAAGGACTTTTTCTGGAAAACAAATTTGTAAAACTGGTTGTCGGAATCATTGTTAATTTAATCCGCTCGATCCCATTTATTATTTTACTTGTTTTCCTGATTCCATTTACGAAGCTGCTGACCAATACAACTATCGGGCCACTGGCTGCATCCGTTTCCTTATCGGTGGCCGCCATTCCGTTCTATGCCCGTATTGTCGAATCGGCCGCCAGAGAAATCGATAAAGGTGTTATCGAAGCTGCTGTTGCAGTCGGAGCTTCCCCATGGATGATTATCAAAGATATCATTTTCCCGGAAGCAAAGCCCGGTTTGATCAGTGGCTTGACCATCACAGCCATCAGCCTTATCGGTTACTCGGCGATGGCGGGAACCGTCGGCGGCGGAGGTATCGGCGACTTGGCTATCCGGTATGGCTATTACCGCTATGACGATACCGTCATGTTCACTACCGTTATCGTATTGATCGTATTGGTCCAATTTGTGCAGTATCTCGGTGACTTCATCGCAAAGGCGGTCAACAAGCGCTGAGAAAATATAAAAAGTTTATCAACGAAGAATGAGGGGGAACAAAAATGAAAAAATTATTAACCTTGCTGACGATTTTATTGCTAACAGTGTTGGCTGCATGCGGCTCAGATGAAGATGACACCGCCAGTAATGGAGAAGGAAGCGACAGCGGCAAAAAAGAGATAACCTTCGGAGCAACTACCGGGCCATACAGCGACATGGTAAACAAAGCCATCGCTCCACTCCTTGAAGAAAAAGGCTACACAGTGGAAAACAAGGAATTCACCGACTATATTCAGCCGAATAATTCTCTGGCAAACGGCGATTTGGACGCCAACCTGTTCCAGCATAAAATTTACATGGAAGCTTTTGCAGAAGAAAATAACATGGATTTATCCGAAGTGATCATTGTACCGACAGCACCGATGGGTCTCTACTCCAACACTTTCGATAGTATAGATGCTATCGAAGACGGCAGTACCATTGTCATCGCCAATGATCCAACAAACTTGGCGAGAACTCTGGTCATGCTTCAGGATGAAGGATTGATTACGATCAGCGAAGACGTCGATCCTTTACGTGCTTCCGTAGATGACATCGCCGAAAATCCTAAGAACCTGAAATTTCAGGAAATCGAAGCCGGTCAGCTTCCACGAGCCGTGGAAAGTGAAGACTTGGCAGCCGTACCTGGGAACTACGCTCTGGCAGCCGATATGGATTTGCTGGATGCCCTGGCGCTAGAAGATATGCCGGACGATTACCGAAACCGGGTAGTGGTGAACACTGAAGATCTAGACAAACAATATGTCAAAGATATAAAAGAAGTAATCGAGTCAGATGAATTTGAACAGATTATCGATGAAGAATTCCAAGGCTTCGGAAAACCGGAGTGGATGAAAGAAGATTAAAAGAAAAGCATCGTGACCAACCAATAACCGAACGATATTCGAACTGCCAAGCACTCGGATTCGTTCGGTTATTTTTATTTTCCTATAAGGGGGAGCCCCTTAGATAGATTTCCTGTTATGCGGCTGTTTGATGGCCGCTTCGCATTGTAGCGGGTACTGCTCCTTTCTTTACTGGCAGTATCTTACGCCGAAATGGAAGGTTGGCAGTTTTCATCGGATTCTGAATACTTTTTCATCCATATGTAAAAGGGCAATGGCACACTGCCGTTGCCCTTTCCCTCTACCGTTCAGCATCTTTCCTGGATGGAGGAGTGAGAAGCTGGCTTATATTGTCCGTTTTAGATACCAAGGGCAGCCAAAACAGCAATTAATAGAATAATTGGTGTAAATACTACAAACCAGAAGAACAACAATAGGATTGCAGCTACGATAGCCATGCCATATCACCTCTATTCTATTAAAAAGTTTTTCGGTGAGGCCTCACATTAACAACCTATGAAATTTTAAAAGCTTGGTATAGACGAAAAAGCCATTCCCGCGCGGAATTACGTAAAAATAGTCAAGTGAACCGTCCAGTCAGGGGGACTAACATCTATTTTCAAAAAAGGCTGTTTCTACTAGACATTCACACGGACGAAACCATTCCCGCTACGTAATTATGTATAGAAAGTATAATTGAAGGATGGTGAAATAATGGCAAAAAGCACTCTTTTTTTCGAAAAAACTTCCGCTGGTTACAGACAAATCACAGATCCGGAAAAACAACGTGCAATGTTGAAAGAAGAAACCGATAACAGCGAGGCATCAGAAGCGGTATTGGTCGACTCCGGATTTTTTCTGGACCGGTTGAAAGCGGAATGGCAGGCAAAACGACTCAACACCGATTCATTGGAAAAACTGCAGGGCTTCTATCAGGCGCTCAATACACCTCAAGTAAGAAACGGACTGCGTCAGGCCTTTCAATATGTGCGAACTCACTTTCCGAAAAACTTTTTGAATGGAGTGGTAGGACAAATGGCAAACAAAGACCTGGGTGAACTGCTGAAAAGCTTCACTTCTAGTGGAGACAGCAGTAAAATGATGGAAAAAGTGCTAAATGATCCGGAGCTTTCCAAACAGGCTTTCGGAGCGATGAAAGACATGCTGAATGACGAGGAAAAGTTCAAGTCGATGACCAAGATGTTAAGTGATATGATGGATGACGAAAGCAAGGAAAACTAGTTTTCACCCCTCTTATCTGCTGGCAATTATAAAAAATGGTTGTATATTCTAGTAGAAACATACTAGCAAACCAGCATTCCCTCCATAAGCTATATTATGAAAGGGGGGAATCAATCATGTTACCAGAAGTAAGCAATCACCGCGCAAAGCTGAAAGAATTGCATGAATCGATACAGGCGAAGAAGCAACGCCTTACCAGCTCAGCGGCCAGCAGAAAAACTAGCTTGAACAGCCTACGCGAACGTGCGGCAGGAGTCGTTCAGGCAGTGAAAAAACAACAGTAGGTATCGGGATTCACAGGCGTTCTCCAATTTTAGTCTCCTTTCTATTATATAAAGGCGAAAAGGCTAGCTCGGGATACTTTCCTTTTCGTCTTTTTTTGCTTTATTCGCTAGATTTCCCCTAACAGGAAAATTGGCGTATAATGGCAGGGTACTATACCCGAAAGGATCGAATACCATGTCAGAAAGAAAACAGTCCGGAAAACTGGCCGGACTTCATACCTTAGTCGCACTTTTACTTCTATTTTTAGCATCTGTTTTTCAATCGGTATCACCGTTCACTTATCTAGCCATATTTTTCTTTTACCTGGGGCTTGTGAATTTGGTAAGCCACTCCAAAACGCTGGTGCCCGTGATCGGAAGTTTGATCATCGGAATTTTTGTATACTTGATTGGTGTATGGATATAGAACTACATTGTATGGTTCCATCGACAATTCTATTTTCAAATATATTGCAGAGACAGAGGCTGAGGTTTTTCGCATGAAAGTTATGTTGAAAAGAATAATCGCTCAACATGGGAAGTGCTTCTTTTCTCCGTGATTCGATCACTCTTATCGACTCTTACCAAGAAATGGGAGTGTCTTCTTCTAAAAAAGCGTCCCTATAGAAAGGAACGCTTTTTGCTTACAGTTTTTTTAATGCCTCTGGAATTTCGTCTTCTCCTTCTATTAAATCAAAGGACTTATGATACGTGTTTTTTTGTTCGAGAGAAGTGACAATCACGTCTGCCACATCGCCCCGACTGATGGAGCCTCTTTCGACGTCTTCAGCAGCCTGCACTTTCCCGGTCGGCTCTTCGTGTGTCAATCCGCCCGGACGGACAATGGTATAAGTTAAACCACTGTTGCGCAAGTGCTCATCCGCCTCCCCTTTCATTTGCAAATAATAGCCGAACGGCCCTTCAGCTACATCGGGCTGGTCAGCGAAAATCGAACTCAACATAACAAAACGGTCGACACCTTGTTTTTTCGCCGTATCGATTAAGTTGATTGCTCCGTCACGATCGACATCTTTGGTCTTTTCCGGTCCTGTTTTCGAACCGGAACCCGCTGCAAAGATGACAGCGTCCATCCCTGTTACAAGATCGGATAAATCTTTTTCCAAATCTCCGGTTACAACATGAGCGCCTATATTTTTAAGACGGGGAGCCTGTTGTTCATCGCGTACCATCCCGTACGCTTCATGTCCACGTTCCACCAAGTATTGCAAAATCAGGCGTCCGGTATGTCCATTGGCACCTGCAACTAATACTTTCATGAGATCAACTCTCCTTTTTATCGGTTTTGGCACGTCATTCAAATTCTTACCCCTCCATAAAAAGAAGGCATACGTTCCATACTCAACTATTTTTCCCCAAATACACAATCGGTAAAACCGACAAGGGTTTTCCGGCATTCATGTAAGCAGATTAAACACGAATAATGGTCGGCGACTATCAGGCTGTTTTCTCAAAAAGAATCGTCACCCATTCATTGGCCTGCCGTTTTTCCTTAATGGAAAATCCCTTCTTCTGAAAATCGGCGACGACACTATCTGCATTCCATTCGACAATGCCGGAAATGAGAAATTCACTGCTTTTTTCAGGCAAAAGATGTCTATCCATTATTTTTATTGTTTCCTCTGCCCCAATATTGATGATGATCAGATTGTAATGTTCTTTTATTCGATAGTCACCTGTTAGCAGATCTCCCTTTACCACCTGCAACGGCTGCTGCAAATCATTCAGCTCGGCATTCAAGCGAATTTCTCTTTCCACCGGTTCATAATCGACAGCGGTCAGTGAACCAGCACCTTTCAACCCAGCCGCAACAGACAATACGCCGGAACCAGTTCCCAAATCCAGTATCGTCCGACCGGATAAATCCTTTGACAACAGGATGCGCAAACAGTCCTGTGTTGTCTCATGAAGGCCGGTCCCGAATGCAGCCTGCGGTTCAAATTTCAGTACTTGCTTGTCTGGATACTTAGCCTCGTTACCCGAATAACAGAGGATCCAGCCATTTCCCAAATCTATATCTGCGAAG
The DNA here is from genome assembly GCF_009602435.1 of Sediminibacillus terrae. Taxonomy (GTDB): domain Bacteria; phylum Bacillota; class Bacilli; order Bacillales; family Amphibacillaceae; genus Sediminibacillus; species Sediminibacillus terrae. Next base: position 281,585 of record NZ_VZDQ01000011.1, read on the forward strand.
GCAGTATCCCACTGCTGCTCGTCCACTTCCCGATGAAGGATGGCTTCTTTCGGCACCTCCAATGCCTGCTCTATCCGCTTGAAATAAGCTTCCGGAAGACCGGGAACACTGTCCTCTTCTGCATACACTTTCAACTCGGCATACTTTTGTTCGATTTCGCGATAATCATAACCATTGTCGACCTGAAAAATTTCAATCGGAGGCTCATAATATAGATTGTAAACACCGAACGCATTTAATTTTTCAATTGCCTGATCGAGACTGTCTGTCGCAATCCGTACTACAAATTCATGTAACATAGTCAAATTCCTTTCCTTTCCAACTTCTATTTAAGTATACGGACTTCTTTCCCGGCTTTTCAACCACCCTGACTTCCTTGAACTTCACAAAAATTTTTCTATAAAAAAGGAAGGAAAACTGATACACTATAATACGGCAATTCTATCAGAAAAATTGATTTTAGGAGTGTTATTTTGCGAAATGCAATCATATATATCCCCATGTTTCTGACAGCGGTCATGGCTGGCTGTCAACCGAGTTCCACCGCCGAAACCCACTCGGAGGATGATCAAATAGAAAGTCAGCTGGAACTCTCTGTAGATGCTGCGAAGCCGGAACAACGCAGTGAAAAGGAAGAAGAAAAGTTGACAAAAGAATTGAATGACTTATACAAAATGGAGGAATTCGGATGGGGCAATTCCGGGCTCCCTAGCATGGAATTCGGACTGGGATCTATCCATTTTCAAAAATTAAACCGTTCAAGTAATGATAGGGAAGCGGATGGGCTGACAACCTTTTTCATGGATATCCGTGAAAAAAATGAAAATACTGTGCTGGGTGATATCGTCAAAGCTCCTGAAGACCGTCCGGAATGGAAAGGAAAAGCTGCCAGTCTGGAAAAAATCGACGAGACCACTGCAGTGCTGACCATTGACGGTGCAGCTTCCTATACGTTTACTGCTTTCGATAACCAAGAGCTGGGTATGTTGTATGGGGACTGGAAAGAAACAGAGTCGGGTGAAACAATCACTTTTACAAAAGGGCTAACTAGCAACCTTCATATTACCACCAATAATCAAGAGCAAGTCCTGGCCGTGAACGATCGTTCTGAGAACACATTCTCCGGTGTACTGCTGTACCGACCAGAGGAAAACGGGAAAACAACCATCTCCACTGAAGTAGGTTTAGAAATTATCGATCAAACCCATATAGTGGTACATAGCCAGGAAGGTGACTATGAGTTGGAAAAAGAGCAGTAAGGCTGGACAAATGCATAGTGACTAAGATAAAAACCGCGCGAATTCGTTTAGCATTCAGAATTCGCGCGGTTTTATTTTGGCCGCCATGCACTACCTTTTCTATCTTGGATGCTGGTTATGATCCTTTGATCTTTTTGAGCAACAACCATTCCTTGTAAGGCAAGCTAGGCACTGTTGTCGTGCATCCGGACTGCTTCGCTCACACTATGTATTGACTCCCCTTTTTCTCTCTTATCTGATAACAATGTAACATAACCTTTTCTTCCTCCCTAATCTATTGTGAATATTTCTGACAAGCTTTTGGATTGGCCTCTTCCTCCTAAAATCAAATCTTTCTGCTAAAAAAGATTACAAATTAGTTAAAATGATGCCAGACTAGTTTTATTTCCTTTTTTGCGAGGTATCGTAATGCAAATTTATTTGAAGCAATCGTACTTCCACTGCCCTGGGACCAGTTCAACATTCAAGGAGGACAACATCATGAAATTTTACAGCTTGCTGAGTACCTCGATCATTTTGGAAACGACCGGTGCCTCGTTCATGAAGTTGGCAGACAACAGCTGGATGGCAGCGGTCATCGTCGCTGTATGCTATGCCATCTCATTCACTTTGTACATCACGATTGCTTATCATTCAGAAATAAGCGTGGTCAACGCGATTTGGTCCGGTGTGGGAACTGCCTTGATCGTCAGCGTCGGAATCTTAGCTTTCGGAGAATCCAATTCTTCTGTGAAGATGGCAGGCACACTGCTTATCATCGCCGGCGTTATTGGATTGAACGTCAGTACAAGACAAAAAGCTCCTACAGCCGGGGAGGGAGCATGATGGCGTATGTTTATTTAATAAGCAGCCTGGTTCTGGCCTTTTTATCGAATTTATCGGTCAAGCTGGCCAGAGGTTATACAAGACCTGTTCCTACTGTTTCGGCCTTTTTGTGCTACGCCCTCTGTCTGACCTGTCTAACGCTGGCTGTCCAACACTTCGAAGTCGGCTTCGTTTATGCGGTCTGGTCTGGAGTCACGGTGGTCTCTACAGCGGTAATCGGCATTTTGTTTTTCCAAGAAACATACAATCGGCTGAAAATCATATCGATATTCATGATCATAGCCGGTGTTGTCCTCCTTCATTTGGAGACAGGCTGAACACACGAGGAATGAATCCGCATCTGGATTGGTGCGGATTTTATTTGGTTATAGTTCTCTACATAAGTTATGTCACAAATGTTTCAATGAATTCCTGGAAAAATTCGCCCTTCCGGTTTTTTTCTCCCGGTATGACATCATATTTTATGGTAATATTGAAGTTTAGCGACTGATCATGTATTTGAGGAGAATGTTATGTCTAAAACAAGTTCACTTCCATTTACCGTTGACAAGACGGAAAATTTTTATGATCGCCTCGGCGACTATGTAGGCGACGTTTTTTACGATATGTTACCGGAACAAGGGTACGAATTGAGAGATGAACAAATTTACATGGCTTTTCAATTGGAACAAGCCTTTAAAAACAAGCGGACCATATTTGCAGAAGCAGGCGTCGGTACGGGAAAAACGTTTGTTTACCTGCTTTATGCCATTTGTTATGCACGCCACCAACGTAAACCTGCTATCATTTCCTGTGCGGATGAAACGTTGATCGAACAACTGGTCAAAAAGGGCGGCGATATCGAAAAGCTGGAGGAAGCTCTCGGTCTCAGCGTCGATGTACGTCTGGCCAAATCCAGGGAGCAATACGTCTGTGTGCGAAAACTGGACGCCCTGGCAAATCGGACCGATGATGAAAGCGTATTGGCTGTCCACGATCAAATACCGGACTTCGTTTTTGACCAGGGGGCATCCATGCAGGCATTCGAGCGCTATGGCGACCGAAAAGAATATCCGTGGGTCTCCAACCAAACATGGGAGAAAATCGCCTGGGATCCTTTACAGCAATGCTCTACTTGTGAGTGGCGACACCGGAGCGGCCAGACACTGAACAGGGAATATTATCGCCATGCCACTGACTTGATTATTTGTTCCCACGACTTCTACATGGAGCATGTCTGGACAAAAGAATCGAGGAAACGGGAAGGCCAAATGCCATTGCTGCCAGAAGCCAGTTGTGTAGTGTTTGATGAGGGACATCTGTTGGAGTTTGCTGCACAAAAAGGCTTGACGTACCGTTTCCATGCCGACACGTTGACCAAGGTGTTGACAGGTTACATGAGTCAGGATGTACGGGAAGAAACCCTTTATTTGATCGAAGATATTCTTGCCCTTCATGAGGATTGGTTTGACCTTTTATCCGAAAAGTCGACGATAGTGGAAGGATCCTCCCGTAAAGAGGTCACGCTTTCGGACAACCTAATGCAAATGGCGCGCACTTTGAATGAAAAAGTACAACAGGTTCTGGAACAGCTGGTGTTCGATTCTGAACTGTTTACCATCGATCCCTACCACATCCGCATCATTGAAGAATATTTGGAGTTTTTCTCTTATGGGTTATCGATTTTGTTAAAAGACGATGAAGGAATATATTGGCTGGAAGAAACCGGAACAGATACGACGCTGGTTATCATGCCGCGTTTAGTGGAAGATGTACTGAAAAAAGAAGTCTTTTCACAAAGCATTCCGTTCATCTTCTCGTCGGCCACCTTATCGCAAGGAGGAGATTTCTCCCACTTGGCAGACAGTTTGGGGATTGCGTCCTATGACTCTTTTTCTGTCTCCTCCCCATTTGATTATGAGAGACAAATGGGTATTTTCGGACACGTCGACAAGGAAGACAAGTGGAGCAGAATCAGGAAACAACTACACGAAAATGAAGGGCGTTCTCTGCTTCTCTTCTCTTCCAAACAAGAGATGGATTTGTTCCGTTCCTGGGCGGACAAGCAAGACTGGACCTTCAGCATGCTTTATGAAGGAGATCGGGAAATCAGTGAAACAGTCCGTAAGTTTCAATTGGATCCGTCTTCGGTGCTGTGTTCCTATCACTTATGGGAAGGGTTGGATGTCCCGGGGGATGCTTTGACGCAGGTAATCATCGTTTCTCTTCCTTTCCCGCCGCATGATCCTGTCTTTCAGGCCAAACGAAAGCATGCTGTCAATCCGATTGAATCGGTTGATGAGCCTTATATGCTTCTCCGGCTTCGGCAAGGGATCGGCAGGTTGATCAGGTCGAGTGACGATAGTGGCACCATCCACATTTGGTTAAAACCAGAAGAAGCCACTAGCTACCAACCAGCTATCGAAAAGGTCCTCCCGGTCGAAATACAATGGTAAAACAAAAACCAAGCTCTAAATTGGAGAGCTTGGTTTTTTTAATCCTGGGAATCATTCTTGCGATATTCCTTCACTGTGCCAACTACCCAAATGAAGCCGCAAACGAGACACAAGATGCCCATCGCCGTATTTCCATCACGAAAAAACATCCAGGTTCCAATCGCGCCAGGGAGAATGACGGCAAAATCTTTCCATTTCCACGTCAAAAAATCAACCCCTCTCATTTTGCAAAACATGCCGGGCCCGGGCTGCATATCTTTTTTTCACCAAAAAGTCATACTGGGTTAAGGTTTCTCCCGTCTTGATCGGTTGAGCCGTCCCGATTGGTACATGGTTTTTCTGGTGGGACGTTATCTTGAAGTGGATTCCATTTTGCTCAAGCCGGGAAGCGATCCTGCTGTATTCTTCTAAGGAGAACGCAGAATGAACTACTTTGAAGCCGATTGCCTTTCTGAATTTCATGGCAATGCTTGCTGCGATAATCAGAAACAGCACTACTGCGGTCAAGGTACCCTCCATTAAAATCCACCTCTCTCTGCAATCTTGCCTTTGGTTAGAAGAAGCGCACGAAGCGGAGTGATTGGTAACGCTCTTCCTGGGAACTTCCATAGTCCGCCTGTCGGGAATGGAATTGAAAACTTCGAGCCTCGTAAAATGGTATCGCCTTTTGGTTACCTTCCGCTACGGACACCCATTGCTTGATTGCACCCAATTGTTTTTGCTGTTCCGTAACTGCCTCTAACAACATGGTTCCAATCCCTTCATTACGCCGTTCCGGATCTAGGTAAAGTACATATATCTCGGCTTCCTTTTCTTCCGTCATTCCCCCGCCCGCTGCTCCGATTACGTTCCCCTCTTCCATCGCTACAAACCAGCCTCCCCAGGATCTGCTGGTTTGTTCGATTTCCTTGAGAATACGCGGCTCGTTATAAAATTCTTCAATGACTCTTTCTATATATGTCGTACTCCGAATGTTCCTGTATGTGGCCCAATTGGCTACCGTACACACACGGGCAATACCCGCAGCATGTTCCGGCTGGGCTTTTTTTATGGTAATCAAATTGCTTCTCCTCTTTTCTTTCAATAACTGATAAGATTTTTTCCGCATCAAGGGTGTAGGATTTAGTGCATAGGGAAATAGAATGACATAAAAGCTTTTAAGGAGATGACTAGCATGCCAGATATCCAGGAAATAGCGAAAACCTTCGGGGACATCCTGGGAGTAGAAACCGAAGTCGAAGACGGGATGTGCGAAGCAGAAAAAGAACGGGACTTGGACGTCACGGTTCAAGGGCGTCCCTTCAAAAGCGAATTATCGATGGAAATTCATTTTGAATCCCTGGAAGAAGACGGTACAGCCTTGAATCATGCTGAAATCGTGGTACTCCCGGAAGAAATACCCGACTTCACCAGGGCACTCGGTAAAAACGATCTTACGATTACTGCTTTGCATAATCACTGGTTGTTCGCTGAGCCGAATATCAAATACCTCCACGTTCAAGCCGTGGAAAAACCGGAAGATTTTGCCCAGAAGCTATCAAACGCCATTTCCGTCTTAAAAGATTAGAATTGTCAAAGGGTTTTCGAATATCTCGAAGACCCTTTTTTAATGGTTTTCACATATTTTGTTGCACCAACATGCTTTCGATACAAATCCTCAGCCCTGTCCATGACTCGAATGCTAACTGATGCTACAACATCCCACTCGTTAACGTGGCACAGCCAGGGTGTTGTATGAACAATATCCGCTGTAGAGAGGTATTCCTCTTATAATAGCTTAGAAGTCCTCGTTCATGTGATACTGCAAATACTGTTCTATATCGGGAGTGCCGGCTGGATTGTTTAGCACCGCCATCACCCAGCAGTCCCTTTCGAAATTCAAAACCTTGAGATCCCACGTACAGGCTATCAGTCCTTTTGGTGTGCAATATTCAAACTGCGGTTTCTCTCCATGTTTTGAAATATACACATGATGGTTTAGTTCATTTTCATTGGACCACCAGTCGATGAAAATAAAATCTGAATCCTTCCCATCGTGCACGCCGATGAACCCGACGCCGTAACGGTCGCTGTTCATCGCCGGAAAAGGCACTGTCTGCAATGCTAATGTTCTGGCTGTATCGACCAGTTCTTTCCTCGGTTGCCCTCCCTGATAGGAAATACCGTAAACCTTCATCCGCCAACCTTGCTTTTGCCAAATTTCCAAAAAGCGAATCGAACGTTTTTTATAGTCCTCAGCCAATTGAACCATCTTACTCCCCCTTCATCCTCTCATTACTCTGATATTTCCTTCTGTTAGAACCAATGACTGATTCTTAAAATAACAACCAGCATCATCGTCTATGCCATAACCAGTGGGAACGGCCGTTTTCCTTAGTGCTTTTTGCAGGTTTGCTTCTTCCTTCCACTTCGTAAAATGGGCACTGATGATAGTATCTTCGATTAGCTTCAAACCAGGAAGAAATAAATGTTTTCCTTCCCGATTGTCGACAGGAGGTATGACACAGTGCTCCGGACTGATCAACGCTCCTGCAGAAAATCCGGCGACCGGCACTCCCGACAGGTAACGCTTCCTTATCCGTTCACCAATCGGCGTATCCACTATGTAGTCACGGTAGCGAACGGTATCTCCTCCGCCGATGACGATTCCGCTGCATGCGTCCAACTGTTCCAATTCACTAGTTGAGACGCGGGGGTGAAGCGGCATGTAAAAGAAGTCCTGCAGACCATGCTCCTTTAACACCGAAGTATACTTCGACATATACTCCCGCCACCCCTCTCTCTCCAAGAATAAAATGGCAACTTTTTTGTTTGCCTGACTGGCAGTTTCAGCAAAAACCTTGCCCAACTCTGGCGTAAATGGCGGGCTGCCGCCGAAAAGAAATAAGTGTTGCATAGAATCCACCGACCTTTTTAAGATTTATAGGTTATCTGGCAATATGGTAAAATAAGACGAAGCTTTTAGATGAAAGGAGATATTTATGCCATACGAACTCGATCACGTTGGAATCGCAGTCCGTGATTTAGAAGCAAGCATTGGATTTTATCAGAACGTTTTGGGCGGAAAACTCATCGACCGTTACCGGAGTGAAGCAAAAGGTGTCGAAAGCGAAATTGCCATTATGGAGGTGAACGGAAGCCGCATCGAGCTGCTAAACCCGACGAATAATGAAACCTCCCCCATCGCCCGATTCATCAGGCAAAAAGGTAAAGGAGTCCATCATATCGCCTATCACGTCCATGACTTGGAGAAAGCCCTGGAGGATCTAAAGGAAAGAGGAATTCGCACTTTGCCCGACAGTTTGCGCGTCAACAAGCATGGGCGGCGTTTGGTATATTTAAATCCAGCTGATACAGATGGCACCATCATCGAATACTGCGATTATCCTGAGCAGCAAGAAGAACATTAGCCACCGAACCCACCACCGGGCGGCAGCTTGTCGAAATGGCTTCTCGCCCTTTCCTCCGCCTGCATTTGAGCAGCCGATTTAGTGGAATCTGGCGACTTCATGTTAAATTTGAACTTTAAAATAATGGCAGCGACTGCTATCAGCGCGATCGCTCCCCAAAAAATCCAGCCAAACATCGTCATGCAGAGTCCCTCCTAATAAATGATTTTAGGTAAAACAATTTATCCATTTCTATACTCCTTGTTACTACTTATACGATCACCCAGCCAAAAAGTTCCAAAAAAATGGAGGGGACAGTCCCCGAAACCGTTTGAAAAACAGTTTTCTGCTTTTATGAGCGTTTCGGGGACTGTCCCTTCTTCTGGTTATTTCGCAGAAGAAAGCGGTTTGGGGTCAGACCCCAAACCGCTCCACACCCTGTCACTCCAATATTTCTGCTTCTCTTTGTCGTGTTAATGAGCAGTTTGGGGTCAGTCCCTCCAAGCGGTCATTTTTTGATTCTGACCGCTTGGAGGGACTGACCCCTCTTCTAGTTCCCCTCTAATAAGATCGCAAGGTTCCTTTGTACAGTTTTTTTCTGGTTATCGGGATGTTTAGCTGGCTGCTATACCGTTTGAGTTTCTTTTCTTCCGGTGCTGTTATGATGGACAGGACTTCTCCACCAGCAGTACCGAGCCTGCCAGTTCGTCCGGCTCGGTGGATATATTGATCCGTCTCTCCAGGCAGGTCGATGTTGATGATATCGGTAATATCCTTGATATCCAGCCCTCTTCCAGCTACATCTGTCGCCAAAAGAAGATCCAATTCACCTGAGCGGAATGCCTTGATTGTTTTCTCCCGTTCCTGCTTCTTAGAATCTCCGTGCAGGATACCAGCGTTGATTCCCTTGTATTCCAGCTTCTCGGCAAGGACGGTGAGACTGCCGATATCATTGCCGAAGGCCAACGCTTTTATATGGTCCTTCCGACGAATCAGTTTGCGCAGCACTTCCAGCTTTTCTCGCGCCTCTACTACTAAATAGCCGTGCTCGACAGGAGGGGTATCTGTTTCTTCTCTGCCAACACGAATAATGGATGGTTCTTCCATCATGTACAAGGCAGCTTCTTCCACTTCCTTGGAAATGGTAGCGGAAAATACCAGCAGCTGCCGTTCGTTCAAGGTGCTTTTGATGATGGACTGGATTGTTTTCTCATGTTCGGAGACCACCAACTGATCTGCTTCATCCAATACGATTGTTTTCACTTCATGCATCTTCAATTTCTTTTTGTTGATTAGTTCTTGCACCCTTCCCGGTGTTCCTGCAATGATTTGCGGCCGTTTTTTCAGCTTTTCCAGCTGGCGTTTAATGTTCGCTCCGCCGATAAGTGATGCACTGCCGATTCCGCTGCCGGCAGCCCAGGTTTGGATTTCCTTATGGATTTGCATGACCAGTTCATGAGAGGAAGCAAGAATCACTGCCTGTACATGCTTTTTCTCAGGATCCACCTTTTGTAAAAGCGGCAATATGTAAGCAAGCGTCTTCCCACTGCCTGTCGGTGATTCTGCAATCACATCTTTTCCTTGCAGTATCTCCGGAATTGCTTTTTTCTGGATTGCTGTCGGCTCTGTGAAACCAGCCTTTTCCCACGCTGAACGCAAATACGGCCGAGGCTCTGAAAATAACATTTCGATTGCTTGTGACATTTATAAAAAATCCTTTCCGTTGTCTCTATTCATTTCGTTTCTAGTATGAGTGCTAAACTTCCACCCTACACTTGTCTATTATAAGCTATAATACAAGCAAACCGTTAACAGGGGGAATAAAACTTGAAAATCCATGAAACCCGCGACTGCCAATCCATCGCAAAACTGAACGAAACCGTACACCAGCTTCACAGCAAGCTTTATCCCGATATTTTCGCTGAATACAATGCCGAAAAAGCGCTTGATTTCTTTGAAAGCATCGTCGATAAACCGGAATTTACCTTTTTACTCGTTGAAGAGGACCAACAGCCAGCCGGCTTTGCCTGGATTGAAAAAAGAACCTATCCTGGCATTGCCTATCTGGAAACACACCAATCCATTTATGTCCATCAAATAAGCATAGAAAACGCTTATCAAGGTAAAGGATTTGGTTCCAGGTTAATGGAAGAAATATTCGACAGGGCCGCGTCTGAAGGAATTAGCCGCATTGAACTGGACTACTGGACCGCCAATGAATCGGCCAAGACTTTTTATCATAACAAAGGCTTCCAGCCATACCGTGAAAGTGTTTATAAGCAGTTATGAATAGCTCCACCTATAGAGAGAATTCCCGCCGTAAGCACATCTTCCTAAGACTAACAAAAACCGGCAGCTTACCTGCCGGTTTTTCAACTTGTCGGATGCTTGCCGAACTCTTCCCGGAGCCCTTTGATCAACGACACAATCATCACGAGAATGATCACTGTGAACGGCATCGCCGTCATGATCGCCACTGCGCGCAGTGCTTCCAGTCCTCCGCTTAGAAGCAAAACCGCTGCCGTGATCGAGATCAGAAAACCCCAGGAAAGCTTCGTCAGCGTCTTAGGATTCAGTGTACCTTTTGAAGACAAAACACTTAACACATAACTTGCAGAATCAGCTGAAGTAATGAAGAAAATCGTAATCAACAAAATACCCAATATATTCAACACCAATCCAATCGGAAGGTTGCCGAGCATCATGAAGAATGCCACTTCCTCATGCTGTTGCGCTCTGGAGGCAATGTCGATGCCTTCGCTGATTTGCATATGCAAGCCGGTGCCGCCCATGATGGAAAACCATATCGCCCCAAGCAAAGCCGGGACAAACAAGACACCGAAAACGAACTCTCTGATCGTCCTGCCTCGTGAAATACGGGCAATAAACGTCCCGACATAGGGTCCCCAGGCAATGACCCAGGCCCAAAAGAAAATCGTCCATTGTCCCCGCCAGGAACCATCCGAATAAGGGGACAACGATAAGCTTAGCGGGATATATTGACCGATATACTGCCCGACCGCCGTCGTAAAGCTTTCCAGCAAAAAGGCGGTCGGGCCGAGAACCAGTACGAAAACCATCAGTACCCCTGCGATGATAATATTGCTTGTGCTTAAGTAGCGCATGCCTTTGTTTACCCCGGAAACCGCCGAGGTGATGAACAAGCCGGTGACAACTGCAATGATAATCAACTGTGTCACTTTACTATTCGGCGTTCCGAAGACTTCGGAAATTCCGCCGCTCACTTGCATGGCGCTGAGTCCAAAGGTGGTGGCCACTCCGATTGCAGTGGCAAGCGTGGCAAAAATGTTGATCACTTTTCCCACTACTCCATCCGTCCGTTCGCCAAGCAAAGGATAAAAGGCATGGCTGATCAACCCGGGCCGATTTCTCCTGAATTTAAAAAACGCCATCGATAAGCCGATGATCGCAAATACTCCCCAGGGCTGGAGCGCCCAATGGAAGACACTGTAAGTCAATGCAGCTTTGGCTGCTTCATTTGTTTCCGCCTCGTAGCCCGGCGGCGGTTCTACATAATGCAGAACCGGTTCTGCCACGCCCCAGAAAACGAGACCGACACCCATCCCGGCCGCGAACAAAAGCCCGAGCCAGGTGAAAAAGGAGTAAGAGGGCTTGCTGTCAGGCTTGCCCAGCTTCAAATGCCGGTAAGGACCGATGGCAAGATACAAGCAAGTCAATACAAAAATGGTCGTAGCCAGCATGTAAAACCAGCTGAAGTAATTGCGCATCCAATGTAGACCGGCTGTCGATGCCTGGCTCAACTGCTCCGGAAAAACGACTCCCCAAGCGACGAACAATACGATGATGCAAAAGCTGACGTAAAAAACGGCACCAGGCGCTTTCTTTTTCGCTCTGTCCATATTTCCACCTCTTTTCTTCGGTACAGCTCATTCTTTATGCTGTACCCATTCCCGAAAAGAGATAAAACAGACGAACATAGTCAACAAAAGAAGTAAGCAGTTATACAGATACACATCACCCCCTGCCCATTCATATAGTGAAACCAACACAACTTACCGGAGGTGCTGTTATGCACATTCTTCCTGCAGCCGATTTGGGAATCATGGCCGAGCACTTATCTGCGCACAAGGGAATCATCCATAAACTGAACGTTTACCAGCGAATGGTCCAGTCGCCACAATTGAAAAAAATCATCCGTCAGCAGGCCAATGCCATGCAGGGTCATGTCCATATCATGCTCGCTTTTATTGATCCTGCTTATCATGAACCAATTGAGGTACCGCCTTTATATGTATTCGAGGAAAAAGGATATGAAAACTGGCAAAATGGAGAAGCGGGAGAAAACGACCAGTGGATTGCCTTGGAGGTCCACTCCACGGCTAAGCAAATGGCTGACGACAATTTTTCTTCTGCTTTGATGATGAAGGACATGGCGGTGAGAAATGCCCATGTAGAGATGGCTCTGCAGCAGACAGAGCTACTTAGAAGATATGACGCCTTTCTGGAGGAAATGGGCTGGATGTATGTTCCACTTTCGGACATAAGATCGCAACAAGACACCTACCGGCATTTCTATCAGGCTTTTTACTCGTAAAAAAACAATCAATCAATTCATATGCAGCAATCGGTAAATCGTTTGCTGTTCACCGAAACGTTCGACTGATCGTGACTCTTCCATTCCCAACCTTTCCAAAAGCCGTCTTGATCGTTCATTTTCCGTTTGTGTTTCTGCCACTATTTCTGGAAGCCCCAAAGCAGCAAACCCATGATCGATTACGGCTTTGACAGCTTCTGTTGCATAGCCCTTCCCCCAAAACACAGGGAGAAATTGATACGATACCTCGGTAGCATGCCCATCGTGATGGAGATCGAGCGAAACCGTGCCGATAAAGCTCTCCGTTGATTTCTCCCTTACCGCCCAATGGCAAGAGGGCGTACCAGAGGCAAATAACTGCTGAAAGTTTTCGCTGATTTTATGTTCCGGTACCGTGCCGCCAAGATATTTTCTCACTTTCTCATTTCGGTAAAGCTGCAGAATCCCTTTGTAATCACCAGGCTGTAACAGTCGCAATATACAATGATTTGTCACTAACACTCCTTGTCAACTCCTTATAGACCGCATAATCGGGATGTTGGCGGCATACATATAAAGCCATACATCAATGGAAGGAACGTGATAGGAATATGGAAGAAAACGATCGTTCCCAGCTGAACACCGAATCAGAAGCACGCAGCGGAACACCTGAAGAAACCCCTGTGATGCTGCAGCCGATTGTCCAGCCGGCATATATCAACCAAATGCCCTCCCCTACCACTCCCGTTTACTCAGTCCCGGCTTTGCCCCAGCCTACACAGTATATGGCCCCTTTCGAACCCGTCTATGTCGATCATCTAAGCCGGCACCAAGGCCAGCAAATCAGCGTGATGACCACTGCAGGAAAAGTGGAGGGGCTGCTTAGTGGCGTTGCTGTGGATCATATCCAATTGAACATAAGTAAAACGCGGGCACTTCATATCCGGATTTCGCAGATTGTATATTTTGAAGGGCTGCCGATTACGTACCGTTAATGCCCAATCGGCTTCTGTATCCATCCCTCCTGCTCTCCTTACAAAATTACTAGTAAAATCACCGAAAATCCTGCAAAATAAAGAAAATTTTTAAAGGAAAGCAGCAGGTTAAGTCGAATTAAATCAGGAGGCAACTATTCGGAATAGAGGTGATTACATGTGCACAACTAAAACCCCTAAACTTCCGCTGACAGCAGAAGAGAGAAGCTGCTTACGAAAAGCGAAGATAAGACTCAATCAGATTGCCAATTTAGAGTTAAAAACGCTATCTGATTTAATGGATATCACTTATGATCGAGCCCGATTGTTAAAAGGATTGGCAACCTTCCAGCAAATACCGTCGATTGGCTGCCGGATGGCTGAAAATCTGGTGCATTACCTCGGGAAGTACTCGTTCGAGGATGTACGTGGCGAAAATCCGGCTGAATTACTGGATTGCCTGGAAAAGAAGCTCCGTACACCAGTTGATCCGTGTGTAGAGGATCAGCTTCGCTGTGTGGTATATTATGCAGAAAACCCGGACAGCAAGAAACAGTGGTTTGAATTTACCGCTGAAAGAAAAAATTATCGTGAGAGACATGGTTACCCATCCTCAAGGCCCAAGCCGGTCGGGTAATCGTCAAGGAGGAATATCTTGAAAATACGTCCATCTTTGCACCAGGATTCACAGCAATTAATGCAGCTGAACAATCTAATCTGGAATGTAGAAAACACACCACACCCACATAAGTGGGAATCGCTTGCCGCTTATGAGGAACGCTGTCCGCCCGGCAGTCAATACGTTGCTGTAATCGATGAATCTGTTGCAGGTTTTATCAGTTATCGGAGTCCTATACCGCTAGATTCCAACCGACACGTTTGGGAGTTGGTGATTGGCGTCCATCCAGACTTTCAGGGACAAAAAGTTGGTTCAACCCTTTTGCGGTTTGTCGAAAAAGAAGCAAAAAAACAGGGCATCCATAAACTATGTCTGCGTGTAATGACAACCAATCTCTCAGCAATCCACTTTTATGAACGCAACGGATATAGAGAACAGGGAAGATTGGTAGATGAGTTTTTTTTAGATGGAATGTATGTCGATGACCTGATGATGTACCGGATACTGAACTGATTTTCACTTAGAAAGAGATAAACAAAAACATGCCAGAGGATTCGACAATTGAAAAACTGAAGGTCTTTGAAAAGTAGAATTTTAAAAAAGTGGTCAGTATGGAACTGAATTTCCATACTGACCACTTTTTATCTAATTTCAAGTGATTTATGCCATCTATTCCTTCATTCGTTTAACGATTCGTTTCACATTAGCTGTGAAAATCGCCATCGATCTTACATCGAATCCCTTCCTTTTATGTATTACTTTCCTGGTACAAGAAAAAAGAGTGACTTTCTTTTATAAATCAAAGAAAATCACTCTTTTTCGTTTTACCATCGGTTGATTCCACGATGAGCGTTCGGTGGTGACGCCTGCGGGAACAGCACGAGCCAAAGATCCACTTGGTCAAGTGATTTTCTTGACCAAGTTAGCTGAGGCCGTGCCCGCGGCAAGCATCCACCGATAAGCGATTCGGGAGAATCAACAACAAACTTTAACAGCTCTCTTAGATTAGAAGGGACTTTTCAGTGTCCTCGAGGATTCCGGCATGTTTTTTCAATGGAATAGATTTTTATATTTTTATGTCACCAAAGCCTGAATCCAGGCGATCCCGGAGGAGCATTTTCGATAATTTCCATAATCGGGATGGTATAAGCGAACAAGATCAATGCGACGCAAACACCGATCCACAGCTTCCAATTTTCCAGGATTGCCGGAGTACGTTCTGCCTGATCCGCCACTTCGCCGATAGGGTACGCTTCCACCCCTTTTGGTGCAAAAAAGCTCAAATGGACGACAATGTAAATCAAGACGAGAATGCCGATAAACAAGAAGCTCCCTCCGACAGCCATTGCCACTTCATAAGGAATCCACCCCAATGCATCGGGGTAATCACCATATGTCGTATAAGCGGTTCTTCTCGGGGCCCCTAACAATCCGACCGTATGCATCGCCCCGGACATCATCGCCATCCCTACTACCCAAATGATTGTCTGGATGTTGGCAAGCAAGTTGATTTTCTTTGTCAAAGTCCGCCCTGTCAAATGCGGGATCAGCCAATAAGCAATTCCGAAAAAGGTCAAAGCGACACTGGTTGCTACCGTCAAGTGAAAATGACCGGTGACCCAAAGCGTGTTATGAATGACTTGATTCAGTTGGTTACTGGCATTGATGATGCCCCCTGCCCCGGCAGGAATGAATATCAGCATTCCCATAAATGGTGCAAAGAACCGTGCATCCTTCCATGGCAATTTTTTCACCCATCCGAACAATCCTCTAGCACCCTTCTGCCTGCCGCTCAATTCAAAGGTGGCAAACAAGGAGAAGGCTGTCATCAACGAAGGGACGATGACCATAAAGGTCAGGGTTACCTGGATAAACTTCCATGTATGCGATACTCCGGATTCGAGCAATTGATGGTGAAAGCCGACCGGGATCGAAAACAGCAAGAACAAGACAAAGGACAATCTGGCCAACGAATCACTGAAAATTTTTCCGCCAATGATTTTCGGAATGATGACATACCAGCAAATATAAGCAGGCAGCAGCCAAAAATAGACAAGCGGATGGCCGAAATACCAAAACAGAGTGCGGCTCAACAGGACATTGATGGTGTCCACCCAGCCGAATGACCATGGAATCAATTGCAGGACGACGGTAGCTGCCACGCCCAGTGTGGCGATCAGCCAAAGCAGCATTGTCATCACTGCCATGAAACTGAATAACGGAGAAAGCTGACCTGGATTGGCTTTTTTCCAATTACGGTACTGACGGAACATGCCGGCTCCGCTGATCCAGCTTCCGATCACGACAAGTGCAAGCCCAATATAAAACCATGGCGAGGCCTGAAGCGGCGCGTAAAATGTGTACAACACACTGGCATCGTTGGTCAAGATCATGATCGTGGTGATCACGGTTCCTGTTGTCATGACATAATAGCCGGCCCAGCCAAGTTTTCGCGGTCCTTCAGCCAGCGTTCCCGTTGTTTTGCTGATGCCCGAGTACAAAAATCCAATTATAAAATAAGTAGTGAATACAAGTGCTAACAGAACGCCATGGGCGGTCAACAGCTGATAATAGCCAATCCCCGCTGGCAATGTGATCGCCCCGCTGCGGACGAAGGTTTGCAGCAGTCCGGCAATCCCTCCAAGCAATACGGCGATAAAGCCTACATAAATGTGGGCAAGACTCAATTTCGCATCTTTCCGATTGATCAACGTGGTTTCCATTTAATTCACCTCTATCCTTCCGCTCATGGCCTGATGTCCGACTCCGCAATATTCATTGCAAATGATCAAAAACTCACCGGCTTCGTCGAACGTGTGGGTAATCGTATTGATATGCCCTGGTGTGATCATCATGTTCACGTTCGTCCCCGGAATCGAAAA
This sequence comes from Sediminibacillus terrae, assembly GCF_009602435.1. Classification (GTDB taxonomy): domain Bacteria; phylum Bacillota; class Bacilli; order Bacillales; family Amphibacillaceae; genus Sediminibacillus; species Sediminibacillus terrae. The sequence goes on from NZ_VZDQ01000011.1 coordinate 298,523, forward strand.
ACCATGAACCACATCCGCGCTCGTCACCTTGAAATGAACGGTCGCCCCCTTCGGCACTTCTAAGGGTTCCCCGAACATGAACGCCTGGGCAACCATCACCGCTTCATATTCATTGTCCCCGATTTTCTTCAGACCAGGGTCATCGAAAGGTGCTGTTTCCTTCACTTTTTCCGGATCGATTGTCGTCATGTCGCTTGGCGGATGATGTCCCATGGCAAACGCGCTGACGCCGATTACCGACAGGAATACAATCAATGTGATACCGCCAAAAATCAGCCATATTTTTTCATACTTGTGCATGTGCATCTGTTACTCCCCCTTTTCCTACCTGGATAGATAAAGCGCGTACACCCCGATCCAGGATAATATGATAAATCCTCCGACGAGCATGACGGACAACAAGGTTCCGTTAAGCTTCGGTTCTGTTTTCCCGGCGTGCTCTTTTTCGGCTTCGAACGATTTGGCAGAATCCAATTTCGCCATCGTGAACGCTCCCTTCCCTTTAATCTAATTTGATTGTAGCGGAACATGACAGGTCGATTCTGTGATAAATATCACATCCTTTTCAATAAGTCGGGAATGTGACTTCCATTACAGTTTTGTGTTTTCAAAACAGTTATGCTGAACAGGAAAAAACAAGGGAGGGGAAAGGATGAAAAGCGGCATTATAATAGCAGATCGAAGCATCCATCCATATGCGGAAGAAATTGCGTTACAAACGCTGGCCGGTGAAAGACTGATCAACCGGCAAATCAGGGAAATGCAGCAATTTGTCGAAGAAATTGTGCTCGTCACCGAAAATCCGATGACGTTTTTGCCACGGGTCGGATCAGATATCCGCATTGTCACCGTTTTCCACAAAAACAAAGGGGTATTAGGGGCAATTCATGCCGGGTTCTCCCTTGCCAGCCATCCTTTAATCTGGCTGGTCAGCTGTGATATGCCCGCTTTATCCTCTCAAGCGGCAGCAGCGATGAAGGAGAGACTTCAACAAACGGGTCATTCGGCAGTCGTTCCGTATTTCCAAAACACCCCGATTCCGTTTCATGGATTATACCGACGTCAGCAGACGCTGAAAACGGTTTGTGCATGTATAGAAAAACGGAAGCCTGTATCGTTCTACGAATGTTTTCAATTGTTGGAATGGATGGGAATGGATGAGACGGAATTGCAGAGGTATGGATTGAACAGCCAGTTTTTCAGACGATATCCCGATGATAAGCTGTACAAACCCCTTTAGCGTTGAATACTGTAAAGGAGGATGAGGATAAAACGAAGAATTATAGAAAGCTCGCTAGTAGGCTGGGATTTCTATAAGTTTTAAAGATGGTAAAATGAATATCCACCTGTATATCAATTCCTTTTTATCGCTTCTCTTACAACAAAAATGTGATAGAATCAATCGGTAGATAAGCTTGAAAAAGGGGGGAGGTTTCCATTAAAAAAGTAGTTACGCTTGTTATTTTCGCCGCACTCCTCTGTACATTTGTTCTTTCCTGGCCCAGCATACGAAAAAATTACTTTCCGGAAAAGAAGCAGAACATATGATCAATCACTATTACCAATCCCTTATCAATGAAGAATATGAAGAAGCCTTTGAAGTTTTATATCTCTACGATTATCAAGAAAATACGAACGAATACTTGTCTACCGGAACAAAATTAACGAAAGCAGAGGCGAAGGACTTTTATTTGAAAAAAACTGCCTTTTTAGAAGAGCAGAACTACGCCCTCAAAGGCTATGAGATTTCAGAGGTGGAATATGCGGATGGTCATACTTTCTGGTTTCATATTTTAGTAACTGCAGAGGTGAATGGAAAAAAGAAGGAGTACCATGAAATAGCACACATTTGGAAAGGGAAATTACTTGTAGGTGAAAGAGATGATCCATATGTGCGATTCAGAGATGGAAAAATGAACATAACACTTCAAACACCATCCAAGGCAAAATAAGGCTTTATTCTTCCGGAAGGACTAATCCCCACTATCGCTTTCATAAATAAAAAAACCGGGGGTTTCCCCGGGAGACGGATCAACTATAAACGGCAGATGCCAAGCGGGCATTCTTCACAATGGCAGATGGCTTTTAGTTCAGCCAAGTCAAGAATCACGATCCGGCCATGTTCGATGTCGATGATCTGTTGCTTTTTCAATTGGTTCAACATCCGGTTGACCGTCTCGCGGGTAGCGCCGATCAGGCTGGCAAGCTCTGCATTGGTGAATTTTTCAGTGAAGCGGATGGTTCCGCCATCCTGCACGCCATATGTGTTGGCAGCACGAATAAGAGTGGAAGCGAGCGCTCCATTTTTCCCATGGAACATCAAATCTCTCAGCTTCACCTGGGTAAGCTGCTGCATGTATCCGAGCCAGCGGCTGAATTCAATCGCCAAATCACCGTGCTGCCATAACAGGATTTCCAGATCACGCTGCTGGATGACGCCGACCCGCGCATCCTGCAAGACTTCGGCAGTGTATGACATCTGCCCTTCCTGTCCGGGGTATTGGATTTCTCCGAACAAATCACCTTCATGGAAATAATAAAGGCACAAGTCCTTGCCATCATCTGCTGTTTTCACCAGGCGGACGGAGCCACTTTCAAGAAAATAGAGTTTTTCTGCTTCGTCCCCTTCCCAAAACAATGTCGTTCCCGCCGGGAATACGTGTTGATACATGATTCCTTGTATTTTTTCAAAGCTTTCTTTCGTGAACTGCCAGGTGTTGCCGACTGCCTGTTCTTGTTTTACAGCAATCCCCATGTAATCCGCCTCCCCATTTTTCGATGTTGCTGTTTTCATAAATAAGTGTCTACAAGACTACAAAGTAAATGCATGCTTCCTTTGTTACGTTCCTGCTGGATGAAAAAAGAGGGAATGCCAGGAAGCATGTCACCAGCGGAGGAAAAACACGAAATGGCCAGGTGGAGACGGAGAGCGTTAGGAGGCTCACCAACCACCCGCGGAAAGCGCAGTGTTTTTCCATAGCGTACGATTCCCTGACATCTTATAAAAGATGATACATATCCCCTTCTTGATACTTTCATCATACGCCTCGCCCCAGCCTTTTGCATTACCATTTTGTAAAAAAATGTTACGGTATTTTGAACAGCCAGGAAATGTGACATTTCTCACAGCCAGTCATCCGGAAGGTGTTTTACACTAAAAATGTGAAAAGCATTCAAACAATTTTCCGGGAGGTTTTTAACGATGAAAAAAGCACTTTTAGCACTTATGGTCTCGATGTTCATGTTATTGCTGGCGGCTTGCGGCAGTAGTGATGATGCCGGAGCAGCCGAAGGGGATGATGGTGGTTCTGCCGCAGTTGTCGATATTGCTGCAAGCAACTGGCAGTTTGATAAAGAAGAATACACGGCACCCGCTGGAGAAATCACATTCAATCTGACCAATGAAGAAGGCGTCCATGCCATCGAAATCGAAGGAACGGATGTCAAAATTGAAAACGAAGGATCCGCAACAGCTACACTGAAAGCCGGCGAATACATCATCAAGTGTGCATTGCCTTGTGGGGAAGGTCATGAAGACATGAGCTCCACTTTGGTTGTGGAATAATTGGAAAACCTCCGTACCCAAACGGGCACGGAGGTTTTTTTATTCTTCCCAAAACAATTCATCGAGGGTTTTGGACAACGTTTTGCAGATTGCAATGCACAGATTCAGGCTTGGATTATATTTCCCCAGTTCGATCAGTCCAATGGTCTGACGCGATACGCCGACACGCTTGGCCAATTCCTCCTGGGACAGATCCATTTCTGTTCTGGCTACTTTCATCCGGATGTTCTTCATCTTTCCTCATCCTGCTCTTCTTCATCTTCCAATTCCTTCGCAACCGCCTTATCGCTCCTTTTCTTTGCTCCCCAATACGCGAGACCATTCACGATCATCAAGAATGGAATATAGATTATAAAGGAAACAACCGACGTAAGCAGGAAGTAATAAACCGACTGCGTTGTTGTATCAGCGTAGCTCACTGCACTGTGAATCCCTAGAAAGATAGCCAATCCAGCACCAAACAAAGCACCGATCAAAATGGTTTTCACACTCATCGGTCGTTTGTTTGTCTGATCATGCATTTCTACTTCGGCGGAAAAAACCCCCATTCCTGTCGATCGTATCATGTAATAAATTGAAGATCCCAGTAAGATAACCAATTCCAGCCATACGTTCTGAAGATCATCATCACTTGTTACATACTTGATCACCAAAGATAGTACACAGATAGCGATTACGAAAATATAAATTTCCCGATAGATTTTGTTTTGCAGATTGATAATTCGTTCATCCTTCAAACGATTCCTATTGAAAAGACTGTTCATTCTTCACACCCTCTTTTGTGCAGGCTCTTGTTTTATTTTAGCAGGCGGAACGGATTGCGAAAAGCAGTACTTTTACAAATTACTCATGCAATATCCCGTTTGGTGAAAGTCATAAAGGCTGTTCCAAGGAACACTGCCAAGTACAGAAACAGCATGACGATCGAAAATGTCATCGTCATTCCTTCCACAAAAGGAGTCCCACTCACATAACGGTTGAGATCTGTATTGGCAAACAACAAGTACTTGGTCCAATCGAACCGTTCTGCCAGCAAGCTCGTGAAAGTGCCCCCCATCAAATACGCAAACAGCGAAACACCGAGGGATACTGCTGTATTTCTGAAAATCGCGGACAAGGCAAAAGCAAGCGACACCATCATCCATAGGTCGATAGTGGAGAAAAAGAAGTAACGAAGCAGATATACGAGCACATTCTCTTCGGAAACGACTCCGTTGTTGACCGTCAAGTGGATCATGGAATCGCCCGTTCCGAACAGGATTATCCCCACCGCGAGCGAGGCAAGTAAAAGCAGTACCACAAGCAGCAAGCCGTAGGTCAATACTGTCAAATATTTGGCAAGCAGTACTTTCCAACGGGCGGCAGGACGGATCATCATCAGCTTAATCGTTCCCCCGCTGAATTCTCCAGAAACAATTCCTGCCGCAATAATCATCACCAACAAACCGGCAACAGAAATCAAGGGAACATTTTCCACAGTATAAGACCAGACACTCAGCTGTGATCCTGGTTTTATGTCGTGCTCAATCCGATAATCATTGACAGCAATCAAATTCCGGTTGTTTTCTGTCAAAATCGGGTTATTGGCATGCTCCTGGTTTTCTTCCTTCAGCTGCTCGCTTTTCGCAGCCAGATCCTCCTTCCAATTATCGGGCACCGAATGAGCGTCCTCTGTGACTTTGCCAATCATCCCAGTAGCTATGACTAGCAGTACGATAATTATCGCCATTAAATAAATCGAAGGTTTTTTTCTTAATTTAAACCATTCATTGCGAATGAGCGTCAGCATATGCCTCCCCCTTTTCATCGGTTATTTCCAGAAAGCGATCTTCGAGTGATTGCTGGCTGTCTCTGACCCGATATATTGGATGGTCTTGCACCGCCAACAAATGTATCACCTTCGCCGTTGTTTCTTTGTCCGCCTGGATCAAAAGTTCCCGCTGCCCTCTTGATTGTGTCTCAAGCGTTGGCAGCTTTTCTTGAAGAATTTGTTCCGCCTTGCTGCTATCGGCCAGTTCCATCACCACTTGACTGGACGGTTTCACCAGATTCTCTTGATCGGAGGTTTCTTTGATCGTTTCCGTACGGACCAGCCGTCCGTTTTGTATAATCGCTACCCGGTCGCACATCAATTCAATTTCCGATAATAAGTGGCTCGACACGACAATCGTCATATTTTGTTCTCCCGCCAGCCGGCGGATGTACTCCCGGAATTCACGGATGCCGGCTGGATCCAGTCCATTCGTTGGTTCATCCAGTATCAGCACCTTCGGTCGATGCAACAGGCTTTGCGCTAAACCGAGACGCTGTTTCATCCCGAGCGAATAGGTCTTCACTTTTTTCTTTATGCTTTCGGTTAAACCGACAATGCTTACGACTTCGTCGATGGTTTGCCTGCCGATTTTTTTATCCTGAAGCTTGGCGAAGTAACGCAAATTGTCCAACCCGCTCATATAGGAATAAAAGTCAGGATTTTCGACAATTGCTCCAAGCTTTTGAGCTGTAGCAGAACGTTTTTCGGATACAGATAAACCATCAATCAGAATATCTCCCGAGGTCATTTTCATTAATCCGACCATCATCCGGATTGTGGTTGTTTTCCCTGCGCCGTTTGGTCCAAGCAAGCCAACCACCTCACCTTTATGAATGTCGAGCGACAGCTGATCGATAATCGTATTGCTGCCGATTTTTTTCGTCACATTTTTCAGTTGAATGCCTAAGCTCAACTTCTATCCCTCCCTTATCTTGATTCCATCTTGATTATATTATATATTAAATTTGTCTTTTTGCAATATATATTTGTCATATTGATAATTATATTTTTCTTGGAGGCGATTGAAAAGTGACCGGAAGGGACAAAACCATGGCCTCAAAGCAAAAAACCGAGCGAATTTGAACGATCAATCCAATTCGCTCGGTTTTGAATGTTTTTTTGTCTTGGTTAAATAAAAATAAACCCCCTAAAGCGTAGCGATCCGAGCCACGCATCAATTAATAGGATAATAAAAAGTCTATCAAGGAACACAATAAATAGAACCATAGTCTTCTATTGGCGGGTTTCTAAACAATTACGAAGACGAAAGTCAGCATGGAAGTTTTTTTATTTAGAAGGGGAACTTGCGAACCAATTCCATAAGAATAACTTCTCCTGTTTCCATACAGACTGGCTTTCTTCCTATAACGGTATGAGAAAAAAGCAGAAATCAGCCAGGAGTGAGCATCGCCCGTTTGCGAACAATTCCACATGAACGGAGGCAAGGTATGCAGACTCCTGCGGGAGGAGCGCGAGCTGAAGATCCACTTGGTAAAGGACTTTTCTTTCCCAAGTTAGCTGAAGCCGTGCCCGTGGAAAACGAAGTACCTTGCCGGAGTGGAGCGTTGCTCTTTTTAAAAGGGAAGATTAGTACGGTTTATTTTTTCAAACCAAAAAACCGAACGAATGATGGAATCGTTCGGTTCTTGTTTTGTTCACGATACATTTGTCCCAGTCTCTTTTATAACCGGGCGAGGAGTATTCGTTTTACTCCTCTCCCCATTGTCAGGCCAGCATATTTTTCTATCTGCTGCCTGTTATCAATGAAAAGGCACCCTTCTCCGGGTGCCTTTCAACTTTTATTTTTTCAGCTCTGTGCCGCCGATCAATTCTAAATCCCTTTCTTGGGCAGCAAGCTCATTTTTACTATCCTCGTTCAGATTACTGCCGGATTGGCCAGGGACCTTGTCCTTCACTTTGTCGGTCAAATTCATGGTCTGCTGTTTTGTCTGCTGTAGTTTTTGATTCAAATTATCGCGTGTTTTTTTGCCGCTGGCTGGAGCTAACATAAAACCAATGGTGGCTCCGACAATGCTTCCTACAGCTATGCCGTTTACAAGTTGTTTACCTGAGATGCCGCCGGATTTCTTATCGATCGTTCCGGCGCGTTGAAGTCTTTCTTCCACTTCTGTGACGATTTCCTTTACACTTCGTCCGCGGGCGGAAATCAACGGTACATTCATGTGGATGTCTGTCAAGTCTTCCAAATCTCTTACAACGACTGCATCAAACTCCGGCGCATCCACTTTTCGTTCGAGCATTTCCGCTTGATATCCTTTTTTGTTCAATTGCTTTTTCACATCTTCGAATGGTTGTTCCACTGCAACTCTTACCATCTGCATTTCCCTCCTCAGCTTGTGTTGGTTATAATTTGCCCGTTATCTGGATAGAGTAAACAATGTATTTTTCTGAATCTAGTATGTTTAATTTTTTGCACAACGTGAATAGTAGTTATGTAAGCATCATATAACACTCACGAAAGGAGTTTTATAGAATGGCTGACAAGAACAATAACAAGAAAATGTCTGTAGAGGAAGCAGGTCGCAAAGGTGGAGAAACAACTTCCCGTAATCACGACCAGGAATTCTATGAAGAGATTGGGAAAAAAGGCGGAGAAACAACATCTAAAAACCATGACGAAGAATTCTATGAAGAAATCGGCAAAAAAGGCGGAGAAACACGCGGACGCCAACAGCAAAATAAAAACAACAATTCTTAATGGATAATGCAGCAGGAAGGCTGAGGTTTTTCATCTAAATAACAGCCTGCGAAAAACGAGCTTAACACTTAAGCTCGTTTTTCGTTTATTTCAAGGTATTGGTTACTCCCCATATTTTATCCGTCCCCTGATAATCATTGAGGGCGATGTCCAAATCATGGAACATACGGTGCAGGTTTCTTACCGTTTTCTTATCTTCATTGTCTGCAGCTGAACTGGCAAGTTGTTGAATCTTTTCCAAATCATTCTTTAAAGCATCGTCCTCTACTTTCGGCAGCATTTCATCCAGCACAGCAAGGATTTCTTCGGCTTCTGTTTCCTGCTCGGACCAATCGAGATTGTCGATCCGGCCATAACCCGTAGTATCGTTATAAAAGTCATGTGTCTCGGCTACAAAATCACCGACATCCTCGTATTCTTTTCCTACCGACTCTCTTGTTTCCTCTGCTTTTTGTTCCAGTTCCTCCTGGCTTTGTCCCGAATCAGAGGAATCTTCTGCCTGCTGCTCACTCGATTCTGTTTGACGGTCACTAAATAGTCCGATACCTCCCAAGTCAAAGACAAAGGAGAAAAAGGCAACCGCGACCACCAATGTGACACCTAGAGCCGTCAAGGTCCAACCGAACCAGCCCATCCGTTTTCTATTCTCGCTTCTCGGCATTTCTGCAGCATCCTTTCCTAAGCGCTTTTCTGGCAAGTTTCCATGAAAGTTATGTGAATCCCTTGATAATCTACTGCTTATTTTAGCCTTTTTCCTATTTTCAGACTAGTAGTTTGCAATCTTGACATAGAATAAATCAACCACCTGGTGTGTTATAGGTGGTTGATTTATTCGTTTTTCGGCTATAAAAATGCTGATTTAGCAGTTTGCTTTAATGAATTGGATCGCTTTATTCGCGATAACCTCTTTGTCGTTGTCCAAAGTGGCGACATGATAGCTTGCTTCCAAAGGAAACAGCGTTTTTTCTGTCGAAGAGACCGAATCATAAATCAATTGGGAGTTTTCCGGCGGAACGACATGGTCTTCCTTAGAAGAAAAGATCAGGACAGGGGTCGTAATATTGCTTAAGTTTTGCTTGACCTTTTCTGTTAATGTAACGATCTCCCCCATCGATTTAACTGGCGTTTTTTCATAGGCAAGTTCCTTGATTCCCGACCTTTTGATATCGGAGCCGATCCCGTTTACAAATCTAGTATCCGTCTTGGCCAACTCCCGATAGTTTTCGGCCATTTCCGGAATATCCACCGCAGCATTGATAGGCAGGATCCCATTTATTTCCGGGTGCTGCTCCGCTAAATATAATGTCAACGTACCACCCATGGACAGGCCGGCCACAAACAACTTGGAGCATTCTTCCTTCAACGTTGCCAAGCCCGCTTCTACGTTATCAATCCAATCTTGATGAGTAGACGCTTCCATATCCTCCGGATCAGTACCATGGCCTTCCAATCTCGGTCCCAGGACAGTAAAACCTTCCGCCGCGAACTGTTCACCTATATATCGCATACTCTGCGTCGTACCCGTGAATCCGTGGACAACCAGCACTCCAATTTCATTGCCGGCAAAGTAAAATGCTTCTGCATCCTTCATCACACGATAATTAGCCGCCATCATACTACCTCCCTATTTCAAACATGAATATGTATCTGCTTTTAATCGATAACAGTTAAATCTTACCATAACCAAAGAAAAATACAAACCATCAGAAGAAAAGAAAACGACTAGAGAGTCTAGAGAAGGGGTCGAGAAGGGGTCGCGAGAAGGGGGTCAGTCCCCAAAATTAGTCGAAATAGAAATTTTTAATGAATATCGATATATGGGGGACTGACCCCATTCAGGCATATTTTGGTCCGATAGAAACAATTGGACTATTATCCAAATCAGCTAAAACCCTTGGCAGGAGAAGGATCGAGAGTAAGATATAACCCGAGGAGGGACTGACCCCATCGAGAAATAAAACCTCTTTTAGTTGTTTTTGGGGGACTGTCCCCTCCACAACATAAAAAAGACCGCCGTTTCACACAAGGAAGCGGTGGTCTTGATTTTCTATTTACTTGGAAAAGGCGTCAGTTGCTTGGTTTCAGGCTTTTTCGCCAGCTTGACCAACAGATAAGCTATAGGTGTATCAATGAAGGCAATAAGCACTTTAAATAGATACTGTGAACCAATCATTCCGATAAGCACCCCAAAGGGGACTGTCCCTCCAAAAGCAATGGTGACGAAAACAATCGTATCAAGCAACTGGCTTGTCATTGTCGACAAGTTATTGCGCAGCCATAGTTTCCTTGTTCCATGTTTTTGCTTTAAAGAATGGAAGATGGACACATCCAAGTTTTGGCTGGCCAAATATGACACCAAGCTTGCCAGCATCACTCGGAAACTCCCGCCCAGAACCGTTTCAAATTCGATTTGACCTGCAAATACTGGTGCTGCCGGAAGCTGGATCGCAATAACAATAAACAACATTGCCAATAACTGGGTGACAAATCCCGCCTGAACAGTCTTCCGGGCAGCATCCTTGCCATAGACTTCACCGATAACATCCGTTATCAAATAAGTGATGACATAGACTATCACGGCTGCTGGCAGGACAAACCCTCCTACAGCAAACAATTTCACACCCAGCACATTGGATATTACCAAGAGACCGGTGAATAGTGCATTCAAATAAATCAACATAACTTCTTCTCCCTTTCATTTTGAAACAAGGAAAGGATCAAAGTTTTACCCTCTTCAAACTCGAAAATTAACGGTTATCGATTTTTTCGGGATACAGGTCATGATTCATCATCCGATGGTCAGCCATTTGCTCATACTTTGTGCCTGGACGGCCATAGTTGACGTATGGATCGATGGAAATACCTCCGCGCGGTGTGAACTTGCCCCAAACTTCTATATAGCAAGGATCCATTAAGTCAATCAGATCATTCATGATGATGTTCATGCTATCCTCATGAAAATCGCCATGATTGCGGAAGCTAAACAGGTACAACTTCAATGATTTACTCTCCACCATTTTCTCATCCGGAATGTAACTGATATAGACTGTTCCGAAATCGGGCTGCCCTGTTTTAGGACAAAGCGTAGTGAATTCAGGACAATTGAATTTCACAAAATAATCACGACCAGGATGCTTGTTATCAAATGTCTCCAGCACTTCCGGTGTATAGTCAAATTGATAGGTCGTCCCCTGACTTCCCAGTAAAGTTATATCCGTCAGCTCTTCATCTCTTCTTCCTGCCATCTTGAACGCTCCTTTTCACTTGCTTGATTATCAGCAAGTAATAATTCATTTCTTTGTTTCCATAAATCGTCATAAAAAGATCGGAACAAAAAAGGCCATGCCCCTATCGGACATGGCCTTAAACACCTGTTTATGTCCTTAGTTTTTTATAGAGGGTTTACGCTAAGAACCTCTCCCGATCAAACGGATTATCTTTATTATTCCCGACTAATTATAAAGAGCATAGCCATAAAAGTCAACATCGAACAGCAGAACGGGGACGTCCCCAACACCCCATCAGAAGGCTCAACCTGAATGTGGGGGGTCTGTCCCCAAAAGCATGCTTTTCGTGGATTTATTGGCCGGGGGGACTGTCCCCAAAATCCTTAATCCTTGACATCTCAGTCTTTTATATCCTTCTCATCAGGGTCTGTCCCTCAATGGCAACTAATTGTCTGTTTTCCCTCCCGGAGGGACTGACCCCCAAGTGGCACCCCGGAGTCATTCCTCAGGCACTGATATGGGTGGTTTGGCTTGTCTGTTCCATTCCTTCTTTGACACGTTTTCTGGCTCTGTACAATCGGGCTTTGACGGTTCCAAGGGCAAGTCTCAAACTGCCGGCAATTTCCTTATCGGTCCATTCGTTTTGGTATTTCAAGGTAAAGACCTTACGGAGCTTGGGACTCAGCAAGACCACCTGCCGCTTTATTTGTTCTTCGGTCCATTTGTACTCCACTTGTTTTTCAACCACCCGTTCCTCAGAGCTGCTTTCCTGGCTGGTCAAGTACACATCCTCAAGCGGGACAAACGTCCGCTTTTTCTCTTTCCTGATTGCATCGATTGCAGTTCGGTAAGCGATGCTTGTCAACCACGCTCCTAGCTTGTCATGATCACGCAATTTATCAAAGTGCTTGTAAGCTTTTATGAAAGCATCTTGAACAACATCCTCGGCAAGGCAACGGTCTTTTGTTATACCGACCGAAACCAAATACATTCGTTGGTAATACTGTTGATAAACGGCTTCAAAACAAATCCCCTCCCCCGTCTTAGCTTCTTTCATTTCTCTTCTCTCCTTCTCCTTTTACTTGTCCCCAAAATAATCTGTAACGAATGCCGGCACATTGGCTTTGGATATTGGCCTTACAACCGGATTGTTTTTTCCTTCCAGGTAAAACCCTGCATAATAATGAGAAGAATCCTCCGTGCCATAATGCTCACTTGTCACTGTTTCCAGAATCCGACCGATTTTTTGTTTATTTTCGGTGACCAAGCCATTATCACCATTTTTTTCTTCATATAACGTCTCATATACATCTTGGCTTTCATCTCTTTCGTCCAATATGACGGCATAAGATATATCATCAGCCTGGATGATTGTTTGATCATATATCCCCTGATTTTTCAACCAGCTTTGAAAATTTTCATAAGAACGCAATATTGGAAGCTGGTAAAACATGTTTTCTTCCTCGGGAACTTCAATATAAGCCATCGTGTCGCTTGGATGAACAATTTCCTCATACTTTTGATCATAAATATCCTGCTTCAATTGCTGCAGTGCTTCTTTTATTTCAGTTTTCTCCACGATACTAGTGCTGCTAGAACGATCAAATTCACTGGAAATGACCAAGTTGCCAAAGTCATTTTCATCCATCGTCAATATCCGGTTCTTGATTTCCTTATATTCACGGGACTCATAAATCGGTTTCAAGTATTGTTCATACGTTTCGTCCAAATCGATATAGTACTCCCGATTGATCATCTTTCCGTTTTTCAGCTGGTAACTGAAAAACAATTTCTCTTCATTGGATCGGTCATCCGGGAGGATACTGCTCGATTGTTCGATAAGTTGCTGATGCAATTTCTGAACCTGCCTGATTATCCTAGGATCCTCTATCGCCATATCTCGTATATTTTTCGTTGAGCGTTCATCAGAGTAGTACATTGGATTTTCATTAAAATAAACCGATTCAATCTGTTCTGCTTCTGGCAGCCGTTTTTCATAACCTGTAACATCGAAGGAAAGCAGAAGAATGACGGCGCCTGCGACTGCAAGAAACAGAACATATCCCTTCCATTTACCGAATACACGCCATGTTTTTTGCAGGACCATCTCGGCTACAAGATAGCCGATCAATGAACCTACTATATAGCCAAAGACTATCCACCCAAAATGGTTATCGGTTTCGTCGAAATAAAATCCGCCAAACAGCATCATGCAAGTTGTTACACCATACTTGAAAATCGGGCGTACTTGATGGAATGCTAAAGGCTGACCACTTGCTTCGGCCGGCCTTTTGTGATAGACGAACCAGGCCAAGACGTAAAACACCAAGGATAGCAGCATGTAAATACTGAATTTCCAGCCATGGAATTTCCAATCGTACATATCAACAAAGTCTGTAAGTGGTGAATATAAATCCACGTTAGTAAGTTGATAGTAGGAGGATGGAAATCCATCCAATAAGACATCCAGGTTCGAATAAATCAGCACTAAAATGCCTGCAGGAAACAGGAGAAAAATATATGTCAGCACACCCTGTACCGCAGAAACACCAGTAAACATCCCAATCAAAACTCCCGCTGAGAAAAGCAGGAGAGAAAAAGCGACAGAAACGCCAAACCACTCCCAAATGTCTGTCTGGGTGTAAATCATGTACAAATCCATGGCCGGCAGCATCAGTGATAAAGTCACGGCAATCAACAATAAAGGCATTACAATAAGCGCTATTCCAATTAGAAAATGATGGTTAAAGATTTTCCTTCGAGTGATTGGCAGACTGTGTATGAAATCGGCAGCATTTTTTACATGCATGTATCGATATAAAAACACAGCGACCAGTACCGGAATAATATAAAGAAGGAATAACTGAATCTCTGCATTTGAATCAAACAAGCTGTTGAAGGAATAATTCCTCCGTTCATCCGATTCCAGCATCATCAAATTCAACGGAAGTGAAAAAAACAGTCCAGCGAAGTATACAATGCCGATCCATCCTGCACTCATTAAATCCTGCTTCAATAATTGTTTATTAAACAAGGATGTTTTCGATTGCATAACCGGCGTCCCCCATTTCATACACAAATATTTCTTCCAATGTTAACGGCAGGAGATCGAGAATGACTGGTTGATACTGTTCCAGATGAGAAACGATATCTTCTTCCTTCCCTCTCACGATCGCCAAGATCACACTGCCGCGTCTCTCTTTGTATAATACGTCCAGATTATCCCAAACTTCCGTTTCCGGCTTTTGCCGGAAGGCTACCTGGACTTTGTGGATATCGGATTTCAAATCATCGATGTCTTTTTCCAGCAAAAGCTGGCCTTGATGAAGAATGCCGATGTAATCACAAATATCTTCTATTTCCCGCAAGTTGTGGGAAGAAATGATAATAGTCATCTCCCTTTCTGCGACGTCCTGTACAAGCAAGTTTTTTATTTTTTTCCTAATGACGGCATCCAAACCGTCAAATGGTTCATCTAATATGAGATATTCCGGCATGGTGGACAAAGCAAGCCAAAATGCCACTTGTCGCTGCATCCCTTTCGAAAACTGACTTATTTTCTTTTTCCTGTCCAGTTGAAACAGTTGCTGCAGTTTCAAAAAGCGCTCCTGATTCCAGTTAGGGTAAGTATCCCGATAAAAGTCAGCCATTTGTTTGATGGTGTATTGGGAAAAGAAATAAAGGGAATCGGCGAGAAAAAACATTGCCGCCTTCACTTCCGTATCCTCAAAAACTCCTTTTCCGTCAACCGTTATTTCTCCATCATCCGGTCTGACAATCCCGGCAATAATTTTCAATAAAGTCGTTTTGCCGGCCCCATTCGATCCCAGCAAGCCATAAATAGAGCCTTTGTTGACTTGTAACCCAACATGTTGCAACACATGGGATTTTTCGTATTTCTTACTAATACTGTTACTGACGATCATCGCGATCCCCCCTCTTTACTTGCTCCTCTATTTCTTCGATCAATGTCTGTAATTCGTCCTTGGTCATCCCGAAGAACATTGCTTCAGCTATCAATTTTTCCAATTGATCTTTCACTTTCTGCAGTTCTTCCGATTTTTCCGATTTCGCCAGTTTGTTGACAAAACTGCCTTTTCCTTTTACCGAATAAATATAGCCTTGCGTCTCCAATTCTCTATAGGCTTTTTGTATCGTGTTCGGATTGATGGTCAATTGTTGGGCCAGCACCCGTACAGAGGGCAGCTTTTCATCTACTTGGAGCACATCATTGATGATCAGCTCTTTCAGTTTATCGACCAGCTGTTCATATATCGGCTTCCGGCTTCTAATATCGAGATCGAACATCGCTTATCCTCCGCTTCCGGTTAACTGTATTAACTGTATTAACTGTATTAACTGTATTAATATTTGTAATACAGTTAAAGTATATACCAAACATTAGAATTTGAGAAGGAGTATTTTATTTTTTTCAAAATCCCCTGGCGAAAAAACTGATTTGACACACGCTCGGTTTTATAAAAAAGCACAAAGGCAATACTTGGGAAAGAGGAGGTTGCTGGGATGATAAGTTTATTGATCAAAATCGTTATGCTGCCAATTATTATTTTGCTCTTCACATCTACTTATGAAGGAGTACAATTTCAATCTGTGTGGCAGACCATTGCAGCTATCGTTTTGCTAGCGGTTGTTGGAGTGGTGATGGAAGCTTTACTTTTGCGGAGAAAAACATTTTGGCTGAGTATCTTGCTCGATTTCGCAGCCACGATAGGATTACTGCTGCTTATTGCCGCTGTTTTTTCGGATATCCACGTCACCCTGACAGGAGCAATTCTGATTTCGTTAATTGTAGCGATACAAGAATATTTTGTTCATTTATTATTAATTAACAATGATAAATAACCCCGATTGTTAAAGTCTCTCGTTCCTCATTAATTGGCGTATTGGATAGAAACTGCGACATAACTGTAATGGGAAGCTCCGTTGCCTATTCAAAAAGCGTGCTAACCACCGCTTCGGCAGCATACTTCGCTTTCCGCGGGCACGGCTTCAGCTAACTAGGTAAAGAAAACCGCTTTACCTAGTGGATCTTCAGCTCGCGCTGTTCCCGCTGGAGTCTACGCATGCTACCTACGCTAAGAAGCATGGTGTTATCGCAAACCTAGAGACTTTTTCTTTGAGTCCCAACAAGCCATCTTAAAAGCTTTTGTCAGGAAATGTGTACTTCTTTTCATAAATAGATAGTTGAAGTTCCATTTATTATCCTGTTCTTGGACTTTCTGCTTGTTCCCTGGCAATGTCTAGGGTATTTTCGCAGCGTCGAATTCCAACTCAACAAAAGTAAGTTCAGGAAGACGCGCCCAAACTATGTCGCAGTTTATACATTTTGCGCAACAGCAAAAACCCACAGAATACAACCATGATGATAATGGTGTTTTAAACGAGGGGCTTTTTTATATTCTGAATAAAAAAAGTTCCCCCTATTCTGTTATAAAAATAGGTTTAATCCTCCAAAATTAAGGATATTGTATCTATACATCTCATCTAAATGGTTATTCTCTACTTCCTATTGGTGAGGTAGAAGTAAATGAAACTTCCTCCCCCCTTAAAAATAGAGCTAATTACAGGCTCGTCAGACTGCCGGATTTCGGCAGTCTGTTTTTTTAACCATTCACTTTTTCCTTTTCATCAAGACGAGTATTTTGTTATTTACTAAAAATACGATTACTATTGATAATAGAAAGAAAATTAATTATTTGGGAGAGGATTGAAAAAAAGTTGGAGTTATCGGTTCAAGCTTTGATTTTTTTATTTTCTACTATGTTGATCATCGGGGTATTAGCCACAAAATTTTCTTCACGATTAGGGCTTCCCTCGCTCGTACTCTTTCTGTTGGTCGGTATGTTTCTAAACAATTACATATTCTTTGAAAATGCCAAGCTCAGCCAATTGATCGGTATTGTCGCCTTGATTATCATTTTGTTTGAAGGCGGTACGCAAACCAAATGGGGAAATATCCGTCCTGTACTGGGGGCTGCGGGTTCGTTAGCTACGGTTGGCGTGTTGATTACAACAGCGGTGACTGGTTTGGCTGCCATGTATATCCTCGATTTATCCCTGCTTGAAGGAATGCTATTCGGTGCAATCGTCGGGTCTACGGATGCGGCTGCAGTATTTTCTGTCCTTGGCAATAAAAATATTAAACGGCGGATCACCTCTACATTGGAAGCCGAATCCGGCACCAACGATCCGATGGCCGTTTTTTTGACCGTAACGCTCATCGAGGTCATTCAACTGCCGGACAGCTCCATATGGACTGCAATCGGCAGCTTTTTCTGGCAAATGGGAATCGGATTGGTAATCGGTATCCTGCTTGGTAAGGCAACCACGGCTGTGATCAATAAAATTACGCTCGACGCTTCCGGATTGTATCCCGTTCTCGCGCTTGCTTGTGCTATATTCACGTACGCTTTCACCTCTGCTATCGGAGGCAGCGGGCTGCTTGCCGTTTACGTTATGGCAGTATACATCGGCAACAATGATTTGATGTACCGATTTTCCATTTTGCGGTTCAACGAAGGCTTTGCCTGGATGATGCAAATCATCATGTTCATCCTTCTGGGATTACTGGTATTTCCTGAACAACTACTAGATATTTTCTGGCAGGGACTATTGTTATCTGTGGTTTTAATGTTTATCGCACGTCCTGTCGGTGTTTTTCTCAGCATGCTCTTCATGAAGTACACAGGAAAGGAGAAGACCTTCATCTCGTGGGCTGGTTTGAAAGGGGCAGTACCAGTCATTCTCGCCACTTATCCAACGCTCGCCGGAGTTGAAAACAGTCAGTTGATTTTCAACGTTGTATTTTTCGTCGTGCTTACTTCCGCCCTGATTCAAGGAAGTACACTATCCTGGCTTGGAAGCAAGTTGAAATTGACGGAAACAAGGCAGGCAAGCCCTTTTCCAACGATGGAATTGATTACACTGGGGAGATCTGGAGCCGAAATAATGGAGGCAACCATTAGTGAAAATACACCTGCGACAGGTGTGACGCTCGAGGACTTAACACTGCCAGAAGAAACATTGATCACCGCCATCATAAGGGATGGAAAAGTGATCACACCAACCGGAAGTTCGATTCTCGAAACCGGTGATACGTTATATGTTCTAACCCATAAAAAGCAGCGCGACAAAGTCAGGGCTCTTCTTTTTGGGAAGAAGAAAACAAAGAAAGCAGTAGAAGAAAAGGACGAGAAAAAACCAAAAAATGCCCCTGAAGAATAAAAGACATTCGCTTTAAATGAGCGAATGTCTTTTTTATCATTGATGTAGAAATTTCACACACACCGGATTAGGCACAGACACATCCTTTTGCTTTAACTTCAGTTTCCCGGTTTCCGGATTGCGTGTATACAAGGTCAAATTACTGGAGTTTTGGTTGGAAGCAAGTAAGAACCTTTCAGACGGATCCATACTAAAGTCGCGTGGCCAATCCCCTTCTGTCGAATAATGTTCGACAAACGACAGTTTTTCGCCGTCCCCTTCCACGGCAAACAAAGCAATGCTGTCATGGCCTCGATTTCCAGCATACACAAAGCGTCCATCTGAAGAAATATGAATGGCACTTCCCTGGCTGTTTTCCGGAAAGTTTTCCGGAATAGTCGAAATCGCCTGTACTTGGGAGAAACTTCCTTTTGCCTGATCATAAGCAAGGACCAGGACTTCATTGCTCAGCTCCGTCATTACATAGGCAAACTTTCCATTGGGATGAAACACAATATGGCGCGGTCCGCTCCCTGGTTTAGTAGAAAGACTGCTCACTTCCACCAGTTTCCCATCATCGATTTCATATGTTTTTACCGTATCGGAGCCTAAATCAACTACGACAACATATTTTTCATCTGGGGTGTAGCCCGAAAAATGAACATGCGGTTTTTCCTGTCTTTCATGAGGACCGGAACCGGTATGTTCGACAATGGATGAAGCAGCTTCAATTGCTCCTGTTTCCGCATCGACAGGATAGGCATCGACCGTACCTTTATGATAATTGGCCGTAACCAATTGCTGGTTTGAATCGTCAATACTGATATGACAAGGGGCTGCTCCCTCCAGCACCTGCTTGTTCACCAGGGAAAGGGTACCGTTTTCATTAATGGAGTAAGCAGCTGCACCGCCCCCATCCTGTTCCTGCATAACGGAATAAAGGAACCTATTATCTTTGCTTATCGTTAAATAGGTTGGTTTTTCTACATGAGCAGCATCCGCTAGGACGGAAACCTCCCCATTCGATTGATCAAGCGAAAATGAATAAATGCCTAAGCTGTCCCCGTTAGTGTATGTACCAATGTATCCGAGGATTTGTTGTTTAACCATCACTAGTCCACCTCCATAACAAGATACATTCACTATACCATAACAAATAAAATCTGTATTTTTATATGTTTTTCTATCCATTTTCTGAGAAATCACTTATAATGGCGTTAATCTATCGAGAACACACGTTCTGAAAGATAGATAGAAAAGGGGGATGCACATGAAAGAGATAGAGCAAGTAGAAAGGAAAATCGAAACCCTTCGTTCGAGAATGTATCAGGTTTTCACGTGCGATCCAGACAGCCCGGAAATTTTAAGAATATCCCAAACACTAGACGAAGCGTTAAATTTGTTTGATGCTTTGAAAGACCCAAAAGGGACTGAATAACTTCGTTTTGTTCTTTCTGACACCTACATCAACGAGCGCCATCGACAAATATAAAAAACTGTGTCATGGTGAGGAGAGGAATGATAGCGAAAGGATGTGTTGATTATCGTTCGTTTTAACGACGTTTCTTTGGACCATCATGGTATATTCAAGCAAATGATAGAGCAATTGACAGAAGCAATAATCATTCATATCGATGGAGAAATTGTTTATATTAACCATTCAGGGGCTGAGCTCCTTGGAGGAACGGCACAGGATTTCATCGGTAAAGAACTTCTATCTTATATCCATGAAGATTACCACCAAACGGTGCAAGATCGCATCCGTCAGATAGAAGTCCATGGTACTTCTGTATCAACCAGCGAGCAGGCAATCAAACGTACAGACGGCTCTACCGTGGACGTCGAAGTTAATTGCAACCCGCTGAAAATAGAAAATCAACAAGCTGTGCAATCTGTCATACGGGATATAACAGAGCGAAAAGAAACGGAAAAATCGCTCGATAAAGCATTAAAGGAAATTAATGAGCTTGCCACCCCTGTGGTGCCGATACTTGATGGAATTGCCGTTCTACCACTGATCGGTTCCATTGAAACCGAACGAGCTCAGCAGTTTCTGGATCATATTCCCGCCACGGTTGCTGACCAGGATATCGAGTGGTTGATACTGGATTTTTCCGGCATCATCAATCTCGACACTTACGTTGCCGATTATTTGTTTAAAATTAATGAAACCATCCGTTTGCTCGGGGTCGAAACGATCATCACCGGAATGCGGCCGGATTTGGCCCAGGTTGCCACCCAGCTCGGAATCAACTTTTCAATCAAGTCCTTTGGCTCTGTCCGGCAGGCGCTTCATTTTATTGGAGTAAGGGGTTGAGGGAAAGGGAAATAATCATGCCCCTTTATCCAGTGATTCATAGGAGAGGTGAAAGATGGGACTAAAATCAAACATTTACAAGATTCTTCGCATTTGGAATGATATCGACGCTGTCAGAAAAGGGCGCGTCGGAAAAAGAATCGGCAGACGAGCTGCAGGTAAATCGGCCGGTAAAGTACTTAAAAAGCTGTTCAAATGAGGGCAAACGTAGAGACGTCTTAACTTATGTGTATGGTTGTTGCCGGGACCTTGAGCAGGAAGCTTCGAGCAAGCATCATCCTGATCGTTGCCAAAATGATCAGTTAAACAGACTGATCATTTTGGACGGTCAAAGAAATAGACGAGTTGCCTGTCACCGCCACCCTCCGCCTATAAAACCTTTATCGACAAGGTGAAGCCTATTCTTCTCTTCTTACACTTTTTTCAACATTGGTGCTTAAAACATTTTATCACGATCAACTCTTTCCATTATTTTCAGCAACTGAAAAAGCTTTTCCATTCGTTTTCGATAATAGAATGGAAAAGCTCTCAATTATGACTTAATTCGGTTTTGGATTTGTCAAAGCAACATCATAAACACCTGAAAGAATTTTAGGCAAATATGAAGAAACATAATGTTGTATGGCTTCGTTTTCCTTGTGAATACGGCTTAACCATACCTTTTCTCTGTTTACATTGGAACCGATGAAATATAAAAGAATTTCCCCATCGACCTTCTGAGTTCCAATTAACTTGAATCCTTTGCCGCTATGCGGCGGTACTTCCCACTTCATGTTGATTCCCCCTTTCGTCTACTATACACCGATTCGACAATATTTCAATATTCAATTTTCCGAATTTTTAAATATTTGCGGGTGATTACTAATTGAAATTCATGGTATCCTTTTTCAAAAAGAAAACTGTTATCAGCGAAGGGGTTTTCCGTAGCGGAGTGCTATGACTCGATTATAAGTATTATGTGCCCAGAAGCAAGGATGAGGGTGAATGGAATTTTTTCCGAAAACAGCCAGGACCAAAGCCTGGCCACCAAAGCAAAAACCGGAAGAATTCCAAGTGCTGATTGAATTCTTCCGGTTTTTGCTTTGTAGTTCCTTAGATAAGCTTCTTATCATTCTGTTTTTTAGTGAGTTACAGCAAGATACTGTGCTTTCCTTTACCAATTTAGCTGAAGCCGTGCCTGCGGAAAACGAAAGTACCTTGCCGGGTGAAGATTCGCACATTGGTTTATGATATTCACGATGCTTTTTGCCCAGCCTCATTTAGCTTATACTGGTTATATTTGTGATGACAAACCTGCTTTTCGGCAAAGCAGGCATCCGTGCTAAATCAATGCTCTTATCCTGTGGAGGTACTTCATATTCAATCAGCATCAGAAAAGCCAGGCTGGTTTTCATGACTTCAATGGTGACCCATTCACCGGCACAACGATGTCCCATATCGTATTCCCCGCCGCCTTGAGGGATAAAATCGAAAGGGCTCCCTTTCCAATGACGGAAGCGTTCTGGCCGGAACTGTTCAGGCTCCTCCCAGATTTCCGGATGATGATTTGTCCCATAGAGATCGAGCAGGACAAGGGTGCCTTTTTTAAAATCAAATCCATTCCAAGTAAAATCCCGACGCACCTTGGCTCCTGTAAATGGGCCGAATGGATAAAAGCGTCTTATTTCCTGAACGAACCATTGGCGGTAACTCTCTTTATCTTGTCTTAGCTTTTCCTGGATTTCCGGGTGCTCGTGCATTGTCATCGCGCCAAAGGTGATATACCGGGAAATAGCAACGATGGGTCTGATGATGTTCAGTAATTCAACCGCTGCCATTTGCGTGCTTAGCTTTTTATTGCTTAAATCCAGGTGAAAAGCCATCGCATAGGCAGCCGTTTCTTCAGGCGGCTTTAATTTCCCGCTACGCACATCCGTTATAATCTGACGAGCCCATCGTTCCATGCGCGTCCGGGCCCTGCGTCCCTTTTGATAACGGGGGCCGACCGCCCCGAATGCGTCAATCATCGCCCCAAGATCTCCAGCATGTTGTTTCACTTGTCCCTCTTCAACCGGCACACCGGCCCATTTGCAACCAACCCGGTACATGATTTGCCTGGCTTCCTCTAACAAAACTACTTTGTCCTGTTTTTCCCATTCAGTGATGCTCGCCTGCCATTGTTCTGCAGTAATATCATTCAATACCTTCAACCTTTTTTCTGTCATCAGCGACATAAACAATTGCTTTCGATTGTGATGGGCAGCCCCATCCAATGTTTGGACACCATTCATACCGAACAACGTCTTCTGTACCCTTTTCGGTGCAGCGCCTTTACGCTGAAAACGGTCGTTATCATAAAAAATTTCTGCAGCTTCTTCGCCGCTCATGCAAATCGCCTTTTTTCCCAGTAGTCGTGTTTCAAAAATATTGGATTGATACTGGCGGCATCTGTTCGGGATATAGAGATACCCTTCCTGCATGAGCGACAAGCTGTTGTCCAACCCTTTTTCCCGAGGTATGCGAGTGCCTCCGGCCATGGTAACATCTCCTTTTCAAGGGCAGTTGCCAGTCATTTTATGGAATCAATGCAAATCACCTGTTATCAAACAATAGCTTCTCCAGATTGGATACGAATATGTAATAACTGGCAGAAGGACAGTAAAAAAACAGGCCGCCAAGCTTTCACTCGACAGCCCGAAATGACTTATTACCTCGTATATACTCGCACATATGTCGGATTGGCTGTGATATATAGCCCGCTTTTGATTTGATACATATACCCGCCGTCCACGTAGAATCGATCGCGGATTACGGTAAACACTTCACCACGGCTGACTATGACCGCCCTGTCATTCCAATCAGCTGAATTATACGTCCATAAGGAATCAGCAAGAATCTCAATATATTGTTGTCCGGTATTTCCGCCCCCGTCATCTTCAAAGCTGATGCCGAAGAATCTGCAAATAGCTTTAGCGTGGATACGGGCGATATTGGCCACATAAGTAGCTTGTCCCGAACCGAAAATCCGCTGAAAATCAGCATCATTGGTCATGAATCCATTCTCCGTCAGAACTGCAGTCATATTCGTTTCCCGGCAAATGTGAAGATTCGTCCAACTGCCCGGCTGACTGGCATGAAGACCTGTGCCATGCGTGCTGTAACCGGCATTTTGCACTTCCTCGACATACAATTCTGCCAGCCTCCGCGCTTCACTTGCTGTGTACCAGTAAAAGGCGCAACGCCCCTCCGCACTGGCTGAAGAACTTGCATTCGCATGAATCGACCACACCAGATCGACATTCTGGGCATTATAGTAATTTGTACGCTGGGTCAAGCCTACCTCTGGTGAAAATGGCTGCTGATAAAGCAATGTGTCGATCCCGTTATTGCGAAGCTGGCGATCCAGTTCCTGTGCAACAAGAGAATTGAAGTCATGCTCTTCATATACCACTCCATTGCGAATAACCCCTTTTCCTCCACCATTTTCCCACGTATTTGATCCATGCCCGATATCAATCGCTACTCGTACCATCTATACCAGCTCCTTTATAAATGATTGGTAACAAGGGGTGGATCCTTACAACACACTGTCGAAGCGGCGCCGAATCTTCGACAATTCAATGGGTAATCCAACCGCTTGTTACTAAATAAAGAAGACAGGCAGGTCTATTTAACAACCTGTTATTCATTTTTTCTTGGAACGGGGCCGGCATTCGTTAAAAACCGACGGAATACAGCGGAAAAAGCCTCATCTAATAAAACAGCCCAGTGTCGTACACTGTCTGTCCCATTGCGAAAAGGAATTTTTTCCAATTACATATATAGGTAAATAAATATGATTTTTTACTACAAAATAAACATGGTCATCCGAACGAAAGGAATGAAGAACATGAGAAGGAACCTTATTCAGTTCTGGACTTATTCAGATCCCATTTACTTTCAATGCACCCGGCTCTCCTATATCAAAGATAATTCCAACGACTTTCAAAATGTTTTCAGGGTGCGGCTCACTTCTTATCAAGGAAGAGATATTACATTGGCAGATGGCACCTCCATTACCAGAAACGATACATTGATCAAAATCCATCTTCATAATATCCGGTTAATCAATGAAACATCTGCTATTCAGGGCGAGATCCGTAAAGCCAGGCACGTTTATCAAACGGTGCAAGCCTCCCTCCCTGGATTGGCAGCCTATGTACGAGATCATGTGAAGCAGGAGCAAATAAAAGGCATTATCGGGATAACGGTGTTGAACCACAAAATTTGCAGAAGGCTTGGATTTGAAACCCATTCTATCTCCAACCCAGCTTATAAGTTGTTCAAACATGTCATTTTCTCCACAATCAATAAGCTCGCTACGAACACTTCAAGCCTTCATAAGACCAAGCAGGATCCGATGTATTTATTTATGTCTAAACAAAAATTGCTGAGTGCCTATAAAGAGTAGCCCTTTCCAAGAGACTGGAACAAAAGCATCGTGACCACAATGAAGTGGCCGGAAAAGCTTGGGCACCAAAACAAAAACCGAGCGAATTTGATTGATAGTTCAAATTCGCTCGGTTTTTAACCTTTGTCTTCCTAAGATAGACTTCTCATTATCCTGTTGTTTGATGCGTGCTTCGTATCGCTGCGGCAAGATACGTTTTCGGGGGCTGATTTTTATGTGTGCAAGACAAAATAACTAAACAGGGACGAAAATGAAAAACAGTACGGAGGGTAAATCGGAACTTTCGAACCAACAACATAAATAGAAATAAGAAGGACTCCTCTTTCCATACGGTTTAGCTTTCCATGTAACGGTATGAGACAGAAAACAGAAATCAACCAGGAGTGGAGCATCGTTTGTTTGCGAGTAATTCTACGTGAACGGAGGCAAGGTACGCAGACTCCAACGGGAAGAGCGCGAGCTGAAGTTCCACTTGGCAAGGCGGTATTCTTTGCAAAGTAAGCTGAAGCCGTGCCCGCGGAAAGGTGAAGAATAAGAATGGCTTGCTTTGATAAATCAGCCGCTTTAGCCTACTACTTTTTCTTGGATTGCTTCTGCCTCGGACTGTAACCGGTGGATGGTAATTTCCGGTCTGCTTCCGATACGGATATTCAAACCAGTCTGGCCAAGACCTTCACTAATATAAAGAGCCCTGCCCTGATACTGATGTAAACCTTTGATCATATTCATCTTCACCAGCTTGCCCATTTTCACTAAATGGTAAGCTTTGGGGTAAAGAATTTGACCACCGTGAAAATGGCCGGATAGCAGATAATCATACGAATAATCCTTCATTTCCAACACGACGTTGGGATCATGGGTCAATACAAGGCGAAAACCTTTTCCAACACCTTCGAAAGAGGGGGCAAGCTCGCTGTGACCAGTACCATAGTCATCGATACCGATGATATGAAACGGCTGTCCGTCTAAAAGGATGGTTCTGCTTTCATTCTGAAGCACCATACAATTATTCGATTCCAAAACCTCTCGTAAATCTTGAAAACTTTTATTATTCAATACATAATCGTGGTTTCCAAACACAGCATACATTCCGTAAGCAGGCTTCAAAAGATTCAACTTTTGCAAATACGGTTCCAATTTGGGAATCGTTCGTTTTCTGTCAAGAAAATCCCCTGTAAGTGCAATCAAATCGATCGATTCATCTTTTAATTTATCGTAGAGCTGCTGTGGGGATATCGATATATTTTCCAAATGCAAATCTGACAGGTGCAGAATCTGCAGTGGTGCTTCCTGTATGACGCCATTTGTTGATTCGTGATCCAATTGCAATGTATTGATAACCACATGCTTGGTGTTCTGATAAGCTTTTATTCCTATCATCGCCAAAAGGATGGCGACAGTTGTCAACATTAGATACATCGTAAGCACCTCCGCCCTTCATTATACAGGAATCCGATGAAAGCCAGACTAGTAAATACTGGTTTCGTTGCCAGAGAGATACTCATCCCCCCGTGAAAACAAAATGTTTTTTTCATCCATACTAACCTCAGGATAAAAAATGGAGGGAATCCAATGTGAAAAAACTTCTCTTTTTACCATTTTTGCAGCTTCCATCAGGACATCACCAAGTAGCCGATACAATCATCGATCACATCCGGGAACTCGATTCCCGGTTCATTTGCAAAAAAGTCGATCCTCTGGCTTACACTTTCGGTAAACTGGAAAGCCTCATTTCCGGGTCTTATCTAAAGTGGATCCAATACTTGCCGCAGACATATAATTGGCTGTACCGAAAATCGGTATATGATGATGCATCGGCACAAAAAAATTTCCGATTATATGACCTCCTATTCACGAACGCATTCCAAGCACTTTTGGAGGAGGAACGACCAGATGCTGTCATTTGTACGCATTCCCTCCCGTCCTATATCATCGGACGTTTAAAACAGAAGGAACACCTGAATGTTCCGCTCATCAATGTTTATACCGATTTTTTCGCTCACCAAATGTGGGCAAAGAAAGATGCGGATATGCACTTTGTCTCGTCTCGTATTTTCAAAGATGACTTGATTGAAAAAGGGGTGCATCCTGACACCATCTACCTAACGGGAATTCCCACCCACAAGGCTATCAAGCATTCCCGGTTCCGAATACCCGGACAAGGAAAACCGAACCTGCTGATCAGTGGAGGAAGTTTGGGAGTCGGCGGCTTAAAACAGCTGATCGGCAATATATCGGAAAAAAGTTGTACGTATTTTGTGCTTTGCGGAAAAAATGAAAAACTGTACACTAGCTTGCAAAAAGAGCATTCCCGGTCGATTAAACCGTTAAGATATGTCGAGTCCAGGGAAGAGATGAATGAAATATACGAGCAAATCGATGCTGTTATCAGCAAGCCGGGCGGCGTTACCATCAGCGAGTGTACCAAAAAGCGGAAACCGGTCTTTATTTACCATGCTTTGCCAGGACAAGAAGAAATCAATCTGGAACTTATCAAGCAGCTTGGCATCGCCATCGACAGTGTCGGAAGGCAAAACGTGGAGCAGCAGATTTTACAATTTTTCTCCGATGACATGCTAGCTCCCTGTTTGGAAGCAAATCTTGCTGCCTACCAACGCGATCTCTCCGCGGACGCCTCTTCTTTGCTCGCTCAGAAGTTGAACAGCTTGTAAAAAAAATGCTTAAAAAATGTTCTCTCCCTATTAAGATGTTGTAAATTAAGACGATATAATCATAGCGGGCATAAATTAAACGAGGCAACGTTTTATTTTGCAACAAGAACAGGGGGAAAACCAATGAAAAAGAAAAAGAGCGGCAACCGATCATTCAGTTTAAAAAACAGACTGATTATTGCTTTTTTAGGAGTACTATTAATTCCGAGCGTCATCATTGCAGTCAGCTCGTACATAAGCTCCGCAAACAAAGTGGAAAGCCAGATGGAAGAAACCATCAAGAAGAATGTGAACCTTGTCAGTCAGACGGTAGACCAATTCGTCTCCGCCCAACAGGAAAACATCGATTACCTGTCCAATACGATTCAAGCTGCCGACATTGAAAACAACAATGATGCCCGTACGCGGGAATTGCTGGATACTATCCAGGATTCCAAGGCAGATGTGGAGCAGACTTTTGTCGGCACCGAGGCAGGACAATTCATGAATTCACCGACATCTTTCAAAAACCCGCCTGATTACGATCCACGTGAACGACCGTGGTACCAGCAAGCAATGGAGGAAAAAGGCAATGTGATCGTAACCGATCCGTATGTCTCCAAGTCTTCCGAACAGGTAGTGGTGACATTGGCAAAGGCAACTGCCGACAACCAGGGTGTCGTTGCTGTCAACTTGAAACTCGGCAGTCTTACCGATATGACGAACCAGGTTTCGATAGGAAAAGAAGGATATTTATTTTTATTGGATGGCACCAATCATTACATCAGCCACCCGACCAATGAAGCGGGATCTGAAGCAACGGAAGACTTTTTCCAGGATATTCAAAACAATGAATCAGGAAGTTTTGATTACAGCTTCGAAGGAGAACAGAAAAAACTTGCATTCGCGACCAGTGATGTCACCGGCTGGAAAGTCGTCGGCACAATGTTCCAGGACGAAGTCAGTTCAGCAGTAATGCCCATCCTGATTACTACCATCATTGTCATCGCAATAGCAATCTTACTTGGCGGAGCAGTCATCTTCTTTATTATCCGCTCCATCAACAAACCGATAAGCGACCTGGTCAGCGCAGCTGATCGCATCAGTGACGGCGACCTCAGTGTCAGTGTCGATGTCCAACGCAACGATGAACTGGGCAAACTCGGAGAAGCATTCAACAAAATGCGCAACAATCTGAGCAACGTCATTTTGCAAGTACGTGAAAAAGCCAGCGGACTGGCTGCTTCGTCCGAGCAGTTGAACGCCAGCACCGAACAAAACACTTCTGCTACGGAGCAGATCTCGTCCTCCATTCAGGAAGTGGCTTCCGGAATGGACAGCCAATCTTCTCGGATTGTCGAAAGTACGCAAATGGCTGAGGAAATGTCCAAATCGATCCAGCTAATTGCAGAAAGCTCTAATGAAGTTTCATCTACGACAGCAAGTGCATCTTCTGCTGTAAAAGAAGGAAACAAAGCAATTGAAACAACGGTCGGGCAAATGGAATATATCAAGCAAACAGTCAACGAGCTGTCCGGCAGTATTCAAGGTCTTGGCAGCCATTCTAAAGAAATCAGCAAAATAGTCGACGTCATCACTGATATAGCCGAACAAACCAATCTGCTTGCATTAAATGCTGCCATTGAAGCGGCGCGGGCCGGCGAACACGGCAAAGGGTTTGCGGTCGTTGCAGACGAAGTCCGTAAGTTAGCTGAACAATCGGCACAATCGACAGACCAAATCCGTCAAATGATCGGGACCATTCAAACTGAAACATCCAACGCAGTGGAATCGATGAAATCAGGTACGGAAGAAGTCGAAAAAGGGATTACAGTGGTTCACCATGCCGGCGAGTCATTTTCCGAAATTACCGGATTTGTCACCACCGTTTCCCAGCAAATCGAACAGGTCACTTCTAAAATCCAGGAAATCGCCTCTGGTACCGAGCAATTTGTCAGCACATTTGAAGAAGTAGCAAAGGTTGCGGATTTCACTTCAGATGGAGCCCAGAATGTCTCAGCTTCTACTGAAGAGCAGCTGGCATCCATGGAAGAAATCAGTGGATCAGCCACTTCTCTCTCTCAAATGGCCGAAGAGTTACAGGATTTGGTCAAACAATTCAAAATTTAAACAGCACTCTTTTTTCACCCTGTGTAATCCGATTACACAGGGTTTTTCTTTATTTTTCAAACAGGATAGCTGGAGCATGTTTATTCTCCCCTTTTTATCAACAGCTTTCCTCTTTTTTTACAGAAAAAATGAAGAGTCGGGGCTTTTGGCATATATTCCCACCAGGAAACATCCCCTTCCCAATCCTCTTTAATCCAAGTAATTTTCTAGGATTTTCCCAACCTTATTTTAGCAGGAATTCCTAATTTATCGCAGAATTGGTAGATAAATCTTTTAAAGGAGGAATTGTATGAAAAGTTCATTGTTTGCCGGTTTGTCACTTGTTGTCTCTTTGGCCATTTTTCCGTCACTCACCGATGCAGCATCCACAACCGATCAGCTGGAAAAGTCAAAAGAAGCACCCGCTCCAGTAGCATCTGTCGAGAAAGGTAGCTATCAAAAAGGCGAGGTAGTCGTCAAATTCAAAGAGAAAGCGGGAAAATCCCTGCAGAGCAAGACATTGCAGAGTCTGAATGCAAAAGTCCTTCCTGATGAGGATAAGGTGGATTCCCCTTTCAAAGTGCTGCAAGTAGGCAATGTAGAAGCAGTCGTAAAGGCACTCGAGAAAAACCCGAATGTAGAGTATGCAGAGCCGAACTACACATTTAGTGCGACCTGGACACCAAATGATACTTACTATCGCAATTATCAGTATGGACCACAGAACACCTCCACTAACAGAGCATGGGATGTAACGAGAGGTAGCAGCGGCCAGGAAATAGCTATTTTGGATACAGGCGTCGATTACAACCATACTGATTTGGACAGCAAAACGATTAGAGGATACGATTTCGTCGATAACGACTACACACCGATGGACTTGAACGGTCATGGCACTCATGTTGCAGGTACAGCCGCTGCGGAAACAAACAACGGAGCGGGTATCGCAGGCATGTCACCGAATACATCCATTCTAGCTGTCCGGGTATTAGATGCCAACGGTAGTGGTTCACTGGCTGATATCGCTGATGGCATTCGGTATGCTGCCGACTATGGCGCAGAAGTCATCAACTTATCGTTGGGATGTAATTGCGATACACAAACTTTGGAAAATGCCGTGAATTATGCTTGGAATAAAGGTTCCGTAGTTGTGGCAGCCGCTGGCAACGACGGTGTTTCCACCACTTTCGAACCTGCGTCCTACAACAATGTCATCGCTGTCGGAGCGGTTGATCGAAACGATCAAAAGGCATCGTTCTCCAACTATGGTACCTGGGTAGATGTAACAGCTCCAGGTGTAGATATTGCAGCCACTGTCCCTAACAATGGGTATGCATATATGTCCGGAACCTCGATGGCCTCCCCTCACGTCGCAGGTTTAGCCGGATTATTAGCCGGACAAGGAAGAAACAATGTCCAGATCCGTCAGGCCATCGAACAAACAGCCGATCCAATCAGCGGAACTGGTTACTATTTCGAGCATGGCAGAATCAATTCCTATAATGCTGTTAATTATTAATCAAAAGAAACACATGACCCGACCTGCTCCCCCCACGACCATTTTGGCAGGATAAAAAAGGCTTATGACTGTGTAAGAGCAGTCATAAGCCTTTTCGATTTCTGCCAATCCATTTTCTACTTCTGCACCGCCTTTTCTTTGAAAACCAAGAAGCTGTTCCTTGTTGATCACGAATTAAGCATTGCCTTGATGCCGGCAATATTGATTCCTTTGTCGATCAGCTCCTTCACTTCTCGCAGCCTGTTAATGTCGTTCAAGGTATACACCCTTCTATTAGCTTCGTTTCTGGCAGGTTTAATCAATCCATGCTTTTCATAGTACCGAATCTGTCTGGCAGACAAACTTGTTAAATCCTTCACTACACTGATCGGGAAAGCAGCTACATCGTCAGGAATATCACGGCTCAACCCCTTCCCCTCCTTTTACTTCCTCTCCAATGGCAGCCTCATTTGGATGCCAAGTGTGCGTATACTTCCTTTAGGTTTGTAAATCCACGTTTTTGCACCGTTTCAATACATGCCGCCCAAAGGCGTGCGGCGGCAATGGCGTCATGAAGCGCATGATGTCGATGGGGAATTTCTATTCCGAAGTGGGCACAGCATTCATCCAATGTCACCAATTGTGCATCTGGTTCTGCGGTCTTCGTCAAAAAAGATGTATCGATTACCCGGTGTTGGAAGTTCATACGAAGTGACATCCAGGTTGCATGCTTCATAAACTGCTTTTCATGACTGGCGTGATGTGCCACTAACGGGTCGGTTTTGATAAACTGGTAGAATTCCCTTAATACATCATGAATGGTATCAGCCTCTGCAAGCGCCTCATCCGTCAATCCGGTAAGATTCGTTATTTCTTCAGGAAGAGCCGTTTCACAGTTCACGGGAGCATAAAACGTTTCCTTGTCAAGAAGCTGATCACCTCGCATTTTCACAGCCCCGATTGATAGAATCTGATCCCCTTTATACGGAAAAAAACCAGTCGTTTCCAAATCAAAAACGACCACCCTCAATTCTGATAAAGGTACTTCAAGTACCTCTTTGTTTTTCAACTCCCGCTGCAACTCCCGCATGTAAGCTATTTTTCCAGGGTCTGACTGATTCGGAAGCGTTGCATAAGGACTTACTCCAAATTTTCCCGACATCTGTTTCACAAATTGAATCATCTGATCCATGATCATTTCGGGCACGCTTCTTCGATTTTGGATTTCGTTTTGGAAAAAAGCTTATATCCTTTTCTCATCATGTTCTTTAACTCCTGTTTTTCCTGTCTGTTTAAATCCTGAATCGGGACAAGGTGCACTTCCTTATATGTCTTTGCATCTCTGCGAAATTTCAACCGGAAATCCAGAAGTGCTCTAAAGTCTTTTTCATACGTCTTCAAAAAACGGTCTTCCTCGGGCAGCTGGTTGAATCTCGATAAGGTGGAAGGAGCGTAAATCTTATTCTTTAAGGCCAGTAGTCTTAACGCATTGACATACGGAAAAAACGCCTTCTGTTTTAAATGGATGGAGCCGGTCTGTTCCCCTTGTCGTTCAGGAAGCAGCTGTCCGAATATACCGATTCCTTTCCGATAAAAATCAACGTTATCAATGAGACGACGATAAAGGCCCGGCTGCTTTTCAAGGATCGAAAAAGCGGTTTGTTTCAGTTGCGCTAAATAGTCGGTATTCCCTATCAAAACCCGGGAATCAAAGAAAGTGGAAAAATGACGTAAGGACTGCCAGCTGGCTTCCGTCAACCACTCCGTCACTTGCCGATGCCATCCCTCCACGGACTTACACCACAGCGGATTGCAAGACATCACTTCTCCATCGCAGCGCTCATAACCAACCGCCTCCAATGCGTCTGCTATTTCAACTCCTGCCCTTAAAAAATAAGATTTACTCGAATCATCCCCGGCAAAAACAATACCGTGGTCTTGATCGCTCCAAACCGATTGTTCAAACCTGCCGGCACTTCCCATTAAAAAGAAAGCAAAGGGAGCAGGGGGGTCTCCCAGCTCTCCTTTGACTTTTTCAAGTGCCAATCGGACAGTGTTTGCCATCAATTGATCATGGTATGAATTCAGTTTTTGATGATCTGCTGCAGCTGCCATGAGAGATTGGCGCTGAGCGTTGATTTCCTCATAAGATTTCACAACCGAATCCATCCTTTTTGACAACATTACGCTCCTGTCGCTTCCGTATTTTTATTGGTCTGTGGCAAATTTTCAGGATAACCATAGCTGCCATGTTCACTCAAGTCTAGGCCGACGATTTCTTCTTCTTCCGAAACGCGGAGGCCGCCCATGACTTTTTGCATGATTTTCAACAGGATGAAGGCAACAACAAAGGCATACAACCCACTGGTGACAACCCCCATGATTTGAACGCCCAATTGTTCGAAGCCTCCGCCATAGAATAGGCCCGGTCGACCGACACTTGCCAATTCAGGCGTCGCGAATAACCCATTGGACAAGGTTCCCCATACACCTACTGTACCATGAACAGACAATGCGAAGATGGGATCGTCGATTTTTGCTTTGTCGAAAAATTTCATGCTCAAGAAGACGATCAATCCACCGACAAACCCGATGACTACTGCTGCCCAAGGTTCCACGAATGCACAAGATGCCGTGATGGCAACAAGGCCTGCAAGCGCACCATTCAAGGTGGTCGGCACATCCGCTTTTCCAGTGACCGTCCATACAATCAGCATTGCACCGATGGCACCGGCACCTGCTGCCAATTGAGTATTCAGCGCAACATATCCGAAGAACGCATCCGCTACTCCGAGTGTGCTCCCTGCGTTGAACCCAAACCAGCCGATCCAAAGAATCAACACACCTAACGCGGTATATACCTGATTATGACCGGCAATATCATTAGAAGAACCATTTTTGTTATACTTACCGATTCTCGGTTTCAAAATGATGGTTGCTGCCAACGCAGCCATTGCTCCAGTCAAATGGACAACTGTCGATCCAGCGAAATCCTGTTTCCCGTGATCGGCGAGCCAGCCGCCTCCCCAAATCCAATGGGCAACCACCGGGTAAATAAGCGCCGAAAACAGAACAGCGAATACTACATAAGCAGACAATTTCGCCCTTTCCGCGAATCCTCCAAAAGCAATGGTCATCGCGATACAAGCAAATGCCATTTGAAAGAAAAAGTCGGTCGAACCCGCCAATCCCTCGCCCATGGTGGTGGCATCACCAAAAAAGAAATCGCCAAACCCGACTAACGTTCCTTCACTTCCATAGATTAACCCCCAGCCGACTGCCCAGAACACCAAAGAGGTGATTCCGACAGTGAATACTGTCTTGCCTGCAATATGACCGGCGTTCTTCATACGGGTCGAACCTGCCTCCAGCAAGATAAATCCTCCAAGCATCAAAAACACGAGTACTCCGCTAACCATGATCCATACATTATTCATTAAAAAAATAGGATCCATAAGTTCCCCTCCCCTTTCATGTGATGTCTTTTAACATCAAATGTTAAGTATAAATGTAGCAGTATCGGAATTTTCGCGCAATTCCATTGTAAGATTATCTTACAAGGTTTTTTGGGGAAAGGGTTTCCATTTCCGGGTCCTTCTTCCTGTTATTTTCATGTTCTTTCACGACTCGATAAGTCTTTAGAAGCACTTCTCTCCGTTTTTCTCTTTCTTCTGGACATCATCGTTTTTTGCTATTTCAGGGAAATAGTGGAATTCAATCGGGACGTCGACCAAGAAAAAACAAGGGCTGTGCGTAAGTCTTTTATCGACTTATGCACAGCCCTTTTCTTCAATGATTGATAAACAGTTCAAAAATTTCTCCGTAGTCTTTTCTTGTATAAAGCTTTTTCTGACTTTTTAACCAGTCAAATGCTGCCTGGTTGATATCATGGAATTCCTCCGATATACGCGCTTCGCTGCTCCTGCTTTGGTTAAGCGTGGCAGATGCCAGCTCAAGACTTTGCTTCGCGTAATCAAGGTAAAGCTGGTTGTCCTCTGTGATTTCCTCCATTTTCAAAAGAGTCTTATATAAATCTTTTATTTCGGCGATGAACTTTTTATGTACATCGATAGAAAATGCCGTCCCGCCTAACGTGAACTTGATTTCTACATCCAAATCGATGGTTCCTGCTGTTTCCAGTGCCACGTTCGAGACATCCTTTGCATAGTAACTATGTCGATGCAATGTCTTCTTCTTGCTAGTGGCACTCGTGCCATCCAAGTGAATCAACGCCTTGTTTGTGAAGCAATACTCATCTGACTTTGATTTGATCAAAAAGTAGATTTTTTCTCCATCCTCGTGCATCACATAATCATCGGCGTCCGTTTTGTCGTAATCCTCCGGTGTGATCACACTTCCGATATCACTTAATCCCAGCGCATCTGAAGCTACCTTTTTAAACATTTTATTGCCCCTCCTTCATTTATCCACTCATGACTATTGAGAATCGACTATGAACCAAAATAACGCAAAGAACGCAAACAGAATCAAAATAATCCCGATGATGATAACGATAGTCAGAACCCAGCCAATGACTTTTCTCCCTGTCTGGATCCAATAGATTCCAAGCGTCAACAAGCTGAATATAAAGCCTAGTACTCCCCATAAAACCGGGCTCTTTCCATGCTTAGGCGCATCGACCACTAGGTAGATGGTGACCGCCACTGAAATAATCAAACCGATGAATTCCATAACTTTCCCCTTCCGCTTTTCTCAAGCTCACCTATTTTTATTCTTTCTCGTGTACCCGCGTTTTGCTTTCGAATCCAATTTTCTTATGCGTACCGTCACAGAACGGCTTGTTGCTGGAAGCACCGCACCTGCATAAAGAAAATGCGGGTTTTGTTTCATACACATTGCCTTCTGCATCCAACAATTCGACTTCCCCCTTGACTAGGATGGAGCCGTTATCCCTCACTTGAATCATTGTTTTTTGTTTCTCGCTCATCTTCATCCCCCCCTCCTCTAAAATTGTACTTATTGCCGGGCGGACTGTCCAGTCTTCCTCCAGGTTGTCCCCCGAAATGGCTTTTTTTATAGTAGATTCCAAAATACAAAGAAACATGACTGAACAGCCCGACGTTTTGGCAAAAACTGAAAGTTCCATCACAGACTGAATCGGGTATACAACCAAGAGTCTTTATTTTTTAGTATGAATCAGCGTACACAGAAAACCCGAAACTGGAAGAACCGTGTACGCTTTATTGAAAGTGAGGAAACCAACATGGCTGAACAGAATTCCCGAATGAAAAGAAGGAAAAAGAAACCACTTTGGCTGAAACTAATTTTCCTGCTTTTTATATTAGGACTGGCCGGCCTTCTGACTGGTGCCGGTGTGTTTGCTTATTACGCGAACCAGGCTCCGCCTTTAAGTGAAAAGGAATTGGTAGATTCGGCCGCCTCCCAAATCCTTGATAAAGACGGCAACGTGGTGGCAGCGATAGGCAACAAAAAAAGAGAGCAAGTAAATTATGACGAAATCCCCGATTTAGTAGAGGATGCCATTATAGCTACAGAAGATGCCCGATTTTATGATCATTTCGGTGTTGATCCTCTGAGACTTGGCGGAGCGGTGATAGCCAATGTAACCGAAGGATTTGGCTCTGAAGGAGCCAGCACGCTTACACAACAAGTCGTAAAACGCTCCTTTTTATCGTCGGAGAAGACTTTAAAAAGAAAAGCCCAGGAAGCTTGGCTGGCTGTTAAACTGGAGCAGGAATACAGTAAACAGGAAATCTTTGAAATGTATGTCAACAAAATTTATTTCTCCGATAACATATACGGCATCGAGACTGCAGCCGACTACTATTTCGGCAAGGAGCTTGAAGAGCTGACGCTGCCGCAAGCGGCACTGCTTGCCGGTATGCCGCAAAGCCCGAACGGTTACAACCCATACGACCATCCCGAACGCGCCAAGGAAAGACGTAATATCGTCCTCGCTCTAATGGAAGAACACGATAAAATTTCCCATAAGGAACGTGTGGAGGCAGAAAAAACGCCGATCACCGAGGGACTCGTCGAACGGGATGAGGGAGAACGGACTTACTTATCAGCTTCTGATGGGTATGAGGCTTTTATAGACGTTGTCATCAGTGAGGTAGATGCCCTCGGCGATTACAATATTTACGAGGATGGTTTGAAAATCCACACTACCCTGGACCCTGATGCCCAATCAACTGTCGAAAACATACTGGACAAGGAAGAGGTAATTGATTATCCAGAAGATAAGGACGGGCAGCCTTTCCAGGCAGGAATCACATTGCTTGATACAAAAAGCGGGACGATCCGGGCTGTTGGCGGCGGCCGTAACTATGCCAAGGAAACCAAACGCGGTTTCAATTTTGCCACCGATACAAGCAGGCAGCCTGGCTCCGTCATGAAACCGATTTTGGCATACGGACCTGCTATTGAATATAAAAAGTGGTCCACCGCACATATAGTCGACGATGAAAAATTTAAATATGAAAATGGCGAGGAACCACAAAACTGGGATGGGGAATATAAAGGGGAGATCACTATACGCGAAGCATTATGGGATTCGCGAAACATTCCGGCCATCAAAACGTTCAATAAAGCCGGACACGAAAATGCCGCCGATTTCGCCGAAAAGCTTGGTTTGAATTTGGAGGAACCCTTGATGGAAAGTGCAGCAATCGGCGGAATATCAAAAGGCACGAGCCCCCTGGAAATAGCCGGGGCTTATGCCGCATTCGGAAACGGTGGATCATATAACGAACCATACACTGTTACG
Organism: Sediminibacillus terrae; assembly: GCF_009602435.1. GTDB lineage: Bacteria > Bacillota > Bacilli > Bacillales > Amphibacillaceae > Sediminibacillus > Sediminibacillus terrae. The sequence continues at coordinate 336,826 of NZ_VZDQ01000011.1, forward strand.
AAAATCGAAGAAAGAGACGGAGACACATTGGAAACGGAACATGAGAGTCAACAGGCAATGGAAGACTATACCTCTTACATGGTTACCGATATGTTAAAGGATGTCATTAAAAAACCGGCAGCCACAGGATACAAGGCGAATATTCCCGGACTGCCTGTAGCGGGAAAAACCGGCACCACCAATTATTCAGATGAGTCAATAGAAAAATACAATATTCCGGATGACAGCTCACCGGATTCCTGGTTTGCCGGTTACACGACCGATTACACAGCAGCAATTTGGACCGGCTATCAAGATAGAAAAAACCCGTTGACAGGAAATGAAAAAGATATCGCCAAAAAGATATTCAAGCATGTCATGAAAGAGGTTTCCAAGGATACGGACACTGAAGACTTCACTAAGCCGGATAGTGTCGTAGAAAAAGAAATAGAAGAAGGGACCAATCCTCCGAAACTCGCCAGCAGTTTTACTCCTGAAGACAAAATCTCAACCGAACTGTTTGTAAAAGGAGAAGTCCCCAAAGAGGAATCAGAGGAATTCATCCCGGAACTGCCTGCGCCCGAAGAATTGTCTGCAGACTACGTTAAAGAAGAAGCAACGGTCCGATTAGACTGGGACTATGAACAGGAGGAAGACGACGACCGGGAGGTGCATTTTGAGGTGGAGGTATCTGCCGAAGATGGTTCCGCCGCCACAACTAAAGAAACAGACAAAACGGAAATAGACATTCCTGCCATCGATTCGGGTGGTTCCTACACCTTTACTGTCCGGGCCGTCTCGGAAGAAGAGGAAAGCGATCCTGCTTCCATCGTTGTCGACACACATGACGACGCACAAGAAAATTCGGAGAGCAGTTCTGATCAGGAACAAAATAACGGTGGAAATGAATCAAACAATGAAGAGAAAGAGAAAAGCAATTCTTCTTCCCAGGGGGATGAAAATGAAACAGACAACAAGGATCCAAAGAACAATACCGAAACCCAAAAAGATACCGAACAAGAAAATGAAGAGGAACCATCTCCCAACGAAGACACAGAGCAAGATTCGGAGGATCAAGATGAAAGTGAACAGGAAAATTCGAGTGATTCTTCCCAAATCCCCGAAGAAGAGTCTGGTAGTGGAGACTCAAATGAACAAGGACAGAACAAGGAGGAAAACAATTCGGAGTCATCAGATGAATCAAGTGGAAGCACCGAAGAAAACAAGAATGACGAGAAGGATACTGACAGCACCACCAACCAAAATAATGACTCCAATGAAAACAACAATAGTCAGACGGAAAATAATAAGATGGACTTGGGGGAAACCTCCAGCTCCACAGAAGCCGAAAACAGCCAGGATAAAAGCGAGGCAGATCAACCAGGGGGGTCTGACGGTTCAGGAAGTGATGCTGCAAACAAGAAGGATTCAGACGGTTAATAATAGAGAAAGGCAGGAGCCTGCAGCTCCTGCCTTTCTTTTTCTATAACTATGCCATCCATTTTGGCGGCGTATTTTTGTCCCAGTAAATTTCCCCAATCGTGTAGTGCCCTTCAAAGCCGTCCCTGTTTAAATGATAATGGAAATTAAACCAGTATCCTTCCCCAGGACGGTTATCACGCCGAACGTGAAATTTAGCTACATCCTCATCAGTCTGGTAGTCGTGGATATTGAAAATACGTTCGCCATAGCCGCTTCCCGATTGTTCCGTGATGACAAAATAAGGGATTTTGTCATCGCCTGCTTCTGTCAAAATATCATGGACAACTTGTTGAAGCACCGGAAGAATATTGGAAGTGAACTCATCTTCCACTTTGGGATAAATCCTTGGACCAAGTTTTGCAGCCGTTCGCTCAGCTGCTTGTTCCGTGAAAGATGCAATCAACTGGCTATTGTCTGTTGTTCCATCAGTCGGCGGTTCTGCTTCGTCTTCCCTCTCCATCACACCAACAGTAGAAGAAGTATGTGTTTCGGAATCGGATTTTGAGAGAACTTCGTCTTTTTCTGCTGCGCTCGTATCCAGATAGTTCGGAGGGATGTACATACCCAGCGTCATGAATGTTATCAAGATGACAGATATTTTCTTCAACCAGAGCTTCATAGAAATGTCTCCCTTTATGTACTACTTTTAGTTTATCATGTTATGTTGAAAAGTCTATCAAACTTTTTGACCATCCACTGGACATTGTCGAAGTAAACACGTATGATGAATGAAAATTGATTTTTGGAGGGTTATCATGAAAACGGGAAGGACCGATTCACTGCAGATCGCCACTCTTGGCATGGGATGATTCTGGGGTACAGAAGCCCGGTTCGGGCATTTACCTGGAGTCGTTCGCATCCGCACTGGCTATGCCGGCGGGACAACAAATCATCCGACTTATAAAACAATCGGCGATCATACCGAAGTGGTCCAAATCGACTTCGATCCATCGCTTCTTTCCTATGATGCACTGCTTGAACATTTTTGGAATAGCCATAACTCTAACCGCAGAAACTATAAAGGCCGCCAATACTTGTCTTTGTTGTTATATCATGATGCGAATCAGCTGCCTATGATTCAGAGGGTTAAAAAACAGTTGGAAACACTGTCACCGATGACCATTCAAACAGAAATCGCCCCTTTTAACAGCTTCACACTAGCTGAAGAAAGACACCAAAAATACTTTTTAAAAAGATACCCAGACGCAGTGACCAAGTTGCAAAAACTGTACCCTACTTTTGAAGCCTTTAATAACGCCACCTTGACAGCCCGCCTAAACAGTTTTGTGAAAGGCTGGATCACGATGGCGGCGTTGGTGTCAGAAATCAAAACCTGGCAAATCGCTGAAGCAGAGAAGGAAAAAATACTTCATACAATGAAATCAATACGCTGGTGAAATATGAAAATGAGCAGGACCGCCAATCGACAACACAAACGATCGATCGGCGGTCCTTTCTTTTAAACTCTCTCCGGTAAAACCTCGTTTTTGAGTTTTTGGAAAAATTTCAAACGTCACCTCCCTTATCTTACGGCTCCAATTAATGAAAATTTCTGAAACCTTTTCCGGTAACTTGCGTAAAGTGAAAGAGATGTTTTTACAAAGGAACTTTTAAGGAGGGGAAAAATTGATTGAAGTAGCCCGAGTTAGCAAGTCCTATGGCAACCTCCAGGCACTGGCCAGTATCGAGTTTACCATCGACAAAGGAACTTGCTTTGGTCTTGTCGGTCCGAATGGTGCCGGAAAGTCGACATTGATGAAAATTCTTGCTGGCATTTTACAGCATTTTGAAGGTGACATTGTCGTTGACCGTTTTTCTGTAACAAAAGAAAAACAAGCAGTAAAGCAACTGATCGGCTATGTACCGCAGGAACTTTGTCTGGAAGAAACATTGACAGCAAGAGATAATTTGCTGCTATTCGGCCGACTTTACGGACTTTCAGGAAAAGATTTGCATAATCGTATGGAGGATGTTTTGGAAAAAATCGGTTTGGCCGAACGAAGCAAAGACAAAGTGCTGAAATTTTCCGGAGGGATGAAACGTCGGTTGAACATCGGTTGCGCCCTGCTGCATGAACCCGCCATCATTATCATGGATGAACCCACCGTTGGTATAGACCCACAATCACGAAAATCCATTTTCTCCATTATCGAGCAGTTAAAAGCAGACGGCAGCACCATTATTTATTCCAGTCATTACATGGAAGAGGTCGAACACCTTTGTGACAGTATCGGTCTTATCGACAAGGGAGTATTATTGGAAAACGGAACCATGGACAGGTTGTTGGAAAAGTATGGCACCCCTTCTTTATATGTTTCCGGCGATACAATAGAAGCAGAGCATCTCCACCCCTACCCTATCACCTCTAAAGGAGACGGCTTTTTAGTCATCGATGCAGATCCGCTCTTCGTATTGGAGAAGTTGGTCATCCGATTTCGAGAACTGGAACTGCAACCACGTAGATTGGAATTGTATTATCCGAAGCTGGAGGATATTTTCTTTCAATTGACCGGTACAATGCTGCGGGATAACTAAATCAGAAGGAGAGATTAGATTGTGGGCGATAGCAAGGACCGAGTTAAAAAAGAACATACAAGATAAAGGAATATGGTTTTGGACTTTTATTTTGCCAATTTTATTCATTGTTGTTTTTGTTGCTGTTTTTTCCGGCCAGGAAGGTGTGGAATATAAAGAAATCATCACACAGATCATCCCTGGATATGCGGTCATGTTCACCTTTTTCATCATGATTTCCATGGTCATCACCTTCATAAAGGATCGGGAACGCGGGATGGTCGCTCGCATAGCCAGCACTCCCCTGCCTGTCCAAAGCTATTTTTTGGGTAAATGGGTGCCTTTTATGATTATTGTCCTCCTGCAAATCGCTGTTCTGTTCCTATTCGGGTTCCTTGTATACGACCTGCCGCTTGGTGATCCGATGGCACTTATCGTCATGTCCCTTTTTCAGGCTTTTCTTGCAACAAGTTGGGGATTGGCAATGGCAGTCCTGGTGAAAAGCGAAAACATGGGGATCGCACTGACGCAAATCCTTGCATTGGGAGGAGCCTTGCTTGGCGGTTTGTGGATGCCGATCGAAATCATGCCGGACATCATGCAGACCATCTGCAAATTCATCCCGCAATATTGGGGATTGGAAGGCTATAAAGAAATCTTGCTTCATGGCGGCGGCATTTTGGATATATGGGTGCCTTTAACCATCTTGCTTGCCTGCGGGGTGGTCGGCATACTGATTGCCATAAGCGGTTATCGACGGTACTTGCGTTTATCTAAAAGCTGAAGTGAAAGCATTCATCCTGCGCCGAGGCAGGAATGGATGCTTTTTTGAATGTAATCTATTCCGGCTTTTTTTGTTTTCGGAAATACTCCGATAGTTGGATTACCCGGACATCCCGGGGATGAAGTTCGTGATAGATACCCCTGCTGTCTCGAAATGTGACGTAATCATCCCGCTCACTTTGAATCAGCTCTTCGGCCAGTTCCTGGGACTCTGCAAAGATGAACCGGCGGATGTAGTGTTCCTGATCAAAAAAATAGGTTACTTTAAACTCTTTCACCCCTATCCTCTCCTCACCTTAGCTTTTCTACATTTTATCAAATGGGCATGGTTGATTTACAATGAAAAGATAAACAACAAGATATATAGGGTCGGAGGAATGACGATGACAAAGATAAATCGGTTGACGGTTGCTATTATAGGAGCCGGTTCAACTCTACAGGACAATATCCAGGACAAACTGGCTGGAAGTTACAATGCCATGGGACTGCGTAAATTACAATCAGACCTTTTTAACGTAAATGCTATAAAAAGTGAATTGCAAGGGGCAGACTTGGCAGTATTTTCTTACCCTGTTGCATTCCCAGCAGCACGTCTATCCCAGGCGCATCTGCCGGAAATGACGGTGCTGGCAGCTGACAGCTTTACGAGAGCTGCCAGAGAAACAAACTTAAAAAAAATCATTTATTTGAAGCCTGACGGGGGGATACCTTCTGATAGCCCTGCCGAGGTAGAAAAGATACTCCAAACTTCCGGTATACCGGTTAAAACACTCCCACTTCCATCGACCTTATTTGAGGTATCGAAAGTATTTTCCGACCGGACTGCAGGCGTTCGTTCTATTCAGCGTGTCAGACTGACCTATGGAAAAGATGCAGAGTGGACAGCGTTTTATAACCTGAACTGGTTGAATCGAATGGCAAGCCCGCTAATCAACATAAAATGGCGTGGGAGTTCGTGCGAAATACACACCCGTTTTCTGAGCCATCCACTGCTCGTTCTTCAATATTCTTCAGACGCAAGTAGTTCAAATCGAACCGTTTTTCGAATAGCAGGAGGGCTTCTTGCAGCCGACTCTTCAGGCAGACTGGAGTTTTGTCAAGTTCCCAACGACGATTGCATAATTGCTATTCACGGTTATCGGCCATCCCTGCCCTGGTTTGTCTACAAATATAGCCAGGCAATGATCCACCTGTTGGTGATGAAGCTGTTTAAAAAGCATACGGAGCGGATGACTTAGTACAAATGAATTATCACCTTGTTGATTTTCTTTTTAGGGCGAGCCGCTTACCGGAAGTTGATCCTCTTTCCTAGAGAGTCGCTCTTCTTTTTCTACTAGTTGATCTTCTTTCCCGGAGAGTCGCTCTTCTTACCGGAAGTTGATCCTCTTTCCTGGGGAGTCGCTCTTCTTTTTCTACTAGTTGATCTTCTTTCCCGGAGAGCCGCTCTTCTTACCGGAAGTTGATCCTCCTTCCTAGAGAGTTGCTCTTCTTTTTCCACTAGTTGATCTTCTTTCCCGGAGAGTCGCTCTTCTTACCGGAAGTTGATCCTCTTTCCCGGGGAGTCGCTCTTCTTTTTCTACTAGTTGATCTTCTTTCCCGGAGAGCCGCTCTTCTTCTCGAGGTACGTCTTCTTACAAACGTTCACTTCCGATTCTTAGGTTTTCATCTCTTTAATTTGTGGCAAACTATAGGAAAAGTTTGCTATTCATTACGGAAGGAGGAGTGGCTTCATGTATAAAGATTATCCGGTTACTGTTCAATATGCTTCCCGCAACCTTTGGTCCGGTTTTCTATTCGGTTTGGGCCTGATTGCCTTTTTTGATGAAGCCGTTTTTCATCAACTGCTTCACTGGCATCATTTTTATGATAAATCGACAACGAGTATAGGACTTGTTTCAGATGGTTTTTTTCATGCTTTCAGTTGGTTCGCTACCATCGGCGGCTTGTTTCTTGTGGCGGACTTGCGAAGAAGGAATGCCTGGTATATCAAACGTTGGTGGGGCGGCGTTTTGACTGGGGCTGGGCTCTTTCAACTATATGACGGGACAATCCAACATAAATTATGGAGGCTGCATCAGATCCGCTATCATGTCGACATCCTCCCTTATGACTTGGTCTGGAACATTACAGCCTGTTTGATACTGTTGGCTGGTTTGATCATGGTCGTCAGGACCCGGCCAAAAGTAAAGGAGGAAAAATGAACAAATGGATCACCGATTGTACTGGATTCCCCAACTGCTTTTGTTGCTTCCTTTCGCGGTCGCCGGCTTTGCCTATTTATTCGGAATCATACATACAACGAGACGCCAGCGGCCTTGGCCGGTATTTCGGACATGTTTCTGGTTTGCAGGTTCCGTTTTTGCCATAATCTCTGTTGCCGGACCAATAGCAATCCTAGCGCATGATAGCTTTTTCTTTCATATGCTCGGACACTTATTGCTGGGAATGCTCGCTCCATTATTGATGGTACTTGGAGCTCCTGTGACGCTGTTACTCCGCGCCTTGTCTGTAGCCAATGCCAAGAGGGTCTCACGATTTTTAAGAAGCCGCCCATTTTCGTTGCTGAGCGATCCATCATTTGCCGGTATCTTAAACATCGGCGGTTTGTGGGTATTATACACAACAGGATTGTACCAAGCGATGCATCACAGTATCTTTTTACATGTCTTTATTCATTTGCATGTTTTTATTGCGGGATATGTATTCACCGCTGCCATGGTGTACATCGATCCGACTCCACACCGTGCGGGTTACCGTTACCGTGCTAGTATCCTGTTACTGGCGCTGGCAGGGCATGCCATCCTGGCCAAATATCTTTACGCGCACCCTCCTGCACAAGTTCATGTAGCGGATGCAGAAGCCGGGAGCATGCTGATGTATTATGGTGGAGATTTAATTGACGCCTTCCTCATTTTTCTTGTCTGCCTGCAATGGTATAAAGCCGCCCGGCCATCGGTCCTGCATACCAGCCATCATGCATCCCGAGGAGTCAAGAAACAGCCAACCTCCAGTTGATATCCCAGAGGTTGGCTGTTTCAACGAGCACTGCATACTCTATCCGAAACCGGATGGATTATGCTGAATGCTTCCTGCTTCTAACCAATATCGATTCCAGTTCTTCCAAAGAACGCCCTTTGGTTTCGGGGACCATTTTCCAAACAAACAATGCAGAGAGGACACTCATCAGCCCATAGAAAGAATAAGTCAAACCACCGCTGAATTCCATCATCGATGGATAAGTAGAAGATATAAAATAGTTAGCTGCCCACTGTGCTGCCACGGCAATCGCAACTGCCTGGCCGCGGATTTTGTTCGGGAAAATTTCCGCAATCAGCACCCAGACAATCGGACCCCATGACATCATAAAGGAAGCAGTATAAATAATGATGAAAATCAAGGTTCCGATGCCGATCGCATCAGAAAATGCCATGCCAGCTACCCCGAACATTCCCACAGCCATACCGATTGAGCCGATAATCAGCAGTGGTTTACGACCGAATTTATCAACTGTGAAGATGGCAATGAGGGTAAACACGACATTGACCAGTCCCATAATGATTGTCTGGAACATGGATGCATCCCGGGCAGCTCCCATGCTTTCAAATATTCGAGGAGCATAATAAAGCGCCACGTTTATGCCGACAAATTGTTGAAAAACGGATAACAAGATACCGATTACAATTATTCTCTTGCCAAACGCCAACAGTTTTGCCTTTTTTTCATCGAAGGATTTTTCAATTTCAAACATCGTGGCTTTCGCCATCGTTTTGTCGTAGATTTTGTTGAGTATTTCCCTCGCCTTTTCATTTTTCTGTTTGGAGACAAGATATCTCGGTGTTTCCGGCACAAAGAAGAGTAAAAAAAGAAACAACGCTGCCGGTATTGCCTCTGATAAGAACATATAGCGCCAACCGGTTTCATTTACCCATGCGACAGACTGTCCCCTGGCTATACCCCAGTTTACGAAATAGACGACCAGCATGCCGAATATAATAGCGAACTGATTCAGCGAAACCAGACTGCCTCTCGTTTCGGGAGGTGCAATTTCTCCGATATACATCGGTGACACCGCAGAAGCAAGGCCCACACCGATTCCCCCTATTATCCGATAGAGATTGAAGGTCACCAACAAAGCAAGCGTAGGTTCACCTTTTGTAAAAAATAGAAACTCGGGAAATGCGGAACCAAGCGCGGAAACAAGGAATAACACGGCAGCCAGCACGAGCGAATACTTCCGGCCAAGCCTGGAAGCCAAATAACCAGACAGAAGACCGCCGATGATACATCCAATCAGGGCACTCGAAACGGTTATACCGTGTACTAGCGCGCTGAGGTCGAGATTATCGGCAAAATAAGCCTGCAATGCTCCCTCTGCACCGGAAATCACGGCAGTATCGTAGCCGAATAACAATCCACCAAGTGTCGCTACCAGGGTTACAAGAATGATATAAAACTGTTTATGATTTTTCATTTACCGCCGGAAAGTATCGAACACTCTCCGTCTACACCCCTTTCAACTGTAATCGCTTTCTCAGGGATATTTTATCAATCACTTCTTAGTTTGTCCAGTAAACAAACTAAGTAAAAAGACTCATTCTTTTATCCTTTCAAAGCTTTTATGAGGCTCGCCTCCGCTTGAAAGCTGGAAACCGCCCCTTTTTCCTCAGTGATGCGGAATTTCTGCCTGATATCCATGGGAGCCTTAAGCATTTCCTTCGATAAGGTGTGTTTTTCTTTATCGGGCAAATCCATTGTTTTACACCACTTTTCAAACTGAAATTGCTTGGGGAATCGATATAGTTCTTCCAAATCAAACCCTTGTTCTTCGATCAACTGCAGCCATTCCGACTTTTTCCAGGCACGTTGGTGACTATAATCTCGGCGTTTTTCTATTTTGTTATAAAAGTGGTCCATTCGTTCGGATTCGGGTGCTGTATTGTCGATGAGGATAAATGCGCCGTTCCTTTTCAGCACCCGGTAGGTTTCATGAATAAACGCCCCTACATTTGAAAAATGGTGGGCTGCAATTCTGCAGACAGCAATGTCAAAGGATTCATTTTTAAATGACAGCTGTTCAGCGTCTGCTTCCATAAATTCTACGTTTCTATGCCCGTTTTTCTCTATAAACATCCTGGAAACAGCCAGGATTTCCGTGGTCAAATCGACGGCGGTCACTTTTTTAACAAGAGGAGCCAGTGCATTTGCCACATGTCCTCCACCTGTTGCAATATCCAATACGTTCTCTTCACCTGTCCAATCGATGATTGCTTTCAATTTTTCCAAGTCTTGGCCATGGGCATGGATTGTGCTTGTTATATAATTGGCTGCATTTTTTCCAAATTGCGCCTGAACATCCGCTTTCGATTGATTCTCTCGGTTCATCGACATGATCCCTTTCTTGATTAGATTTTCCGTCCCATTCCTTCTTTCTAGATTTTCCTCTTGAATCCCTTCTGTGTATCAGCTGTTAATATCAAAACTACTGCCACCCCTCACATATGCGACCAACCAGCAAAAGCCACCTACGAAAAAAATATAACCAGCCATTGTGTAAACAAGCGCTATACTCGTCAAATCCAGCAATAGGAATGAAATCAGCGGCCCCAAAGCTGCACCTACATCGACAACGATGGTATAAGCCGTCATCATTTTCACCCGATCAGTCTTCGCTGCTGTACTGGCGGCCAATGTGTCGGAAGTCGTGACAAACGCTGTTGAAATCAGCTGGAACACCAATAATGCTGGTAACAGAATGGCCAGCGAAGCAGCGTTTCCGAGCAGGATAAAAATCATCCCGCCGGAAAACAGTACAATCAACAACGACCGAACCATACCCCGGTGAGTCGTTAGCGTTTTCCCGATCAATGGAGCGACAAATGGATCCCATCCCCAGCGTACTGCCTGTATGACACCGGCAATAGTTGCCGCTCCAACAGCAAATCCGCCTGCAGACCAGTTATTCGGTATATTCCCAGCGATTAATTGACTGAGCGTCGATGCGAATAAACCAAATACAAGGATGCCAACAGCCCCTCCGGTACCAAGCACAAACCAAGTGTGGACAGATTTCCATTTCCATGCCGCTGTCTGTGCTCCTGGCTCGGAAGTACTTTCTTGATGATGGACTGGTATGAATCGGTACACTGCCGGAATTGCTAATAGACCGACAAATGCAAACAAGCTGGAAGTAAACAGGAAGGAAGTTTGATCAATCAGCATGCCGCCAACAAGCATCCCGGTCAATCCTCCAATCCCCCATAATCCATTATACAGGCCGACATACTGACCACGATTCCTGTCATTCGATGCCTCAATCACGGACAGATAACCGCCGAGACGAAGAAGGGACCAGGCAACCCCCCATATGGCACGCATAAGCAGAAGCAACCAAAAATCCTTAAGCCATCCATATGAAGCTGTCGTAAACACGGCCAGGATTACTGCAATCATGATACCGGTACGTCGGTGAAAATGTTTATAAAACAAACCTATTAGAGGATTGACCGGCAGTCGGATAAAACGATTCACCGACAAAAGCATCCCTACTTGCCAGAGGGAATCAATTCCGGCTTCCTTCCAATAGATCGGCAGTGCGATCAACAGCATGGAATCCCCCAGAACTGCTGCTGCTGTGATTAAAGCTATTCCAATAATACGTTTCTTTCCAAAATCGATCGTCCCACCAGTTTCTTTCTTCTTGCATTCATTTTTCATAAAATCTCCCCCTCCTTAAAGTCTACCTGCTGAAAAGAGGAAAAAAAGTGTATAATCAAACCATATAAATTTCCCCTTTTTCCATGAGAGGTGACAAAGTGAGATTATTGGAACACTATCAACGTTTATCCGGGATATTATCCGAACATGAAAAGGCTCATTCCATAACCATCAGCGAGCTCGCCAAAAACTTATCCTGCACAGAACGGAATGCAAAATTGATCGTCCACCGCTTGCAGCAGGCTGGCTGGATCATATGGAAGCCGGGCAGAGGGAGAGGGAACACTTCCTCTATTCAGCTAATAGCCGATCCTGAAGACTTGATACTAGCAGAAGCAAAAGCTCGCAGTTCGGTTTCGGCGGAAGAAGGAATCCGCTATTTACAAGCGTTATCAGTAAGCAGGTATACGCAACAACGATTTATCGACTGGCTGTTTTTCACCTCTGATAGAGGGAAGGCCCGACAAAGCGAAACAATCGACCGGATTCAATTCCCGTCTTACCGGCCATTGCCAAAGTTGGACCCTTTACTTGTCCATCGCCGCTCGGAAAACCATATCATGCGGCATATATACAGCCGACTGGTCCGTTATGACAAAAAAACTGAAAAGCATGTACCAGAGCTGGCTCATTCCTGGTCCCACCATGCCAACTATACCGTGTGGATTTTTCAATTAAGAAAAGGGGTTCTTTTTCACGATGAAAATGAAATGACCGCAGAGGATGTATGTTACAGCTTTCTTCGCCATAAGGCGGCATACTCAGCCTATCACTGGATGGTCGATAATCTGGAAGAAACGGTGGCACTTCACCTTTACACCGTACAGTTTACCTTTCAAAAACCGATGCCACATTTTTTACATCTTGCTGCAAGCATGGGCGGCAGCATAGTACCTGCTCCCGGCCCCCATCCTGGTCCGCCAATCGGGACAGGGCCGTTTCAGGTAATGGAAAATACAGAAACACAACTGCACCTCCGTGCCTTTGAACGTTACTTCGGGACACGGCCCTTCCTGGATGAAATCATCATGTATTTTTTCCCTGATCTGTATGACAACCAAGCCGGTGATGTTATAGAAAGTGAACGAATCAATTTTTATCAATATCCATACTCGTCTAGTTCAACGGCGAACTTCCGGCAAACAACATCGGTCGATCAAGGCAGCAAACTGTTGTCCTTGAATGGCAGACGAGGGAAGCTGGCCGCTGACTCATTATTGCGTAAAGCTATTTTCCAATTGTTACAACCAGAAAAGTTAATCAAACAGCTGCAGGGAAATCGGCATTTGCCAGCCTACAGGCTATCACGCGATACAGAGAACGCCACCGAGTCATCCAAGCGGAATTTCTCTTTGGGAAAAGCACTGCTCGATGCTAGTACCTATCAAGGGGAAAAACTTCATTTGTATAGTTATACGGGGGCCGGGAACGAATTGGATGGCAGATGGATACAGCAACAATTGACAAAAGCAGGTGTGGAAGTGGCCTTGCATTTTCTTCCCTACGAGAAACTTATAGGGCAGAACCTAGATGAAGCGGACCTGTTGCTGGGAGAACAGCTTGCCGACGAGAGCCGACTTCTGGCTTATTTGACTTGTTTTATTGGAACACACAGCTTACCAGCCCGTCACCTCCCTGAATATAGTCGAAGAAGAATACGACAGATTATGGCTGAAAGTCTTTCTGAAAGGGAATATGTTCACCGATTACAACAAGAAGAAGCTGCATTATGCAAGCACCACCATTTCCTTTTTTTATACCGGTTGAAGCAGTTTGCCATCTATCCGGAAAACATAGAAAACATTCACCTAAATGCACTCGGATGGGTTGATTACACACAACTCTGGTTTAATCCCTTGATCGGCACGAAAGGAGCTCAAGAATGAATGAACAGACAATACTCTCAATCATTAGTCACCATTTCCCTGCTTTGACTATTGAAACAACCAACTTCAATCATACAGGCTGGGATCATGACATCCTCATTCTTAATAATGAACTTGTCTTCCGGTTTCCCAAGAATCACGACGTTCACCGCCATACGGAACGAGAAATCGCCCTATTGCAAGCAATCAAGCAAGCGAGACCGCCATTACAGATTCCCAACTGTCAGACGCTTCAGGATATCCATGGCAGAACTATCGCTATATATTACCCACTTATCGAGGGAGAGGCTCTGACATGTCATCAACATGCTGCACTACTTTCTAATCAACACAACGCAAAGCTGCTTGGCGAATTTCTGAGTAAGCTGCACCAGCTTCCAGTCAAGCAGGTTGACAGTCCCCTTTTTACTATTCATACACCGGATTATTGGGAGGAGTTGTTTGTTTCGGTCGAAAAGTATATCCTTCCTAATTTGACTGAAGAAGAGGCCGATATGGTGTCTAGATTTTTTCGTTCCTTTTTTCCAGGAATAGAACAACAACCAATCCAAAAGACTTGGATTCACGGCGATTTATCTGCCAATAACATTATTTTCGACAAGGAATCAAAATTGGTAAACGGTATCATCGATTTCACTGATTCCCAATACGGGGATCCAGCCTTTGATTTTGCCGGATTTTATTGGGATCTCGGACCGGACTTCACCCGCCAAATCCTGCAGCATTATCAAGGGAAAGAACCTGTGGCAAAGCTTTTTGAGCGTGTCCGGAATTTTTATGGGCTTCAGCCCGTCTTCCATGAATTGCTATATCAATTAAAACGAGGACAGCCGGTGAATTGGACGACTGCCCTGGAAAAATTCAAACGGTTAAAAGAAACAAAAGATATTGCAGATCAGTCGATGGATTAGCTTATCTCTGTTTCATGGATTTCATGATTGTAGTAGTTTTGATGAAGCTGTCGGAAAGCAGCAATCGCCCGGTAAAAAGGACGGTAATAATTGCCATTTGCCTCCACCGTCCAGCAAGTGGCCAACACGCTGTGGCAAAATCCCCATAATACAAAACGATGCTTATCGAGGTGCAGGATTTCCGAGAAAATTTGTATCCTTTTGTCGATGACAGAAACAGGATCATCGTCCGGCAGCTTGTTTAATAAATATTGTATTAAGTCGTACTCCCTTTCTCCGATTAAACCTTTTGGATCGATCACTTTCCATTTCTTTTCTTCATGCAGAAGGACATTGTAATGATGGAAATCACCGTGCAAAAGCCATTGTTTTTTCCCTGTACTGTGTAAGCGGTGAAAAACCTGCTGTGCCTCCAGCAATGTCGATCGGCTAACCGGTCCGCATCCAGATGGATGATTGGCAACAACCTTTGTCAAAGATGCCTCCCGGTCTTCCGTGGTAGGGAGCACCGTTCCTTTCGAAAATTCTCTTGTCATCTGTCCGAAAACCTTTGCGGCAATTCGGCAAGCTTTATCCTCTTCTACTATCTCGGCGAGCATTTCCCCTGGCTCTATTCGCTCTAAAAGAAGAGCACCCAACTCCACGTCGAAGTCGAGCAAACTCACCATCGACGAGGAGGCCAACTGCTGAAGAGCTTCCAATTCGCTAGCAAATTCTTTACCGGGTAAGGATATTTTCACCACCATTTTCTCGCCATCCCTTCCAACTGCCGGAGCCACATAGTTGAACGAGAGCTGGAATGGTTCTTCCATTGTCACTTGCCAATTCTGCTCACATTGTTTGATGACCTCCGGCAGTCTTTCCAGCCACGCTTCGCCTTCCTGTTTAAAGTGATGCTTGACATTTTTGACGAATTCCTCCTGCATGGGCGCCCTTTCTGATTTATTTTCAAACATGGATGCCGGCACCTTTTATCCATCGTCCGGTTGTCGCTTTTTTCAGGAAGGCTGGTTGTGCTGCATACTCTTTGATGACGTCTCGAATATATCCCGGTTGGAATACCGGGTTACGATTCTCCGCCAAAGCCGGAAAGCCTGAACCCCGCTGCAAATAATCCGAACTTGCCACGGTGTACCATGTATCATCCTCGATTTCCCGGTCTTTAATGGTCACCTTTGTAAGATGATTGCCGTCATGCACGGCAGTCATTCCGGAAATATGCAGTCTGCCTGCGTATTTCCCTCTGAATCCAGGGCCTCTGCCATCGGCCAAGCACACCTGAGCATCAAGTGACTGCTCCAATGCTGCTTTTAAAGCTTTCCCTTTCACCTCGAACGTGGTGGGATTTAAGGGAGAAGGACAGATTTCAATCAATTTTTTCTCTGACACTTGCTCAAATAAACCTGCATGGGCAATACCGCTGTTGATCAAGCCGATATCGGCCTGCAATAAATCTTTCAGCCCGTCGGCGATTAAATTCGACAGCGGGTTTTCCTCTATCACATCATGCCATAACGGCTGCTTCAATAAATATAACGGCTGACTTAAATTTTCCACCGCTTTTGCTTTATTGTTTGCCAACACCTCCGTAATTCTACTGGATGCTTCTGCCTTCTCTGTGGAGAGCATCCCGGAGTCCATCAAGGAAACTTTACCGTCTTCTACCATCAACTCCAGGATGCCGATATATTCGCCGAACGATCCCGCACTATTACAAATCGTACCATTTATCAGCTTGGGTTCGGTATATAGCTGGTGGTCATGAGCGGAAATCAGCACATTGATACCCTCGATTTCTTCAGCAAGTTTTTGATCTGCGGCTGTTCCAATATGGCTTAATACCACACAAAGGTCGAACAACCCATGGTGCCTATCCAGTTCTGTTTGCAGTGCGTTTTTGTAATCGGAGACATGTATACCGAGCCCATCATTGAATTCCTCTAAATCTGGAGACGAACCGGTTATTAATATGCGCAGCCCATCTTTTTTGATGATCGTACTGCTAACCACTCCATCAACCGTTGTCAAATCCTTTTTCAATAGATTGTTGCTGATAAATGGAATCGGACTGTTTCCTGCCATATGTTCCAGTGTTCCCATGCCGTTGAACATTTCGTTATTTCCAATAGTCAATGCATCATACCCTGCTTCAGTCAGCAGTTCAATTGCCGCCATTCCTTTTGTTCCCTGTAATTCAATGCTTTTAAAATCGGCAAAGTCTCCGCCATCCAATACTAAAGTATGATCATCCTTGTGCTGATGGATCAACGACACTGCTCTGGAAAAGTTGTCAAAATGACTGTGCAGGTCATTGGTATGTATGATTTTAAGCCTCACATGTATCCCCCTCTTATTTCTGGTATTCGTACTAATCTTTTACTTACGGTTTCTATTCCGCAAAAAATATAAACCGGGACATAACCTTTCTGTTACTTCCTCCTAGTCTTAAAAGAATAAGTGATCCAACGTCTCGAAAAAACACTCACTTTCCGTGGGGAACGCTTCAGCCAGGGTGCTACATGAAACAGCTTCTTCGCACCTTGGGGGGGGGAGGAAGCCCGCTGCAAAGCGTAACGGGAACACGGAAACAGTGCCTATCTCTGATAGATTACCGACTAACCCAATCAATGTTTAGTGGATGAAAGAAACACTTTCAGAAGCTGGTCCCAGCGAAGGAAATACCCGGAGACTCCTCGAAAATACAAAACAATTTTCTTCGTGCGATGCATTGCTGCCGCAGCCTTCCTTGGGACTGCGATTACTCGTCCCACCGAAAACACCTGTCCTGCGGGAGGATAGGCCCCGGTGAGATCCCGCAGAGCGTCAGCTCGAGGAAGCTCACCAGCCGCCCACGGAAAGCGCAGGGTATTTCCGCAGCGCTGAACTACAATTCAATACATTTAGGAAGTAAGAAAGACGCAATCAAACTATGTCGAAGGTTATACCCACTTATACGAAAGAGAACAAAGCAAATGAAAATGGCCTGTCCATTTTATAATTCGGATAAACCTGCCGAACTCCTGCAAAAAAATGGTCCTTTCTTGTACTTCACCATGAACGGTCTAAGCATCGCTAGCCTATGAATATTTTTATGTTCTTGGTTCCTTAACGAAACGATTTACATGATAAATAGTTGAGCATATGCGTGTTATCAATAGATCCCCTTATTTTCCCATTGCTGTTGACCCTCCCTCTATTAATGCTGGTTCTAAATTAAAAAGCCATCCCGCTGAAAATACGTTCAGCAGAATGGCTCAATTTCCTGTTATTTCTGATATCCGTCTACCACGACATCCAGTTTACCTGTATCGGGAGCAATGACCAACCCATGCACCGGCACATCGGA
This sequence comes from Sediminibacillus terrae, assembly GCF_009602435.1. Taxonomy (GTDB): domain Bacteria; phylum Bacillota; class Bacilli; order Bacillales; family Amphibacillaceae; genus Sediminibacillus; species Sediminibacillus terrae. The sequence continues at coordinate 354,441 of NZ_VZDQ01000011.1, forward strand.
AGGCAGCATTGGATGATGCTTGATGGTATCGACACTGTGCTCGACACTGTCCTCCACTCGATCAAACCCTTGTAAAAATTTATCAAGATCCACACCGGAATTCTCTAATGTCGCCAATGTTTCCTCGCTTACACCGCGCTCTTTCACTTTGCCCAGCATCGCTTCAGCGTTCAAACTGGACATGCCGCAGTCATGATGGCCGACCACAAATACCTCATCTGCTTTCAGTTCATAAACGGCAACAAGGATGCTCTGCATGACACTGCCAAACGGATCAGCGACGATTGCTCCGGCAGTTTTAATGACTTTTGCGTCCCCATTTCCGACATTCATTGATTGAGGAAGAAGTTCGACAAGGCGGGTGTCCATGCAGGAGATGATGACCGCCCGCTTATTCGGAAACTTGTCCGTTTGATATTTTTCATAATCCTTATTTTTGACAAACTGTTCATTGTGCGCCAAAATTCCTTCCAATAATTTCATATTAGTCCCTCTCTTCTATTTTATGTACTAGATAAATTATAAAAGGTATTACGGAAAAAATAAAATGAATAGGTAGTTCAAAAATAGATCAATTAACCATCAATAGACCATTCAACCGTAAAACTCCTCTATTTCTATCTTCTTCCTATGAAAAATAATCCCTGCCATATCAACGTTTATAAGGCATTGCCTGATTTTTACTTTGACATTTTAACTAGATAGAAATAATATGGTAAAGGTAATAAAAGGAGGTTGCTTATGACTGGCGAGAAAAAACAGAAAATTGTGGACAGCGTACCTCAGAAAGGCTTTTTTGGTCATCCGAAAGGTTTATTTACGCTATTTTTTACTGAATTTTGGGAACGTTTTTCCTATTATGGAATGCGAGCGATTCTCGTATTTTATATGTATTACGAAGTATCCAACGGCGGATTAGGACTGCCGGAAAGCACTGCGCTTGCTATCATGTCTATTTACGGATCTCTCGTATATATGTCGGGTATAATTGGAGGCTGGCTTGCCGATAGAATTCTCGGTACTTCCCGGGCACTTTTATATGGTGGGATATTGATCATGTTCGGACATATTGCCCTGGCAATTCCAGGAAGCATCACATTGTTCTTTGTATCAATGGTACTGATCGTCCTGGGAACAGGTTTATTGAAACCGAATGTTTCTACCATGGTCGGCGAGATTTATAGTGAGCAAGATCAGCGCCGCGATGCCGGTTTCAGCATTTTTTACATGGGCATTAATCTAGGTGGTTTTCTTGCTCCGTTAATTGTCGGAACACTCGGAACAGAATATAACTTCCATCTCGGTTTCGGTGTAGCCGCAGTAGGAATGTTTTGCGGATTGATGGTTTATATCTTTACGAGAAAGAAAAACCTCGGTCTTGCTGGAAACTATGTGGGTAATCCACTGTCACCGGAAGAAAAGAAAAAATTTACTAAATGGATGGTGTTGGCAGCTATCGTTGTCATTGTGCTTATCGCCTTCACTATTCCAATGGGACTGCTTACCTTCGATACGTTTATCGGATTAATAGGAGTACTTGGTATCTTGATTCCTACCGCTTATTTTGTCGTCATGTATCGTAGTCCGAAAACCACAGCTGTTGAACAGTCAAGGATTATTGCTTATATTCCCCTTTTCATCGCTTCGGTGATGTTCTGGGCAATTCAAGAACAAGGCTCGACGATCTTGGCTAACTATGCCGATCAGCGAACTCAATTACAATTCGCAGGTTTCGATATTTCTCCGGCTTGGTTCCAGTCACTGAACCCGTTATTCATCATTTTCCTGGCACCTTTATTTGCCTGGTTATGGGTCAAGCTTGGTGACCGCCAGCCATCCGTACCGAAGAAATTCTCTTTAGGCCTGTTGTTTGCCGGTTTGTCGTTCATCGTCATCCTCGTACCTGGCGCATTGAGCGGAGACGCATTAGTTAATCCTTTATGGCTGGTACTGAGCTACTTTATCGTAGTTCTTGGCGAATTGTGCTTGTCACCTGTCGGTTTGTCGGCTACTACGAAACTCGCACCTGCAGCCTTCTCGGCTCAAACGATGAGTCTATGGTTCCTGTCCAACGCGGCAGCCCAGGCTATCAATGCACAAATCGTTAAATTCTACACAGACGAAACCGAAACACTTTACTTCGGTATTATCGGTGGATCTGCATTGGTACTAAGCTTGTTGCTGTTCCTGCTTTCCCCTGTCATTCAAAAGAAAATGCAGGGTATAAAGTAACAGCAGCGCTAATTGTTTAACTGTCCACACAATAAATTTTTTGATAATTAACAACAAAGCGGCTAGGCGCACTCAGCGTCGAGCCGCTTTTTCACTCCACGTTGCCATGAATAAAACAGGGTACCTTCCTACACATTAACCTTACTGGCTAAATTCTTTTCCTTCTTTTCCTGAAAACAAAACATCATCCGGCTGTTTCCAACGCAACAAGACAACGCCCAGGATGGTTACGTATGGAAAAACAATACTGATGGCAGCCAGGCCGAATAACAAAAAGACAAAGAAATTCTGGATGCTGGGAAGCTCGGATTGTGACTTTGCTAAAACCGCCATGGTAAGTTCCATCTGCTGATGAAAATAACGTCTCGTTAACTCTGCATAGAACCATAATTGGACCGGAAACCACCATGGAGTTTCCTGGAAAAACAGTAAAAGCAACGTAAGGACTAGACAAACAATCGCCCCCGAACGGACAAACCAAGTAAAGAAAGCAAGCTTCCACTGTTTCAATTCCCAAGGCAAACAATAAACAAGCCGATTGCCGAATCCGCCGGTAAAAAAGCTGGATGCCATTTGTACATATAAAAAGATGGACAGCGCTATTCCAATTCCAAACATCCACTCATTGCGGGACCCCAGAAGCACCAATAGGATCAAGACACTGCCAATTGTACGGAGCACCGCTTCCTTCTGTTCCAGAAAATACGTTTTCCAGAGTCTTCGATACATACTGACAGGGTTGGAGTAAACAAATCTTTTTCGATTCATCCTACTGGTGAACAATTGTTGAATCCATCCACGTTTGGGAGGAGGCTTTATTTCCATCTGTGACATTTTGTTTATGAACCACATATTCCAGATAATCAAATCATTCGTCTGTACGACTTTCGACCAATTCACGGATTCGGTTGCTCTTTTTACCAGCAGGATATTGATGCCAGCAAGCGATACAAATAGCCCTCCCATCCACCATGCCGCATCGCCGGCATAAATACTAAGCAACCTGACAACTGCTGCCAATACAACGATTCCTGCATTGGTAATCAATTTCATCCAAAACTGCTTTTGATACAGCTTCCACTGGGGTAACGCCATTAATATTTCCATCAAAATTATCAGCCCAGCTGTCCCCATTGCAAAATGAATAGAAAGCGGCGTAATAAAAGCGATAAAACTGGCAATAACCGTCCACAAAACGATTGTTTTCAGGATTTTTTCTCCTGTACAGTATTGCCAGAGCTGTTGCTTGGAAAATGGCAGCATGCTTAACTTCAGTTCAGCGCTCGAGAATAACACCCCTGGCCTGGTAAATGAAGTGACGACAGGCCGTACAAGCAAGACAAGCATTAGATTGAGATAATTGGCAGTGACAAATGATTCTATCTGGAGAATCATGTTCGCCGACTCTTTCAATGTTTCGTGTAATATGAATAAGCCAAATATTATGAATGCCCCTAAATAGATGGATATTGTCACATCAAAACTGACGCCGAAGGCCAGCTTGTAAAGCTTTGCCTTTTTTCTGGACCGATGCTTTTTCACATGCCGATAAACACTCCATGCAGTAGCGAACCCATTCATTCTGAAAATCTCCGTTTCAGAACATGAAAATCTTTTATCTTACCATGGTCTGCCACTTTTCCATGCTGCAGCATGATAAAATGATCCGCCAACTGCTGAACACGGTCTAGTTGATGGGAAGTCAGCAATATTGCCGTTCCTTGTCCTGCTTTATCCTTCATGGCTTCGGCTAAAAATTCGGAAGCATAAATATCCAATCCCATGAATGGTTCATCAATTAGCAGTAGTGGAACATCAGGAAGCAAAGCACAAATCGTCTGTACCTTCTGCCGCATTCCCTTCGATAACGACTCGGGAAATTCGTCAAGTTTATCGGTTATTTCCATTTTCCCGGATAGATAATCCACCTTGCGCAGCAGCTCCTGTTCATCGATTTGATAACTGCGGCCATATAGTTGAAAGTGCTGCATCGCAGTCAGCTCCGGCAGTAAAAACGGTTCTTCTGGTATGTAGGAAATCATTTTCTTATAGGGTAGGAAGTCTTCTTCTTGAGAGACACCATTCAAAAGAATATTTCCCGTCTTCCTTTCCTGCAGACCGATCAATGTTTTCATGATGGTCGACTTTCCTGCTCCATTATGGCCTACCAATGCGGTGATGGTGCCAGATTTCAAATGGAACGATATATCCTTCAAAATCTGTTCCCGGTTTATTTCTACGGAAACCTCTTCTATCAGCAATCCTTGCACACGGATCACCTGCCCCTGTTTTTGTTATAACCAATTTACGTTTTTTGATATCGATCGGTTTCGTTTTTGGTAGAAAAAATGGAGCAATGTCAGGATGGTATTCTCTTAGCTAGTGATTTTTCGGAGTCTTCGAGGGGTAGTATAAAAAAAGCTTGCAGAAAAACGAATCCGTTTCTCTACAAGCATTAAGGCCGACTAACTTTCCTGGAGCTGTTCAATTGCTACGTTTTGCTGACGTGATGGATCATCCAAGGCATAAACTTGCGCAGTTCCGTTTTGTTCATCAATTCGCTGGATGTAAACGGAACTGCCCTGGTAAGTAACCTTGGTTAAGTCTTGTGATTGTTTGATCGCTTTTGCACGTTGGTATTCCATCATTTCTTCCTCCTTATTCGGGAATATATGGGAGATCGCGTTGATCGGGTATATTTATCACATGGGTATCAGTATAGGCAAGAATCCCTTCCTTGCCATATTCCCGCCCCATTCCAGATTGTTTGACACCGCCAAATGGAAAGCGGACATCGAGCCCCTGCACCGCTGCAGTATTTATCATGGTGGTTCCTGCCTGAATATGCTTGGCTATTTCCACGGCATGCTCTTCTTCTCCCCAAACCGAACTGGTCAGCCCAAAAATACTATCATTCGCCAACTTGATTGCATGCTGATCATCTTCGAACGGCAATATAGGCACTGTCGGTCCAAATTGCTCTTCTACCACAATCGGATCATCATATCCGGCTCCCAGAACGACAGTTGGCTGCATAAAGTATCCTTTTTCATATAGATCTTGATCGAGAATCTTGCCAAGCTTGACTACTTTGGCACCTTTGTTTTTAGCATCGTCCACCAGACTTTGGACAAACTCCATCTGTTTTTTGTTATTTACCGATCCAATCGTCGTATCCTTGCCAAATGGGTCCCCTACCCGTACCCATCTATTGGCTGCTTCGATATATTTCTCTACAAATTGTTCGTAGATGGACTGGTCAACATATACCCGCTTGGCTATCATACATATTTGCCCGGCGGTAAGGAAGTTGGAGATTACAAGACGCCGCATTGCTTTCTCATCATTGACATCAAAATCCTTCAATACAATCGCGGCATCATTACCGCCCAGTTCCAACGTCATGTGCTTGATGGTATCGGCAGCAGCTTTCATGATGTGCTTCGCCGTTTCTGTTCCGCCAGTAAAGGCTATCTTGGCAACTTTAGGATTGGAAGTTAGCTCTACCCCAACATCGGACTCTCCATGGACTAAGTTCAGAACACCCGGCGGAAATGCATCAGCGATGATTTCGGTTACCACGCTGACAGCGAGCGGGGCCAATGGACTGGGTTTTAGCACCATGGTGTTACCGGCCAACAGAGCGGGGGCTATTTTAATAGTGGAAAGGGATATGGGATAATTCCACGGCGAAATGGCGGAAACAACACCAATCGCATCTTTGGCGATAATCGTTTTACCACCATCGTGGTTTTGGACTTCATTTTTCAGTACCTCCGCCACGTTTTCACAAGCAAACTCCATCCAAGCAAGCGAAACCCCTATTTCACCTTTAGAATCATATAACGGTTTGCCGTGCTCACGACTCAACAATTCAGCTATCTCCGGTGTACGGTCTTTTATATTCTGAATCGCTGTCTGCATCCGCTTGATCCGATCCTGCATTTCCGACTCTGCCCAGACTGGAAAAGCATCATGGGCAGCATCAATTGCCCGGATTGTATCCTCCCGTGTATTGACCGGAGCATAACCGACTACTTCATCTGGTCTTGCCGGATTTTCACGTGGTGCCTGTTTTTCAGCTTTGAATTTTTCCCCATTAATAATTGCATCAATGACAATCTGCTTCTCGGTCATTCTTTAAACACTTCCTTCCGAGGGAATCAAAAGATAAGCTTAGTATTCTCAACAACCTCTTAGTCATACACACTTTTCAACCGTCTGATCAGACGATATAAAAAGAAGCGTTTTGTATATGACCAGTTTGAACTGTCAGCTTTTCAACTGATCTCTGATCATATCAACCGGATGAAATGCATTTTGGCTGGTTCTCTGTCCCGATCCGAATGTCATCCATCCGATGAAGAGCATTTGTCTCTTCTTCTGCCTTCATCCGATTCTCATTAAAACGGTTGATAAAAGGATATGATCCATAAGTCAACAACCCATGGACCATATCCTTCCTTGTCAGTAAACTAACTGTTACTGCTCTCGATATTCATTTGATGAATCCTGCCTAAAAGCGTATAGACAGCAGCTAATATAATCATGAATAAACCGACTACATACCAAGGAAACTCCGTGATTGCCTCCCCAAAAGCTGTATATAACACGGCAGGTAAGATAACTCCTAAAGCTGAATAATACATATAGCTTTTAAAGCCGTTCGTCATTTCCATCAAATACAACGACAATAAATGAAAATGCACAAACGGCATGACCCGAAGAACCATCACCTGACTTACCGTAATCGTCCGATCAGGAAGAATCTTGCTTTTCAATCGGGCCACCCCTTCCCGAAAACGCGGAAATCTACTGACCAATTTATAAAAAACGAGACTCATCAACGATAAACCAATAAAAGACAATACGGCTCCTTCTACAAATCCAAACAACACACCACCGGCAATGCATACAACGATCACCGGTAAAAACAAAAAGGGCCTGAGCAAATGAATAAGAATAAATAGTGCGGGAGCCAGCCACCCTGCCCCTTCTATCAAGGATTGAATGGAGTCATTGAAATTATCCATGCACATCCTCCTCTCTTGCAAAATACAAGTACTATAGCATTTTATAAGAAATGGCCCGGATTGTAAAAGATGTGTGGTTGGGTATTCAAGGACAAGAAATGTTCGCAATACCATTTTATGTTGTTTTTCTCAGATGGTCACGACGTTTGGTTAGAGAAGAACCGAAGAATGTATCAATTGTTTTGGTGTTTCTGTTTCTTCCAATCTTCCAAAAGCAATCCATAAACAATATGGTCGACGTATTCTCCCTGTAGTAATTCAGCTTGACGAATCTTCCCTTCCTGGGTGAAACCCAGTTTTTCCGGTAGAGCTCTGCTTTTTTTGTTTTCCTCTGCCGCTCTTATTTCCACCCGGTTCAACTGCCAAGTTTCAAAAGCGTGCTGGACCATTGCCCGACAAGCTTTGGTCATCAATCCTTTTCCCTCGAATCCATCTCCAATCCAGTAGCCGATACTTGTTGTGCGGTTATGCCAATTAACGAAATGGAAACCGATTACACCGCCGATCTTATCTTGATGCCAAATCCCTGCCTGAAAACCATTGTTCTCGCTCAATTGCAGGAGCGAAGATTTGATAAATGCCTCGGTGTCTTCTTGTCTCCTGTTATTTCCGATTAACGGAAGCCATTTTTTCAATCGTTCCATGGAATTCCAGGTCAGCAAGAACAATTCAGAAGCGTCTTCTGGCTCCAGCATTTTTAAATATGATTGTTCGTCAAGAGAATATGTAAACATTTTTTCCGCTCTCCTTTACATCTTATTAGATTGGAAGTCCCACGTTTCTTCGGAAATCATTGTCACCAGTAGACGCTTCGCATGAGGAGCAGAACTCAATTGTTGCGTCAGCCATTGCTGGTGGTCCCGCAATAGCTGGACAACCTGCACCGCTGCCAGGGAATGCTTATCCGGGGTGATAGATTGAAAGAAGTTCCGCATTTCGGCTGTTATTTCAGCAGGAAGCGAGTTTTCGACAGCTTTCAATCCCAGCTGTGCCCGGTTCGGGGAATAGTGATGCAGCAAAACTCTGGCAAGATGGACAGCAACATGGCGTAACATTTCTACCGCCCATAAATCATTCTCCCGCAAAGCTGTTTTGCGGTATTGCAATAAAAACCAGGCAACATCGATCACCTCATCCAAAAACTCATCCTGCGACAAGGTCAAATGCTGTTTTGAAACATACTTTTCCATCCGTTGTTCTGGATCATACAATACCTGGAAATAATCTTTATCAATGTACGTCTCTTCCGTGACTGTGAACAAATCAACATGCAGTAAATCTTCATATACTGCAATAATTTGTGGGGCGATGATAAATATATCATCATAAAACAGTAACGAACCATATGATTGCAAATAATCGAGACGACGTTCCAAGAAAGTTTGCTTGTCCGATTCTTCCACAAGACAGTAAAGATCAATGTCCGAGTTTTCATCATGTTCTCCTCTACCGATCGAGCCCTTGACGAACACTGCCCGGACAAGCGGATCCGCTTGCAAGCTTGCAGCTATCTTCTCTAATGCCTGCTCTTGAATCAAGTTTTCTTCCTCCCTTTTAAAAGTAAATATTACGCCATTATATTACCTGGCAAAAGGGATGGCAAGTTTTTTTTAAGGCGGGGACCCGTTCAACTCCAATTACAGTTAAAATCTGGATAGCTGTTCATTGCCCATCAATGTCAATGAAGGAGCGGTTTCCATTGGACGAATTGCGGATTTGATCACTTCCCAGCCCCTTGATTCATACAGACTTTTGGCAGCATGATTATCGACCTGAGTTGTCAGGAGCGACACAGCATGACGTGACTCTTTAAGTAGAGCATCATGAAGCTTGCTGCCGATTTTCATTCTTTGAAATGCAGGATCGACAGCAAGTTCGACAAATTCAAAACAATCGTCCAGCCATTTTTTCTTTTCTCCCTCATCCAAAAAGCGCTCGATTTTGCTACGGTAGAATTGTCCAGGCATCGACGTATAGCCATAGGCCATCCCGACAATCTTCCCACTCTCATCCAATGCTTTTATTGCCTTGAAGCCTGGATAACATGCATGCTTTCGAATCCTCTCTTTCATTATTTCCTGATGTTGTTCTGGGTTTTTGGGATGATGAACATTACAATAGACAGCTGTCACCTCCTCCAAGTCTTCCTCTATATTGGCTACCTTCAAGATTTTCACGCTTTCCCCTCCACTATTATTCTATGAGTGATTGGTAATGATTTTTCTGATCTTGCTGATATTTCCCATGGTTTCTCTTTGTAGAGGACCTGAGTGCTGCGCTACTCTCCTTGCTTGCTACTGGTCCTAAAAAACTCAATGAACTGAACATCAACTATAGTAAGGCAGGCTTATTCGAAAAATCGCATTCCTGATGTTTTCTTGTAACCTCGGATGTTTTTGTTTATAGATGAGGCGAAAATATAAACTTCTTAAAAATTGCTTTATATTTTCCCTCCGGATAAATTGCTGCTGACTCCCAACATGAAAGCTGGCCTCTAGCTCCTCTGTAACAAAGGAGATTTCCCGGAGTACAGCTTCTTCGCAAAATCCTCGATCAAGCATGGACGTGACTGGAATAGCCATCCGCTCGTCCTCTTCAAAACCATAACTTCCAATCGAAGTGCCCATCACCCGAATAACAGCTTCAAATATCTCTTGATAGCAGGACTCGAGGCCAGGCTGTTGGACCAGTTCATCGATGGCGTCAGCCGCATGGGCAATACTATGAGCCCACCCTTTATCTTCCACCAGGCCTCTGATGTCCTTTTCTTCCTTCAAATACCTCAGCAAAGCTTCTTTTACTGTCAACAGTTGCTTTGCATCCAGAAAACCAGTGTGCAAGTTTTTATGTAATAGAGCCGCGATGATCAGGGAAGAAAACGATCTGGTAAACACCGAGTCGTCTTTTCTCCCGCCGATTTGATAAAACAGATGCTGCTCATCGATACATTTTGCTAAAATGACGGTCAGCTTCCCGTTAGAATAGTCACCGTTCAGAATCAGCCGACTGAAAACAGGATAAATAAGCTCATCACGTAGAACCGGATCGGTGACTCCGATGCGGGAAAGCATCTCATTTGTCAGCAGATCCAGTTCTTCTACTTCAAGTTGGTGTTCTTTGTTTTCTTTAATCTGCCTTAATCTATTAGTAAATCGTTCTGCATCCATGCCTCGGCCACCTTTTTTCCTCTGTTTTTTATAAATCGTTAAATCGAAGAGCAGGAACGTTTGCTCCTGCTCTTTGATTCACCTGCTAATGTTTGCTTGCTTTTGTTGAAAATCGGTTGTTGGATAGTATGTATTTTTCACCAACACATTCGGACCTAGGCACTTCACTGCCGGACAATGACAATTCAGTGATTTAGCTGTTTTCGTCTCCATCCACCGCTGGTAAGACTCTTGTAACGGTACCGTTTGAATATTTCCAAGGGGCGGTTCATCGCCAAAGTCCGTCACCGTCACTTCACCGGTGAAAATACTGACGTTGAGTCTTGAACGCCCATCCGGATCGTTCCGCACTGAGACGTTCCTGGCTGCATATAGCTGCTGTTGCAATTCCAACTCTTCGGGTGAAGAACTGCATGGATAGAACGGAAGTGTTCCAAACAGCATCCAAATGTCTTCATTCCGGTGTGCAAGCAGTCGGCGAATAGCCGTTCTTATTTGTTCCAAACTCAATGTTTCCAGTTTTTCAGCAAAATCGACAGGATACATAGGATGTATCTCGTGCCGTGTGCAGCCCATTTCCTGTACATGATCATGGATTCTCTCCAGATAGGGAAAAGTCCTGCCGTTCAGCATGGTTTCGGCGGAAACCATGACGCCCTCTTTCGAAAGGCGCTGGGCATTTTCCACCATCCGCGCAAAGTACTTCTTACGATTTTCCATCGACGGCTTTCGTTCCATCCGAGCAAACCCGGTTTCCGCGAATTCTTCCTCCGTCCCCCAGTTATGGGAAATATGGAGAACATCCAAATAAGGGGTGATTTCCTCGTAGCGTCCGTAAGGTAAAGTCAAATTCGAATTAATTTGTGTTTTCACACCGCGGGCGTTGGCATATTGAAGCAAGGGCAGAACATAATTCCTTACCGACTTCTTGGACATCATCGGCTCTCCCCCGGTTATGCTGATCGCCCGTAAATGTGGAATTTCATCCAAACGCCGAAAAATCAAGTCCATCGGAAGTGCTTCCGGATCGCGATCTCGCAAGGCATAACCCACGGCACAATGATTGCAGCGCATGTTGCATAATGTAGTGGTTGTAAATTCCACATTGGATAGCACCATTTCACCATGTTCCTCTACATCCAAGTACGCCTCCCACGGATCATTGGACGGTGTCATTTTATCAGCGATTAAATTAGCGTTCATTTATGTAACTTCCTTTCGGTTGTTCAAATAATAATCTTTTCTATCGTAACATATGAAGCATTTTATGAAGAAAGAAGTTTACAAGAATCTTCTCCTTCTGTTGTCTAATTAGTCTGACAGCAATGACAGGAATGCCTGTAAATTGCGAGAACGCCACTTGTCTTTGTGAACAGCGGTATAAATCCCGATTTCATTTCCGGTGCTTATCGGGACTGTTGCCAGATCACCGTTCGCCACTGCATCCTTCACTGTAAAAGAAGGCAACATGGCTTTTCCCAATCCACTCAACACACCTTGTTTGATTGCTTCGATACTCGGCAGTTCTATTCTTGCATATCCCCCCTCATTTTTCAGATAGTCCTCGATCAATGGCCTCCAGCTGCATGTATACTCCGTCACCAGCATGGTTTCGGCTATACGCGGGGCAGACTGTTTTGCAGGTCCAACAAGGATAAGGCGATCCTCTTTGACTTTCTCAACCGTTAAATCCTTGGGCTGCCAATCAGGTGTATCGACCAGAATCGCCGCATCGATGTCCCCTTTTTTTAATTGGCCGGAAAGATTTTCGTAATCGATTGATTTGAGCGTCAACTCCACCAGGGGATACTGCTCCATGAATCGCCGGATTTTACTTGGCAGCCAATAAATCATCAGTGATTCACTTGCTCCGATGGATAAGGGCCCTGCTGGTTGGTCGCCTTCCTGAATGATTCGTTTGGCTTTGGCGTACAACTTGATGATGTCAGCGGCATATGGCAAAAATCGCCTGCCGGTCTCGGTAAGGGTGATCGTCTTTCCCATCCGATCAAATAAAGGATACCCGAGTTCTTCTTCTAATGATTTGATATGGGCGGTGATCGAGGATTGAGCATACCCCAAATCATCCGCTGCTTTTTTGAATCCTCCTTTTTCCACGATGGTTTCAAAAGTCACGAGGTGACGCAATTCCAATCCAATCCCTCCCCATTATCGTTTTTATTGATCAGAACAATCTAAAACTTCAATTTTACTGAACTTACACTCTATTATAGACTGGTTCTGAGGAACATTTCAACGGAAGGAGTGATCATTCATGAAGGTGTTGACATTTGTCACACATCCACGGACAAATTCTTTAACCTTTGCAACTGCAGAGAAATTCATGGAAGGCCTAAAAGACGCAGGACATGAGGCAGATATGCTCGATTTATACCGTAGCGGTTTCAAGCCATTAGTGGAAGAAAAAGATGAGCCTGACTGGAACAATTCCATCCAACACTTCTCCCATCAAACAGCAGCAGAAATGGAACGCCTGAAACAATATGATGGCTTGGCGTTTATTTTCCCTTTATGGTGGTGGAACATGCCGGCTTTGATGAAAGGGTATATCGACCGCGTTTGGAATTATGGTTTTGCGTACGGAGGGAATAAACTTCCGCACGATCGCGTTCTATGGCTCACTCTTGCTGGTGCTCCTCCTGAACGATTCAGTAAAAGGAAGTACGATTCCATGATGCGTCGTTATTTCAATATAGGACTTGCCGATTACTGCGGCATCGAACATTCTCACTTCGTGTTGTTTTATCGAACCATCAACCCGTCGCAAATCCATGTGGATATGCTGCTTGGAAAAGCTTATCAGTTGGGAAAACAATACACATTACTTTCAGATGAAAAGGAGAGTTGATCATGAGTATCTTGACTTTGCATGGCAGTTCACGAAAAGGTGGGAATAGTGATTTCCTGGTCGAAGAGGCGTTGGATGGTGTTGACCATACGTCCATGCATCTGCTTGATTATCAAATGGATCCTATTATTGACGAGCGTCATACGGAGGAAGGCTTTACAGCTGTCGAGGACGACTATGAAAGGATCCTCAAGGAATTTCTGGAGCACGACATCATTGTCTTTGCCACGCCATTATACTGGTTTGGTATGTCCGGACAAATGAAAATCTTTTTTGACCGCTGGAGCCAGTACATGCGCGATCCCCGTTTCCGTTTTAAAGAATTGGTAAAACAGAAAAAAGCGTATGTCATCATAACAGGTAATTCACCTGATCCTAAAATTTCAGCGCTTCCCTTGATTCAACAATTCAAAGCGATTTTTGATTACGTCGGTATGGAGTTTTCCGATTATATCATCGGCCAGGCAAACAAGCCAGATGAAATAAAATTCGATTCCTACGCAATGGCCAAAGCCGATTTATGGAGTCAGCAGTTTAAACAATTAAGAAGTTAAAAGTCTAGACCGGTTTGATTAAAATAGTTGCAATCCCGTCGAGAAAGCTACCATCACAGGGAAATACTTTTCAATCACTTTACGTTACAGTGATGAAATTGCCTGTTGTTTGATGGGTGCTTCGTATCGAAACGGCAAGATACTACGAATTCCATGCGTACGGCTCCCACTTCCTCAGAAGGCAAAAGATGCTTTCCTGCGGGATTTTCAGCTCGTGCCGGTACTTTTGGAACCTCTGTATCTTGCCTTCGCTACGTTTTCATCGTCTTTTTGTTATGGAAGGGTTGAACGGCTTCCTTTTTTAGAGAACGTTATTTAAAGTGGTAGATGTATTTCATGCGTCGGGTTATAAACGGCAAGCCATTTTTTCGTTTCCGCCTTTATCCAACTTCCAAAATGATGCAAGAATTTCAATACTTCTTCTGATTCTGATAAAGGGTTGATTGCATACCAAAGTGCTGTTCTCATCTCCGGTTCTTTTTCAGGATAATGCTTAGAGAACAGTTTATAGGCTGGGAACAGGTCCCTTGTGTAGGACTGTTCTTGAACAATGACAAGCGCAGCGCCAGCCCTCACAATAATTCTCATGATCCATGAACAACAATCCTTAATGTCCTCAATGTCTTCATTTCCCATTAAATCATCCTTCGCTCTATCAATTAAAGTTGTTAAGTGAATAAGGTGTTCATTCGCCAAAGAACTATCGGGTTTATAATCAGGGAGCTTACTTATCAGATTTTCGCCATACACACAGATACTATAGGTTTTTAGAATAAACGGGATCATGGAGCAATATGTTGACTCCTCAACATCACTTAAAGGATAAAACCCTAATTCTACACCGTTTATAAAACGGAAGCTTTGATCGATGAATTGTTCGGTCTCCTCCACCCAATCAAGGTCAATCTCTTCAGTATCAGAATAGGTGACGACTATTACGTCGACATCTGATATACCTTCAATCTCTAACCCTCTTGGCACAGATCCTCTTATATAAATACTGTGAATTTCCTTTGGTAAAACGGAAAGACAGCTTTCCTTTATTAGTCGGATTACTTCACGAAATTTATTGTTGATATTTCGGTGATCTGACTGGTTCATGATATAGCCTTTGTCGTCTAAAGGGCATAATGATCCTATTTCTTTGATTTCTGTCATACTTACAAGCCTCCAGAAATTTTTATATCAATTCAATCTCTTTGATTATTGCTTCCCTAAAGTTTAATTAAAGGGAAGCTTCGACCAGTAAGGTATTACTATATGTTAATGTTCGATAAATGAAAACTCTTCCATATTTCATGAGTCGACCAAAAGCACTATAGGTGTTAAGAAATAGGAATAAGTCAATAAATACTGTGATTAAAAACACTCAACTTTCTTTAGCTTTAATTGTACAAAAATGGAGATTATTACAAGGATATTAAAAATCGCAATAGCTGTGAACCAAACTTCAAAAGTTCTATTTGGGTCTGGCGAAGCGATATTATATACTGCTCCCAACCCAATTACTGTTGCCGCTAATAATAGTAAAAAATATGTATCAAAATGACCGCAAATGTAAAGAACAATTTCCCCCACTTCATATAAGGGAAACTGACCTGCAATGTTTAAGAACAATCTTTAATAAACTCTCCATTTATTTTAACATAACATTGCAAAAGCATTGACCTGCATTGTTGTATGAAAATCAACATAGCAAATAGCATAAATAAATCGTGGACAACTGCCACTGTCAGTATGTTAATAAAGTTCTTGCGATTTTGTAAAGCCTGATTCAGTGGTATATCCAATAATCGTTTATTTATGGGGAGAATCAGCGACCTAATCATATCCGATTTGGTCGCTGATTAATATACTATTTTGTATTTTTCTCCGTCGGAAAGAGAACTACTTAATCGTTGATCCGTACTATTTATATCAATCTTTTTTGTTTTGAACTTTTTTCTAATACGCTTACCCTAACTGGCGCTGAAATACTTTACTGGCTATCAAATAAGCGAGGACCATGATTCCAACGCACCAGGCAAGCGCAGTCCAGATACCATTTCCGACAGTGCCTTCATACATGAGGGCACGAATGGAATTCACAATGGAAGTGACGGGCTGGTTTTCAGCGAACACACGAACTGCCTTGGGCATGGTATCGGTGGGAACGAAAGCCGAACTGATGAACGGCAGGAAAATCAGCGGGTAGGAATATGCTGTCGCGCCTTCCATAGATTGTGCAGTCAATCCGGGAATGATTGCAAGCCAAGTCAGTGCCAATGTAAACAGTCCGAGTATACCAACTATCGCTATCCAATCCACCATATCAGCATTTGAACGGAACCCCATTATGAGCGCGACCAGGAAAACCATTACTAACGTAAGTGCATTGGAAACAAGCGAAGTCAAAACGTGAGCCCACAGTACCGACGAACGCTTGATAGGCATAGTGATGAAACGTGCCATCAGTCCGCTTTTCACATCCGTAAATAGCCGTAAGGAAGTGTACGCAACCCCGGATGCGATAGTGATCAGCAAGATTCCCGGCAATAAATAATTGACATAGTTATCCGTTCCTGTCTCAATAGCTCCACCAAATACATAGACAAAAAGAAGCAGCAGCATAATCGGTGTAATGGCAACCGTAATGATGGTATCCGGGCTGCGCATGATATTTCGCATTAATCGTCCCATTAAGACCCCTGTTTTCCTTTTCATTTACTTCTCCTCCTTTTTGCCAATGATCGTAAGGAAAATTTCCTCTAATGTCGGCTGCTTCTCGATGTATTCCACTTTCACTGGCGGGAACATCTCTTTTAGTTCGTTAAGGGTTCCGGTTGTGATGATTTTACCGCCATGAAGGATGGCGAGACGGTCTGCCAGTTGTTCGGCTTCCTCCAGATACTGGGTTGTCAGCAATATGGTCGTGCCATTGTCGGCAAGCTCTTTGACTTTATCCCAGACTTCCATCCGTGCTTCGGGGTCGAGCCCCGTGGTCGGTTCGTCGAGAAAAATGACTGCCGGAGTTCCGATCAAACTCATGGCGATGTCAAGCCTGCGCTTCATTCCACCAGAATATTTGTCTGCGCGTTGGTTGGCAGCCTCGGTCAGGTTGAATTTCGCAAGCAGATTGTCGGTGACTTGAGCGGGATTAGATACTCCCCGCAATCTGGCAATCATTATCATATTTTCCCGTCCTGTTTGCATGCCATCTAAAGCAGCAAATTGTCCTGTCAGGCTGATGGCTTGGCGAACATTGTCCGGTTCCCGCTGAACATCAAAACCGCAAATGCTTACTTTGCCTCCATCTGGCTTCATCAGTGTCGAGAGAATGTTGATCGCCGTCGTCTTGCCGGCTCCGTTTGAACCTAGCAGAGCGAAAATTTCACCACGTTTCACCTCAAATTCGACTCCCTTTAATACTTGCTTGTCTTTAAAGGATTTTTTTAATCCTTTTACCGTAATGGCTGTATTGTTCATTTTAGTTTTCCTCCTTATAAAAAGTGCCTGTAAGCCGCTTCCGAAATCCTGAGTTTAGGGCATTCTGCCTGATAATCTAGAGGATTGTTCTCCTTAGACAAAGAACGTTCGATCAGTGAAGGGCCTTGCAGAGCTCGGTTCTAGATAATTCATTCTACTTAATGTCACTGGTATTCAGTATCACTTACTACCAATTTAAAAATGAAACTGAATAGGAAAGTTGGCAACAGAACTTTTGTTACCAGCTATTCAGTCAGAGTGATCTAATGAACTTCGTTTTCAATTTTGCATACTGTAATTGAAATTTTCATGGTGCTTAGCCGATGTCTTTAGCGCGTACCACCAGTTCACCGACAAATGATTTATGCGGAGCGAAAGCGAATGTTATTTTCAGACTGGCTATGTGAAATGGCAGCGAGAATCAATCTCATTTCACCTATCATTGCGCCCGATTGTCTCATTTAACTTCGTACGATATTTGTCCTGCCAGGTTTTCGAATCCTTCACTAGTTCATCACAAAAAGCAGCCACGTCTTCTCCCGTGAGGTCGGTTACTTTCTTGCCATCCGCAGCCCCTTCCTCGAAAAGGTCGAGAATGCCGTGAAAAATTCGGCTAGTTTCCTTCCAATCGGTGAGACCACCAGAGGTCCACATATATTTTTGAATAGCTTTGTATGCTTGATGATACTCATTTGGAAGTGCCTTTGCTCGAGCCTCCATCGCCTTCCATTCCCGCTTTTCTTCCAGATTCCCGATAATTTTTTCAAAAAAATTCATTTTACCTTCTCCTTTTGATTTCTTTCGTTTTGAGCTCATTCATTTTGTCCGAAATAAATTCCCATCTTTCCCAAAAATTTTCAAGGCGTTCTTGGCCCGCTGCATTCAGTGTATAAAATTTTCTCGGCGGTCCCACAGTGGATTGTTTTTTCTCTATATCCACCAGATTGTTTTTTTCAAGCCGTATGGTTATGGTATATACTGTACCTTCAACTACATCAGTAAAGCCAAGTTCCCGTAGCTGTTGTGTGATTTCATAACCATATGTTTCTCCACGGCTGATGATTTCAAGCACACAACCCTCGAGCACCCCTTTCAGCAATTCTGTTATTTTTTCCACCTTCATCACCCATTTGTATTATTCAGTATTCTGTATCACCGGTAATAAGCGTTACTTACTACTGGTATATAGTATTACATAATAGCTGTCCTTGTCAAACTTTTTTCTTCTGAAAATGCTTAACAAGGAAGTTCATAGAATCTTGTTGAGGAATTATATCTCTCCAGGAAAAATACAAAGCAGGCAGTCCCACCCAATGGTCTGCCTGCTTCAACCCAACTCCGTTTATGTAATTATTTTTTCACGGCTTTTATTATCATCGCAGCAGGAAACCGTTGTGCCTTATACAAGGAATAATAACCGTCAGACTGCTCTGCTTTTACATCTTTCAGATCGGCTGGAACATCGCTTTCTATCACGCGTTCGATAGTAAATCCAGCAGTGATCAAGGCGTTGAGATACGTGCTCATCTTCCGTCGCTGAAATGCCATGGGTTTCTTTTCCCCTTTGAAATTATCGAATTGCAGCATGCCTTCCTCCTGATAAGAGGCGTCCAAATAAAAACGTCCATCCTCACTTTTCATATGGGGATATAAAGGGTGGTCCCAACTGAATATAAAGGAGCCTCCTACTTTCAGATACGAATAAATCAATTGAAAGGTTGCGGGTAGATCTGTCGTCCAGCCGATTGCATAAATCGAATAAACGTAGTCAAAATATGCTTTGGGCAGACCGATATCCGTTTCCATAGGTGCACAGAACAAGTGAGTCAGATGATCCTGCAGGGTAATTTCCGCAAGCTCTTTTTGTTCTTCTGAAAAATCAACACCCCATAACTCTGCTGCACCTTTTTCTGCCATATATTTTAGTGAATGACCACTCCCAAAACCAATATCCAGTACCTTTTTGCCGGCTATCTCCCCGAATAACTGTAATTCTTCCTCGGACTGTGCGTATGGTCCATATCCCGGCAACGCATCCTGTCCGTTAAAATGGTGTGCCACGGCATTCCAACCGGACCTGTTTTTTTCCAATAGCTCTTCTGTCAATTTCATCGCCTCCATTCCCTTGTAATTCCATGGGAAGCAATAAAATCCCTCTAAAATTTCAAAAAAGCAAGCTGCTTTTGCCGCTTTAGGTTTTCAAAAAAAGCTGACCTGCATTCAGGTCAGCCGATAAATGAAACAAGCATGGGTATCAAAAATTTCCCCCATAATACAGTTAAACTGGCGGCGAAAATCATCGCCAATGTCGAAAACGTTGCAGCTTGCTCGCCATATTCCATTGCTTTATTGGTTCCGACGCCGTGCGCACTCGTACCTAACGCCAGGCCTTTAGCTATCGTCGATTTTATCGAAAAGCGCTTGATCACAGCTGGTCCGATAATCCCGCCGATAATACCGGTGAGAATGACAAAAACGGTTGTCAAGGTAGGAATACCGCCAATATCTTTTGAAACCTCGATGGCAATTGGCGTGGTAATCGACCTTGGCAGTACACTGACCAGAAATTGATTGTTCAAGTGCATAAGCAAGGAAAGCAAGAAAGAAGAAAATATTGCAACGAGCGTACCGATGGTAATGCTGGTCACGATTGTACCGATATATTTTTTCAATACTGGTAAATGCTTGTAAATGGGAATAGCAAATGCAACGGTTGCCGGTCCCAGCATATGTGTGAGCAGACTTGCGCTGTCTAAATATTGATCGGCAGACACATGCAGCAAACTGATTAAAACAATAATCAAAATCGGGCTCAACAGCAATGGGTGAAAAATTGGCAGCGGGATGCGTTTATATCCTGCCTTCGCCAACATATATAACAAACTGGTTACAAAAATAAAAAAGATGATACTCATTGGGTATCACGCTCTTTCCGGATCATGATTTTATCTGCAATAAAGGCGGTAGTGCCCATGACAATAAAAGTACTTATCCCGATGATCAACACGGTGCTGAAGCCTTGCCAGCTAAGCATTTCATCATAATTAACAATTCCGACCGCAGACGGTACGAAGAACAATAACAATTCAGCTATCAGCCAATTTCCGCCCTGCTCGACCCATTCCAGCTTAACCATCTTCAGGCAGAGGGCCAAAAACAACAGCAGAAGTCCGATCATCGAAGCTGGTATCGGAATCGGAATAAGTGCTTTGACACCAGCTCCCAAAAACAGAAACAAGTGAATGAAGACAATTTGGAAAAGAATCGTAATGATTTTCAAAGCCTATCCCTCCCAACTCCTTTACCTAAGCTTTAAAATTCGATTAATCTCATCTTACTACCGTTGCCTTCATTCGTAAAATACATATAAATTATATAACGCATAACTTTTAGTTATACACGATCATGCGTTTGTTGGATAAAATCAATGAAAGTCCTGCCTGCGTAAGAAATATACTTATCTTTCTTGGTGATGACGGCGAGATTCCAAGGTATCTTCGGGTTCACCTCCAAAATATGCAATCCGCTGTTTCTCACTTTGTTACAGATCGAATCAGGCAAAATCGTTATCCCGAGATTGGCGGCGACCATTTCCGCCATCAAATCCCATTGGGAGCTTTTAAACAAAATATCCGGATGATAACCAGCCTGAATGAACTTTTCCAGAATAATATCGTGCAGTGCAAAATCTTCATGATAAAAAATAAACTCTTCTTCCTTCAGTTCCAATAAGTCAATCGATTTCCGATTGGCAAAACGATGCTCCTCCGGCACGACAACATTCATTTTTTCCTCCACAATCGGATAGATGTTAAATATTTCGTCATCTACCGGCAAAACAGCGACCGCCAAATCGAGTTCGCCCTCATCGACACTTTTTACAACCTTGGCACCGCCATACTCCGTGATGGTGATTTTAATGTTCGGGTATTTTTTATGAAAGGCAGATAACACATTCGGGAAAAACAAGCTGCCAATGATCGGAGGCAGTCCGATATGTATGGCACCACGCTCCAATTGCGTCAAGTCATTCAATATGGTTGTCATGTCATCCAATTGTCCTTCAATCTTCCTCGCATATTCTCTTACCACCATACCGGCATCCGTCAGTTCACTCGTTTTATTGGATCGGACGATCAACGTCATCCCCAATTCATCCTCGAGTCCCTTGATCATTTTACTCAATGCCGGTTGTGAAATATGGAGAGATTCCGCCGCTTTAGTGATGCTTTGTTGTTTTGCCACCTCTAAAAAGTAATGCAATTGGCGTAATTCCATCCTGGCACCTCCTGTCGCTTGTATGCACCCATCGTCATTTTATCAAACCCTTGCAGAATTCAAGAAAAACATGCTCAATTCAAAAACTCCACCCGTTTTTCATTCACAGTTATAAGGAATTTGGGCAGACTTGCTGAAATTGACAGAGGGAAGGTTAATGGAATTACCAATAAAACAACAGACACTAGCATTGGAAAAAACTCCATACAAGTGTCTGCTGTTTCGCTATTCGTATTCTTTTTCAATACTTTTCGTACTTCTGACCGTATCGATCGGCCGAACCGCATTTTCGATTTGGGCTCGTTTCGATTCGAGAAACGGCGGCAGGGAAAGCTTTTCCCCCAGTGTTTCATATGGTTCATCCCCCATGAAACCTGGACCATCGGTTGCAAGCTCAAACAGAATCTGTGGTGCCACCCTTGTGTATAAGGATTTAAAGAAGAAACGGTCAACATACCCAGAGGTTTGGAAACCAAATCTTCGATACCATTGATCCCACTCTTCTAACTCATTCCGATCCTCGATACGGAAAGCGGCATGATGGACGGTGCCAAATCCTTGTCGCGCTTGGGGTAGCACTTTGTTGTGTTCCACTATGACTTGTGCGCCATTCCCTCCTTCACCCACTTCAAATAAATGGAAGGATCCTTCCTGATCGATTTCGTTAAAGACCAAAACTTTTTCCATCATTTCTTTAAAATACTCGAAATTCGCAATCCGAACAAATATCGGACCCAGTCCTGTGATGGCATATTCCAATGGAATCGGACCTTGCTGCCAAGGGGTGCCCGATGCCACCCCTTCATTTTGTTCATCAGAAATCAGTTGGTAATGCTGGTCGTCAAAGTCGACGAACGACAATGTTTTCTTGCCGAACTGCTCTTTGATGCCTGTATGTTTTACTTCCAGACGATCAAATCGTGCCACCCAATAGTCCAGAGCAGCGTCAGTCGGAACACGAAAGGATGTTTTGAAGATTTCATTGGTTCCATGCTCGCCTTTCGGTATCCCTGGAAAATCGAAAAACGTCATATCTGTACCCGGGTTTCCTGTATCATCCGCAAAAAACAAATGATAAGTTTGGATATCATCCTGATTGACTGTTTTTTTCACCAACCGCATTCCAAGCACATAAGTGAAAAATTCATAGTTCTTCTCCGCACTGCTTGTAATGGCTGTTACGTGATGAATTCCTTTCAACTGGTTCATCTCAATTCCTCCATATATTTAGTTCACGAACCGCCTCAGACGGTCTTAGCTATTCCCGGCGGCTAATGTCTCAATCATATTGGTATTTTCTTCATAATATCTTTAATTCAAGATAAATGTAACATGCGCTTGTTTTTCGTGTCAATGTATGCAGCTTCCTCAAACAGAACGTGCTCTCTTCTCCTCTATTTCCTGTTCCGCTTTCTTGATTAAATCTGGCGCTGTATAGATAACTTTTCCGATATAAAAAATACCCACGATGGTAAATCCGGTCATCAGCCAGCTGAATGCCTGACGAAGGATGATTCCTTTCTCGAATGCTTCCACCCCGTACTCCATAATCAACATGGTCTTCACTGCAGCGAGGACACCACTCCTCAATGCAAAAACGAAAGTAATCAGCTGAAAAATCCGAAACAGCCGTTTCTGATAGTAAAAACATTTACTAAACCTTCGATCATATCCCTGCAGTTCGGCAAAATCTAATCCAAAATAAAGGGTGATCGGTTTTTTGATTATGATGGACCCGAGAAAAAACAAACCCATCGCTGCAGTATAAAAGACTTTGTTCCAAAGTAACTGCAGGGAAGAGCCTGCTAGGATATCGATCAGCGTCTCGATCATCAGTGTAACCAAAATAAAGACACCGAAAAAGTTGATTCGTTTCAACTCGTAAAAGCGATATACACTATACACAATCCCCGGCACAGAGGAAAGCAGCATGGCATAATAATCACCGATGAAATCACGGACAAAATGCCAAATAAATAAAGGAAATAAGGCATAAATGATAATGTCGAGCAAAACAATATTCTTCTTCATACAGACCCCCGCTTGACGAAAATAAACTATATATATCTTCATCTCCCAACAGGGTTAGGTTCCCCCTGGAAGTATGCTGTCCTACAGCATTATGTCTTTCCTTCAAGCTGTTTTTGTCAGTAGAAACGGAAACTTTCCTTAAGTCGAAAAAAGAAGGCCGATAATCAGCCTTCCAACTTTCAAAGTCTTTTTTGCAAAAAGTATTGGTTGAATCCTTGTGGATGGTCTTCCAGCACCCCGAATACCCGATACCCCTGTTTTTGATAAAATTCCGGCGCCTGGAAGCTAAACGTATCGAGGAAAATCAAACGACATCGTTTCTCCACTGCAAGTTTTTCTGCCTGTTTCAGTAACTGCGCCCCATACCCTTTGGCACGATGGTATTCATCCACCCAAAGAAAATCTATATGCAGGTGTTGCCAATACATCGTCCCGGTGATGCCTCCGATGATATCACCATTATCTGATGAAACCAGAAAGCAAATATTCTCCTTCGGTGTTTTCAAATGATCGGGCAGCTGGCTCATATTATGTTCAATTAATTTTTCCCGGATGTATTCTTTATCAGACTGATTATATGTTCTCTCTATTTTCACTGATTACTCCCCTTATTTCATTATCAGCATGTCTTGTTCATCAAATTCCCAGTTTTCCCCATAGGCAACTTCCCAATAAAATCCATTAGGATCCTGAAAATAACCGCTATAACCACCCCAGAACACTGTTTGCGGTTGTTTGACGATGGTGGCTCCAGCTCTAGCTGCCATAGCGAAGACCTCATCGACTTCTTGTTTTGATTTTCCATTGTACGCCAGGCTGATTGCAGATCCTCCTGATTTCAATGCTGGCGGCTCTTGTTCATTGATGTCCGCAGCCAACTGTTCCAGAGGAAAAAGCGATATTTTCGTGCCGCGATTATTGAAGAAAATGACTTCCGGGTTCGATTCCTCCCCATAGACAAGGACCTCGAAACCAAGACCTTCACGATAGAAGTGCAAGGATTCCACCATATCTTTGACTCCAAGCGTTACCAAATTCAAACGATTCATTCTCTATTCCCTCCTTTACTCTTTCACGCCACTTTCCAAGATAGAAAAAGCCAAGTTTTCACAATCAATCTCCGCCCTGGCACCATAGGGGAGGACGAACTTCGGTTCAGTATGTCCGAAATTCAAGTTATATAGAATAGGTAAATCGGTATGATTGTACTCCTCCATCACTTGCCTGATGACTGATTTATATTCCTCATAATAGGTCTCGTCCATCGGTTTTCCGAATACAATCCCGTTTGCCACATCCAGAATTCCCTGCGCAGCATAATTGCGCAGCCAATACTTTATAAATTCAGGCTCCGGTTTGTCTTCCGATGTTTCAAAAAACAATATGCTGTCTTCCCAATATTCTTTGTCCGGCCACAGAGGGGTCTGTTTTGCGAATTCCAAAACATCTATACAGCCGCCGATTAGCCGTCCTTGAACGCACCCTTTTCCCTGTAAAAGTTCATAACCTTTGTCAGGACGCAGGTTTCTTCGTTTGTGTTTATTTTCTTCTGTCCATTCCAGGCGTTCACTGGTCCACTGCTTTGCCGGTTTAATTTCACCGATTGGCTCGGTATCAAAAAGGGTACGTCTGATATGCTCCACTGTGTAAGTGTCCATTTCCACGTTTTCAGCGAAATCCGTCATAATTGCCGGTCCGTAAAAAGATGACACACCAGCTTTGTGACAAAACAAATGCGCAATGGTCACATCGGAATATCCCAGCAAAATTTTCGGATTTTGACGAATCACTTCAAAATCTATGTAAGGCAGCAGCCTGATACTGTCATCCCCGCCGATATTCGCAATAACCGCTTTAATGGAAGAATCCCGAAAAGCGGCCATGATGTCTTCCGCACGGGCTTCGGGATGCTCATAAAGATACGCTGCCCCTTTCAGACTGTGCGGCATTGCCACCACTTCCAGACCGAATACATCAGCAAGCCGCCCGATTCCCTGCTGATACCTCCAGCGCAATTCAGGTTCTCCTGCCCCTCCCCAAGAAGGGCTTATCGTAGCTACCCGGTCACCGGGCTTTAGTCTTTTTGGTTTGATTAACATGTTGGACCACCTCTCCCCTACACTCTACTGAAATTATTCGATTTAACGACTAAAAATCCTTTTTTCTTCCTTTTAAGCTTTTAAGGAATATATCAAACCTCTTAAATTTGGCGAGCCATAGAATAGTTTTTTTGCATGAGGCAAATAACTAAGAACAGAAATTTGAAAAGAAAAAGGATGGTTGGGTATGGATACAATGGAACTAATACTTCGGATTTCCATCGGCTTTTTGGTTCTGTTTGTCATGACTAGAGTGATGGGCAGAAAAGAAATCAGCCAGATGACCTTCTTCAATTTTGTTTCGGCCATCGCAGTCGGTTCCATAACGGCGAATCTTGTCGCTAATCAAAACTTCAGCGTTCGGAACGGCGTTATAGCTTTAGTAGGCTGGACGGCCTATACGCTGGTGATGGATATGATCGATATCAAGTCAAAAAAAGCCAGAAAAGTAGTAACCGGCAGTCCGATCACTGTCGTCAAAGAGGGAAAAATCATCGAAGATGCCATGCAACAAAGCAGACTGGACCTGGATTCATTAAAAGCGATGCTAAGACAGAAAAATGTATTTTCTTTAAAGGACGTCGACTATGCCATCTTTGAAACAAACGGAAAACTTTCTGTCATGAAAAAACAAGACAAACAATCCGTAAACAAAAAAGATATGAACGTTGGCAGTCAACAAACCACTTATCCCATGGCTACTGAAGTTGTTACAGACGGAAGAATTCTTTCCAATAACCTGTCTAAGCTGAATTTGGACAACAAATGGCTGGAGCAGCAGCTTCAGCAGGCCGGCGTCGATTCTGTCGAAGATGTCTTTTATGCCGAGGTGCAACAGGATGGAACACTCTTTATTGACAGTAAAGATAACTTATTGCATTAAAAAAAACAAGAACCGCTTCATGAGAGGTATACTAAAGCGGTTCTTGCAAGTTATGAACATTTTATACGCCGCGCTTGTTTCCCCACACAAGGGCATGCACCTGCGGAAGTACACGAACCCGGTTAAGTGTTTCTGATTGCATGACCCGGTCGATCAACCACTCATACTTTTCCAGCAGTTTACTCGTCAGGCATGAAGGATCTGTTTCCGCTAAGTCGTCGTTGCCGACTTGCAGATAGAAGACTGTTTGTGGGTACCGTTGATGTACTTTTGAAGCATAATGCAAATCCGCCTCATCAAAAACAACCACTTTCAAACTGGCATGGGGAGACCTCCCATTGTCAGCCAGCTTGCTCAAAATGTTGTCGAGCGTTTGCCAGTTCGTTTTCATCCCGGAACTGGGCGGTTTAGGAGAGATGGTCAAATCATCTATATCGATAAACCAATCCTGCCAGCGACTGCCCTGTGTTTCCAGAGCAACTTCCACCTCTTTGCCATGCAGCATATCAATCAGTTCTCCAAGATGCTGCAACAATGCCGGGTTTCCTCCAGAAATCGTCACATGGTCAAACCTGCTGCCGCCAGTTGCCTTCAGTTCTTCGATAATGTCGCCAGCCGTCATTAACCTGATATCATCCTTGGCGCTTCCGTCCCATGTAAAAGCTGAATCACACCAGGAACAACCGTAATCACATCCTGCTGTTCTAACAAACATCGTTTTTCTGCCGACCACCATTCCCTCCCCTTGGATGGTAGGACCGAAAATCTCCAAAACAGGGAACTTATTCACTATCCATCCACTCCCTTCGCGCTTCGGCAAAGCTTGTGGGAGTTTCATACAATTTAACATACTCGAGCCGAAGACTTACGTTTTCATGCCTGGTCAAACCTGCTTCCATTTGCCGGTAAATCCAGACCACCATATTCTCTGCTGTCGTATTCATTGCCGGCAGCATCTCATTTAAATACCGATGGTCCAAATAAACTTCTATTTTTTCTTTCCATATGTTTTTTATATCTCCAAAATCGAGGACGAGCCCGATATCATCGGTATAGCCGCTGATACCGAAAATGACTCGATAAGTATGACCGTGCAGATTTTTACACTTTCCCTCATAGCAATGTAAATGGTGAGCAGCATCGAAAGTGAACTCCTTGCTTACCAGCACCCGTTTCCGGTGGTACTTCAACTGTTCTTTTTTTATATCTTCACCAAGCTTCTCCAACTTCTCTACGATGGTGAAACCGAAACCCTCCATTACTCCAGTGCCCCTTCCCGCTTCGCTATGTAAGAATCCAACCCGGCACGGCGCAGCTTGCAGGCCGGGCATTCTCCGCAGCCATCCGCCCGTATGCCGTGGTAACAGGTCAAGGTGTTTTTCCGGATATACTCAAACGCGCCAAGCTTATCGGCAAGCTCCCACGTTTCTGCTTTGTCCAGCCACATCAAGGGGGTGTGTATGACAAACTGGTCATCCATCGACAAATTAAGGGTGACATTAAGTGATTTGACGAACACATCCCTGCAGTCTGGATAGCCGCTGAAGTCCGTTTCGCATACCCCTGTCACAACATGCTTAGCGCCAACTTGTTTAGCCATGATCGCAGCAAACGACAAGAACAACAGGTTACGACCGGGTACAAATGTTGACGGCAGTCCACCCTCTTCTGCTTCTGTCACATCGATCTCTGCTCTTGTCAGCGCATTAGGGGCAAGCTGATTCAATAAAGCCATGTCCAGAACCGTATGCTTGATACCAAGATCAGAAGCAATATCTCTGGCAATCTCGATTTCTTCGTGATGTCGTTGATTGTAGTCAAACGTCACCGTTTCTACCTCATCAAACCTTTCCCTTGCCCAAAATAAACATGTGGTACTGTCCTGACCACCGCTGAACACAACTACCGCTTTGTTTTTTCCCATAAAAAAATTCCCCTTTCCGAATTGAAACGAGAATCCTATCTACACATTGAGTTGAATCGTTCCCTGTCAAGGAATACGGAAATGCAGGCATCCCCGCCCTTTCAGGTAAGCAAAAAACGAACATAAAAAAAACTATACCTAAGAAAGTATAGTCATTCCTTAGTTTTTTATAGAGGGTGTAGCTAGAACCTCTTATTATTTAGTTGCCTCCTCATCATAACACGCTTAGTGTAAAACAAAAAGCAACTTTTTGATTACGAAATTGGCAGAAAAATGTACAATAGAAAACAGGAAATAAAGGAGTCGGTGACAATGAAATTAACCAATTCGACCCAGTTTATTAAATCTGTTACATGGAATGGCGAAAGGATTCCCGCCACCAATAGATTTCCTTTTCATTTACCTGCTATCCGTTCCCTGGAAGAAGTCGGTTTTCATCCAGCGATCACCTTCTTGGTAGGAGAAAACGGTATGGGTAAATCAACCTTATTGGAAGCTGTAGCAATAGCATATGGATTTAATCCTGAAGGTGGCACCCTTCATTTCAACTTTTCCAGCTATGATTCCCATTCTGAACTTGATCGCTATATCCGATTGGTAAAAGGAGTAAAGCGGCCAACTGACAGTTTTTTCTTCCGTGCAGAAACGTTCTATAATGTTGCGAGCAATATTGAAGAAATGGACAAAGGACCGGGAGGAGGAAAAGTCATTGATGGATTTGGCGGTCGTTCCCTGCATAAGCAGTCTCATGGCGAGTCCTTTTTTGCAGCATTCCTTCACCGTTTCCGCGGAAACGGCTTGTATATTCTAGATGAGCCGGAGGCTGCGCTGTCACCATTACGACAGATGTCCATGCTCGCTCGTATTCATGAGTTAATCGAACAGGGTTCACAATTTATCATTTCCACGCATTCTCCGATATTGATGGCCTATCCCGGGGCGAAAATCCTTCAATTAAGCGAATCGGGAATGGAAGACATTGGTTTGGAGGACACCAGCCATTATACAATCATGAAACAGTTTTTTGAGGATAAAGACCGGCTCTTGCATCATTTATTCAAGTAATCTGGATAACGAGCGGGGAAAATGAATAACTTGACAGATGAAGCGAAAAATAAAGCAAAAGATGATTGGAGTTGAAAAACCATGTTGCAAAAACAAGCCGTAAACGTTTCCCTTGCATTTGCTGTCATTTTCCTAACGTTCCCTATGATTGCACTCTCCCAACCCGAATACGCCCAGTGGGGAAATATTGCCTTAGAAGATGCTAAAGCACAGTATCCAGATTATAATGCAACTGATTATGCCTATCAGGGAAAAGTTTTTATTTCTGATGAAAGGGAGCAATTTAACTTTCTTATTACACTTGAAGGGGAAGAAACCAAAGAAGTACGTGTTTATGTCCTGGTAAATCCCAAAACTGAGCAATTGATTGATGTTTACTTCGATGAGATTGAATAAATCCGGTCCATGTTTTTATTATGAAAACTTCGGGTTGGAAAATGTACCTGTTCGGAACAATCATCACTCTTTCATGGCTTCCATCAGTTTGCTTCAAGAGAATAGAAGAGCCTGGGACAAAAGCATCGTGACTAAAATGAAAACCGAACGATCCATCATTCGTTCGGTTTTTTTGATGAGCAAAAAGCAAAACATTCGATGCTATGAAAAGTGCAGTTTTCCATTCCGGCAAGGTACTTCGCTTTCCGCGGGCACGGCTTCAGCTAACTTGGCAAAGAATATCGTTTTGCCAAGTGGATCTTCAGCTCGCGCTCATCCCGCTGGAGTCTACGTACCTTGCCTCCGTTGGATGGAGATACCTTCTTCTGGTGTGTTTTCCGTTTTGCCTCATACCGTTACGGATAGAAAGCGAAGCCGCATGGATACCAGGAGTACTTCTTTATCTTTATTATGCTATTGTCCCATTTCCAAAGAATAAAGGAAACTCCGTGCTTATTTTTTTGTCCTCTTCTCTGTTTAGATACCTATCAGCCAATAGAAGAATACCGTTCTGTTCATCTTGTCTTGATAAAAGTAGAAATCAGGCCACGAAAACATAGCGAAGGCAAAATACGGAGACTCCAACGGGAACAGCACAAGCTGAAAATCCCGCAAGAAAGCGGTTGGTGCTTTCTGAGGAAGTTGAAGCCGTGCCCGTGGAACGCGTAGTATCTTGCCGTAGCGATTCGAAGCACCCATCAAACAACAGGATATTACAAGAATACGCAACTAAAAACCGAAAGAATTTGATTGTTAGTTATAATTTGTTCGGTTTTTGATTTGGTGGCCATGCTTTTGCCCCCGGCCTCTTTTTTTAAACGAGCTCTTCTATATACATCATGCATAAATGGTACTATTCATGCCATAAAATGTGTTGTGGTAATAGAAAGGACGGATGTATATGGAGATTCATGTGGTCAGGCCGGGGGACACCCTTTGGTCTATTGCATTTGCTTACCAGACAACCATTGAAGCCATTAGGGAAACGAATGGACTGACGAGTGACCTGTTAATGCCTGGACTTGCTTTATACGTTCCAGCTCCTGCAGCCTTACCGATACGCTACGTCCGTATTCAACAAGGAGACAGCCTGGCAAAGTTAGCAAGGAAATGGCAGTCTACCATTCCAATCCTGCTCCAGTCTAATCCAAATATCTCTCCAACTAATCTACCAATAGGAAATGTACTGGCAATTCCATCTCCAGTTCGTTATCCAATTCGAACGATCGGTTTTATCGATGCATTCGACCCTGCATCCATTCCTGCAATATTAGAGGAACCGTCTTCTTCCTTGACGTATGGTGCAGTATTCACATATGCCGCACTGCCTGAAGGAGGCTTGTCTGAAGTAGAAGATGAAGAACTGATTGAAGAATTAATTCGCCGTGATATCGATCCATTGATGGTCGTAAGCAACTACGCGGAAGGAACATTCAGCCCTGAACTAGCGGAAAATGTACTGCAACCAGAAGCCAGGAATAATTTAATCAACAGGATTGTCGAAACAATCGAAGAAAAAGGCTACAAAGGAGTCAGCCTTGACTTTGAATTCATCCCGCCTTCTTCACGGGAAGCATTCACTACATTTGCCCGGGAGCTGAAAGCAGCTATCGGAAACCTTCTGCTACACATCAATGTATTTGCCAAATCAGAAGATATGCCGGATAATCCGTTTTCTGGTGCCTTTGACTACCTGGCGATAGGAACAGCGGCAGATTTGGTAACCATACTGACTTATGATTACGGATATACCGAAGGACCACCAGACCCAATTGCGCCTATTGGATGGGTTGAAGATATCGTCCGTTATGCTGCCAGCTTGATTCCTGAAAGCAAACTTACAATTGCCATTGCTTTGTTTGGCTATGACTGGCCGGGCACCTCCGCTGCGGACACGACCGGGACAGCGACAGCCTTGTCTGCCCTGGCAGCCCAGCAAAAAGCGCTGGATAATTACACAGTCATTGAGTATGATCAGGAAGCCCAGTCCCCTTATTATACTTACACTTCCAATGGGCAGGAACGGACTGTCTGGTTTGAAGACGTCCGCAGCATATCGGTCAAATATCAGCTTTTGGAAGCCTATCAATTGGCAGGCGCAGCCTACTGGAGGATAGGCTATGATTTCCCGCAAAACTGGGCTTATGTAGAAAAAAACATGGCTGTATTAAAGACTATTTGAACCAACCCTTTTCCCGAAAACGGGAAATAGCCTCGATTCGATTGCTGACTTCCAGTTTCTCGAGGATCACGGAAATATAATTACGGACCGTTCCGTTCGTGATAGACAGCTGATTTGCTATTTCTTTGGTATCTTTTCCGTCCGCCATCAGTTTGATAACCTGTTCTTCCCGATCTGTTAGTGGATTTGCTTCTGCATAGGCGATATCGATTAATTCCGGCGCATACACCTTGCGGCCGTCGATAATGACGCGGATGGAATTCGCCAATTCCTCACTCGGGCTGTCTTTTAACAAATAACCATGCACATCCGCTTTTCGTGCCCGTTCAAAGTAACCCGGTCTGGCAAAGGTCGTTAAGATAATCACTTTGCATGGGTGGGTCTTTAATTCTTCCGCTGCTTCCAAACCACTCTGTACGGGCATTTCGATATCCATAATGCAAATTTCAGGCTGATGTTTCCGGACTAGCGAAACGGCTTCTTCTCCATTTTTAGCCATCCCTACCACTTCCATATCTTCTTCCAAATCCAGCAGCGACCCTAAAGCACCGAGCAGCATTTGTTGGTCTTCGGCAATTACTATTCGAATCACAGCCATTCCTCCCTTCTCCATTACTGCACAGGATGCGGCACACGTATATGGACCGTTGTGCCAGATGTCGACTCAACGTTCAGACTGCCGTTGACAAATTCAAGCCTCTCCCTCATTCCTTTTAATCCATGCCCGCCATAGGACGTAGTATCGTTTCCCATACCATGGCCATTGTCTTCCACAATGATGTGCCATCCATTTGGCAACTGTTGTATCATCACTTTACATAATGTCGCCTGGCTGTGCTTCACAACATTGGTTACCGCTTCTTTCAAGCTCATGCTTAATACATTTTCCACTAAAAGGGGAATATTGCCTAAATCCGGGCTGATTTCAATATTGAAATCCATATGCGCCGCATTTAACAATTGGCGTATGTGTGACACTTCTTCCTGTAAATTGGCCGCCCTCATTCCAGAAACCATTTCTCTAACTTCCTTCAAGGCGGTCCGCGCTGTTTGATGGATGTCATTTACTTCTTTTTTTGCGGCTGCAGGCTTGGAAGTAATCAATTTTCCCGCTAAATCACTTTTCAAGCCAATCAAGGATAACTTCTGTCCCAATGTATCATGCAAGTCACGCGCAATTCGTTGGCGCTCCTCCATGACCATCAGTTGTGAAATTCGTTTATTCGCATCCTCCAGCTGCCCCTCCAATTTTTCCCTTTTAATTCGATTGTACATGCTGAACGGTAATAAAATCACTCCGACTAAACTGATGACAAGAAAAGGGAGCTGCGAAAAAAATAAATCGAAATGTAAGAAAAAGCCGGACATAATCGCTGCGATTGTAGTGGTTAAGTGGATGATATATAGAGTGATGAACCCACCTTTTTGCTGGATATTGCCGATAAAAAAGGCTAAAAAAAGAGCGAAATAAACATATCCAAAAAATAAAGTCATCACAATGCTGATAAGCATCTCCACGCTCACCCAAACATAAACCGGCCACCCGTTTTTGATAAACGATAACCGATAGGAAAGGAAAAACACCAGGATCATCACAACCCCGGAAATGATTTCCATAAGCCCAGATGAACGGAAAATAAAATAAAAAGGCAAAATGCAGAAAATAATCCAGACGTAAGTGCTGAGTCCGGTGTTTTTGGGAATAATGTGGAACCAATTTTGCATAGAGCTCCTCCTGCTTCTTTTCATACTGATGCAGCTAAAGAAAGTATAGCAAAAACGCAGACAACCGCCTATTCTTTTTTGCCACCATACATCAATCTAAAGGGAAAGTCGAGATACCTGGGCCACTAAAAAAACCGAACGAGTTCGAATGCTTGGATTCGTATCACCGTTCGGATTTTTGCCCGCAATGCTTTTGCCATTCAGTGTGGCCGGGAAACTATTTTTCTTGGAAGCCTGGTCTCCTGTTCGTAAGGTTCAAATCAGCGGCAGGCCTTTTCTGACTGCCCTTTCGGGTGCTTTTAATTTCTTTGAAGCTAACAAACGTTTTGCTTTGCTCATCATACAAACGAAAACGCAGGGATTCCAGACTCGACAGAAAAGTTATGGTTGTTGCTTTTTGCAATGGTGGAGTGGACGTATGTGCCTCTTCCAGAAAATAATTCGGGACACGCGGATTCAAATGATGAACGTGATGAAAACCGATGCTCCCTGTTATCCACTGAATCACCTTCGGCAGTTTGTAGTAGGAACTTCCGTCTACAGCAGCCTTTACGTAATCCCACTCTGCTTCATTCTCAAAATAAGAATCTTCAAATTGATGCTGCACATAGAAAAGCCAAATACCCAGAGCCCCTGATACAAACAAAATGGTGCCTTGGATGATCAGCAGTGCTTCCCAGCCGATTGCCCAAAGCAGCAATCCATAGATGACCACCAATGAAGCATTGATCAAATAAGTGTTTAAACGTTCTTTTCGCCTTGCTCCCTTGCGATTGAACCGATTATCAATCAGGAATAAAAAGATCGGACCGAGGCCGAACATCACCAAAGGATTGCGATACAATCTATAAGAAAGCCTTTGCCAGAACGAAGCTTTCCTATACTCTTCCACTGTCATCACCCACATATCTCCTGTTCCTCGTTTATCCAAATTGCCACTCGTAGCATGATGGATGGAGTGGCTTCTTTTCCACTTTTCAAACGCAAAATGGGTAATAATACCGGTCAGGGTTCCCAGGATACGATTGGCTTTTTTGTTTTGGAAAAAAGATTGGTGGGCGCAGTCATGAAAGATAATGAACATCCGTACCACAAAACCCGCTGCGACAATTGCCAATGGGATGGTCAGCCAAATGGATACAGACAGACTTTGGTATGCCAAAAACCACAGGATAAAGAAGGCCGGTATTGTATTCAATAATTGTATAACACTCGATTTTTTGTCCGCTTTTCCATATGAAGCGACATTTTTTCTTAATTCCGCCGTTTTTTGTTTACTCATTGTTTTCCTCCTCAAGCATGTTTGTCCATGCTTTTTCTGGGATAAACCGCTTAGCTTATCTCCATCGTAGAGGAAAACAACGATGATAAACAGACACAAACGTCAAGTCCCCTACATGACATTTGTCATACAGCCCGCAATTTACGCCTATTACCAGAAGCATAACAGACTCTTCTACCTGACCGTATTGGTTAAATACGTTGCATAAGTGGAAAGACTGTCGATATCAGACATATCTTCCGAGAATAGCGGGACATAACATAGCTTTTTATTGAAAAAAATGCTCGCTATTTCATCCAGATAAGGTTGCTCAATTTGCTTGCGCTTATAATAAAATTCACCGTCAGCATTTTCCGGCAGCACCTTATTGACAACCAACGCGTCAATATGGATATGAAAAGGGCTTAACTGAGCGATAGCTTTCTTCGTTTCTTCGATGGGTAGCTTTTCCGGATTGAGGACGAAAAGAAAACCTGTCTCCTCCTTATCAAGCAACACTTTCCGTGCATGTTCGAACTTTTGTCTCCGCTTCATTAAGACATCGAATATTGGATCCTCGACTGGCTCTCCATCATGTAACAGCTGGCTATAGTTTTCATTTGTCTTGCGTCTCCGCTCCAACATACCATCCATCCACACCCCCATCAGCTCCGGAAGACTAAGAAGCCTGACAGTATGTCCGGTCGGCGCTGTGTCAAAAATTATTTGATCGAAGTTTTCCCGCTCCTCCAGAATGATGGACACCATACGATCGAATAAGGCAGCTTCCTCGGCACCTGGCGACGTTTTTGCCATATCCATTTGCCTGTTCACTTCTTCGACAAGGTTCGATTTCACTAACCCGGAAAGGTTGTCCTTTACACTTTTAATGTAAGCTTCTGCCTCTTTAGCGGCATCTATCTCTAGTACGGTCAAACAATCAGTGACACACATGGTTTCTGTACCGTTTTTACGATTAAAGATATCTCCCAAATTATGGGCAGGATCAGTGGAGACAAGCAATACTTGTTTACCTTCCTCTGCAACTGCATATGCCAGGGAAGCAGCTGTTGTCGACTTGCCGACCCCTCCTTTGCCACCTACAAACAAAATCGGTTTTTGCCATATGTCATTCATTATCAATCCCTCTTTTCAGCAACAGCGGATACCGTCCAGCGGAGACTTTTCCATGCCCATCCGCAGATGCCAGTCATGGAACTTTTCCAGCATATATGGATACAATTCAAGCGTGTAATAGTACACAGGATTAGGAATCCCCACCATTTCCGAATAAAGCAGCAGCATAAACAAGTCGTCTTCATCCCGTAATTCTCTTGCTACTTCGCTGCGATGCGGAAGACTTAACATTTCATCGTACCACTGAATCAATGTTTTAAGTTTGTCCTTCATCATCTTTTTCCTCCGTTCCTTACTAAGAAATGCGCAAGCGCCTGTCGAAAAGAATAATGTTAAATTCACCGCGTCCTGCGGCAACACCTGCATGGCCCACATCATGCGGACCTACGAAAGCTTGAAGAGGCGGTCTTAAGGGGGCAGGAATCCCCCCTTAAAAAAGCCTTTTTTCAAACAACCGTTCTCTAAAGCAGAAGGATCCTCTCTATTATGCTTGGTCTATGCGGTTTTTGGTCAAAGTGGAGATAGCAGTGATGATAATCCAGACGGCAAACACAAAAATGACTGCTCCCAGAACAAATAAAAGCATATTTGCATCGGAACCAAACCACGACCATTGGAAAAGCACTTGATTGAACATCGCTAAAAGTGTCATAACCAGGAGAAATACCATGGGAATCAGTGTAACCAGAAAGTTCCTGCCCTGCCGTTTCAGCCAGATGGAGATCAACAGCAAGCTGATACCCGCCAGCAGCTGATTGGATGTCCCGAACAGCGGCCATAGCAAATACCCACCGGAGCCGAACCCTTTGGATCCTTCCGGCAGAAGGACAAGCACGGCACTAAGAATGACAGCGATGCTTGTCGCTACATGCATCCTTGACAACGCAGGGATTTTATATTCGACGCCGAGTTCTGCAATGATATAGCGCATCAATCTTACCGAAGTATCGAGTGTTGTCGCTGCAAAACTGACGACAATGATCGAGACGATCGTGGTGGCGATTCCGGGCGGGATTGCCAGCCCGCTTGCCAATTGACTCGCACCTTCGATAAAGTTCCCGAGCCCGGTTGCATTCGCCTGGGCAAAACTGGAATAGGTAGCCGTGAAGTCACCAGCCGATGGAAACAGGGTGATGACAGCCAGAATCGATACTAATGCAAGTGCACCTTCGCCGACGGCTCCAAAATATCCGACAAAACGAGCGTCCGTTTCTTTGTCCAGCTGTTTGGAAGATGTTCCGGAAGAAACCAATCCATGAAACCCCGAAATAGCACCACAGGCAACCGTTATGAACAAGAGTGGAAACCAGGAAACATCGCCGGCCGAACTTGCGGCAGGGGCTGTCACCTCCGGATTGGTGAACAACAGGCCGAGATATAGGATGGCCATTCCGACTACCAACTGATGGGAGTTGATATAATCACGGGGCTGCAGTAATTTCCAGACAGGAAGCGTCGAAGCTATATAGACATAAACCATTAAAATCACAATCCAGATTAGAAAAGCACTGGAAACGGCACCCATTCCGAACAAGCCCGCCGCACCTTCTCCTCCGAAATAGCCAACGACATCGATTTGCAGGACCTGTACATTGCTGGATAGAATCGCCAGACCATACATGACCACGAGCGCTATGACAGATGGCAAAAGCATATTTGTTTTTCCTTTATATACAGCATAGCCAATCCAAATCGCCAGTGGAATTTGAATGAAAACCGGAAGCACACTAGCGGGATAAGAAATAAACAGATTCGAAATTACCCAGGCGAAGACGGCATTGATCATTAAAACTAAAATCAAAATGATAAACAAAAATAGTAGTTTTGCTTTTTTACCGATTAATCGATGGGCAAGTGTTCCGATCGACTGGCCTTTATTCCTGACCGACAAAACCAAGGTTCCGAAGTCATGAACACCCGCTGCAAAAACGGTCCCAAGAACAACCCACAGAAACGCAGGCAGCCAGCCCCAGTACACCGCAATGGCGGGTCCGAGAATCGGTGCGGCCCCGGCAACAGATGTGAAATGATGCCCCCAGACAACATATTTGTTGGTCGGGACAAAATCGACACCGTCTTTATACTGGTGTGCGGGGGTCACATAATTCGGATCAAGCCGATAAATTTTTTCGGCAACAAACTTCGAGTAAAAACGGTAACCAAGAATGAAGATAATGATTCCAATTGCAGCAACTAGCAAACTGCTCAATGAAAAGCCCTCCCTCACCTTTTTTATAGTGGCTCTTACGTATTCCTTATCAACTATATGTGTAAGCGTTTACTTGGATGCTGGTTTCAGCTTAAAAAAAGTTAGAAAAAAATACAAGCAATTCACCTGAGTATTCCTTCAGTTCAGGTCGGTGAGAGGCCATCAATTGTAAGAAGAGCGCTGATGTAAAGCTGATTACTGTGCAGATTTTTTTATGCAAAGCTTTTGGCATGCTTTTCAATTTGAGTATTTTGGCCTGGTCGCAAACACATGCAAACTTCCTGGGAAGAAAGGCAGTAACGAGATATTCTATCGAAGACAATAAATTCCTGCAAAAAAATACAAGCGGTCCCTCCAGAAGGGGACCGCTTGTATACATCTTGCTTTTTCAATCAATCGGAAGGATTGGCATTCATATCATGCCGATTGGTGACACGGTGAATGTGAAGCGTTAAATAAATGATTTCGTCCTTTGTCACATACCAGTCATAGTTTGTTTCCACAAAAGCAGCGACCTTTTGGCTGCACAAAAATGCTTTATGGTATTTCTTTTTCACTTGCTCGTATAAAAAGTTATCCGAATGCTCGACGGGAGCCCTTTCTTCTCGTACCGACCGCAGCGCGAAAAAACGCAAATGGGTCAGAAAGCGTTCATAGTTAATGGAGCTTTCATCTAATTCAATTTGAAAATAATATTTGACGATATTCAAGATGTTGTTGACCATCTTCGTCATTTTCACGGTGGCTTCCATGCTCTCCCCTGATAACTGACTATTGACCAAATGAAGGGCGATGGAACCTGCCTCATCCTCTTCCAGTCTCACACCAATTGATTTTTCTATTAAATCAAGCGATGCCATCGCTACCTGAAATTCCTGTTTATAATATTTTCTGATTTCCCATAGTAAGGCATTTGGAAGATGGATTCCCTGCTTATACCTGCTGATGGCAAAACTCAGATGATCGGTCAATGCAACGTAAATATAGTCATCAAGTTTATAAGGAAGCCGTGTTTTTGCATAATCGATGATTTGGTAAGACAGATCAAAGTACTCCTCCGGGATCTCACTAAGCAATTCGGCGAGCTTGTCTGATACCCCCTGATTTTCCAGTACAAATGTCTTTTCCACCTTGTCTGGATCTACAGGATCACCAGGCCTTTTTTTAAACGCCAAACCCCTTCCCATCACAACCATTTCCTGACCATGCTTATTTTCTGTCAATACGACATTATTGTTAAAGACTTTTTTTATTTCCATAATCGCTCGCCCTCAATAAGTAAATGAATGATAAAAAGAAAAACGCTACTATACTAAAAAAAACCTAAATTCGGGTATAAATATCCCTTTCAGAATACTTTACCACAAACTCAGGTTTTGCCTGCCGAACAGTAACAATCCATTACTATTAAATTGTTAGCGGTTTCTTTCATTAAAACATACGCAATGAACAGTGTCAATGATTAAGATAAGACAATCGGACTAGAAAGGTGTCCCCCCCTGACATGCCCAAGGGGGACTTATTCAGTTGTTATCTCCTTGTTGTTTCGATTCATCAGCTTCCGGCTTCGTATTTTTGATAAAAAAGGACAACAGCAATCCCAGCAAGGATAACAAAGAAACAACCAAAAATGCCATGTTCGCTCCGTGTATGTCCGGGTAAGCAATTTCCGGCCTGGACGCCGCATTGGAGGCTGAAGTCGTCATGACGGTGACCAGGATGGCCGTTCCGACAGAGGCGGCAATTTGTCTCATTGTATTGTCCATTGCGGCCCCATGCGGAATCAACCGTTGCGGCAGCTGATTCAATCCTGCAGTAGCTATCGGCATCATGACCATCGAGAGGCCAAACATACGGATGCTATACATGATCGTCAGAAAGCTGAAGGAGGTGGCGGTATCCAGGCTGGAAAATGCAAAGGAAGACCCCGTAATGATAGTCAGTCCGGTGATCGCCAGCCAGCGTGCACCCACTTTATCAAAAATCCTGCCGGTCACAGGCGACATAAAGCCGGTGATCAGCGCACCCGGAAGTAATGCCAGACCTGCCTCGAATGCACTGAATTCCCGCATATTTTGCATATATAGCGGGATAATGGTCTCTACACCGATTAACCCCATGAATACAATCATTCCTACCATGACAGCTAGTGGGAAAATCGGATATTTAAAGACCCGGAATTCCAGCATTGGATGTTCGAGCCGGAGCTGCCTGCTGATAAACAGGACCAGGGCGACAATTCCGACTCCGAGCGAGACTACGGTAAGCGCTGCAAACCAGCCGTTGTTCCCCGCACTCGTAAATCCATAAAGCAAGCTGCCGAACCCTAGTGACGATAAGATAATCGAAAGGATATCGACCCGCGGCCTGCTTACTTCGGTCACATTTCTCATGGCAAATATAGCCACTACGATGTCAATGATGGCAATCGGCAAAATAATGAAAAACAATAGCCGCCAGGAATAGTGAGAAGTAATCCAGCCGGACAAGGCAGGGCCGATTGCAGGTGCAAACGAAATAACAAGTCCGATCAGCCCCATCGCTGCTCCGCGTTTGTTAACAGGGAATATCATCAGAAACACTGTCTGCATCAACGGCAGCATGACCCCTGCCCCCGCTGACTGAATCACCCGGCCAAGCAGTAAAAGGGAAAAGTTGGGAGACAGCCCGGCAACCAAAGTTCCGAATGCAAACACACTCATGGCCGTGATGAATAACTGTCTTGTCGTAAATCGTTCTAGTAAAAAGGCACTGACAGGAATCATGATTCCGTTGACAAGCATAAAAACAGTGGTGAGCCACTGCCCGGTGTTTGCCGATATTCCCATCTCCTCCATGATCGGTGGTATGGCAGTAATCATCAATGTTTGATTAAGGATGGCAATGAAAGCCCCGGCCAGCAGCAGGGCCACAATTGTCGATCTCTTGTAGCTGTTTGTTGTCATCTTTTTCTTCCTTTCTCGTTTCGCCGGCCGGGTTGTCCGGTCTGTCATCTATGTATTTGCTTTCGCTCCCCGATTCACCTCAATAGATTACCTGATTTCCTAAAGGAATTCTATTATAGAGACTTAAAATTCACGACTTTTTTAAAAAACAAAAAAGAAGTCTTGAATCCTCTAAGCAATAGGGACTGCAGCCTGAGAGCATCATACCGGCATTTCATTTATCCTGTTAGACAAAAAAAGAAAGTGACCGGGACAAAATAGGCAACACAGAAACCGTACAAGAAGAGAAGAAACGCCATCCATGGAGACAAGGTACGCAGAAGCAGGCGGGATGAGCGTGAGCTGAAGATCCACTTTGCAAAGCGGTTTTCTATGCGGAAAGTGAAGTGCCTCGCCGGAGTGGAGCGTTGCGGGTTACATAATAGAAGGGTTGAACAGTTTCCTTTTTTGTAATCAAAATAAACCGAACGGGTTCGATACCTCGTTCGGTTTATCACTTATATTCTTTGCTTTAATTCGAACTAAATCAGACAGGTATTCTTTCCCTTTTTAAGCATGCAGCTGCTGAGGATGCTCTTCTTTATCCTGATGTTTCTTTTCTGTTTCCGCAACCACAACTGCGCATGCAGCATCTCCGGTGACATTCAACGCGGTTCTTGTCATGTCAAGCAACCGATCGATGCCAATAATAAGAGCGATTCCTTCGACCGGGAGCGATACTTGGTTCAAAACCATTGCCAGCATGATCAATCCTACTCCCGGCACACCAGCAGTCCCGATACTTGCAAGCACAGCGACCAACACCACCATTACCAATTGAGAAAAGGAAAGATCGACAGCGTAAACCTGAGCGATGAACACCGTCGCAACCCCCTGCATGATTGCAGTCCCATCCATATTGATGGTCGAGCCCAGCGGTTGTACAAAGCTGCTGATCGATTTGGGGACATTCAAGTTTTCCTGTGCAGCTTTCATCGACACTGGCAAAGTTGCACTGCTGCTCGAAGTGCTGAACCCTACTGTCATGGCCGGGAAAAAACCTTTCAAGAAATGAATTGGATTCATTTTTCCCAACAGAGAGACTGCCGTACCGTACGTAATGACCGCATGAACCGCAAGACCTGCAAGGACAACCAACATATACGAGGCCATCGCTTTGGCTCCATCCAA
Organism: Sediminibacillus terrae; assembly: GCF_009602435.1. Lineage (GTDB taxonomy): Bacteria > Bacillota > Bacilli > Bacillales > Amphibacillaceae > Sediminibacillus > Sediminibacillus terrae. The sequence goes on from NZ_VZDQ01000011.1 coordinate 397,105, forward strand.
CCCCATTGTTCCAATAGCCGATGCCAATAAACCGAACGCACCATACGGAGCAAACCGCATAACCAAATTGACCAAAAACATCATTATATCGTTGCCTTGTTCCAATAACCGCAATGCTCCCTCAGTCTTCTTGCCAAGCATCGCCAATGCAAACCCCACAAAAATCGAAAAAGCAATAATTTGCAGCATATTCCCTTCAGCCAATGACTGAACGGGGTTCGCCGGGATTATGTTCGTGAATGTTTCCACCACGGTCGGTGCTTCACTACTTTCAAAGCTAGCTCCGGTGGTATCGATACCCGCCTTCCCCGGCTGAAATAAGTAGGCAAGAACCAATGCGATCGTAATGGCAATCGTCGTTGTCGCCAAGAAAAACGCCACTGTCTTGCCGCCAATGCGGCCTAGTTTCTTCGGATCACCTAATGAAGCAGTACCTAGAACGATTGAAAAAAACACAATCGGCACGACAAGCATTTTGATTAAATTCAAAAACAGTGTACCCAGCAAGCTGAACACATAATTATCAAGCGTTTCAAACAAGCCCGGTGCAGAAAAATGCAAAATGAGTCCCAATACGGCACCGAGGATCAGACCAATGAAAATTTTGGTTGTCAATTTCATCTTATCTCCTCCTCAATTATTGAAAGCGCTTTCTTAAACTCAGATTATGCTGGTTCACGCTATATTATCCGAATATTTAAAAAATATTTGCCATCAAAAAACCTTGTCCATTCTCACTCATGAATGGACAAGGTTTTTGACAATCGATACAACACTACTTGTTTTTTCTTTTCGGATAAACAGTAATCATATTATATAGAATAAAATAAAGCCCTACTAACAGCAGCATTACCAGATAACTGTTTCCCCAGCCAGTCAGCTTTATCAACGTGTAAATAATGAGCGGCACTGTCAGCGCAAATGCAGTCATTTTCCAAAGATGCTGGAATGCCAGCTTCCTACTCAGCATCCGGGACATCAGCAGGGCAACTGCGGCCAGGGCAGAAATAACCACCAATCCGGAGAAAATGACATACATCGGATAAAAGGTGATGCTTTGCAGAATAAATACACTTCGCAAATCACTATCCAACAAAAGATTGTCCTGAATGGCCAAATCATATCCTTCAGGCAAATATAGTACAAATATCAACAAAAAAATATATACCAGGGTGTCACGCATGCTGACCCTGTTAAGCCAGAACACAGCCTGTTTTTTCGGCAATACGATGCTGTGTTTGAATATTTTAATCAATCCCACGTTCTTCAACCCCCGAGCCAGCTCTTAAAAAATCGAAACGACTTTCATTATAGCACAGCCAAGGCCAATCGGAGAGGTAATGTGAATAGTCAGTCCATATAAAAAGCCAGTTCTTCATCGATTTGGCTCCGGATTGCATTCAGACACTCTTCAGCAGTCTTTCCAAAGACGCGGGTTCCGTTTACCATCGCATAGGGACGCACCCGGCAAAGCCCACAAAAAGACAAGCAATCGTATTTCACAACCGATACTTCCGGATACTCCGATTCCAAAATTTGTTCGACATCCACTTCATTAATCAAACTGGCGTCACAAATTTCGACCACCACTATTCCCATTGTCAGCCCCTCTCTCTGCCGTAAAATTTCAGGCTTTTCAGGAATGATTATCAAGTCCAAGTATAACGCGCGCCTCTTCTTTATCTTTGTTCATCTGCTTGATTAATTCATCCAGGGAAGCAAAGTTTTCCTCTTCGCGCATTTTTTGAATGAACGATACCTTCATCGACTTGCCGTAGAGATCGCCAGAAAAGTCCAATAAATAGGCTTCAATCAGATAACCCTTCCCATTCACCGTTGGTCGATAACCAGCATTGATCAAAGCATACCAGCATTCTCCCGCCATATCGTCGTCCCCGGCTATTTCAACACTTCCGAGATAAACACCGCTTCCAGGCAACTCATAATCGCCATCCGGAGATAAGTTGGCCGTTGGAAATCCAAGCTTCCTGCCAAGTGCATCTCCTTCCACTACTTTCCCGTTGACAGAATAGTTTCTGCCAAGCAGTGTGTTTACTTTTTCAAACTGCCCATCTCTGATGGAGGCTCTTATATCCGTACTGCTGATTTTCTGTCCTCCAATTGTCATTAAGGGCGCTATCGTCACCGGAATTCCGATGTCAGCTGACAAATCTGTCAAAAGGTCGGTATCCGATTTACGGCCTTTGCCAAAATTGAACCCTTCCCCTACTACGATCCCTTTAATATTCAACAAAGATAAATGCTCATACACAAACGTTTCAGGTGTCGTTTCTGCGTATTTTTCCGTAAATTCGATTTCATATACTTTGCTGACACCAAGACGTTCCAATTGACTATATTTCTCTCTTCGCGGTGTGACACACTGCCTGTATCGTTCATCACGCTTCAATGCCCACAAAGGATGCGGATGAAAAGTCATGACCGCCAATGACTGCCCGGTTTCTTTCAAGCGCCCGGCCTGTCGCAAAATCGACTGGTGTCCTAGATGGACGCCGTCAAACTTTCCGATGCATAAAATGATTGGGTCATTATTCGCTGGAGGCGCGTCTTGAATCTTTATAATCTCCATTCCTTATTAGCTCCCTATTTGCTGATTCTCGCTGTCCATGACAGCCAAACGATTTCCTCTATTCATCAATACCCTGCAAGGGCAAAACAGTTTTTTTCTGTTTTCTTCTCTATCCATATCCATGTCCAGTTTTTTATTCTGATAAAATCCCATACATCCCCATTATACTAGATAAAACCGTTAAGCTGTAAAGTGCCAAGCACTTTTGGATAGAAAACTCGCCGTTCACCTTATCTTTAGCCGGAAGAAGAGTAAAGATATATTCCCATCGTTTTCCGTCATATCTATCCGTTCCTCGAAATGAAAACATACAGTATCCAACTGCTCGCCGCTGGCCAGCATATGCCAAAACAGAGGTTACCTTATAAAAACCGAACGAATACGAATCGTTCGGCTTTTGTTTTGGTCCCTATGCTTCTTTTCCATCCTCATTTACATATCGTGTGAAGATTTCCGTTTCTGCCGAGAATGATTTTGATTTTTCACTTGGTGGGATCCGCTCAATGGTTCTCCGTAAGGCTGGCTTGGACTTTTCGGGAGGTTGGGTTGCTTTTGTTGCTTGGGACCTTCACGTCTGCCTGACATTTTATCTCCTCCTTTCTACGGATAGTTTTTAAATAACCAGTCCACCTTATTCCATTTGAATGTCGGTCTTTTGGTTTTTCGGCAACATGCAGGTGTGACCACTAGTTTTAAACCCTGTTAATAAGCGCAGGCATTAGCGAATTAAAAGATTTATGTAGAAAGAATTCAGCTATTAGAATGGATGTACTAGGGACCAGAAAAAATGCGTTTACAACCGCGGATATTTGATACAGACTGAAAATGATTGATCAATCAATCTTTAACAAGGAGATAATTATGGCACTTTCAGATAAACAAATACGAAAAATGAAAGCAAAAAGGGATAAAATTTTGGACCAGGCGATTATCCTTTTTTCGGAACATGGTTACAACGATACCACTATTTCCAAGGTGGCAAAGGCTTCCGGCGTAAGCTTCGGTAGTGTATTTACTTACTTTGAGAACAAAGAAGAGTTATTTCATCATGCAGTTGTGGAACGTCTTAAAGACCTTTCCCCTCTTTTGTTGGATTTCAATTCAAATCCCGAAGACCCATACAAAGAATTAGAATCGATGATCGACAAGCATATCCGCTTATTTGCCAATGTTGGTACTTACTTGCGGCTTGTCACCCAGGTAATCGGACAGCACCAAAGGTTCGAACGCCAATTTAAGGAGCTTGATCAATTTTATCGTACCTTCCGTTATAAAATTGCAGACTTGGTTGCACAAGGGCAAAGCAGTGGTCAGCTTCACAGAGAAATAGATCCGATCACTTCTTCTATTGCCTACACTTCCTTTCTGATGGGAATCCGGCTGAATTTGGCCGATCAACCTGAACACGATATCTGGGCTGATTTTGCGCCTGTTGCCATGCAGTTATTCAGTCCGAACATTTCATAAGAACAGGTCGGTTCAAAAAACGATTGATTAATCAATCGTAATAAGGAGATGAAAGGATGAATCTTTTTACATTTTCCCGAACCATTCAAATTCGATTAGTACTTCAATTTATAACCACAACAGCTAATGCTGCGGTTACTCCTTATCTAGTCGTTTTTTTCTCGAGTATGCTGGGAACGGTAGTTACGGGCTTTATGTTTTTGAGCGTGATGGCAGCTAATATCGCCGGTTCTTTTACAGGGGGGTACGTTTCAGATAAGAAAGGAAGAAAACCGGTAATAGTCTGTTCTGAAGCAATCGCGCTAGGCGGCTTTCTATTTGTCGCAGCAGTCAATTCCCCATGGCTGAGTCTTCCCTATTTCACCTTTGCTCTATTTGTCGTTATCCATTTTTTTCTCGGGTCCGCAACTCCGGCCTACCAAGCGATGATCATCGATGAAAGCAATAAGGAAAACCGTAAAGCGGTTTATACATTTTCATATTGGCTCCAAAATCTTGGCATATCCATAGGAGGAATCACTGGTGCTTTTCTCTTCATGGATCATCATTTCCTTCTGTTTTTAGGCGTTGCAACTGCAACCATGATTTCCCTCGTTATGACCGTAATTTTTATCAAGGAATCGTTTCTAACCGAGACCACCAGCGAGGAAAAGAAGACAGCTCCTCTAAAAGACTTGGACAGTGGAGTCAAGATTTATTTAAAAGTCTTAAGACATAAAACTTTTGCGTTATTCACTTTAGCAAATTTACTTATTGTCGCGACAGAGGAACAATTGACTAATTACATCGGACTTCGTCTGGCAGCAGACATCCCGGTAGCAAGACAGCTGGTGCCGTTCTTGCCGTTTCAAGCAGATGGTATTAACTTACTAGGGATATTGAAAGCGGAGAATACTGTTTTGGTAGTCTGTTTGACCGTTTTTGTTTCCTACTTATTAAGAAAACTCGATGATCGTTTTGTGTTGCTTGGAGGGCTCGTGCTTTACTTCCTTGGTTACACCATCCTCAGTTTTCACCATTCAGCCATTGTGCTGATCATCGCCATGTTCTTTGCTACTTTGGGCGAATTACTGCATATCCCAGTAAAACAGACAATGCTGGCCAACATGGTACCAGACCATGCAAGAAGTACATACATGGCCGTATTTGGATTGATGACAATTCTAGGTGCTGTGATTGCTGGTTTGTTTATTTTTCTCAGCAGTTTCCTGCCAACCACTGTCTTAACGTTTGCATTTATTTTAATGGGAACAATCACAATTGCCATATTCAGTCGATTGACTGGAAGGAAAACATTAGAGAAAACCCGAACGACGGCATCACAAATCGGTTCCTGATTTGTAGGAAAAGATCCCCAGAATATATCCCACCCTCTTAAACGGGAAGCGTTAATCGAATTTTTTAAAATCAGATAAAAGCCGGTGAAGGATGACCCTTCGTACCGGCTCTTATTGGTTCCCTGTCCATCAATAGCATTGAAACGATTCGATCCGATTCAAATCGATTCCGAAGTAAACCCAGCGGAATCCTGTCCAGCGGTAACCTGCTATGCTGCGGCGACCGACAAAGGTTGGATAATACCAAAAGGATTCAAAACCTTCCAGCCAAACATAGGTGAAACGGAATAAACAACCTCGGATTCCACCCGGGTCGACAGCATAGGTTTGAAATTGCGGTTGCTGCGGTACTACAGATGGCGGCGGACTTGTCGGGGGCCCTGCTTGAGGAGTACCGCCCGGTGGCTGTGTCGGTGGCGGGAATGATGGAAAACCAGGAGTGCCTGGCTGCGTATCTATTCTTTCCCAAGCCTCGAATGGATAATTTGAAGGTACCTGCCAAGGATGATACATATTCTGAACCTCCTTCCTTATGGTTACATCACATTGTATGTCATCCGTCTACATTTCGTTTCTGTATCCAGATAAAGGAATATTTGTGAAAAAGGTACTAATATTGATTGAATTAATTCAAAAAAAAAGATACTATTTCAATAGAATCATAGATAAGGTAGGGTATAATTTATGAAAAAAGATCTAGAAAGAGAGATAGAGCAATTAAGATTGAAAATGTATAAAGCTTATAGCAATGAGCCGGATGGGAAGGAAGTCCTTAAAATCTCCCAGGCGCTGGATAAGCTTCTCAATGAATTCCAAAAAACAAAATCAATTCACTGAACCGGTTTTCATCCGGAACTTCCAAGATCCTGTTCTTTCCTCAAGAGTCGCATCGTCCCATATCACGTTTACTTTCTTCATGCTTCCATTTAAAATAACTCTGTCGTTCGCTTGCCTATTCGTTATTGTTCTTATACAATAAGAACACACGTTCCCTTGAATAGGAGTGAACTTTCCTTGATAATACAATGTCAGGTAACAACTTTTTTCTTGCCAGCTTCCCATGGGCGCTGTTGCTTTTCCGAATGGGAAATAAAATTGATTTTCAAACAAAAGTCTATCAAAATTTCCATCTCCAGACGCAGGGTTCTAAAAAGGGTTACTGTAGAACGTTGAAACGCTTGGCTGAAAAGCTTGGTAGAGATGAATCAATCTACATAAGAAAGTAGAGAAGTATTATGTTGGAACAGCTGGAACAAAAAATGGAGCAGTTAAGAAACGAAATGTATGTTGTTTATGAAAAAACGAACAGTTTGTCAAATGAGGAATTGCTTCGTCTAACGGATGAACTGCACGATGTAGTGGTACGCTGGCGAAAAGAAAAGTATGGATATAGATATGGCTGCAGTCCATTCCGGCAGTCTTCAGAAAAAAGGGGCGATGAAGGAAACTCGTTACCTTGACATCTTTAGCCGGAAAAGATGGGTATGTTTTATTCATTAAAGGTATCTAGTTTTCCCGCTGTCGCAAGCGCCTGTTTAAAGGAGTAAAGGCTAAATCGCTACATTATGCAGCAACCCCTGCCCCCCATCATGTGGGCCTCTGGCCAATTCATGCATGCCCACGTGTGTTTTTCTTTGCCATTAAATATTATCCTGAACATATAAAACGGCATGTTTCCGGTCTCCCGGAAGCATGCCGCAACTTCTATCCTTCTACTGTTTTAGTTTGCTCATCTGACTTTTTCGTATTTAAAAACAGAGCGAGCAGCATCCCTGCCAAAGCAAGAATGGAAGCAAACAAAAAGGCGCTGTTATAACCATGCAACAGTGCGTTGTTGGCTACCTGCTGCTTTGCATCTGCCTGTGATAGTCCTGCCAGGGCGGTCATATCCGGCTGATAGTTTTTAGCAGCCGTCGTCATCACCGTGATGAGGATAGCTGTACCGATCGAAGCGGAGACCTGTTGCATCGTGTTCGCCATCGCTGAACCATGTGCATTCCATTCATCTGGAATTTGGTTTAAACCAGCGGTCATAACCGGCATCATTGCCAAAGCCAAACCAAACATACGGACAGCATACACAATGGCGAGCATCGTAAACGAGGTGTCCATCGATAAGTTCGTAAATATATAGGTTGTAATCGCAACAATAGCCAAACCAGGTACAGCGAGCCAACGCGCTCCGAATTTATCGAACATCATTCCTGTAATCGGCGACATGATTCCCATTACTATCGCCCCTGGAAGCAACATAAGGCCGGACTCAAGCGGTGTGAAGCCGCGTAAATTCTGCATGTATAGCGGCAGCAATGTTTCTGCACCGATCATCGACATTAAAACAATCATGGTTATGATCAGCGAAAGGCTGAAAATGTTGAATTTAAACACTTTGAATTGTAAGAGCGGAGTGGCCAATTTTAGCTGACGCCATATGAACAATGCCAGGATAATGGCTCCGCCGATCAAGCAAACAAGAACTTTGGTACTGCTCCAGCCATCTTCCCCGGCACTGCTGAATCCATATAACAATCCTCCGAACCCGAAAGATGACAGGACAATCGACAAAATATCAATTTTAGGTTTGGTAAGCCTGGTGACATTCCTCATCGAAAAATATGCGATGATAATGGTCAAAATCACGATCGGCAGAACGATATAGAATAGTGCCCGCCAAGAAAAATATTCAAGCATCCATCCGGACAACGTTGGCCCGATTGCCGGAGCAAACGAGATAACGATACCTGCCATTCCCATAACAGCGCCACGGCGATCCCTAGGGATAACGGTTAAAATGACGGTCATCATCAACGGCAGCATGATTCCAGAACCGGCTGCCTGGATGACCCTCCCCGTTAGCAGTAATGGAAATACATGAGACAAGGAACTGATCAATGTGCCCAGTCCAAAAATACTGAAAGCAGTCATGAACAGTTTCCTTGTCGTGAATCGTTCAATTAAAAAAGCGGAAATCGGGATCATTACCCCGTTCGTCAGTAGAAAAGCTGTCGTCAGCCATTGTACTTTATTTTCTGTAATGCCGAAATCAGCCATAATGGACGGCAATGCTGTTGCCAGCAATGTTTCATTTAACAAACCGACGAATGCGCCGATCAACATGACTGTCAGCATCGGACCGATTTTTATATCAGGCTGACTGGTTTCTTGGTTTTGTTCTGTCATTTTCTATCTTCTCCTTCTTCCCTGAATAATCTGTTTAGTGTTTGCTCGATTTGCAGAAGACTGCATACTAAGCTATCCTGCTGTTTCAAATAATGCAGCATGGCTTCCAGCAAGTATGCCTCCGGCTTGTCTTTTTGAACTTCTTCAGCAAGACGGTTCAAAGCCGCTAATGTATGAGTTTTTGATTTTTCCGGAACGGCAAGCATTTCAGCCTCTTGTCTGACAGACTCTAATTGATTTTGCAGCAGTTGTTTCAAGCGGACAGAATCATCGGCCTGTTTATCTGGTAATACCGCCTCTTCACTAAGGATAGGTTCCAAACTTCCCGCCCTTTTAATCATAGCTTCTAAGACATCCGTCAGTAAAAGAGCCAATCTATCCACCGGTACTTGTATTTGCTTGAATACCAGTAAATATATATACTCCTTCATCATCCCCTCGAACATGACGACGATATCCCAAATACCATGGCTGGGCCCAAATGCTTCGATGAGACTTTGTTTATGCCACTCGATTAATTCTATGTGGAATTCCTTCATCATTTGGGAAATTTCATTTGATTCTTCCGGAGGGAACTCTTTGAATAGAGTAAAAAATATTGAACTGTTCTGAAGGGTTTGCTCGAGCTCAATTGCAATTCGTTTTTGCAGTACCTCCTTGCCGGTCAATATCCCGTTAAATTGAACAGAATGGGCTTTTAAGAACATTTTATCGTGACTGTCCTTGACCAATTCAATAAGTAATGCTTCTTTACTGGCAAAATGTTTGTAAAAAGCTCCCTTGGAAACACCCGTCTCCAAAGCTATTTCCTGTACAGAGGTCATATGGTAGCCTTTTTCCGCAAATAGCCGGATTGCCGCTTCTTTTAAAGCCTGTTTTTTACTGATTTGTCTCCCCCCTGAACCAATCGGTTACCTTTTAGAACCAACCGGTCATTAAATCATGAGGATTATCATATGATACTAAACGCTGTTTGTCAACCACAATCATTGGTATTCAACTAGCAAAAATAGGAACAAGGAGGTATCTATTTTCTCCTGTTCCTAGTCTCTTTGCTATATTTCAACACGTCTATCTTCAATAAATCCTCTAATTGATGAATGGTGTAATCGGCTGGTTCCGGATTACTCCCCTTTGTCTTTTTCCATACAGTAATCATCCCTGCGTTTCCTGCTGCTGCAATATCCTTTTGCGGATGGTCTCCGACAAACAAGCATTTGTCCAGGGGAGCGTCCAGCTGCCTTGAAGCTCTATGGAAGATAGTTGGATCAGGTTTTTTGATCCCCTCTTTTTCAGAAACCAACACTACGTCAAAAAAACTTTCAATACCAAGCGCTTTGATGGAATCCAGTTGAAAGGGATACCGGCCATTCGTGATGACTCCTAACTTTAACCCCTGAAACCTCAAGGTTTCCAGGACACTTTTAAGGTTGGGATACGGGATACAACTATTCTTGAAGTGACTTATGTAATCATCAAGTAATTCCTGCCATGAAACAGAAGTAATGGAAAACATACTGACCAGCTGCTGATATACCCTGTCTTTCCAAACATATCCGCCGGCGTCTAATTTCAAGAAAGCTTCGATAAATTCCTTTTTCTCCACATCTTCCAAATAGCCCTCCAGCCGGTCATATTGACGATGTATGAAAAAGCGAATGCTTCTTTCACGGTCCAGCATGGTCCCATCCAGATCAAACAGAACAGCCTGTGTCATAATGCCAACCTCTTCATGTCTGGTAACCGATCAAAAAATCCTTTGTTCCTTTTTTGCCAGCGCAAGACTTGAGCAGCATCTCCCTTAACAATTGGACATATGTGCATCGTCCCTCTCCTTCTATTTCGCCTGGATTTTTTCCATCATCTTCAACATTTATACTATATCCTAATCCGTTCATCTTCGTCGACAACTCCTCAATATTTCCTGCCATAAGAAAAACCGAACGATGATTCAAAACAACCTTCGAAAATCGTTCGGTTTTTTTATATTCACCTTGTCTTGCATCCACTACTTCTAGTCTATTCGGTTATTCAGCAGTCACTGCTTCTTCCTGAGTCAAAGCTAACTGATAACGATAGATTCCGACTCCATCCTTGAAGTCGACAGCATAGTTTTGCACCCGGTTGTTCACCGGAATGATCACTGCCCGGTAGACCGTCGGGAATACAGGGATTTCGTCCACCATCAGCTCCTGCCATTTACTATAGACATCCTGACGGTAAGCCTCGTCGAATGCTTTTTCCGACACCCCTTCCTGCAGCAAGGCATCGTTTTCTTCACTTGCATAACGGGTATAATTAAAAGCAGCATCTCTGCCATATAAACCAGCCGGATTGACATCATACCCTACAGACCAGGCACCTTGATAAATGTCGATTTCCGGATCATCTGCTTCCACACGGTCATAGAAAGTATTGAATTCCTGCAAACGGCCATCAAGCAATTCGACTTTCAAGCCTACTGCTTCCCACGCCTGGATATAATATTGAGCCAACGGTTCTGCAGTGTCACCTCCTGACATCGAAGCAAAGTTGATCACAAGCTCATTGCCATCTTTGTCCTCACGGATACCATCGCCATTGACATCTTCATAGCCAGCATCGTCCAAAAGCTGGTTCGCCTTGTCAGGATCGTAGGTCGGCGCTTCGATACTGTCATCATGATAGTCAGGGTGGGATGGAGGAATGAGTGTATTGGCATTCCAGCGAAGCCCGTTGTAAAACTTTTTGCCGACCGTATCATTGTCTACGGCATGCCACATGGCTCTTCTTAGATCAACGTCTGCCATTTTTGCTTCAGGATCCGGGATGACCTCACCAGCCTCTGCATCCCATTTTCCCAATTTGAAACCAATGTACGTATAAGCAAGGTCTACGTCGCCGACAAACTCTACATTGGACATATCCGCATTCTCTGGATATTGATCGGTAGGAAAACTATCAACCAAGTCCACTTCTCCATTTTCCAATGCCTGCACGACTACATTCGGATTGATCACTTTTAGCGTAACCCCATCGAGGTTTGGTTCCCCCCGCCAGTAATTTTCGTTTTTCACGAAGGTCACGGATTCACCAGGCACAATCGAGTCTACTTTAAAAGGACCCATCCCGATGGGTTTTTCCCGTACTTCCGGAGAGGAAGACATATCAGCAACCGGAATGTCTTTGAAGATATGTTTTGGCATAGCATAAGACCAAATGCCGCTTGACAAAAGCGATGGGGTAAAGGTGTCATAGGATATTTTCATGGTTTTTTCATCGATGACTTCAATTCCGGATATTGCGTCTGCCTCTCCACTATGGTAGGCCTCCATGCCTTTGATAATAGTAAAATCCGATCCATATCGGATTCCGTCATAGTCCGGGTGACCTATCACCTCGTAGGCAAACTGCCAGTCTTCAGCTGTCACAGGCTCACCATCATGCCAGTTGACGTTATCGCGGATTTTGAATGTGATTGTCTTTGCTTCCCTGTCTACATCGAGCGTTGCAGCTCCGTCATTCGTATAAGCGTAGTTTTCATCCACATCCAACAACGATTCATCGAACCAGCTAATCACCTGTGCATCTGGATTTCCGGAGTAAAAGTTAAAGTTCAATGTCCCTTCAAAAGCAGTATCGGAAACTAAGCCGAAGTTAAGCGTCCCGCCCTCGATGGCCTCTCCTTGATTGGTCTTGATTTGTTCAAAATCATCAATCGAAAAAACATCGTCCTGTGCAGCTTCACCCTTATCCGCATTGTCGTTTCCTTCGACTTCCGCTTCTGCATCCTCGTCATTGCACGCTGTCAAAATGAAAAACATAAGGACCAGCGTCAACAAGGAAAACAGCTTGCCGAGATATCTCTTACTCATCTAATTTCCTCCCCTTAAAATGGTATGCCAGCGCTAGTGACTGACTATCTATACACAGCATCAATAACACCGTCATTGATGTGAGTATCCACTCTAACTGCCTTCTTCACCCTCGCCTCTGTCTTGAATCGGAAGCCCGCTTCAGTGCTTCACCCACATTGCGGACGCTTAACATCAGCACAAAAATCAGTACCGCTGCTGGCACCCATATCCACCATCTGTATTCCAAGGTTTGCGGGTTCCTAGCATAACCAAGCAAAGTACCAAGACTTGGCGTGCTTTCCGGAAATCCGAATCCCAGAAAAGACAGCCCGGACTCCAAACCGATATTCGCAGCTAAATTCAACGTCATCGTAACGATAATCAAGGAACTCAAATTCGGCAAGACTTGTGAAAACATGATTTTCCGTTCCGGAGTTCCCAGCGATTTGGACGCCTGAGCATAATCCAGTTCCCTTTCCTGTAAGGCTTTGGAACGAACCAAACGGGCAATCCCCATCCATAAAAAGGAAGTCATAATCAAAGAAAACGAAAAAATATCATATTTGGGAACAATAGCTACGAAAACAATGACAATCATCAAAAACGGGAGAATAAGAAAGAAGTCGACGACCCGCATCATGATATTATCGACCGTCCCGCCAAAGTAACCGGAAATCAAACCATACAGCACCCCTATGATTCCGGTCATCAAGGTGACCAGAATACCGATAGACAGAGAATTGCGTGTACCAATGATCAATTGGCCGAACACATCCCTGCCACCATAATCTGTCCCAAGCCAAAATTCTTCCGATGGGGGTTGATGGATCTCAAACAAATCCACCGAAACAATTTCATCTTGATCTAAAAACAAGGAAATGCCATACACAAAAATCGTGACCAACAACAAGAAAATGAAGGATATAAGTGCAATCCGGTCCCTGGCCAGTTCCCGCCACAAAATCATGACTCCGGAAGGGCTTTTTTCCTGTTTGCCAGGAGTGCCAGCCTGCAGTTCAGCCATGTTTTTCACCTCTTGATCATTTATTTAATACGGATTCTGGGATCTACAATGCTTAAAATGATATCCGACAGCAGCACACCTAAGATGGAAACCACACCCAGCAGCAACACGACCGAAGTGACCACGCTATAATCCCGTAGCGCGATAGAATCCATGAATAACAATCCCATTCCCGGGTAACTGTAAATGGTTTCGACGAATATCGTTCCTCCAATCAAACCAGTGATTTCAAAACCGAGGAATGCCGCAAGCGGAAGCAGAGAATTACGCAAGATATGACGATTATAGACCCGGGACTCCGGAGCCCCTTTCGCTCTTGCTGTGATAATGAAATCTTTTTGTTTGGTATCGATTATTTCACTGCGTAAATATTGGACAGTATTCACTGTGGTGATCAAAGCCATGGACAGAGCCGGCAATAATAGGTGCTGCAGTTTACTCACAATATAAGGGAAGGTTCCTGGCTCAAGTCCCGGTGCCACGCTGCCTCCCGTCGGAAACCATTCCAGCTTGAACCCGAAAACCCAAAGAGATACCAAAGCAAATATGAATAACGGAGTAGCAAAGCCAATGTAGGTATAGCCTGTGATCAACTGGTCGCGAAGTGTGTCATTGTATCTCCCGCTTGTAATGCCAAGAGGGATTGCAATTAGATAGGTAAGAATCAGGGTTGCAACAGCAAGCCAAAAAGTATTGGCAAGCCGCTGTCCAATCAAATCCGTCACTGGCATTTTATGACGGAAAGACTGACCGAGATCTCCATGAAGCGCGGAACCCACCCAATCCACATACTGCACATACCAAGGATTGTTCAAGCCAAGTTTTTCACGTTGCGCCTCGATGGCTGCTGGATCGATATTCGGATCAATTTGTCCAGAGAGAGCGTCACCGGGCATCATCTGAGCCATAAGGAATACCAGGACACTCAGCAATAAAACTTGTGGCATCGTAATGAGCAACCTTCTAACAATGAATTTCCACATAAGATCCTCAACCTTTCTCCGGCAATGCTGCTAGGTGGGAATCAGAGATGTTGCGCAAATCATAGACAAGCCCTTGTTCATCAAAATAATCATGGTAAGAACGTGTGTATTCGGCCTGTACTTCCTGGCGCAGACGCTTTTGAAGAGACCTTTTTTTCGGATCGATATCCGGTATCGCCGCCACCAGCCGTTTTGTGTATATGTGCTGTGGACTATTGAATATCTCTCCCGTTGTCCCCTCTTCGACAAAACGGCCCTTGTACATAATTCCGATCCGGTCACTCATATGCTTGACAATCCCCAAGTCATGGCTGATAAACAAATATGTAAGGTTCAATTCCTCCTGGATCTCCTGCATAAAGTTCAGTACTTGAGCCTGGACCGATACATCAAGAGCGGAAACGGGTTCATCGGCTATGATAAGTTTCGGTTTCAATGCTATCGCCCGGGCAATTCCGATTCTCTGCCGCTGACCACCTGAAAATTCATGAGGGTATTTCCAGATGCTGTCCTCGCTTAGTCCCACCCTTTTTAAAAGTTGAATCACTTGTTCCAGCTCGTCCTGTTTGGTCAGGTTCTCATAGTTCCGAAGCGGTTCGGCGATAATATCCAGCACACGCTTCCTCGGGTTCAAAGAGGAGTAAGGGTCTTGGAAGATCATTTGAACATCTTTTTTTCGCCTGGGATTTTTCCCCGTTAAACCTTCTCCCTCGAAAATCACCTGTCCCTCCGTTATTTTGTTCAAACCGATGATCGCCCGTCCGGTAGTTGTTTTTCCTGATCCTGATTCCCCCACCAATCCGTAGGTTTTCCCTTGTTCAATTGTAAAAGATACACCGTCCACTGCTTTCACAGCGCCGATTTTTCGATTGAACAACCCACCCCGGACCGGGAAATGGACTTTCAAATTTTTCACTTCAAGAAATGCCATGCGTCCATCCCTCCCTTTCCGCCGGGAAATGGAAATGGCGATAACACGTGCATCGCACGAAATGTTCTGGCTCCACTTCATGAAGTTCCGGTTGCTCTTCATGTGCCGAACCATCCAGCCACGGGATACGTTCTGCAAACCTGCAACCCCGTCTTGGCAGATGCTGGAGCGATGGAACAATACCTTGAATGACATGCAGCTTATCCTGTCCTTCATTCGGAACCGAATGCAAAAGCGATCGGGTATAAGGATGGAGCGGCTTTTCAAATAACGTATGGACGTCTGCCAGCTCCACTATCTGGCCTGCATACATCACAGCGACCCTGTCCGCCATTTCAGCCACCACCCCAAGATCATGGGTAATCAGAATGATTCCGGCATGCATGTTTTCTTTTAATTCTCTGATCAAATCTAAAATTTGCGCCTGGATGGTTACATCCAACGCTGTTGTCGGCTCATCGGCTATCAGCAATTCCGGTCTGTTGGCTATGGCGATGGCAATGATCACCCGCTGTCTCATCCCCCCTGACAATTGATGGGGGAATTGTTCACAGATTTGTTCCGGGCGGGGAATGCCCACTTGATTCAGTAAATCGATCACTCTTTCTTTCCGCTTTTTTTTGGTAAGTTTTTTCTGGTGGAGCAGAATGGCTTCCCCTATTTGATCTCCAATATTCATGAGGGGGTTCAAAGCCGTCAACGGGTCCTGAAAAATCATGGAAAGTTGGTCACCACGGAGCTGATTAAGCTTGCTATACGGCAACCCAACCAGTTCTTGCTCTTTAAATAATATACTGCCTTCTATTTTTGCCCGATTGTGCAACCCCATGATGGAAAAAGCCAGAGCACTTTTACCTGAGCCTGATTCACCGACAATTGCCAACACTTCATTTTTGTTAACCGTCAACGTCACATCGTCTACTGCAGCATAATAATCATCATGGATTCGAAAAGACGTGTTTAAATGCTGAATCTCGAGTAACGTATCAGCCAATATTCTCCCTCCCCGTATCTCATGGATAAAAATGAAAAACAATAAATTACTTTTTTTATCATAAATAGAAAATAAAGGATATAAAGAGTGACAAGATTAATTATATGGGATGGACTTCAAGAAAACAAGCTATTTTTTGATTTTTCGGAAAATTAACAATATTATTGTTTGATATAATCACTGTGGATAGGGAATTTTTAAGAAAAGCTCAAATGAGGTAATGCATACGCATATGTTGGTCTATGTGAAGAAGTATGTTCATTTTATAAAAAAAAGAGGACACGAGAAAGGGACCAAAAGAAGGAAAATTCTTGTTTCCACCCCCTTTCCCGGGGCTTTTGTAACGGTCCAATGGTTCTATTACAACCCCTAGCCTTCAGGAGGAAACAAACCTGAGAACCTTGCTCATGACATTATGGACCACCGATATGTGATTTTCCCCTTCCGCCTCATGATAGACGGAAAACAAGGAAGGGGATAACCTAGCAAAGGTATCTGCCAGCCGCCTGACGTCTTCCCGCATGAAATCCCTTTCCAACGAACCCGCTGCCAGAAAAACCCCCGTACCTGCTCTTGTTTGTTTTTTGCCTTTATCCCACTCTTCCAAATAGCGGAAAATCCCCCGATCATCCCACCATACCGACGGGCTGCATGCGACATAGCGCTGAAATGAACCAGGATAGTTTAAAAGCGAATAAAGGACGAACAACCCTCCGAGAGAGTGGCCGAACAGTGCCTGCTTCCGTGTATTAATAGATACATGCTCTGAAATCATTGGTTTTACTTCTGACTCAATAAAATTCGCAAAAGCTTCTGCCTGTCCATTTTCATAGTCGGAAAACTGAGGAGGAACTTTTCCGTTTTTAATCGGGAAAGTATAATCTCGGATTCGGTATGCTGGATCAAAGTCCTTTTCTGTCGGATGCCCGAGGCCGACTATGACCAGTGGTGAAACACCAGTTTTATCCGGCTTATGCGATTGGACACGAGCCATTTCACGAATCGTTTGGAAGAAAGCATTTCCGTCCAACACATAAAGCACAGGAAATCCCTCCTCCGGTACTTCTTGATTGGGTACGCTCACCATCAGCCGGAAATGTTCATTGTTTCCGGATACGATTTCGACCTGTTCTGTATGGGAAAAATAATCCTTTTTCTTTTCCAACGCCTTCTCTCCTTTTTGTATTTATATTTCCTGTCTGC
The DNA here is from genome assembly GCF_009602435.1 of Sediminibacillus terrae. GTDB lineage: Bacteria > Bacillota > Bacilli > Bacillales > Amphibacillaceae > Sediminibacillus > Sediminibacillus terrae. Next base: position 414,650 of record NZ_VZDQ01000011.1, read on the forward strand.
TCTTGTATAGAAAATACTTCTTTTTCCTACACTTTTTAAATAGGCTGGATAAAGGCACCGACTAAGATCCTGCTCTAAAAGCCATATAAGCTTCCATCCAAGTGGGTAATGGGGCTTGATTTCCGAAAAAAACACCAAATCAGGATGTAATTCCATTATTATTTAACTATTCAAACATTTAAGAGAGGATGTGCAAGTTTGTCTATCATTAAAAAGCGTACCTTAATGCTGCTCGTTTTCGCAATGCTTCTCTTCCTTCCGTTAGCCGGACAAACGATGAACTTTCAGCTTACTGCTTCGGAAGATCCGCCCTCAAGCCAAACAACAGAGACAAAGACATTAAAACAAAAATTGGACGAAATTCTGGCAGATAATAAACTCGCCGGTACTGTGACAGGAGTCAGCGTCCGGAAAGCCAAAACCGGCGAACAGATATATTCACACAATGGGAATACACGTTTACGTCCTGCTTCCAACATGAAATTATTGACGAGTGCCGCCGCTTTGGACACACTGGGACCGGACTATCGATTCACGACCGAAGTATGGACGGACGGATCAGTAAAAGGCAAAGTGCTACACGGCAACCTCTATCTCAAGGGAAAAGGGGACCCGACATTGATGGAGGAAGACTTAAGGCAATTCGCAGCAGCGTTGCAGAATCAAGGCATTCACAAAATTAAAGGCAAGCTCGTCGGGGATGATACGTGGTATGATGACGTACGTTTATCTGAAGATTTGAATTGGTCGGATGAACCCTACTACACCGGAGCCCAGGTATCCGCACTTACGTTGTCACCTGATTCCGATTTTGATGCCGGAACGGTCATTGTCGAAGTAACCCCTTCTGATCAGGTCGGAGAGCCAGCCAACATCCGATTGACACCTGAGAATGATTACATAACGATCAACAATCAGACAAAGATGGTCGCTGAAAAGGAAACAAAGGATATTTCCATCATCCGTCAGCATGGCACGAACGAAATCGTTATTGAGGGCAGCATGCCATTAAACGGATCGCCATCTAAATCGTGGTCCTCTGTATGGGAACCCACAGGTTATGCTTTGAATGTTTTCAAACGAATCCTGGCGGAAGAGGGCATTTCTTTTATCGGAAAAACCGATATTGGTTTCCATCAAACCCCTAAACAGGCAAAGAGGCTTGCTGAAAAGAAATCAATGCCACTGAAAGAGCTGTTAATCCCCTTTATGAAATTAAGCAACAATGGACATGGAGAGATGTTGACGAAAGAAATGGGCAAAGTAGAGCATGGTGAAGGAAGCTGGGATAAAGGCTTGCAAGTGACCAAGTCGGTTGCGAAAGAATTGGGGGTAGACACCGGCACCATCCAATTGCGTGACGGCTCCGGTATGTCTCATAAAACCTATATCCCTGCCAATAGTCTGTCCCAGTTATTATACCACGCACAGGAGAAACCTTGGTTTCCGGTCTGGGAACAATCTCTTCCTATTGCCGGCATTTCCGACCGCCTGGTCGGGGGAACCCTCCGTAATCGGATGAAAGAAGATCCTGCAAAGGGAAACGTTAAAGCAAAGACCGGTTCACTGAACAGCGTTTCAACACTGTCTGGCTATGTCACTGCCAAAGACGGAGAAAAATTGATCTTTGCCGTCCTGATCAATAATTATCTAGGTTCCAGTTCTGGAATCACCGCAATCGAAGACGAGATTGCCATAACGTTGGCAAAGCATGAATTCTGATTATGGCTTGCAAGAGTACTTTTCTCATCCTGGTCAGAAAGCGGCCGGTTGGCGGCGGAGGCATAGCCGCCCTTCAATTCCTCTCTGCACTTTCGCTGCATAGACTTTTTGCCTGTTAACATTCCAGAAATTCTCTAGTGTAAGCTTAAGGCAATCCTCAGTATGGCATTTTGCCACACAGAGGATTGTCTTAAAACCTCCATGGGGAAGCACTGCAGATAGCAACACTCCAAAATTTATATTCTGCTTTTTCGCATTTTCCAATTAAAATCGCCCTTTGTGATCCGCCCCATCCTTACTTCATAATAGTCGAACCTTGGAGCAGTTCTGGTTTCGCTCCAAGTAGAAGCAGACATATTTTTGACTCGCTGACCTGCCGATGCCTTTCGATAATATCTTTTACCAAATTAATATCCGCCCGGTTTTTAAGTTTTTCTACTTCTTCCAGATACAAGCTGAGAACGGATTCCCTCACAAATTCCGGTTGATATTTTGGTGTCTCCTCCATCAACAAGGAACCCAAATACCCGTATTTGATCTGCAGCTGTCTTGTCAGGCTCACTACGTGAAGAAGGTGTTCATAAAGCTCCGGCTTTTGCTGTTTTAAGTGTTCTATATCCTCTTTAGCCTGATAAATTTCTGATAGACTAGCTAATTTCTTGGTCATGTATCTTCTCTCCTCTTTCCCAAGGCTTAAGTATGCCGATTTTTTCCGTTAGTTCCTTGCTATGCTTTCTACGTTGTCTCCGGATTTCTGCACGCTCTTTACCTGACTCGTAAAGGAAAATTTCTTCCTCGGTTTCGGGAATGATTTCAGGTACTTTAATCGGTTTTTTATTTTCATCTAAAGCTACAAACGTTAAAAATGCCGTTGCTGCAATGCGACGTTCACCTGTAAGCATATCCTCTGCAATCACCTTGCAAAAAATTTCCATGGATTTATTCCCTGTGTAAGAAACAAAGGATTCTACACAAACCGAATCAGTCTGATGAATCGGATGCAAGAAATCAATAGAATCTGTCGAAGCTGTCACACATTCTTTAACCCTGGCATGGCGTCTTGCCGATAATGTAGCATTGTTATCCAGTTTTTTCATTAGCACTCCACCGAACAACGTATTGTAATTGTTCAAATCATTAATCATTACTTGATCCGTATTGACTATCAAACTTTCCTTTGGATTCTTTGCATCAACCATTTGATCGATCCTTCCTTCGTTTTTTGTGTACATACTGAGTGTAAAACTGCCGGAAAGGATTCGTAAAATGGATATTTTTTATTGAAAGGATAGATTTTATCTATGTAATCGCTTCAACCTATGGAGGAAAAGTATGGTTTTGGCAAAACGCATTAGAAAAATAAATGCGCCTTTCTTCCAACTTCAGGGAAAATCGGACAATTCACAGCTTTTGACAGACGATCAGCTGTACTTAGTTCTGCGCTTATTAGCTATGCCGCCTCCATCCTAGGCTCAACCTCAAAATCAGCTAGAAACCCACTATTTTGATGTCGAAAAGCGTAAACGTTGTCCTCTTCAGAAAGGGTGTTATAAACCTGATGCCAAAACCAAAAGTTATTCGGTCAGCTTAAAATCCGAAGAACATATCGATCAACTCACCTTTCAAAACAGTGATACCTTTAAAAAAAGTGCGAAGGAACGATATAGGATTGAAGCTAAAAATAGCGAATTGAAGCATAGAACACGGATATGAGGCCGCCTCATCACCGGGTCTCGCAGGCATGCGCCTTCAAGGTGCTATGGCGATTTTCACGGCAAACGTAAAACGAATCGTTAAACTAATGCTCTAAAAATCAGACGAAAAGCGGTCAGTGGGGAAATTTAATTCCGCACTGACCGCTTTTTTAAAATGCTACCTATCATAAAACTTCTATATTTTAGTGGCCTCATGTCGAGGTGTTTCCTAAAGTCAAGCGTTCTTGGGTGTACTCAAGCCACTCCCTGGTCGCATACGATAAGTAATGATTTTTCCTCCATATTACCGCCAAATCCCACTCAATCGTCGGTTTTACTATTTTTATTGTCCACACCTTTTCTTTTAAGAGTTGGGAAACACTATAAGGCAGGATACAGATCCCCAAATCGGTCGCGATCATTTTTCCGATAAAATCCCATTGGGAGCTTTCAGCAACGACCCGGGGGATAAATCCTGCATTTCTACAAGCCTCTGAAATTTGATCATTCAACGCAAAATCTTTATTGAACAATATAAATTGCTGTTCCTTCAATTCTTCCAATTTCACTTGTTTTCTGGAAGCAAGCGAATGGGATTCAGGGACTACTACCCGCAACTCTTCTTTCATGAAAGAAAAGTAATGGAATTCATCTTCCATTGTAGGCAACACGGTTATTCCCACATCCAATTCATCATGATAAATATCTTCTTCGATTTTTTTTGTCCCGTTTTCGATAAGCTGAAATGTTATCTGTGGATAAAGCTGATGAAAGTCTCCTAAAATACGAATAAATTTATCGGCATCCATAATCGGGGGCAAACCGATACGAATATGCCCTTTTTGCAATCCCAGTAAATCGTCAAGTTCTGTTTGTAAATTGTCAAATGCCTTATCGATTGTATGGGCTTGTTCGAGTATGATTCTTCCAGCATCCGTCAATTCCAACTGCTTTTTTGACCGATCAAAAAGCTCTACACCCAGCTCCGCTTCAAGATTTTTTATCATCTTACTGATGGTAGGCTGCGTCACATACAAATGATCCGCGGCCCGAGTAAAACTGTTGTACTGACAAACTTCTATAAAGTATTTTAAATGCCTGATATCCATCATATGCACCTCTCTTCCACCATTCAACAAGGACGTTTCTCATATGGATGGACCGTCCCGACGACAGCTCCATCTTCATCATTCTTCACGCTTTCTATAATACCAGCAGCTATTTCAGCGTGTGTCAGCCATCTTGATCCATTTCCAGTCATGACAAATCCCAAGTAAATACTTCGATATTGACAGGATGCAGACACGCTTAATGGTTCATCTTCAAAGTAACGTCTACTTCCTTTCACATGGTAAAGCCGCCATCTGTCTGACCGTTCGGTGATTACCCGGCTGATTCGTTCCACGGCAGGGTAAAAAGGCGACCAGCAGACTGCCAAATTGATCGGCCCATGCTTGTCCATAGCTCGCTTCAGTTCTGTCTCCAAAGCGTCCAAATTATAATAATCTACTGCGATATTGTTAAGTCGTGCCGGATCACCAGCCATCTTCATCAAGTCGCTATGTTTCTCCTGCGTCCTGCCAATCACGGAAACTTGTGCATGATGATCCGCCAGCCATATTGACACTTTTGACAACATACCTGTACCACCGATGACCAGAACATGGTTTTCATTCATCCAATCAGCCTCCTGTTACTTAATGGGCTTGCTCTAGTGTTTCTGATTCTTCCGCAAAATGCCGACTCCTGGAAGGCTGATAAACCAATACCGTAAGTATGACACTCAAAGCTGCAATCAACAAGGAACCCGCAATAATACTATAACGTAACGGTACCAAGTCCCCGGTAAAACCGATCAACAAGATAAACAAGATTTGCAGCAGGCTTTGCAAGCTACCGTACACACTGCTGATTCTCCCCATGATGGATAATGGCACATTATTTTGGTAAAACGTCAGGAGACCCGTAGACGAAAAAGCATTAAAGAATCCGAGAATAATAAATCCAGTAGCTACCGACCAGAAGGAGAAGGAAAAAGCATAAATTAAATAACCCGCTGCAACTAGTAAATAGCCGCTGGCAACCAATAGCCGGATTGACAGTTTCTTTGCAAGAATCGTTATAGTGGCTGCCCCGGCAATAGAACCAGCTCCGGTTATACTGATAAGCAATCCGAAATCTGCCTCTGTCAAACCGAGCACCCGCTGAGTAAAAACAACTTCCTGCGCATCCATTCCTAACGCTGCCACCATGAACAACTGGGCAACTAAATAAACCAGCATGACGTACTGATGATTTTTACTAAAATCGATGACTTGATGCCAATCCTCTCTTAGAAGTTTCCAAGAAAACGTTCTTGAAGTATCATCCTCCACATCCAAATTGGGCAGCCAGCTAAGAAGAATGGCGGAAAACAAGAAAGATACAGCATTGATCCAGATAGCGATACTGGCAGATGTCACCATAAGCAGCACACCAGCAATGGCAGGTCCGACTAAAAAAGCGCCGGAGGTGACGAGACTGCGGAATGAATTGAATCGTTTCCGCTGCTGTTTTGGTATCACTCCGGTTATATAAGAAACGGAAGTCGGTTCAAAAAATGCTTTGGCTACAGACAGGAAAAACAAACAGAAGTATATAAGCCATACAGTGGCAATAAACGGAATGACAGCTACCAACAAAGCGCGAAAAACATCCGTAAGAATCATCAACCTCCGTTTGTTCATCCGGTCTATCAAGCTTCCAGACCAGAATTTCGTCAAAATAGAAGCGACGGGGCCCATTATCCATAGTCCTGCTACGGCTGCCGCCGACCCAGTCAACTGGAGAACGAGTACATTGATAGCAACCAAGTAAACAAAGTCCCCAAATGAAGAAATTCCCACCCCTGCCAGCAAAAGCGTTGCGTTTAATTTTGCCTTCTGTTTTCGCATCCCTCTTCTCCCTCCGTTCCGGCTGCTATCTTATATCTTCTCGAACCTGTCGAGCCATTCATTCATATGTACTTCAAACAATTGAGCTTGTTCGATTTGCAGATAGTGTCCTGCCCGATCCAATACGACAAAAGTACTTCGCGGAAAAATTTCATCCAGCTTGAACGCATCCTTATAACCGACAACTGCGTCCTGCTTGCCCAATAAAAACAGACATGGCTCAGAAAAAGCCATCGTGTCAATCGGAAAAGTAAACCGATAGTTGTCCCGGACTTCGATAAGGAAATCCTCTTCGGCCATCCGCAGTCCCGCCAATACTTCTTCACGAAAACGAACCCATGTTTGACGATCAAGCACCGTGTTTTCTCTTACAAAAGCTTTCCTATCTTCATAATCGAGTGATTGAAGGAACACTTCATCTCGTGAAACGTGCATCTTTTCCGGCAAGGTCCGCTTTTGCTTGTCAGGAAATATGACAGGACAAATGAACACAGCACCTTTTATTTGGTTCTGTCTACATTCCAGCAGTCCGCGGGCCAGGTACCCACCGTAAGACTCCCCGGCTACTAAAAATGGCTTTTCCGTTATAACTTCATCGATGAATTTAAGAATCAGTTTTAAAAAGCCGTCCGCACTCCCAATTCCTGATCTTCCTCTGGTCCTTCCCATCCCAGGGAGATCGACATAAATCCGCTGGTATCCATCCCTCCGTTCAAAAATCGGTTCCATGCAACCGCTCATCAATCTTGAGTCTGGCCCGAATCCATGAAGCATCAACACTGGAATGCCATGCCCCCTTATTTGATAATGAACAGCAGTATTTTCTATGTAACAATATGGCATTGGCCGTTCCTCCAAAAAGAAAATGTCCTAACCTATAGCATTCTTATAATAAATAAGATTGTCTGTCCATTGATCAAATTCATAGATAAATCCTTTTCTTGTACATTCGTATTCCATTCCACAGCTGACAGCGAGATTAATCGACGGGTTGTTATCTAAGTTAATATGCGCTTCAATCCGATGGTAACCCAAATCTGTCAATGCCATCTGCAAGGCAGCCTTTACCGCTTCTTTTCCATAACCATTACGCCAAAATTGATTATGAATCGTGTAGCCGATTCTTCCCCATTGAAAAGCACCCCGTTCATAGGTGGAAAAGTCAATCATTCCGAGATGCGTTCCGTCTGCTTTTCGAAAAATGCCGAAAATATAGGCATCATCCACGGCTGCAAGTGCCCGGTGTTTTTCCACTAATGCTGTAAACCAATTTTCTGTGCATTCGGTCATATCGATTTTCCCGCGGTCGTACTTATACCTGGACGGTTGTCTTGCTTTGAATTGTGTCAGCCAGTTATCGTAATCCGGATTTTCCAGCGGCCGGATGATTAGTCGTTTTGTAGTGGTAATTGTGTTTTTCAATCAAGTCTCTCCTTTTGTTAAGTACGAAATAAAATGCAAAATCTTTGCAAGATGCGTGCTGTTTTTACGCATTCGGAAAATACTGCTCTATGAGCGGCTCCATTCAAACAGCAACAAAGCAAGCTAGTCATGCGTCCTGTCTAATCCCATGCCAAATCGGAAGACTGAAAAGCAACAGATGCAAAGAATCTAATTTAAAAATCCTTCCATCGATACGATTAACAAAAACAAAGACGCTGTTAAGCTCATGTATCCCCAATTAGTCGGATTGTGTCTGGTAAGTTCACTAATTCCATTCAATAAAAGCAAAACTGCTCCCGCAAGCATCGTGACCGGAAATGAGTCAACGCTGCCAGACAGTAGGTTAATGGTGGAAGAGCCGATGACAAATAGGATGAGGACAATCCTTACAGTCTGAAATAATTTCATATTTAATCTCCCCTGATATTTTTATTTGCTAGTTTGTTTTCAAATAAAGAAAGTACAAAGCGGATCAAAAACCCCGTACCCAAACCGATAAATATCCCGGCTGCCGGATTGTGAAACAATATGCCGAAGCCTAACCCGATAAACAATCCCGCTGGTATAATCAAGATATTATTTGAATTCAATCGATTCCCCCCTTTTGGTGATCATCTGATATTCAGTGCAGATTTCTCTTTTCAAGTAAATAGTACGTTTATAAATCTGTTTTTTGCTGGTCCATTCACAATCGTTCCGCTCGAAAACCTTTCTCATCGGAAGATTGTTCACACTTGTACTCCCAACATATACCGCAGCTTGAAAATCATGCTTCAATCTTGCTAAAGCATGCAAGTGCAGCAACCTGCTTTTTCGTTTGTTTCTTTCTTCCGGAACCAGCCCAAAATAAAACAGTCGTCCCTCCGCTTCTGTACCGGGCTCGATATGGGGAATCACTACCCCGATTGGTTTCTTTTCTTCAAAAACTGTGAGACAGGAATCCTTATATCGATTTCCAAGTTCAGCCTTGACGCTGTCCATCTGTTTTTCCATTGAAAGCGTGGAGGCCGCATTCAAAGAACCAGAGATGACCTTCTCCCACACCTTCAAGAAGTCTTGTTGGTCCAACTCATTCAAAGAGCGTATGTCCCATACTTGCTGAACAGCGGGAAATTCTTCAAGCCCTCTTTGATAAAAGACAACTTCGTCATGCAAATAAAAGCGTCCATTCCTTAATTCGCTTTCCAGGTTCTCTGAGACATTGCCTTCAACAAGAATCGTAATGGTCGGGATTTTTCTCAACTCCCGATGATTCTTCAGCAATTGAATGAGACATATCAGCTTTCGCTCCGTGAGCCCTTCCGTTCCTTCTATCGTCAAATAGTCTTTTCCTTGCAGGCATTTAACCTGTTCCAACAACGACTCATCCCCCTTTAGAGGAATGCTCACCTTCCTCCCTCCTTTCCATACCTGCTATGCTCCGTCAGCTATTTTTCCACTTCTACAGTAGACGCAACAGCAAACAACCAGTTATGCCTGCCCGATTTCCCAGATCAGAGGACATTATATATTGCTCTAAAGCCGGTACGGGAACATACTCATTATTCAATTCTGCACACGCCCTACGGCTAGCGGAAATAAGTGGGTTTGATTCATCACTCCGCCGCCAAGTATTATTTTGTACGGTCTTAAAATCAATGCATAATTATTCAATGCTTGAGCTAGGTAATATGCTTCGATTTCCCTTGTGGGATTTTCTCTTTTTTAGCGATTGTGCCTTTCTCCCTGCCCTTCTTTCAATCGCCGGACAAGAAGCCTTGCCTTCCAGGCAGTGTTCATGATAGAGACAGGAGTCCTGGCGAGTGTGGTTCACATGCGTATAGACAAGTATATGGCCCATTTCCGGGTGCCCGCGGAAAGCGTACCTACCACTGACATTCGACCACCTATTCTTGTAGAATATCTTCTTTTTCCATCATACCATTTTTCTCATTTGAATTGGCAGAATAGTCAATCATAAAATCAGGCCATCGCTATGCAGATTCCCTGCAAACATTATCTTTTCTGACCCGAAGAGTTTTTTGAACCACCATTCCATTTCAAGCCTCATTAGGAGATAAACTTTTTTCTAGCTTGCAACACCCAAAATACGAGCTTCATAACCGAATTCCATGCAAAAGCCCGGCTTGGGTAAGCCGGGTAGTTCTGCGGACTAATAAACCATGGAAGAATCGTGGTAGTATTTGAACTCCAGTAAATTGTTGGCCGGGTCGATTAGAAAGAATGTCATGTGTTCTTCCTGTTTCCCTTTAAATCTGACCATCGGCTCCGTGTAAAACGGTAACTTTTCCTTCATGGCATAATCCAGCGCCTGTTCATACTCTTCTCGATTCAAAAAAGTTATTCCATAATGCCTTGGATACATTTTAGGATTTTCATCAATGCTATTCGGACTTAAATGGCAGACAACCTGATCACCGAAAAAATCGAAAGTGACCCGGTCATCGTATCTTCTGGCCAGTTTACAACCCAGTTTCTCGTAAAATTCAACCGTTTCGTCCAACTCCTTGCACGGAATCGCTAAGTGAAAAACTTTGTTCGTTTCTCTCATTTCCTCCACCTCGTTTTTATAATGTAAACCATTTTCTAAAAGAATGTTTTTTCTCCCCAAAAGCTATAAACTACCACATTGTTTATTGCCCCTTCCTAACTACATTCGTTGAGTGGGAGTTCGGCGCTGCGGAAATACCCTGCGCTTTCCGCGGGCGGCTGATGAGCTTCCTCGAGCTGACGCTCTGCGGGATCTCACCGAGGCCTTTCCTCCCGCTGGAGTCTCCGGGTATTTTCTTCGCTAGGAACAGATTTCTGTTTAGAAACGCGTGTACTCGAAATTTTTTATTCCTAATACTCCACTCCATGCACCGCATCATCAAAGGACATAGCTGGGAAAACAAGGCAGAAAGTTCAAGAGAAGGGGCAAATACAGAATTCCAACTTTCTTTTTATGAAGAGAAGTACATGTTTTCTGACAACCGTTTATAAGATGGCTTGTTGGGCTCAAAGAAAATTCTCTATACTTACGACAAGCAGCATGCTCCTTAGCGCAGGTAGTATACGCAGACTCCTGCGGGAACAGCACGAGCTGAAGATCCACTTGGTAAAGCGGTTTTCTTTACCAAGTTAACTGAAGCCGTGCCCGCGGAAAGCGAAGTATGCTACCGAAGCGGTAGTTGACACGCTTTTTGCATAGGAAATGGTATTTCCACCTGTAGTTAGTGCGCAGTTTGTATCAAATGGTAATCAACAATCTGCGGAAAGCCCCTAGTATAAATGAAATGTATCCGAACGCAGACCCAGACGCAGTGTTTCTAAACTTATCACGTCGCTTAAAGCAACATTGGCCAAATTGACGTTGGGTCCTATTTGTTTGATGAAAAAGGTTTGCAACGACTTGTTCGGTGCTTCGAATATGAGCCGTTCCATCGGGATTCCGGCAGCGACAATCTCATCAAAAATATCACCACGGATGCTGCCGTCCTCCCCGCAAATACCACCGCTTCCGGATTCCCTTGCTTCGGTGATGACTTTAGCGGCTCCCGCTTCGATGTCTTCGTGTATGTTGGTCAGCCATTCTTTGGAATCTTCCTTTAAAGCCTCTGAAGAATCCTTAGTGCCAACCTCGCTGAAAACGGAAAAATCTCGGGAAAATTCCCGTATATACTCCGCTTTTTGATGATTGGGGATAGCAAGTGTTCCATTGGAAATCTCTACATAATTGCAATTAAAATTCCGACAACGGTCGTAAAAAGCTTCTACTTTTCTCTGACTCAAAAACTTTTCAAATAAGGTTCCACCGAAGAAATAATCAATTTCATTCCTGATTAAATAGTTGATTTTTTCTGGCAATTTTTTCGATAGCAAAGAAGTTCCCCAGCCGAATTTGATAAAATCGATATATTCACCGGCATTATCTACTGTAGCCTTAAGTGATTCGAAGGGTGCTCCATTGTCGATCAACACAGTGATCCCGCTTTCTCTCGGCTTACTCTCCCTCATCGGTAACAACAAGTTTGTTTCTGTCAATTTCCCATTCACCGCCCAATCGTGAATTTCTACACAGTCTCCGGCACACGAACTTCGCTTGCCCGTTATCGTCCGCTGTTGCCTCTCTCTATTTAACTCCTGCAGCCTATCACATGTATATTCGCCCAGATGAATTTCGTTACACCGGCAGAAGGGGACAGCCTCTTTTTAACAATCAGCCAGCTATCTGAATACAATTACCTTGAGGCAAACACCCAAATGCCTGAAAAGAGGGGAATCGATCTTTCCTTTTTATTAAAAACAACTCAGGACTAAGCGGAGGGAGCATAATGGAAACAGAGAAATTAACGTTTGAAACTTGGGAGGAAAGAAAAAAACAACAGCTTGATTTACAATTGAAAGACTTTATGGATGTCATCAAGTGGGCATACCGCACGTACGAAGACCGGATTGCTTATGCTTGCAGTTTCGGTGCCGAGGGGATGGTCCTGATTGATTTAATTTCGAAAGTGAAACCGGAAGCAAAAGTGATATTTCTTGATACAGGGTTACATTTTTCAGAAACCTATTCACTAATCGAAAAAGTAAAGCAAAAATATCCGATGCTGGACCTCATCTTGGCGAAGCCTGCCCTAACACTAGAACAGCAAGCGGCCGAGCACGGTGAAAACTTGTGGGAAAAAAATCCTGATCTATGCTGCCACATTAGAAAAATCGAACCACTGCAACAGCAGCTGCAAGATGTCGATGCATGGATATCCGGACTGCGACGCGAGCAATCCCCTTCCAGAAGTATGGTTGACTATGTAAATAAAGACGAGAAATTCGGTAAGATAAAAATTTGCCCATTGATCCACTGGACATGGGAGGATGTTTGGAATTATATCAAGCTCAACCAATTACCTTACAACGAGCTGCATGACCAGCATTATCCCAGCATCGGCTGTTCGAAGTGCACCGTGCAGGTCCTATCCGACCATGATTCCCGGTCAGGGCGGTGGAAGAATTTTTCCAAAAAAGAGTGTGGGCTTCATCAAGCCTGATTAGGGGCTGTTGCCAATGGTTATGATTATACTTGCATTCTTGATTGCCGGTTTCTTTGCTATGAATATCGGTGCCAGCGGTGCTGCAGCTTCCATGGGAATCGCTTATGGATCAGGCGCCGTCAAAACCCGTAAGTCGGCATTGTTTTTATGTGCAGCCGGGGTTTGTCTTGGAGCCGCGCTTGGAGGTGGAGAAGTCGTCAAGACGCTCGGTTCCGGGATCGTGCCGGAAAACATTATTTCCGCTCCCATTGTACTCGTCATCCTCAGTTCAGCTGGTTTGGCATTATTCATCGCCAATCTGGGCGGAATCCCCTTATCCACCAGCGAGGTAACCGTAGGTGCCATTGTAGGTGTCGGCATAGCCTTTCAGATATTGTATCTCAAAACATTGCTGATCATTGTCCTTTGCTGGCTCTTCATTCCCTGTTTGGCATTTTTGCTCGCCTTTACAGCCAATAAATTGATCCGGAGAATCGAGATTCTTTTTCCCATACTACAAAGTGACCGCTGGAAAAAAACGCTCACTTTTTTGGTCATTTTCACAGGATTCTTAGAAGCATTCTCGGCGGGAATGAACAACGTCGCCAATGCTGTCGGCCCATTGGTTGCATCAGGCATGATATCCACCGGCCCTGGAACGCTGACCGGAGGTTTGTTTGTCGCTGCCGGAGCTTTTTTTCTAGGAGGCAAAGTAATCGAAACGAACGGGAAGAAGATTACCAATCTAAGCCTGCTTCAAGGAAGCGCCATTTCCGGGATTGGCGCTATTCTGGTGATAACCTCCTCGCTTTTCGGCATCCCAGTTCCACATACACAGGTGACCACCTGCAGTATTTTAGGAGCCGGTGCAGCAGAGCAGGGTAACAAGCTATGGAAACGTGCGATTTTCGCCAAACTGGTCAAAACCTGGCTGCTCTCTCCGCTGTTCTCACTGGTCATTTCTTATAATCTAGTGAAAATAATGGTTGATTTTGATTTATCAGGTGTCCTGATGATTGTGGCCTTTGTCGGACTCGTCGGGCTTCTGTCTTTATGGAAACCCGACGAACAGCCTAGCCCGTTATATGAAAAACCTGTAGTTTTAACCAATCAGGAGGTAATGAAAAAATGATAAAGCCCCACGGTGATAAACTCATAGACCGGGTAGATACCTCTTATCACCCGGACGAGAACGATGAACGAATACAATTGGACGATATGGCGCTCAGTGACTTGGAGCTGATAGCGACTGGTGCCTACAGTCCATTGACCGGCTTTCTGAAAGAACCCGATTACCAGGCAGTAGTCGATGGGATGCGGCTGGACTCCGGTCTTCCCTGGAGTATTCCCATTACCTTGCCGGTCGAAGCCGAGGTGGCCAGCCGCCTCCGGATTCATGATACAGTCAACCTCGTTTACGATGAGACAATATACGGGGTAATGTCTATCGAGGATATCTTCACACCAGACAAAGAGGTGGAAGCGGCTAAAGTATTCCAAACAACAGACCAAGGGCATCCTGGCGTAAAAAAACTTTATGAGCGTCCGAACGTTTACCTCGGTGGTCCGGTTACGCTGGTTAAGTTCCCGCCAAAAGCAGCTTTCTCCGACGGTTATCACTTGGAGCCAATCCAGACGAGAGAAAAAATCACCGAGTTCGGCTGGAAAAGTGTTGTTGGCTTTCAGACTCGCAATCCGGTACACCGGGCCCACGAATATATTCAAAAAACCGCTTTGGAAAATGTCGATGGTCTGCTGCTCCATCCCTTGGTCGGCGAAACAAAAGCTGGGGATATTCCTAGTGACCTGCGCATGGAATGTTATCAAATTTTACTTGAAAACTATTATCCCGCAGATCGAGTCTTTCTGTCCGTTTTTCCGGCAGCCATGCGCTATGCCGGCCCACGAGAAGCCGTCTTCCATGCGCTTGTCCGTAAGAACTACGGGTGCACCCATTTTATTGTCGGCCGTGATCATGCAGGTGTCGGCGATTACTATGGTACCTATGATGCACAAAAAATATTTGATCAATTTTCTGAAGAGGAAATCGGCATAACGATTTTACGCTTTGAAAATAGCTTCTTCTGTCGGAAATGCGAAGGAATGGGGACCAGCAAGACGTGTCCTCATGGAAAGGAACATCATATTGCATTGTCGGGAACCAAAGTACGAAAAATGCTCCGTGAAGGCAATATGCCTCCAAAGCAATTCAGCAGGCCGGAAGTTGCCAGCAAGTTGATTGAAGGAATGGCGGAAACTGTAAGCGAAATGAGGAGTAACACATGAGACAAAACCATATTATTTGGCATCCTGCCACAGTAACAAAAACAGATCGTCAGAAGCTGAATAATCATAAAAGCTGCGCTTTATGGTTTACCGGTTATTCTGGATCGGGAAAGTCGACGCTGGCCAACGAACTGGATTGCCAGCTCCATAAACTAGGGATAAGGAGTTTCGTCCTGGACGGCGATAACATCCGCCATGGTCTGAACAAAGAACTCGGCTTCAGTCCGAAAGACAGAGTGGAAAATATCCGTAGAGTCGGCGAGGTAGCAAAATTATTTGTCGACAGCGGCCAGATTGTTATGACTGCCTTCATTTCCCCCTACCGAAAAGACCGGGACCAGGTTAGAAAGATTTTTGAGGAAGGGGAATTCCATGAAATCTTCATTGATTGTCCTTTCGATGTTTGTGAGCGCAGGGATCCGAAAGGACTTTACCAAAAAGCGCGACAAGGGATCATCCGCGACTTTACAGGCATCGATTCACCCTATGAACCCCCCCTCGATCCAGAGTTGACCATAGATACACAGCACCATTCAGTGAAACAGGCTGCCGAAACGATCATCAAATACCTGAAAGAACAAAACCTCCTCCCAAACTAAACATTCGGGGGGACTGTCCCTCCCCCTCGTTTTACGATGGGAGGGACAGTCCCCAATCATTCAAGGGTCAGGAATATTTGATATTCAAAGGGTACAGGTATGGTTGTTCCGGTTCTTTTATTTTTTGCCACTTTGTTATTTTCAGGACAGGTAGTTCATGGCCATTGTATGTTTCCAGTTGAATTATCCCCGTTGCTTCCAGCCACGTATCTTCAGCAATCGACTCTGCGTCGTCAAACTCTGCAAGAAAACCGATGATACTGGAATCAGCTACACAATGAGTGATCAGAAATCTTCCAACCACCAATTGATTCGCCGAAAATCCTTCTTCTTTATAAACAAAACCATTCACCGTGATTTCTTTTCCGATATACTGCTCTACATTATTACTGATTTCGTCGTAATAAGCGGCATATACTTGATCAGGCATCTGGATGGATTCTCGAACTTCCAATTCGTCCATCAGTTGCTGGTACGTTTCTTCTGAGACGGAATTAGAATAAAGGTTTGGATCAGGTGTGCCATCCGAACCGGATGTATCAGGTATCGTTCCCTCTTCTTCTATGTTTTCTTCCTTCGGCACTGCTTGTTCCGTTTCAGAAATCGCAACCCCTGCATCATTCTCCCTTTCTGTCTTTCCTTCTTGATTCTCCGCGTTGCTGGTCAATGCAAGCATGGTACCTTTTTTGGCTGCAATAGAAGCATCCAAAGTAGATAACGGAATCAGAATACTTGTTACCAATGGAAGGACAACGATAGAGTAAGATAATAACTTCTTAGCATCGACAGGTGAATAGCCGTGGTCGTGTCGGTGACTTCCGTGATCATGAGGATGATCCTGGTCAGCCCCTTTTGGAGCCAGCACCCTTCTTAATTGGACGGTGAACAAAAGGAGAAAAAGGATCGCTCCGATTTTGCTTAATGTTTCGTATTTCGGATTTATCAGCTTGACGATGTCTCCACTGTAGTGTAAGTAAACAATCAGCCCTGCAAAACCTAAAAGGATTACCGCTCTTACAGCTTGCTGTACATGAAACCGCATGTGCTTACCTCCCTGCTATAACATATTCTGAAAAATCAATATCGTAGTGAAAACGACAGATGTGATAACTCCAAATAAAATCAGAACAAATCTAACCTTGAAGACACTCAGGAGCATCATCGTATTTTTCAAGTCGATCATCGGCCCATATATCAGAAAACCGAGTATGGCCGCATTCGGGAAAACATTGCTGAAGGATGCAGCAATAAATGCATCTGCCTCGGAGCATAGAGATAATAAGTATGCCAATCCCATCATCACCGCTGTCGAAGATGCTTGTCCATCCCCCAGGTTGACCAAAGTCTCTGACGATATATACGTTTGAACAAAAGCGGCTAACAAGCAGCCGACAATCAAGTACTTTCCTACATCAAAAAATTCATCTACAGCATGCTTCAAAGTATGACTGATTTTCTTCTGGAGCGGCTGATGATCATGAGAATGGGAAACTTCCGCTGCAATCGGGAGCTTTAACTGATTCTTCCTAAAAAAGAGACTGATAACCCACGACACGAGGATTGCGATAAGAAAACCGAGTATCAACCGCTCTGCAGCTATCTTTATGTCATTTCCAAAGGCCATAAAAGTCGATAATATTACCATTGGATTAATAAGGGGACCTGTTAATAGAAACCCAACACCAGCATAAATCGGGACACCCTTCCCTACCAAACGCCGCACAATCGGTACAATCCCGCATTCACAAGCCGGAAAACAAGCCCCTACCACACAACTCATGGCAATTGCCATTCCTTTATTTTTTCGGAATCCAGCGTTTGATATGATCTTCTGTGATAAAAACTTGAATCAATCCGGCAATCAGGACACCGATAAGAACAAATGGCAATGCTTCTATTAAAATACTCAAGAAAATCGTATTCATGTGCTGCAAGGAAGATGGCAGCTGAAACATTTTTCCAAATGAACCTGTTCCAGCAACAAGGTACAGAGTTGCTAGAAACAACACTAATAACAAACCATCAAACAGCAACGATCGCGGTTTTACATTCATGGCTTCCCTCCAAAAATTCAAACTTGGTTTCTACTTCCTTATATATAGCAAACAAGCGATAATAGTAATCATTATGATTTATATATCTGCTTTATTCTCTTATATTTCATTCCTTTTGTCCAGACGAAATTTCATCTCTGTCCGTTTTCTCTTAAAAATTGCGAAAAAAATCCTGCTGACCATTACAGCAGGATTTTAGTCATCTTCTCTTTTAAACAAACGCTTCAGCCAACTTCTTTTATCAGCTTGTTTTGTGTCACCTTGCAATTGATAGGTGGTGTATTTATTCTTTCCCTGATTCTTGGATTGATATAGGGCCAAATCTGCTTCCTTCACAAACTCCTCTTTTGTCTTTTGTTCATTTGCTGTATAGAAGGAGATACCGATGCTCGTTGTCAGATGAAGTGAAACCCCCTGGAAAACAAATGGCTCCTCCATCGAGGCGATGATTTTTTCACTGATTATTTTTGCTTTATCCCTATCCATCAAGGCCGGCAATAATAACTGAAATTCATCTCCTCCCATTCGCGATGCAATCTGTTCTCCATTGATAACGTCGGCAATCCGTCTGGCGAACTCGCGGATGACATCATCGCCGGTATCGTGCCCATGGACATCATTGACACATTTAAAATTGTCACAGTCCAGAATCAGCAATCCGATTACACCACCAGTCCGATCTGCGTCATTCATCGCAGAGTCCAGGTACCTGCTAAACAAGGTACGGTTCGGCAGTCCAGTCAGTTCATCATGTAAAGCCTGTGTTTCCAAATCAATCTCCTTTTGTTTACGTTCGGAAACATCCCTGGAAACAAAAACGATTTTCTCCACCTCTCCCTTGGCATTCCTTATCGGCCCCCCTTTGGAATGGACCCATATGATTCTTCCGTGCTTATCGAGACGACGATATTCCATCTCATCTGAAGTTCCGGTTTCCAAAATCCTTGCAAAAAAGTCACTCACCTTGTGCATATCTTCCTGGTGGACAAAAGAAAGGAATGGCTTCCCTTCGAAAAATTCCGGACTCAATCCCAGAATTCGTTCATGAGAAGGAGAAGCATATACAATCTCTCCTTTTCTATCGGTTACCCGAATCAAATCATTGGAATTCTCCACGATAATCCGGTATCTGTCCTCGCTCTCCTGCAGTTGTTCCTGCAATTCCTCCACATTGGAAATATTTTTATAAACCGCAATCCCGCCGCTCATTTTTCCGTCTTCAAGAATAGGTGTATAAGAAGCAATAACCCGGATGGTCCCACCGTTTCTGGTTTGTCGTTCAGCAAAATCGTTTTCGATGATTTCTCCTTTTTTCAGCCTGGTGAGAATCTCGGAAAATTTATCTCTCTCTTTTTTCTCATCGGGAAGAATGCTGATAGACGGATTATTGGCCAGTTCTTCCTTCGACCAACCAAACAGCTTGCTGAAACCCGGATTCACATGTTGGTAATTGCCTTCTTCATCGAAGGTGAAGACTGGATCCGCTACATTTTGAAAAATCAATTCGAATTGTTCTTTTATTCGATTCAATTCCTTCTCCCGGTTTTTGCGATCGGTGATTTCCCTGGTAACAGAAATAATATATTCACAGTTGCCCTGCTCATTCAATACTGGCGTCACTTTCGATTCCACCCAACCTAACCGGGTTTTTGAACGGTCGTCAGAAGAGGGGAATTCGATGGTTTCCTCATAAACGACTACTTTCCCCGTATTCGATGCCTCTTCATACATCTTCGTAATAACCTGTGCTGAATAGGCCGCATTAATTCTTCAATTTTCTTTCCGGCAAAATCAGTCGGAAAATTAAGATTGTCAATGGCAGATTGATTGGCCATCACATAGGAGAACCCGCCATTTCTGTCACAGGAAATCATGAATACCATATCTGAAATGCTATTAAAAATCAGATTGAAATATTTTAGGTCTTTAAATTTAGCAAGCATATCTATCGTTCTCCTTATCGTCGAGTCGGTCCCTTTGGGGGGATTCCCTTTTCTGCCACCATCAACGCCTCTAAATAAAACAGCCGGTCACCTGGCCGAATAAAACCAAGTAACCGGTGCCATATCAACTGTTCTTTCCGTACATTATACCATTCTTTCTGGCATTACCCAGTTATTTTTCAACATTTATCGACAACAAGATTTACCAATCCTCCCCTTACCCGAAGATCAGAAATCAGCTGGTACAAAACGTAAAAACAGGCTTCATCTTTCTACGGTAAACACAAAACCCATTCTTGCGGTATTTTGCGGTGGTTTCCCTAGGTCTCTCTCGTGTCTTCACCAAGTTTTAGTATCTCCGGAGTAATGAACACAGTATCATCTGTCCCCTTACAACTTAAATGCAGGGAAATTTGCATTTTCCAGTTTTTTCTCCGGTCGTTTAAAAGAGAAAACCGGACGAATTCATTCCAATTCGTCCGGTTTCGTTTTGGGCATCTCTATCCTCTTTTTCCAAGTTTCTTCAGGTTTTATTGTTCTGTTTGGTATCCTTATCGACTTTGAAGGTCCGGATTGTATCGAATAATTGGTCACTGGATTGGGTCAATTCCTCAGCCGACTTTGCAAGAGACTGCAAAGCATTTGTTTGTTCATCGATTGTGACATTTATTTCTTCATTGCCTGCGGCTGTTTCCTGCACATTGGCAGCAATCGATTCCACAGATGAAACGACATGTTGCTTGCTTTGGTTCATTTCCTCTATATGACTAGCATTTTCCACAATACTGTCCATGATAGCCCGGAATGAGGAGCCTATTTCTTTAAAAATCGCCACTGTCTCATTCACCGTTTCGCTTTGCTCTTTTGTTATTTGTTTAGCATCAGCCATTTTATCAATTGCACCATCCGCACTGCCTTGCACCTGCTCGATTATTTGCTGAATTTCCCCGGTGGACCGGGCAGTCTGTTCGGCCAATTTCCGGACCTCTTCCGCAACAACAGCAAATCCTTTGCCATGCTCACCAGCCCTCGCTGCTTCAATGCTTGCATTCAAGGCAAGGAGGTTGGTTTGTTCAGAAATATCATTGATTGTGTAAACGAAGGAGCTGATATCTTTGACTTGTCCAGCTAACTCCGACACCACTTTTTCCACCTCTTCTATTGTTTCTGAAGAAGAATCTGCCCGGCCGCTCAACGTTTGCATCTGCTCTATCCCTTTCTTGTTGACAGTTTCAGCTTGTCGAGACCGTTCACTCATCTGTGCACTGTTTTCGGTTACTTTTTCTATTTCTCCGGACAACAAGTCTAGTTGTTTCCGCATTTCTTCAATATCATCTGCTGACTTGTTTGCTCCGTCGGCAATGCCGTGCATCGTATGTTGGATTTCTTCATTGGATGCCGTTGTTTCCTCGGACACCGCACTGAAGTTTTCGGCTGTTTTTCGGATAATTGCAGCAGACTCCGTCGTACGCTGTATTAGCCCCCGCATATTTTCCAACATTTTATTGAAATGACCGTATAGCAGTCCGACTTCATCTGAGGAATCATGTTCCACTTGCACGGTTAAATCTCCACCGGCAACTTGATCCGTTTTCTGCTGAAGGTCTGTAATCGGCTTGGTCAACCGATATCCAAACAGAAATATGATAGTCAAAAGAATTAAAATCACCGAAATTCCAAGGAGCAACTGCCGAATAAGCAGCTTGTCCAAAGAAGCATACAATTCACTTTCCGGAACCATCAATCCCAACTTCCACCCCGTTCTCGGAATCGTGTCAAAGTAGACTTGGTAAGATTCGCCTTCTATGTCCATCGGGAAATGACCAGTCTGGTTACTCGCTATTTCTTCTCTATACGGTTGAAATGCCGGGATGTCTTCCATTGTTGCCTGCATCACCTGGTCTTCATCACGATGGGCTATAAACCTACCGGAATTATCCAGGCCAAAAGCCCAGCCTGTATCGTAAATCTCAATGTCGGAAATGATTTGCTGAATTTGGCTCAAATCGATATCAGCTGTAACCACTCCGGCAAAATCACCGTTCCCATCTTGGAATGGCAAACTGGTCGTGACCATCGTTATTCCTGTTGTTTCATCATAATAAGGGTTTCCCCACACTGCTTCCTCGGCTCCCTTTGCCTGCTGATACCAATCCCAACTTGGAAAATCATATTCTGCCGTTTCATATTCTTCCGTGTAGGCAACATCGTCTCCATCTTTATAGACGTACGGCCCGAAATATTCTATGTCGCTGTCATATCCATATTTTTCATACCATACGCCTGCCCCAAGGGTGTCCTTGTTCGTCAAAATGTTGTTACCCAGTATCTCCTGGTAATCCTCCCGGGAAAATGTTTTACCAGCAGTTTGTACGACAGAGCCAAGTGACTCCGCCACCTGTTGATGGCTGGCAAACTGTTTTTCTATTTTATTGATGGCATTATCCTGCAATATAGAGATTCTTGACTTGATTTCCGCATCGATCTGGTTTTTAGAGAACATATAAGAAAAAACCATGAATAACCCCAATCCTATCACTACAAGGGGTAAAAATACTGCAAACATTTTTCCTCTCAAACTTTTAAACTTCATTAATAAATGCCTCCTTATGTAATCGCTAAGCTGATTTACCTATATCGTTATCGATGCCTCCTAGATTTTTCTTGTTGTCTCTACTAAGTTTATAAGTGGGATTAAAATGGATGAGGTGATTTATAACCAGACAAAAAACACGAATAAATTCCTATGAATGGAGATAGGTAAAAATGCCCATACCCTTCAAATATTATCAGTTGTTGCTAGAAAAAGATACCTTTCCCTGTGATTTTCATGCCTGTGAATTTTCAGAAGAACAGCCATGCATGAATCTGATGGTTAACGTACACAATAGAGGACACAAACCTGTATAAAGGGAAGGCAGTATATTTATGTGGAGAAAAAGAAAAAGAAAGAGAATGAAGGCAGCAGAGCACCGCTTCGTCAGCCGTTTTACAACAGAGGACCTTTCCATTTCCCGTAAAGCCCATACAAACTTGGATCTTCTAACGTCCAACTATCTAGAAAACACGGATGACTATATTTCCTTTCTTTTAAACGAAAAGGTGGGCATTGTTTACATAGAAACCATTGTAGATGATAGAAAAGTCAGCAGAATCCTCGATACCCTTCGAAACAACGCCGATCAGGGCGTGGCTGGTCTATCATTTGATTATAAAACAGAGACGAATCTCAAAAACATTGTTCAGGAATTGACAAGCGGCAGGCTCGCAATCTTTGTCGATCAAAGCAGCGAAGCCTTTATCATCGATATACAAAAAAGAAAGGAACGTGCTCTGGAAGAACCTACAGCAGAAGCATCCATCAAAGGACCAAGACTCGGATTCAACGAGAGCTTGAAAACAAACATATCCCTGATCCGGAGCAGGATTTTCCATCATCAGTTAAAGGTAGAAAAAAGACAGTTGGGGAATATATCAAAAACTGAAACGGCCCTCCTATACTTGGAAGGAGTGGCAAACAACCAGATAGTAAAAGAGGTCAGAAAACGCCTTTCCCGTATAGAAGTAGATGCAGTCCATTCCAGTCACCAACTGCAGGCTTTTATAAAAGATCATTCTTATTCGATTGTTCCTTTGATAGGCTCTACAGAACGTCCGGACAAAATCGCTGCAAATATCATGGAAGGAAAAGTGGCCATCCTTGTAGACGGGACCCCCTTCGTTTTATATGGACCGATCAATATATTCTCCTTATTACAGGCACCCGATGATTATTATGATTCCATGTACCTGGCCACACTTTTACGGATCATTCGAATAGCCGCCTTGTTTGTCTCTTTATTGCTGCCTGCGACATATATCGCCTTGACTACCTTTCATCATGAAATGATTCCTACAGATCTAGCGTTAAGTATAGCTGCGGGGCGGGAGACCATTCCGTTCCCTGCGTTGATTGAAACGTTGTTTATCGAAATAACTTTTGAATTTTTAAGAGAAGCCGGTCTTCGGCTTCCCAAAGCAATTGGAAACACCATCAGTATAGTCGGCGCCCTTGTAATCGGTGATGCCGCTGTAAGGGCAGGCTTTGTCAGTCCACTGGTTATCATTATCGTATCTGTAACAGCGATTTCTTCCTTTATCATTCCTAATTACAGTTTGGGTGTTTCTTTTCGGGTGCTCCGCTTTTTGTTCATTTTTTTAGCGGCCACTTTCGGCTTTTTCGGTATCGTATGGGGACTTTTGACGCTGTATTTATATCTGGTGAGCCTGCGATCCTTCGGCTATCCCTACATGGCCCCGCATGCTCCGTTCATTCCAGCAGAGTTACGCGACACCGTTTTCCGGTTCCCCTTGTTCAAGCAAAATGACCTTCCTGCCTTCATTGCAGACAGGCCTGCGTTGAAAAAATTTCGCGGCAAAAAAAATCCGGGACAAAAAACGGAAGAGGAAGATCGAACTTGAAAATCACCTATGGACAAATGACTGCATTGATTATGCTGACTTTATCTGTACAAATATATGTCTTCGCTCCATCCTTCATGGCCGATCATATGGGACAGCATTTGTGGATCTCCCTGATCATTTCCATTACGATTTCCATGCTGGTCGGATGGGGGATGTTAAACCTATCCCTTCAATTTCCTGACAAAAGCTTCACGGAGGTTTTAAAAAAAGTGACTGGTAAATATCCCGGCACTTTGCTGAGCTTTCTGTACAGTTGTTACTATTTCATCCTGTTCCTGATCCATACGCAAATCATCGTGACCATGTTCCGGACGTTATTTTTACCAAGAACACCCTCTTTGGCTACATTGCTGCTTGTTCTGATACTTGCGCTGTATTGTTCTTTTTTGGGAATCGAAGTATTGGCCAGGGCAAGTTCCATGTTGCTGATTCTTTTGACGAGCATCCTGCTTTTTTTAATCGTGGCGGTCATCCCCGAAGTTAATTTAAATCACTTTCAGCCCTTGCTTCCATACTCTATGGAAGGCTTCTGGTCCGGGACACTCATCCCATTCGCCCATTACGGACAGGTGGTCGTGATCTCTTCCCTCCTTCCGTTCGCCAACAAAAATGAAATAACGAAGCAACCAAGGATAATGGCGGGGATTTTCTTCAGCCTTTTGATCACTGCTTTGATAGTCATCCAAAATATCGGGGTTTTCGATCCCTATGAATTAAGAAGACTGCGTTATCCCACCGTGGAATTAAATACCTTGATCCGGGTCGGAGAATTTCTGGAACGGACGGAAATTTTTCTGGTGACCCTTTGGGCAGGAGCTGTGATGCTAGTCGTTGGAACATTTTTCACCATTTCCTGGACCTTGTTGAAAAATACGTTTCACATTAAAAAAAGCAAGCGGATCCGGGTAGCAATGATGGTCATTGCCTGCACGGTCATTTTGTTGTTTATCCCGAACAGTAATGCGTTGGTTTCTTTCATTTTTGATCAATGGGTCTATTTATCCCTTTTGTTTCACCTCGGTATTCCCTTGACGCTCGGACTTTGCTATACCTTCCGCAGAAAGGTGAGGGGCCATGCAGCACGTTAGAAAACCAGCAGTGATCATGCTTTGTCTGTTGTTGCTTACTGCATGTTGGGACAGGAAAGAAATTTCCGATGTCAATTTCATCATGGGAATGGGAATAGATTTGATCGAGGATGATACATATCGCGTCACGTTTCAATGGGCTTACCCTCCTCAGTTTTCCACAGAGGGGGCGGCAAGCAGCCAGGAAGAAAACACCGTCTTTTCTATAGAAGCAGATACCATCCCATTGGCTATGGCAAAGTTGACTGAAATCTCTCCCCGGGTACCGATTTTTTCTCACATGGAATTGATTGCATTGGGAGAAGAGCTTTTATCAAAAAACGCTGAGGATGTGATCAATGTCATCGATCGGGAATTCGAAATTCGACGGACTGTTAACCTGGTGATGGTTAAGGGGACAGCGGAGTCGATGCTCCGTGCTGAAACCCCATTTGAAAAAGTAGAAGCAACGGGAATAAAAGAAATTATTCAGTTAAGCAACCGCTCTTCCACATTCGAGAAAGTGAATTTAAATGTTTTTTTCAATCATGAAACAGATCCACACTCCTTATCCTATATACCGATTGCCGAATTGGTTTCCGACACTGCTTTGCATACGACAGACAGTAGTGAAAGCAGTTGGATCAAAGTAGAAAGGATTGCATTTCTTGAAAATTATCGTCTAAAACGGGAGCTTTCGGCACGGGAAGCCCGTGCATGGTTATTTGTTCGCGGGGAAGTCAGAGACGGGACAATTACACAAATCAACACCGGGAACGGAAAATTAGTCGGCCGCAGTATTGCCCAAAGCACCAGCAAAAAGCTTGATAAACAAAAAGATCAACCATCATTGACAATCTCGGTCGAGGAAAAAGTATCGATTATCGACAAACCTCTTGCGATGTCCATTGTAAAAATGGAAGAAGTCCTTGCAAATTCCGTTAAAGAGCAAATTGAAGAAACCATTGCAAAAATGCAAGAGGAAAACCTCGACATATTTTTCATAAGGTCATTCATCCGTCATAAAGACCGGAAACTTTGGAGCGAGATAAAGGACGAATGGGAAGAGGTTTATCCACGGTTGGATTTCAAAGTCCAAGTGGATATAGACATCCAGCATGAAAATGCACTGAGGAACCAGATTCCAGAATGAATAACGATATCCGCTACCTTCCCCCGTCACTTAAAACGGGAGAAGGACTGTTTTTTCCTTTCCCGGCAACAAGCAGAATGAGAAATCCACCTCCAGTAAAAAGGATACAAATGACAAACACATTTTCATAGCTCAACAGGGAGGAAAAATAACCGAACAATAAAAAACCGATAGTCTGGCCGATTTTTTGTGCATTCATATATAAGGTAGTAGCTGTACCGGGCTCTTTTGGCAGGAAGTTTTGAAAATAGGTCACGGCCAAACCTGCTGTTATGGCCACGTTGGCAGCGCTCAGTATTTGCAGCGGGTATATTTGCCATGGAGCAGTAACCTTCCATAACAATAAAAAGTAAACAAAGGAAAACAAAAAGCCAAGTCTGATGAGCCATCCTAAATCCAGCTTTGTCGCCAAAATTCCGAAGGCGATCATCAAAGGTACTTCAAAGACAGGCGGGACACTGAAAATCACCCCGACGTGTGCTTCTGTGCCTCCGAGAACCTTTGTGACGAACTGGGGAATATTCTGCATGTTGATCGTCGTAGCTGCATGCAGCAAAAACATGGCCACTATGTTG
The DNA here is from genome assembly GCF_009602435.1 of Sediminibacillus terrae. Classification (GTDB taxonomy): domain Bacteria; phylum Bacillota; class Bacilli; order Bacillales; family Amphibacillaceae; genus Sediminibacillus; species Sediminibacillus terrae. Next base: position 441,592 of record NZ_VZDQ01000011.1, read on the forward strand.
GCAAGGATATAAGGACGAAAAATGAACTTCCCCAACACCACTTGTTTTCCGGCCATATCCTGCCTTTTCGGCTCGTCTTTAATAAATGCCACTACTGCGATGATACATATAAAAAAGCCTAGAGCCACCAGTAAGAATAGCCCTTCAAAATCCACCAGGACCAGTATCCATCCTGCAAAAGCCGGTCCTACTGTCCAGGCAAGCGCCGTAAACATGCGAAATATGTTCATCACAAAAGGAATCTCCCTTTTGGGAACTTCAGACGATTCCAGTATCTCCCTAGCATGTGCCCACAATTGCGGCATTGTTGCAGAAGCCATGCCCAGCAGAAAAAACGCTACAATCGATAATAAATAATAATCACGGATGTAAGCAAAACCGATATAACCAACTATCGCAGCGAACGACGTAATGACCAAAAGCATCTTCCTGCTTATGTTCCGATCCGACAATTTACCGATGTAAGTACTGATGACCACCCCGCCTACAGCCATCACCATCATAAACACACCGTATGCCATGTTGCTCATCCCCACTACATCCAGACCGAATATAGAGGAAAAAGGGACAAACAAAGACATCGAAAGCCCTACCATAAAATTCAACAGCAATAAGATAGGGAAAGATGGAATATTCCACACCATTGCTGTTCGACGCTTTACCGATCGTAAAAAATTCCCTGTCACAAGTATCCTTCCTTCTATTAATCTGCCATTTCCAATCTATCTTCTGCACTATTATCCCACCATCGACTGTACGAAACAACCATTTAGCGGCCGCTACTATGTTACATCAGTACTTTAACGAAAGTGTCCCTGGATCCGTGTTTGAGTGCCAATATATTTTGCCCCATCCTCTCTTAATGGAAAAAAAAGAAAAAAATCATGGAACGGACAGATGACAAATGAGATAGTAGGTTAAGAACATATAGGAGGAGATCAACCTTGGAGGAAACATTGAAGCGAATATTGGAAGTGCTAAAATTAGCTGAAAAATTAAAGTATGAGCTGCGGCACAGCTGGCTATCCAATGGACGGCAAGAAAGTGTCGCAGAACACACATGGCGGGTGGCGCTGATGGCTGTTTTCCTGGAACCTTATCTGGACCAAAAAACAGACATGGCAAAGCTGCTGAAAATGATTACCATTCATGATCTGGTGGAGGCCGAGGCTACGGATATCCCGGCATTTGACACGATGGACAACGAGCTGGCGCGTAAAGAAAAACAAGAAAGGGAACAACAGGCCATTGCAAATATCCGCAAGTCACTAGGAGGTGATTTGGGGAAAGACATCCAGCAACTGTGGCTGGAGTTTGAGAATCGGTCCACTTATGAAGCGAAAGTGGCCAATGCTCTTGATAAACTGGAAGCACAGCTGCAGCATAATGAGGCAGATATTGCTACCTGGCTGGAAGTGGAATATAAAATGAGTTTCTTGCTGGACCAGCACACCGACTTCGACCAGACACTGACCACGTTTCGGCATTTAGTCGAACAAGAAGCAGAAACAAAAATGACAAAAGCCGGTGTTTCCGTAACCAGCCATAAACCCGTTCTGTAGGAATTTTCACTTTGCCCTGTTTTGTTATATGGAAAGCGGGGCTACTTATTCCTTTATTCTTTCGAAAAGCGTTTATTCCTATGATGGTAGATAAGATGAACGAAAGTCTGTCAGTTGAACGTCCCTACCAATCTTATAAACTGTTGCCGTACTCTTTCTTTATTAAAACATCCGTGTACTTTGCCCTCCCCTTGTGAAAAGAAAAATACAACGTTCGGTGACGTAAATTCAGTAAATAAAGGGGATGAATTTAGTGGTAGTTTTCTTATAATGAGCAAACTGCTCACCGTATTTCCATGCTAAGTGACGGTCTAACAGGGGGATATTATAAAAGACAAACAGAAAAAATAATAACAAGGGAATAACCAAGGCAAAAACAGAACGTGTAAGAAGGGCCAGAGCTGTCACCCAAACAAGATCACCGAAATAATTGATATGCATGGAAAATCGGAATAATCCTCTGGTGAATAATTTGCCTTGATTTAACGGATTTTTTTTCCACCAATGGCGCTGCAACTCTGAAAAACTATTCAGAAAAGATCCAAACAGAAAAAGCAGAACGAACAGGAAGTCCCACCAGGTAAGCGATTTTTCCGTGTTTAAGGCGAACAGGGTAAAACCAAGATAATAGAATGAAAAAGCAATTGGAATTGTAAATGCTTCTTTCCATGGCATTTCTCTTTTTAATAGATAAAAAATAGTGAGTAACATGCGGATATAGACAATGAAGTAAAGAAACAATAGCATACTATTCCTTCCTGTATCACCTTTTAAAAAGCCTGTCCCAGCTAAATCGTGTACAAATCTGCCGCCATTTCCCAGAAGCAGCCAAGCTGCAGTTAACAAAATTGCCGTTTCCAATAAGACTAGCGTTACTTTTTGCGGAATACTACTTGCATGATTTTGATACAACACTTCGCTTACCTCCTTTTTCTTCATTTTACCAAAAAGGCAAGATAAAATGAGGGACAACTTCTGTTTGCCTAACATTTCAGCAGCTTTATTGCTCTTTTGGAAAATAAATAAAAAACATATTGAAACAATTTTCGTAAACTTCTTCCTATTTATAATCATGAACATTCAGTGACAAAAATCACAATAAATTCATGAATCTTTTGTGACAAGCTTCACATATAATTGTATTTTTCCATACACCGTACTATGATAATTACTTGAAAAGACCATGTACCGCTTCAGCTTCTTGATAAGCTACTAAATAAACAGAAAGGGGTACCTTCATGAAAATAAAAGGCACTTTACTATTACTTATGTTTGCAGTCATGGCTGTATTGACCGGCTGTGAACCATTGATGGTTTTAAACCCTAAAGGGCCGCAAGCCCAGACGCAGGCAGATGTCATCCTATTATCGATTGGTATTATGTCCTTTATCGTTATAGCTGTTTTTGCCATTTTAATTTATATGTTGGTGAAATACCGCGCTTCGAAGCAAAGCGACGATTATGAGCCTCCCCATATCGAGGGGAATCACATTGTCGAAGGAATTATTGTCGGGATACCGATTCTTATCGTTATCGTTCTTTCGATCGTTTCTGTCCGAAGCAACTATCTTGTCGAGGCGACACCGGAAGGTTATGAAGACCAGGATCCATTGGTGGTTTATGCTCAGTCTTCCAACTGGAAGTGGCATTTCAGTTATCCGGAAGAAGGGATAGAAACAGTCAATTACCTTTACATTCCGACAGACAGAGCGTTAGAGTTCAAACTCTACTCAGACGGACCGATCACCAGCTTTTGGGTACCGCAGCTCGGCGGACAAAAGTACGCGATGTCCGATATGGTTACCACCCTTCACCTTGCGGCTGATGCTCCTGGTGAATATATGGGGAGAAACGCCAACTTCAGCGGGGAAGGTTTCGCTGAAAACACCTTTAGCGTCAACGCTGTGACACCGGATGAATTCGACGAATGGGTCGACGAGGTCCAAGAAACGGCAAAGCCGCTTACGGAAGACAAGTACAACGAGCTGCTGGAGCCAGGACATCTTGGACAGCTGACATTTTCCAGCACCCACTTGGAATTTTCTCCTGCTCCCGAGGGCGAGCATGGCGGTCATCATCATGGCGGCAGCTCAGATGACTCGGAAGAGGAAAACATGGAGATGGACCATGAAAACATGGATGAAACCCATGATCATTCCGAGTAAGACTAATAGACTGACAGAATATAAGTTGCGTTAGACAATCCGAGTTATTTCCTGAAAGGAGTCACAAAAGGATGGACTTTTTTGATAGATTTGCCATACCTCATCCAAGTCCTGTGATTTATGCTTCCATGGTGGCCATTGCGCTCACCTTGGTAGCGATTGTTGCAGGAGTCACTTATACAAAAAAATGGGGCTATCTATGGCGCGAGTGGCTGACCACCGTAGACCATAAGCGGATCGGTATGATGTATTTAATCTCCGCTTTACTGATGCTTTTCCGCGGAGGAGCCGACGCCATCATGATGCGGGCGCAAACAGCCCTCCCTGAAAATACGTTGCTCGATTCACAGCACTACAACGAAATATTCACCACCCATGGTGTGGTGATGATTATCTTTATGGCCATGGCATTTATCATGGCATTGATGAACTTTGTCGTACCGCTCCAAATCGGAGCTCGCGATGTGGCCTTCCCTCGATTGAACGCCTTAAGCTTTTGGCTTTATTTCTGGGGAGCCATGCTGTTCAATATTTCCTTTGTCATCGGCGGCTCTCCCGATGCCGGCTGGACATCGTACTTCCCGCTGGCGGGTAATGAATTCAGTCAATCCGTCGGGACCAACTATTATATGATCGCGATTCAAATCGCTGGTCTGGGTACACTTATTACCGGTATCAACTTTATCGTAACCATATTAAAAATGCGTGCACCGGGCATGAAACTGATGAAAATGCCGATGTTTACTTGGTCGGCACTGATCACCAACTTGATCATCGTGTTTGCCTTCCCGGTATTGACTGTGGCCTTGGCCATGGGAACCATCGACCGTTTATTCGGTGGTAACTTCTTTACCACGACCGATGGCGGAATGGATATGCTGTGGGCCAACCTGTTCTGGGTATGGGGGCATCCGGAGGTTTATATTCTCATATTACCTGCCTTCGGTATTTACAGTGAAATCATCCCGACTTTCGCCCGGAGGAATCTTTACGGATACAAATCGATGGTCGCATCGATTGTGTTGATTTCCGTGCTTTCCTTTGTCGTATGGGTGCATCACTTCTTTACCATGGGACAAGGAGCAATGGTCAACAGTATCTTCTCCATCACGACGATGGCGATTGCGATACCGACCGGAATCAAGATCTTTAACTGGTTGTTTACCCTTTGGAAAGGGAAAATTACAATCACTGTTCCAATGCTATATTCTTTAGGCTTCATTCCGATTTTCACTATCGGGGGTGTCACCGGGGTTATGCTTGGTATGTCGGCAGCCGACTATCAATACCATAACACGATGTTCCTGGTTGCCCACTTCCACTTAGTTATTATTCCTGGGGTTGTCTTCGCCATGTTGGCAGGACTGACCTACTGGTGGCCGAAAATGTTCGGCTTCATGCTGAACGAGCGGATCGGAAAATTATCCTTCTGGCTGATTTCTATCGGTACATGTGTCGCTTTCTTCCCGATGTTCATATCCGGACTGGACGGACAGGCGCGCCGGATGTACACGTACTCGGAAGCCACGGGATTCGGTATTTGGAATATGATTTCCTTCGTCGGTGCCATCATGCTGGCTGCCGGGTTTGTGACAATCGTTTATAACATTTATTACAGCACGCGCTATGCGTCGAGAGATATCAGTTCGGATCCATGGGACGCCCGATCGCTCGAGTGGGCCACCCACACGCCAGTACCTGATTACAACTTTGCGATTACACCGCAGGTCAATTCCAGTGAAGCATTCTGGGATTCTAAAAAGAACGGGCATAAGCTGTTTCCAGGCAATTATAAAGAAATACACATGCCGAATAACAGCGGTGTTCCATTTATCATGAGTGCCATCTTCTTTGTGCTCGGTTTTGCCCTGGTATTCAGCATCTGGATTTTGGCAGTCATTGCGCTGCTCGGTATCTTTGCCTGCCTGGCACACCGTTCTTTTGAACAGGATCACGGCTACCACATACCGGTAGAAGAAGTGAAAGAAACGGAAGAAAAATTGGGAGGTGCCCGACAATGAAGGTAGACCAAACAAAGCCTCTCGAATACAGTACGGAACAAAATAACTTGAATATATTGGGCTTTTGGATGTTCCTTGGGGCTGAAATCATGCTATTCGCCACCTTGTTCGCCTCTTATTTCACATTAGAAGGCCGGACAGGAAGCGGTCCTTCCGGCAGCGAGATTTTTGAAATCACGCCGGTCATCTTTGAAACCTTTATCCTGCTGACCAGTAGTTTTACCATTGGTCTCGGCGTCCATGCAATGCGACTGATGAATAAAAAAGCGACAATCGCTTTCTTCAGCATTACCTTGCTGTTAGGACTTGCCTTTGTCGGATTCGAGGTAGTGGAATTCTTCACATATATTGAAGAAGGAGCTGCATTGCAGACAAGTGCGTTCACATCGATTTTGCTGTCCACTTTAGGGACACACGGAGCACACGTCACCTTCGGTTTGTTCTGGGGATTGTTCATCCTCATCCAAATCAAAAAACGGGGCATCACTCCGGAAACGGCGAATAAATCATTCATTTTCTCGCTTTACTGGCACTTTCTGGACGTCGTCTGGATTTTCATATTCAGTTTCGTCTACTTGAAAGGAATGATGTAATATGAAAGAACTGTTCCCACGCAAGCAAGTCATGGGCTTTGTCTTTTCATTGGTCCTGACGATCGTTGCCCTGTTGGTTTACTTTCTGGATATGTCGTTCGCCGTCGGCATGACTGTATTGCTTTTGACAGCCTTCACGCAAGCCGGCTTACAGCTGATTGTATTCATGCATGCCGGCGAATCAGAGGATAGAGGGTCCATCTACCTCAATATTTACTATGGAGTCATCATTGCCCTTCTTACTGTATTCGGTACACTGTTGGCGATGATTTGGGGATATGTATAAGAAATAGTAATAGGAAAGAGCACCTGCAGCCAGGTGCTCTTTTTTTTAGGCATGTTTGGAACCCATCTGTTTGCGATGTTCGATTTTCTCCAGGATTTCCTCTGTCACTACAAAGAAAACGCCCATAAGAAAGATAAACACGGCCCCCATCACGGTCCCGATTCCAATCGGAGTCAAAATGCTGGAACCGCTTGCAAAGAAACCTGCCAGAAAAATGATAATCCCTGCCGTGAGTACGACAGCTCCTGTTATTTTGGTTGCATTGAGAATTTGAGCTTTTGTTGCCATTCAACTCATCCTCCTTTATTCTTATCTCCATTATCCACCTTGTTCACACTTTTGTCAAAAGTTTGTTACGGAATTGTGAATTTTATATTCCTCTCTTTTTTATTATTTCCGATAACGCATATTGCAAAACATGCCTCGTTTAGCCTAATAAATTTGCCGATTTTGCGGAAAATATTTTTATAGTAGAAAGGAGATTTGCCGTTATGAACGAAACCATTGTCATCATCGTCCGAGTCATCATTTCATTTTTCACCTTGCTGATTTTCACCAGGCTGCTCGGCAAACAAGAAGTCGGCCAACTCACTTTTTTCGACTATATCAACGGCATAACGATCGGATCCATCGCAGCCACTTTGGCTACAGATCTCTCCTCCAAAGCTTGGGCCCATTGGCTGGGGCTTGTCGGTTATGCTTTGCTGACTGGATTGTTGCAATTCATCACGATTAAAAACCGATATCTGGGCAAAGTACTAGACGGTGAGCCTACAGTCGTCATAGAAAACGGGAAAATTCTGGAGACCAACTTGGGAAAAATGCGAATCAAGTTGAGCGAACTGATGACTTTGTTGCGCAGTCAGCAAATATTTGATATCACCCAGGTGGAATATGCCGTTTTCGAAATTAATGGGGAGCTGTCTGTCAAACAAAAACCGGAGTTTCTCCCAGTCACCCGCAAGGATCTGCAGATCCCCGTTAGACCCGGACGCCTGGCCACAGAAGTGATCCAGGATGGCATTGTATTGGATCAGAACCTTGAGCAGCGGAAAAAAGACAGAAATTGGCTTCATCAGCAACTTCGCGCCCACAATATAGAAGATGTCAAAGATGTTTCCTTTGCCTTGATCCTTCCCAACGACAGCCTGTATGTCGATAAATTTGAAGATAATATCGGGAAAGAAACAGAAATGGGTGATTACGATGGCCCTTATTAAGAATGGAGGCGACAATAGATGAAAAAGTTTCTTTTATACTTTATTCCATTCATAACCCTGGCTGTTTTCATTACTGTAATGAACAGCGGTGCCTTTCTAAAACAGCCACTTGGAAAGGATGATCGTCTCTATGAATCCATTCAACAGATTGAAGCAGGGGTGAAGAACAAGAACTGGGACGAGGTGAAAACCGAAGCTGCGAAGATGGAAAAAGCCTGGGACAAAATCGTACGGCGCGTCCAATTCAGTGTAGAAAAAGAACAACTTTTGGAAATAGACGGGACAATCGCCAGAATCCGTGGAGGTGTGGAAGCCGAAGATGATCAAAGCGTCCTGGAAGAAATCTATTACTACTACGGCCAGTGGGAACAATTAGCCAGATAAGTGACGCGGCATTTTATATCCAGACCAAAGTTATATAGGGCAATCTTTCCATTATCTTATTTATCCGTGCTATGATATAATGTTCATTTCAACCTATTACATTCTGTCTATTTTTATAAACAATCTTCTAAAAGGAGGTACAACCATATGGCTAAGAAGTCGATGATTGCGAAACAGAAACGACCACAAAAATTCAGCGTCCAAGAATATACGAGATGTGAGCGGTGTGGCCGACCACACTCTGTGATTCGCAAATTCAAGCTATGCAGGATATGTTTTCGAGAATTAGCTTATAAAGGACAAATTCCTGGCGTGAAAAAAGCAAGCTGGTGATCATGGGTCAGCTGGAAGGCTGACTCCTTCATCCCTGCTCCTCGACAAAAATTCATGGATACATCTTGCCTGTATCGTCTACATAGATTGACTTCACGATGGTACGCTGGTATTTCGCCCCTCCGCTTTCACCGAAAACATCAAATGTTAGGTTGTACACGCCCTCTCCTAAATCAGGCACGCTGTAAGTGGAATGCCGGCCTAAATTTTGCTCGGCTTGAGTCTGCTGGTGATTATGTTGATACTTCACCGTTTTCACCGTTACAGTCGTTTTTTTTCCCTTGTCGATTGTTCCCACACTAAATTTCCCCTTCGACAATCCCACATTCAGTTTATCATCAAGGGGACTATCAATTGCTGCTTGAAGCAAGTAATGTTGTGTCTTTTCAGTGGCAGCTGAAATCGTCCATTTTCCGGCAGCTGGTTTCTCGATTAGCAGTCGATGGTGGTACGCTCCGTTTAAGTAATCCGTTTCATCTTCTTCCACGGAAAACGCTGTATACTTGTTCTTATCGGGATCTAAGAGGTGCAATTGTGTAATTTTTTTATCGCTTATCCAATCTACTAACAATTCTTCAGCACTCTCTTCTACATAAAAAGTTTCTGTCTGTTCCCCATGTGATTGACCGCCCTTCAGTATATAACCATATTTGGGACTTTGTTGAACGGCCAACTCCTTTTCCCTTGCGGGGACAGACTTGATGGAAGCTTGCATTCCGTCCGTGGATTCGGTTAGTAAATGGGAAAACATCGAAAAGGTTGAACTTCCCTGTTTAATGGAATAGTGATTCCACGCCCCTGCGCTTATCTCAGTTCCGTATGGCAGCCGGGAGCTTACGACAGTCACTGCACCGTCATTCGCTCCATAACTGCTTAAATACAACCCTCCCCAGAATAGGGAGCTGCCGAAGCCTCCTCGTTTCGTCCCTCCTAATGTGAAAAAAGGAATATCACCTGCAATCGGATCTGTATCGTTTCGAAAATACGCCATGTAACCAGTTTGCAGTGAGTAGGTCGCATCATTTTTGCTCCCCAATATTCCCGCCAGCCAACCAGCCCAACTACTATAAGCAAGGTCTGCAAGCTGGCTGCCGTGATGCGGCGTCGATAACGTAATGACTTTCTCGACATATGGCGCGGCTCCATAGTGAACTAAAGCTGATTGCACATCAATCCCGCCTTTACTATGGGCTACCACCACCACCTTCTCGCCGAAATAAGTATAGACTTCCTGCAGCTTCTCGGCCAGCAACGCTCCATTTTCCCACATATCCCTAGTCGGATATAAATCGATAAAAGCAGTTTCAAATCCGTTTACAAGGGCTGTATCATACATATCATTCTCGTCCCACCAAGTGTAGGAAGAACTGTTGAGACCGTGAACGAACAAAATCGGATGATTGGCATCCGAACCATTGGAAGGGGCTGTTCCGATATACCATTCACCCGGATTCCCTGGAGGATCCCCTTTTCCAAATGATCCAGCCGACACTGCTGCAGGAAACAGACTAAACAACAGAACCCCGACAATCAGCACCTTTTTCAGCATCTCCTCACTCCTTTTCTATTCTCATTCAGAGTATACAAAGAGATGCAAAAGGTAGAACTTTAATGCGGAATAAATTGTAATATTCCACTAAAACCTGTCTCCATTCAAAAGCTGAAGGTATCCAGAGAATGAACGGGATTGGAGGACGCCTGTTGGTTGAAAAGAAATCCGGAAGTCTGAATCCTCTTCAATCGACCATTTAATGAATACTTTCCTTAATTCCACATCAAGCAACCGCAAAAAAATATCATCAGCATCTTAGAAAACGCTGATGATACCAGGAAGAACTGCTAAGAAAAAATAAACCGGTCTACTATTGGCACATTACTTTTTCGTCAATTCCACCAGTCCGTCAATGGAGCCGGCTACGTGGGTCACGGCATTATTCACTTCGTCAAGACTGCTTTTAAAGGTTTCGATTTCCCCTTCGATCGAGTCACTTTGATTTTTGCTTTGTTTCATTTTTAATACAATCGTATCAAACACTTGATTGATTTGTTTCATGTCATCCGTTCCGTTATGAATCAACTCCCTTACTTCCGAAATGTAGGAGGAAACACCATTTATTTGAGCGTCCGTTTTACCGACAAGCTCGGATACACTTGCTACCGATTTTTTCGTTTCTTCGGCAAGCTTCCGTACTTCATCAGCAACCACCGTAAACCCTTTCCCGTGTTCACCTGCTCTAGCAGCTTCAATCGAGGCATTCAAGGCCAGCAAATTCGTTTGCTCTGCGATTCCGGTTACAATGGTGACGACTTCACCTATTTGGTTGGATATTTCCAGGAGACCCTCTGTTTCTTTTTTGATTTTTTCCATACGGTCATTGATATCAGTCATTTTATCCTGCTGGCCTTCCAAATCTTGCTTTCCAGTGATGGATGTCTGCTCAACATCCAAGGATGTTTCGGTCCCCTCTTTGGAAATACGTAAAATACCCTCCAGGTTAGCCACCAACTCCCCGATCGATCCTGTGGTTTCTTCAAACACTGCTGCCAACTCAGAAGAAGTATCCTTGATTTCATTGTGCAATATATTTTTCTCTTCCTCTTGTTGTCGATAGGTCGTTTCATTCTCTTGCTGAAATGCATCCAGTACAAGTTGTTGCTCCAAACTCATTATTTTTGTCACGGCTTCGATTGCCTTACGTGATTCTTCTTTTGCTTGAATCTTCTCGTCGATGATGGAAATCAAAGACAGCAGTAAATCTTGGAATGCGCACATATACCACTTTGGCTGCAGACCGATTTTAAAATGGATATGAGCAATTTTCAGCCGTTTATCAATAAATTCATCGTCGATTTTCCCGTCAAACATCTCTTGAATGTGGACGAGCAGCGTTTTTTTCAACCTGTCGACCGAACTATTGCTCTCAATGATGCCCATCAAAGAGCTTTCATGTTCCAAATTGCGATAAAACTGGGCCACGATAGTATGGATTTTCTCCTGCACAAAAGGCTTCAAGGAAGCGAGCACCACTAAATCCTGTTTTTGCAGGTTGATCATTTTTATTTGTTTCTTCAGATCCTGATGGTGATCGATATTCAGCCTTGTGTTCCCGGCTAGTGTTTCGTCGATGAAAGTCCCCTTGCTTGAATCATTTCTCTTTTTAAACCCTAACTGCATGTCTTCTCCCCCATATATCCCTTTTATTTCCTTCTCATTTTATATCGGACGGATCGAAGGGAATATGAAGAAGGGGACAAGCCCGACATATCGGGAAAATCATTATTCAGTTTTCTGTTTCATCGGCATCTTCCCGCCTCTTCTTTTTTCGTTTCAACCGCTGCAATATCTTTTTGGAGTCTAGATTGATTGTTTTCGGCTTATAATGTTCGGAGGCTTTCAAGTCGTCAGTAGAGGCTTTCATAAAAGACCATGCCAGCATGAGCATGATAAATAGCAAAGGAAAGCCGCCGACTATGCTGGCCGTCTGTAACGTCGATAACCCTCCGATAAACATCAGCACCAATGGCATCAAACATAAGGTGAATGCCCAAAACAAGCGATTCCATCGTAAAGGTTCATCTTCTACTTCCGACTGGACAACTGAAGCAAGGATATAGGAGCTAGAATCAAACGTTGTTGCCAAAAAAATAATAGCCAATACGGTAAAAACCAGAATGATCAAAGGAGCCCACGGCAGTTGATTGATTATGCTGATAATCGCATATGGTGCCCCTTGGTTATTCAAAACACTGACAACATCGAATTGGCCTGTCAACTGCATATACAGCCCGAAATTCCCCATGATACCGAAAAACAATAAACTACCTAGCGAGCCATAGATAATCGTTCCCAGAACCATTTGACGAATCGTCCGGCCGCGGGAAATTTTTGCAACAAACAAGCCGACAAATGGAGCGTACACAAGCCACCACGCCCAATAGAAAACCGTCCATCCTTCCGGAAAACCAGTACGTTCGAACGGTCCTAAATTATTGAATGGTTCCGTCCATGTGCTCATATGAAAGAAATTATCCAATATCAAGCCGATACTATTGGTCGTCGTCTCCGCAATGAAGGTGGTCGGTCCAAACACAAAAATGAATGCCAGCAAAAAGATGGCCAACCACAGGTTCAAATCACTGAGCACTTTGATTCCCTTTCGCAGGCCCGAATAAGCGCTGATAGCGAAAATCATCGTACACAAAATCAAGATTACTGTCTGCATGGTCATATTTGCAGGCAGACCCGTCAACCGGGAAACACCCTCTGCAATCATCGGAGCACCTAGTGCAAGAGTGGTACCTGCCCCGCCCATCAGCCCGAACATAAATAAAATATCGATCAGTTTACCGACAGGGCCATCTGTGAGCCGCCCGATCAATGGGCGGCACGCTTCACTTATTTTTAACACCGGTTTCTTCCGGACGTAATAAAAGTAAGCCATCGGCAACGCTGGCAGAGTGTAAATCGCCCAGGCAATCGGTCCCCAGTGAAAAATACCGTAAGAGCTGGCCCATTGGATCGCTTCTCGTGATCCTGTGTCAATACCAAACGGCGGGTCCTGGTAGTAGTAAGCCCATTCAATTGTTCCCCAGTATAAAATACTTGAGCCGATTCCCGCGCAGAACAGCATTGCTGCCCAAGAAAAAGTATTAAACTCTGGCTTTTCGTCTTTTTCGCCGAGTTTGATATGTCCGTTCACGCTAAACGCCACGTATATCAGAAAGAAGAACAAAACAAAGCCGACGAGCAAATAAACAACGCCGAAGTTCTGGGTGACAAAATCATTAGCTGCCAGGACAAATGCTTCACCCTGTTCAGGAAACAAGACTAGCGGGATGGTAACTGCCAGCAATATTATTAATGCTCCCACGAAAGTCGGCCAATCAATTAAGCGATTTTTCATGTTATCTTCCTTTCCTGAAAATCACGGTAATTTCCATTAGGAATCTGACACCTTCTGTCTGTTAGTTTTGTTTAAAAACGTATTTTTATCCGGTCCTTGCGTCATTAACCGTTCCATAACAAATAATTACCCTTCCACTGTTAATTGGCTAGAAACTGCGCACACCCAACGCTTCGGCAGCATACTTCGCTTTCCGCGGGCACGGCTTCAGCTAACTTGGTAAAGAAAGAACGCTTTACCAAGTGGATCTTCAGCTCGTGCTGTTCCCGCAGGAGTCTTCGTATGCTCCCTGCGCTAAGGAGCATGCTGATTAGCGGAAGCGTAGACTTTTTCCTGAGAACCAACAAAGCCATTTTAAAAACGTTTGTCAGGAAGTAGGTATTCCTTTTCATAAAAGACAGTTGGAGTTCCCGTCTTATCTCCTGTTCTTGGACTTTCCGCTTGTTTTTCTAGCAATGTCATTTGATGATACGGTCCATGGAGTACGATGAATAAAAAAATGTCTAGTTATACCCGTTTATAAACAGAAAGCTGTTCTTAGCGAAGAAAATACCCGGAGACTCCTGCGGGAGGAAAGGCCTCGGTGAGATCCCGCAGAGCGTCAGCTCGAGGAAGCTCACCAGCCGCCCGCGGAAAGCGCAGGGTATTTCCGCAGCGTCGAACTCCAACTCATCAAAAGTAGGACGTCAGGAAGACGCATTCAAGCTATGTCGTAGTTTATATTTATTACGACCCTACATAAAAAAATTAACAAAAAACGCCTGAAGGTAATTACCTTCAGGCGTTTTCACGCTATCATCTTTCCGTTATTGCTTTAGAGAATGGTATTGCTCGATTACTTCTTTGCTGATTTCACTATCTTCATCCAGGCCGCTCACTTCTTTCAGCACATATGCTGGTCCGTGTTCCTTGAGTATTCCCTGGATTTTTACAGCTTCCTCATCTTCAGCGTAGTCAAACAGCAGGGCTGCTGCAATCGCCTTCGCTAAATTCGTGAACGGCAATCCTGCTTTCTGGGCCTCTGTTGCTGGACGAATCAGTCTGTCCTCTGGTCCCAGCTTACGCATCGGAGCACGTCCGACTCTGGTGACTGCGTCATTCAAATAAGGATTTTTAAAGCGCTCGATAATTTTCTGGATATAAGCAAGATGCTCTTCTTCGTCTAAGCCATATTGCTTCACAAGGTAAGCACCGGTTTCTTTCAACGTTTCCTTTACTTGCTTAGCAACCGTCTCATCCGCCAACGTTTTATCGATTGTACTCTTTCCGGCTAGATAGCCAAAATACGCAATCACCGCATGGCCTGTATTTACTGTGAATAACTTCCGCTCAATAAAAGGGGCAAGCTCTTCGACCACTGTCATGCCTTCAATTGGCGGGATGGTTTGCGTGGTTTCGACAACCCATTCAAAATAAGGCTCTACCAGGACGTCAAGCGATTCCGGATCTTCCTGGATAGGAACGATTCTGTCCACTGCCGAGTTGAAGAAATACACCCGGTCTTCCAGTCTTTCCTTGGTGTCCTCATCCAGGTTGTTCAGAATATGTCTTTTCAAAATATCTGTTGCAGAAATTTGGTTTTCACAAGCAATCACATATAGTGCTTCATCTGTTTCATAGACACGCTCCGATAACCCACGGGCAATCAATGGGGCGATCCGCGGCAGAATGTTCGGCCCGATTGCCGTGGTCAAGTAAACAGCGCTCTTGATTGCATCTATCACTTCATCTTCCTGCTTCATATTATTCAAGCCGGATACATTTTCAATCGTAGTCGTTTGTTCCTGCTCTGTAGCCAATTTTACCTGATAGCTTTTTTGTTCATTCAGTTTATCAATAATTTGATCTGCGATATCGACGAAGGTTACATGGTAACCTGATTCGGCAAATAAACCGCCGATAAAACCACGGCCGATATTTCCTGCACCAAAGTGCACCGTTTGTTTCAACGTCATCATTCCTTTATCAAGTTATTTTGAAGGTAATCTAAAAACAAATCCTCCAATTTTTTGCGAATCATTGCTTCGTTAGAGGATGAAAAAATCATCATTGCGACGTCGTTTTCAATGATACTCGTGCTGATCAGGCTAAGTACTTCCTGCTCGCGCGGGCTCATACTATCGGGTGCCAGCATTAACAATAGATTTTTCATTTGCACTTCCTGTCCATCCATTCCTTTAATGGTACAAGGCTGTTCTAAATGGGATACTTGAAAAATCAATTCATGGATATGGTCATCCCGGCAATGATACAAGCCCATGTTCGTCCCAGGGATTCCTAAGCCGCCTCTATTTTCACGTTCTTCCAGCTCTTCCACGATCTTTTGCGAATCATCCAGCAGGTTGTCGGCCTCAGCTTGTTCGACCATTCTCCCCAGTACTGCCCGATGATCAGCCGTTTGCTGTTGGCGGTAAACCCGAAGATTAGCCAAGATTCCTTCAATGCTGGAATGGACCTCCTTGATTTCCTTCAGCAAATCCTGAATTGCCGGTTGTTCTGTTTGATTTACAGAGCCACTTTCATCCGCTGGTCGTAGGTAGTGTTTTTTGCTTGTCATTTTTTCCAGGTTTCGTTGCAAAAAATCGTGTATCGCTTCCGTGTCTTCTTCGCTGAGCAGGGGACTGACCAGAATGTAATCAAACTCTGTGAAAGGCAGCCGGACGGTTGAAATGACGATATCGAACGATTCCACATCCGCATGTTGAAAGTCATTGATCGACAAAATCTCTACTTTTTGGATTTCCGGAATTTCCTGTTGAATGCGGCTGGCCAGCATTTTCGACGCCCCGATCCCTGTCGGACAGACAACCACCGCCTCGATAGATGCTTTCTCCTCATTCATCAGCAAAGCCGAACCGAAATGCAGCACGATGAAAGCAACCTCTTCATCAGGAAACCGGACATCTTGAAATTGTTCTTCCAGACTGTTTTTCACCGCCATGAACAATACTGGATATTTCCGTTTTATATCTTCAGTCAAAGGATTGAATAACTCCATTCCCTGTTGCAAGCGGAACAAAGAAGGCTCCATATGCGCGAGCAGCCCTTGAAATAACGAGAAGTCATCAGACAAATGGACGTGGAGTTGTTTGGAAACATCCGCGATGACATTTTTGATCAGCCTGCCCAGCATGATGCTGTCATATTCAATGGCATCGGCAGCCTGCAGTTTGGATCCCTTTAAAATAACCGAGAGAAATCGCACATCTCTTTCCGTGAGAGGCAACACATACTTTTGTGTCAACTCTTCACAAATTTGCTTCATTCCCCGGTATTCCATAGAGGATTTGTCCACATATTGATCCCTTTCCTCGATTGGATACTGATTTTCCGCTCTCTGCATGGTGATGCATATATGGATAACCAAACCGATGTAATCACTGTCGGCCAGTCTGGTTTGTCCCTTATTGATCGTCCTGCTGACCAAAGTGTCTACTTCCAATAAATATTGCGGTGAAAAGTAACCCAACACGGGCCCCTCAACTTGGTTCCCTTTTTGCAGCAAGTACAACTGCTCGATCAGTTCTTCATGGAAGTGGACGGAAAAATAGCCTGCCAAAGCTTTCCTTTTGTCAGACTCCTGCGCATACAATTCTACCCCTACGCCACGTTTCCTCGAAAGCCTCACCCGGAATTTCTCCAACCAGGCTGCCAAGTCATCCAGATAAGCACTCAAAGTAGCCGTGCTTACTCCAAGCTGTTTTGCCAGCACCTGCGTCTTAAAAGACGGCCCATCCTGCAGCAAGGTGATCAGCAGATAAAGTTTTCGCTCCTCCGGCGTTTCGTCTGTCGGATTCAGACTGGAAAGGTGCTGCATCAGACGGTAAATATGCTCATTTTTCCCATCGATGACGAGCCCATCACTCGACGTTCTGGTCAATTCCAACTGAAATTGCTGCAATAGTTTATCTATTGATTTCAAATCCCGCTGAATCGTCCTGACGCTTACATTGAGAAATGCAGCCAGAGATTGTGCGGTATGCTTTCCTGATGTTCTGACAATCAAATCGATGATGGATTTTTCTCGTGATGTAATAAACATATTACCCACTCATTTCTACTTTAAAATGTTCTTCTAAGTACTTTGTCCATCTGTTCAGAAAAACAAGAAAATACTTACGAATCTCTTTTAGTCCATCATTCCAACTTTTCACTGAAATGAGAACAGAAAGGCAGGAATACCCCGCCTTTCTTCTCTAAGCTGCGTTTATTTACTGTTGATGATATCTTTCAGTTCTTTTGCTGTTTTCGCCTGGACCATCTGTTCAATGTTTTCCATTTCAGAACAAATGACGGCAATTCCTGAAAGGATTTCTAAGTGGGTACCGTCTTTTCCTGCGATACCGAAAATCAGTTTGGTTTCTTCTCCATCAAAGTCAACGCCATTCGGTACTTGTACGACCGTGAAACCAGACTTGAGCACCGCTTTTTTTGCATCTTCCGTGCCATGTGGAATCGCTACATTGTTCCCCATATATGTGGATGTTATGTTGTCGCGTTCGATCATGGCATCGACATAGCTTTCTTCCACATAGCCTGCTTTCACCAGAGCCTCACCAGCGAAGCGGATTGCGTCTTCCTTGGAATCAAACTCCTGCCCGATAAAAATATTCTCTTCGAGAAGCAGATCATCGTCTTCTGCTTGCCCAGAATCTTGCTCTGTCGCTTCTTCCTGTGCCTCGTCCGTCAGTTCCGCCAATTCTTCTGATACCCCACTCTCGAGACTATCAATCAGCTTGTCGTACTCGGGACTGGATAGGAAGTTATCGACCGAAATATGGTAAGCGTTCGGAAGCTTGCTTTTCGCCCGCGGTGTCAATTCTTCCTGTGTAATGACTATTTGCGCGTCACTCGGCAGGTTGCTGATGGACGTATTCGTCACGGTAACGTCAAGATCAGCTTCCTTCACCTTTTTGCGGAGCAAAGAAGCTCCCATAGCACTTGAGCCCATGCCGGCATCACAAGCAAAGACGATTTTGTCTACTTCTTCCGGCATTACACCCTGCTCTGCAGTGTTTTCTCCACCACGAGAAGATACAGAGCCGGCTACAGAACTTTTCTTTCCTTTCATTTCTTCCATTTTCTTAGTTGCTTCATCAATATCTTCTTCTGATTGTTTACCGGATTTAAGAACAATTGCCGAAATGACAAATGAAACGACCGCTGCAACAATCACTCCTGCATAGTTGGCGACATAAGCCATTGTCTGTGGAGGAGTAACAGCTGTAATTGCAATTATACTTCCCGGCGAAGAAGGAGCTACAAGGCCTCCGCCCAACAGTACCAATGTAAAGACACCACTCATACCGCCTAGAATGACAGCAATGAACAACATCGGTTTCATCAATACATACGGGAAATAAATCTCATGGATACCGCCCAAGAAGTGGATGATTCCTGCACCTGGAGCGGATTGTTTTGCAGAACCTTTACCGAATAGAGAGAAGGCAAGCAAAACACCAAGACCCGGTCCGGGATTCGCTTCCAATAGGAACAATACAGACTTCCCGGCATTCTGTACCTGCTCCAGCCCAATCGGAGAAAGCACTCCGTGGTTGATTGCATTATTCAGGAACAGGATTTTTGCCGGTTCGATCAGGATACTGGTCAATGGCAATAAACCTGCGCCCACTAACCAATCGACGCCCACGACCAACACTTGCGTGAAGCCATCTACAGCCGGACCAATGGCAAGGAAAGACAGGATTGCAAGCAGTCCACCAAGAATACCTGCAGAAAAGTTATTGACCAACATTTCGAATCCTGTTCTAATTTTCCCTTCGATTAATTGGTCGAACTTTTTGATCACATATCCACCAAGCGGTCCCATGATCATTGCGCCGAGGAACATTGGTGTATCGGGAGCTCCGACAATCACACCGATGGTCGCAATCGCACCGACCACCCCTCCACGTTGATCATGAACCAGTTTACCGCCGGTATAACCGATTAACAGCGGCAATAAGTACTTAACCATCGGATCGACCAACTTGGCAAGTTCTTCATTCGGAATGATTCCATCCGGAATAAACAAAGCCGTGATCAATCCCCAGGCAATAAAAGCGCCAATGTTTGGCAATACCATGGAACTAAGGAAATTACCAAACTTCTGTATTGCAACCTTTACAGATGATTGAGCCATACTATACTTCCTTTCAATAAAATTAGATAATATCAGACGTTATCATCATAAGCCACATGTAAGCGCCATTCAAGAAACACTAACATTACCTTTGTCGCAGTCCATAAGACAAAGGTAATGTTTCTCCTATGCATAATGACCTATGGCATTATTGTGCACTTGTCCACCAAGTTCATTCGCTTATTAATCGGCGACTCTTTAGGCCGTTCAGTCTCCTTCTCTCTTTATCTAAGGCTTATTCGTTTAATTCATTCTGAATTGGGAAGATATATATATATAATTACTTAATGGAGGGATATTATAATGGCACACGAAAAATACCAAGAGCTCCTCGACACCTTGCACGACTGTATGGTACAGTGCAACCATTGTTACGATGCTTGCCTGAAAGAAGACGACGTAAAAATGATGGCCCCATGCATTCGCCTTGATCGGGAATGTGCAGATATTTGCGGTTACCTCGCTCAAGCAATTACGAGAGGCACGCCATATGTAGAAGAATTGGCTTCCGTATGCGCAAAAATTTGTGAGGACTGTGGAAATGAATGCAAAAAACATGAACAAGAACATTGCCAGAAATGTGCGGATATCTGTATGAAGTGTGCAGATGCTTGCCGTAAGGTTGTTTAATTTACTGGGATACTCTCAAAAATGGCCGGACAAAAGCATGGCCACCAAAGCGACAACCGAACGAATTTTAACTATCGATCAAATTCGTTCGGTTGTTAATTTTTGTGTCCCTTATTTAGACTTCTTACTATCCTGTTGTTTGATGCTTGCTTCGTATGCTACGACAAGCTACTACGCTATGTTTTCGGGGTCTAATTTTTACATGATCAAAACAAAATAAATAGAACTCTACTCTTCTATTGCGTGTGAGTATTTCCAAACAATGACGAAGACGAACATCAGCACGGAAGGTTTTTTATTTAGAAATTGGAACGTGCGAACCTGCACCAAAAAAATTAAAAAGAAGTACTCGTCTTCCCATTCTTTCCATTCAGTTTAGCTTTCTTTCTACAACGATATGAGAAAAAACGCATCGCTCGTTTGCGAATAATTCCACAGGCACGGAGGCAAGGTACGCAGACTCCTGCGGGATGAGCGCGAGCTGAAGATCAACTTGGTAAAGTGCTTTTCTTTACCAAGTTAGCTGAAGAGGTGCCCGCTGAAAGCGAGGTACCCTGCCGAAGTGTAATCTTGCTCTTTTTAAAGGGCAGGTTAGATCGGTTTCCTTTTTCTAACCCACGAAAACATGGGCACTGCTTGTTTTTCTCTGGCGTAGAACCGGCAAGGCATTCCGAAGCTGATTACAAAACCAGCAATCCAAATACACTCCTATGTCCACCCGCTTTCATCAGGGAGTGAACTACCAACCTATAAGCTTTTTCCGCACAATTAATTATAACTTATCTGCAACCGCTTCTATTACAGCCCCCCCAAAATCAAAAGAAACATTCCAACATATACAAAGAGCACCGTCAGTTTTAATCGACGATGCTCTTCCTATATTTAGCTTCTATTTTCCTGACTTTGAGCATCTGTTTTTTTCCATAAAGCCCCTGGCCAGAACGCATAGTTGCCGAGCACTGTCGTAATAGCAGGCACGAGAAGCGGCCTGACGATAAAGGTATCCAGCAACACGCCGATGGCGGTTACGACTCCAAACTGAACCAGCACCTGCATCGGCATCACAGCTAATACCGAAAATGTCCCTGCCAAAATAAGACCTGCGGATGTGATGACACTGCTGGTCTCGCCTACCCCTTCAGCAATTGCCTGTTTTAAAGGCATCCGTTTCCGGTTTCTCCAAATACTCGATATCATAAAAATGTTGTAATCCCCGCCGAGTGCTACAAGGAAGACAAAGGCATACAACGGGATAAGACCTTGCATCGCCGGTTCATCCATGCCGTAATGGATAATCAGCCAACCCAACCCCAAGGCGGAGAAGAAGGACAAAACAACCGTCAACAATAAATAAGTCATTGCAACAATCGAACGCAAATATACCAGCAGTAAAATAGCGATGATTATCAGGATGACCGGAATAATGATATTTTGATCACGGCTGGTTATTTGTTCGGTGTCAAATAGATTTGCTGTTTCTCCGCCAAGCCAGACACGATCACCGGCATTTTCCACACCCGCCTGTTCCAAAACGTCCACAACGCCCTCCTTCAAATCCGGAATCATGGCCACGGCTTCAGAAGAGTATGGATCGATGGATAACGTGATGGAGTAATGAACGAAATTCCCATTGTTCTCACTAAATGTCGGATCACTTACCTCCGCGACATTCTCCATTCCAGCCAATACCGATTGCATTTCATCCATCCCTCCATCGGCCTCGACGATCATGTCGACTGGGGCAATTTCTCCTGGTGGATAGTGTTCAGCAATTAGAGCAAAACCTTCCCGTGAGGGCATATCATCCGGAAAAGAATCCAGCACGCCATACGTGTAGTCGATTTTTGGAACGAATGTTGCCAATCCGCCCAAGATGAGAAGACAGACAGTAATGAGTGCCCAGGGCTTCTCCGTAACCAGTCGTCCTGCCGCTTTACTGAATTTGCTTCTCGTTTTTGGCTGCCGCACTGGTTTTCCTTTTTTCTCTGTTAATTCCTTCACCATCTTATCTGTTCTTGGTATGAATGGGAAGAAGGCTGTTCTGCCGAAGATGGCCAAAATTGCCGGAAGCAAGGTTAGCACTGCAAGGCACATAATCACGATAGCAAGACTGAATGGAACAGCAAAACGGTCGTAAGAGGCATACTGTGCCAGTGACAGAGTCAATAATCCGATTGCCGTAGTAAGTGCACTCATCATGATGGCGCCACCAGAATTGGCAATCGCCAGCTGCAGTGCCTTATATTTATTGGCCTCCAATTGCAGTTCGTCCCGGTAACGGGAAACAAGGAACAAACAGTAATCTGTTCCGGCTCCGAATAACAGGACAGTCATGATGGATACTGCCTGTGCATCGACGACAATCCAGCCTCGACTAGCAAAGAAACCTAGCAATGGACTGATCAATCCATATGCAAAACCAACTCCTATCAGCGGAACAACCGCCAATATTGGGGAACGGTATAACACAATCAGCAACACCAACACCAATAAGACAGTCGCAATCAACAAAGTCACATCCGCCTGGCTGAACAACGCGGTGGTATCCGTCTGAATGCCTGCCGGGCCGGTAAATCTTACGTGAAGCCCTTCAGAGTCGATGTCTTTTTCAAAGACCTGCTTCTCCGAGCGGTCACTTATACGTTTCTGCAAACTGTCCATCGCCGATTGAAGCTCATCTGTAGAAGCTTCCTCCTTGAAAAATATCGGAGTCGTCAGTGCCATTTCATCTTCAGAGGCCGCACCTTGCAATGCAGGTACCGGCATTTCTCCGAACGGCGGAATCATCTTTTGATTTTCGAGCGGGTTATCTTCCAAATCGCCAAACAAAGATATTACAGATGAAAAATCTTTGTCTGTCAATCCGCCATCTCTGTACCATACAACAAGTAACGGAACACCAGAATCATCAGGAAACTGTTCGTCAGAAAGCGTGGCGGCTTTTTCCGACATCGCGTCTTCCGGTAACAGATTATTCGATCCTGTTTCTTCTTCATTCACTTGCGGCCACACCATCGATACTACTGCCACAAGCGCAATCCATATCACCACGGTCAACCATCTGGTTTTTATGCCAGCTGCCGCTTTGCCTAACCATTCCAGAAATTTATTCATGCAATCCCCTTCTCCGGTTGAAAGATAACTACTGCATACAATTATATATACTGGTAAGTTAATTTTCAATCAAGAGTAAATTTCTTATTGAAAAACTTATGGTATACTTGCAAAAAGTAAAAAGAAACAAGGAGAGAACGAAATTGACCGCGAATAACCAACGGCCGCTGGGAAGACCGCGTGCAAGTGACCGAAAACAACCGACAACCGACATCATCCTCCAGGCAGCCATCGAGCTTTTTTTGACCAATGGTTATCAGGAGGTATCCGTGGACGACGTAGCCAGGGCCGCCAACGTCACCAAAGCTACCGTTTATTATTACTATCCAAGCAAGGCAGCCTTGTTTACAGAAACCATCGTACAACTAATGAACCGGATTCATGGGCAAATCCAAGGGATTTTACAGAAAAATATTCCTTTGCGCGAACGCCTGTTGGAAATTGCCGAAGCACACTTGACTGCCACGTTCGATATTGACTTAGACAGTTTCATGCGGGAGACAAAAAATACTTTATCAGAAGAACAAACCGTCAGAATGCAAAAGGCCGAGGAACACTTATATAAATCGATTGAACAAGCATTGACAGAGGCAGTAGACAAAGGAGAAATATCCACCATCCATCCTACTTTTGCCGCCCATGCCTATGTAGCATTGCTCCGGGTCGGCAACTATCGCGATCGGAATGGCAACGGCATATTTCTGACGACAACGGAAGCTGCAGAACAGATTATTGATTTCTTCTGGAATGGTTTAAATCCAGAGAAAGACTAACGTACATGGTTACAGATTAATTTTTTTATAGATGAGTGTGGAGACGGAATTCTCGTTTTAAAAAGAGATAGCACCGACTTGTAGTCTTTTACGATTAAAATTTGAAAGCTTCCAGAAGCACTCCTCCTTCTCTGCGAGTAGATAGCAAAAAACCAGTCAACTTTAACAGTTGACTGGTTTTTTCATTTTTTAGCATTTAAGCTTGCTCTGTCCCCTCTTCCACAGAAGGACGGGAATTTTTGATAAAGAATGACAGGATAAGCCCGAGTATGGCAGTGACACCCGCCACGATAAAGGAAACGTTCACTCCATGGACAGCGCCATCGATGCCATTTTCAGGCTGGATATTATTGGTCATAACCGTTACCAGGAGCGCTGTACCGACAGCTCCTGCCACCTGACGCATCGTATTGTTCATGGCGGTTCCATGTGGAATCAAATGCGGCGGCAGTTGATTCAAGCCAGCCGTCGTCACCGGCATCATGACCATCGCTACACCAAGCATTCTGACTGCATTGACCGTTGCCAGGTAGGTAAAGGTCGTTTCAGCTGTTAAATTCGTAAACATGAAAGTAGTGACAACCAAATCGGTTAGACCGATAATGGCCAGCCACTTGGCACCGAATTTATCGAACAGCCTTCCCATAACCGGGTTCATTACCCCCATCAATAAAGCACCCGGCAGAAGCATAAGCCCTGATTCAAAGGCAGTATAGCCAAGCATATTCTGCATGAGTAGCGGCAAGATAACCGCTCCGCCAATCATGGCGATAAAGACGATCATACCAAGAGCTGTAGTAATCGTAAACATCTTGTGTTTAAACACTTTGAACTGGAGAATCGGTTGTTTAAGCTTCGATTGACGATTGATGAAGAAGTATAAGCTTATCGCACCGACAATCATCGATATTACTACTTGATAGCTTGTCCAGCCGCTGTTACCGGCAGTACTGAATCCATATAACAGACCGCCGAATCCTAACGAGGAAAGTATAATCGACAAGACATCGACCTTTGGATTCTTTTGTTCGGTTACATTTTTCAGAATAAAGTAAGAAACAATCAAATCAATCACGATAATCGGGAAGATAACATAAAACAAGCTTCTCCACGGATAATTTTCCACTAGCCATCCGGATAGCGTCGGACCGATTGCCGGCGCAAAAGCAATAACCAATCCAAACATTCCCATCGCGGTTCCGCGCCGCTCCACAGGGAATATCAAAAACAAGATGGTCTGCATCAACGGCATGATGATACCTGCTCCGGATGCTTGCAGGACTCTGCCGACCATCAGAGTCGTAAAGCCAGGGGCGAATGCGCAAATTATTGTACCTAGTCCAAAAAGCCCCATGGCAGTAAAGAATAATTTACGCGTGGTAAATCGTTCAATTAAAAAAGCGGTAACTGGAATCATAATTCCGTTTACCAGCATGAAAATGGACTGCAGCCACTGGGCAGTATTTGCATTCAAATCCAAATCCCTCATGATGTGCGGCAAAGCAGTCGCTAACAAGGTTTGGTTCAATATAGCAGCAAACGCTCCGGATATCAGCACGATCATCAACGGGATTTTATTGATACTTTGCGGAGAGGATGCTGCGTTTTGACTTTCAACCATAGTATTCCTTCTTTCTTATTAAGATAAAATTAGTTCATAGGAAGTTGCTTTATGTCTGATTGTCGCTGAATAAAAAATCAGGACAGTGAAAATCATTAAGAAGCTTTTACTTCACCATAAAATTCGGTCACTTGAGACATTCTATACCAGTGGTATAATTAAATCAAGGGTTTTGAAATAATAAATAGACAGCCTTAATATATAAGCTTTTATAAAATATACCAATGGTATAATTTTCTGGAGGAATTATATGAGTGATCGAAAAAAACAAGTAATCGACAGCGCCTTGCAGCTGTTTATCGAAAAAGGAATAGAGCAAACTTCGCTTCAAGACATCATAACGAGGGCCGGTATATCCAAAGGCACTTTCTATAATTATTTTGCCTCAAAAAATGAGTGCGTACTCGTCATTTTAGAAAGGGCCCGTTATGAAGCAAGTCTACAGCGACAGGAAATGCTGGCCGGTAAAGACCCGGCTGATATCGAATTGTTGATCCAGCAAATATCGGTTCTTTTAAATATCAACCACCAGCAAAACCTTATCGCTGTGTACAATTCGATCCTTCATTCCGGGGATAAAGAATTGAAAAAAATGATTTCCCTGCATCGCCTTCATGAGCATGAATGGCTGGCTGAGCGGTTTACAGATGTTTTCGGGGAAGCAGTCCGGCCCTATTCATATGAAGCAGCTGTGCTTTTTTACGGAATGATGCAGCACATTTCCATTACATGGCGAATGACCCATGATGCCGCGCTCGATCCGATAAAAGCAGCCAGGACGATCATTCTCTATATTAAAGAAATCATTCCTGTAATGGTAAGAGAAAACACTGCACTTCTGGATTTGGAAGCGATGGAAATGTTGAAGAATAAAATTGAAATTCATAGGGTACCGAAAGGGGACATTCTCCACTTATTAGGAAGGTTGAGACAGGATATCTCGACAAAGCAAACACCGAAAAACATGCTCGATTTAGCTGATGTCTTGTTTGAAGAACTTTCTGCCGATGATATCCGAATTGCGGTTGTGGAATCACTGCTGCGGCCGTTTTATAAGGCTTTCGAGGATACCCCTTTTGCCAATGAAGCAAGAGAAATCGCAGCTAAAACTAGCCAATATTTAAAATCTAAAACGAAGCAGACAAATTGAATGCTGCACATGCTTTTCAGTTTAAATCGTGGATAAAAGATGGAATTCAGCAATAGTTACAAATACAAACAGCAGAAAAACCCGTTTGGCATCTTTTGCTCAAACGGGTTTTAGTATTCACTATTCTTTGATTGCATGGAAAGTCGATGTTCTTCGATAAACACTGAGCACGAGTCCAAGCATGATAGCATTAAATACTATCGGATAAGACCCATAGCTGATGAATGGCAGCGGTACCCCCACAAGAGGGAAAATCCCCAAAATCATACCCAAGTTGTAGAATGTTTGAAAGGCAAGCAAAGTGATTGCACCGCCAATCAGTACTTTTCCTAATGGATCATTGACACGCGGGAAAATGAAAAGCATTCTTACCAGAAGTCCAAAAAGCACGATTACAGTGAATAATCCGGTCAGCCAACCAAACTGTTGAATGATGGTAACAAGGGCTAAATCCGTATGAGCTTCCGGCACACCTGCAGCTTGATCCCCTCCCATCCCCAGCCAATTTGCATGGGTAAATACTTCTTGAATATTGGAATAAACAAACGTTTTTTCTTGCGTGTATTCCCCTGGGAGATATGTTTTTAAGCGTGTTGCTAAACCGATAACCAGTCCAACTGCACCCATCAGGAGCAAATATATTTTGTTAGGTCGAGCCGTATCAGCCCACACAACCATACCTATAAGAATAAGTGTATAGAGAAGCATCGCCAAAATATTTCCGATAAACGCAAACATCAAAAATGGAATCAGATAGAGAATGCAAAGGACAAGTCCATTCATTCTTTTATCCCTTAAAAACCCTGTCCAGCTAATGAAAAAGAACGGAATCGTGTCCAGAATGTTAAAAGCGAGCGGCCCCAGTTCGACATAAGGGAAGCCGTTTACGTAAGCAGTTGAAAAAAGGAATAAAAGGAATGACAAAAACAGTCCGCCAAGATAACTTGCCCATCGGAATTTGACTATTTTGGAATAGTTAAACAGCATCAGTCCACCTGTGATCACTAATCCAAATATTGCATAGATAATTTTATGTGGCACGAACCCCAAATTTCCGCCTATCGCCATCAAAGGTAAAAAGCCTAAACAGAGAGCCATGATAAATAGAACTGCGATCCACCAATCAACTTTGGGGCGGTGAAGTTTTTTCAATTCTTTCCCTAGCGGAACAGGATTCCCCATTTGTGCAACCGCTTTTTCTTCTGCATCCTTTTCGTCCATTCCTGATGTTATAAAACGTTGTTTCTCTTTATCGATATGGTATTCCAGCTCAGTCACAATCATTTTTCGGACAGACGGTGATTTTATCTCTTTTCCAACGGTTTCAAGAAAAATTTTCTTGCTGTTATTCATTAACTGTCACTTCCAGCCATACCTTCAAATCACCCTGTTTATAACTGTTTTTTTCCATTCTTTCCAAAAGGCGCTTTCCTCTCTGGTTTAATCGATACCGTTTTTCTCTCCGCTCACTCCAATTGGCTGCCAAATGACCTTTTAGCTCCAGTCGATGGAGCGTGGTGTAAAGAAATCCTTCGTTACTATCGAATTTTTTTATTCCCCTTGCCCTGAGTAGTTTTGCTAGTTCAACACCTGTCTTCTCTTGAACAAGCAGCTGTAATACAGCCCGGAAAACATCCTCCTCTTTCTCCCCTTCTTTTTCTATTACCTGGAAGACGGCACTTCTGTGACGTTCCGAAAAGTCCAAATCCTTGAAAATCGTTTTGTCCATTGT
Source organism: Sediminibacillus terrae (assembly GCF_009602435.1). GTDB lineage: Bacteria > Bacillota > Bacilli > Bacillales > Amphibacillaceae > Sediminibacillus > Sediminibacillus terrae. The sequence goes on from NZ_VZDQ01000011.1 coordinate 470,222, forward strand.
GTTTTTCAATTTACTCAACCTTTTCTCCAATTTGCTCACCCCTCTAATTTTTTTCGCAGCAATTTTCTTGCTTTTCTTAATCGTGTCTTCACGGTATTTAGATTTTTCCCGGTTACCATCGATACTTCCTTTAACGATAAATCCTCATAATAAAACAAATAAATGACCTCTCTGTATTTCACTGGCAGTTCCATGACGACAACCATTAGCTCCCGATCCTCACTGTTCTGAATCACTGTATTCTCTACATCATCTTGGTTGGTGACCTTCTGAAAATATTCATACCCATCGGTGAAAACATTTCTGGTATACCAACTCTTTAAAAAATCTTTGCAATGATTGATGGCGATCCTCCATAGCCAAGTCTTCAGTTTTGATTTTCCATCGTATGTATCAAGCTTCTGGTAACACTTAATAAAGATTTCCTGTGTCAAATCCTCAGCAGCTGCTTTGTTCTTCACATAAGAAAAAACAAGCTGTAATATATCTTGTCCATGATTTTGCATAAGTTGATCGATGACTTTTTCTTTATCCTCTATGACATCTTCTGCTACGTACTCTTCCAATTTGATCACCTCCCTGTTAGTTAGACGAGAAACATAAAGGCAAGGTTTTTGTTTTTCTCAGTATAAACAAAAAAGAGGCTTCCTCAGTAAAGGAATGCCTCTTTTTCGCTAATACTTATATGCTGTTCAATACAACCAATAGATAGAGTCATCTGTTTGTACCGTCCGTTCAAAACCTATCTTCTCCAATACACGGATGGAAGGAGCATTGTCGGGATCACAACTGGCCATCACCTTTTTCACCCCGGGCTGTGTGAGTCCCCATGCCACCATTGCTTTTCCCATTTCTGTAGCAAACCCTTTCCCCCGGCTACTCGGAATGATACTGTAACCTAAATCAATCACCCCTTCTTCGTTTGGCCCTCCTTTAAATCCCATATCGCCTACAATCCTATTGTTCGTTTTATCGACTATCAATCCTTCCCATTCATTTTCGGAAGGAACCTTACGGAAGCGCTCAATTTTATATGGAAATAGGTTTTTATAGACTTCCAACGGCCACTCGGCTCCTGTTTCGAACGGAACTATTCGTTTAAGCTCTTGTCCTCCTTTTAACACGGCCTCCATCATATCTGCCGTCAACGTATGCATTTCCAACCGCTCCGTTTTAAATTCTGGCATATGTATATCTCCCTTTCTTTGAGTCTATCGACTATCTATTGTGTTTGCAAAGCAGGATAAACCACTTATTACACCACAAATTCCATTGTTGTACCAATCAGACAATTATACAATCCCATATTCTATATTATACTCACTAAAGGAGGATGCCTATGATTTGTTCTACCTGGCAGCCACGCTGGAGAGACATATGCCAGCCGTCTTGCCAGCCATGCTGCCCGACGCCGCCAGAGCCAGAACCCGAACCAGAACAACCTGATGGAGGTTGGGGTTTGATTACCATTATCATTCTGGCACTTTTCATTTTGTTGCTAGCCATCTTATTTGGCATAATCAGCTTTGGGACAGGGCTAATCTGCCGTAAGTGCTAAGAATAAGGAAAGGAAGCTTCTTAACTGCTTCCTTTCTAAGAAATTATCCTCTCAAGAAGATTATCACCGAGTCACTTGATAGCCATTTTAATAGTCAATCCCACTTGCTCCTTGAATACTCCGGCTGGATTCATGGAGAGCAACACTTCCCCAGCTTCTGTTTCAAATTCCTTCTCTCTATTACCGAGAAATCGTTTTGCTCCGTAAGAGGTTGAATACAGAGTTCCGATGATTGTTTCAACTGTCCAAGTCACTTGATAAGACGGAAGCCGGTGAACTTCTAAATCGAAATCTGAATCCTTAATGATTGTTTCATAACTCCGATCGGGATGTCGATAAGTAGTATTTCCAGCCCTCGTTCTTTTCCATTCTGTTTCCCATTCAAGAAAAAACGCTGCACTTAGTATCGAACGAGCGTGGAAGGATACATAGGTCTGTATTTGCATATAGGTCGCTGTTCCTTTGAAAAGTTTTCACCCATGTGTATTCACACTTTTCACGCTTATTGAAATTCCATTCTTTATTAAAGCTTCTCTGCTTGTCGGAGTAACACCTGCAAGAAAAGCGCTTCTGAAATAAATCAGCTTCTCCCATAATTAATGGTTCAATATTTCCTCGTCCTTACTATAAATATTAATGACATATTCATCATCCTTCACATTTTCTTTCACTTCATCCGATTCAATAAATTGCCGGGCTTCCTTTTCAATCTCGGCTGCCAGTTGTTTTGCATCTTTTTGATCAGCCTCAATCGAAGTCCTGATAGAGAACGTAAGTGGAGATGGATAAAAGGAATAAGCAAATCCTTCGACTTTAAGTTCTTCCATTCCGATTAATCCTTCTCCCATCGCACTAATGACAGGCATCCATCTTTGCTCCGCTTTTTGTTTTTCCGGATCTATTTTATATACTTTTATTTTGAAATCGCCTAATTCTGTCTCCTCAGCCAAATCCCTTGCGATTGCTTTCATTTCATCTATGCGGGTTTCCGTAATAGGAATTTCCAATGGAATAAATCGTTCTATGTCATTGATTCTAACGTTTGCCGAAAGAATCTCATATCCCTCTTTTTCCATCTTTTCGAGAATGGCTTTTTGAAGTTGCTGACTTTGCTCCTGATAAGCTTCCATCTGCTTTATTTGCTCCGTTGTCATCTCTGACTCGGGATCTACTGGTTCTTTGTGTAAGGTTATATCCACCTTATAGGCATCAACTCCCTTTGCTTCCAGAAGGTTGATGACCTTTCGTTTCACTTCTTCTTTGACTTCTTTGTAATAGCTTTCCGAACCATCTATTTCTATTCCGATTGTTTTGGTTCTTACATGCAGGCTGGCTCCACCAACCTTATAGCCCTCATCTTGCAATTCATCAACTATTGAGCCCACTAAAGAAGAGTCAGAACCTTTTTCGAACAGTCCATTCAAAACCGGAATTTGTGCAAGGACGTTAGCTATGGCAGGAGAAGTAAATGCAGAACCTATTAACAGACCTATAAGAATGACTGCTGCTGAACTGAAATAAAATACTTTCTTTCCGAATCCTTGTTTTTTTGGCTTGACTTGCAACTTTTCAAAAACCCTGTCTTCAATACTTTTAGCTGTATCATTTGAGAAATAATGATCGTAATAGTAACTTTTCGTCTCTTTTAACTTCTTATCCATTAAGGATCACTCTCCTATTTTAGAAGTTAACACTTGTTTTAATCTTTCTCTCCCTCGGACTAGTCTGGTTCGAACAGTATTGGAATTAATAGCAAGGGAAACTGCTATTTCCTCCACCTTTTGTTCGTGAAAATAATACAGGATGAGGATTTCCCGATATTTAATCGGGAGCGAGAAGATACTTTGCAAAACCTCTTCCCGTTGGTCTTGTTTTAGATAAGATACTTCAGGACTTTCGCTGCGCTTAAATGCTTCAAAAAATTGCCACGGCTGCATAAGGATGGCTAGTTTATTTTTTCTTAAGACGTCTTTTGATGTATTTGCTGTAATCCGATACAGCCAGGTGGATAGCGAGGCCTCTCCCCGATATTGATTTAAGTTCTGATAACACTTTATAAAAACTTCCTGCGATATGTCTTCTGCCATACCATGGTCTTGTACAAAGGAATAGGCAAGCAAGAAAACTTTTTGTGAATAGGAAGCCATTAGTTCCTTCAGTAAAAGCTCTTTCTCTTGTTCATTTAAATGAACTTTCTCTTGGTTAAACGGTATTGGAATATCGCGATTATCCCTCATGTGAATCCCCCTTCCACCTTTTAGACTGGCAAATAGATTTTTTTGTTTCATTTTTTTCCAAACAATCACTAAAAATTCCCTTCATTTGCATGCTTTCAAGCTTATTAATTATCTCTGTTGATAGGAACTGGGACTTGGTTATCTTTTTAGAAAATCTTTTAGATAAAAGAAAAAGCACCCTGTTAAGGATGCTTTCTGCTTATTTATTTCATTGTAAAGGGTGGAATATAACGGCCGTCCACATCAACAAACTGGTATTCCTTTGCAAGGTCACCGACTTTACATATTCTACCTGTTTTCTTAAAAATATCAGGATCTTCAGCCAAAGCTGTGATGCCCCGACCAATATAAAACGGGGTTTCTGTACCTTGTAAATCTTTTGACTGCTGCCAGTTCTCCTCATCTGATTGATGATATTTCAGTACTAATTCCGTTCTCATAAATCCCGGGGAAACAGCGATTACTGCGATATTATCTTGCTTTAGCTCTAACGAAAGGCCATAGGCCATGCGCACAATCGTGTTTTTGGCTAAATCATAATAAAAGTGTCCAGTATAATTACCATCATCCCAAAAAGTCGTATGGAAAATAACCGCCTCTTGATTTTCCCTCATAAAAGGAACCGCATAATGATTCGTCGCCAATTGGGCACGGACGCCAGCCGTGAACATCGTATCCCAATGCTTTAAAGGAAGGTCCCAGAAGGTCCCTCCTTCCACCCCCAGATCATGTGCTCCCCAGACATTATTTACTAAAATATCCAGTTTGCCTTGTTCCCTTCTTATTTGTTCTATTACTGCTGCTGTCTCTTCGTCTTTCGTATGATCGCATCGAATGGCAACCGCCATCCCTCCTGCCTCTATAATTTCCTCTGCAGTCTCATCGATAGATCCAGGAAAATTTTGGTTAGAACTGCCTCTTAAGCTACGCCCTGTAACGTAAACTGTCGCTCCTGCTTTCCCTAATTCTATTGCAATCCCCCGCCCTGCACCTCTGCTTGCTCCAGTCACCAATGCAATCTTCCCTGTTAACTTTTTCAAATTACTACACCCTTTCTATAAAAGATGTATTCATTGTAAACAAGCTATCTTGACAACCTCTGTCATATTTCATTAAATAATCAGTATATATGGAAAGTTGGTGAACATGATGAGAGGAGACCGGCTAATATCGATTTTATTGTTATTGCAATCGTATGATCAGTTGACGGCAAAACAGCTATCCGAAAAACTGGAAGTTTCAGAACGAACGATTTATCGAGACATGGATGCACTCAGCAGGATAGGTATCCCAGTTGTTGCAGAACGCGGTAAGCAAGGCGGATGGTCATTGCTTGATAACTATAAAACAACCCTTACCGGTTTTAAAGAAGCTGAAGTCCATGCTTTGTTTATTTCTTACTCGATACAGTTGCTAGAGGATCTTGGCCTTAAACGTGAAGCTGATGACGCTAAGAACAAATTGTTCGCATCCCTTCCAGCAGTACAACAAAACAGTGCCAAAGCAGTGTGGAATCGGATTTATATCGATACTAGTAGTTGGAGACAAAAACAAGAAAATGCCACTTCATTTTCTGTACTTCAGCAAGCAATCTGGGATACAAAAAAATTAAGGATAGAATACCAGCGTGCAGATGGCAGTGAGGATGAGAGGATAGTAAAACCACTAGGATTAGTTGCTAAAGGAAACAAGTGGTATTTTATTGCTGGTAAAGAGAATAACGAAATCCGCAGTTACCGAATTTCCAGAATACAAGCCGCTAAACCAATTGATGAAACCTTTATCAGACCTAATAATTTTGACCTTGCTAGTTATTGGGATTCCACGACCAATGCGTTTATCGAGCATTTGCCTGAATACCCAGTATCGGTAGAGGTAACGAAAACAATCATGCCCCGGCTGACTTTCACTGGACGTTTTGTCCGGATTCTCGAAGTAAAGGATCCATCACAAGAAGGTTGGATTCCAGTTGATTTGGTTTTTAATACAGAAGAGGAAGCAGCAGCATATATCTTAGGTTTCGCCAATCAAATCAGGATCCTCAAACCAAAACGGCTACATAGCAAAGTCAGCGATATGGCAAAAGCTACAGCCGCTTTTTATCAACAAAATGACTAGGAAGCAAATGACCAGTATCGCAAAAAGTTGCTCTTAGTGAAAAAGGACCGTCCTCCGATTTTAGATAAAGCCCTTTTTTACAGAAATGAAAACCAGCACTGTCCCTTCAGCTGCTGGTTTAAAGTATTGTTGTGAATTATCTATGCTTATTCTATCTCCCATTTCTCCACATCGGTGGCAGGGATCAGAGGAGCGCCAAACATTACGTAAGAATTGTCCTTTTCCTGTCCTGTACTATATTGTTCTATCCGTTCATCTCTTTTAATTGTTTCCAATATCGTGGGGTGGATGAGAATTTTTTTCGGAATAGTCGGCTCTCCAATTTCCGTTTGCTCAGCCCGCCATATGGAGATGTCTTGTAGCAGAGCGTCCAGTTCCATCATGTTTCCTCCTTATCTTGCTGTCTTATAATCCAGTCAACTGATATTCTGCTGCAACCTTATAAGTTCTTCCGCAAATTTATCAATGCGTTCGGTAACCTCTTCGTCAATGATTTCATTTTCATCGTCAAATGAGTCGTTATGGATAAAAACATTATATGCCGGTACCAATCCTTTTAAATAAGAAAGAATTGGTTTTAGCTGATATTCGGAGACAAGAAAGTGCTTTTCGACTGCTCCGGTAGACACAATCCCTGTTACTTTATTCTTAAAAGCATCGACCGGGAAGTGGTCCAGTAAGTTTTTCAATGCTCCGGAAATTGATGCCTGGTAAATCGGTGTGCCTATGACCAGAAAATCAGCCGCCAATATTTTATTTATTACATTAAAAGTATCTTCATTATAATAGGCAAGCGGCGTACCGCGGACAAATTCCACATCGTAATCCTTCAAGTCGATCATTTCCGTTTTCACATCTGAATCAACTGCTTTAGCAGCTGCCAATACTTTATTGATGGCTACATGGGTCTTCCAGCCAACCAACGATCCTGATATTCCCACAAGCTTCATAGCCGTACCCTCCTGTAAAGATAAGTTCGATCAGCTCTTGTCAATTCCCCAAAACAAACTGTATCTCTTTCCTAATAAATGAGAAGCTTCTCGATATCTTATTCATTCTTTCTCTATTTGCCTTTAACCAGCTGTCTGTTCTTTTTCGTTGAACAGAAGATAATAATACACTGAGTACAGTTTACCATTTTCAGGTTGCTGGAAGCCATTAACAACTTCTTCACAAAAAAGTAACAACCCACTCCCTGCTGAATCAAAAGCAAAAACTGTATGATTCCCTGCTTTTCGGACAGGCTAAAACAAGGAGGGATGATTTTGGCACAACAATTTTTATCCATAGAAGAATTCAATCAACTAATCCAGCAATGGAATGACAAGACCATTAAAGTAACGAAGCAGGAAATCGGCGATTATGATGAGACGGTACTACGGTTAAATGCCGTTTCCTATGACACAGATACACGAAGAGTGGATGACTATCAAGCGAAGCATAAGCTGCTATTAAGAGGAGATGGCACCATGCTTACAGATGCAGCAAATACACAGCCGCTACCAAACCAGGTCTACGAAATTCCAATTGAGGATTCTACATTATTTCAATACGACGATGAACGTTTTTCCTTAACGACTGACCGTGGCAGCTATACCATTGAATTAATAACTGAATAGGGAGAAGTATACATAGTAAAAACATGGCACCATTAAAAATAAGCGCCATGTTTTTTCATTGCTTGATCCCTTTTTTTAACCAATTTAAAACAAGGTCAAACCATGGTTCACAATATTGATTGATTTGCTCTTTGCGTGCAGCCGAAACGGCAGTGCCCAACGAGAGGCCATGTACCCCACTTTCAAAAAAGTGAGCCTCATTTGGGATTCGCTTTTCCTGAAGGGCGAGCATCAGTTTCATCGAATTTTCTACCGGCACCGTCGCATCATCCCTTGTATGCCAAATGAATACTCTTGGCAAATGTTCCGGGATATGTTTGTCAGGTTGGATAAGCCTTTTCTTTGTCGGTTGATGAAAGTCATGCCCGAATAAATCTTTGATTTTTTTCTCTCTTTCTACTTGTTTTGGCCATCCATAAGTGAAATTAACGACCGGATAACATAATACCAAATGATTTACATGCAATTTTTCCGAAGAAACACCCAGTAGTCCAGCTACCCAGTCCTTTTCTGCCGTAAATGTGAGAGCAAGGTGCCCTCCTGCCGAAAAACCAGTCAGGACGATTTGCTCCAAATCGACATGCCAGTTCTCCGCGTTTGAACGCAGCCACAAAAAAGTTGAACCCAGCTGTACATAAGGATCGGGAAATAAAGAAGTATCAGATGAAATACAAGAATATCTTACAATGATGACATGGTATCCTTCTGAGAAATACTTCATCGCCACAGGATCTGCTTCCCTGTCGGAAGTGTGGGTATAGCCTCCTCCTGGGCATATCACCACGACCGGACGTTTCTCCCCAGTCTTGAATTGAGAAGAATCCTCCCATAAATATGCTATTGCGTATGCACCTTCTGTACCGAATTTCTGCTTTTCGATTCTCAATCCTCTCACCCCTCAGCCTTGAAAATGTATGATCTATTACTAAGATAAAGGATGGAGAACTTTTTTTCACGGCATATTATCCGATCAAGCCTCTGCTTCTAATTGTAAAACAGCTCCAACATTTTGCTGAGCAGTGGTAAAGCAAATAAAAGCGATCAATTCACTGATTTCTTTTTCTGAAAACACATCCCGTAATACATCGAACACGGAGTCTGGTATTTCTCCATGTGACCTGGCAAAAACTTCAGCAAATCCTGTTGCGGTAAGTACTCTTTCATCCACAATATGCGGGTTCGGTTTTCCTTTTGCTTTGCAGTATTGACAGCCATTTCGCTGAGCCAGCGTCCTTCTAACCTGCTCTTTAAGTTCTACCGCCAGTTGTCCTTCCTTTTCCAACACTTTCCCGAGCAATGTCCAACTTTCCATTATCCTCGGGTTATGTCCCAATAGTTGTTGGAAAGGCGTTTCTCCAATTTTTGACTGATTAATTCTGACCATCCCTATCCCTCCTTGTTTTATAATGATAAGATAATAACTAAATCTTTCACATACACTTTTTAAAGAAAATATACAAAATCCTTTAGAAATCAAACGTAATCAGGAGGCATCATTTAAAATATGAAAATAGATGATATCGATGTAAAAATAATAGATGAATTACAGAAAAACAGCCGATTGTCAATGAGTGAGCTTGGCAGGAGAGTCAATCTTTCTTCGCCCTCTGTGACGGAAAGGGTGAGACAAATGGAATCTTTCGGAATCATCCAGCAATATACCCTCGAAGTCGACTATGAAAAGTTGGGCTGTCCGATACAATGTTTGATAGAAGCTACAGTGAAAGACGGAAATTACGAAGCCTTTAAAAATAAAATCCAAACGTTCTCTAATGTAGAGTTTTGTTATCGAATTGCCGGCAAAGCATGTTATATGCTGAAGTTGCATTTTAAAGATTTTACACAAGCAGAAGAATTCATTAATACGTTAAGTTCCTACGCTGCAACGGTTACCCATTTTATCTTTTCTAAAGTGGAAACCAATCTATCATTTCAATAATAAAATATAATAAAAACCCCTTCGTCCTCTTGGGCAAAGGGGTCAGCTTGTTGTTCAATTACGCAAAAAGTCGAATAGCTTCTCAGCTGTTTCTGTATTTTCCAGTGAACCTGCAAATTGATCGGAACCTGGACCATATGCGTAGATATTCACATCGACACCAGTATGTCCGCCTGTCGTCCAGCCAGTTCCAGATCGCTCGTTAAATATCGCTTCAATGGCATTGTCGATATCCGTTGCCTCTCCACTTTGGCTTGCTGTTTCCACGGATTGAATCTCATCTTCCGTCAAAGCTAAATCAATGTTTTCATCCAACACAGACCTTACTGGCTCACCATTCGTTATTTCCTGTGCCATATAATCCGGAGTTCGTTTTGCCGCCTTTATTGGCGCCGGATTCCAAACATACGGACCATTAGCTCCGATAGACAATCCTCCCGTAGAATGATCAGCTGTGGCAACTACCAGGGTATGCTTGTCTTTCTTTGCGTATTCAATCGCTGCCTTGAATGCTTTTTCGAAGTCTTCCATCTCACTCATAGCCCCTACAACATCATTATCGTGTCCTGCCCAATCAATTTGACTCCCTTCTATCATAAGGAAAAAACCATCTTTATCCTTACTCAGACGATCAAGAGCGGAATTGGTCATTTCGGCCAAAGAGGGAGTAGATGCGTTACGATCAATCATTTTATCCATTCCTACCGGAGCAAACAACCCTAAAACTTGACCATGATCATCCTTCAGCAGTTGTTTGCGGGTTGTTACATAACTGTACCCATCCTTCTGAAATGCTTCCACCAAATTTCGGTCTTCCCGTTCAAAGTAGCTTGTCCCGCCGCCTAAGAGTACGTCCACTTTATGCTGGCCATTTATTGAATCATCATAGTAGTCATCGGCTATCTGATTATAGTTTTGCCTGGATTCATCATGCGCACCAAAAGCAGCTGGTGTCGCGTGATTGACCTGGGAGGTCACGACCAAACCGGTCGACTTCCCTTGTTCTTTTGCTTGCTCAAGCACTGTTTTAACATCCTGCTTCTTTGTATCGACTGCAATCGCACCATTATATGTCTTTACTCCGCCAGCCATGGAAGTTGCAGCCGCTGCCGAATCAGTGATGTTTTCTTCATGATCGTCGGGATAGGTTCTTTGCATGCCCACCAAGTAAGAATCAAAGACAGTAGATTCCATCATTGGTGTACTTGGATCATCTTTCAAGTAACGGTACATCGTGTTATAGGCAGGTCCCATGCCATCACCAATCAAAAAAATAACATTTTTTACTTTTGCATGGTTTTGTTCTTGATTCGCTTCCGTTGAAGTATAGAGGGTGAATATGCTTCCCAGTGCCACCCCTGTTATCACAAGCGGAGCTGCCAATCTTTTCAACATGCCGTTTCTATTCATTGATTTCCCTCCAAATAATAAATATGATTTCATCTAATATAGTAATCTTGTTTTATTAATGAAGGATTAATAGAAAGTAAAGATGGCTGATCTGCCGTTATTTTGATTTCTTAGGCCTAAACCTGCCAATTCTGCAGGCCGTTTACGGGTTATAAAGAACTAGAAAACTAATCTGCTTAGACTGGATGAATGATTTGATCGTAGGGATTAGATACATTTTCCTAATCAGCAGACTTAACAAAATTTACATTATATTTATAAAAACAAGCCGGCACCAATTGCTCGTCTAATTCTCACCTCTCCTTCATAAAGTTTTACGAGGTGAGAAAATGAAAAAAACTACAGCTAATAAATGGCACCTTTTTATCGTTTTGTTTTTTATCAGTTTAGCAATGAGAGTTCAGGTTCCCGTATTCACACCATATGCGGCAGCATTCGGAGCAACCAGCGTTTTTATCGGCATCATCCTGAGTGTTACCTCACTCACTAATTTATCCGGCAATGTTCTCGCCGGCCCGTTAATCGACCGGCTTGGTAAAAAACTATTCATCACACTCCCGATTTTTGCTTCTGGGTTGTTGTTTATTGCCCATGCCTTCGCCAATGATCCTGGCGACTTGTTGGTTTTGCATGGCCTGAATGGATTTGCTTTAGCATTCTTGATTCCTGCTGCTTTTGCAATGCTATCAGGATTCGCTGAGAATAGCAGGCAGCAGGGGAAAAACATGGCGATCAACGGACTTTTTTCTACCATTGCTGGTATAGCCGCCCCATTGATCGGCGGTAAGCTGGTTGTCATCATTGGTTATCAAAATACTTATTGGATTATCGGAAGTACCATGCTGGCAGTCGGGCTTTATGCTGTCCGTTCCTTAAATGAAACGAAACCTGTAGTTTCCCTTTCCCCATCGAATGCTACCATTAAGTTTGAAACGAATCCCAAATTAATCGCTGTCTATCTGATCGGGTTTGCGGCCATGTATGTACACGGGGTCGTCATTTACGAAGTACCATATTTAGCCGTGGAAAATGGGTTATCTACTTTCGATACTGGCAGACTGTTCAGTTATATGGGCATTGGCACTCTAATGATGTTATCCATGTTTTTTGTCAATCGCTTCTCCCCCTTTAAACGTCTGGTCACTGGTTTATTTGGAATGGCGATGGCCTTGGCAGGTATTTTCACATCGGTTCTTCCTCTGGCAGTATTATTGTTTTTCCTTGGTATTTTCTCCGGCTTGGTCATGCCTGCAATGGCAACAGCAGTCACAGACAATACAAGCAAACAAAGCCATGGCAGAGCCTTTGGTTTTATGTCGGCTATCTACTCGCTGGGTATCATCAGCAGCTCTTTTTTTACAGGGGTGATCCGTGATTCCATATCTCCGTACTTTATCGCATTTCTTGTCAGCATGACGGTGCTGACAATTGCCGGCTATACAAGATTGCGTTCCTCTAATGGGAATTTGCAGCATATCTAATCTTTCTCATGCAGCAAAACATGGCGGAGGCAAGATATGGAGACACTGACGGGAACAGCACGAGCTGAAACCCCCGCAAATGAGCGGTTGGTGTATTCTGAGGAAGTAGTAGCCGTCGGAAAGCGTAATATCTTGCCGTAGCCAATTCAGAATAAAAAGAAGTCTATCTCAAGTCACAAATAAAAGACATTAGGCCGATGAAGTGTGTTTCTGACGAAACGAAAACTGCGATTTTTTACTCATCAAAATCTTCCCTCGCCTTCTTCACAACTTACGGAATGAAACCGCACTGTTGCAAAAAAAGATTGGGAAGACCGCCTCTTCGGTTAAGATGGTTACCTGAAGGTTACTTACCATGGGGAGTATGGACACCTATCCTTCTGTCAGCATTTCCGTTTGTTTCATATAATACTCGATGGCAAGATTCAGCCATTCCTCTTCTTCTTTTGAAAATGGAGAAGGATTCATCTGTTCAAATTTTTCGATTTCCGTTTCCGGCACATCCACTTCCCCTAATGTTTGAACAAGATCTTCACCCAAGAATTGAAAAGTTTCTTGCAAATACACTTCCACGAATTGCTGGACTTTCGGATCGTCGACTGGCAGATGGTAAAGTTCCTTTAGTTGCTTTGCCAAGCGGATATAGGTTTTATCCAATGCTAATCTTTCCTCTTCTGACTTATTATCCAACTCATCGATTACATTTTGCGGCAAATGATTTTCCATCCACTCCATCTGTTCTTTTTCTGTTTGGATATTCCCTATCAGGCTCATTAAGACGGTGCTGTCTACTTCTCCTTCTTCTTCAAGCAATGTCGTCACCCGGCGGATTGCCAGCAATGATTTCTCCATCTTTTCCTTTTCTGTTTCCAAAGCTTTCATATGGAGGTTCAGCGTATCTGCCAAGTCTATCGAAAAACTAGGTTCTTTTACCATCTTCTTGATTTTATCAAGGTTGTAGCCCAAAAATTTAAGGCTAATGATTTTTTGCAGGATATGCACGTCTTCCTCGCAATAGATGCGATGACCCGAAGTCGGGTGTTTTTCCGGCTGTAACAGACCAATTTCATCATAATAATGCAAGGTTCGGACGGATACCCCCGACCTGGACGAAAACTCACCAATCGAAAATTTTTTCTTCCCCATCATTTTCCCTCCTGCTATGACTTTTATATACTGATTATAAATCCTCACGCAGCTGGAGGTTCAACATAATTTTCATGAAGATGTACAAATCGCAGAAACATACAACCATTCAAAACGGCAACCTACTCAGAAGCATTTTCGGCTATACTTGGAAAATGGTTTCCATATTGCATGACATGACTGCAGGAGGAAGAAATATATAATGGATAGGAAGCTTGAGCCTCTCCCGTTGCATTTACATAGGTGTTAACACTGATTGTTACATGATCTGCCTGGTTGATAGAGATGGGATACACTTTATCCTTCTTCCCTCCGCTTACTCCATGAATCGTATTAGCGAGAATGACAGCTATTTTTGTCTTTCCTGTTATCAAAACCCCATTTCCTTGGACATATTGGATGGAATTATTTTTGATATCGACCATTTCCATCGAGTCATTAACTGCTATGCCCTCTCCGCCCGTATATGAAATCGTATTTCCATTGATACTATGGTTTTTTCCTTTTCCCACCATAACGGCGTTACCCTTCACATTTCTCACCAGATTATTACTTATTTTCACGGTGTTCCCGTATCGTACATTAATACCTGCGAAACCACTTTGCTCTGCTGCATCCGCTATGATATTCCCGGTAACCAAGACATTTTGCTGGACTCCGGTCTTTTCACCAATGATGTGGATGCCATGATGATAAGTAAGTCCCCCGGTAATGATGTTGTTGACAATCTCCACGTATTCGCAAGGTTGACTTTTTCCTGTTTGTTTTCCGAAAATATTTTTTGTATCCTTTACATCTGTTACAGGAGGAGATGCCATTTCGATACCTGCTCCACAATCTATTAGCTGGTTATCCTGAACCTGAACGTTTCTCCAACTATAGCCACGCACAGCCTGCTTCGGAAGAGCCTCGAACAAGTTACCGCTTATCATGATATTTTCATGCCATACTCCGATCGTGGACGAGTGACTTCCAATCCCACGCGGCCAAGCCTGACTCCCTTTAGTTCCAGATGAACCGAAATAACAATCCATAATCCATATATTTTTACACGGAGTTTGATCGTAGGTTCCGAATGCGCTGAATACCCAAACAGCTTTCATCAAATCAATTTGGACAGCCTCCGAGAACGCGCGTCCACCCGTGTCGATGAAACCTAGAAATCTACAACCTTTAATCCAGACGTTTCGGCAGCCGCAAATTTCTACTGCATGCGCTCCGGCTACATCCCTGATTTCCATCCGTTCCAATGTTATGTTTTCTCCATGACCGATTGCAAAACAGTTATGCATTTTTCGGCGTTCCACTCCATTAAAATCCCAAATACCACCTTCAATAGTGATGTTCGAGTGGCCATCATATCCCTTAAATGACTCTTTTGGACGGCCATTGGTAACCAGGTAACCGTCATGATCCCTCACCAGTCTGGCATTGGGAGCGGCAATGATATGCGTATTGGAAGACACGTACAAGGTTTTTTCCAAGCGGTATGTCCCCGCCGGGATGATTACCGTCACTCCCTTTTCTCTCCATTTTGCTTCATCCAATGCAGCTTGAATCACGACCGCATCCTTTGTCTGTCCGTCACCTACCGCTCCGTAATTTTCTATGTTTATCCTCACCTCAATCCTCCTATCATGGAACAATTTATACCGCCAAGGGAATCATTACCTTTTTAACAACCCTTCTTTAAATAGATATTTTCTTTTTTCGCTTAATATACAGAGAATGAGAAACTAGAGGAGAGGGGTGATAAGCACAAGCAAGGATCGTTTTGATCCCTTTGAAACAATTGTAAATCAGGAAGACTTCTCTCGTTCTATCTAAAAAGACCAGTCACAATAGACTGGCCTTTCGTTCATCATCCTACATAATTAATCCTTAAGATCTTCAATCAGTTTTTTCATCTCGCTTATTTCTCTACGTTGTGCCTTGATGATTTCATCGGCAAGCTTCCGGACTCTCGGATCCGTTATTTGAGCACGTTCACTGGTCAATATGGCGATTGAATGGTGTGGGATCATTGCTTCCATATAATCTGTATCATCGACCAAAGTCTGACTGCGGAGCAGGAATAATGATAAGAAAAACACTACAATACTTCCCGCTGCGATACCGATATTGACCTTTCTGTTTTTGAGCATGCGAAACATAAAAAGCAGCATAATCATCGTCATGGCTGCCCCCATCATAATTGCCATATAGACCCTTGTCTCGCTGAAAAACACATGATCCAACCGATAAGTACTAAAATATTTAAAGATAAACATGACAACAGTGGAAGTTAACACCATGCCGAAAAATCGTATATATGCTTTCAAACTTTGTCCCTCCTTTAACCGCTTTACCAGAAAGGATACCCTGCCTGTTAACGGATAAAACTATCCTTTAAGTTTTTCAATCTAATCTCCCGTTTTTCAGGGAGTTTCCTTTATTCATCGGTAGATGGTCGTGGTTTATTGATCATCTATCTGGGAACACTAGTAAAAAAGCAAAGAAGGTATTAAAAATGACAATGAAAAAATCCATTATCCTGCCATGTGTGTTAGGGAGTTTTCTAGTTGCAGCTGGTTGTACATCTGATAATAATGCGGATAACGATCAGCCGGCTGACTCTGAGACATCACAAGTATCCGATAACCAGGATGCAGAGGCAGACAGCGGGACAACAGCTGAAAACAATGGCAGCCAGGAAGATAACAGCTCAGAGGCCGAAACGGAAGAGAATGAGGAAACAAGCAACGGAGAAACTTCTTCTGTTAGGAAACAATTAAAAATGCAACAGTCAGCGGTCAAACTGCCGACAAGTTTTCCGAATGTGGAAAATGTTGAGGCAAATATAGAGAAAAACTCGGATTCAGCTTATACAGTAAGCTACCAAAGTTCCTCTGGAGAAGAGATAGCCACTTTTTCCGGGACTTTATATGATTCAGCAGAAGATGCCAGCAGTGCGATGAATGAATTCCAAAGTGGCAAAGAAGTCCCCTCCTATAGTGAAGGGGCTACGGACATTGGGCATGGGATTACCGGATATGGTGAAGGTGCTGCGGGACATCAATACTTCAGCTGGCAAGAAGGAAATTGGCTTTTCAGTATTAGTTCCCTTACCCAGGATGAAATGGATCAGCCCAGTATTGCAAAGAAAATGGTGGAGTACCTGGAAAATCATATGCTGCCGGCACCAGACAAAACAGGCGCAGTGTTGGTAGATTATCCTCAAGGAGGCAAACAGGTGCATGTCGATATCCGCTGGCAGGAACAGGATAAGATTTATCGACTGAAAACTGATCGGGTTCCATTGGATGCCTTGGCAATGACTGTTTCAGTGAAGTAAGAGAAAAGTGCTGTTCGTTTAGAGCAGCACTTTTTCCTACTTCAGAAGGGACATTGTTTCTACCAATCCTTCTCGCCATTCGAAAGGATCGGTAGTTCTCAGGTACCATGAAAATATTTTTTCAAAGATCACTTGAATATTTGGAAAGACCTTGTCTGTTCAAAAAATGTTGTACAGCCCCGATCATGCCAGCATCGTTTTTATGTTTACAAACAGCAATCGGGACATGGAAATCCTTCCAAAACTCCAACTGTCCCAGCTTCGTTTCTATCTTTTGCAACAGGTCGGTTTGTGCGCTAACGCCGCCCCCGACCAGGATAATTTCCGGATTCAACGTAACAGCCAAGTTGTACAGTCCACAACTGATACTGGTCAGCCAATCGTCCAACAAAGCAGCCAATTGACCATCCTGCTCTGCCTGTTGAAAAATCGCTTCACCTTCCACTTTTTCATTCGGATTAAGCCCCATGAACTGTCTGTAATCCTGAATCAGACTTCCGGTCGCACCATTGCGATGCCAAATCGCTTTGTCAGGAAGTGACCTATTCGTTATCATGAAACCGAATTCACCACCCCTGAATGATTTTCCGCGCAAAACTTTCCCGTCAACCACGATTCCCCCGCCAATCCCGGTCCCGATTGTCACACAAACAAAATCTCTGACACCTTGAGCATTTCCGTTTAGCTGTTCGGCCAAAGCAGCACAATTCCCGTCATTTTCCACCTCTACCGGCAAATCGATCCTCTCTGCCAACAACGATTTAATGCTTCTTCTTCTTATGCAAACCACATTGCCCGCAGTGTCAGAATCTAAATACCCGGTTACAGGATCAATCGGACCCGGCATACTGATGGCTATCCCATCAACCGTATGACGAGAACGATACTGCTGGATGACAAGTTCCATTTCCCTCAAAAAATCCCCTAAATCAGAAACCGGTGTATCGTATCGCCCCTTTTCAACTAAGGTGCCGTCTCCATGCATAACCGAATGCTTCACTTTTGTCCCGCCCACATCAAAAGCAATAAACTTATCCGTCAATCGGTTTCTCTCCCCTTTGCCCTGCTATATTTTCTTCTATTCTATTTTATTTCTAATTACCATCTGCTTATTCCTTACCGGAAAATTTTAAAGTCATCACACCTACCTCTCGTCAATAGTTTTCTAGCCTTTCATCTCGTACTCACCATTCTTATAGACTTTATAGACACCCACAGTTCCCGAACCGCCATTCTGTTCAATGGCCTTCGAGGTCAGCGTAATGGTGTAGTAAGATCCTGCTTCGTCTTCTTTCAGTTCTCCGCCCAAGTCATCAAAGACAATATCTTCATTGTTTTTCATTTCCAATTGCTGCTTTAAATAAGAAATTGCAGCTTCTCCATCGGCAATGGCAGGATCACTCTCTTCATCGGTGGTCCCGGAAGTCTCTTTATTGTCAGCCGTTGTATCGGATGGATCATCTCCAGAATCATTCGACTCTTGCCCCACTTGGCTTTCACTTTCTTTTACAGAGGTTTGGGCTTCCTTCTCATCAGTCTTCTTTTGCTTTTCCGGAGCGTCTGAAACTCCTTCTCCATCTTCTGAGGTTGATTCCTCACTTGCTGCTGGCTGCTGTTCTGCCGCTGAATCACCGGAAGTATCACTGCATGCAGCCAAAAAGAATAAGAAAAAAGCAAGCAACCCTAGTATTCCCGTTCTGTTTGACATGTCTTCGTACAACTCCTTTTGAAAAATAGAACTTCTCATACATGCTCAGGTGTGTACACCTCATTGTCAAAATTATCATAAGTAAAAGTCTAAATCTACTCTGTCTACAAATCCCTGAATTAAACAAACCCTCCAAATTTCCAAAACTGATCTGCACCCCATCCCCTAATCGAATGATTGTTTGAACTCCCAGAAACCGGGTGTTTCTTTGATGACTCCTCTGGATACCGTCTCGACCATTTTTAATTTGATTTCCTGCTCCAAATCGTCTCTTTCCTGAAAAGAAGTATATTTGATAGATTTTTTTATTTTTGGTTCCATGTGGGTAATGAACTCGGTAATTAAATCGTGTTCTTGTTTCATCTTGTCACCTTTCCTTATAATATTTTTTCAACTTCGCGATTGCCTGCCTGTGAATTTTCGATATATTTTGGGAGGAGGTTTTCCTTATAGCAGCAACTTCTTTGATTTTTAATTGGTCCACATATATAAGTGCGAGCACCTCTTTTTGAAGCTTGCTTAATTGCTGAATGGCATCATACAACTTTTCATCCTGTATATGATCTTCCAATCTTTCACTATCTTTTACGATCTCTTCTACAGGATCAGTTGTTTCCTTGGAAATGATGTCGATCCATTCATCTTCCGAATCCGTTTCCTTGTCGGACAACGGCTGATTGAGTATCGTTAAATACTTTTCATAATACGTACGTGTTCGCTTATCAAAGTTGATCGAATTAAAATAGATCAAATTAGAAAAATACTTGGTCCATTTTGCCCGACGATAAAAATCACGGAATTTTTCGTCCAATCTTCTGCGGCTTTCTTCTGTTTTCTCCACCAGTGCTTTTTCCAATAGCTGTTTGTTTTCCTCGTTCAAAAAAAACGACTTGACCACCGGCTGCCTTGCAAAGGCATGATATCTTTCAAAAAACTCTTCTACGCTATCATGCTGATTGTTCGAGAAGCGCTCATATTCCATAGATGCATCCCTCCTACTATGTAAAGAGCATGAAACAGGATAAAAATAAACTAATTCACACAAAAATAAGAACATTTGTTCGCTTTTTTGTCATTATATCGCAATATTTGTTCCAGTTTCTAGTGTAAATATAACTATCTTGTTCTGGTTTACTTTTGCTATAAATCCTTCTCTTTTTAAATTTAAAGAGAAAAGAGAGGAGGAGGAAGGATGGATTCGACGCTTGTCCCTTCATTAGTGACACTTGTAAGCGATCTTGGATTTCCGGTGGTCATGGTATTATATCTTTTGTTCCGGTTCGAGAAACGGATAACTGCATTGGCCCAATCTATCGACAGGTTGAAAGAAGCGGTCAGTCAGGAAAAATGAATGTATGGATAAATGCCCATCTTATGCTCTTTGTTGGATAAACAGGCTACAAACTCCCCTCTCCTCAATAGAATGAATTAGAACTGATAAGGAGGGGAGAAATAGGATGAACAACGAAATTCAGGAATACCCTGCCCTAACCCCACAGGAATATTTTACAGAGGAACGCGGCAGGCCCTTTTACGGTCCGCGTCCGTTCTTTGGCCCGCGCCCATTCTTTGGTCCAAGACCTTTCTTCGGACCTAGACCGTTTTATGGAGGCTTCGGCTATCCGTTCCTTGGTGGTGTGGTGGGCGGACTTCTGGGAAGCTCACTGCTTTATCCGCCATATTACGGATATCCTCCGTATGGAGGCGGCTACTATTACTAAAAACAAGTTAGGGGAGACTGTTTCAGCCGAACAGTCTCTTTTATTTGGTTTGTGGATACATAGGAATTTTTTCGCTGGATGCCGCGATGCAGGTTGTAGATGAAGAATTGCATCTTATCTTTTCGAGTTGACGTTTTGTCTCCATCATGATGACAAGAAAGGAAAGCCACTCTATACTGGATTTAACAAATCGAACAAAAGGAGGGGAAATGGTGAAGGTGTTATTGGATGTGGATCGTCACCATGAAAGTACAACTGTCACGATCCAATGCAAGGAAATCGACGATTCGATTAAACAAATCCTCGATTTCCTGGAGAATAAAAAAACAAATTTTATTATCGGTAAAAATGGGGATGAACAACACATCTTGAAACCTGAAGATGTTTATTATTTTCAATCAGAACGGGATACAGTCCTGGCTGCAACCCCAGCAGGAATGTTCAAAGTTAAAGAAAAATTATATGAACTGGAGCAAACTCTTCCTAAGGACCGGTTTATTCGGATTTCCAAGTCGGTTATCGCAAATCTTTTTGAAATCAGCCACTTCGAACCATCCTTCAACGGCACACTCTGTGTCCACTTCAAATCCGGAGCGAAGGAATATGCTTCACGGCATTATGTCAGTAATATCCGATCTATTTTAAAAATGAACAGGAGGAATAAAAAGTGAAAACCTTTTTATTCAGAAGCTTGATTGGCATCTTTTTTGGTGCATTTATTGCTGTATTGGCTACTAA
Organism: Sediminibacillus terrae; assembly: GCF_009602435.1. Lineage (GTDB taxonomy): Bacteria > Bacillota > Bacilli > Bacillales > Amphibacillaceae > Sediminibacillus > Sediminibacillus terrae. Next base: position 491,231 of record NZ_VZDQ01000011.1, read on the forward strand.
TTCTCTAGTATATTTCGGAGATGAAAAGGTGCTCGACGGGGGCCTTTTCCTGAAAAATTCACTCGGTTCCATATTTTGTGGATGGTTGTTTTCTGTTACCCCGCTTTACTTTGAAATCAGGTCTTTATCGCTTTTTCAGCAGACCGGACTTCACTTCGTTACGGCCATGGTTGCTTACTTTGTACTTGCCTATCAAATTGGCTGGATTCCGGCCGGAACATCGAGTATCCTGTTATTCCTGGTAATAACGCTGGCTTTATATGCGGTGATATGGATTTGTTTTTACCTTTATTTCAAAAATCAATCCAGAAAGCTGAACGAGGAGCTACAGCATATTGAATAAGAATAACGCAGGGTGTCATGCTCACACCCTGATTTACTAAAAGACTATATTGGTTTTTATAAAAGCTATTGCCTTCTTTTCGGTATTGTCCATATATTTCACTGGTATACTGAAATTTAGCCTTTTCCCTTTCATCAAGGTGAAAGGGAAAAGCTTTAACGAATGGCATTCTCCTGGGTGCCTGGCTTTTCGATGAAGCTTTTGTTGTAGAAAAAGACACTCCGTTTATGCGAGAATCTGAATGGAATACTAATATAAAGTGAGGAGATCCAATGATCGCGAAGACTGAAGAAGATTTTAAGGGCTTAAGAGAAATCGGCAAAATTTGTGGATCGATACGAGATGAGTTAGTCCAATGCACCAAACCAGGAATCACTACAAAAGAACTCGATGAAATCGCGGGGGAACTTTTTGAAAAAGCAGGAGCTCATTCTGCCCCGAAAGGAGAATACGATTTCCCTGGATATACGTGTATTAGTATAAATGAAGAAGTAGCACACGGGATTCCGACGAATCGGGTTATTCAAGAAGGGGATCTCGTCAATGTCGATGTTTCAGGTTCGAAAAATGGCTATTTCGCTGATACCGGAATATCTTTTGTTGTTGGGAATGGAGAGGCGGTTTTACAGAAAATATGTGACGTGGCTAAAGAAGCATTCGATGCTGGGCTTAAGCATGCAAAACCAGGTTCGAAAAAAAGCGTGCTTGGAAAAACTGTACACAATGTAGCAAAACAGCATGGCTTAACAGTCATAAAAAACCTTACCGGACATGGTATCGGAACCTCCATTCACGAGGAACCGGAACATATTTTCAATTTCCACTCTCCTTGGGACGACGAAATGTTAAAAGATGGGATGGTAATTGCCTTCGAACCTTTCATCTCTACATTGGAAGAGGAGGTTTTCCAATCTGACGATGGATGGACCTTCCTGACCGACGAAAGCTTTGTTGCTCAATACGAACATACGATCATCCTCACAAAGGAAGGGCCGGTTATTACCACATTGTAAGGGAACGAAACCCAACCTACAAACAAAAAAACCGGGCGAATTCGAATAGCATTTAGACTTCGCCCGGTATGGCTTGGAAGACCAGGCTTTTTCCCGGGCAATTTTCTTTTACTTCATAATAGCGAGCGACCCCATGGGATCCCATGGCTTCAATACTACTGGCTCCTGTTCCCAGGCCTGCTTCAGCTCTTCTGATAAGTATTTTTTGTGTACGACTACCTGATAAGTGTATTCGTTCATCCATTCATCACTCATCACGAAGTAACCCTTGTCGCCTACTTTTTCTCCCCAACTATTCTCGACCTTCCATCGATTTGGTTTATTATCGACAAGATTGACCCCGGTCAACACCATGGCATGTGTCAAAAGGCCGTCTTTAAAGTCAAGCCGATCCGCTTTCGACATCCCTGGGGAGAAGCCGAATGCCTGCTCATAATCAAACAGAGCGGTGTCCATGATTCCGTCTTTTCGATTGGAGTCCTGACCGACATCACAGCCGAACCAGACACTTTCATTATCCTTTATTTGCTTGACGGCGAGATCTTTCAATGTTTCCATTTCAACATTCAAATAACGGATCGGTGTGCCATCGACCACGTTGCCCAGCCGGTCGACGGTATAGGTTTGCTCATATGGCTTATCTCCTGTCGGTGCATTGATGACACTTACATAATCATGAAGGTTTATCCCGATATATTTTTCGAAGAATGCGTGAGGTGTGATGCTTTCTTCCCTATGGAAGGCATGATCTTCATCCCTGAATTCAAAGTCAAATGTCTGAGGAGGCTCACCAAGGGTATAAACAAGCAAGGTATAAATGTCCGATAGCATACCCTCTTTTACTTGCTGCAGCTCCGCTTCCGGTTTGCCTTCTCCATGAAGTCTGCGCAACTCGGCCGCGTCCTTCCGCAAAGTGGCGTCCAACAACTGATTCAATTGAGCTGAATTGCTGCTGTGAAAGGTTTCCGGCATTACCTGTTTCGGGACCACCCCATATTTATCAATCAAGGATACGAACATATCCCATTGCCCGCCATCCTGCTGCGGTGTTTCCAACAGCCAGGAAACCAACCTTCCATCAAGTGGCTCCTCCACTGTATCGAGAATGTTTTCCAAAAAATAATTCGCCTTCTCAAACTTATCCCAGAAATTCGTATAATTTTGCGAAAGCTCAAAGTCCTTCAGATTAAACAAATCGTTCAATTTGTGTGTAAATGTGTTCAAAGCCGCAAACATCCAGCAGCGTCCGCTTTGCTTCTGGTTGGTCACTTTCCCCGTTTTGATTTCTTCCGAAAACACGTGATTCATCGATACAACGGAATCATTGTTTTGAACGGAAGCCTGGATACCGTTTTTCATAATCGCGTCTTTAATCACCTGGTTTTGCGGATAGTCATGGAGCTTTTTTGAAAAAGCTTCCACCAACACTTTATCGATTTTCTTGGTCATCTGTTTTTCCTCCCCCTTTTGTTATTCCTTCCATTATACGCCTTTTTTCTGGAAAAACGAAAGATTCAGAAAAAATACGATGCTTTCACCTGTTCCATGGTGTCTTCCCGAAGGTAGTTGATGCGCTTTTCCAATGTTAACCAAATAACTTGACACGGATATTGATGATAATATAAATTTTGAAAGCATACTATTTTTATAGGATTTATTTGTGTTAGAAAGAGAGCAGGATGATCGGTAGCTACATATGCTAACAAGAACACAAGACAGGGGGATTATGGATGGATATTTTATTTATTTTAACGAATATCATTGTATTACTGGCCATTATCGGTATTTTAATTACCATGCAACGCAAACACGTTTCCTTTACAAAACGGGTGTTTACGGGATTAGGGATGGGGATCGTCCTGGGTGCCATCCTACAATGGGTCTATGGAAGTGGCTCTGAAGTGCTTGCCACGACTGCGGATTGGTACAGTATCGTCGGCCGCGGCTATGTCAACTTTTTAATGATGATTGTAATTCCGCTCGTGCTGGTATCGATCATTCAATCGATTATTAATCTGGATAAATCAGCAGAACTGGGAAAAATGTCTGCTTGGATTATCGGTATTCTGATTACGACAACCATGGTAGCGGCTTTAGTCGGAATTGCTTCTGCCACTATTTTCGATCTTAATGCCGAACAAATCGAAGCAGGTCAAGCCGAACAGGATCGAGGTTCTTCTCTGGAGGCTACCTTGGACGACGTAGTGGAAACCCAATCTACACCCCAAAAGATATTGAATTTCATTCCGTCCAATATCTTCTTGGATATGACCGGACAGCGTTCGACCTCCGTCATCGCGGTCGTCATTTTTTCGGTCATCGTCGGAATCGCTGTCCTTGGCTTAAGACGGAAAAACCCTGAACAAGCCGAAATGTTTACCAAAATGGTAAATGCCGTCTATGCTGTAGTCATGAGGATCGTCACGTTGATTTTGCGTTTAACACCGTACGGAATTTTAGCTTTGATGGCAAATACAGTTGCTACTACCGATTTCGACGGCATTGTCGAACTGGGTAAATTCGTATTGGCATCCTATGCCGCACTGCTGACCATGTTTGTGATCCATTTGGTGTTGGTAGGGGTATTTGGATTGAATCCGATGACGTTTTTACGGAAAGTGATTCCGGTATTAGGCTTTGCCTTTACTTCCCGTTCCAGTGCCGGAACAATCCCATTAAATATTTCGGCACAGAAAAACTCTCTTGGTGTTGACCAGGGAATAGCGAATATTTCTGCTTCATTCGGAGCGACCATGGGACAAAACGGATGTGCGGGAATTTATCCAGCCATGCTGGCGGTTATGATCGCTCCGACTGTCGGAATCGATCCACTTGACCCATTATTCATTTTACAATTGGTCATCATCATCGGAATCAGTTCTTTCGGCATTGCTGGGGTAGGAGGCGGCGCAACCTTCGCAGCATTGATCGTGTTATCTTCCTTGAATATGCCAGTAGCATTAGCTGGGCTGTTGATCTCGATCGAAGCGTTCATCGATATGGGCCGAACCGCCTTGAACGTGAACGGCGCGATGGTATCCGGCACATTGACTTCACGCATTTTAGGCAAGCTCAATGTAAAGACCTATGATGACAAAACTGCGATCGATGACAGTCAATCCGTATAGTATGCATGGTAACGAGGGAGGCATCCTCCAACTGCCTCCCTCGTTTTTGTATTTATTTTTTTACCTCGTATAATAACGAACGTAGGAAGGATTGGCTGTAATATACAACCCGCTTTTGATCTGGTACATATAACCACCGCCAACGGGGAACCTGTCCCGGATAACGGTAAAAACTTCGCCTCTATTTACGACAACAGCCTTATCATCCCAATCTGCCGTATTGTAAGTCCATAAGGAATCTACAATAATCTCCACATATTTCTTCGTCCCGCTATCTCCTCCACTACTTTTAGGGATCAACCCGAATGCATTCGCGAGTCCTGCTACGTGTCCGCGGGCAATCCGGGTAAGAAATGCATTGGATTTAAGATTTGCTGCATCGGACGAATTGTCAATAAAACCATTTTCCGTCAATACTGCCGGCATGGCTGACTCCCGCAGCATGTGGAAGTTTGCTTCTTTTTTACCGCGGTCTCTATACCCCGTTTGGTCGACAACTGCATCATGAACAATTCCCCTCAGCCGGTTTGTTTCCGCTTTACCGGAATAACTTCCATTATACGTGTATGATTCAAATCCCGTCCCCCCACCGGCATTGATATGAACCGATACAAGGTAGTCGGCTCCCCAATTATTCGCCATGTTGGTCCTCTGGGTTAAAGAAACATCTTGATCAGTCGTGCGCGACAACATGACCGTGTGTCCTTCATACTCACTGTTCAAAATATCACGTATTTTCAGGGCAATCGCTAAAGTGAGATGTTTCTCTTGCAACCCGTTACCGGTAGCGCCAGGGTCACTGCCGCCATGACCCGGATCGATGAATATTTTTGTCATGCTCATCCTCCTCATATGATAAAACTATCCTTAATCCTTAACTAGAATTAGGAAAAAGCACCCATAAAGGGTGCTTCGGTTTAAATCCAACTTCGCCTATGGTGGCGGCAGCCACATCTGCCGCGTCCATGATCATTATTATCCGAAGCAGGACTGACCCGTCTGCATTGAGGATTGTTCAGGTCACTGCCACAATCATAATCCTCTACCACGGTTTCGTTTCTTTGATAATTTCTGACCGGGTAATAATTTTCGTTTCTGACAACGGTTCTGTTGACGTTTTCTACTTCGGTTGGATGGACATTCTTTACAACACGCTGTCTTGTTCTTGTATTGACTACTCTTTCTGTCGGATGAACAACCATCTCATCCCCTGCAGGAGAGGTTTCGCTCGGTGAAACGGCATTTTTCCGTTCATCATGGTGATAACGTCCCATTCTATTCCCTCCTTCCTTCTCGTGATAGTACATTGTATGAAAGAAATAACAGTTTGTCCTAGACAAGTATCTTGTCGAAAGAAAATGTGCACTTCTACTAAAGGGATGGGCCAAATAGATTTTGTCAGAAGTCCCTCAAACTTAAGATACTGTCTATGCGGAGGGATGGACTTAAGACTTCGATGGCCAGGAATCGAGACTGGACGAGTCTATTCCTCTTACTTGAAGGATCCAGGACTAAAGAAACGCGGATAGGGATTCAAAGAGCAAGGCCTGTCATTCACGTCGTTGACTGAATAAATAAGATGTACAGAAGCGATAATCAAGACCAGTTTAACAATGTTTTTTTCGATTGCTGCCTTCATTCATAAATGGGTACTACAAAGTAGCCGAGGGGCAAACATCCAAGTGGAAACACGGGTTAGGAAAAGGCAACTGTAGTATAATGGTTAAAACGAAGAGGATAGGAGTGTAGATTGATTGTGAAACAGATGAATGAATATATTGATCGCGTTTTCGTCCATAAAGACGAACTTCTCGAGGAGGTAACAGCGTCCATTAAGGCTAACGGCATGCCATCGATATCTGTTTCCCCGTCTTCTGGAAAACTGCTGACCATGCTCGTTTCCATTACCGGTGCGCAAAGTGTCTTGGAAATAGGCGCACTTGGTGGTTACAGTGGCATATGTCTGGCAAGAGGTTTCGGAAGTAGCGGAAAATTGACTTCCCTGGAGCTCGAGGAAAAGTACGCAAAATTGGCAGAAAACAATTTGGCTAAAGCTGGATTTGGCAACCAGGTCACTTATCTCACGGGACCAGCCCGGAAAAGCCTGGAGAAATTGGAAGAAAATCAACGACAATTCGATTTTTTCTTTATTGATGCGGATAAGGAAAACTACAAGCATTACTTGGACCATTGTATCAAGCTGGCTGAACCAGGCGCATTGATTGTGTCTGACAATGTTTTGGCTGGAGGTAGTGTAGTAGATGACACCTCGAAGAAAAAGCGTTATACAGAGGATATGAGACATTTCAACGAACTTGCGGCCAATCATCCACAACTGGAGTCCTTGCTCATTCCGATAGGAGATGGATTGACGGTTTCCAGAGTAAAAGAAAAATAGAGTGTGATCTCAATGTCCAGGAAGGTCCACAGCGGAATCGGGTGTTTCACTGCGGACTTTTCTTTTAACCGTTTTATTTGGTAATCTTGGCCAAGTTCCCATGTGTTAAAATGAAAGAAAAATCCACTTTTTCATTCTTCAAAAGCTCACACCTGATTAGGAGTGTTTCTATTGAATAAACGCTTGCTTTTATCTTTTTTAATCGTGTTTACCTTTACAGCTTGCGATAATGAGAATCAAACTTATAAGTTGTACACAGGAGAAAGCGAAAACTGGCAGGTCAGATATGAAACCTATCAAACTGAAGAAAACAAGCAGGAAACCTCATTTAGTATCTCCTATAAAGGAGAGGAACCGTTACCGGAAGAAAGGATTTCATATACTTTTGATTATGATGCCGGCAGGACAAAAGGTGAAGACACATTAAACGAAAACGGATTAATTGAAGGAAGCGGCAGTATGTGTGAAGGTTGTGCGCAATCAGAGGCAGAAGCAGTTGCATTTGAGATTGACTGGGGAGAAAAATCGGAAAAAATCACATTGACTCCTTGATATAAAGGAGGCCACGCTTGAAGTCTCTTCAAAACGCAGCTTCTTTATTGCATCACTCCCGGTAAATTCAAAGTACGGAGGAAGACAGATTCCCCCTGTAAGTTTTCCCGATGTAGCCCTAGATTGAGTATCCTTTTCACCTATAAATACAGAGTTTGCACCCAGGAAATTGCCGCAATAATAATCGCACCTGCAATTAACCAGATTCCCCAGCTTCTTTTTTTATTGAAGACATGTATTCCATTCACCAAAAACAAAGCAACAATAATCCAATTGGTGATGGCGAAAGGATTTTGATTATGCGAACCCCATAAAGATAAGTAAAAAATAAAAATCACAGTGGCTATCAAGATGGTTGTAATTATTTTAAGTGGCGTACTCAATAACTTAAATAGCATTTCATTGTTCCTTCCCGATGAGATTATTGTCCATACATCTACATTGGTGTGTGACTGCGAAAGATACAGATACCTTATCCTCTGTTAACCTAAGACAAATAAGCTGTACCTAGTCCCATTAACACTCCTGCAATGACAGCAGGAACTCCAGGTTATTAAATTATTAAGTAATCACAGGCTCTTTGTGGTGTGTAAATAGAAAATTATAGTGGATAATTATAATTAAGCGGGGTGTAGAACTTCCGGATAAATTCATTATAACATCGATGTGATGGCCATTGTTACCTTTGTTGTTATCTTATTGGCTGCATATTAGTTTGTTTATTTTCTCTATATCTTTTTTACTCGTTGCACAACTTGTTTGTCTGCTCCTGCATTTAGAGCAAAGATCGTTTTTTCACCCTTTTATTGATTCAGAGAGTACTAAACTCCTTGATATAAAGGAAGCCACGCTTGATACGTTATCAAACGTGGCTTGCCAATGAATTACTCCTCCCAAACATCCTAATCGAACAGGAGTCGATTTTTAATCTATAGACTCTTTTTACAACTTTTCCCCATCCGAGTTGATGACATCTTTGTACCAATAAAAGGACTTCTTCCGCTTCCTTTCTAACGTACCGCTGCCATCATCATGCTTGTCTACATAGATAAATCCATAACGCTTCGAATATTCGCCAGACGATGCACTAACCAGATCAATACAGCCCCAGCTTGTGTATCCCATCAGGTCCACACCGTCTTCGATTGCTTCGCCCATTTGTTCAATATGTTCGCGGAGGTACTCAATCCGATAATCATCGTTAATTGAACCATCCTCTTCTACTTTGTCATAAGCGCCTAAGCCATTTTCCACAATAAACAAAGGAACTTCATACCTTCCGTAAAGTTTGTTCAAGGAAATACGCAAACCTATCGGGTCAATTTCCCAGCCCCAGTCACTGGCTTTCAAGAATGGGTTCTTCACCCCTTGCATAATGTTGCCCTGGATTCCATCCAAGTCGGATTTGTCTTTCTTTTCAGTACGGGACATATAGTAACTGAATCCAATATAGTCTACAGTACCTTCTTTGATGATGTCGAGATCGCCTTCTTCCATTTCTAATTCAATCCCATGTTCTTTGAAATAGCGGTTGATAAAGGCCGGATATTCTCCTCTTACTTGTACATCTGCACAGAAATAGTTAAACAGTTCTTCTTCCTGGAGCGCATGCATGGCGTTCTCGGGATTACTGTCGTAAGCATATACGGGAGCGAAAATAATCATGCAGCCTATTTCCGCATCCGGCATCATTTCATGACACAATTTGACCGCTTTGGCACTGGCAACGAATTGATGATGAAACGCCTGGAAGGTCGGCTGATACTTGTCCTCTTCCTTTTGAATCGAGAAACCGAGCCCCATGATCGGCATCATCAAACCGCTGTTGATTTCGTTAAAAGTCATCCAATACTTCACTTTGCCTTGATAGCGGTTGAAGATTGCTTTTACGTATCTTTCAAAAAAGGTGACCACTTCCCTGCTTCTCCATCCGCCATATTCTTTCACCAAATGGACCGGCATTTCATAATGTGAAATCGTCACCACCGGCTCAATGCCATGCTTGTGTAATTCATCGAATACTCGATCGTAAAAGGCAAGGCCCTCTTCATTCGGCTCGAGCTCGTCGCCGTTAGGAAAAATGCGTGTCCATGCTATCGACATACGGAACACTTTGAAGCCCATTTCCGCAAACAAGGCGATATCCTCTTTGTAGCGGTGATAAAAGTCGATGGCTTCATGATTCGGGTAAAACTTTTCTGGATCAATCTCAAAATCGAAACCCGGATTGCTTATTAGCGATAATCTTTCTTTACCACCTGGTAGTACATCGGCAATATTCATTCCTTTATTACCTTCATGAAAACCGCCTTCAATTTGATTGGCAGCTGTTGCGCCGCCCCATAGAAATCCTTCTGGAAAACGTTTTGCCATTGTTTATTCCTCCAATTTTTCATTTATCAAAAATAATGACTGTAGTGTTCAATCCCCATATCACCTTATCAGTAAGAGGGGAGACCGGCCATTTTTACCAGCCTCCGCTACAGTATTACTTTATCTCGCTTTTGCTTCAAATAATACATCTTGAGCCTTTACTTCTTGTTCACTCGTCATTTTGATTTCGTAATGATCACAATTCGGAACCACTACAGGGGTGGTCAAGGAAAAGCCGTCTTCCCTTATGGCATCCAAATCGAATTCGATCAAGAGTTGACCTAATTCCACACGGCTTCCCTGTTCAATATGAGCTTCAAAGTGTTTTCCATTCAACTGTACCGTATCCATTCCGATGTGAATCAACACCTCTGCACCCTGGTCAGACAGGATGCCAATGGCATGATTGCTTGGAAATAAAGCGGAAATGGTACCGGAAACTGGCGCATAAACTTTTCCTTCTGACGGTTCAATCGCAATCCCTTCTCCTAACGAGCCAGATGCGAAAGCTGTATCCTCAATATCAGCCAGGTTTCTTACCTCTCCATTTAGAGGGCTGAAAATCGTTTCGTCGTTCACTTTTTCTTCCCCTGCGGCTATCTCTCCCCGGGAAGAATCACCGGAAGACGCCGTGTTCTCCAATCCTGCTGTGCTTTCTTCTATTTTGTTGACGCTGCCGAAGAAGTAAGTTAAAACGAAAGCCAAAACCGCGCCGACTCCTACTGCACCCAATGCACCTATGGCCGCTGTGTTGAGTCCTTCTTCCGGATGAATAAAGGAAGGATACTGGAACACTCCCAGTCCGCCCATGACATAAGCTTGGGTACCAAACATCCCCAGGATTCCTCCGCCTATTGCCGAGGAAATAATCGTAAAAATAAACGGTTTCTTAAGCGGAAGTGCGATACCATACATCCCCGGCTCTGTTACTCCGAAGATAGCAGAAATAATGGCCGGTACACTTAATGTCTTCGTATTTTGGTTTTTTGTTCGTAGCCAAACAGCGAATATCGCTGCTGCAAGTGCGAAGGAATGGACAAAAATCAATGCCAAAATCGGGTCGATGCCGCCTACCGCAATATTGTTCATCGCGATTGGAACGAGTCCCCAATGCAGACCGAACATGACAAACACCAGCCAGAAACCCCCAAGGAAAATTCCCGCAATAACTGGACTAAGATCATAAGCCCAAATGGTTGCCTGACCGATCAACTGACTTGCCCAGGTCGCAATCGGACCGATTATAATAAAAGTCAAAGGGATAATAATCAATAAAGTAAACATTGGAACCAAAAACATTTTTACAACGGACGGTACAATTTTCTTAAGGAAACGTTCCACCTTAACCGCAAAGAATGCCGAGACAATGATCGGGATAACCGACATCGAGTAGGTCATCAAAATGACCGGAATACCAAAAAATTCAATATACACCGGTGATTCAAACATGGTTCCCGAAAACAATGTGTATAAAGGGTCACCCGAAGCCGGAATTCCTTCCAAATCGGGATAAACCAGTGCCATCGCGATAACCATTCCCAAGAACGGTGTACCGCCGAATTTTTTCATCGCTGTATAGCCTAGTAGGATCGGTAAGAAATAAAACAAACCGTCTCCGATGGCATTCAAAATTTGGTAGGTTCCGCCTTCCTCGTTCAGCCAGCCAAGTGCCACAAACAGAGCATTGAACCCTTTGATCATACCAGAAGCCGCCAATACTCCCAGTATCGGGGTGAAAATGCCGGAAATCATATCGATAAACCGGTTGAACAGACTTCCTTTCTCTTCCTCTTCCTCACCGGTTACTTCTTTTTGTGCCTGGAAACCGCCTTCTTCGACTACAGCTTGATAAACATCCGCTACGTGATTTCCGATGACGACCTGATACTGCCCGCCGCTTTTTCGAACTGTCACAACGCCATCCATGTTTTTCAACGTTTCTGTATTCGCTTTTCCTTCATCTTTCAATTTGAAGCGAAGGCGTGTGATACAATGAACGACACTGTTAACGTTTTCTTTTCCGCCGACATTTTCGATTATGTCTTTCGCCAATTGATTGTATTTCATCGTGATTCCCCCTGTCTTTCCCTCATAATTTTGCAAATAAAAAACCTGAACCGTTTTGAACAGACACATAGCGATGCGTCGCTCAAATCGATTCAGGTTATGCCCAAGATAGGTAACATTCCTAAATTGTTTATGATATTGTTTGCGTTTACACGTTTAATTTACCACTCTTTTTTGAGGGTGTCAATAATAAAGTTAAGCGATTTCACAACTTTACCTCTTATGACTTTCAAAAGAAGCAACTTCTGAAAGCTCTTTGGGATTATGCTGGACAACATAACTTTCCATTAACGGATAGAAAGGTACCGGGTAATATCCCCGGTACCTTCTCAAACCGATATCAGAGGATTTCTATATATCCTTCCGTACCGTTCACCCTGATTCTTTGTCCATCTTGAACCAGCTTCGTAGCGTCTTCCACTCCGACGACTGCCGGCAAGCCATATTCCCTTGCAATCACCGCTCCGTGGGTCATCAGTCCGCCAACTTCGGTGACGAGAGCTTTTATCGTTACAAATAAAGGTGTCCAGCTCGGATCTGTATAAGCAGTGATCAAAATATCACCATCTTCCAACTCCGCCTCTTCCATATCCATGAAGACCCGCGCTCTCCCTTCTACTACTCCGGAAGAAACCGGTAAGCCCGGCAAGGCTTGATCAGGAAGATTTTCTCTTTCATATTCACCTGCGATGACTTCTCCCTCGGAAGTGAGCACGCGTGGCGGGGTTAGTTTTTTATACCGTTGGTAGTCTTTTTTGCGTTGGATGATGAGTCGGTAATCCAAATGACGTGTGGTCGCTGCTTCGAGCAGTTCTTCAAAATAAAGATAGAAAATGTCTTCTTTTTCATGAATGATATTGGCTGCGACAAGCTGTCCGGCTTCTTTCCATAAAGCCCGCTTATACACATAGTAGCGACTTATCATCCCATATTTGGGATATTCCCGGTAGCCGATGGAACCTCGGAGCAATCTGATCATCCGCTTTGTCTTTTCGGCCTTTTTTTCACCATCAGGTAATTGTTTTAATCGATCTAGCAGCTCTTGTTCTTTTTTCAAAGCCAATTGTCGTCCTTGCTCGAATTTCCTTGTGCCAGCGCCATGTTCAAAGTTACGAACATTACTGAGAATCATCGGAATGAGGATGGATGGTTTTTCACGCCAACGCGTTTTCGTTATATCGATTTCACCGGGACATCGCATTCCATACTTGTCGAGGTAAGCATTGATAGCATCTTTGGCTTCCTGCCCCCCATTAAACGTAGCCAGTTCATCTAAAAAGCTATCGTCTTTTACATCCTCCAGATACCGGATGATTGCCGGATAAGGACGGATAACGTCTGCGACCTCCATCAGCTCCAAGCCCATTTCTGAAGTGACATTGTTTGGTACAGATAAAGAAAGCGTATCTGCTACGCTCTTTTCGCCCAACCACTCGTTCATTTTTTCGTTAAGCCACGCGGAAGCATTCATCGCCCCATTGATCACACGCAATCCTTCAGGGTCAAACAGGTTCTTCTTTAGTTGCTGGATATCCTCTAAAACAAAACGGAATAAGTCCGCTCCTGTTTTCGTTTGGATTGTTTGCTTTAACATTTCTATTGACTTTTGCTGCCGCTCCATCAATTGAGGAACGATAGACGGTTCGTCTTCGAAGTTCACCGGCATATTGCTGCCTTCCGACTTTTTTTCTTGTTGATCGTTTGGTCTGGGTTGGATGAAACCTTCCCGTTCCACCACCTTTGTGAGAGCGTCTTTTGTGAGCGGCTCTGATTGTCCTATGGTGTTCAGCAATGTTTCTCTTTGGGAAGGGGTAGCCAAAGCCTGTGTACAATCAACAAACAGTCTTCCGCCCGCCTCGAACATGGGGGCATTCGTCGTCAGCAGAAACAAAGAGATCCCTAACGGTTTCATCGCATCGGTCATCATTTGTTGATGGCCGACAGATAGAAAGACATGATTTTCTTGATCACCTGTTTCGGGGATCGGGTATAAAGTCGTTATCGGTCTACTTTGAAGTATATAGAGGGCACCCTCCACATAACACCATTCAATATCCTGGGGACAGCCAAAGTATGCCTCAATTTTTCTGCCGATTTTTTCAAGTTCTAAAACCTGCTCATCTGTCAGAGTGGAAAGATTTTGTCGCGGAGGTTCCACTTTCCTTCGCTGCGTTCCGCCTTCTTTCCGTCCGTATATAGCCAACTTTTTGTTAGAAATCTTCTTCTCCACAATCTCCCCTTCCCGCACTTTATAATTGTCCGCCGACACGAAACCAGAGACAAGCCCCTCCCCCAGTCCAAAACCGGCATCGATCGATACCAGTTTTCGATTAGAGGTGACAGGATCAGCAGTAAATAATATCCCTGAAGACTGTGGAAAAACCATTTGCTGAATGATAACGGATAAATACACTTGGCCGTGCCCGAAACCATTCTGCATACGATAAATGACAGCACGCTCCGTGAACAGGGAAGCCCAACATTTTCTGATATAATGCAATATTGATTCTTGTCCTTTTATATTTAGATACGTTTCTTGTTGACCTGCAAAAGAAGCGTCTGGCAAATCTTCAGCAGTGGCACTGGACCGCACTGCATATGCTTGTTCAACACCCAAAGATACGAGACATTCAACAATATCCTTTTCGATCCTCTTCTCGATTTCGATTTCTTCAATCAGCTCGCGGATTTCCTGGCTGATTTTCCTGATTTCTTCTCGTTCCTCCATGTTCCGATCTGCTAATTGATTCAGCAATTGATGAAACGTCTGATTTTCCCTAAAAACTTTTTTAAAAGCTTCGGTGGTTACGCAAAATCCTTCCGGTACGTGTATCCCTTCCAGTTTCGAGCATTTGGCCACGTTCATCGCTTTGCCACCGACCATCTTTCGTTTGGTGTTGTCGATGTCTTGAAATCTCAAAACATAAGCATCCATCACATTACCTCCTCTGTTTCTCGTCCAAGCGTTTTTCTTTTTCCGTGTCAATCCCTATTCCTCATCTATGGTTTCAAACGTCGTTTCGTTATCCGGCGAGACAACGTGAATGTAACCATCCCGCAATACACTTCGTAAAAAAGGGCTCGGTTGCCCGACACTATAAAACTGCAAATAATGCATAGCTCTTGTACAAGCCGTGTAAAATATTCTCCGCAAGCTCTCATCTCCATAGACATCCTCCGAAGCATCATAAATAATGACAGCATCGAATTCGACTCCCTTGGACAAATATGCCGGAAGCACAACGACTCCTTGCTCATATGTCGCCGAATTACTCTTCAACAGATTGATCCCTTCGATGGTTGACAAGGATTCATATGCTTTTGCGCTTTCCTCAGCCGATTTGCATATGATGGAAATACTTTTATATCCCTTCCTTTGCAACGCAGTTATTTGGGAGGCAATACAGGTATGCAGTTCTACTCGATTTTCTACTCGTTTGAAACAAGGTCGTTCCCCAGCACGTTCAAAAGGAATTATCTCTCCACCGTTCGGAACAATTTTCCGTGTACATTCAATAATCGGCTTGGTAGATCGGTAACTCCTCGCTATATTCACCAATTCTGTTTTGTCCGGACCGAAAAGGCGGGTAAGCATGTCGAAATCAACCCTTCCATCGGCATGAGCGAATATGGCCTGATTAAAGTCGCCAAGCACTGTCATCCTTGCTGCGGGGAATAAACGCTTCAGAAACTCAAATTGAAAAGGGGTATAATCCTGAGCCTCATCAACGACGAGATGTTTGATCGAGCTGTTCGTCTGAAAGCCCTGAATCAACTCTTTTAGAAATAGAAATGGCGTGGCATCTTCATAAAATAGTTTGTCTTCATCCAGCATTTCCCGTGTAACCTTGCAAATAGTCGACCACTCCGCTAAATTTGCTCCTTCAAAGAATTGATCGGAATCTGCAAAAAGCTGCCTGTAAATTCCTTTAAAGTCAATGAAATGGTACGAGCTGACTTTTTTTCGCAGCGGTTTCCACTTTTGGTGAACCATCAACCTTGCAAGTGCTTCTGGATCGACCTCATAGTGGTCGACCGCTTCTCGTTTTAACCCTTGTTTTTCCGCTAAGAAAGTTCGTGCCTCCTGGTACTCTTCGTCGCTTAGTAGTTCGATTTCTTCCTGCACCCACGGCTTTTTCCTTTCGGCCTTTTGAGTTTCTTTTATTTTTTTCATCAGCCAATCCTTCAATTTTTCAAGTCTGTTAGGAATACGAAGAGAAGTGTCCTCATTATAAAATCTTTCTTCTATTTGTCGTGCAGTAATGATTGTTTCCCCTCTGAAGGCAATATCCAGAAAGAGCAGCCCAGTCCGTTCCAGAGAATGGCTGTACGTTTGGACCGCCTCGACAAAGCTTGCAGATCCTTTCAAACGAATACCCGCGAGCCTTGTCTGGTAAGAAGAAGTATGATCAGCCGTCAAAACATATTCTAATTGGTCATAGGGATTTTCTACTTGAAACTGTTCACTCAAACGGTGATTCAGATATTCCTGGAAGGTAACTTGTTGCATATTTTCTTCCCCAAGTTCCGGCAACACACTGGACACATAACTGCTGAACATCGCATTAGGTGAAAAAAGAATGATTTGATCAGCATGTAAACGATCTCGATATTTATAGAGCAAATAAGCAATCCGTTGCATGGCGGCAGATGTCTTGCCGCTTCCAGCCGGCCCATGAACAACGAGCAGTCTTCCTTGGTCATGGCGGATTATATAGTTCTGCTCCTGTTGAATGGTCGCTACTATATTGTGCATTTGTTTATCAGTACCTTGGCCCAGAACCTCCTGTAAAATCTCATCCCCTATGGTAAGACCCGTATCGAATAGTGATTCAAGAACACCCCGACGAATAAGGTATTGCCATTTTTTCTTCAATTCCCCCCGGACATCTCCTTCGGGGGCTCGATATTTCGCCGGGCCAGGCTGATAATCGTAGTAAACACTTGCAACCGGCGCCCTCCAGTCGTAAATCAAAAAGTTTTCGCCGCTATCGTCTCTAAGCGAGGAAATACCGATATAAATCTCTTCCACCTCAGAAGACCCTTCTTCTTTAAAATCAATACGGCCAAAGTAGGGAATGTCCTGCATACGGCGCAGCGTCGACAACCGCTTGGAAGCATGCCGATGGATACTCTGGGTTACCGACAAGGCCTGTGCCTCTTGCCTCAAGCCAATGATGGTTTCCAGGTAATCATCAAAGGTCTCGGTGTTCACTTTTACTTCGTCCCAGAAGTGTTTCCTGATATGAACAACCTCTTGTTTTCGCCTGGATGTTTCTGTTTCGAGTCTGTCAGCTTCCTCTGAAAGCGTCTTTTGGACTTTGGCTAAACGTATCTGCTCCTGCTGAAAATCCAATCCCATAGCAACACTCCTTAATTTTTTATAAAAGGGTTGACTAATGCATTGTGTGAGTTGTATAATTAAAATAGAGATAGTGTGTTTTATTAATATAAACAACAATACATACTTATTTAAGTTACCATAAAAGCTAAGAGGATTCAATGGTTTTTGTGATATCATTGGATTTTTTTCGTTCAATAAAAGAGAGCGGGATTTCATGTGCACGTGAAATCCCGCTCTCTTTTGAGTTTACTTTTCTGCTAATAAGAATGACAAACAAATTGTTTACAACAATGATTTGATTCCAAATAACTTCGTAATACACTTTAAAATAAAAAAATCCCCGGTTTAAATCGGGGATTTTCTTTTTATAGTTCATATTCCACTTGTTGTTTTTCCGTTAACGTTTCATACGATTCTGCATCCATGGATTCACCGAAGATTATTTTCACCGACTCGACTTCTTCTGGATTTCCTTTATACAGCAGTCCTACTGTTCCATCTTTTTTCACATTGCCATAGTAGATAGTATCCATATCATGATCATCGGAAATAAAGTCATTCATCATCGCATCCAATTGCTCCCCATTGGATATAACGACATTTTGAATGCCATACCAATCGATATCCTTGTCTTCTGTGTTCTCACTTTTATAAGCAATTTGAATATAATTCAACTTTTCTGGAGCAGTGTTTTCTAAACCGTACATCGATAAGTAATCTATCATCGTTTCCTGAACATCTGTTATTTGAAACAATTTGATATCTTTCACCGTGACTTTGATTGGACTGATATCCACCGTTTCATTAACATCCTTGATCTTCATCAATTCGATTGTACCAGTATCTGGTTCGTCAATCGTTTGTCC
Organism: Sediminibacillus terrae; assembly: GCF_009602435.1. Taxonomy (GTDB): domain Bacteria; phylum Bacillota; class Bacilli; order Bacillales; family Amphibacillaceae; genus Sediminibacillus; species Sediminibacillus terrae. The sequence continues at coordinate 509,315 of NZ_VZDQ01000011.1, forward strand.
GACCGTTGTCAAAATGTAATTTCCATTCTCATCTTTCTCTACTTTGGGAATGTCCTCTCCTTCTGGGGATTTTTCACTTGTTTCCTCATCAGCGTCTTCATCTTCAGCTGCATCCTGATTCGATACTTCTTCTTGATCGCTCGCTGCGGCTTCGCCTTTTGGATCTTCTGTTCCAGACGTACTATCTGCATTTCCACATGCCGATATGATCAATAACATTATTGCGGTGATTGCAATCCAAACCAACTTTTTCACTAATATGCCTCCATTTTCCCCTAATCATGAATCACCAATTTACTAATTCAGCAAATTGATTCTTGAATGTTGTATTACTCTGTCTCCATATCTTCCAGTGCATCAGGATAAACCACTTCGTCGAACTTATCCCCGGATTCTTCATCTTGGACAGCAATGGTAACGGAATATTCATCTGGATCGGCTCCATCAAACAACTGATACATCATCCCTGCCATTCCAAGGGACATGGTTGCAAATCCATCCATACTGTTTTCATAATCAGATTTATTAACAATCATGGTGAAGGCAGAAAAATCATTATTATGCTTAATATCTTTAATAGAAACATAATCTTCGCTGTTTTTCGTTTCTTCGATACTATCCTTGAGGCTCTCTTCCATTTCGCCCATCAATTCTTTATGCGTCGACTTAGACATTTTATAAGTAACTGATCCATCGTCGTTTTTTGTAACTTTTTTAATTCCATCTTCTTTTGCTTCTGTTTCCAAATCCTCGATGCTTTCTCCCTCTACCATCGAAGCGGGAAGGGTGATTTCCACATTCAGCAAACCTTTGTCGACATTAACTGACTCACTGTTATCTTTATCCGTTTCTTCTGTGTTGGCTGACGCCTCTTCGCTCTTTCCTTCGTCTCCGCTCTCTGAAGAACAAGCAGCGAGTAGTACAAGTGCAAAAAACATCATGATAATAAACTTTTTCATTTTTATTGACCCCTTACTTTTTAAAATATAACTCCCTTTTTCTTATGCAAGGAACATGCGCGCGCTGTATCTTCCTTGCAAGTTTATTCCTAATCAAGGAACATCTTTTCCGTGACAGGCTTTCCAGCATCGCTAACTTTATGAATATATGTTGTCTCTATGTATCCACCCTCATCATTTCATTTTTATTACAAACGCTTTACGATTGTAACACAAAGTCCATCAATGGAGGAATGCTAAAAATAGGAATTTTAAAAGAATGATAAAAAAAGTCTAAATCCTCGATCGAAAGACAATTTTCCTAACTGTATGTCCTCAATTATCAACGCTGAAAGATAATCTAAGTAATTTTTGCCGCATGGGTAACAACTATACTTCACATAAATTAACATAAGAGTGCCTTTGTTTTTCGTTTCGTCACCATCGACAAAAAAAGACACCTGTTAAGGTGCCTAATTTTAATTAGTAGACCGTTCTTAGTTGAAAATCATAGCCATATGATGAAGTTGTTCCTGCGCGAACAACTAAGTAATACCAGGAATTTCCGTCAACGTACATTATCTTGTCGTCGTCTTCTAAAAATCCGATTTGGTTATAGTTTTCATCATAGATTTCCATGTTGTAATATGCGTCTAAAGAAAAGATGCTAAACCCTGCTTCTGTTGAATATGGAAACATAACTTTATATACCGTAGGATCTGCATATCTGTTTATTATAGTTCTTGTATAGGTCTCCCCAGCCTCAATCTCATAAGCCCTATCAAAGTTAATATCATCCACAGACTGCACAGTTACATTCTTTTCATTCTCCTGTGCAGATGCGGTTGTCGTGAATCCAACCACCGCCAAGACCATTACGCCTACTAGTGTGAAAAACTTCTTCAAAAAATCTCCTCCTTTAAATTGGAAAATAAATACTTTCACTCCTATCATCGGGTGATTTTAGATAAAGTTTAGAAAAAAATTGAATTTTTTCATAAATAATCCTAAAGAGTTTTAATCAATCAATTCAAAAAGGAGAAGCTGGTCTTCGCCGTCCCTCCTTCCAATTTAAACACAAGGACGATGTTGAGGCATCCTGAACTTTTCGGACATTTGAAACATATTTATTGCGCTTTCAAACGGCTTCTGTTGTGACTTACCTTATCCCTGCAGGAGTTGTGGATCCACTATTGGAAGTTATACATAACACTGCCTTGAGTATTAAAAATGGACACTGACTAAGCAGTTGCGTTCGCAACTTAGTCAGTGTCCTCAGGGTTTCCTTATCTCGGACAACTACTCTAATTTGATGACTACAATAACCAAATACTCTTTTTTAACAAAATTCTTCTTTGTGTACATATGTTCATCTTGTTCCAAAGGAGTACCTTAATTTTTCGATAAGGTTAAAAATATACCATTTCCAATCTTATTCCTCAATAGCTTCAATAATATAGACCATCTCATACTGATTAGTACTTAGACTACAGGAAATGCAGTTTAAGATAGACATATATGGCCATGCTTTAGAAATTGCAAATAAGGAAGCAGCGCAAAAAATTGGTCATGTTTTGAAAATCAGCAAAAAACAGCCTCTATAAAGAAAAGAACCCTTATCTATCAAGGGTTCTGGGTATGATTCCGATTGGGCTCGAACCAACGACCTCCACCCTGTCAAGGTGGCGCTCTCCCAGCTGAGCTACGGAATCACAATATAATATTTTATCGACAACTATTACTTTAATAGGAAATTCTCTTTTTGTCAACACTATTCTTTTTTGCCTTGTCTCTTATGAAAGTATAGGCGGTAACGAAGGGGTCAGCCATGCTTTATCATGGAATTTTTCTTACATCTTGCTTCCTTCGCGGACAGTTCCTAGTTGAGCAATACGTTCGGCAATCACCGCTTCAAAGTCTCCCTCTAACGTGATTTCTTCCGAAGCGAAAGGAGCAAGCCCGGTATGATGACCGATCATCACGCTGTGTCGTGCATTCTTGAACATCTGGATATCATTCGCATCGTTTCCGAATGCGATATATTCATCTATCCCTAGCATCTTTAACGCTGTATGTTTATCAACATTTTCCGGACTGATATCCAACACATTTTCTTCTGAATGGCGGTGGATCACAACATCTATTTCTTCCAGCTCCCTGGGAAACAGATCCATATCATCGGCAAATAGAATAAGTGCTTTTACAATGGAAGGATGCTGTTCTATCGGTATATTTTTTGCTAAATTGCCTGGGTCCACTTTGCTTAAAATGGGATGGTCTGCAGGCCCTGTATAGGAATAGTCCCACTCTCCATCAACTAAATATGCTGCATTTTGACTTTTGAGTAAATGGTTTATGATTTCTCTTTGGTGAAGCGAAAAGGCTGTCTTGTTCGTAAGAATTCCCCGTTCGGAAGTCAGTGATCCATTTCCTCCTATCATGGGATATGCATGAAATCGAGAATCAAGAACTGGCAACATGTCCCGGATCGGGCGGGCCGACGCAAAAATAATCTTGTTGCCCTGTTCCTGGGCCTGTTCCAACACTTGCAGAATGGTTTCTGATACGGGGTTTCCTTTGAAACAAATTGTTCCATCCAAATCAAACACAATGTTCATCTTTTCTAATCTCCCTGCCGTCTTTTACGCTTATTATAACATGGTATATCTACAAAAAAGGGCTTTATCTTTTTAAAGCGCTTTCTCTTCTGGTAAGATGGTATAAATGAAACCGGAAAAGAAGGGACTGTTTGTGTGTTCAGTCAACAAATCGCGATCAAGCTTGAAATTGCTGCAAAGCGGGCATTGAATATCAAAAAGAAAAATTCGATGGCCGGGATTATTACGGTCGATTATATAGAAAACAGCCAGGGCGCGTTCACCGTTTTATGTGCCGCCCTGGCTCCCTATTACTTGAATGCAGCCGATGAAGAACGAGTGGCGCTCGATGATATTATTGATCGCTACCAATACTTACAAAACTGCAGCATCGAGGATTATTACAAAGGTACGGACCGGGCAGCGGAAGAGTTGAAAATTTTGCTTGATGATCTCGGGGTGCATGGAACCGATTGAGCCCCTCTAATCAGCAGGCACCTCTTTTGGTGGTTCCGCATCCGCTTCCGGTACTTCACGTTTCTGATTTTTAATGGTTTCCGATGAAAAGATATTGATCAATACTCTCCCATTTACTGCTTTTGCGCGAATTAATATAGGTTGGTTATAATCATTTTCGAAGGTGAAATCCGGCCCATACCAACTGACTGTAGCGTCTCTTCCGGGCGGTACATAAGGAACGCGGCGACTGTGGGAATATCTTTCAATTATTTTCACGCCTGCCTGGTCGACTGCGTTATACAGAGTGGAGGAAATTTGGCAGATTCCCCCGCCGATATCTTCCGCCAATTCCCCTTTTACAATCACCGGGGCCGGCAGGTAGCCCTTTTCCTTCGTACGTTTTCCTACTACACCATTAAAAGAGAAGGTTTCGTTTGGAAACACGACATGGTTGTCAATTGCCTCGGCAGCTAATGCTACGTTTTTTGATCGTTCTTTATTGCTTTCATTATAATAAGTGACATACTGGCCGATTTTTCGCTCACGGATAGAAGCAAGCAATTCTTCATCGACACGTGGGTGGACGACCCGGAGCGGTGTCTCCACCTTGGAAGCTTCACCCCCATAAAAGTAGCTCGCAAATTGGTGGTTGAACTGTTCCCGATCAAGTTCACGGCCAGGTTTTGCCGGCTTTATTTGTCCATTTTCATCAATTTTGGCATTGACTGGTTCACGATATACCTGTGAAGCGACTTCTTCCTGGAATTGATTGTATTTTGCCATATCAAGCCACACTCCATCTATATAAGGAAGACTCGCATCTTTACCTGTTATCTGATGGATGGTTTTACCTTCATGGGTGACCGTGAACGCCGGCGGTTGTTGTACTTCTGGCAGGACCGGGTGCTTTGGCGGATCGGACGGATGCTCCTGAATCGGTATAATCGACGTTAATAAAATAGATACAAGAAACGTTTTCATATGGATACCTCCGGTGTTAGTATGGATGAAAACAGACAAATCATGTGAGTTGATTGGTATTGCTTTTCGAGACATTTTGGGGTCAGTCCCTATGTGAATTATTCACAGAGGGACTGACCCCGCTCGTGGTTTATCTTCATTTTTTTTGGGAAAGCTACGAGGAAATGACGATAAAAGGAGAATGGGCATGAAAGTGAAAGCTGCTGTAATTCATGGTAAAGGGGAAGATTTTCAAATAGAAGAAGTGGAATTGGCGGAACCAACCGACAATGAAGTCTTGGTTAAAGTGGTTGCTTCCGGGGTTTGTCATACGGATGCGGTCGCCAGGGATCAGGAGGTCCCTGTCCCGCTACCGGCAGTTCTCGGTCATGAAGGCTCCGGTATTATTGAGAAAGTCGGTTCCAATGTCCATACGGTCGAAAAAGGAGATCACGTTGTACTGTCCTTTTCATCTTGTGGGCATTGTGAGAACTGTTTATCCGGCCATCCGGCTTATTGCCTGTACTTTAACGATTTGAATTTTGGTGGGAAAATGAATGACAACACCACTCGGATTAAGCAGGACGGAGAGTCTGTTTCCAGCTTTTTCGGCCAATCCTCTTTTGGAACTTTTGCCATCGCCAACGAACGAAATGTGGTGAAGGTAGATAAAGATGTCGACCTTGCTTTGCTCGGACCGCTCGGCTGCGGCATACAAACCGGGAGCGGTACTGTATTGAACAAGTTACAGCCGAAATTTGGTGAAACCATTGCTATTTTCGGCTGCGGAGCTGTCGGTCTTAGTGCTGTGATGGCAGCTAAAATTGTCGGCTGTTCCCAAATCATCGCAATCGATGTGCATGACAGCCGCCTGGAATTGGCGAGAGAATTGGGGGCCAGCCACGTCCTTAATGGCAAAGAAGTCGATACAGTAGAGGAAATCCGCAAGCTGACCGGCGGGGGCACGAACTATGCGATTGAAACGACCAGCGTACCTGCTTTGGCACGCCAATCCTTACAAGCATTGAAGCCATTGGGGATTTCTGCAGTTGTAGGAGTCACTCAGGAAACGGAGTTCAACGTTTTTGAAGATATCATGGCATTGGGTAAAGGGCTTGTGGGAGCCATTGAAGGAAATGCTATCCCCCAACTGTTCATTCCTAAGTTGATAGAGTTTTACAAAAATGGACAGTTCCCATTCGATAAGCTTATCGATTTCTATGAACTAAAAGACATCAATCAAGCTTTTGCTGATTCAAAACAAGGCACCACTGTAAAACCCATTGTCAAAATGGCACATTAAATGTTAGGGGGGGACAGTCCCTCTGGGTATATTTCCCCAGAGGGACTGTCCCCCTTTTCCCCCTTTTTCCTCATTATGGTTGCTGATGGCTTCTTGGTTCGTTAACCACTACTTCGTCTGGATAAATGGTATGGTTTTCCGTTTTATTGGCCAGGAAGGTTTTATAAACTTCTCGATCATTTTCCCCTGTCTCGACTAAAACAACGATATTTCCGTTTTTCAGATGGCGTTCATATTCCTTGGCATGTTCTTCCGGGATACCTGCGCCCACGAGCGCACCGACGATACCGCCACCGCCCGCTCCGATGCCTGCACCCGTCAATGCTGCAGCAATCGGCCCTGCGGCAGCGATTGCCCCGACACCAGGGATTGCCAAAAGACCGACTTCGGCTATCAAACCGGTAATCCCTCCGAGAACGCCACCGGTACCTATCCCGATACCGAGTCCTTTTCCGGCATTTTTGCCACGTCCACTCTTGTCTTTGCTTATACTGGTATCCGTTTCATCGCCAATCGCTTCTGCATCATCGCTATCCTTGGCAAATACAGATATATCTTCTTTTTTATAACCTTTTTCCTGTAGCTCTTTAATCGCTTTGACGGCATCTTCCTGTGTTTTAAAAACCCCGCCGATCACTTTGCTTTCCATATAAGTCCGCCTCCTTTTTAAGGTTTTACAAGTCTATACCCGGCAAATTCAAAGATAAATCGTGACTGGGGACTGTCCCCCGAACCTTTTCGTTATCGCTGTTTATTGTGAATTAATTCACGGAGGGACTGTCCCCGTGTCCTCTTCCCTGCACTCATATGTTCTTTTTTGGTGGTTTTATGTTAAACTGGGCTTAGATTTGTTTAGTTGGGGGCGACAGGGGGAATCTTATAGGATACTTCTTCGCTGCATGTTTAGAGGAGTGAGTCACAATGGGTAGAAAAGGAAAGATGCTTGATCGACAAATCGACAGCAAGTACTTAGATGAAACCATGACGATCAAATGGTATCTGCCGGAGTCTTTCTCTCCTTTGTACAAGTACCATGTCTGTATCATGCAGGATGGAAATGATTACTTTCAACTCGGGCGGATAGCGACATTGAGCGATCGGCTGCATAGCGACGGAGAGATTGAAAATACTGTTTTTGTAGGGATTCATTATAATGATAAATACGACCGCCAGGATAAATATCATCCAGACGGAACTAAGCAGACCGCTTATATGCAGTTCCTTCTTCACGAGGTGGTTCCGCTGTTAGATGAAGAACTGCCGACATATCACGTGGGTGGCAGCCGTGCACTGATAGGTGACTCACTGGCTGGGACATTGGCTTTGATGACTGCTTTGAAATATCCGAACACTTTCGGAAAGGTAATCATGCAGTCGCCTTATGTAGATGAAAAAGTCTTCCATGCTGTTCAATCTGCCAAGTCGGTCGACACCCTTGCCATTTATCACACAATCGGGGACGAAGAGACAGATGTTCCGACAACAGCAGGGGATCGCAAAAATTTTTTGGAACCGAATCGAAAACTTCGTGATCTTATCGAACGACAGAATACCAACTATGTATATCACGAGCTGGAAGGAAATCATACGTGGAAGTACTGGCAAAAGGATTTGAAACGGGCGCTTGTCACGATGTTTAATGGCTGACGAAAAAAACAACCTTACTGTTGATATTTAAAACGTTCATCCGTAGACATTCCTTCAAGCAGAGTTTTTTAAAATTTGTGCATTTTCATCAATTTTGGCTACGCCCGTTTTACCAATTTTTGATATAATGGTTGGTAACCGAATTGGAATTAGCTACATGATCAATCAAAATACCAAGCTATTCAATATTGCCTAACGTAAACCAATCATACAGGAGGAATATTCATGAGATATGGTATTGCTATTTTCCCAGAGAAGAAAATTCAAGATACGGCTAATTCATACAGAAAGCGGTATGATCCGCATTATGCACTCATTCCGCCGCATCTTACATTAAAAGAGCCGTTCGAGGCCAATGAAGATGATTTAAAACAGATAGTGGGAGAACTACGTAAAGTGGCTGCGGAAACCAAGCCCTTTCCGTTGCAGATTCACAAAGTAAGCTCCTTTTCTCCCGTGACTAACACGATATACTTAAAAGTCGAACCTGTCGACGAATTGCTTAAATTGAATGAAAGATTGCATACCGGTAACTTGCCGCAAGAAAAAACGTACACTTTCGTCCCGCATATAACCATCGCCCAAAAGCTTTCGCATGATGAATACTCGGATGTATTCGGCAGTTTAAAAATGCAAAACTTCGACCTGGAACAGACAGTCGATCGTTTTCAATTGATGTACCAGCTGGAAAATGGCGCCTGGACTGTTTTTGAAACCTTTACGTTCGACGAGGAGCAGAATTAAACAATGCAAGTCAAACAAGTAGCAACAGAAGCAGAACAAAAACAAGCATACCAAGTAAGGAATACTGTTTTTGTCGAGGAGCAAAACGTCCCTGCGGAACTGGAAATCGATGATTTGGAAGAGAAAGCTGTCCATTTTGTCGGCTATGAAAATGAAAAGCCAGTGGCAGCAAGCCGGCTCCGATTCGTCGATTCGTATGGAAAGCTGGAAAGAATTTGTGTTCTCAAGGAGTATCGAGGCCGTTCTTTCGGTTCCCAGATAATCAAAGAAATGGAAGCTGCAATTCGGGAGAACGGATTTCAAAAGTCCAAACTGAATGCCCAAACGCACGCGGAGGAGTTTTATAAATCACTCGGTTATCAAACCGTTTCCGGGGAATTTATGGACGCCGGGATCCCTCATGTTACCATGATAAAAGAATTATAAAGAAGAAAATCGAAACCTTGTCTTTCCGGCAAGGTTTTTTTATTGCCTACACCCTCCTCAGCCCTCGAAATTCCGATACGTCATTCATACGTTTTTTGTATGAAGCCAGAAGTAATGGGCAAGGATAAAAAAGAATGGCAAGGGGGTTGTGAAAATGGATAACGCCGTTTCTATATTAGTGGAGACGATTTTTGGATTCTTCGCATTGTTTTTGATTACGAAATTTTTGGGCAAAACCCAAATTACCCAGTTAACTGCTTTCGATTTTATCGCTGCACTCATTCTCGGTGAACTGGTCGGAAATGCTTTGTTCGATGATCAAGCAGGATTGTTTGAAATCGGCTACGCGGTGTTGTTATGGGGCGTTTTACTCTATGTGACAGAGATTATGACCCAAAAGTTCAAAAAATCACGCAGGCTGCTGGAAGGAATGCCGGCAATCATTATCAACAAGGGGCATCTGCAACGTGAACAAATGAAAAAAAGCAAACTTGATATCAACCAGTTGCAGCATCTGCTGCGTGCTAAGGGGGCTTTTTCTGTTAACGAGGTAGCCTTTGCCATCCTGGAAACAGATGGATCCATTTCAGTCATGAAAAAGTCCCAGGCCCAGCCCCCGACACGCCAGGATATGAATCTTCAGCCGGAGGAACCACTGTTGGCCTTCACCCTCATATCAGACGGTGAAATACTTTATGACAATCTAGCAGAAGCCGACCTAGATGAAAAGTGGCTGCATACGGAACTTTCCAAGCAAGAGGTCCAGTCACCGAAAGAGGTATTTTTTGCAGAATGGAAAGAGGGCCATCCGCTGCATGTCCAACCGTATTGATCAAGTTAGTCCTTAAAGCTTTCCAGTTATTTGGACCGCCGTTCCAGTTTTCTATTCCGTGGGAACTGCTCGGATAAAAATCCATTACTTTAGACGGAGTAAGTAAGGAAGGAAAAAGAGAGGCGGTTCATGGATACAATCACTTTTGACGGAGCCGTTGTCTTGGAACAGGAGACAAGATTGATGACCTGTATAAACTTAGACTGGACTGACACGTACCGAATAGAGTATGTTTTCCATTTTAGTTGATTATCTTGAAGACCCAACGGTAATCCTTTATCTCGCTCGTTACCCGATTTTGCTTTAGAAGTGCGATCAAATAAGCAGTAACAGCAGTACGGAACAATAGCCATTGTGATAACTGAGGAGTCCGGACTTGATAATGGGCGCACATCGATGCAATCACATCTTCATGCGTCATACCATCCTTTTTTTTGCCGATTTCCTCCTCAAGCCAATCAAGCAGCTGCTTGTGATAGTCGAGATTCGCCTGAACAGTGGATTGGAAATTCTCTTCAAAAGTACCGTGGCCGGGAACCGAGCCCCGACATGTGACTGTCAGCAATTTATGTAAGCTATCCATAGCAGTCTGTGCATCGGTAAGATAAGGTATTCCATGCTTTTCCAATTGTTTTTCACCAAAGTAGCTATCCCCAGCATAGAAAATCTCCTGGTAAAGGAGCCCGAGTTGATGATAACTGTGACCGGGTAAAAGAATCGCTTCGATAGAAAAACTGCCGATTTGGCAAAACCCTTCCTCGATCGTTTGGTCTATTTTAATCGGAGTACCTTCCAAAAACTTGTTTCGCAGCTCGGACAGCGGGTCGTTTCCACCAAACAAATACAGCGGTTCGAGGATTGGATATTGCAAAATCGCTTCTTCCAAAATGGGTGCCGCTGTATGCACAGTGCGTTGATTCTGCAGATAGTGGGCACCTCCGTAGTGGTCTGAATGAGCATGGGTGATAAACAAATGCGTCAGGGGCAATTCCTCCTGCATCAACCGTTTCAACACCTTTTTCATGGTGGATGCGTCAATCCCCGCGTCAATCAGCATACCTTCCTCCCCGTTCCGTAAATAACCAATATTGACAGGACCGTGAAAATAAAAGCATGTATCTTCTTTCAATGTTTGAAATTCCATCATACCTGCTCCTTTTCTACTAATTGAACAGCCCGCCTTGCCGGCAGTTACGTCTGCCGATTCAGCGGGCCTGCTTTCGTTATATGGTTTCGCTAAAATGGCGTCCTTTTCCTGTCACATCAGCGTAAACTTTTTCTGCTAAATAGGATTTATGGACGGTCCTTGGAGTATAAAGAGATTTTTTCATTTCGTTAGGTTTACGATCAGCTTCCGAATTACTGTCCTCTTCTTTTTCGATTTGTTTGTGCTTGGTGTCCAGGTTAGCCTTATAAACACCTTCGATATAAAACGGACTAGGTGCACTTCTGGTGACACGCTCTTGGTAATCCTGATATTGATAAAGCGGGACTGGCAGCATATACCCCATCTAATTCACCCCTTTTTCCTACCTTTGATTATTCATCTATACCCGCTTTTCCCACAAATTATTCTAGTGCTTACTCCTTATTTATAAATCCTTCCAATTCCTTCATGACGGCTTCCAGCTGAGCTATTTCTTTCTGGAATTGCGTATTCCAGGCACTGGCTTTGCTTTCCAATTCAGCAATGTGCTTTTCCGGCAGGCGCAGCCACTTTTCGTTTTTGTGTAAATGCTTTTCGATTATTTGCAAATTCTTTTTTAGGGGAAAGACGTCGGACTTGTCAGCCATATCTTCACCTCTTTTATGAAAAAATCGTTTGGATGCAAAAAGAGACAGCAAGTCAGCTGTCCCTCTGATACTAAATCCAGGAGAACCCTTTTCTCCCATCCTCTTCATGATGAGCCTCTTCTTGTTCATCGTCTTTCGTTTCCACTGCTTCTACTTGTTCCTTTTCTTCCACTTCCTCCGCTTCTACCCTTCTTGGTCCGAAAAATGGATCCACATGTCGCCGTGGTTGTCGTGGCGGTTCAAAAGTGACATTATCCGCTTTGATTACCAAATCTTTCACGTAAATGACCTTTTTCTTTTCTGACATTTCCTTTCACTCCCTTATTAATGCTGCTCAGTTGGCAAGGAAAGGCTGATCCCAGCTTTCGTCTTACCCGATCACCACCACAAGGCTACAGGCGGTGAGGACGAAAAGCTGAGCGTTCTCCAATGAGCGCTCCTTTTTAGTAAAGTATTGATCGCTACTATCCTATGTGAATGTCTCATTTCGGGTATAGACATCCGCCCTGTTCCCAGGGATGTACAGAAAAAAAATTCCTGAAAGGCAAAACGATATATATGGTATTTGCCCACACACTAACCCCTTGCGAACATATTCTATTAAGGACAAAAGTCAATCATCATTGGAAAGGGGTTAGATAGAATGAGTTGTGGAAGTGATTATAAAACTGGCAGCTGCGTATGCGATATCCTGAGGGAAATCTCCGATGCGCAGTCAGATGTACTTTCTGATTGTACCACCAGCTGTGAGCAATCCATCAGCGACCTGTTAGGCGGTAACGATCCTAGCAACAATGGTTTGGACACAGTACCAGTTATTCTATACTGCAAAGGAAGCTGCAAGCCTTTCAAAGGATTTGGTGTGCCATCCGACGACTTGGGCGACGCAACCAGCAGTTTCTATTTCCGGGTGAAAACTGTGGACGACGACTGTTGTGCAGTATTGGAATTGCTGCGTGAGCCAAACGATCATGACGACGATCCAAAATCTCCAGTTGACCAGGACACCAGTCATCTAGAAGTGACTGGCATTTGCATCACAGTAGATTTGAACTGCTTCTGCCATGTTACTTGTCTGCCAGCCATCAGTGCTCTGTAATTTTCACAGCAATAAACATTTCATCGAAAGAAGTCCGGCCATGGACGGCCGGACTTTTTCTTGCTTAAAATCCCAGTAGTTTAATACTTTTGATTGTTTCCTGATCGATTTTTGCTTTGAACGGACGCTTGATCGTCTTCATGTACACAGTTCCTTCTTGATAGTCGTAGATGATTCCCCGATGTGTATCTTTATCTGTGACAACTTCGCATTTCATGCGGGGTACCGTCCTCGGCAGTCCGACAAAGTAGTCGATTTTCTCTTCGTTTGTCATGTCCCGAAACCGTTTGCGGCTCGTTCTTTGGGTTATAGCTGTTTCTTTCGCTTCTTGTTCATTCCCTGAAACTTCCGCCGGCTCTGTATTTTCTTCTGTCTTTTCTTTTGCTGTGCCCTCCGTTTCAGCAGGGGAATGCTCTGATTGTTGCAAGGCATTTTCTTTCTCTTCCTCTTCCGATTCTTTCCCGTTACTTCGCTTCCTAATTTCTTTCTCCTTTATGGAGCTTCCACGATCTGGTTTCCGTTTCTTTTTTCTCGGTGTACGGTAGTCGGTTTGCATGGAGGCAGTTGGCTTTTCCATTTTGGGCTGTGTGATATACAGCATCGGTTCACGGGCGGTGTTTTTGTTTCCCTTCATAAAAACGGCTTCCTCCCATTCTTCAAAACTCTTCCCCACATTATATGAGTATTTCCTAGGGATGTGCCTATTTTTATAAACACTATCATTGGAAAAGGAGTTGCTTGTGTTGCAATAAGTATAAACTACGACATAGTTTGAATGCGTCTTCCTGACTTCCTACTTTTGTTAAGTTGGAGTTCGACGCTGGGAAAATACCCTGCGCTTTCCGCGGGCGGCTGGTGAGCTTCCTCGAGCTGACGCTCTGCGGGATCTCACCGAGGCCTTTCCTCCCGCAGGACAAGGAAGGCTGCGGCAGCGATGCATCGCACGAAGAAAATTGTTTTGTATTTTCGAGGAGTCTCCGGGTATTTTCTTCGCTAGGAACAGCTTTCTGTTTAGAAACGCGTGTACTAGACTTTTTTTATTCATCGTACTCCATGCACCGTATCATCAAATAACATTGCTAGAAAAACAAGCGGAAAGTCCAAGGTAAAAAGACGGAACTCCAACTGTCTTTTATGAAAAGAAATACCTATTTCCTGACAAACGTTTGTAAGATGGCTTGTTGGTTCTCAAGGTAAAAGTCTACGATTCCGTTAATCAGCCTGCTCCTTAGCGTAGGTAGCATACGAAGACTCCTGCGGGAACAGCACGAGCTGAAGATCCACTTGGTAAATCGCTTTTCTTTACCAAGTTAGCTGAAGCCTTGCCCGCGGAAAGCGAAGTATGCTACCGAAGCGGTGGGTAACACGCTTTTTGAATAGGCAATGGAACTCCCCGCTACAGTTAGTCCGCAGTTTAGGTCCACTCCAACCTTCAAGGCCACACAAATATAAAAAAGGAGCTATTGCAAAAACCGCACACCAATGGGCGTGCGGTTTTCACTCTGTATTTTTTTGTTTAAATACCGAGAATGCTAAAGCCGGAATCGACATGGATAGTTTCCCCAGTCACTCCCCGGGAAAGATCGCTCATCAGATAATAGGCCGTATCGCCAACTTCTTCCTGGGTTACTGTCCGGCGCAACGGAGCTTTTTCCTCGATTTGCTTCAGTACACTGTTGAACTCGCCGATACCTTTTGCTGACAGGGTGCGGATCGGACCTGCAGAAATGGCATTGACTCGTATGTTGCGCTTTCCTAAGTCATTGGCCAAATACTTCACACTCGCATCAAGACTGGCCTTTGCGACTCCCATGACATTGTAATTTTGCACGACACGTTCTCCACCTAGATACGTCATGGTCACGATGCTTCCGCCCTCTGTCATCAGTTTTTCTGCAGCTCTTGTAACAGCGACCAGTGAAAAAGCACTTATGTTTTGTGATAACAAGAAGCCGTCCCTGCTCGTTTCGACAAACTCGCCCTTCAAATCTTCTTTATCAGCGAATGCAATACAGTGGGCTAGTCCGTGAATCGTGCCGACATCTTCACCAATTTGCTGGAACGTGGCGTTGACCGCTTCATCATTGGTGACATCACATTCATAAAACAGTGCATCCTGTCCTTCCAATGTGGATACTAACTCTTTTACCGGCTTTTCAAACCGTTCATTGGCATAAGTGAAAATCAGTCTTGCCCCGGCTTCATGCAGGGACCTTGCAATTCCCCAGGCAATACTCCTTTTATTGGCCACACCCATCACTACATATGTACGGCCTTCCAGTGAAAACTTCATTCTTTTTTCCTCCTTGAGGTTGCTTGCTTTTTAATACTAGTTATTAGTACCTGATACTATTATTATCTTATCGAAACTTTCCGCTAAACACAACTGATTTACCGAAATCAGCCCTGCCTATGCTTTTGGCACGTTCAATTCCCAAGGTACACCATACTTGTCTATCACTTTCGCATATCGAGCGTTCCAGAATGTATCCTGCAGTTCCATGGTAACTTGACCTTCGTCGGCTAAAGTCTGATAAACATGCTGGATTTCATCCTCACTTTCAAGCGCTAAGCTTATATCGATCTGATTTCCTTTGACCGGTGCTTCCCCGAACACATCGACAAAGTAAAAAACATTCCGATCATCGACGTGCAGCTCGGCGTGTATGTACTTTCCTTCGTGCCCGTTAAACATTTCTATCCCATCAGCCAGTTGTGTATTTTTGATTTCTCCACCGAAAACCTGCTTATAAAACATTAACGCCTCTTTGCAATTTTCCACGGTGATATGCGGAATGATCCTTTGCATGAACATCCACTCCTTTTCTTCATTTCCATCCATTCTTTTCATTCTCTCTATAAATACAATAATCCTGCCCGACATAAATGCCGGACAGGATTTTTTTAAAAGCCGTATTCCAATAATGACTGCAATTCTTCCACATATTCAGAAGAACCTGTCACGATAAGATGATCCCCCAACCGCAGCTCCGTATCCCCATGAGGGACGATGGAGTCTTTTCCTCGGAATATCCGCACCATGATGACATCGCCAGTGAACGGAAACTCTCTGATTAGCGTTTCATCATACACAGGGTTATTCATATTAATTTCGTACAGTGCGCTCTCCTGTTCAGTCAAAATATCCACGACGCTCGGCGCTACGATCAACGCTTTGAGCAACGCCTTGCTGGAAAGCAATACAGAGAAAACATCGATTCCCATTTCTTTCAATTCTTTATCGAGTCCAGGTTTTTCCACACGGGCGATGACACGCTCGACGCCCTTTTCTTTCGCATAGGAAGCAATTTCGGCATTCTTCTCTTCATTCCCGGTGGATACGACCAGAATGTCCACATCGAAAACGTTCTTTTTTTCCATTAACCCAATATCATAACTGTCCAACTGGGTGATATCGAAAATCGATCTGGTGATTTTCTCATCGAGCTTTTCCATTTTCGTATGGTACATATAGATTTCAAACATATTGTTATCCAACTCACGGACAACCGGCAATGTTGCCTGGTTCGTGCCGATGAATGAAACGACTTGCTTATGTTCCGGTTCCACATTATTCACATATAATTTTTTGAAAACCGGCGGAGTTACCAGACAAGTCAGAACTGCCACCAAAATCAATGCACCTTCCATCTGGTTGTCGATGATGCCCATTCTTTCTCCAATCGTGGCAGCAGCGATTACCAAAGATAAGGTTGTCGTCAGAATCATTCCGGAACTAATAACCGTCCGCCAATCATACCACTTCCTCATAATCAGCACTGGCACCAATTTAGATACCAGCAGTGCGATAAATAGCAGCGGAATCAATGCCAGCACTTTCGGATTGCTGAACAAAGACCATAAGTCGATATCGACACCGACCATGACAAAAAATATCGGAATTAAAAAGCCATAACCGAAGCTGTCCAGTTTTTGGACTAAATCCTGATTGGGAGATAACAAGGAAACCAAAGCACCGGCCAAAAACGCTCCGAGGATGTTTTCAGCACCTACTGTTTCCGACAAGGCAACCAGGAAAATGATCAGTGTAAATACGGCGCGTGTACCGATTTGGATGGTTCCTTTCGACATCGTCTCCAAAAATGTCTGGTTCCGGAAACGTTTGCCGACAAAATACAACAAAACCCCGGCACCGAATAGTATGAGCAGAAGCCACATATTGCCTGCCTCTTCACCATAAAACGAAACAAACACCGCCAATAAAATCATTGTCACAAGGTCGGCGATCACGGCAATCAACAGGATTGTCTGACCGACAGTCGTCTTCATTGCCTGTGCTTCTTTCAAAGTAGGAACGACAACACCGAGTGAAATAGTGGAAATGATCAATGTCATCAAGAACATATTGTCGATAAAGCCGCCCAGCACGAACAAGTAGGACAACAGAAGGGAAAACGCCAATATGGCCAGGAACACGATGATGGCAATCCATACAGCGCTAGGCTGTTTATTTGCTTGGCTGTTGTTGCGTTTGTTTCTGCCCTTCTTAGCAAATATCGTAAAGTCTATTTCCAAACCGCTTAAAAACATGAGAAAAATGAATCCCAACGTGGAAAGTGTCTCCAGCCAGGTGCTGTCATCTACAATGTTAAAGCCGCTATGTCCAATGATCAGCCCGACGATGATTTCAGCTACGACTACAGGAATGGCTTTCAAACGTAGGCGATGCATTAATATCGGGGTGAAAAATGCCGCTAAAATGACAATCACCAGGGAGGTTACTGATTCTCCATGCTCCATGTGTTACAACCTCCTAACCATGTATTAGTAAATTCATAAATGCTGTAGCCATTCCAAAATATATCAAGACCGAGATGATATCGTTGATTGTCGTGATAAATGGCCCGGAAGCTACTGCTGGGTCAATATTGAGCCGGTGCATCATGATAGGAATCAAAGAACCGGCGATGGTGGCCACAATCAGCGTGGCCATGATAGAAATTCCGACTAACAAGCCGAGGAAGATGTCTCCCTGCCAGATATAAACAACCAGGGTGATCACTGTCCCGCAACATAAACCGGTAATCAGTCCTGTACCGGCCTCACGGGCAATCATTTTCCACTTTCCCTGTTTTTCAAATTCTCCAGTGGCAATGCCTCGGACGGCAACTGCCAGAGCCTGTGTACCAGTATTCCCCGCCATACCGCCAATCAAGGGAATAAAAATCGCCAAGATGGCTACCTTGTCGAGGGTCTCTTCAAATCTGCCAATCAAACTTGCCGTCAGCAATCCGAGAAACAGCAGGATAATTAACCAGGGGAGACGTTTTTTCGCAGATGCAAGTGCACTGTCGTCCGGACTGTCTACGTCGGAAATACCTGCAAGCTTGGAGTAGTCGTCACTTGCCTCTTCTTCCATGACATCCATAATATCATCCACCGTGATGATTCCAAGTAAATGGTTCTGAAAATCGACTACCGGCAGCGCCAGGAAATCATAGTCCCGCATCATTTGTGCAATATCCTCCTGGTCTTCTCCGACAGGAACAGAAACCACCCTTTCGCTCATGACATCGGAAATGAGCCAATCTCCCTCTGCGATTATCAAGTCACGAAGCGACAATACACCGACAAGCCGTTTTTGATCGTCGATCACATAGGTATAGTAAATCGTTTCGGCATCTGGCGCTTCCTTGCGCAAATGCTTCATTGCCTCTTTGATGGTCTGATTGGCATTAAGGACAACGAATTCCGTCGTCATGATGCTCCCTGCCGTCTTTTCTTCGTAATGCAGCAGCTGCTTGATTTCTTCAGCAGCTTCTTTGTCCATTATCGTCAAATAGCTTGCTACCTTGTTTTTTTCAAGCTGGTTCAATATATCCACCGCATCATCCGTGGACATTTCGGCGAGGACATTCGCTGCAAAAGCAGTTGTCATTTCGGTGAAAAACGGCTCGATTTCTTCTATATCAATGTTTTCCATTACCTCGGCAATTTCTTCCGATGCCAGATAGGAATAAATCTGTTGGCGCACCTGCTCCGATTGTGTTTCGAAGATTTTTGCCTGATCGTAAGGATGCAGCTCGAGAAACTCTGCACGAAACTGGTCGATTTGCTTGTTGAATAAAGCAGTCTGGATTTTTTCCCAATATTGTTCTCTTTCTTGTTCATCTAAATGCTCCATCCATACAACCCCCTTACCTTTAGAAAGTATTATCGTAAGTGCCGGCCGACTTTTTGTCAACGACAGAAACGTGAACATATGATGTTGTTTTCGTATTTTTTGTTTGGAATGCCAAAACAACGCTTAAAATTATAACCAATTTGATGTAAACTGAACTATGTATGACTTCGGCTTCTTTTTACTTTCCATAAACAAGAAAGTAATTTATTCTATATTTTATCGAAAAAAAACCATTACAGATACTTTTTTGCATTAAGGCATGTCTCATTGGACAGAAAACCTCATCTAAATGTACAAGAAAGACTTGATTGTTTCAATATATTGAATGAAATCTTTGAACCGGATGTAAAATGGCTGACTGTTTAACTCCGTAAGCAGTCAGGAAAGAAAGGGAACCTTATGAATTCAAACAACAATTCTACAATCGATTATACATTGATATTTATCGTGCTTTTGCTTGGAATCGTCAGCTGTTTTACGCTGTATTCTGTGCAACCGTACTTGGGCAGTGAAGCGCAAGATAACTACTTTATAAAACAGATAGCCTGGTACATCGCAGGTGGCATAGTAGTGGGCGGGATCATGTGGATCGATTACGATCGCTTCCGCCATATTTCGTGGTATTTATATGGAGCAGGGATGGTCACGCTGCTGATGCTGTTCTTCCGTTTCCCGCCGCAAATTATCCATACTGCCAATAACGCGACTAGCTGGTTCATATTTCCAGGGATAGGGACCATCCAGCCTGCGGAGTTTTTCAAAGTGTTTTTAATCATCGCGTTAGCGCAAGTCATGGTCAGCCATAATGAAAAATTCAAAACACGCACCAATAAAAGTGACCTATGGCTAATAGCAAAAATAGCAGCAGTCAGTCTGCCTCCAATGGGGCTTATTGCCGTACAACCTGATTTAGGCGGTTTTCTTGTACTGGCCGCGATTGTTGCCTGTATGGTGCTTGTATCCGGCATCCGCTGGCGCGTGTTGCTGGCAGTATCACTGCTTGGGCTCATGTTGATAGCGGCAGTTATTGGTTTGTCGGTCATGTTTCCGGACACCGTAGGAACAACTTTGGAAGAAAGTGTCTTCAAGCACGTAGAGAGCCGTTTCTATGGATGGCTTGACCCTGAAAAATACGCAGAATCTGGATACCAGTTAAAAAAAGCGATGCTCGCTATAGGTTCTGGCCAACTGACTGGTAAAGGGCTGCAGGATTTCGAAGTGGACGTCCCAGAACGGCAAACGGACATGATTTTCACTGCCATCGCAGAACAATTCGGCTTTGTAGGTGCCAGCATCGTCATTACTTTATTGTTCTTATTGATTTACCGGCTGATTTACATCGCTTTGCAAAGCAATGATGAATATGGCAGCTTTATAATCACCGGCTTGATCGGAATGTTTGCTTTTCAAATCTTCCAAAACATCGGGATGTCGGTCCAGCTCCTTCCGATTACCGGCCTGCCGCTTCCGTTCTTAAGCTACGGGGGAAGCTCGACGCTTACCTATATGATCGCGATCGGGCTTGCCTTGAATATCCGATCGCGGACAAAACAATATATGTTTGATTAACCATCGGGGTGGAATGCTAGAAGGTAGCATCCGCCCTTTTCGTTATGGATAAATAAACTCGGAACAGGAGAGATAATGGTGAAATTGGACATCATCGGCGATATCCATGGCTGCTATCAAGAACTGCAGCACTTATTCAAAGAGCTTGGCTACAAGATGATAGAAGGCGTTCCTGTGCATCCTGAGGGAAGAGTGCCAGTGTTTATCGGGGATTTGACCGATCGCGGGCCAGACTCGGTTTCGGTTATCAAGCTGGTTTATGAAATGGTGCGCGTTAAGAAATCAGCAAAATATGTACCAGGAAACCATTGCAACAAGCTTTACCGTTATTTTTTAGGAAACAACGTGAAACAACAACACGGACTGGAAACAACTGTGGCAGAATATAAAGCGCTGGACAGCAAGCAGCAAAAAGTGGTGCGACACCATTTTATCGATTTGTATGAAGCTGCTCCGTTATACTTGCAATTGCCGGAAGCCAATACAGTCGTTGCCCATGCAGGCATCCGGCAGGACTTGATCGGTAAGTCAGGCAAAAAAGTAAAGACCTTCGTCCTTTATGGGGATATTACGGGCGAAACGCATGAAGACGGCCGTCCTGTCAGACGTGACTGGGCTCAGCAGTACCAGGGAGAGGATTGGATTGTTTACGGACATACGCCCGTCCGGGAACCGAGAATCGTCAACCGTACGATCAACATTGACACCGGATGCGTATTCGGCAACAAGCTGACTGCATTCAGACTCCCTGAGGAAAAAACCGTGTCCGTACCATCACAACAACCCTTCGTGGAAGAAAAATTCCGTTCCTTCGATTAATTGCGACATAGTTTGATTTTGTCTTCCTAACTTCTTACATTTGTTGAGTGGGAGTTCGACGCTGCGAAAATACCCTGCGCTTTCCGCGGGCGGCTGGTGAGCTTCCTCGAGCTGACGCTCTGCGGGATCTCACCGAGGCCTTTCCTCCCGCGGGAGTCTCCGGGTATTTTCTTCGCTAGGAACAGCTTTCTGTTTAGAAACGCGTGTACTAGACTTTTTTTATTCATCGTACTCCATGCACCGTATCATCAAATGACATTGCTAGAAAAACAAGCGGAAAGTCCAAGGTGAAAAGACGGAACCCCAACTGTCTTTTATGAAAAGAAATATCTATTTCCTGACAAACGTTTGTAAGATGGCTTGTTGGTTCTCAAGGTAAAAGTCTACGATTCCGTTAATCAGCCTGCTCCATAGCGTAGGTAGCATACGCAGACTCCTGCGGGAACAGCACGAGCTGAAGATCCACTTGGTAAAGCGTTCTTTCTTTACCAAGTTAGCTGAAGCCGTGCCCGCGGAAAGCGAAGTATGCTACCGAAGCGGTGGGTAACACGCTTTTTGAATAGGCAATGGAACTTCCCCCGCAGTTTCTAGCAAATACGCTAGTAAACGAAACAGCATATAAAGAAAACCAAACGAGTTCGGATGCAGAGCATTTCGAATCACCGTCTGGTTTTTGTTTTAGCCACTGTGCTTTATTCCAGGGCTTATATTACTCTTCTAAAAGTTTTTTCATATCCTCCGGCATGGGAGCATAAAACTCAAGATATTCTCCCGTAGCCGGGTGCTGAAAGGCAAGCGTCTTGCAATGAAGGGCCTGCCTCCCGATTTTATCTTTATGACCGCCGTACAAATCATCCCCCATCAAAGGATGGCCGATATGGGAAAAGTGCACGCGGATTTGATGCGTCCTTCCCGTTTCCAGTCGGACATCGACCAGGCTGCCACCGTCTGTTTGCCGGATCACCTGATAATGGGTCACGGCACGCTTTCCGCCAGCGACTACCTCCCGTTCAATCATCGAGGTCTCTTTTTTGGCAATCGGAGCCTCGATTGTCGCAACATCTGTTTTGAGTTTCCCCTCTACCAGCGCATAATAGCTTCGATTCACGTTACCTTCCTTTTGTTTTTCAAACAGTAGGGAGTGGCTGAATCGATGCTTCGCCACTAGCAACAACCCAGATGTATCCCGGTCCAGCCGTGTGACAACATGAACCGTATAGGTAAGGCCCTGACGTTCATAATAACCGATCAACGCATTGGCCATGGTTCCGGTTGGATGCAGCATGGATGGGATCGTAACCATCCCTGCAGGCTTGTTCAAGACCATGATATCTTCATCCTCGTGAACAATATCAAGCGGGATCTCTTCGCCTGTCAAATGACTGCCGCGTTTTTCCGGCGGGAACACCACTGTAAGCTCATCCCCTGCAGCCAGAACCTGCCGGACAGTTACAGGCTGTCCATTTTTCAAAATCGCACCTCCGCTAAACTTTACGGATCGCAATATCCGCCGTGAAAAGCCTTGAATTTGTTGCAGGTATTCTTTAATGAGCATGCCCTCATGCTCGGCTGTTATTTTCCAATTCAAGTTTCTCACCTTTTCATCATTAAAATTATCGTTCATCCGCAACAAAGGAATCATGTACTCTTTTCCAAAACGGGAAAGAACGGAATCGGGCGAAACGGATTTTCTCTTCCGCTACTTTACAAATAATCCTTTCGACATTTGCATACGTTTTGGTAATATGGTCGATTGTAATCAAAAAACTTTTGTCATAAATCGGCCGAAAATCACAGGCATGGTGTTTTGGCAGGATCAGCGGAGAGCCAATCGTACGAAACACCCGGTTATTGATCGATGCCATTTCAGTTATTTGAATGGATTCCAATGAGGGATGGATAATACCGCCGCCCAATGCTTTATTGTATGCCGTACTCCCGGATGGAGTAGAAATACACAGGCCGTCCCCGCGGAATGTTTCGAAGTGTTCCCCTTTGATTTCCACATCCAACACAACCGATCCTTCCGCTGTTTTAATAGAGCATTCATTCAACGCCAAGAAGCGGTCGGTTTCTCCACCTTCTTTGGGGCAAATCGTGACTTCCAACAGTGGATATTCCACTACTTGGAACGGATTTTTAGCTATTTCGATGATCAGTTTTTCCACTTCATCGGGAACCCAGTCAGCATAAAAGCCTAGATGGCCGGTATGTATCCCGATAAATGCCGTTTTATCCAAGCGATTGATGTATGTATGAAATGCTTCCAGAAACGTTCCATCGCCCCCGACAGAAACGACCAGATCTGGTTCCTCTTCATCGTAGACCAGTTCAAAATCAACCAGGTATTGCTTAATTACAGCTTTTAATTCTTCAGATTTTGTATCCCCTTTTGAAGTGATTGCAAATTTCATGACGGCTCTCGCCCTCCTTTTAGCGATTGCTTTTGTTTTTATGGAAAATTCGCTGTGCTTCCTGGACTTCGTCTTTTATTTTAGCCATTTCCTCATCCAGTTTGAATGCTGCTTCAGCAGCTCCCTGAAGTCGCGCTTTAATGTCAGACGGGATTTGCCCGTCATATTTATAATTTAATGAATGCTCATTTGTCGCCCAGAAATTCATGGCCAGTGTCCGTATTTGGATCTCGGCCATTACCATTTTTTCTCCATGAATGGTCTCCACCGGATACCGAATGATCATGTGATACGAACGGTAACCACTATCTTTTTTCTCCGATATATAATCCTTCTCCTCGATTATCGAAAAATCATTCCTGCTTCGAAGCATATCGATAATGGTATAGATATCATCAACGAACTGGCATACCACCCTGACACCGGCTATGTCCTGTATTTCATCTTCCAAACGAGGCAAATCCGTTTTTTTACGGTGAACTTTTTCCAGGATGCTTGGTACAGGTTTTACCCTTCCAGTAATGAATTCAATCGGCGAATGCCGGGATTCGAATTCAAATTGGGCCCGCATCCCTTTTAGTTTTACCTTTAATTCCTCAACAACTTGCACATACGGAGCAAGAAAAGCTTCCCAATTCACTTGTCACGCACCACCTTCGATCATCTTGCTTGCTGATACCCCTCATTTCGTCATCATTAATTGTATCATAAATCTCCAGGCGGACTACCACGAGACAATTGGCCTAACGGATTTTACCAAAGTGGCTTCTTTTGCAATCAGCCGTTTATTTCCACCATAATGAGATACAAGTAATAATGAAACAGGAGGAATGAGAATGACACAGGAAATAGAAATTGAATTTAAAAATCTGCTGACGAAGGTAGAATATGATCGTCTTTGTGAATTTTTAGAGGTAGAAGAATCAGGTGCGCTAAGTCATACGAATCATTATTTTGAAACTCCGGGATTTGAATTGAAGCAGCACGGATCTGCACTGCGCATACGCGAAAAAAACGGGCAATGGCAGTTGACTTTGAAGGAACCACATCCAGAAGGACTGCTGGAAACCCACGATACACTGACAGAACAAGAAGCAGATTCATGGATCAACGGAGACATCATTCCGAAACCACAGGTTGCAGTACAGCTCAACCAGTTGGGAATTGACTTTGCCGCACTGAATTATGGCGGTGCTCTGACGACACGAAGGATCGAAACAGAATTCAAAGGAACCATTGTCGTATTGGACCAGAGCACCTATAACGGCTATACCGATTATGAATTGGAAGTAGAAGCGCAAGAACGACGGCATGGCCAGAGAGTTTTCGACGAGCTTCTTGAACGGCTGGAAATTAGAAAAAAACAGACACCGAACAAAATCCAAAGGTTTTACGACTCCATGGAAAACAGATAAGTTGCCCAACACAACCGCCAATTGTTACAATAAGGAAAAATCTCGTTAAGCTTGTTTTTCGTACAGCCGAATTTATAAATTCATGGCTGGGGAAAGCTTAAAATTGATTTTCTTGCAAAGTTGGAGAGGAAATGAAACATGACTGATTCCGTTACCCTGTATGAAGCCATGGGCGGCAGGGAAAAAATAGAAAAACTAGTTCAAGCCTTTTATAAACGGGTGGCGAAACATCCGGCATTAATACCGATATTTCCAAATGATTTAACGGAAACCGCAAGAAAACAACAACAGTTCCTTACGCAGCTGTTCGGCGGTCCAGCTTTATATACGGAAGAACACGGGCATCCAATGCTGCGGAGACGGCATTTGCCGTTTCCGATCACCCCGTCCAGACGTGACGCCTGGCTCGAATGCATGGAACAAGCCTTAGCAGAAGCCGAAGTGGAAGAGCCCTATCGTAGTGCCATTTTTGAACGATTGACTATGACAGCATCGCATATGATGAATACACCTGAGGATGAGAAAGGAGAATCGTTGTGAGCTGGAAACCGACTGGGCCAACTAGTAATTCAGGCACAAGAAACTCGGCGCAGTATGGCTTTTTCGATTTGTTGAAAAAACCGGTTGAAATTTATGTCTTCGTAGATCCTTTGTGTCCGGAATGCTGGTCTTTGGAACCAAGCTTGAAAAAGCTTTCCATTGAGTATGGCAGGTTTTTTACCATTCGTCCGATTCTGAGCGGGCATCTTACCGTGTTGAATAAAGATAAATTCGATAAACCTAAAAAATTGAAGGATATTTGGGAACGGACAGCCTCCCGAACTGGTATGAGTTGTGACGGTGACTTATGGCTGGAGAATCCCATCAATCTTCCGTGGCTTGCATCCATTGCAATCAAGGCGGCAGAACTGCAAGGAAAAAAAGCCGGAAGAAACTTCTTGCGTAAAGTGCAAGAAAAGCTATTCTTGAATAAACGTGATATATCTGATGAAGCAACCTTGGTTGAGTGTGCCAGAGAAGTGAACCTTGATGTACAAGAATTCACACAGGATCTGTATTCTAATTCTGCCAAAAAAGCTTTACAATGTGATTTGAAGCTGACGCAAGAGATGGAGGTCGAGTACATTCCTACCATGGTATTCTTCAATGAATCGGAAGAAGAAGGCGGCTTGAAAGTCTCGGGTCTGTATCCTTATGATATTTATGTAAAAGTATTAAAGCAAATGCTGCAGATGGATCCGCCTCCGGCAAAGAAACCGGAGTTGGAAGAGTTCATTTCCTATTACGGTTTTGTCGGCAACAAGGAAATATCCGTTGTCTATGACTGGTCTAAGGAAAAAACAGAAAAAGAAATGAAAAAACTGCAGTTGAAACAAATGGTGGAAAAAGTTCCGGTGAAGTATGGAACCTTTTACCGGCACGTTAAAGGCTGATTCCACCTCTTGTTCTCACAAGGACGTTTATGACACCCCGGTAATTTGCCGGGGTGTTTTTTATAACACAGCGCAATGGATAGATAATGTGCTGTAACTGTAAGGGAAGTTCTACTGCCTATCCAAAAAGAGTGTCAACCACCGCTTCGGTAGCATACTTCGCTTTCCGCGGACACGGCTTCAGCTAACTTGGTAAAGAAAAGCGCTTTACCAAGTGGATTTTCAGCTCGCGCTGTTCCCGCTGGAATCTGCGCATGCTACCTGCGCTAAGGAGCATGGGGACAATCGCAAGCGTAGAAATTGTTTCCTTGAGACTCGACAAGCCATCTTAAAAACGTTGGTCAAGGAAATAGGCTATTTCTTTTCATCAAAAACAGCCGGAATCCGTCTTTTCTCCTTCTCTCGACTTTTCGTTTGTTTCCCTAGCTATGTCTTTTGATAAGATACTTCTTTCAGTCCCAAGTGAATCAAAAATATCTAATACACTCATTTATAAACAGGAAACTGGTCCTAGCGGAAGAAATACCCGGAGACTCCAGCGGGAGGAAAGGCCTCGGCGAGATCCCGCAGAGCGTTAGCTCGAGGAAGCTCACCAGCCGCCCGCGGAAAGCGCAGGGTTTTTCTGCAGCGCCGAGAGTCCCACTCAACGAATGTAGGAAGGTAAAAAGGTTAGGAAGACGAATTTTTATGAAACATAAAAAAAGGAAGGATATACAGTGTATATCCTTCCTTTTGTCTATGTTCTATAGACAAAGGGGGATGGGAGAAAGTTAAGTCAAACAAAGGGGTATTGTTTGTTAATTATCTCACAAGTAAAATATATCAAGAATAAAAATAGGAAGCAATAGTTTTGCTCATGTATTCACAAAACTGTCATACTTCTATCAAGTTAACAGAATGCATACAATTTTCTTAACAACACCAAAAGGAGGCCGGAACATGCATGGCCTACTGCCTTTTCTCTTCTTCCTGGCAGCTGTAGCGGCATTTTTCTTTAACTTGTTGGGTTTTATGCGGCTCTTCCCTTTGTACATCACGGCACCTCTTTTATTTATCACTATATATCTGACAATCTTCTCTTTCGTTTACAGGAATGCCTTCAAGGGGTTTTCCAGGATGAGAAGCCGCAGGTGGTGAACAGAGCAGACACCTTCAACACAGGGTGTCTGCTCTGTTTTTTCATTCTACTTTATCTAACAAAGATTCCATTTCCGAAAGCTTATCTTCAAACACACGTAGTGCGTCTAAGATCGGTTTCTTCGATGTCATATCGACTCCCGCTTTTTTCAATACTTCGATTGGATAATCACTGCTCCCTGCCTTCAAGAATTCTAAATACCGTTCGACAGCAGGCTGTTCTTCTTTCAATATTTGCGAGGCTAATGAAGTCGCTGCAGAATACCCGGTCGCATATTGATACACATAGTAATTGTAGTAGAAATGTGGAATCCGTGCCCACTCAAGTCCGATTTCTTCATCGATCACCAATTCATCACCAAAATATTTTTTGTTCAACTCATAATACATCTCTGTCAATTTATCCGCAGTCAAAGCCTCCCCATTTTGCATATGAGTATGGATGTCATGCTCGAACTCAGCAAACATCGTCTGACGGAATACAGTACCGCGAAAGCCTTCAAGGAAGTGGTTCAGCAAGAATAGTTTTTCTTTTTCATCCTCGGTGTTCTGGATAAGGTACTCATTCAAAAGAGCTTCATTACAAGTCGATGCCACTTCAGCTACGAAGATGGAATAATTTCCGTAACGGAACGGTTGATTGTTCCTGGAATAATAACTATGCATGGAATGCCCCAACTCATGGGCAAGCGTGAACAGATTGTTCAAGTTATCCTGCCAATTCAATAGGATATATGGGTTGGTTCCGTAAGCACCTGAGGAGTAAGCCCCGCTGCGTTTACCTTTGTTTTCATCCACATCAATCCAACGGTCTTTATATCCTTCCCGGATGGTGTTTACATACTCTTCTCCCAGGGGTGCCAATCCCTTCAGCACCGTTTCTTGTGCTTCTTCATACGGTATCTTCATCGAGATATCCTTCACAAGCGGTGTATAAAGATCGTACATGTGCAGCTCATCAAGCTTGAGTACGCGCTTGCGAAGCTCTACATAGCGATGCAGAAGCGGCAGTCGTTCATTGACGGCACTGACAAGGTTATCGTAGACCTCTTCCGGGATATTGTTGTTATCCAACGCTGCCTGGCGGGCCGAATCGTATTTACGTATTTTCGCATAAAAATTATTCTTTTTGACAGCTCCACTCAAGGTAGAAGCAAAGGTGTTTTTAAAGCTGCCGAATGTTTCATACATCGCCTTGAAAGCCTCTTTCCGCACACGTGGGTCATCGGATTCCAAAAAGTTGATATATCGTCCATGCGTCAGATCGACTTCATTTCCGTCCTCGTCCTTGATCGATGGAAAGGTTAAATCGGCGTTGTTTAACATCCCAAAAGTCTGAGACGGATTATCGGTAACTTCGGAGACCTCCGCGAGCAGTTCCTCTTCCTTTTCTGATAAAACATGCGGACGTTGCCTGTTTATTTCATTCAAGGTATGTTCATACTGCTTCAATTCTGGATTTTCTTCGACAAATGTCTTCAGCTTATCCTCATCCAACGACAAAATCTCTGGTACAATGAAGCTCATTGCACTCGACGCCTGTGTAAGAATATTTTCCGCTTTTGCGTTCAACGCCTGATATAGTGAATTGGTTGTATCCTGGTCGTATCTCATATGAGCGTATGTATAAAGTTTGCCCAAACGCTCGGACACATTATCTTGTAGTTTCAAAAGGTTATAAAGCGTATCTGACGATTCATTTACCTTTCCCTGATATTGTTTGAATTCCGGCAGTTTGCTTTTCAACGATTCAAATTCTTTTTCCCATTCTTCATCTATGACAAAGATATCTTCCAGTCTCCAAGTTCGTTCTAATGGTACTTGTTCACGGCTTTGCAATTCTTTGTTCGCTTGTGTCAACACCTATTCCTCCTTGAAAATTATTCAGCTATCCATTTCCCAATTCTCGGATATCCCGCATACTCCTTCCTGCAAAAGGAGAGCTCTTTTCTATTATATCGTTTTTACTGTTCAATCATGCGAGTTGATGCTTGAGAAATCTCTTTGTTTTTTCAGGACGTGGATAACCTTTCTGTCATCACTTAAAGCTTGTTCCACATTTTCATGAAAAGTAATCGGAGTTTGTTTTTTCAATTGGCGTTCATTCACAAGGGATATTATGCGAAGGGATTCTAACAGTTTTAAATATTCTCGGATGGGATCTGTTTGATTTCTTATAAGAGGAAAGTCGGATGTGGGAGTGATTGCCGTTCTTAAAAGATGATAGCAGGGATCGAGGGAGACGATATGATGGAGTGGCAGCAACTTCAGGTATTCGAGGCACAACCTGCTTTGCCAATCCCACGGCGGAGTTTTCATTCTATACTGGCCGATAACTGGAAGATGTACGTAGCTTGGCAAAAGGGACTGGTGACAACCTCTTTGATAAAGCCATTGCCGCCAAGACTGATGAAGAGATCCTGTCCATTTTGATGGGGGTTTTGTCCGGAACTTTTGTTTGTCTTGCAGCCAACTTTCCAGTAAAAAAGATGAAAAATGTCTCTTATCTTGAAATAAAGAGAGAAAGCGGGAGTGTTGCAATGAAAGAAAATGCAAGTCTCCATAAAAAGTGCTGTTTCCTGCTGGCTGTATCTGCCGAAACAGACAAAGTTGGCCAGTATTGGGACAATAAAAGTTCATCAGCAGAGAATCACTTTGATCAAATCTTGTTAAAAACGACTGATCTATTGATGACATCCGGATTTTCCTTGCGCCTGTTCGTTTCAAACGATTTCCACCCAATATCCACAATGGTTCGATACCAAGTTTGCGGTAATCTTCCGTCCGCTTGTACATTTCTTCCCTCGTCAATGCTGCACATTGAAATTCCAGAGCTATCACTTTTTTCCCGAGACGAATCAATATATCCGGTCTTCTGCCGATTTCCGGCAAATATTTTTCCATCGTTGCTTCCAGACCTTGATATACAAGCCATCGGAATAAATGCAACTTCCCTCTTTCATGGTACTCTCCTTCTCCTCCGGAAACAGCACAAGAACTGTTGGGAGAATGTGAAAAGTGTGCGATCATCTTCCTGCCTGCTTTGACGATAACCCTCTCGCCGCAAACGGGACAGTAAAACCGCTGTTGAGTACGTAACCGCTCCACAGTCGAACGATTAGAATAAGCCAGGATGACCGGCACTCCATCCTGGTTGCAAGCTTGCAGCATATTGCCATCACCTTCTTTTTCCAATAATAAAAGTTGCTCCCCGCAAATGGATTTCATTGATTATACTAAGCAAGCAGAAGGGAAACACCTTTTACATAAAAAAATTCGTTGTTCGAGGAACAATTCCTGCCTTGACGGCTTAAGAAAAAAGAAAAAGAATATGTTGCAAAAAAATAAGGCATTCGACTTCGTCGAATGCCTTGCTTACTTAGCGGGAAAATATTGCTTAATTTGCGAAAGAGCACGCTCGGCAAATATTGGATTGCCGTACTCTTCCAGCCGATGGATGGTAATCGTGGACTCGTGCCCGAATTCGAGCAACTGACTCAAAATATCTTCTTGCTCATCATCTGTCATGAAGTTTTCCTCAAACTCCAGATATAATAAATACTGGTCCTCGAAATGGTAAAGACGATCTGTCAATCCTTCTGTTTCGCTAAAATAATGGCTTAGTTGAATGACATCTTCAAAATCTTTAAAGCTTACCACGAACGACAAATTACCCTCCTCATCCTCATCGGAATGATGATTGGTATCATGACCAGCCTCGTCGGAACTGCCAAACTTCTCATCCAGCATCGATTCGATTTTCTCGTCGACCGGCATATCGATTGTCTTGCCATTTTCTGTTGGCAGCTCAAGGTTTTGGCCGTCCTTGGATAATTGGGCTTTTGTAACGACGATTTCCAATCCTTTATCAAGTGCCTGTACTTGAATCCATAAAGGACCATCTACATTGAAATCATCTTCTTTATAATTCACTTCATCCATTACTTGCCAAAAAAGCTGCTCGCTCCGCTCGCGATTATACCAAATTTCTTCACGATCGAATCCTCTATCTTCTATATCCATATAAGAAATGTAAAATTTGACTGTATTTTCATTTATCCGTTCTATTTCCACTTTCTTCTCTCTCCCTTCTACTTATTATTAGGTGGAAGAGAAAAACTTCACCTATTTGTAATCCTATAAATCCATACCCGATACGAGTATCCATCAACCCTCAAATATAAGCAACAGCTTCTTATCTTTATTTTATGATAAATAAATTGTTTTTGAAAATATAAAAGCCTATATTTTCTAAAAAACAAAGATTATACTCATTAAATAATACACAAACCGGATCCTTGGGATGCCAGCCTGTAAATATTTATTTTAGCTTATTTATGACAAAATGTCATCCCTTTATGCCCGTTGAGTTTACTGAAAAATTTGGCAAGTGAACCTTCAGTCTCAACGACACGGATGATTGACTTATAAGGCAAAAAACCACTTGATGCTGAAGCCAAATGGTACGAGAGATGGCCCAATAAGCATGACCAAGTCATGTCCGTTATCCATCTTCAAGAATAGAAAAAGCGCAGGTCCTGTAAAAAAGACCCGCGCCTCTTATGTTATATTAGTTAACCATTCTTTGTGCTTCCCGCAATTGGAAAGTACGGACAGTTCTAGGTAAGAATCTGCGAATTTCATCTTCATTATAACCTACCTGCAATCGTTTCTCATCGAGAATGATCGGGCGGCGAAGAAGACCAGGATTTTCTTGAATTAAGTTAAAGAGGTCTTTCATTGGAAGTTGATCAAGATTCATATCTAGTTTTTGAAAAACTTTAGACCTTGTAGAAATTATTTCATCGGTACCATCTTCTGTCATTCTCAAAATTTCCTTGATTTCATCAAGTGTCAAGGTTTCCGAGAAGATATTTCGCTCACTGAATGGTATATCATGCTCTTCTAACCATGCTTTTGCTTTACGGCAAGATGTACAACTTGGTGAGGTATAAAGTGTTACCATGGAAACTTCACTCCTCATAGCGCAGATTATTTATCGTCATTTCATGATTTTGAAGAAGATATTAAATTAAAATTACTTTAAATAACTCTTCTATGTATAGTATACTACACTTGTCAATATGAAGGTAGGTTTTTATGCAAATTCCTGAATTAATTTGCCATCTTCTTAAAAGTTGTCACAAAATGAAATAAAGTTATATTTAAAGTACCCCGCCTTCCTTTTCATTAAACCATTTTTTTAAAATTTTTTTCAGTTTTGCTTTTTGCTCTTAAAAATAAGGAAGAACTGGTCAATATATATGTAATAGAATAAAGCCGCCCCTGACAGCGGGCAGCTTTGGTAATTATCACACGCCTTCGGACTGTTTCAAGGCATCAAAAATATCGTCCGTATCGCGATCATTGTCATACGTCAGTACTTCGTCAACCGGTTGATAGGACTTTCCGTAAATTTCTTCATCCTTATAGGTATGAATGTCTTCGTACATCTTTTTCATTTGTTTGTAGATTTCTTCTTCGTCCTGATTATCCGGACTCCAATATAATATCTCCATAGGAGTCTCTTCGTTCGTCGCAAGGCTTCGGCGGTTGTAGCCGATTGACTGTGCGTGGACAAAGCCCTCTCGCTGGTAAAACTTCAACCGTTTTTCCGTGTCGCTGTCTTCATAATCAACAGGTTCCACTTCCAGGATAATCGGTTTGTTCTTCGCTTTCAGCTTTTCAATCAATTTATGTCCCAAGCCCTGCCCCCTGGAGGCTGCGGATACATAAACATAATCGATAAAGATGAATGATTTGAACTCTGCGTACATAAGCACATGATATGGTCCTTCGTCTTTATAATAGACGTCGCCTTTTTCCTTTAACAGCATTTCCATATGCTTTTGAGACTTCATCTCTTCTACGGGAAAATACTTGTTTAGCTTTTCGTACCAGTTCATTGATCTACTCCTTGTATTTGTAGTCCTTTTTATTATAACGGAATATTCTTCAATTGTTAAATCTTCTCACAGACTCCCATTAGCTTTTCCCGGATATTTAGTTTCTAATCATGCACTTTAAAGCGGAATTTTCTATAACGTAAAAACACTGCCGGTAATACCGGCAGTGTTTGTTTATTCATTTAAGGGTGTATAGTCGACATTTTCTGTATAACTGTTTCCAGAATTCCAAATGAGAAATTCCTCGATCCCATTCTCATTTAGAGCTTTTATTTGCGCCTCGACTTCCTCTTTGCCGTACTGTTTTGTTTTACCACTATACAACCACGGCGCTTCAAAATCCTGAATCCACGGCCGTGATACCGGGGGGTCTTCCAAGCTATCCAGTACCTCGTTTTCCACCTTGGCATATTCGGAAACCAATTTGTATGGCTCCTCATCAGGATTATCAATGCCGAAATAAGATGTCCAGTGACTCGGGTAAATCATGGATGAAATCACGTCCACATTGTCAGCGATTTTAGAAAAGTTTTGTCCAATTCCAGGGGCCTCTTCAATAGTCGCTGAATAGCCAAAGATATCGACTGACACATCGACGTCATAATCGGACAGTTCCTCCCTGGCATGTGCAACGAAGTCCGTGACAGCTTTCACTCGTTTTTTCACCCCGTTCACTTCCAAATCGGCATAATCCCCCTGGTCGTACTCCAAATCCTTAGCCCGTCTCTCAAAACCTTCTGGAAAGCGGACATAATCAAACTGGATTTCTTGAAAACCCATTTCGGCCACCTGTTTTGCCAATTCAATATTATAGTCCCATACTTCTTTTTTAAAAGGGCTGACAAAGGCTTCTCCCTTGCCATTTGTCCATACTTCCCCGTTTTGAGTGAAAGACAAATCGGGACGTTCTTTAGCCAGTACAGAATCCTTAAATACAACAACCCTGGCAATCGGATAGATTCCTTCTTCCTCCAGCCGTTTTAGCATCTTCTCCGGGTCTCCGATATAATTGGTGCCCACATCTGCATAAGGGGAAGCTTCAGCAAATTCAAAGGTTATATTGCCATGATCCTCTTTCACATCAATCACCATACTATTCAACTCTGTGTCATTAATCAGCTTGATCAATCGGTCAAATCGTTCCCCGCCTGCTGAATTTCCTGTTACATAGATTCCCCTGACGTGGTCGGGATACTCAAAATTCAATCCTGAGTTATAAGAAAATCGTGAAATTCGTTCGGGGATTTTGTATGCTTCTACACTACTCGTGCTCTGTTGGTGGTTCTTCATGGTTTTCGCTTCCTCTTCGGCGGCCTCCACTCTTTGGGCCGATACGGTCATCAATAATAGCAGGACAGTAATCATTGTCTTCAGTTGTCGTTTCCCCATCGCTATCAAACTCCTATTTTATGTATTGAGGTTTATTTCTATTATAAAAGAAACAGGTGGAAGCTTGGAACCCGAAATTGCTGTTTTTGTCGTATTTTTACTATTTTTGACTAATATCTTCTAATGCTAGTACTTTTGCGGTATGAATCAGAAAAGCGTCCTAAAAACGATACATTCGTAAAACCTGGTCAAGCTTACAAAAGTCAAATACAGAAGCGACACCCCAACAGCTGGATGGCACACTTATGAATGAATAAAAAGACAAAAAAATCATCAGCATAGCTTTAAATGCTGATGATTTTCCGAAGAAAGACTTATTTTAAATCGAGCCCTTCTTTTTATTTTATCATGAATCTGCTATTTTCAATTTTTATTTAACTCTTGCTTGTATGCTTCAAACTCTTTGCTTGTACATGACACCCAGTGCCCTGGCGTGATTTCCCGAAATTCCGGCTCTTCGCTTGTATCATGTTGGCTTGGATCATATTCCACACGCTGGCGGTTTCGTTCGTAATCAGGATCTGGCAATGGTATGGCCGAAAGAAGGGATTTCGTATATGGATGTAACGGATTTTTGTACAGCTCATCACTATCTGCCAGTTCTACCAGTTTTCCGAAATACATAACCCCGATGCGGTCACTGATATATTTTACCATGGACAAGTCGTGCGCGATAAATAGATAAGTCAATCCATGATCCTCTTGCAATTCTTTCAACAAGTTTACTACTTGCGCTTGAATGGACACATCAAGCGCGGAGATTGGTTCGTCGGCAATGATAAATTCTGGATCAACTGCCAAAGCCCTTGCGATACCAATCCGCTGCCGCTGTCCACCACTGAATTCATGCGGATAACGGTTGGCGTGTTCCTTATTCAGTCCGACTCTTTCCAGCAACTCTTCCACCCGTTGTTTACGTTCCTGTGGAGTCTTGGACAATCCATGAACATCCAGTCCTTCTGCAATGATATCCATTACCGTCATACGCGGATTCAAAGAGGCATATGGATCTTGGAAAATCATTTGCATCTTCTGATTGAACTTTTTCAAATCCTGGCTGTTTTTCTTACCATGAACATCTTCACCCTTGAATTTCACATTACCATCCGTTGCATCATACAAACGGATGATAGTACGGCCTGTTGTCGATTTACCACAGCCAGATTCACCGACCAGACCAAAGGTTTCTCCTTTATAAATATCAAAAGAAATACCATCTATTGCTTTTACGACACTGTGCCTTCCCGTTTTAAAGTATTGCTTTAAATTGCTTACTTCCAATAATTTTTCTTGAGTCACGGTCACGGCCGTTCACCTTCCTTCGATTCGCCGGCTCCTGTCTGGGCAAATCCCTTCATACGACGCTTAACTGCCTCTGGAGGTTCTATGTCCGGTGCATATTCGTGCAAGAGCCAAGTCGCCGCATAGTGGGTATCTGACACTTTGAACATCGGAGGTTCCATTTCCTTATCTATTTCCAATGCATATTCGTTCCGTGGAGCGAAAGCATCCCCTTTAGGCGGCTTCAGCATATCCGGAGGCGAACCTGGAATAGCGATAAGGCTGTCCTCTGTACTATCAAGCGTCGGCATCGATCCCAACAATCCCCATGTATATGGGTGTTTCGGATTATAGAAAATTTCATCGACAGTGCCGATTTCCACGATCTTGCCGGCATACATTACGGCAACACGATCAGCGACGTTTGCCACTACACCTAAATCATGGGTGATAAAGATAATCGAGCTTTCTGTTTTCTTTTGAATATCCTTCATCAATTCCAGAATTTGTGCCTGGATGGTTACATCCAATGCTGTTGTCGGTTCGTCGGCAATCAATATCTTCGGGTTACATGCCAACGCAATGGCAATCACGACACGCTGCCGCTGCCCGCCTGAGAATTGGTGTGGATACTGATTGATTCTCTCCGTCGGATTCGGAAGTCCTACAAGCTCCAACAATTCGATAGCACGGCTTTTCGCCTGTGCCCGGCTCATTTTTTGATGCTTGATGAGCCCCTCCATGATCTGATTGCCGATTTTCATCGTAGGGTTCAAAGATGTCATCGGATCCTGGAAAATGGTTGAGATATCTTTTCCACGGATTTGCTGCATCTCTTTTTCCTTCAATTTTGCTAAATCCTTGCCATCAAACAATATTTCTCCTTGTTTAATCCGGCCCGGCGGTGAGGGAATCAATCTTGCGAGTGCTCTCGTAGTTACGGATTTACCAGAACCCGATTCCCCGACAATCGCTAATGTTTCTCCTTTTTTCAGGTCAAAGGTAACACCGCGTACCGCTTTTACTTCTCCGCCGTACGTATCAAAGGAGATGTGTAAGTCATTTACTTCTAAAATCTTCTCCATGTCAGCACATGCCTCCTATTCACGCATCTTCGGATCTAACGCATCACGCAGTCCGTCTGCCAAAATATTAAATCCGATCATAATCAATGAAATGACAATCGCAGGGAAAATCATGATATGCGGGTTGATTTGCAACGCTTTGAAACCGTCATTGATCAATGTACCAAGTGAGGCATCCGGCGGCTGCAGTCCCAAACCGATAAAGCTTAAGAATGCTTCAAAGAAAATGGCGTTAGGGATGGTAAACATTGTATTGACAATGATCATACCCAGAGTATTTGGAATTAGATGTTTCGACAATATCCTAGGGTGGGAAGATCCCAATGTCCGTGATGCCAATACAAACTCCTGGCCTTTCAGCTTGAGGACTTGTCCCCTGACAATCCTGGCCATTCCGGTCCATCCCGTTATGGTGAGCGCGATAATTATCGCGATAATCCCAGGGTCTAATATCATGATCATCAGGATTACCACAACAAGGTTTGGAATTCCGACAAGTATTTCGATGATACGCTGCATGACATTATCTGTCCTGCCGCCAAAGTAGCCGGAAATACCGCCATAGGCTACACCGATGAGCATATCGATTGCAGCAGCTACAAACGCAATTAACAAGGAAATCCTGGTTCCGTACCAGGTACGTGTAAACAAGTCACGGCCCAATGTGTCGGTACCGAACCAAAAATACTCATCTTGAAGTCCTTTCGCTTCATAAATGTGATAGTAACCAGTTACTTTAGCAGAATCTTTGCTTCCATCGCCTTCACGCTTTACATCATAAGTGATGAATTCATCATCCCTCTGGGTAAAACGCTGACGGATGCGGTCTTTTGCTGCATCGACACTGGCAGCTTCATAGGTTTCCGTTTTTGTTCCATCAAGCCGCAGCCATTGGATTGATTCCAATCCTTGCACACGAGGCGGCAATTTGGACAACCCTAAATCCTGATCATCCACCCCGTCGTCGTTAAAATGCGGACCGATTATGGACATGACGGCAATCAACACGATTACGATCAGTCCGAATATGGCACCTTTGTTCGTTTTCAAACGTCTCCAGGCATCCTGCCAGTAAGTCAAGTTAGGACGCTGGATTTGTTCACTTTCATTTTCATCTGGCTTAGCAGGTACAAACAGGTCTTTATTCAGCTTTTCTTTGTCCATCAATCTTTACCTCCAGCTAATCGAATACGCGGATCTATGATTCCGTATAGTATATCGATTACAAGTATTATCAAGATGAAGAAGAAGGCGAAGAAAAGGGTTGTTCCCATGATTACCGGAAAATCATTTGTTGTTACCGAAGTGACAAATTGTTCTCCGATGCCAGGGATAGAAAAAATTTGTTCGATAACCAATGTACCTGTCATAAGGCTGACTGCCATTGGCCCCATTACAGTGACCAAAGGAATCAATGCATTACGCAAGCCGTGCTTAAACATAATGCCACCCTTTGTAACGCCTTTTGCCCGTGCGGTTACGATGTAATCCGAACCAAGTACTTCGATCATCTCTGTACGTAGAAAACGTGCTGCAATCGCAAGTGGGAAAATCGCCAAAGCGATTGTCGGCATAATCGTATGCTTGAAGCCTTCCCAAAATGCAATCGGCAAAAGACCAAGTTTTACGCCGACAAAGTATTGAAGCAAGCCGGCAAAAATGAATGACGGAATCGAAATACCAATCACTGAAATGACGTTGGACGTGTAATCGATCCAGGAATTATTTCGAACTGCGGCAACTAAACCGAGCAGCATACCGAGGATGGTACCGAGAATCATCGCCTGGAACCCTAAATGAGCTGAAACAGGAATCCTGCTAGCCAACAAATCGGTTACTGGCTGGTTATTCAATTGGAATGACACCCCTAAATCCCCTTGGACAAGGTTGCCTAAATAATTGATATATTGTACTGGTACAGGGTCATCTAAATTATATTTTTCATAAAGGATTTCCAATTGTGCTTCGGAAAGTTTTTCCTCTGCTTTCATTGGTGAGCCTGGCAGCATCTTCATGAGAAAGAATGAAAACGTCGCAATCAAGAACAACGTGAGCAGCATATAGCCAAGCCGCTGAAGTATATATCTCGCCATCCCTATCCCTCCTAATCTATCAAGATTATATTTAATCTTCTAATAATTCTAAAAATCTAGTCAAATTGAAAAAGAGAGTATACGCCCGCAAGCAGCTGGCAGTACACTCTCCTCTCCTCTACCAAAGAGGTAATTCATCATCTCATAGTATCAAGTTTATTCTTCGATATAAGCCCACTTATATGAGAAGTCTGCCCCCATTGGATTGAAAATAACGCCTTTAACAGATGGTCTCCACAGATATGCACGGGAACGCTGGTACAATGGGGCGATCGCCGCATCATCCATCAGCACTTTTTCTGCTTCAAGATAGTTGTCATAACGTGCAGACAGGTCTGTCAACAATTCGTTATTCGCTTCTTTGATCAAGGAATCATATTCTTCGTTGTTATAGTTCATAGTCATATACGGGCTGTCAGAAGTCCACATGTTCAACCATGTACTCGGGTCAAGATAGTCTGGACCCCAGCCTGAATTTTGGATGTCATAGTCAGAAGCTTCATCTCTTGCAATACGTTCTTCAAACGGCACAGAAGAAATTTCGACAGTCAAACCTTCAAGTGTTTCTTCAAGCTGGTTCTTGATGTAAGCATCCATTTCCGTAGCAGTTTCAGTGTCACCGCCAAGGTAGCGAAGCTCGATAGAATCTACACCCAACTCATCAAGACCTTTTTGCCACAATTCTTTCGCTTGTTCTTTATCCGTAGTCAGCAAGTCACCATTGATGTCACGGAAGTCTTCACCAGATTCTGGATGAGTGGTGAAATCTACTGGTACAGCTGCATTAGATACAATCGAACCGTTAGCAAGGATTACATCAACCATGTCTTGCTTGTTGATTGCCATGGCAATCGCCTTACGGATGTTTTTGTTTGCAAGGTATTCGTTTGCCTGGTTCATTTTCAAGTAGAACAAGGTTGGTTCTGGAAGTGTACGGTAATCTTCCGTTCCAGCATATTGTTCCACGAATTCAGCAGTCAAGCTAGCACGGTCTGTTTCTCCAGTGTCATACAGGTTAACAGCTGTACTTGTTTCTTTAACAACGTCAACGTTGATTTCTTCTAGCTGGACAGTTTCAGCATCCCAGTAATCCGGGTTCTTTTTCATTGTCCAAGATTCATTTGCTTTCGGATCCCAGTCTTCGAGTACGAATGGGCCATTGTAAATCAAGTTGTCAGAAGTTAGTGCATAGTCATCGCCTTGTTCTGTTACAAAATCTTCATTTAACGGCAAGTAGGTGCCGAATGTTAGCAAGCTGTGGAAATATGGTACAGCTTTTTCCAAAGTGATTTTCAATTCATAGTCGCTGACTGCTTCGACGCCAAGTTCTTCAACGTCTTTTTCACCATTGTTGATGGCAGTAGCATTTTTAAGTACATCGTTCATCATGAAGGGGCCGTATTCAGATCCTGTATCCGGATCGATAGCACGTCTCCAAGCGAACACGAAATCGTGGGCAGTTACAGGGTCGCCGTTGGACCAAACTGCATCTTCACGTAGTTTAATATTCCAAGTCAAACCATCTTCACTTACTTCAGGTTCTCCTTCAGCAATACCTGGTACCGGCTCAGCATTTTCACCTAGACGGTAAAGACCTTCCATAGTGGAGCCCAAGTATTGGAATGCAACAGCGTCAGTTGCGTGAGAAGAATCCATGGTCGGGATTTGCGAAGTATCAAGCAGGTTAAGCACCTGTTCGCCACTAGCCTCTCCGCCTTCTTCTGAAGTACCTTCATCGGTACCTTCTTCAGTTCCTGTGTCTTCACCGCTGCTGTCGCCTTCGGAACTGGATCCGCCGGAACAAGCTGCAAGGAAAACACTCAATAGTAGTGCCATTGCAAGCAATAGCCAATTTGCCTTTCTCATGAAGTAAATGACCTCCCCTTAGATTAAATTTTCTAAATATTTGCGCGGATGTTTGATCCACAATTTGAATTATACAAGTTTTCATACAATTTTGCATCATTTTTTTTACAAAAATTTTATCAAACCGCATAAACATTGCATTCTAATTACATAAAATAGTTCTTTTGTACTAGCTAATTGTCATTCATTGCTTGTTTTTACGAAACTATATCAAGACGTTTTTCATTCATCCCGTATATACGTTTATTGATTTCCTTTCCTATGAATTATTTTACCGTTTGTCCAATCATGCTATAATACTTCATATCTATGGAAAAGTTGGTGTATGTATGAAAGTTCTTCAGAATAAGTGGGTGTTGCTCGTGTTAAACATTGCAGCCAACCTGCTTGTTTTCCTGTTTGTCACTCCTGTTCTGCAGCTGGAACAGCTGATCAATATCCTCTTTTACTTCGGCAGCTGTTGGTTGTTTGTCGGTATATTTGTATGGATTGTCCATAGCGGCTTTTTTGATGGAGTTGTATATGGTTTCAGGAAATCGTTCGAACGAAGCTTTAAACGGAAAGATTATTTTGCGGAAACTGATACGCTGCCTTCCGAAAAAGTGAGCATTTCCTTTGTCAAAGCCGTCTCTTTCCAGGGGATCAGTTTGCTTCTGTTAATGCTTATCCTGTTGGCATGGTTTTATGCAGCCTAGGACAATGCTCTGTTGAAATTTCAATTAAATAATAGTTAATTTATAATTCTTTACTTCAGAGTTTTAGAAATGGAGCGGCGGTTCGCCGCTTTTTTATTTTTCTCTGCTTTTATTCATTTTTGGACAAAACATAACCTCTTGATAGGCGGAACGGCTATTTTACAAGGATATTGTCACTGTTTAATGTATAGGAGGACACGTTCGATCGTTAAATCCGTACTAAGTCAAAGGAATTGAACCGATGGATGGACTTTATACGTTGATCATAGATAAGATGAAGTTCGTTTTCGGCGGTTCTCGGCTTGTTTTAAAGTGCGTTTTCAACGGCTCTCTGCCTCTTTTTGAGCTTCCCTTCATTGGCGGAGCTGCTTTTAGGAGGTTGCCCTTGCATTTCCTGACAAGACTTTATATAATGTAAAAAAATCAATATCAAAAGCAATGAAAAAGGCGTAGTACAATCGCCCGCTGATTTATAGAGAGCTTGTGGCTGGTGGAAACAAGCATCAAGGTGGATTGGAATTGGACTTTCGAGCTAAATTGAATTCTCAAGTGATCAACTGGTCGACAGTTTGATAACAAGGGTGGCACCGCGGTTCATTCGTCCCTTCGAAAGAGGGAAAGAATGAGCTTTTTTTGTGTTCGATTTTTGCTCGCAAATTCCTTAATCAATGCTTTACATTATGAAGAGGTGATTATCATGAAGACTATATTTTCGGGAATCCAACCGAGCGGAACGTTGACACTCGGAAACTATCTAGGAGCAATGAAACAGTTCGTCGAGTTACAGGAAGAAAACCACTGCTATTTTTGTATCGTTGACGAACATGCCATTACCGTTCCACAGGACCGTTTGAAGCTGCGGGATAACATTCGCTCGCTTGCAGCCCTCTATCTGGCATCAGGTATCGATCCAGAAAAATCCACATTGTTTATTCAGTCCGAAGTGGCCGCCCATACACAGTTAGGCTGGATGTTACAATCCATCAGTTATATCGGTGAATTGGAGCGGATGACGCAATTCAAAGACAAATCAGCAGGAAAAGAAGCAGTTTCTTCTTCACTGCTTACTTACCCTCCGCTAATGGCTGCAGACATTTTGCTTTATAAGACAGACGTGGTCCCGGTGGGGGATGATCAAAAGCAGCATCTGGAACTCACCCGTAATTTAGCCCAAAGGTTCAATAATAAATTCAATGACATCTTTACCGTTCCGGAAATTAGTATTCCGAAAACCGGCGCAAGGATTATGTCCTTACAAGACCCAACCAAAAAAATGAGTAAA
Organism: Sediminibacillus terrae; assembly: GCF_009602435.1. Classification (GTDB taxonomy): domain Bacteria; phylum Bacillota; class Bacilli; order Bacillales; family Amphibacillaceae; genus Sediminibacillus; species Sediminibacillus terrae. The sequence continues at coordinate 552,643 of NZ_VZDQ01000011.1, forward strand.
TCTGATTCGAATCAAAAGGCCTCCATTTTCATGCTGGATGATGAGAAGAAAATTGAAAAGAAAATCAAAAGTGCAGTCACTGATTCAGAAGGGATTGTTAAATTTGATAAAGAAAACAAACCTGGTGTATCCAACCTGCTTGCCATCCACGCAAGCTGTACCGGTATCTCCATTGCTGAATTGGAGAGCAAGTACCAGGACAAAGGTTATGGGCAGTTTAAACAAGATACCGCCGATGCGGTTATTTCCCTGCTCAAGCCTCTTCAAGAGCGCTACTATGAGTTGATCGACTCGCAGGAACTTGATGATATTCTCGATAGCGGTGCTGATAAAGCCGAGCAAGCTGCAAACAAAATGCTTGCCAAAGCAAAAAAGGCAATGGGATTGGGAAGAGTCAAAAAGAAGCCGAAAAAGTGATTGTTGCACAAATAATCCTTAAATACTTTTTCAATGGAAAAACCCGCAAAAACAGTTCTCTTTGCGGGTTTTCTTTTTCCTATTCCATAAGAAAGACAGGCAACTATCCGGTCTTTCTTTTGTTAAAGCATTCGTTTGTATGTGTTTTGCTGCTCCTGATTCTGTTCCAGTTCATACATTTTCTCGAAGAACGGCTGACCTTTTACCAACTTGGCACAAAGTTCTTCATGCGCTCTGCTCCAGCCCGGACTTACTCCTTCGTACAAAGCTTGCCAGGCAGCGTTGAAGTCCATCTGCCGGATTTGCGAATATTGGTCCGGATTCCACTCTGTCAGCCAGTAACGGACTTCCTGTAAGTTTTGCGTACCCTCCAGCTGATCTAAAGCCATCATCAATAATTGCTTTAGCTGCCGTTCTTTCCTTGTTAATCCCAGCATCGAATCAGGTGAGAGTGACAAAATATGATATTCTTTCTCCCTCTGTTCCGGAGAAAAAGAAAACTCCAATCTGCTCGTACCGTCAATTAAATCGTACACAAGCCGTTCCTGTCTCGGTATTAACCTGCTTTTTCTAACCGGCAGGTGGTAGCCCATCGTATCGATTGCCAATATTGACTGGCCATCCGTGATCACACAGGCATATTCCAACGGTATCCGTTCTTGGTTTTTCCGCAAGTATGCCCGCTGATGAATTGCCTCCAGCAAGCTTTTGGGCAAATCCTGCAAGTCATTTTCTATATAGTGGTACAACATCTCATCAATGTAAAGAACCGGTACCTGGTCCAGCAGTTCAATGCCGTCTTCTTTTCTCCATTCATGAAATGCGCAAACATTGTAGCCGTTTTCTTCGCCTTCAAACCAATTCACCCATACGTCGTGTAAATACAACATGTCGAACCCCCGCTTTATTAATTGGATCGTTAGAAAATTGCGGCCTATTGAGACTTGCCGGCATTCCTTCATGCTGTTCCTATCATCTTGACCTGCCTGCTGCCAGTCGGCCTGGCCGGAAATTGTGGATCGTACAATATATAACCGCTTTATTTACGATACATTATGGCCAAAAAAGGAATAATTATTCTAACCAACCTAATAATTAACAGGTATTACCCTGGATACTTATATATTGCGATGATGATCAAAAGAAGACCAAGCGGAAGAAAATAACATTCCAATCTCCCCTGGATAAATAAGAAGTAATCGATCCAGGAAAGGCCCGCAGGAATGAAATTCAAGTAGAGAATGAACGTGACGCCGCCAGATACAGCTAAACCGAATCCTACAAGAAACAATAAAATATAGCCCACGATTTCTTCCCCCTGCCTGTCCGACTTGATCGTTTACTTATATGTATGTAGGACAGGCAGTTCTGATGCCCTGTAAGTTCTTTTCACTAAAAAAAGCATACGAAAAGTTGCCGGGACAAAATCATGACTGCCAAGACCAAAACCGGTCGACTTGATTGTTTCAATTTGGTATAGTGCCCACGGAGTGCGAGTACCTTGCTTCAGTGGAGAGTTGCACGATTCATATAATACAAAAAAAGCCGAACGAAATCGTTCGGCTTTTTTTTACTCTATGCTTTTGTCCTTGTTCCCCGGGAAAAAATCAAGCATCCTGATATTTCTTGAAAATAAGGGTCGCATTGTGACCACCGAATCCAAGCGAGTTACTCAATGCATATTCGTATTCCTGGTGTCTTGCTTTATTCGGTACATAATCGAGGTCACATTCTGGATCCGGTGTTTCCAAATTGATCGTTGGCGGTAAAATGCTCTCATTGATGGATTTAACCGAAATAATTGCCTCAATTGCCCCTGCTGCGCCCAGCAAGTGGCCGGTCATCGACTTGGTAGAAGATATCGCCAAGTTATCAACATGCCCACCGAAAACTTGCTTGATCGCTTTTGTTTCAAATGGATCGTTCAATTCGGTACTCGTGCCATGCGCATTGATATAAGCAACCTCAGATACATCGACACCCGCATCGCTTATTGCCTGGTTCATGGAACGGACAGCTCCTTCCCCTTCTGGAGCCGGGGAAGTAATATGGTAGGCATCTCCGGCAGATCCGTAGCCGACGATCTCTGCATAAATTTTCGCTCCACGCTGTTTGGCGGATTCTAATGTTTCGATAACAAGTATTCCTGCTCCTTCACCCATGACAAATCCGTCACGATTTTTATCGAATGGACGGCTTGCTGTTTTCGGATCATCATTGAAGGTCAATGCTTTTGCAGTAGAAAACCCGGCGAAAGCCATTTTTGTAAGAGGGGCTTCTGCGCCGCCGGTAATCATGACATCTGCATCTCCCCGCTGGATGACTTTAAAGGCGTCGCCAATGGAATTGGTCCCGGATGCACAAGCTGTCACCGTACAGGAATTGATTCCTTTCGCTCCCAATTGGATGGAAATTTGACCGGCTGCCATATCAGGGATAAGCATTGGTACAAAGAACGGGCTTACACGACGGTAGCCTTTTTCCTGGAATTTTTCAAACTGCTCTTCGTACGTCTTCATGCCGCCAATGCCGGAACCTACCCAGACACCCACACGCGGGGCCAGTTCTTCTGTTATATCCAGGTCGGCGTCTTTTACCGCCATTTTTGCGGCACCGACAGCATATTGCGTAAACAGATCCATCCGTTTGGCTTCTTTTTTCTCCATGTAATTCACTGGATCCCAGTCTTTCACTTCACCCGCAACTTTTGCCGGAAAATCGTCTTTGTCGACTTTGGTCACAAAATCGATTCCCGATTTTCCTTCTATAATATTCCCCCACATCGTGTCTACATCATTACCGACAGGGCTGACAGCTCCTAGTCCAGTGATAACTACACGTCTATTTTCCATTATATGCTCCTCCTTCACTATCCCATGTCTATTATCTACCATATTTGAATGCAACCGCACCCCATGTAAGTCCTCCGCCAAAACCGACGAGAACCACTAAATCATCTTCCTTTATTTTACCGTTTTTTACTCCTTCAGACAAAGCAATCGGAATAGAAGCCGCTGAAGTGTTTCCGTATCTTTTTACGGATGTCGCCATTTTTTCTTCTGGAATACCAAGTTTTTCGCGCGCGGCTTCCATGATTCTGATATTCGCTTGATGAGGAATCAAATAGTCGACGTCTTCCCGTTTGAACCCGGCTTTTTCCACTACATTAACCGAAGATTCCGGCATCTGCCGTACGGCGAACTTGAATACCTCCCGGCCGTTCATGCTCAAGTAGTCTTTATCTTGATAAAGATATTTACCGCCTGAACCATCAGCGCCCAATTCAAATGATAATATACCGCGTTCGTCGCTGACTTCGCCAATAACAGCTGCTCCGGCACCATCGCCGAACAGGACGCATGTGTTACGATCTGTCCAGTCCGTAATCTTGGACAACTTTTCGACACCTACGACGAGGATGTTTTTGTAAACACCTGTGTCGATGAATTGTTTGGCTGTCACCATTCCATACATAAAACCGGAACACGCTGCACTTAAATCCATTGCCGCAACCTTATCGGCTCCCAATCGATCCTGAAGCATGCATGATACGGATGGGAAAGGCGTGTCAGGCGTCACGGTCGCCACCATGATCATATCTAGGTCCTTTCCCGTGATACCTGCGTCCTCCATCGCGTTCACTGCTGCTCTGTATGCCATTTCCGATGTGTCCATATCATCTTCTGCGATTCTTCTCTCTTCAATACCGGTTCTGGTCCGGATCCATTCGTCAGTCGTATCAACTATTTTTTCCAAATCAAAATTGGTCAACACTTTTTCCGGTACGTAGTGACCGGTCCCTGTTATACCTGCCCTCATCTATTACCTCTCCTCATCATACAGAGTTTACTATCAATTATTAAGACTTGGTACTAATTTTAATCGATTCATTCATTTTATTCAAGTTTTTCACAGACTATTCCGCCTTGACCGTGATGAATGCCTGCGCTCAAAGCCTTGCCCTTCAATAAACTGGTATGGGAGGTGATATAATGGCCGACAGAAACCGAGACAGCGGCAGCCCGGGACACAACCGTTTCGATGAAATGATGTTCGGGCCGCGGAGAGGAATTTCCCAGGATGATGAAGGACCGACAGCCGCCGCACCGGGAAAGGGGGAAGAAACGGAGTCATTCGATTTGTTTGGCACTGCCCAGACTGTGATGGAAACCTATCAGCAACTATCGCCCTACGTTAAAGAAATTTCCGGTTTAATCAAGCAATTCCGGAAATAAAATTTCCTGTCAAGCTGCGTCCGTGCTTTACGGGCGCTTAGTTTAAAAGCATATGCTGCGCAATAAAAGAAAAGCGCAAAAGGAGTACAGGTCTACATTCCACTCGTCCTGTGACAAGGCTTCAAGCCCCACACAATCCGTGCTTCCGAAAAGCTTGAAAAAGCTCCCAAGTGGCAGTCTTTTCCAAGCAGAGGATTGACCTAAGACCTCGAGGGGAAGGCGCTGAGCCAGACCTGTGGAATTTAAACTTTCTCATCTTTAAAAAAAGACTGCCCTGCTTGTCCAAGCAATAAGGCAGCCTTGTTCTTTTTTATTGTTCATTGGGCAACAAGCCCGTATCCTTATACTCATCAATTGCTTCCTGAATCTCTTTTACAAAGCTTTCGGGTACTTCAGGACTGAATTTCCCCATGGTGATTCCTCCATCCTGAAAATCGTACGTCATCACATCTCCTGTCAATTCCCCCTCATTGAAAGCTTCCGCTGTTTGCAGGTAAATATCATCGACATGCTGAACAGTACTGGTCAACACCGTGTTCTTACCTAAGCTGGCCTGATCGGTAACATAGCCGATTGCATATAATCCTTTTTCTTTTACTTTATTGATCACCTGGACACTGAACTGGTCTCCTGTCGGATAGAAAACATCGACGTCATCGGCGCTCATTTGGTCCAACAAGTCCAAGGCCCTATCACTGTCATCCCAGCTATTCACAAAGTTCATATGTACAGATGCGTCAGGGTTTTGGTAATTTACTCCCTCATAAAATCCCTCGATTTCTGGCTGCCATTCAAAAGCGCCAATCAAACCGACATTGTTGGTGGATGTCATTTTTCCGGCTACCATTCCACTGAAAAATCCCATGGCATGAGAATTGAAATTGACAGAAGTCAAGTTGTCCCCGGTATATCCCCCATTGAAGTAAACAAAATGAATATCTGGATATGCCTCATTGATTTCATCGAACATTTTCCCGTAGTTGCTACTGTGACCAAAGATTAAATTAATCCCTTGATTCGAGAATTCCTCGACAGCACGATTGACATCCTGCTGTGTTTGTATGCCTTCTTTAAAATAAACGTCTACATCATATTCTTCTTTGATTTTCAAAAGTCCCTGATAGCCTTTATTTCCCCAGGTTTGATCATGGATGGAGTTTTCCACCAGCATGCCGACCCTGTCTATTTCACCTCCACCCAAGGTAGAGCAGCCGGCTGCCATAAGTAAACAGAAACCGGCAAGGAAGACAAGCGGAACAAATCGATATCTATTTTTCACCGTGTGCACTCCCAATCGGTCAGTATTCTCTAGTACTATTCTACCGTCTTACTTCTAGTCCGTAAATGTATCGAATTATTACATTCTGATTACATTAGTAAAAAGAAATAAACTTTTCATAGTGCCGCTGCAGTTTCTTTTGACGTTGTCCGGTCGATTCTGAAGGAAAAACTGGAATCACTTCGGCATCTGTCTCTCTTTGACCCTCCTGGTCTCCTGAAGGACTGATGATAACATGCTTTTTCGATTGCTTTGTTTTCAACAAAGGAAAGAATTCTTGTAAAAAGTCTTTTATATATACAGCATCGTCATGGAAAGTTTGCGAATCAAAGGGGACTTCGCCTCCATCCGGACTGAACATGCTGTCCTTCGACCGCGGCATCCATTCTCCATATAACATCGGTAATTCCACATGACACCAATCTTCTTTATTGGTTGGGCGTTCCTGCATTTTCCCATTCAGTAAAAATTTCCGGGACGCTTTGAGCGCATCCGGCACCGGTGCTTTTTGTTCCGTTTCTATTTGTATGATTGCTTCTAAATTTGCTTCTGTTTTGCTTGTTTGATACTCCTCCACTGTGGGGAATAATTGAAATGAACTGTTCCGTGCCAAAAAAGCCCAAAAATTATCTTGCCTGACAGTCGTAGCTTCCCCTATTCCGATAACTTGTTCGCCATGATACAGCAACTTTTCGCAGAGATGGAAACCTATCCAGTCAAAACAAGGTAAAATTAAATACATTGGAAACCCCTCCCTTTCCACTATTCTCGACAAACAAAGGAATTTGGATATATAACTGTTTTTTATATTTATTTTTCAACAGGCTTCTGCTAAACTTAAAACAGAATGTGTAAAAAATGAGGTGAAATGATTGCGTTATCTTTGGACAGTTATCTGGTCATTTTTACTTAGCTTTTTGATTTCGTATGTATTATCAAGCATGGGCGGAGCTTCTCTTCCGTTCGATCAGGTGCTTGTGCTGACAGTAATTTTTTCTGTGGCAATTTTTCTTTTAGGCGGTGCCTTGAAGGAAGAAACAGAATAGGCTGCATTCGCTGCCACTTTGGTTGAAAACCCTTGCCCACAAGGAGTCGGCAAGGGTTTATTAGTACGGAAAAAATTAATACCAGGGAAGCGCGCTCAGTGCAACCAGTGCTGTCAATGGCAGCACAAGACGGCGGAACCTTCCCGGCCCGTATCCATATCCGTATCCTGGATAACCATATCCCGGATAGCCGTAACCCGGATAAAATCCAAACTGCCGATCGTCTCCATAACCTGTATGGTATTCAGGTACAGTTGTTTGGATCGGAACGGCCATATACACAAAATCTTCATCCAAATCGACAACGATACCGTCCACTTTGCTCCCGTCATTCAATTCAGCAAGTACATAGGAATTCATATGGGATTTGCAAAGCTCATATATATGGTGGTGGCTGTGTGGTCTGTTCATGTCGACTACCTCCTTCACACTTTAGCCTATTCATGGCTGACTGGGTATGTGACAGGGGACGATGAATGTTCTCAAAGAACAAGAAACCATTTTAGATAAAAGCATTGCTTTAACATTGGGAGGAAAAACATGGATTTTGCCAACGATTTTTGGATTTTAGTCAAATATGTATTTTTAGGGTTGTTTCAAGGTTTCACAGAACCGATACCGATTTCTTCCAGCGGCCACCTCGTCCTGCTGAGAAATTTATTTCAGTTGGACATTCATGGATTGTCCTTTGAAATTTTAGTGAATGCTGGTTCATTGATTGCGGTACTGCTTATATACAGAAAGGATATACTCCGTTTAATCCAAAACGGCTTCCGTTACCTGTTCACCAAACAGCCGGAAGCGCGAGATGATTTTCGATTTATTTTATACTTGATCGTCGGGACCATTCCTGCCGGCATAATCGGAATTTTGTTCGAAGAACAGATTGGAGAAGTATTCGGTTTTTCGAAAATGGTCGGCATCACGTTGATTATCACCGGAATTGCCTTATGGATTATCCGCAATATTAAAGGCTACAAAAATGACGGGGAAATCACATTCAAGGATGCACTCATCGTCGGCCTGGCGCAGGCTGTGGCGCTGATACCGGGAATCAGCCGTTCTGGGGCCACGATCGTCGGTGCCATGCTGCTTGGCATGCACAAGGAAACAGCACTGCGTTACTCGTTTTTGCTTTATATTCCCGTAAGTCTGGGCACACTTGTCCTCAGTATCGGGGAGATTGTGAACGACGATCAGTTCAGCGCCCTGTTCATCCCTTACTTGCTTGCGTTTATGGCTGCCATCATTGCCACCTATTATTCACTCCGGTGGTTTATGAATATCATGGCTAAAGGGAACTTAAAATACTTTTCCTTCTATTGTTTCATTGTCGGTATTCTTGCCATATTGTTCTTGTAAACGAAAAGCTGTCCAGCATGAGTCCATGCGGGCAGCTTTTTTAAATGTCACAGTTGTGATTTTATCCTGTAGATAATAACAACCAGTCTTCCTCTATCCCAGTTGGTGCTTCATCAGGTGGATGAAGTGCTCTTTCCGCTTTCTTCTATTCCAGATCGAATTTCAGCAGTGTTCGTTGCCAATCCTCACTTAAAGTGTCGATCCGCGAACCAAACATCCACCAAAAAACATAAAAAAACCCCCTGCACAGTGCAAGGGGTCTAGCGTACATTAATCCGGGATACCCAGGGCGATTTTGGCATATCTGGACATCCGATCTTTCGACCACGGCGGATTCCAAACAATATTGACTTTGGTTTCTTTTACTTCCGGAATGTCGCTCAGGACAAATTTAACATCTTGTTCAATATGGCCAGCCAGCGGGCAGCCCATTGCCGTCAATGTCATAGTGACGGTGGCCACACCGTTTTCATCTAAATCCACTCCATAGACAAGGCCTAAGTTTACAATATCTATCCCGAGTTCCGGGTCAATTACGTTCTCAAGAGCACCCATCAAGTTTTCCTGCAATGCTTCCTCCATCATACAACCTCCTTGATATTGGTTCTTCTTATTATAAACACATATCGGTCATTTTTTAAATGATAATCCTCGCAGCATTTACAATTGCATGTCGAACCATTTGACTGTTTCCAGTATAGCGAATCTGCTGACTTTGTGTCCGCGGCCGACCTCCCGTAAAAAGCGGATGCTTTCCGGATTTTTATAATAAGGTACGACTTCATTGTAAAAACTGTAAGCATGGTCAAAAGGTACAACCGGATCGGCTTCTCCATGCCAGAAAAACAACGGCCGTTCATACAGCTTGTCTACCTGCTTCGACAAATCAATGGTTTCCAGCTGTTGATAGATAGTTTCAATCTCATCGTCCGACATTTCAAACTCGGAACTGTTCTGTTTCATCTGGTCGACCAACGCCTTGGCGTAATCGGTGATTTTCGGAGAGCCCATCAACACTGCCGACGCTTTAATCCATGGATATTGCGTCAAAGCGGCAGCCGTGGTGATCCCTCCCATGCTGGTGCCGGCAAGACCGAACCTTTCGTCAAGAAGCAGCATTTTTTCGTCCAGTGTACTCTTTATCACTTGTAAATCTTTTATGTTTTGGCTGACGATTTCAAAAAATCGCATATTCATTTCATCCGTTGATAAGTCTTCTGCCCTGTCCCCATGAAGCATGCTGTCCGGCAGAATGACCCGGAAGCCTTTTTCCGCGAGCAAGTAAGCAAGTGGAAGATTATGTTCTTTAGCACTCGTATATCCATGAAAATATGTAAGGACTGGCAGTGGCTCTCTGCTTTTTTCTGCATCGACGACAATAAGGAGGGGAATACCCTTCCATTTTTCTCTGCTTACGGTGATCATATCTTCTTATCCTCTCATCTATAGTGGTGGTCTTAATTCCATGATAATCGTTACACTTTAAACATGCAAAACAAACAGTAAATTTAACCCTTTCTTTACAGATAACCTGTTCACCGATAAACTATACTTACATAAGAGGTGATTATATAAATGAAAACGAACCAGCATTTGATAGCCTTGGATCTTGACGGAACCCTGCTTACAGACAACAAGGTAATAAGCGAAAAAACAAAAAAAGTGATCATGCAGGCAAAACAAGCCGGTCATGTCGTAGTGATAGCCACCGGAAGACCCCACCGTGCCAGCATTGATTATTACAAAGAGTTAGAGCTGGACACCCCGATGGTGAATTTTAACGGGGCATTGATTCATCATCCATTAGATAAAAAATGGGATGCCGTCCACTCACCGCTGCCCAACCGGACAGCAAAAGCGATAGTACAGACATGTTATGATCTGGAGGTCAACAATATCATGGCCGAGGTAGGAGACGACGTCTACCTTGATCAGTATGATGAAGAATTAATGGAAATCTTCCATACCGACCAGGCTAATCCTGTTACAGTCGGAAGCCTGAAAAATAATTTGCAGGATGATCCAACTTCTTTGTTGATACACCCACAGGAAGAACACATACAAGAACTCCGCTCCCATCTCAATGACAAACACGCTTCAGTCATTGAGCACCGTAAATGGGGAGCTCCCTGGCATGTAATCGAAATCGTACGTAAAGGATTGAATAAAGCAGTCGGATTGGAAAAAATCGCCCGCTACTTTGACATTCCGCAGTCACACATAATTGCTTTCGGAGACGAAGACAACGATTTGGAAATGATTGAATATGCAGGAGTAGGCGTGGCGATGGGAAATGGAATCGAGGAACTGAAGAAACTGGCTAACCATGTCGCCGGTACAAATGAAGCAGACGGGATCGGAGCCTTCTTGGAAGAATATTTGCATCTCGGAGCCAAAAGCACCAGCACTAATTAACGCGATGAAGTCTGGCATCTTTTTCAAGTCATTCTTTTTCCTCGCAAGGTCCATACTAAGCTTGAACGCAATAGCGTTCAAGCTTTTTTTGGCAACGCTGGTTTATACGGCAGCCGATGTTGCGTCATAGAGTCTGTTGCCTGCTTCAGCAGGTTTTCGTGGACATTTCTATTAGGGGGAATGGAAATGAGCAGAAAAAGCAAGTCAAAACGATTTACGCAGCAAGGGGCCGATTCGGTAAAAAGACATGATGAGCGTTTTCCTTACCGGGAGCGCTTTACCGATGTCGAGCGTAAAGAGGAACAAGCAGACCAACATACTCTGGGAGGTTTTTAACAATGGCAAACAATTTCATGCAGCAAGCAAGAAATGCAATGAACCGTTTAACCAACATGACAAACGGCGGCCAGAATGTCAGCGAGCAGGATAAGCAAGCAGCACGCAATGCAATCCAATCTGCTTATACTAGTGCTTCCCCTGAAGAACAAGAACAGCTTCAGCAGTTGGAAGAGCAGCTGAACCGTCATAACCAAATGCAGTAAACTGATAGGGCGGCATCCATCCCGGTGCCGCTCTGTTCAATTTAACCATAGGCGCTCCCCGCCTTCGTCCCAACTTCCCAAAGAACACTTTAATGACATGGACACAGAACGACAGTTCCGGACAATTATTGCCCAGGAAATAAGGGGCACATTTGTCCAGGATACTTACGAACCCAAAGAAACAACCCTCTTCTTTCCTTTTACTTCAATCCCTTTTGTAAATGACAAAATTCTGCTATGATGGACATAAATCTGTGTTACATAGGAGGATTAAGCATGAGTGTACGAGTGGAAGCGACACCGAACCCGAATGCAATGAAATTCACAACTGATTCCATGATATTCGAAGGAAATAACAGCGTGTCCGTGATGGCTGGACAAACAAGTGAACATCAAGTTCTGAATGACCTGATGGAACTGGAAGGAGTCGACAACGTTTTCGGTTTCCAAAACTTCATCACAGTTAACAAGAAATTCGACGTGGAATGGGAACCGCTTACCCCACAAGTGGAAGCAGTCTTAAACGAATACGGATACTAAGAACATTTCCGGACAAGACTAAAAAACGAGAATATTCCTCTGAATGCATCAAAATTTTGATCATAAAAAAAAGCTGTTCAAGAAGTCTTGCTACTTCCTTGAACAGCTCTTTTTCTATCCATCCAAATCGGCTAGTCACCCCACGCATCTGGCGAACTTTCTTTATGTTTCCATTAATCGTTGCGTCGAAAGAAACCAAATATTCCAGTTGTCTGCACAACATTCGTGAACGCCTGTGGATCCACTTCCGAAATAATCCGTTCCAAGTCATACAATTCATACCTGGTGATAACAAGGACCATCATATCCTTGTCTTCACGACTGTATGCGCCTCGAGCAGGTAAAATCGTGATTCCTCGGATCATTTTGTCGTGAATCGCTTTTTGCAGTTCCTCCGCTTTGCGTGTGACAATCATAGCTGTCACTTTTTCATGACGGGTATGGAGCGCATCGATCACCCTTGTTGTCACATATAAAGTAAGTAACGTGTACAAAGCATTTTCTGCTTCATACAACAAACCAGCAACGATGATGATTCCGCTGTTGATGATCAAAAAGAAATTGCCGATCGGTTTATCCTTCATGCGGGACAACACCATCGCCACGATATCCAGACCGCCGGTTGATGCCCCCCATTTCAATGTCATACCGACCCCTATACCGCCGATGACACCTCCGAAAACAGCATTTAAAATAATATCCTCTGATAACGGCTGTACCGGCAACACTTCAAGGAAAACCGTCGTGAATATGACCGAGATCACACTGTAAATCGTAAAACCCTTACCGACTTTGTACCAGCCCAATATGGCTACCGGTATATTCAAAATAAATAGGATGATACCTGTACTGACTCCATTGATATTGAAAAAGTCTCGGAAAATACTTGACATAAGCTGGGCGATACCTGTAAAACCGCTGGCATAGACATTCGCGGCAATAAGGAAAAAATTTAATGCAATCGCGTTGAACAATGCCCCCAGCATTACTATGAAAATTCGTCTCGCTTCAATAAAAAACATAACTGCCTCCTTCGTTTATCCCGGTCAAAAGCCACAACGATTGTCGCAAGTGCGGCCGCTCCCTGTATCGATGTTCTTATGTTGTTTTCCAATTATCGGGCTATTTCTTCTACATGTCCTTATCGTTTCCATATGTAGCAAAAATAAGCTTCTCTTTTCCATACCCAGCTATTCGCACAAATAATCGCAGTATCGCTTTTCCCATTCCAATACAACGAAATGGGAAAAAGCTTTGACTATCGATAACAGTACGCTTACACTGTAGATAAACTGCACTTGTTTTATTTATCATCCTTGCGGGCTTGTATTTCGAGCTCGATGGCGGTTTCTTTTTTGAAACTCCCATTTTACTTTTTACCGTAAGAAAAATGATCCGAATTGAGGGTGGAAAACATGAATGTGAAAATTATCACCGATTCTGCGTGTGACCTTTCGCAAAGCCATTATGAAAAATACAACATTGATATGGTATCACTGACTGTCGAACTCGACAATGAAAATTTTGAAGACGCAAAAACTATTTCTGCGAAAGCAATCTATGATGCAATGCGTGCTGGAAAGGCACCAAAAACTTCTCAAGTCAGTCCGCAAAAATTCCGTGAAGCATTTGAAAGCTATGCTAGGCGAAACCAGCCGTGCCTTTATGTCGCTTTCTCGTCCGAACTCTCAGGAACTTACAATGCTGGAAGAATGGCCATGCAGGAAGTCAAGGAGGATTATCCTGACTGGGAAGCTCAAGTGCTCGACACTCATTGCGCTTCCCTGGGACACGGATTGGTCGTCCTGCGTGCCGCACAGCTTGCAAATGAAGGAGAGAGTCTCAGCCAAGTTGAAGAAATTGCCCGATACCATGCCAATCACATGGAGCATATCTTCACAGTAGATGATCTGGAATATTTGTATCGCGGTGGACGAGTAAGCAAAACAGCCGCTTTTGTCGGTTCATTGTTAAAAATCAAGCCTTTGTTGCATGTTGAAACTGGTAAGCTGATGCCATTGGAAAAAATCCGCGGCTCAAAACGCGTGTTGAAGCGGATGGTAGACGTAATGGAGGAACGCGGGAAAGATTTTCAAAAACAGACCATCGGCATCAGCCATGGAGACGATTTGGAAAAAGCCAGGCAGCTTGCCGAAATGATCAAAGAACGTTTTGAAGTCGAAGACGTGCACATTGAGATGGTCGGCTCAGCAATCGGCGCCCACTCCGGCCCCGGAACACTTGCTTTGTTTTTCCTGAACGATGATTATCAATAAGTTGCACATGGTCGAAATCAATGCCTAGTCAAAGAAAAACCGAACGATTATTCGAAATTCAACGCTTTCGAACTCGATCGGTTTTTCTTTTTGAACTTTCCCCATCAGTTAACTTGATTATAAACCATCCCATCCTACCTTGTCCTAAGCACAATCCACGAATCCACTCCGGCAAGGTACTTCGTATTCCCGCTGGCAAGGCTTACTTGAACTCAATACAGAAAAGCATAATGGAGAGGGGAAATAAGTGTTTCTCTTCTTATATGGTAGTGTTTACCGGCTGTTTTTTTGTTTCTTCTTCAGAAAAACAACGGCAAAAACAAATGCACCGAGTACTGCTAAAATAAAAGAAACAAACAACCAATTGATGCCTTTGTCATCCTCAATGACATATACTTCCGCCGTTTCACGGTCAAGCCCGATTTTGTAATGCCCTGCTTCATCGGCCCGCACCGTCTCATCGTTGAGCAATCCACGAAGCTGTTTGCCTGCTTGGATATCGTCAATGGTCACAGCTTTAGTGGATGTGTCATTGTTGATGGCAAAATAAACGGTTTCCCCTTCGTGACTGCGTTTGAATAAACTCATCGCTTCGTTGCTTTTCACCAGCTCCATATCCCCTTTCGTAAAAGGAGAGAACTGCTGGCGAATGGCAGATAATCTTTCCAGATACTTGCTCAGTTCGTCATTGCCACTGTTCAATTGTGCTGTACGATGATCTGGCGCCTCGTCTCCATTACCCATTGCAACCTCTGACCCTTGATAAATGACAGGTGTGCCCGGTCCCAAGTACAAATAAGTCAATCCCAGCTTCCATCTCGTCACCGGATTTTGTCCGAGCTCAATCGCTTTTTTTGTGAAGCGGGTTGTCATTTGGCTGTCCAATGCCACACCGTTATCTTCTGACTCTTTGTCACCGGTTAAATTTGATAATTCATTCCCCGGTGCGTGGAAGACCTGATCAAGGGACTTGGTCTGCTCATAGTCAATGATTAAATCAATTCCCGCTTCCTGGAAGGACTCCATCCCTTCCTCATCAGCATGTTTCCAGTCTGCCAAGAGGGAAAATCCTTGCTGTTCAGCATGCAATGCTTCAGCAAATTCGGCAACAAATGAAACGGGGGTATCTGGTTCGATTCCTATCCTGTATCCATCCAATCCCGTTTCTTCCATCCAAAACTTCCCTGCGTCACTCAATGCTGCTGCAACTTCTTTGTTTTGCAAATCCAACTGCGGCAAGTCTGCGAGCCAGGGGGTCTGCAGAAGCTCTGCTTGTCCTTGTTGCTCATCATGTTCACTCGCGTACCAGTCTTGCTTGTCCTGATCTGTAAGCCATGGATGCGAGGCAGATGTATGATTGACCGGAAAATCCATGAACACTTTCATGTCACGTTTGTGTGCTTCATCCACCAATTCAGCAGCTGTTTCCATCGTCCCAGCGTGAGGTTCTATCGCAGTATAGTCCGTTACCCAGAAACCGTGATAACCATCTTTTTCATTTTCCATGATCGGGCTGATGTTAACAGCAGTGAATCCCATCTCTTTCAAATCGTCAAGCTTGGTAATGACCCCCTGCAAATCTCCGCCATGCAAGGCTTTGGGGTCTTCAATATCAATTTCCTCGTCATTGTCAAAGTTTCCGTTTACAAATCGGTCTACAAGTATATAGTAAATAGATTCTTCTGCCAATGTATCTTCTTGTTCTACAGCACTTACAGGTTGTGAGTAAAAAAGAAGAAACGGCAATACAGCCGTGGCTGCCAATAACTTCTTCACATTCCGTTCCTCCTACAGGCATAATTAGAAGCATAAAAGCTTTCTTAATAAAGGGTAGCCTTATCAGCCCTGTCCGTCAATCATGTTTGTGCCAATTTCCCCTGATTCCATAAAAGTGTCACACATGCGTCATAATTACCATTTAGTCGTTTTAGAGCAATATGTACTGACAAATACAGACAGGCAGTATATACTTAATTGGATTTTCTAATTATTTGGATCGTGAGGATATCAAATGAATCAAACAGATATAAAAAAGCAAAGCCTCTTCGCCCTGACTTGGCCCATATTTATTGAAATACTTCTGCATATGCTGATGGGAAATGCAGACACCTTGATGCTCAGCCAATATTCCGACAGTTCCGTGGCAGCCGTCGGAGTCTCCAATCAGGTGATTTCAGTCATTATCGTCATGTTTGGCTTCGTTGCCGCCGGAGCAGGTGTGCTCGTTGCCCAAAATCTTGGAGCCGGGAAACAGGATACCGCTGGTGCCATCGCTGTTACCTCGCTCAGCCTCAATTTATGGTTTTCCCTGCTGTTGAGCATTGCTCTGTTCTTGTTTAGCAAGCAAATTTTAAAGATAATGGATTTGCCTGCTGATTTGATGGGGGAAGCAGGCGTCTACTTGAACATTGTCGGTGGATTGATTTTTGTTCAGGCATTGATCATGACAGTGTCTGCTGTGTTAAGAAGCTATGGATTCACGAAAGATACAATGTACGTAACGATTGGCATGAACGTGCTTAATATAATCGGAAACTATGCCGTTATTTTCGGACCGTTCGGTTTCCCTGTGTTAGGAGTGGAAGGAGTGGCGTACTCTACCATCATCAGCCGCTTTTTAGGATTTACCGTCCTTTTGCTTCTATTGTTAAGACGCAGTGAAAAAACATTGCCGTTCACTTCTTTCTTTGCTTATAAAAAACAACATATCCGCGATCTATTGAATATCGGCATCCCTTCAGCCGGAGAGCAGCTTTCCTATAATGCCAGCCAGATGGTGATCACTTATTTTATCGCCCAGCTCGGAACCATGGCATTGACCACCAAGGTTTATGTCCAGAATATCATGATGTTCATTTTCCTGTTTGCTCTGGCAATCGGCCAAGGGACACAAATATTGATCGGCCACCTGATCGGTGCAGGGGAAGTAGATACAGCCTATAAACATGGCATCAAGAGCCTGCAAATCTCGATTGTCATTTCCACCTTTGCCGCCGTTGTCATTTATTTCGCCAGTGATTTTTTATTGGGCATCTTCACCGATAATGCAACCATTATGGAAAAAGGGGCAGCCTTGCTGTTGGTGACGATCATCCTGGAACCCGGCCGGGCATTCAACCTTGTGGTCATCAGTTCCCTGCGGGCAGCCGGCGATGTAAGATTTCCGGTTTTTATCGGCATTTTGTCCATGTGGGGGGTCAGTGTCACTTTCGCCTGGTTCTTCGGTTTGTACCTTGGATTGGGATTGATCGGTGTCTGGATTGCTTTTATAGCCGATGAATGGCTGCGTGGGTTGTTGATGCTGCGGAGATGGCGTTCCAAAATTTGGATCAAAGAAACCTTCATTAAAACTTATCCAGCGGATCAATAGTTAAGAAAAGCTCCAGCATCCGTTTAAAAGGAGAACAGGCTAAATCCGTCTCATCGTGCAGGCCTCCGACAAAAGCAGGCTCACGAAAAGCACTGGGTATATATATCTTTAATTTCAGATTTTCTTATCTTTTTTAAAAAAAGCGTGCCCAGACAGCACGCTTTTTACACTACTTCTGATTTACTTTTCTATTTTGATTTGATAGGTGCGCAGCCAGTGGTCAATTTGGCCAAGATGGGCCAGCAGCTGCGGTCCTGTCATTAGCTGTCCAAACCACGGTGCCTCTATTTGCTTTCCTTCAGTTTGGATCAATTTTTCGATTTCTTTCCGATCAAACAATTCAAACAGCCTGGCATCCGGATCCTTGGTTATTTCTTCAAGCCATGACACGACAGTATTCGTATATACCGGATTATGTGTTTTCGGATATGGACTCTTTTTCCGATAAAGGATTTCTTGCGGGAGCAGCCCCTCCAATGCTTTCCTTAATATCCCCTTTTCCCTGCCATTATACGTCTTCATTTCCCATGGTATATTCCAAACATATTCAACCAGTCGATGGTCGCTGAACGGGACCCTTGCTTCAAAACTGGCCCCCATACTCATCCGGTCTTTTCTGTCCAACAGTGTCGGCATGAACCAGTGCATATTCAGATAAAACATTTGCCGGCGTTGTTTCTCAAGGGGACTGTCCCCTTCGTATTCCGGAGTTCCATCAATCGTTTCCTGGTATCGTTTCAGCATGTAACCGTGTAAATCGAGTTTTTGTTTCCATTCTTCGGTAAGCAAGGAGCGTCTTACTTCAGAGGAACGAATCCAAGGGAAACCTTCCCTGGTCAAGTCGTCTTCACGATAAAACCACGGATATCCACCAAAGATTTCATCCGCACATTCTCCGGACAGGGCAACGGTCACTTCCTGTTTCGTCTGGCGGCAAAACCAGAGAAGTGATGAATCCACATCTGCCATTCCAGGCAAATCACGCATCTCAACAGCTTCTTTCAACATATCCGCCAATGTCTTATTATCCATCACAAAGGTATGATGATTCGTGCTGCTGAATGCGCTCATCTTGCCAATAAAGTCTTTGTCGCTATTCGGTTGAAAAGAGCTTTGTTTAAAATATTTATCATTGTCCTGATAATCAATCGAAAATGTCGACAATCTCCCTTTGCCCTTTGCCTGCAAGTAATTGGCGGCAATCGCGGTTATGGCACTGGAATCCACACCTCCAGATAAAAAAGTACCAAGAGAAACATCCGAAACCAGTTGTCGTTCTACTGCATCTGTAAGCAATTCCCTGATTGTCTGTGCAGTGGTATCCAAGTCGTCTTCATGTTGTTTGCTGACAACATTCCAATAGCGCTTTGTTTGAAATCCATCTTGATTAAAAACTCCGATATGGGCAGCAGGAAGTTCATTGATGCCTTTGAAAACTCCATGACCGGGAGTCCGTGATGGACCAAGTGCAAGCACTTCGCTTAATCCTTCCCGGTCCAATACGGGTTCTACTTCAGGATGTGCCAGCAGTGCTTTTATTTCAGATGAAAACAAGATTCCTTCCCCATGCTTTTTGAAAAACAACGGTTTGACACCAAGCCGGTCTCTCGCCATAAACAATTCCTGCTTTTCCGCATCCCAGACGGCGAACGCAAAAATTCCATTTAACTTTTCGACACACGCAGCCCTCCATTGGATAAAACTCTTCAATAACACTTCTGTATCAGAATGGGACGCAAAACTCCATCCTTTTTCCAAAAGTTCTTGACGCAGATCCTCTGTATTGTAAAGTTCACCATTGTAAATCATCACATATTTTGCTTCTCCGCGCAGGCATTCCATTGGCTGCTTTCCACCTGAAGGGTCGACAACTATCAATCGTTGATGACCGAATCCAGCGTGATCGCAAATCCACTCGTTATACTCATCAGGTCCCCGGTGCTGAATGGTCCCTGCCATTTTACGTACAGTGGCTATTTCCCCGGATAAGTCGCGTTTCAAATCTACCCAGCCTGTGATCCCACACATATACGAAAACACACCCTTTCTTTTAACCCTTCTTCATGCTTATGATAAAAACGCCCAGAGTGTGTATAAGTGAAGCCTGTTTTGTTACACGAAAAAAATGGCAGCATCCAACCAGAACAAAGGTGAGCCATTTTCCCATTCCATAGTTTTTTTCTCCATCCCTTAAACTTTCCTATAAAAAAACACCGCCCCGCAGAACATCCCGCGGAGACGGTGTACAATATCAAGACATAAAATGCAGGCCGAATGGCAGTCTGCCAAAGCCTAGAACCAGAACGATGAGCACCGCAATAGCAAACTGTACCCAGATACCCATAACTGGCTTGCCTTTGTTGTATTTCACAGCAATCATTTCCATAGCTGCGATAACCCAAATTCCTGCCAATCCCTTAACGATGACTTCTCCAAGCATATAACTTTGCTGGAAGTAGTACGCAATCAAGTCACCACCCGAATACAAGATCAACAGGTAATCGAGTCGCAAAATCATCTGTAAAATTTTTGCTGGTTTGTCTTTACCCTGCTTTTTAAACATCAAAGCAAGTCCAAATAAAATAAACGCTAGTACCCATGAAGTGATATGTAGATGCGTCGTCATGACGTACCTCCTTTTTATTCAATCAACGCTATCATATCATTTTTCCGTAAACATTTCATTGGATAACACGTCCCCTTTCGTACATTTCTATGAACATTCACATTCCATGTTTGTTAATAAAAGACCACAAGAGGTAGTGGCTTCTACGTTCTCACACGATGTGGGCGGTCTTAGTAGAAGGTTTCCGATTTCCGTGAGAAACGACCAGCAAGCTAACGACGAAATTCGCCGCGTCTTTTTTCCCGCATTTTTGAACTTCCTCCCTTTATACAATGTTCAAAAAGAGGACAAAAAGGACCAAGAAGTTCTAGGCAGCGCAGTTGGGAGTACCGGAGCGGACTTCCACAGGATGTGGTGGCTTCTACGTTCCCACACGATGTGGGCGGTCTTAGTAGAAGGTTTCCGATTTCCGTGAGGAACGGACCAGCAAGCTAACGACGAAATTCGCCGCGTCTTTTTTCCCGCATTTTTGAACTTCCTATATATGAAAAAACTGTTATAATTGAAAGCGTATGCTTAACATCGAAACGGAGGGATACCATGGTACGATCGAGTCAGGAAATCATTGACCAAACACAGGAATATGGAGCTAAAAATTACCACCCGCTGCCGATTGTGGTTGCCAAGGCTGAAGGAGTCTGGGTAGAGGATCCCGAAGGAAACCGCTACATGGATATGCTCAGTGCTTATTCAGCAGTCAATCAAGGACACCGGCACCCACGCATCATCGATGCCTTGAAGCAGCAAGCAGATCGCGTGACCCTGACATCAAGAGCGTTTCATAACGACCAATTAGGTCCATGGTACGAAAAAGTATGCAAGCTGACGAACAAAGAAATGGCATTGCCGATGAACACTGGAGCCGAAGCCGTAGAAACTGCCATTAAGGCTGTACGCCGCTGGGGGTATGAGGTGAAAGGAATCCAGGAGGACCAGGCAGAAATCATCGCCTGTACCGGTAACTTCCATGGCAGAACAATGACTGCGGTTTCTTTATCTTCGGAGGAGGAATACAAGCGTGGATTCGGACCTATGCTCCCAGGAATCAAGCTGATTCCTTACGGCGATATCGATGCGCTTAAAGAAGCCATCAACGAAAACACGGCTGGATTCCTGATGGAACCAATTCAAGGAGAAGCGGGTATTGTCATTCCGCCTGAAGGTTATTTAAAACAGGCTTATGATATTTGCAAACAAAACAATGTCCTTTTCATTGCTGATGAAATCCAGGCAGGTCTGGGCAGAAGCGGTAAAATGTTTGCTTGTGACTGGGAACAAGTTTCCCCTGATGTACTGATACTGGGCAAGGCACTTGGCGGAGGAGTATTCCCCATCTCATGTGTGGTGGCTAATAAAGACATCCTCGGCGTGTTCAATCCTGGATCGCACGGATCTACCTTTGGAGGAAATCCGCTTGCATGTGCTGTTTCGATAGCTGCCCTAGATGTATTGGAAGAGGAAAAGTTGGCAGATCGTTCATTGGAACTGGGGAATTACATGATGGGGGAACTAGTAAAAATTAAAAATCCGGTGATCAAAGAAGTGCGCGGAAGAGGATTGTTTATCGGTGTAGAACTGACAGAATCTGCAAGGCCTTATTGTGAACAATTGAAAGGAAAAGGATTGCTCTGTAAAGAAACACACGAAAACGTCATCCGTTTTGCCCCGCCGTTGACAGTCGAGAAACCAGACTTGGTATGGGCGGTCGAGCAAATTAAACAAGTGCTAGAATCATAATTTAATAAAGATACAAAAGGTTAGCGGCCAAAGCAAAAACCGAGCGATGTTCGAAATGCCAAGCATTCAGATTCGCTCGGTTTTTTCCGGTTCGTGCGATTCTCGTAAGAATCCCCTTTTATTATTGCCAAATTAATGCACAAGTCCTTTGCTTTTCCTTCGAGTCAATTGTCAAAAACATCAAGAAGTACTTTTAACTCCTCTCATCCTTCAAGAACAACGGGAGGGTGGTTTACATCATATTCCAACCTTTCCCTTTTTCCGCTAATCACTAATCCATAGATCGAACTCGTTTCCTTAGTTGTTGCTTTTCTCCATAGGTTAAGCTCCTCCATAGCCACTCAGCAGGTCCAAAACGGAAATAGTTTAACCACCATCTGCTTGAGCAAATTTGCAGACTGAATATTATCAGGACGAGCACGACCGAGTAGCTTGGACGCACGGAGCCATATAATCCGAGACCAGCACTATAAAACAGGAAAAAGCATATAAGTGACTGTGCTAAGTAATTAGTAAGCGACATCCGTCCCACATAGGCGAGCGGGGTTAATAGCTTTCTCCCGTGCTTTGTGCGGAATGCCAGAGTGACCGAAAGCACATAGAATAACGCAGAAGCACTGCCCCCGATGGCCCGTTTTGCCTCATTTAGCCAAAACGGATTTCCCATTGCATAAGGACCAACTTTCATCAGAACAAATAGGATACCTGTAATAAACCAAACCCTCATCAGGACAGGCCGAAACCGATCAATGTCATGCAGCCATTTCTTACGGGAAGTGTACATCCCCAACAAAAACATCGGCAGCAGACTGAATGTCAAAAACAAGTAGGCAATCCCTCCATTGGCGTATAACCAGTCTACGAGATTCTGGCGCCAAATGTCCAAGAGGGTCCCATCCCCATAGTTGGCCATTGCCTCTGAGATTCTCTGGCTGTCACCTGCCGTTATATCCGGTATAAAGTTCCTGACAGCATAGGATAACATCGTCAGGAGCCCGGCCGGTATCAAAAGCAGGCCAAAACTCCATCCAAGTAATGTCCCATTCTGCCTGCGGTAAAAGCAAAATAGACAAAACCCTATAATGCCGTAGGTCAACAGGATATCTCCATGCCAAATCATAAAAGCATGGATGATACCAAAGCAAATCAAAACCAAAAGTCTGCGGATCAATACATGAACGGTATTCCTTTTTTTCTCCTGCAGCCTGTCATACATCACCTGCATGCCGAAACCGAACAAAAAGGAAAAAAGCGTATAAAAACTGGCCTGAAAGAAAATATCGATTCCGGCCTGTACAGCGTGATCCAGTTTATTGTTCCAGAAATCGCCTGCACCCCCATAAGGAAAAAACGGGGCATTGAAGGCTGGCGCATTGACCATGAATATGCCGAGAATGGCCAGCCCCCTCGCGGCATCTATCCAAATGAGCCGCTGGTTTTCGTTTAATGGTGAACCTGCCTTCGCCATCGTTATCCCCCTTCGCCTGATTGCTTTCTAGCTATTGTCATTGTATCTGAATCGTTCGGAATGTACCATGCAAACTTCCCGTACAGTCGAACAGTTTTTTTCCGTTTTCATAAATTATTAGAAAGGAGGAATCGTGCTATGCCTGCGGTAGTTGGAGCGGTAAAAGTCAACACGGTATCTTCATCGAGCATATTCAATATCGGGGACGTCTACGCCATCAATCCGTATTCGACCTCTAAAACATTTGCAGGCGGAGGCTCATTCAACACCGGAAACGGCATCCAAATTCAACTGCAAAATTCCGTCACAAACTTTCAGGATGATGACGTAATTGATCAGCCGAATGTCGGCCCATAAGGGGGAATCACTGTGCATTTGACCGTTCATCAGTCTATTTGTATCCATACTTTGAGAGTGAACAGCGTCTCCAACTCATCGATTTTGCAAATCGGCAGTGCAGGCATCATAAGAGCAAGTTCAGAACTATACAATACCGGTGGGTACACCGAGCTTGCCGAAGAAGCGGAAGCAATCTCAGGACAGGAACCACTCGTTCCGCTCGCACCTCCAAGTTAATGAACTATTTTCACTTTTTTGCATACTTTAATTTTAGGTCTTCACCCAGAAAGGAGTTTTCCAGCGATGCATCCACACTACTGGCAAACATACGTCAATCAGCTGCAGCAATATATCCAAAACCAGGAACAACGACTGCAAGAACTGGAAGCAAGGGTGGCCGAATTGGAGAAAAACCAAAAAAACAACCAGCCAAATGTCGAAAGAATCGACTACCACTTTGATCAATTGAAAATTGAACGCCTTGATGGAACGTTGAATATTGGTATAAGTCCTGAAGGTTTGGAGTCCATTGAAGATTTTGCAGTCAATCAGCAACAGCCAACCGGTCTTCAACCTTATTCAAGTCCTCCGCGACAACAAATTGTTGCAGGACTTGATCGTCTTGTCACTTCCGAGGCGCCGAAACTATTAGAAGAACTATCCACCCAATATCAACGCCCGCTTTCACCTAAACAACGTGACATACTGATTCAAGATATAAAACAACAACTGCCGAATCGTGCAGCTTACTATTTAGAAAATAGGGAAGGAGATTCTCCTGACGCTACGTCCATTTCAGACAATGTTTGGCAGGAAATCAAGCACTCCCTTCATCAATTTTTTCAAAAAGGAGATTTTCCCGAATGAATTTCACTGTACACAATTGGGATTTACACGTTGGTAATATCGAAGTTACCGCTGTCTCTTCTTCTTCGACACTCCTGGTCGGGGACAATGAGAATATAAATTTAAGTTCCTTTTTTGACACACCGCCAGAATCTTATATTGTTGGTTCACTTGTTCCGTTGAGCCGCTCTACCGAGGAAGGATAGCAATGTTGCAACGAACTTCCTACGTGGACACGATTTACGTCGATTCTATGTCACGGAGCTCCATGTTTGAGATTGGAGATGTGAATAGTCTACGCCCGAGGATGCTGGCCATTGCTGTTCAGGAGGAAGGTATCGCCGAAAAAGGAGAAGTGCCAGTTGAGTTTGCTGATTTTCCCGTATTCAGCAAACAACCTTCGCCACTGCCTTCTGCTCCCCTCGTCAGAAAGACATCCATTCACCATCACCCGAAAATTTGCGTGGGAAACATCAGTGTGCTCGGGATAGCTGCATCTTCCACTTTACAAATAGGAAATTTGAATCTATTGGATGCCGAAGCACGGATAAAACATATCCGTATTCTAAATGAGGAACAGAACAGCCCCCCTAACAATACAATGTAATAAATGCCAAATAAAAAGAAGGTGTCATGTAATGCCGTCGATAGTCGGACCAATCAAGATCAACGGTATAGATGGTGGGGTCATCAACTTTGGCGATAGTTTTTATCTTTCCCCTAAAAGCACTTCCAAAGTAAGTTCCGGCTCCGGTTCTTTCAATACCGGTGACTTCATCAATACCAACAGCGGTTTGAGTGCCACAAATACGGCTGACCCCGACGTTGCAGACCAAAACGTTTCCGCAAACGCTTAAAGCGGTCGCTGCCTTTTCAAGCCATCGTCCATTTCTGGGTAAATTCGGATGCGGACATGTTACCCACTTAGTAATTCTTGAACGAAGTTGAAAAACCGGTTCGCCAAGATAGCGAACCGGTTCATCCATTTTCCGGCTGAACGACAAGCAACCGGTTATACCTCTATTAGCAGCGGCCCATCAAAGAAATACAAGTACTTTTTCGAGACTGGCTGCTTCCAAATTTGTTCAAGCGCCCGTGCATATAAATCAAGCTGGACCTGATAGCGCGATAACAGTTTTTGCTGTAGTTCGGGAGTAATGTCTCCATCGATACTATCTGTTTTATAGTCGATGATAATCCATCCATCACCGTCCGGAATGATACAATCTATCACTCCTTGGACGAGTACCTGCTCATCGGTCTCTTCTTCCCAATCTGCATATACTTCTTTCGCATTGATGGATAGGCTGAACGGCACCTCCCGTGTTACTTTTTCAGCTTCAATAGCCATGCTACCTATTCCTGTCGAGAAGAACCGCTCAATAGCTGTACTATCAATGACTTCAGCTTCCTCCTGCGTAAGTATTTCTTTGGTCACCAATCCTTGGACAAATTCAACAATCGCTTCTTTCCCCCATCTCCTGTCAAATGGCAGATGCTGCATGACAGCGTGCATGGCGCTTCCTTTTTCAGCAGCTGTCAACCGCTTTTCCTGCTGCATAAAACGCGGCCGCCTGATGATAGGGGCCTGATGACGCTGGACCAGCTGATCACTGCTATACTCATCTTTTATTTCCCGCTGCCGCTTCAACTCTGTTACAGTTTGCTTGGCACGGTAAAAAGAAGCATTCCTGTTTGGATAGACAAATGATAACCGTGCGGCCACCTTATTGTCCAGTTCAGGTCTTGTACCCTGCAACGGCTGCCAGTCCTGGACCGACGATTTGATCTTTTCCTGTTCCTCCACATCTAGTGTGTCCAGATTGGCGAATTCACTGCCATGTAGTAACTGAACCCGCCAATTGGAACGGTCGCAGCGAATCGGCTCCGGAACTTGGACGCTTACTTCCACATTTCTAAGCGGTTGATTGGCGTCATGCCTGATCAGAGCCGGCCCGACCCAGTCAAGATAGCTTTGGGTTTCCAGGCGGAAATGGGATGGCAGAACCCATTCGGGATGGTCGATGATTTGCTGCCACTTTTCCTGTTTCTTTTCAAACGACGCCACGTTGCCGACCATTACCAACTTTTCTTTCGCCCTGGTCAGGGCTACATACAGCACGCGCATTTCCTCAGCAAGCAACTCCCGCTGTTTTTCTTTTTTCAATGCATGATAAGCCAATGTCGGATACATGATCCGTTTTTCAGGGTCGATATACTTACTGCCGAAACCAAGATCCTTGTGAAGCAAATACTTTTGTTTCAAGTCCTGCTGGTTGAATTGTTTGTCCATTGCCCCGAGGATAACGACCGGAAATTCCAATCCCTTGCTTTTGTGGATGGTCATTAACCGTACTACATCCTCTTGCTCACCGAGTGCCCTGGCTGCGCCTAAATCATCGCCGCGTTCTTCCATTCTCTCAATAAACCGCAAAAAGCGGAACAATCCGCGGAAGGAAGTATTTTCATAGGTACGCGCCCGATCGTATAATGCACGCAAGTTCGCCTGACGCTGTCTACCGCCTGGAATCCCACCGACAAAGTCATAATAGCCGGATTCCCGGTAAATTTGCCAGATTAGTTCAGAGAGTGCGCCTTGACGTGCCCGCAGTCTCCAATCCTTTAACTGGTCTATGAACAATCGGACTTTCTTTGCTTTTCGCTTATCGGACGAAGAGGCGATGAATGACTGCAAAGCATCATAATAGACTGCCTGTTTTTTCGCCAAACGGATTTCCGCGAGGTCTTCCTCATCGAGACCGACAATCGGAGAACGGAGTACCGAAGCAAGCGGGATATCCTGTCTCGGATTATCGATCACTTTCAGCAAACTGATCATGATTTTTATTTCGATCGCTTCGAGATATCCGGTAGAAAGTTCTGCATAGACCGGAATTCCCTGTTGTTTTAATTCTTCGGTAATCGTCGGTGCCCAGGTCATCGAACGCATCAGAATCACAATGTCGCGATATTGGATGTCACGTTGGGTTCCACTGGCTTTGTCGACTACCTTCATCGGATGGGTTTGTTCGTCCCCTATCCACTTTTTTATCATGCCGGCATATGCGCGTGCCTCCAGCTGGGCTTTCTCTAAATCCTGGAAATTTTCTTCCCCTGGATCATCCTGCTGGCGTTCTTCTTGGTTTTCCCGATCAATAATGTGGAGTTCTGCGTCTGTGTCACCAAGCTGCAGTTCATCATAAATACGGTTCGCATAGATTAATTCCGCCTCCGGTTCATACTCCATTTCGCCGACGTCTTCGCTTAGAAGCTGGCGGAAAATATAGTTGGCTGCAGACAATACCTGATCCCGGCTTCGGAAGTTCCTGGCCAGATCGATTCGTCGGCCGGGACTTGCTTCATTTGCATATCGCTTATACTTATTCAAAAACAGGGAAGGTTCTGCATGCCGGAACCGGTAAATGCTTTGCTTGACGTCTCCGACCATGAACATGTTCCCTGCCCCTTCCTGATCGGTAATCAGGGAGAGCAGTGTTTCCTGTACCAGGTTTGTATCCTGGTACTCATCGACCATTACTTCCGTAAAATTAGTGCGTAAATTTCCGGCGACGCTGGAAGGGACAGGTTTTTCCGGTGTCGATGTTTCATCCAGTAATACCTGCAGGCAATAATGCTCTAGATCCGAAAAGTCGACGATCGCTTTTTCCTTCTTCAGCTGCGTATAGCGCTGCTTGAATTCCTTGACGAGCGAAGTAAGCTGGACAACAGTTGGATACAGTCCTTTCATGTCCGCCAAATAGGAAGCCATGCTCCGCGAAAACCAATCTTCAGCCAAATCGTTCCAACGCTTTTTATAGCTGCTGCGCAACTCTTTCACTCTGTCTTTTTTCTCCTCTGCACAGTCCGCTTTCTTTCTGGAAAGTGTTTGGAACTTGCTTTCTTTGAAATATTGTTGAAGTTTTTCCCACGACAGCTGCAGCAATGCCTTTGCCTGCTGAATCATTTCCAAGTCAGCATCAATCGTTTCCGCATAGTGGTAAGGGCCATCGCTATCTCTGGTCAGATCAAGAGCAGACTGTGCTTCGTGCTGCATGGCATCCAGCTGGCTATTCACTTCCCGCTTCAGGATGGGCAGCCAGGGCAACGATTCTTCTCCTGCATCTTCGTTCACATCGTACATCGCAGCCATCTGATCCAGCCATGCATCCGGCCATGGATTCTGCGTGGCAAAATCATATAGTTTAAGAATCAGTTCTTCTACTTCCAGATCACTGCGGTCATTGGAAAAGCGGTCTACTACTGAGAAAAATGCTTTTTGTTCCTCTCCTTCTTTTCCGTACCATTCTTCAAACATTTCTTCGAGGACTTCCTGCCTGATCATGTCCCCTTCGATATCATCGGCGATACGGAAGCCAGGGTCGATATCCAGCATATAGGCGTGCTGTCTGACTACATCCATACAAAAGGAGTGCAGTGTCGATATCGATGCCCGCTGTAACAACGACAGCTGCTTTTTCAAATGGAGAGAGCCGGGATTCTCCTGTAATGCTTCTTCCAAGGCAGCACCGACACGGTTTCGCATTTCCTGGGCGGCTGCGTTGGTGAAGGTTACGACGAGAAGGGAATCGATATCCACCGGTTTTTCCTTATTCAACAGTTTTTGAATGATTCTTTCTACAAGGACTGCCGTTTTACCAGATCCGGCAGCAGCAGCAACCAGAATATCGCTTCCTGCTGCGTAAATTGCTTCTTCCTGTTCTTTGGTCCACTGCGGCATCAGTCTTCCTCCTTCCTTGCAATCAAATCGAGAACTTCTTCATCCTTCATATCCTTCAGCCTGCGGTAATTGTTTTCGTGCAGCGTCGGGTCGAATTGGCACACCGATTGGAACGGACAGTAGGTACAGGCCACTTGCTGCTTCTGCTGATAAGGGTTGAGATGGACGCCGCCGTTGGTGATATCCGTGCCAGCCTGTACCATCAGATCCCGGATATAATGACGCAATTGATCGAAAGCTTCTTGTCCCGCTGTATAGGAACCTTTGCGGAAGCCGCCGTTTTTCTTCAAGCCGGCCGGGACGATTTGACTCATTCCACTATCCAGGCCTGTATCCATCATTTTGACAATTTGTTCATCTTCCAGCAGCAGCCCCTGCATTTTGAATTTCTTGAAAATCTCCTGCTCGATATCCAGATCATCAAGCCGTTTACTGCCGGAAATCATTGGGTTATGGACATGGAAATACAATACTCCGGCCGGGCTTGCCTTTGCGCCAAGCCATTGTTCCGAATGGGACAAAATCACATCAAGATAAGACAGCATTTGCAAGGCAAGACCGTAATAAACTTCTATTAGATTCAGTCCTCTGGAGCTCGATTTATAATCGATAATACGCAAAAGCAAATTTTCCTCTTCTAAAGCTTTGTCGACTCTGTCGATCCTTCCCCGCAACATCAGTTCGAAACCATTCGGCAGATCAATCGTAATCGGCGGCAGCTCCTGGTTTGGTCCAAAGCCGAGTTCCAATCCTATCGGTGAAAATTTACTTTGCCTTGCCTGCTCACTTAAAACGAAAGCCGCTCTGGCGATGATTTCCTGAAGCTTTTGCTGAATATATTGATACCGGTTCGAGCTATGCAGGATTTGATGCTGCAGAACGGGAGCAAGGTGTTTGACCGCCCGGCTTGCATAGGCGCTCGTTTCTTCCCGCTGCAAGTCGGAAAAATTCCGGCCTTCTTGTTGAATCCATTCCGTGATTTGCTTCAATGCCTCATGGAACAGCTGCCCGATATCCGGAGCATCCAGCTTATAAGTGCGGCGTTCCTCCAAGCCAAGACTGTACTTGGCAAAATGCTGATAGGAACAGCGGTAATACATTTCCAGACGGGACACACTCGCCTTCACTTCACGCGGATACAACTGTTTGGCCGTCTCCTCTTTTAAATTTGTCGGGGTATTTTTATAAAACAGACTTTGCAGAATGGTATAAGCAGTGCCATCCTTCGGCTCATGCTCGATATACCAGTTCAATACATTCCACCAGATATCATGGATCGGGTAACCGCGCAAATTCCGGGCCAGTTGAGCTGTCAGCGCCGACCGTGTCTTTATCGGGGTCGAAATGAATCGGTCGGCTTCCATCAATTCTTCCGGGTCCTGCAGTAGCAGTTGATCGCAGCAGGAAGGAAATAAATCCTCAATACGATTGATCAGCTGGGATGGTACTTTGGATTTGCCTTCTTCATCGCTAAGCGGATAGCTGATCCAAAGCTTGTCCCGGGCGCAGGTGAACGCAAGGTAGACATAAAACCAGTCATCCAGCAGCTGTCGTTTGCTGCCATCAGCCAAACGGATTCCTTGCTCGGCAAGCAATTCCCGTTCCTCTTCCGAAATCATTCCATCGGCTGCCGGCTTCATCGGCCATACTCCTTCATTGACTCCCAGCAAAAAGGCGCACTTGATGCCGCTGATCCGTGAACGGTCGATTGTACCGGTGACCACATGATCCATACTTGGTGGGACGTGAGCAAACTTGAGCGATTCGAAACCGGATTCGAGGGTAGTTCGGAACACCTGTAATGACAATCTTTCCTCTCCGATAATTTCCACCATTTCATCAAGAAGCTGTATGACCCCATCCCATACTTGCTCCTGTTCACGCCCTTGTTCGTTTCGTCCCTGCCCGTCCAATTCGGCGCGGACCTCTTCCAGTTGGCGAGGCACTTGGAGCGTTTCCAGCCATTCAAAAATGATACTTGCCCTCTCCATGACAGTAGCCGATTCTCTGATATGTTCATCTAACGGTTGGAGAGCCTGTACTACCTGGCTTCGATAGCGGTTGATCCTCGACTGGATTTCCCTTTCTTTGTCTGTTTGCGATGCCTGGTCGAATCCCCGAAAACGCTGAAACTTCCACTCTTGATTGCTGAACCAGCGCTCTCTCCCACGTATGCCATATTCCAACACATAATTTTCCAATTCATCGATGGCATCTTCCGTCAAGGGATATTCTCTGTCAGACACAGGGATGAAGCCCGTTTTCAGAAGGCGGAACACCGCGTCATATCGCCAGTTTCCTTCGACTACATCAAGGGCGGAACGAATAAGCTCAAGCAGCGGATGGTTCATCATCGTTCTTTTTTCATCAATAAACACCGGAATGCCGTAATCCTCGAAAACGGTATCGATCAAGTCATGATAAACGTCCGTCTGGCGGATCAAAACAGCGATATCTTTATAACGATAGCCTTCCTCCCGGACGATACGCAGAATTTCCTGTGCCACTCCTTCTACTTCTGCACGCGGATGGACAGCCTGGGCCAGTTGAATCGGCACGTAGCCTGGGTATTCAGGCGCCGGTCGTTTATCAAAGTACTTCTCTAAATGAGAAAAGTAGGGCCTGTTGGCGAACCGCCCGCCTTCCTGGTCAAGATGTCGGATTTCGTCGACCGGGATGCCGTTTTCCTTCGCAGCATTTTGGACAGCATGGTAGGTTTCGGTCGGTAGACAGAACAAATCCAATTCCGACGCTTCTTCATCAGCCGGTCCATCAATTGCCAAGGTGATGGTAACCTGCTTTGTTTTTTTCATCAATGCTTCGACCACCTGCATTTCCTGCGGGGTGAAATGATGAAATCCGTCAATATACACTTCTGCATCTTCAAGGGATGATGCCTCTTCTATTTTTTCTGCTAATAGCTGCAGCTGATCTTCACTATCAATATATTGATCCCGCAACGCCTCTACCAGCCGGTCATAGATATAACTCAAGTCTTCCAGCTTGTTCCGCAATGCGGTCTCCCCGGGGTACTTATGAGAGAAACGGTCCATGTCGACGATTTGCCCTGCAAGTGCTTCAGGTGAAATCCGATATCGCTTGAACTCGGTGATCATCTGTTCCAATTGTTCCATGAAGCCTTGCTTCTCAATCGCTTTTTGGAACACATTCCAATCGGACTTCCGTTCCTCGGTTATTTTTCGAAGCATCATTTGGATACCGGTAGAACTGATAAACTTCCTTGTGCCCCCTCCCGTCTCCTGAAACACCCGCCAGGATAAACGCGAAAAACTGAACACCTGTCCCCTGATACTCCCGTTGATCGAATCTCTTTTCAAGAGTGCATATTCCTGCTGAAAAGTCATTTGGTCTGGCACAATATACAAAAGCGGCGGCCCTTTGGGATCTGCGTTCAATTTTTCTTCTATTTCCTGCAGGCAGTGATTACTTTTTCCAGCCCCTGCTTTTCCTAGTAAAAACCGGACACCCATCGTCACTCTCTCCCTTTTTCACAAAATTATCTCTGAAACATATAGTACACTAGTCTATTGAAAAGGAGGCGGCAGAATGGCCAAGCAAAACATCAGCGCGGTCGCCCTGATTTATTGTGCTGTTTTTGTCGCAAGCAGCTTGTATGTAATGATCCCCTTGCATCCGCTGCTGTCTGAAACCTACAACGTATCTATCGGAAATGCTTCTCTGGCCAGTTCTTTTTTTATCCTGGCTTACGCATTCGGGCTTTTATTTTTCGGTTTTTTAGCTGATCAATTGCCTTTAAGCAGGATCATGCTGACTGGTATGGCTGTATTGACACTGATAACCGCACTCATCGCCCTGGCGGATTCCTTCGAATCTGTTTTACTATTGCGCGTGATCCAAGGACTGCTCGCTGCAAGTTTCGCACCACTGGCATTCGGCTATTGTTTCCGCTGCTTCAGCCCCGGTCTGCAAGGATTAGCCATCGCTCTCATCAATACCGGCTTCCTTTTCGCCGGTGTTTTCGGTCAAATTATATCCGCGGGTTTCGCCGACACATTTTCTGCTTCCGGCGTGTTCATCGCCTTCAGTGTTTTTTATCTTTCTTGCTTTATTTTTTTATTGTTCACCTTGCAACCGTCTGCCAAAGCAGACGGTCTTCAGTTAAAGAAACTGACTGCTTCTATTTTATCATGCTTGCGCAACCGCATTGTCCGCAGTCTTTACCTGATTGCCTTTTTCCTATTGTTTCCGATTATGCTATTCTATGGAGCTTTCGAAATTTACCTTTATACGAGCTGGTCCGAATTTCCGATTCCGCTGCAGTTGTTCCGAGCTCTCAGCTTAATCGGGATCCTTCCTTCTTTTTTTACGAGCATTGTTTTGAAAAAATTCGGCGCCAAACGTGTACTGCGGCTGCATTTGGCGATCATGGCAGCTGGTTTTCTTCCGGCAGCCATTCATTTGAATGTCGGAAACATTGCCATAGCTTCCTTTTTCATGATTGTGTCGACTTCACTGACCATCCCGATGGTCGTGCTGCTGGTAGGGCGACATGCAACCGCCGGAACAAGTGCCGTCGCCATTTACTCTTTCACCCTTCTGTCCGGTGCCACCTTGGGATCTGTCTTAGCTCCCACTCTCAGTTTTTCAGTGGTGTTGCTGCTGATTCCATTACTATTTATCGGCTTGACCGTTTTTGCAAGGGTGCTGCCTGATTAAACAGCCCCTTGCCATTTCCATACCCAATTATAGAACAAACGTTCGCAAAATTCAATTGACAGCACTGTTCTTCAAAGATCGGACAAGTTTACCTCTCTTAGAAAAAACCTGGATATTCCTTTTCCGATCAGGGAATAACGAAAGAGTCAGGAAAGGAGGATGTAGATACATGTTCTGGATGAGTTTTTTGTTTGCTCTGTGCTTTGTTTTGATTCACTTATTTTCCGAAAAATTGCTGTTCCTGAACAATGTACCGAGGAGCAGGTTCCTGTCTATTTCCGGCGGCGTTGCTGTCGCATATGTGTTCATTCATTTACTGCCTGATCTGAATGAACACCAGCAGGCTATCGAAGAGACATTGACCACAGAAGGGCTATCTTTTTTGGAATCACATATTTACCTGGTCGCCCTTGCAGGACTGACCCTCTTTTACGGATTGGAACGAATGGTGAAAGTATCTAAACAGAAAGATAATGCTGCGGGTCCGGGGAAGACGAATTCGGGAGTGTTTTGGATCCATATTGGCTCCTTCTTTTTTTATAATGCGATAATTGGCTATTTATTGATAACCGAAGAGTTTGCCGACGCGGCAGGAATGGTTTTTTATTTTCTCGCACTGGCTGTCCATTTTATCATCAACGATTTCAGTCTTCGGGAAAGACACGAAAGGATTTATGATAAATATGGCCGCTGGCTGCTGAGCGTGGCAGTACTTATCGGCTGGATTGTAGGGAGTTTGTATGAGGTCAAGCCGTTCATTGTCTCCTTTTTAACAGCTTTTCTTGCCGGCGGTGTCATTCTCAATATTTTAAAAGAAGAGCTTCCGGAAGAAAGACAAAGCAGCTTTGGCGCTTTTTTGACAGGTGTTGTCGGCTACACGCTTTTGTTGCTGATCATTTGATCAGCATAATAAAAGGCCGGCCCACAAGCATGTCCATCCCAGCAAAAAAACCGAACAAATCGTTCGGTTTTTTTTTGATCTTGATGCTTTTGTCCCGGTCTCTTGTTCTGACAATCGCTTTCACCACTCAAGTACAGCGTAGTTGCAAGATTGAAAAACACCAAGCGTGCGAAAAGTCTTTTAAAAGCTAACACCTAACTGCGAAATAGGCCAATATCTCACATCAACCTTTCCGACAACCTCGTCTTGGGAAACAAATCCGAAATACCTGCTGTCCAGGCTTTCACGTCTATTATCTCCCATGACAAACAGTTTACCCTCCGGCACTTCACTTTGGCCAGTGACTCCATTCAAGGAAAAATCGTCTGTCAGCGGTTTGCCATCATCCTTTTTAAATGGCTCTAAATACTCTTCCTCGACCGGTTCTCCGTTCAGATATAAACGGTCATTCTTATACTCGATTGTATCTCCCGGTGTGCCGATTACTCGTTTCACGTAATCTTCTTTTTCATTGGCGTGAAAAACAATCACATCGAACCGGTCGATATTATGCAGATCATAGGCCATCTTGTTCACCATGATCAAGTTTTCATCATACAGGGTAGGCTCCATCGATTTTCCGTCCACAACATAACTAGCAAATAAATACGAACGGAAAAGTACTGCCAGTATTCCTGCAATCACTACCGTCCGTAATACTTTCCAATAATTTATTTTTTTCATTGTCTTTTCCTCCAGGTGCTGTTTCTATCCATATTTTACCCTTCAGAAAAAAAATTAATCCTCTATTTAGAAGCTACCCGCGTTCCCTGGCCTTTCTTTGCAGCCGCTGCTCCAAGAATTTACCGAAGACCCAAAACAACAGGATACAGATCCCGACGACGATTGTCTTGACTGGATTTTGGGCAAAAGAAACAATGCTGTCCCCTACGTAGGCAATC
This sequence comes from Sediminibacillus terrae, assembly GCF_009602435.1. Classification (GTDB taxonomy): domain Bacteria; phylum Bacillota; class Bacilli; order Bacillales; family Amphibacillaceae; genus Sediminibacillus; species Sediminibacillus terrae. The sequence continues at coordinate 588,419 of NZ_VZDQ01000011.1, forward strand.
GTAAAAATCATCACCGTCTTTCCCAATAGTACGGCAAGAATAAATTGTTGAAAACTCACTTTCGACAGCGCTGCGACGATATTGATGACAGAAGACGGCGAAAACGGAAAGCACATAAGCAAAAACAACGGACCGAACCCGTGCCGTTCCAGCCATCCCGTCACCCGCTCCACCTGCTTGTTTTTCCGCAGCCAAATGAAAAAACGCTTTTTACCCAGCTTTCGCACAAGCATAAAGACACATATCGCCCCAGCACTTGCGCCAAACCAGGACAACAAAAAGCCTTCGAGCAATCCGTATGCCGCTGCATTGGCAAGTACAAAAACGACCAGCGGTAAAAACGGCAGGAAAGCCTCGATGAAAGGCAGTAAAATGCCCGGCAGCGGTCCAAGTCCTTCATACGTTTTCAATAGCTGCATCAGCAAGTCATCGAATCTATTACTTTCAATTAATTCTCTAAGTTCATTGATATCTATGTCAAATATGTACAAGTTCTATTCTCCTCGCACCCGCACTTGAGTTATGTACTGCTTACTAACCAGTTTCCCTATTTTAATTGTAATGTAAACAAGGAAAATTGCCCAGCCAGCTGTCTTTTTCTGTTAAAAGCCCTTTTTTTATTTCCTTTATTGTTTTTCTTATAATAAAAACAGATAATAGGAACAGACAACCATTTCGGGAGGAATTATATGTATATTTTTTTAATGATTGCTGCCTTCGTCGTCTGTATTGCTGCCCTTATTATAACATTGCGGCTGGGAAAGTCGGAATCAGACAAGGCGAAGATCTACGAAAAAGCCGAGAATCGGCATGAGCAGGAGCTGCATCGTTCGATAGATTATGAAAAAAGTTCGATGAAAGAAAATGTGCCCTTGCTGATTGTCATTTACGGAGCGACTTTTTTGATAGCCGTCGCCTTGTTTCTGATTTTTTTCTATTTTCCCTTCTAATAAGGTGCCGGGACAAAACATGACCAACAAAGCAAAAACCGAGCGAATGCTAAATGCCAATCAAATTCGTTCGGTTTTATTTGTATATTTTCTTTTTATCCTGTTGTTTGATACGTGCTTCGAATCGCTACGTTTTTGTGCTCTGATTTCCACATGATCAAGACAAGATAAACCGTACTCTTCTATTGACTGATAGGTATCAAACAGTGACGAAGACGAAAATCAGCATGGGGGTTCCTTTATTCTTTACAATCTGATAATGGCATAAATAAGCGGTTTCCATGCAGCTCAGCTTTCTATCTGTAACAGAAATAGGGCAACACGGAAATCACTGAAGAGAAGGTATCTCCTTCAACGGAGGCAAGGTACGCAGACTCCAGCGGGATGAGCGCGAGCTGAAGATCCACTTGGCAAAGCGGTATTCTTTGCCAAGTTAGCTGAAGCCGTGCCCGCGGAAAGCGAAGTACCTTGCCGGAGTGGAACGTTGCACTTTTCATAGCATTTGCTTTTAGCTCATCAAAAAAACCGAACGAATGATCGTTCGGTTTTCATTTTGGTCACGGTGCTTTTGTCCCAGGCTCCTTTTATTTTTGCCTGTACCTCTCATGGCTTCGGGTGGAAGGGCTGAAGCTTCAACCTGTTTTGTTCCACTCCTCTTTATAAACTGGATTTTTATTTTCTTGACTCCTGTAGCACAGCCGTTTTGTTGCCCGTAAAAGCAGTGTTTATTGATTGGGCAGAATGGCATTCCTTCTTCCCTAACAGGTTAGGTATAAATTACCAGTGATTATCTAGTTGTAAAATGTTCGTCTTCTGCATATAATAAGAACAAACGTTCCCTTTAAGGAGTGAAAACAAATGAAAACAATGCTTCACCTGGCCATGGAAAACAAAAAAAAGCTGGAAATGATTTATCAGTCTAAAAGCGGGGGGCTGTCACAGCGTATAGTCCGAATTCTCCAAATCAAAGAAGAACAGGTGGTGGCTTACTGTTATTCCCGCAGACAAGTCAGGACTTTTCGCCTTGACAACATTTTGGCTGTTCACCCGGCAGAAAAACTGCGGCGTCAGGGGGCGTGACTCATGCAAGGCAAACATCAGGACCGGGGAACCATTAAATGGACTTCCCTCATGCTGCCCGAGCATGTGGAAATGCTCAATCAATGGTATGAATCAGAAAAGGACGTAGAAAAGCCGATTCTCAGTAGTGATAAATTGGAGGAAATGCAGCGAACGATCATGCAGGCGATCGAATACAAACAAAAGGTTTCCCTTTACTTCTATGAAGCACAGCGAATCGAAATGCTGGAAGGTTTCATAAAAGGAACGGGAATGGGAAAACTTGAAATCGAAAACCACGAGGGTATCGAATTTATCCCCGTCGAAGCAATCGTGGATGTGGAACTGATTGAATAAACTTGCAGACTTCCGTGAGAAGGAGACAGATACATGGGCACATTAAGTGCTTTTTCAGGATTCATCGTCATCCTGCTCGTTCTCCTCTTCTTCCGGAGCCAGTTCCACATCATCCAGTTCGAGCCAGGAAAGCATTTCCCTTACTACTGTATTTATTTTTTCGTTCACCATTTTATCCCCGTACTTCTTTTTGGCCCGTGCAATATTGTCGAGGACATCCTGACCAAAATCAATGATTGGTGCATCGTTTTCCAGGTTGTTGAATAAATCGAGAATTTCATCAAGCGCTTTGTCGAAACGTTTGCTTTCCAATTCGGTTGCTTTCATATTTATCACCCAACCATAGGGTATCCGAAATACCGAAAAATAACAGCTATACCGATGTCTTATAGACCCGCTTATTGTTTTGGCCTTTCACCGCTTCACTTTTTTTACCAGTCTTCTTTTTACTGGTTTTGGTTTCAGAATCGATTCGGCTAGGGTATAATGGAACATACGTTCGTTAAGGAGGAGTAATTGTGCGTTATCTCAGCGAAGAACAACTTTCTGTTGCTTCCCGTTTTCTATTTCTTTCCATGGCGATTGTGGTCATCCAGAAGGATCTGCAAAGCATTCAAACAGGAAGTTTCAAAATCAAAGAACCCTATACAGACCTGCTTGGCAAAATGGAACTGGAAGCTGTAGCAGAACGCCGACAGCTTCGGAGCCGCATGGCAAAAGAACAGCTGCAGGTCGTCTCTTTAAATAAAAACGATTCCTTCTCCTCCTTTTTATTTATCTGCCAGGGACGAGAGGAAAAAAGAAACTATTTTAATCCTGCGGTTCGAAAAAAAGTAGAAAACATTCTACGGGAACTTATACAAAAGGCTCAGCAACCACATCAGCATTATTCTTCCACAAATACTTAATCCGGTGATCGAGCAAGTAACGAAATTGCGCCGTCCTTTGAATTTGGTTCAAAATGATGCCGTGAGAAACAGGGAGTGTAATGGAAATTCCATTCTTGAAGAAAATTTCTGTGGATTGATTCGCAGCCTTGCTGATTCTATCAACATGCGAGTGGGCAATCCACGAGCATTGAGGGCTGTTAGGAGAAGCTGTGGGGAAAAAATACATACCGCTTGAAGGATCGATGGAGACAGGTACTTTATGCGTAATATTGCATATATCCTTGGTCCCTTCCTGCCTGCCCCGCAGACTGCTCCCAAAAAACTTGCAGGCAAGATCGATGATTTTACTTGCCGGCTGTTTCACTTGGATTGTTTCTTCTTCTTCCAGGACACGGGAGGAAAACCTGTTACCTTTTTCCCCTCCAATGACGGCAAGGGTAAGCGGAGTTACTTCGTAATGTGTTTCATACATCATAGACTACCATCCCTTCATTCAATAGTTAGGCAAGTGAAAGGCCTACTCCTAATTTACCAGAAAATTGCATAAAATGGTAGAATAAATTGAATTTTTTGTAAAATAACACAGCTATTTGTCATGTTTTTCTTCGCTAAATGAAAACGGTTTAATCAATGCATGCAGGTTTGCTATACTCTAGCTATATTAATAAAGGAGGAGACGCCATGTGGAAAAAGAACAAAAAACAGAAAAACGATTCGCAGCAGAAACAACTCCCCGTTAGACCGGTAAGCCTTTCAGAAGTAAAAGACGCCGTCCGGCGATACAGCGCCGAGCTGGCTTCTGAAATACCTTTACAAGTAATCATCAACTCGGACCGGACGATTGATTATCAGCTGCTGGCTCCCTATTTGGAAGCCAAACCGCAACAGACGTACTATATGTCCCGGGAAACATATGAAATCTTCGAGGAGAAAGATAAACAGCTCGCCGAAGACCTGGATAAAGTTCAGCAAGCTGTCGATCATTATCGTGAGCAAACCGGGAAACTTCCGATAACGGAAGGAGACCCTGACAAACAAGTCAACTACTTGAAACTGGAAAAACTCGGATTGTTGTCCAACCGTCCGGATCGTCCCTTTTTCATTACAGAGGATGAAGATATGGTCACCCACCGCCAGCCTTAAAGCGGTGTTTCAAGCAGTCGGCGTTTACTTTCCTCCAGTTCCGCTATTTTTCGTTTTACATCTCCGGACAGTTCCTTCAGCTTGGCCACTGTCCGATCTGTTTCTCTTTTGACCGTGCTGACTTGTTCAAGCGAATCCTGGATTTGACCCTGGATGAACCAATCTGTTATCAGGCCGTCGAAAAAGTAATCCGCCACTGTCCAGCCGCCGGATATGGACACATCGACCGCAAACGAGTTACCGATATCATTCAGTTCATGTGAAAATTTTCGCAATAGCCGTTGGGCCTCGTGTACCTCGTTACTGGCATCGTCAATCCGTCCGTGTTTAATTGCCGTCGTTATCATTCCGCCGCCGAACATATCGAGCGTTCCCCAGTTTTCGGCACTGTGCAAAGATTCTTCCGCATTGGCAAGAGCCCTTGAAGCATCCCAGCCGGCAGCCAGCGCTTCTTGAATTTCTTTGGCGTCCGCCCGCAACTCACCGATTGCTTCCGATAAATCAAGCAGCTCCTCTCCTGCCCGATGCCCATGGTCCAGCAAATACTTCTCTTTTTTCTCCAACAGACGGTCCACCTCTTTTTCCGGATAACCGAGGGTTTGAATTCTGTCAGAGAGCCGACTATGTTCCCGTTCCAATTCTTCCCTCGCAGTTCGCGCTTCCTTCCACTTTAATTGGGCTTCCAGGACCTCTTGCCGTTCTTTGTCAAGTACTTCTTCCTTCTTTCCGGCGATCGACATGAAAACACCTTTAAGGCTGACTCCCTCCAGTTTTTCCACATCGATCTTTTCGTCTTCCAGTCTTCGTTTCATTCGGGCTTCCGTTTCCCGCAAATCTTGCAGCTGGGCCGTCATGACGGAAAGCTGGTTATCCAATTTTTGCTTCTCCCTCATTTTTTCTTTTTCGTTCATTAGTTGTTCTTGAAAATCAATCATCAAGTTCATCCCATCCCTTCTCGTTTATTTACGAAGAACTCCCCGAATTGGTTTCACGATCAACCAGCTCTTCCTCAATCCGATCGATTCGCTCCTGAATCGGCGGATGACTGAACCGCAGCCACTCTATCCAGGAAGCTGGATCCACATCGCTCTTCGACTGCTCTGCCATCCGTCGAAAACTGGAAATACCCGCCCGCAGCTGGTCATTGTCGCTTTTCTCTACTGCATAACGATCTGCTGAAGCCTCGATTTGCCTGGAAACAGCTAATGAGAGCGGTTGTGCCGCACTAAGCAGCAATGAAAAAATCAACAGCAAAATCGGAACAGCTCGTAAATCATTCCCACTATGGAGTGAATGTTTATTTAGCATATTCCGGCAGGCGACCCGGTAAAGCACCGCCCCGGCATAAAGCAGAAGCAAACTCAATACAAGATAACCCGCCACTCCTATGTACACATGGTGCTTTACATAATGACCGATTTCATGGCTGAGAATAAACAGTACTTCCTCCTGCGGCATCCCTTTCAACGTCGTATCCCACAAGACAATCCGGGCATTCCCCATTATTCCGGTGACATAGGCATTAAAAGTTGTAGTTTTTTGACTCATGTCTACTTGAAGAAGGGTAGCATCTTCCAATCCCGCTTTTTCTGTCAAGTCCTCGATTGCTGTACGGAGCGGTCCAGGCTCCATCACAGCGAAGTCCTCATATAGTGGATCGATCCAAACCGGCTGAATATACACCACAAACACAGCTGCCGGAAGGGCAATCAGCCATAAACCGAACCACCAGTTTTTAAATCTGCCCATCAAAATCAACGCCACATAAATACCAACTGATAAAACGAGCCAAAAGAACAAACTGTCCAGTCCAAGCTCATAGAACCAGTTTCCGATTGTTTGATTACTGGTTCCTTCTCTCCTGCTGATGGCAAACCAAATGACAAGGAACGGAAGGCGAACGAACTGATAAGCGACAGTCAGCAGCAGTGTAAAAAGCAATGTCCTTGACCAAAGTCTTCCTGCGATCCGCTCGATCCTGTCCATCCAGACCATCGACCAGCCTTTTTTGATGATGACGTAAAGCAACAGCCACTCAAGTGGCAGCTTGGAAAAATACATAGCATGCGCCATAGCGGCGTAATCGGAATCCCCAAACGTCTCCAAGGGATAAAAAAACAGGAAATAACCCCATACAATCATAAGAAAAAACAAATAAGCGGCCAGCAATTTTTTCATGTGGACTTCCTCCTGCCGGAATTTTCATTCTTAGAAAAACGAATCCCCCACCATGCCGGCAGGAGATTCTTAAATTTTACCATATTCTTTTATTTGTCATCAGCTTATAACTCAGCCACTTTATCACGCAGCTGCTTTCGCAAAATTTTTCCCGTCGTGTTTTTCGGCAGTTCATCCAAGAACTCAACAACGGCAGGCACTTTATATTTAGCAAGCCGTTCTCCGCAAAAAGCGATGACATCCGCCTCTTTCAATGTATTGTTTTCTGTGACGACAAAGGTGACGACAGTCTCTCCCTGCTCAGGATCCGGCATACCGACGACAGCTACTTCCGCAATATCGGGGTGCTCGTATAATACCTCTTCCACCTCGCGCGGATAGACATTGTAACCGCCGACCAAAATCATATCCTTGCGCCTGTCAACGATATAAAAATAACCTTCATCATCCATTCTCGCCATATCTCCTGTATATAACCAACCGTCCCGCAGTACTGCTTCCGTTTCCTCCGGCAGCTTGTAGTATCCCGCCATTACATTTGGACCCCGGACGACTAATTCCCCAACTTCACCAGGCGGAAGCTCGTTCCCCAGCTCGTCTACCACCTTATTCTCGACATTTTTAATGTTGGTACCGATGGAACCAGGTTTCCGTTCACGATCCAGTGGATTGAAACAAGTAACGGGCGATGCTTCCGACAAACCATACCCTTCAGATACCATCACCCCGAATTTCTGTTCGAAATTCTTCAATAATGCCACTGGCATAGCAGCCCCGCCGGAAATACAAAGCCTGATGCTCTTGAAGTCATCCACATGCCCTCCAGGTGTTTGCAGCAAATAATTGTACATTGTCGGAACTCCGGCAAAGACGGTTGCCTTTTGCTCTTTTGCCAGTTTGAACACTGCTTCAGGGGAAAACTTCGGTACAATCAACACTGTTCCCCCATTCATCAATGGCGCATTCAACGCTACCGTCAAACAGAAAACGTGGAACATTGGAAGGGCAGCAATAACTTTATCTCCACCATCCATTTCCAGGTAATCTGCCGTATCCTTGGCATTGGAATAAAGATTGCGATGTGTGAGCATTGCGCCTTTTGGTTTTCCCGTCGTACCCGAAGTATAGAGTACCAGCGCTACATCCTCTTCTCTAAGCTCCGGCCGGTCAAAGTGCATATTCCCAACTTCCATCATTTTTGAAAACGATTTCATTTTTGCTGACAAGATGCCATCGGCTGTCTCGGTTCCAGCTCCTGTTTCCGCAATAATGACATGCTCTACCTCTTCGAGAACATCCGCCATCTGCACGAACTTTCCGGCAAGGATATCCATCGTGATGATTCCTTTGACGTCCCCGTTTTGCAAGATATACGACATTTCATCGGGCGTATAAATCGGATTGATGGGAATGGCAATAACCCCTGCCCGCAACGCCCCGTATAATCCGATTACAAAATGCGGACTATTCCCGACAATCAGTGCGAGATGGTCTCCTTTTTGATAACCAAGCTCTGACAGACTATCGGCAAATTTGTTGATCATGCCTTCCAATTCAAGATAACTCGTTTCGGTGCCTTCAAATATGTATGCCGTTTTCTCGGGATGTTGTTTGGCAGTGATAGAAATTTGATCACTAATGTTCATGATACTCCTCCCCCTGAATGAATGGTCATTCACTATGGCCTTAACTACTATTATAAGCCAAACCTTTTTTTCTAGCAAGAAGGCATTAGAAAAAACAGGGAACGCGGAAAGACAGATGAATGGCTCCACCCGGAGGGGATTGCATCCTCTACGAGAATCAGAGGACTTTAATTATTTTTCGACCGATTTGACTGGTATAGGAAAAGTTAAAAGAAAAAGCCGAACGGGTTCGAATTGAGCATTCGAATCATCGTTCGGCCTATGACTTGTGTGCTTTTCTACAATAACTCAATAAATTAAATCAACAAACTCTTCTCGAGTGATTTTGCCAAGATAATGGCTGATATCGATGCCGGTCAATGCTTCTTCGATTGCCTGGCGGTTATAGCGGACACCGGTAAGCTTTGCTTCAACATCCTCAATATCTCCTACACCGAAGAAATCGCCGTAAATTTTCACATTTTCAATCGTGCCTTTTTTGACATCAAGCCGAACATCGACAGAACCTGCCGGAAACTTATGGGACTGTTGAATATTAAATGCAGGAGAACGGCCGTAATTCCAATCCCAACGCTGGTAACGCTCTTCAGAAAGCTGATGGATATTCTTCCAGTCTTCCTCTGTCAGTTTATACTGCGGAACGTCTTTGACATCTTCTACATCGAAAATGTAACGCAGGATCAATGCTTTAAACTCATCCATCGTGATCTTTTCATCAAGAAATTCGGATATGTTGGCCACACGGCTGCGAATCGATTTTATTCCCTTGGATTTAATTTTTTCCATTTTGACATTCAAAGCCGAAACAACATTTTCAATTTCGGAATCAAGCATCAGTGTACCATGGCTGAACATCCGGCCTCTCGTAGAAAACTGGGCATTTCCGGAAATTTTTCTTCCATCCACCACAATATCGTTGCGTCCCTTAAGCTCGGCTTTAACGCCAAGCTTTTGCAACGCATCGGTCACCGGCTCGGTGAATTTCGCAAAGTCATGGAAGCTGTTGCCATCATCTTTGGTAATAAAACTGAAGTTCAAGTTACCTTCGTCATGGTAAACTGCTCCGCCTCCCGAAAGTCTGCGAACAACGTGAATCCCGTTGGAGTCTACATAATTGGTGTTGATTTCCTCAATGGTATTTTGGTTTTTTCCGATGATAATAGAAGGCTCATTAATATAGAACAGTAAATATGTATCATCTGCTCCGAAGTTTTTCAGAATATATTCTTCTATCGCTAAATTGATATGTGGATCGGTAATACCCTCGTTATCGATAAACAACATGATTATATCCTCCTTATTGCTTGTCTTTTCTTATTTTATCGAAAGTCGCAGACAAGAGCAATCCATGGGACTTTTTTACCCTTGCCATGTCCATCCCTCATAAGCCAACTGGATGGATCCCTCAAATTGCTGCCTGGCTTCTGTAACTAAATCCTGTCTATCTCCAAAGTGGGGGAGGTGTGTGAGAAGCAGTTGTTTTACATTTGCGGAAGCAGCAAGTCGACCGCATTGAGCGCTCGTCATATGTCCCGCTTTGGCGGCGTCCTGTCCATGGTAAAAACTGCACTCACTGATAAGCAAATCGGCATCGCTGCTGAACCGTACCAATTTCTGATCAAAGCTACTATCCGCTGTGTAGACGATTTCTTGCTTTCCGTTGCTAATCCGTATCGCAAAGCATGGAACCGGATGTGTTGTCCTTTGAAAGGTGAACTGGAAAGGGCCGATTTCCAACGTATCATCATACTGATAAGCAATTCCTTCGGTAAATTGGTGGGTCAGAGCGGAAAAACCTGTTTCATCTTCGCCATGTCCGTAAATCGTCAGTTTATCGTTCGTTCGATGCAGACTGTTCTGAACCAGCCAGCTGTACTGCAACACCCCGATATCTGCTATATGATCTTGGTGGTAATGGGACAAAACAACTGCATCAAGGCCCTTTACATCGACAAAACGTTGCAGCCTGGAAAGCGCACCACTGCCACAATCAATCAAACACCGAAAACCATCCTGCTCGAGAAGATAGGCAGAAGTGGCTTCTCCTTTCTCCGGATATGCTCCCCAATAGCCAATCACTGTCCATTTCATGGGCATTCACCTCTTTTAAATTGTTATGAAACAGATGGTTGATTTTTTAAACCTGTTATAATACAATAAAACCACAACAACATGTGGAGGGGATTTTCTTTGCTGAGCATTGTGGAATTTTTTAAAAACCTGCCGCGAAAAAAGTGTCACAATTGTGGAAAAGAAATACTCGAAAAAGCCGATTGTTACGGTAATTTATGTGACCATTGCGATCACCCCGCCAGATAAAGAGCCGGAAACTCACCACTCAAAGCCAACATATCCAGCTTGCAGAAAGTTTCTGCAAGCTTTCCTTTTTTGCTTCAGGCTGGATGCCTCAATGCTGCATACAATCACAATTTCTCTGTGGTACCAGGTTGGACGCTACGCTATAAAGTGACCGGGACAAAAGCATGGCCACCAAAGCAAAAACCAATCAAATTCGCTCTTTTTTTACTTGTGTGTTCCAGCTTTATTTTTCCTGTTGGTTGATTCGTGCTTCGCATCGCTACGTTTTCGTGGTCTGGTATCCACATATCAGGACAAAATGAAACTAAACAGTGACGAAGACGAAAAATCAACAGGGGGTACTTCAGAAATAAGAGATAAGATCAACAGCATAAGAAAGAAAATACTCTTCGCTTCCATGCCGTTTAGCTTCCTCTCCATAACAGCAATAGACAAAACGGAAATTACGCCAGAAAAGAAACCATCCTCATTCAACGGAGGCAAGGTGCGTAGACTCCTGCGGGATGAGCGGGAGCTGAAGATCCAATTGGCAAAACGGTTTGCTTTGCCAAGTTAGCTGAAGCCGTCCCCGCGGAAAGCGAAGTACCTTGCCGGAGTGGAGCGCGATTCAGACGAGAAGGATAAAAATGGTTTGCTTCTTCTAACAAAAACCGAACGAATTCATTCATCGTTCGGTTTTTGTATTGGTCGCTATGCTGTTGTCCCAGCTCTTTTTTCGTTTCTTTATCTTTGATGATGTAAGAATGACAACACCTGCTCAACCGCAGCTTCGCCCTGATCGATACAGTCAGGAATACCGATTCCTTCATAGGAACTACCCGCCAAAAATAAACCGGGAAGGTCTGCTTCCATCTTAGCACGGACATGATTCAAACGGTCTTTATGTCCAACTGCATATTGTGGCATAGCATTTTTCCAACGGCTCACCACGGCAAATTCCGGTTCCTTGGTAATTTTCATGATTTTCTTTAAATCATGAAGCACAATGTCGACAATTTCCTGATCTGATAGATCAACTACCTGCTCATCCCCTGGCCTGCCGATATAACAACGAAGTAGTGCTTTGCCCTCAGGCGCAGATTGCGGCCACTTTTTATGGGTCCATGTGCAAGCAGTGATCCTATAATCACTGTTTCGGGATACGACAAACCCTGTACCATCGACATCTTTTTTGAATGCAGACTGGTCAAAGGCTAAAGCGACGTTGGCAACAGATGTAGCCGGCATTTCTTTGAACGCATCCATGAACTCATATTGACTGAGCATCCGTCTAGCTGCAAAGTGCGGTGTCGCCATCACTACCGAATCAGCTTGGACAACGGTCCCATCACTGAGCAGCAGATGATAATGGTCATCCTTCTGTTCAATATGGTCCACCCCTGTCCCTTTCACGACCGTTCCCGGCTCAAGCTTGTGTTCTACAGCGTCCACCAAGGATTCGAGGCCATTTTTAAGCGAATAAAACATGCTTGGCTTTTTCCCTTTGTTATTTTTCTTCTTCGGCACAGTCTTACGCAAGCCTTTTACCAGGCTGCGGTGCTCCTGCTCCAACTCGTAAAAGTTAGGGAATGTCGCCATCAGGCTAAGTTCGTCGATATCTCCGGCATATATACCGGAAAGTAGCGGCTCCACCAGATTTTCGACCAGCTCATCGCCGAAACGACGACGGAAAAACAAACCTAACGATTGATCACCGGTCTGTTTTCCTTTTGGCCTGATAAAATCCAATCCGGCCCGCAGTTTCCCTTTGGCAGAAAAAATGCCAGAAAACAAAAATGGACTTACTTGAGTGGGAATGCCCATATAAGAACCGCCCGGCATTTTATGCAGCTTCTTGTCTACTAAAATATACGACTGACCGGTTCCATTCTTTATCAAATCATCCTCCAAGCCTGCTTCCTTTACCAAACGTGCCGCAGAAGGCTTACGAATCAAAAACGAGTCTGGGCCGCGTTCGAACGTATAGCCATCGCGTTTGACAGATTTGATTTTCCCGCCGAGACGATCGCTTGCTTCCACAAGCTTCACTTTATATGGAAGCTGTTCTTCTTTTATCTTTTTCTGTAAGTAATAGGCAGCAGTCAGGCCGGTGATACCCCCGCCGATGATAGCAATTTGCTTCGATTCACGCATGTTGATCATTACTTTGACGGTATTTCCGCAAAACTACATCTGCCAAGGTATGAAGGAATTCCGGCTTTGCGTTCGGCATTTCCGGACGGTAGTAGTTCGCGCCCAGTTCGTCACATACGACCTTGCATTCATAATCATTGTCATATAATACTTCCAAATGGTTGACGACAAATCCAACCGGGGCATAAACAAAAGAACGATAGCCTTTTTCATGATAAAGCTCCCTTGTCAAGTCCTGAACATCCGGGCCCAACCAAGGATCCGGAGTGTTCCCCTCGCTTTGCCAGCCCAATTCGTACTGTTCAATGCCAGTAGCTTCCGAAATCAGCTCGGCAGTCCGTTTCAATTGATCTGGATAAGGGTCGCCATGTTCCAGAATCTTTTCAGGAAGACTATGTGCCGAAACGACCAAAACAGCTTTCTCTTTTTCCTGCTCGTCCATTTGACCGTAAACTTTGGAAATAGCTTTTACCCAGTAATCGATAAAGCCTGGTTCATCATACCAGCTTTCGACCGAGGTGATTTGCGGTCTGCCGTGTTTTTCTGCTTCCTTCTGAGCGCGGCCGTTATATGACTTCACACTGAAAGTGGAATAGTGTGGAGCCAGCACCAATGATACAGCTTCTTCGATTCCATCAGCCGCCATCTGCCCGACTGCATCCTCGATAAACGGTTCGATGTGCTTCAAGCCAAGGTAATGGACGAATTCCACTTCATCTTGGATTTCATTGAGACGGTCTTCGATGCCTTGCGCCTGTTGTTTGGTGATTTCTGCCAGCGGTGAAATACCGCCGATAGCCCGATACCTTTCGGTCAAATCCTCCAGCATTTCCGGTGTCGGCTTTCTGCCGTGCCGGATGTCTGTATAATAGCGTTCAATGTCTTCTTCTTTATATGGCGTACCATAAGCCATTACCAGTAAACCAATTTTTTTCTTTGCCACTTTCCAACACCTCTTAGCTTTTTATCTCTTATTCCTAATTTCTCTATTACCGTTATTTGCGGCGGGAGTAATCATGGATGAAATCTGTCAGCCTTTTCAAGGTTGCCGGTTCGATTTCCGGCGTCACACCATGACCTAAGTTAAAGACAAAGCCCGGTTGGCCTTCCGCTTCATCCAAAATCGCCTGCGCTTTCATTTCCGTTGCCTTCCAGTCTGAAACGAGCAGAGCCGGATCAAGGTTACCTTGCAGTGTTTTGGCAATTCCCATTTCCCGTGCCTCCGTAACCGAAGTCCGCCAATCGAGACCGAGGACATCAACCGGAAGATCATTCCATTCCAAAATCAGATGGCGTGCCCCTACCCCAAACAAAATCAATGGAACACCCTCACTTTTTAGTTCTGAAAAAATCCGCTGCATCACCGGTTTGATGTATTCTCGGTAATCAGCTGCATGCAAGGTGCCTACCCATGAGTCAAAAATTTGGAAGGCTTTCGCGCCAGCCTGTATTTGCGCCTTTGCATACGTGATTGTCATGTCGGCCAGCTTATCCATCAATGCAAACCATGCTGCTGGGTCGCTATACATCATCGCTTTGGTTTTATGGTAATTCTTTGATGGTCCGCCTTCAATCATATAGCTTGCCAACGTGAACGGTGCGCCGCTGAACCCGATCAATGGTACATCCAGTTGCTCTTCTGCAAGAAGTCTGATTGTCTCCAGTACATAAGGCACATCGGAGACAGGATCAATCGCTCCGAGTTTTTCCACATCGCTCTTGGACCGAATCGGCTTGTCGATCACCGGTCCGATACCCGACTTGATTTCCACATCTACCCCAATGGCCGGAAGCGGCGACATGATGTCTTTGTATAAAATCGCGGCGTCGACCCCATAGTGTTCGACCGGAAGTCTTGTCACATATGCGCAAAGCTCTGGTTGATGGGTAATTTCAAACAGTGAGTATTTTTCTTTTAACTCCCGGTATTCTTTCTGTGACCGTCCCGCCTGTCGCATATACCATACAGGCGTATAGTCGGTCGGTTCCCCCCTGAATGCTTTCAGGATTGTATCATTGATTGTTCTTGCCATCCGTTTCACCCTTTATCTCTAATCCATTCCATAATCACTATACCGATTAATAAATTTGATGTATAGCAATTGGCCTTATTTGTCACTAATTTGTGCGTTATTGCACAATCAGTCGATTTTCCGCTATTTTCTTCCCGGTCATATCACGTTAGGACGTAACCTTAGACAGATATTGAAATGTTCTTCTTTTTAGTAAAGTCACGGACTGGGGGAGAAGGCTTTCCAGCCGTCTCCGTGTAACGGGCCGTGTATTTCCACTGTGTTAAATGCCTGCTCATATAAAACCTCATCGGCATTCGCTCGCGATTTTCAACTAGTTAACACCCTAATCCCCATTATCAGAAGTCAAGAGATATCACGGCTTGATTCGATGCTTTTCCTCTCTGGCCTGTCAGCGGGTCGACAGGTACTACATAATAAGAAGCTTGATCAAATAACCCGATATGGTTGATTTGATAGGTTCCCTTTCCTTCCACTTCACCGATTTTTTGTTCGTTCCCATTTTTGACGCGATAGACTTCGTATTGAACCCGATCATCCGTGGAAGCTGTCCATGTCAATTTCCCGCGCACCAACGACAAGCCGCCAAAACTATAACCGGCGGACAAATCTGTGATTTCGGGCAACTCGACTGGTTCTTCTACATCTTTGACATTTTCCGGCTGTTCAAACACATCGGCCAAGTTCTCTTGCTTTCCTAGATCGTTTAAAATCGCTTTTGTCAATTTGGTGGGTACATCGCTCCCCGCCGTCAGGTAACGCGAATCATCCACTTGGTCATAGCCAATCCAAAGGGCGCTGGTATATTCCGGTGTGAAGCCGGCGAACCAGGCGTCCTTGATTTTCCCTTCTGCGTATGGATGTTGGGTGGAGCCGGTTTTTCCAGCCAAAGCCCCAGAATAGTTGCCGGCTTTTCCTGTTCCTTTATCGACCACTGCTTCCAGCATGCGAACCATATTCCACGCAGTCTGAGCCGAAAACACCTGCTCAGGCTTTTTGGTCTGACTTTCCAGCAGTTCTCCATCCCGATCATAAATGCTGTTGATGGCCATAGCGTCCTCCATTTTTCCGCCATTCGGAAAGGTTCCGTAAGCCTGGGCAAGCTGTAACGGGGACATCCCTTTCTCAAGACCTCCGAGTGCAATGGCCAATCCATCATCAGGAAGCGAAATGTCCATCTTCTCTAAATATTCTTTTGCATAGGAAATTCCTATTTCATTCAATAACCACACTGCCGGCGCGTTTTTCGATTCCTGCAGTGCTTCATACATCGTCACCTTTCCTCCGTAGCTGCCGTCGTAATTTCGGGCAGTATAATCCCCATAACTCCGCTCTTCATCGGTGAGCAGAGAATAAGGCGTATATTCTTCCAACATCATTGCAGGGCCATACACAGCAAGTGGTTTCATGGTAGAACCGGGCTGTCTGGGGGTTGTAACGCGGTTTACGTTGCCGATTTGATAATCACGACCACCGACTGCAGCAGCTATTTCGCCCGTCTCGTGATTGATCAACACAAAGGACCCTTCCACCCCTGATGCCGATCCTTGAAAATACTCATCTTGCTGAAAATGTTCATAGGCAGTCCGTTGGGCTGTCTCGTCGACATTGACGACAAGCCGGTAACCGCCCCGCTTCAGTTCCGGAAGTGTAAGCTGATATTTTTCCGCTGCTTCTTTTATTGCCAAATCCATATAGGAAGCATCCCATGGGTTATCTTCCTCTTCCTGCTGATCGACTCCCAGCGTTTTCCCTTGTAGCTGCAGCGTTTCTTGCGTCTTCAGCATATCAAGCCGGTTCATTTGCTGTAATACCAGATCACGCCGCTCTTTTGCTTTGTCTTCATCTATCAGCGGTGAATAGGTATTAGGTGCTTTCGACATTGCCGCAAGCAACGCCCCTTCTGTGATGGTCAGTTCGTCAACCGGTTTACTGAAGTAAAATTCAGCTGCCGCTCCGACACCGTATATTCCATGGGCAAAATATATTTCATTCAAATAATATTCCAGAATTTTATTTTTGCTGAAGTTCCTCTCCAGATAAATCGCAGCCATAACTTCTTTCGTTTTTCGCATCCATGTCTTATCATTATGCAAAAATAAGTTTTTCGCCAGCTGCTGGGTTATAGTACTGCCGCCCTCCGCTTTTTCCATAGAGACAATATCCCGGAAAACAGCCCTTGTCACCGATTTGAAATCGACTCCGGCATGCTCGTAAAAACGATTGTCTTCGATCGCCACAAAAGCGTCTTCCACATGGTCGGGGATCTGTTTAATCGTCACCGGACGACGGTATTCATCATAGATCTCTCCGATTCTCTCCCCATCTTTTGTTTCCACTACTGTAGCTGCAGGCAATATCAAATCCTGCTCATCCACTACAAATCTGCCACCGAACAGAATAGTCAGGTACCCGGCCAAACCGAGTAAAAAAATAGCACCACCAATCATCAGCGGCCATTTCAAGCGGATGATCCACTTCAAGTAAATATCTATGTTCATAATTTCCACCTTTACTCAATCTTTCTACTGCTAAGGTAAAGCCATTCTTTTCATTATACGATAGATCACACACCCGATAAACAGAAAGTTGCCCGTTAGACGCCTCGATCTGTGGCCAAACTTTTTAATCCATCTGTATCCGCAAAGATGCTTGCATGGACTTGATCTGCTTGCTAAGCTTGAATTAAACAGGAAGAATACCCTTCACTATGATAGGGTATATTCAATGCATACCAACCATTTACCAAAAGGCAGGCGAGCGAAAATGAAAGCGCATATAACGAACGGGACTTATAATTTTCTCGTGAAAATTCAATCAGACCATCCTGATATTCCGATTTATTTGATGCAGGCAGGTGATTCCACACTAGCTTACTATGAAGGAAAAAAATCTTCTGTTTTTGAACAGGCGCGGGATTATGAAAGCTTTGTGGCGGATGGCGAGCTTCAACAAAGCGGTTTTGTGGTTATGAACAATATTCCCGTCACCTACGAGGGAAAACCGATTTTCGAAGACCAGTTTAAAAGGCGGGCCGGTTCCATGAACGATATCCCCGGCTTTCAGGCACTTCGTGTCTTGCGGCCCCTGCAGGGAAACAAATATGTGGTGATGGTTCAATGGAATTCGAGAGAAAGCTATCAAAATTGGAAGGATTCCGACGCGTTTGCTGCAGCTCATTCATCCTCCAAGTCTAAAAAGCGGCCTCCTTACCATGCAGGCCCATCCTATACAACAGAAGCCAATATGATCGAACCGACTTAAATATTTGCTATAAAAATGGCAAAAGCAGTCTTTCTTTAAGGCAAAAATGCAGTACTGGACAAAAGCATGGTCGCCAAAGTAAAAACCGGACGAATGTTTAATCGTCCGGTTTTTAAATGGTCACGACACTTTTGTCCAAGTCTCGCTTGCCTTCCTTATTGTTCTTCTCCATCCAGCACATTTTCCTGGAAAAAGTTTTCCCACGTTGGCTTGGATTGTTCGCCGCTGATTCGCGCGACTTCCTCTCCGTTTTCAAAGTGAATCAGAGTGGGGGTTCCTTCTATATGATAGGTTTTCCACGGCTCTTGAAATTCCAGGATGTTCAATTTTTTCAAATCGATTCCGTATTCTTCGGTCATTGGTACAATCACAGGGGTCGTTTTTTGACAATGAATACACTCTGGACTGTAAAAATAGACGGTGACATCTTCTTTATTATCGAGTTTTTCTTCCAATTCATCCGGTAAAATCTGATTTTGATATAGTTCATCATCCAACTGATCGATGGTAGATTGGCGCAGATTTTCTTTTCCATAAGGATTGTCAGCCATTTTCTGGCTATTTTGATAACTGACGACGAATATCAAAGCGCCGATCAACACAACGATTACCCCAAGGATAATCCACATTTTTTTATTCACTCGTTCCCTCTCCTTTGTTGCAAAAGCAAAATAATATGGAAAACAAAAATGACAATGAAAGCTATCAAGGCTAAAAACGGTATGGTGATGAAGCCAAAGTAATTGACATACTGGCCGTTACAAGGAACCAATCCGCAAGATTCCCCCGCTTCGTGAAGAGCAGGAAGCTTTTGGATCAAATAATGATAGGTCGAAACACAAATGCCTATTCCGCTCATGATTAATCCAGGCAGCCCAAAACGGATGTCTTTTTTTATAGCTGCATATCCGTAAATGATGACGAGCGGATACATAAGGATTCGTTGATACCAACATAACTCACAGGGCTCGTATCCCATGAATTCTGAAAAAAACAAACTTCCGAGCATTGCTGCTACGGCTTGTCCCCATATGATCAACAGAATGTTTTCTTTTGTTTGTTGATTATCTGCCATGAAATACCCCTCTCTCCAAACGCATTCAAAAACATTATACTAGCGAAGGGAGCAAAAACAAAGGGAAAATATCCCGAACAAAATTCGAGGCACCTTTTTTGAGAGCTGATTTATTCTTTAAAAAAGGAATGGCATGTAAGATTTTCCCTCCTACAAGCCATCTCCTGCCTTCCTTACTTACGGAACAGTCCATTCTTATGTGCGTAGACAGCCGCCTGGGTCCGATCATGGACTTCAAGCTTGCTCAGAATATTGCTTACGTGCGTTTTTACGGTCTTAATCCCGATATACAGTTTTTCGCCGATTTCCTGATTGGTCAAGCCATCACCGATGCACATGAGGACTTCCAGTTCCCGTTCGGTCAATTGCTCATGCGGCTTGATTGCTGACGGTCGGAAGCTGGTCATCATCTTACTCGCCACTTTCGGTTCAATCACCGGTTCCCCTTCTGCCGCCTTTTTGATAGCAGCCGCAATCTCATCCGCGCTGGACGTTTTCAGCATGTAACTGTAAGCCCCCGCCTCCAGGGCAGGAAAAACTTGTTCATCATCATAATAACTAGTCAGGATGATTACTTTACAATTCGGGTTAAAACCCATGATGTCCCTGGTTGCTTCAATTCCGGTTCCATTTTCCATGATGAGATCCATAAGAACTACATCCGGCTTCGTCTCTTTTACGACCGCTGCCCCCTGTACGCCGCTGGAAGCTTCTCCGACTATTTCCAGGCCCGGCTCTGTTTTCAAATAGGCAATCACGCCTTTTCTGACTATTTCGTGGTCATCTACCACAACTACTTTGATCATCCTCCCGCTTCCTTTCCCCTCTGGTGTCATTATAATGGTATTCTGATATCAATATGTGTACCTGCCCCGACTTGAGAGCGGATAGAGAAAGTTCCTCCAATCTCCTCACAGCGTTCTTTCATTGTTTTTAAGCCATAAGAAGTTTTTTTGCGTTCATCGGTATTGACGTCAAATCCACTTCCATTATCAGCTATATGTAAAAATAACTCGTTGTGCCTTTCCACAATCTGAAGCGTGACTTCCGTCGCGTCCGCATGCCGTAATGTATTCGACAACGACTCTTGTACAATCCTGAACAAGTGTTCTTCAGCGGTCGCCGACAGTGCTTCGATTTCCTCTACTTTAAGTTGAAAGTTGATTTGGCATTTCTGCCGCAGTTCTGCCACGAGCTCCTGCACCCCTTTTTTCAATGGCTGACCTGACAAATCAACCGGACGTAAGTGAAGGAGCAATGCCCGCATCTCCGTTTGGGCTTTCAACGCAGTATCCGAAATTTCTTCCAATTGCTCTCTGGCCTGTGCAGGGTCTCGGTCGAACAGACGTAGAGATGCCTGAGACATCATCGTGAGGGCAAACAACTGCTGACTGACCGCATCATGCAAATCACGGGCGAGACGCTGGCGTTCTTCTATGGTAGCTGCCTTATGAGCAGACTTTGCATACTCTGCTCGTTCGTCGGCCATCCTTTGCAGTGATTTCACTTGATTCTGCAACTTTTCTCCCAGTTCGTTCAATTCATCGCCTATTCGCGCAATCTCATCTTCTTCACTGAAATAAACACGGGAAGTATAGTTGCCACGGGATAACTGTGTGATCAAAACCGACAAATAATCCATCCGATCTTTCATGTCACTGCTTGATTTAAAGCCAACATAAATAGAGATGAACACACCAAAACATATGTACAACAAAATCGTGATAAAAATGCTGGTCACATCGAGCCACTCCGGCTGAAACAGGACGAATACCGATAAGAGAATGGCAAGCAGAGTGATTGTTGTCAAAAACAACCCATATAACAGCGAACGGATATAGGTATAGCGGACCGTATTCAAGCGTTTCAACATATTCCGTCCCCCCTAAACCCTGTCCACCCGGATTGATCCGGCCTTTATACTTAAGAAAATATCAAGCTTTCGAGTAGCCTGATCGTAATTTGGTGTTTCATAAAAAATTTCCCGGTTCATGCCTTCTGCATTCATGCCAAAGACATTGATTTCCCCTGCCTTTACATGTGCCTGGATCGACATTTCGACATTTTCCGGCATCAGCACCCGGATATCCCCTGCCCATCCTTGAATGCTTATCGGAATTTCTTCATCGGGAATGAATGCTTTTGTAAAATCAATATGATAATCCCCGACGGCATTCCACAAATCCATCGGTTCCACCCGCCAATTTGGTTCGCTGAAATTATGCTCCCCTACAGCCAGACGCTGTTTTTTGGGTATTTTTTTATTCGCTCTTTGATCATCGGTGTCAAAAATGAATTGGAATTTTCGCTTGCGCTTCCTCTTTGTCGAGCTTCCAAAAATGCTGAAGCCCAAGTAAACAAGAAGCAGAGGCCATAATTTATATACATCCATGAAGGAAAACGGAATAAGCCCAAACCGGTCAAGCAGCAATAATCCTCCGAACACAATCAAAAATGAACCAAAGGTGATGCCGTTTTTATACCTGATGCCATCCCAGGTCCATTTTAATCCAAGTACCACAAAAAAAGCAGGATAAATATATAACCAAGCCTCCGCTAAATCCCAAGAGATGATGCCGATGTTTGCTAATACCAGCGCAGCTCCGAAACAAATAATGGCTATGGCTGCAATGCTGCGCACTATTTGGCTGTTTTTCATTTGTGATTCTCCCCTCATCCATTCAATATTCGGGTCCGGACGGCCAAATCCCTGCTTGTATAGAAACGAATATACCAATGTATGATCCTTTTTCTTGAAAACGGAAGGATGGCCGTTTCACTTCTTCTTAGGATTATTATAAAAAAAAGCCCACCAGGCTTGAACGACCGGTGGAAGGGGATTGTCTCCGTCTAGAGTCGGAGACGGCGATATTTCGGTTTGATTAGATGTCGCAAAAAGGAATAAAAACCGATCCATACGGAAACAAAAATGAATCCAAAAGCATAACCTCCGAGCACATCGGTTAAATAGTGGACACGGATCACATAACGGCTCAAACCGATCAACAAAATGAGGCAAATGCCGATAATATTGAGGAACAGCGCTGCCTTCTGTGACTTAACATATCTCAACAGAAAATAGATAAGCAGGCCGTATGCAATCAGGGAAACCATGGCATGCCCGGAAGGAAAACTGTACCCCACCCCTTCTGCCTCCGAAAATAACCGCGGTCTTTCTCTCTCGACAGCCAGCTTGATCCAATGGTTCACCCGATAACCGAGCAAAGTTCCCGAAGCCAGCATAAGTGCAGCTAGCCAATCACGTGTGTATAGAATCAGAAACAGTGCTGCAGCTATTGTAAAAGGGGTGAGAAACGTGCCAGAACCCAATTCTGTCAACCAGCGGAATACAAAGAACAAAAAGGTCTGGTCAAGCCCTTCGACGGCCGGTGCTGTCCACCGATCCAGTATTGGTTCTTCTCTAACTACCACTTCCAGGGTAATAAAAACACTGGACACTATTGCCAACAGTAAAAAAGATAGAAAAAAATAGGTTCGTTTTTTCATACTCTGCTCCTTTTAGACTTTCTACTACTATTGTTATTTTCAGTCTGTTTATAAATTCCCGTAATGTTTATAAAAAAACTACCAGGGAATTGTATTTATGCCAAAATGAATTACGTTGAGAAAGGATGATTTTAATGGCAGACAATGCCCAATTACAAGAATTGATCGATGGATTGAATGAAGATCTCGCAAACGAATATGCAGCCACGATTATGTACACGTACAACGCGGCTGTCGTTTCCGGACTCTATCGCTCCGCATTAAAACCTTTCTTCGAGGATGAAATCAACGACGAGATCGGCCATGCGTTGTATTTGTCGGATAAAATAGCGATACTGGGCGGTACCCCGACAACGAAACCTGCTGAAGTTAAACAGTTGACAGAAGTGAAAGCAATGTTGGAAGAAGCACGTAAGGCTGAACAGGAAACAATCGAGCGTTATGAACAACGCAAGAAGCAAGCCGAGGCCCTAGGCTATACAGAGTTAGTCGTGAAGTTAGAGGATATGATTGCAGACGAAACCGGCCACAAGGAAGAAATCGATCGTCTTCTTTCTGACTCTAGACTGGCTTGACCAACATACGTACATCTGAAGATGGATGAAAAGCCACCATTACCATACGGCAAAAAACGAATGAGAAAGTAATATAAAAAGCTGAACCGAACGATGATTCGAACTTGAACCATTTGAATCCCGTTCGGTTTTTTGCTAGTGGATCCATGTTGTACCGCCGTTTGCCAGACATTCCATCTCCAGCAGTTGTTTCAGGAATCGTCAGCTAGTGTTTTCACTTTTCATCCACCACTGCTGTGGTATACTGGTTGGAAAGGTAAAGGGGGAATAGTTTTGTGGAATGAAGTCATGACTCGGTTAGATGAAAACTATCAGGAAATGGTCGATATCCGCCGGTATCTGCACCAATATCCAGAGTTGTCTTTCCAGGAAGAAAAAACGTCCCAGTATATTGCCGATACATATGAAAAGCTGGGAATTCCTTATCAGACGAAAGTCGGCGGCAATGGCATCGTTGCCACCCTGGAAGGAGGAAAGCCGGGGAAGAAGGTCGCTCTGCGCGCAGATTTTGATGCCCTCCCGATCCAAGATGAGAAAGATGTTCCTTATAAATCGAAAGTGGATGGTGTCATGCATGCTTGCGGCCATGATGGCCATACAGCGACGTTGCTCGTCCTCGCCAAAGTTCTCCAAGAATTCAAGGAGGAGCTCCCAGGCACTGTCGTATTTGTCCATCAGCATGCAGAGGAACTGGCTCCCGGCGGTGCGAAATCAATAATGGAATCGGGAATCCTCGATGATGTAGAGGCAGTATTCGGTACCCATCTATGGTCCAATACTCCACTTGGTACAGTCGAAACATCCTTGAAAGAGTTTATGGCAGGGGCCGACCGTTTTGAAATCAATATAAAAGGAAAAGGCGGCCACGGTGCACAGCCCCACCAGACAAAGGATGCAATCGTGATTGGTTCACAGCTTGTCACTACATTGCAAAATATCGTCAGTCGCAGAATCGACCCACTCGGCACGGCGGTTTTGACAATAGGCACCTTTCAATCCGGGAGCACATTCAACATTATTGCCGATACAGCGAAAATCACTGGAACTGTGCGGACATTCGACCCGGAAATTCAGAACCTGATTATCGACGAGATGGAGAAAGTCATCAAAGGCGTTTGTGTCGGTTATGACGCCGGATATGAATTTAATTATGAAAAGGGCTATCCGCCTGTCATCAATCATCCGGAAGAAGCATCACTTGTTCTGAAAGCTGCTGAGCAGGTGCCAGGTGTGGAACGTTCTCGGGAAGTGGTGCCGGGGATGGTCGGCGAAGACTTTTCTTATTACATTTTAGATAAGCCTGGTGCTTTCTTTTTTACAGGGGCGCAGAAGGAAGGCCATTATTACCCACATCATCATCCTATGTTCGATATTGATGAACGGGCCCTGCCACTCGCAGCAAAAGCATTGGCACAAACCTTCAAAGCCTATCAGGAAAAATGAATCAGGTTAACAAACGGAGACGGTACATATTGATGGCCGTCTCCCCTAATTTATCCAGAAACCTCCCATTCGCAAAGGCTCCGACCAGAGCGCCGAAGCCGGGAACCAATTGCAGAAGCTTTGCCAAATCGATGGTATCCCGATACTCCTGCTGCAATGTACGCCAATCCACTTGGCGGCTCCATTCCTTTTCATTCTTCCAGTTCACAAGCATATGCAACACTTCCTCCCTTTTCCGATCACTCGAAAAAGCAAGTAAAAACACATGCAGCAAGAACACCCTTTCCTCATGTTTTTTAACCTCAAACCCATAAAGTTGGCCGACATCAAACAAAAACTTCATCTTGATACTGAGCAACATCGGAAAGTCAGCCAGGCCGAGCAATATTCCGCCAGCACCCGTGCCGGCTCCTTCCAGCATCGCTGTCCGCTTATACTGTTTGAGCCGGTGCTTGATGGCAATTTCCTTGTCTTCCAATGTAACAAGTCCGATAGTTTCGACCGGCAAAATAAATTTGGAGGAAGTGAGAGACAGTTCTATCATAGATCGAATACTTTCCGTCACAAGCTGATGGGCCTGATCAGGGATTTTTTGGTTGATTTTATTTTGAAGCTGCTTAGAACTCCGTTGGATCAGCGAGGATTTTTTACCTGCCAAATGAACGAACCGGCGCGCTTCTAACAATGCTTGTTTTTCATATTTTCCGATTTCAGTCATGGACATGCGCTCCTTATGCAAGTTGCTTTTTAACATAGCCGTTGACAAACCAATAACTGAAAGCCGTTCCGGCAGCCCATACAATCAACAATCCCGTGAACAACTGCATAAATACAAACAACACGCCAAACAGAAATGTCTGGGCAAGCATCAACTGCAACATCCATCGAAGCAACGCAGCGCTCCGCCATTCCTTTTTCACGGGATACAAATCAAGCCAAACCACCGTACGATGGTGCTGCCACAAACTCGTCAGCTGAAATCCGCTCAAATAAAGAAACAGCAGGCAAAAGATGACTTTCATCCACACATTCGGCACAAAAAATGCTGCAAGCGCGCCAATAACAAACAAGCGTAAATACATGCCAAGATAGTCAATGCTTCTTACAGTAGTGATACGATAAAGATAGGAAAATGTCCGGTCCTGCTGGAGAGGGATACGCCTTACCAGCAACGATACCAGCCAGTGCCGTTTTTTTACTTGGTTTTTCAGATGTGGTACATCAGTGAACATGTTGGCAAGACGGTAGAAAGATCGCATTCTGGCATTATCCTTCTCCACCAGGAGATCCCAAGCCAGACCGCTATTTTTCCGTGCCAAAAAGTAATCATATACAAAGACGCCGGCAAGCAACAATGTCACAATCCCCGCCAGCAGATTTTCTCCACTGACAAATAAATAAAAAACAGCTGCATTCAGCAGGATTCTGGCGAAGAAATCCAGCAGCCGGATGTTGGCATCGCGCACTCTCAATATCCACCACGAAGCAGTCAAATTCCAGATTTTAAATAGAACAAACAAAAGCAAAATCAGGGAGTAGGCCGGTCCCTCACTATCTGCATAGACCGCATGGTATAAGGGAGCCAATGCAGCAGCGGCGAGTGCCAGCAGATAAAGCTGTATGACAAAGCTGTAAATAAACGCATTCCGAAAGTACGGTCCCATTTTTGTCTCAGCCGGAAGCAAGAAAACAAGGTCCGCTTCCTTTAACAATGTCCGGACAGGACTGTAAGCAGCAATGATACCAAAAACAATGCCGATCACCAGGGCTGCCGGGAAATTATCAGGTATATCGGCAAGCCAGCGCTGATAATAGTAGGCCATAGCCGAAATGAAAAACAACATGGCAATCACCAGGTGGCCAGTGAATATGTACCTTAAATAACGACTGATCTCCTTCATATGAGAAGAAAACCTGTCTTTAAAAAACTGGTTGGCATCAAACATGGCCATCTTCCTTTGTCAGTTCAACATACAAATCATCAAGTGCTGCTTGTTCCATGCCGAATTGGTTCCGCAGCTCCTCCAAGGTACCTTGTGCACGTATTTTTCCATCATGCAGGATAACAAAGCGGTCACAGTAACGTTCCGCGGTGGCCAGGATATGGGTGGACATCAGCACACCGCCTCCTCTTGCCTTCACATCATTCATCAACTGCAGGTAGGATTGTATTCCCAAAGGATCAAGACCGACAAAAGGCTCGTCGACGACATACAGCGGAGGATCAACCAAAAAAGAGCACATGATCATGACCTTTTGCCGCATCCCTTTCGAAAAATGAACAGGGAACCACTTCATCTTCTTTTCAAGCCGGAACTCTTTTAAAAGTGGCGGCAAACGCTTTTGAAAGGTTTTCTCATCCACCCCGTAAGCCATTGCCGTTAAGCGCAGATGTTCCTCCAACGTCAATTCCTCATAAAGGACGGGCATTTCCGGTATATAGGTGAACTTGCTGCGATAAGCTTCAGGGGCTTCTTGAAAGGTTTTCCCTTCAATGGCGACTCTCCCCTGCTTCGGTTGCATCAATCCGATAACGTGCTTGATTGTCGTGCTCTTTCCAGCCCCGTTCAAACCGATCAAACCGATGATTTCCTGTGGGAAAACATCAAAGGAAACGTCGTGCAGAACATTTTTATGTGTATACCCACCAGATAACTTTTCAATATGCAATAAAGGTTCCAAGTACTTCCCCCGCTTTCTCTCAACATCATTTCTTTTCGTGCATTTTTAATCGAATCAATTTCATTGCTCTTTTTAAAATTACAGAGTTGTCCAGAATTTATAAACATGTTTTTAAAAATGCAGCCTTATAGCGTTTTGTCATTAGCCCGTAGCCCGAATACCCTCCGCTTTCCGAGGGGGGAGTGGCAAGCCTCCTCGGGCAGAGCCCTGTGGGGTCTTGCCGATCTTCCAATACCCGCAGGAGCCTACGGGTATTCAGGCTACTCAATGATTATCTTGTTGTTCCTATTTTTAATCAAAAGGTAGATCTATAAGAAAAACCACTTTTAAAAATAACTTATGCAAATTGACATTTTCTTAACTGCGCAATAATACGATCTGCAGCTAATTTTGATGCATGAAAAACAAGCGTCACCAGGTCAAAGTGAACCTTGGCACGTTTTCCAGTACGATAACGAACCTGCTTCCGTGTCGTATAATAGACATAGGGAGTTCTCCTCCAATCTGAAATGTTTTGTCGCTACTTAACTATTTCGAGATTTGGGGAGGTACTCCTTTTTTATGTTCTGGAAACCTTGGGCCGCAAGGGCTTAGATTTATGAAATTCATTCAATCAATAAAATTTTATCATTTAATGACGGGTTTTACCAAAAAAACAGTGAATACGATTGCTACAACTGACACAAACTGTAGAGGAAGAAGAAAGGATTACATCTCCACTACTCGGAATGAGGTGTTGGTGATCGACCATCTAAAGAAAACTTATTAAACCTTTTCCTTACAGGAAAGCGACTACTTCAGTCAAATGGGGTGTTGACGAAAGGTTTTCATGAGTAATTGACTGAATCACCTTTGATTCATCTTGATTACAAGTTATTCTACAGATGCTTAGAATATCCTTCTTCTTCGGCAGCGGGCCGTTCCAAAGCAGGTAAGTCCAACCGGATGACTTTTCCTGCTGCGGACGGTCCGTTTGCTTTTTTTACAGGTATAGTTGCTTTACACAGGCCATCTTTCCTTTATACAATGGTTGAAAGAGTTTATTACATAGAAGGAGCGATTGGATGAGCCATACGGAGGATTGTATTTTCTGCAAAATAGCGGCAGGAGAAATACCTTCTGCAAAAGTGTATGAAGATGAGCATGTTTATGCTTTTCTTGATTTAAGCCAGGTAACGAAAGGCCATACGCTGATCATTCCCAAGAAACATGCGAAAAACATTTATGAAACACCGCCGGAGGTCGCCCAGGAATTGTTCAAAAAAGTCCCGAAAGTAGCGACTGCCATTAAAGAAGCTTTCCAGCCGGTCGGTCTTAACTTGCTGAACAACAATGAAGAGCCTGCAGGACAATCGGTTTTCCATTTGCATATCCACCTGATTCCCCGATACGGAAAAGGTGACGGGTTTGATGCCATTTGGAAGACAAATGCCAATTCCTATTCACAGGATGATCTTCAGCAAATCGCCGGAACGATCGGAAATTATCTATAGGCAAGTCGAAGCTTGAAAATAGTAGTTTCAGCTCGGAATTTTTCGAGAAAATAAGTATAATAATAGGGAAAGGGGTGTAGTATGTCATGGCTGACAGCAAATCGATTTTATTAGGCTTTGTAATTGGCGGAGCGGTAAGCGCCGCAGCTGCCTTGCTTAGCACACCGTCTTCAGGAAAAGAAATCCGCGGCCAAGTAAATGCGCGGAGAGATGACTTAATGGACACATTTAAAAAACTGAAACAGGAAGGTTTCCAACTGAAGGAACAAATTACGCAGACTTCCAAAGAAGGAGCAACAATGATCAAGGACTTGTCGGCTGATATGAAATCGTCGATCGAATCCTGGAAGAATACGATTGAACCACATCAGAAAAACATCCAGACGTATTTAGCACAAATCGAAGACAGTTTAAAAGAACTGGAAGAGAAAACG
The DNA here is from genome assembly GCF_009602435.1 of Sediminibacillus terrae. Classification (GTDB taxonomy): domain Bacteria; phylum Bacillota; class Bacilli; order Bacillales; family Amphibacillaceae; genus Sediminibacillus; species Sediminibacillus terrae. Next base: position 617,600 of record NZ_VZDQ01000011.1, read on the forward strand.
CAAAAGCAAAAGTCGAATCAAGCATAAAAAAGACTGCCCCAATTGTCCTAGACGAGACTTTGGGGCAGTTTTTTTGATAGAAAAGTGAGTATCGAACATTTTAACCAGGCAACCGGGAAACACTGCAATTTTTCATGAGAACCGTCTCTGCACTTATTTCCATGCGGTTTGGCTTTCTACCCGAAACAGCAATAGAAAAACGGAAATCACGCCAGAAGAGAAACCACCTTCATCCAATGGAGGCAAGGTGCGCAGACTCCTGCAGGATGAGCGCGAGCTGAAAATCCACTTGGCAAAGTGGTATTCTTTGCCAAGTTAGCTGAAGCATGCCCGCGGAAAGCGAAGTACCTTGCCGGAGCGGAGCGCAATTCATTAGAAAAGGACAAAAACCGAACGAAGAATCGTTCGGTTTTTATTCTGAACACTATGCTTTTGTTTTAACTACTTATTCAGCAGGCTGTAGATCTTCAATAGAATCTACGCCTTCCATGTATTTTGGAACAACCAAGCCGATTTTTGCACCTTCAAGGTTTGCTCCAAGATCTTCTACTTGGTCACCATATTCTTCAAATTGAGCAGCATGTGTAGCCGGCATCCAAGCAGCTACCATTCCGTCTGCATCACCGTTTGCTACCGCTTGCCACATTACAGCATTGTCTAGCGGGGTAATAGTCACTTTGAATCCTTGGTCCTCAAGGACTTTCTTCATGACATTGGTAGAAGCTACTTCAGAATCCCACTCCACGTAAGCAAGTTCGATTTCTGTACCATCTACTTCTTCTGTGCCATCAGTCCATTCAGCAACTTTATCAGAGTTGTCTTCCACCCAAGCAGCAGCAGCATCTTCCGGAGAAGTACCATTGCTGATTTCCAGCATTACTTCTTCCATATCGGAAGATTCCCAATTGAATTGGTCAAGGATTTTGTATGCATTTGGCATGTCATCTTTCAAACCTTGGCGAACCATGGTTTTGATTTCTTCTGCTTCTCCAAAAGAACCTTCAGGATCTTCTAGATATTTAAGATCATACTTTGCGAACATCCAGTGTGGAGTCCAGCCTGTAACAACAATTGGCTCTTCATTGTCGATTGCTTCTCCCAATGCAGTTGCCATTGCGCCACTTGAAGAAGTTTCCACTTCCCAGCCGGCAAGGCTGTCGTAAGTTTCTGTAGCATCTTCAGCGGCTTGTACGACACCGGCACCTGGCTCGATGCCAGTGATGGTGTAATCCACTTCTTCACTATAGTTTGTCTCACCGCCGCCATTGTCGCTGCCTGCGTTATCTGAATCAGAACCGTCGTCAGATCCACAGCCGGCAGCTACTAGAGTGAAAGATAGTCCGGCTGCAAGGCCGAGACGTTTTAAGTTAAGTTTAAACATAACTAATCATACTCCCCTTTAACTTTATATTTATTATGGTTAACTTTTCCGTAGAAAAGTGGCCAACTATAGGTTTTACGCATCCCCTTTTTGGGAATTCAAGCTTTGAGTGAATCGGTCGATGATAATAGCCAGGATAACAATTCCCAGACCTGCAACGAATCCTGTTCCAACTTGAGCACGTTGCAAGGATGACAGCACTTCACGGCCAAGTCCCGGCGCTCCGATCATCGAAGCGATAACCACCATGGACAACGCCAGCATGACCGTTTGGTTGATGCCGGCCATGATTGTCTTCTTCGCCATCGGCAGTTCCACTTTGAATAATTTCTGGGAACCAGTGCTGCCGAACGCCTCTGATGCTTCCACCAATTCACTGGAAACCTGTCTGATTCCAAGGTTGGTGAATCGAACAGTTGGCGGTGTGGCGAATATCAAAGAAGCAAAGATACCTGGTACCATCCCGATACTGAAGAAGGCTACCGCCGGAATCAAATAAACAAATGCCGGCATCGTCTGCATAAAGTCAAGTATCGGCGTAATAATAGCTTCCGCTGTTTTACTCTTGGACATCAAAATGCCGAACGGGACGCCGATTATAATTGACAGTAGACTTGCCACCAACACAAGCGTAAAGGTGAACATTAATTCTTCCCAAAGTCCCTGGTTCCAAATCAGCAGCAAACCGATCAAAGAAAAGGCCGCCAAACCGAACCGCTTGCCACTGGCGAAAAACGCCAGGATCACTACTAATAAAATGACGATGACTGGTGGAATGGAAGCTAAAAGCTCGGCAAGCCACTCCATGAAAGCACCGAAATCATTTTTGATCGGATCGAACAAAAATGCAAAAGTGTCTGTCAGAATATCGGTAAACGTCGATACCCAATCAGCTATTGGTATTTGTGTAACATTTTCCATGAAATTAAGCATCTTCACTGATCACCTCTGTTTCCCCGGCCAGAGCGGATATGACTGCTCCTCTAACGATAATGCCCATCAGCTTGCCTTCTTCCACCACAGCGACAGGCACCGGTGAATCGTGAATGATCTCAAAGATATCGTGCATGGAAGTTTCCGGTCCCACTTGCGGTACATCCGTCCTCAATATTTCAGTAAGATCAGTGATTTCACGTTTTCTTGCATCGGAAGCGTCATCCGCTGTGACATATCCTTTGATATTTCGCTTTCTGTCCGTTACATAAATGCTGGAGAGTCCTTCTTCCCTCATTCGTTCTAGTGCAACACGCGGGCCGTGCTTCTCGATATTGATTGTTTCCGGACGCTTCATGATGTGCTGTGCGGTCAATACTTTCGAGCGGTCTACGTCCTCCACAAACTTTTCTACATAGTCATTGGCAGGATTGACCAGGATTTCTTCCGGTGTACCGATTTGAACAATCGATCCATCCTTCATCAAAGCGATCCTGTCTCCGATCCGCAGCGCCTCATCCAAGTCATGAGTGATGAATAAGATGGTCTTTTTCATCGTCTCCTGCAAATCTAACAACTCATCCTGCATCTCTTTTCTGATCAGTGGATCTAACGCGGAGAAAGCTTCATCCATAAGCAGGACTTCCGGATCGTTTGCCAATGCCCGTGCCAAGCCGACACGCTGCTGCATGCCTCCGGAAAGCTGAGCCGGAAGCTGGTTGATATAACCGCCCAATCCGACCATTTCCAATGATTCCTTCGCTCTTTTGCTTCTTTCCTCTTTATCCACACCTTGAATTTCCAAGCCGTATTCGGCATTTTCCAAAATCGTGCGGTGCGGGAACAATGCGAATTTCTGGAATACCATGCTCAATTTTTCCCTGCGGACTCGGCGAAGATTCTTTTTATCCATTTTCGCCAAATCTTCCCCATCAATATAGACGCTTCCTTCAGTCGGTTCAATCAGTCGATTGATAAGACGCACCAGCGTTGACTTACCACTACCAGACAAACCCATGATAACGAAAATTTCACCTGCTTCGACCTCAAAGGATGCCCGGTTTACACCAACTGTATTGCCAGTCTCTTTCAATATCTCATCTTTTGGTTTTCCTTGATCCAACAGCTTCAGCGCCTGTTTATTATTTTTGCCGAATACTTTGGATAAACCTTGAACTTCAATTACCGGCATGTCATTCACCTCTCTTAGCCTGTTGTTTTGTCGACGTGCGCTTTTTACCGCACTCTACGTTGAATTTGGTTTATCTGTTTCATCCATTACTTTCCTACTACTAGAAAAGGAAAAATCCGAACACCAAATCAATCACTCTTAATACTATATCCCTATTCGGGTATAAAATTCAAACGTAACAAACCACTAATTTTGTATATATTTTTCATACAGTTTAAACTGAACAAACTTTTGCCGGTTTTTCCTTTGAATTCCTTGGAATTGCTCCATATATCTGTCCGATGACATGATTTTAAAAAATACGCTAATAGTGTAACCTATGATGCATCATGCAATTTAATTTTTTGGCAGGCAGTGCTGAGAATATACAGGGACCCGGGATGTGGATGCTTGTCAGGACACCTGTAAAAAGCTTTGAGGGAGGATCCTATGTCGGATTACAATCTAGAAGATCTCAACGAATTAATCACCACGGAATTTGCCAAAACAGTAGAAATGTTCGGCCTTACCCCTTCAGAGGCACGGCTATTTGCCTTACTCTATTTAGAAGGAGTTCCTATGACCCTGGATGAAATGAGTGAAGCGTTGGGGAAAAGCAAAACCTCTATGAGCACCGGAATACGTACCCTTTTAGAATTGAATTTAGTAGAACGTGTGTGGAAAAAAGGGGAAAGAAAAGATTTTTACCGCGCAGATGAAAACTTATACAGGAAGTTCATGTCTGCCTTCATTCATAAATGGGTAGATGCCGCAAACAGGCAAAAACAATCACTGGAAGAAATCGAAACACTACTCGTTCAAAATACAGGAAGGTTGTCAATCAAGGCTGAATCGGAAGAAATCGACGTATTGAATGACCGCCTGAAAGATATGATAGCGTTTCACGAGCTGCTGGAAAAGGCTTTTTTAAGAATAAGGCCCACAGCTTCCACATCTATTGACCAAAAGCTTAACCATTAGGTACAACTAAAGACCGGAAGCTTCAAGAACGCATCCATCAAGGAAGGGTAATAACCTTCCTTTTTTAATGCCTCTATCGTTTGGCGAGGCTCCAGTTTATAATGGAGCATTCCCACGAACTTTATCAGCAGTGGAGTTACGTCCAGGAATCCTTCTTCGGTCTGCGCCAGGAATTCTTTATGTAGGTAATCCGTCCATAGGATAAGATCGCGATACTCTTCCTGGGTCAGTTCTTTTTCTATGACTAACTTTGTAAAAGGATACTGATCAATTTCTTTGATTTTCAACAGTAAGTGAAGATGAAAGTTGATTGTTTCATTTCTATCGATGCCCATACGTTTTCCCCTCCAGCCTCATATCGTAATTATATATTATCCAGCCTTAAACAGAAATCAAAAAACAGCTGCGCGGACAGGATGTTTTACCCGGCACGGATCCGTGTAAAACCCCGTCCTGTCGGGGCTTGAGATACCAACGAAAATTCTGACTATAAATTAATATTTTTTTTCATAAAAAGCTATTGATTTTTCCCCGGAAACATACTATCATTCGTTGAGGGCAAGGCCGTGATGCCGCCCCATACAACCATGTGACAGCCGAGTAAAGGGGGATAAAAAATGAATTGCTGGAAAACTATCAATTTATACAAAGAATTCGGTATCAATCGTATATATATACTATCCATGCTTACAGGTATGATGGCATTCATTTTCTTTTATTTAATTTTTTCCATGATCCATGAAGCAGGAACAGTAAAGGACCATGGGATAATCCCTTTGATTGTCGGGCTGATTTTTTTGCCGACCATTCATAAACTTACACATATTTTACCATTAATACTGACAAATAAACGAGTGAAAATTAACTGGAAGATGAAACTGGGACTGTTTCCGACTTTTTCTTTCCGGACAAGATCGAAAATGTCCAAAACGACATCATTGTTCATTTTATTGGCGCCTGCATTGTTGGTAACCGCCGCCGGACTGGTTTCAAGCTATGTATTCATTAGTTATTATGTTTATTTCCTGCTTTTCTTGTCTGTTAACATCGCCCTTTCTTTTACAGACTTTTTGTATGCCAGTCATGTAGTCAAAGCGCCACGCAAGTGCATCATCGAAAATGCCAAAGACGGTTATGATATTTTAATTTAATTACACGAGCCTGGAACAAAAGCATCGTGACCAACATAAAACCGAACGAGTCCACAATTCGTTCGGTTTTTTTGATTAGCAAAAAGCAAGCAAGAAAGCGATTGGTGCCTTCTGGCTCTATACTGAATGTGGTGGTGTCCCCTGTTGTGATGGGTGTTCCTGCAGTGTGCAACTCATTCCCTCTCTCTTTGTTACCCTAAAGTTGCTGACACCAAAGGAAAAAGAGAGGGATATGAGTGCAACGTCATATTATCGTAGAATTACTGGGGATTAAAGATAAACAAGTAGATGTATGGAATATAGAGGAAGAAGGAAGCGCCTTAAGAGTAGAGCTTTACACAAGACAAAGGCAACAAAAGTGCCCGTTCTGTAAAGAGAAAACAAAACTTTAAAACGAGATTCCTTTAGAATCAAAGACTTTGAACATTTAAGCATGAAACTTCATGGCAGCAAGCGGTTAAAAAGGCTCTGTAGAGCGCAATAGCGTAGCAGAGGAAATAAGCGAGACTCCTGCGGAAAAACGGGCGGCCGAGACCCCACAGCGGGCTTTGCGAGGAGGCTCGGGCGTTCGTCCGCGGAAAGCGAGTTTATTTCCTCTGCGGTCTGAGTAAAATAGCTGTTTTTAGATTGAGCCTTTCGATAAAGAGAGGGTGGAAGAAAAATCACACCGCCACATTTGACAAAGAACCTGCATTCTGAGGAAGTGGAAGCCCGTAGTATCTTGCCGTAGCAATTTGGAGCACGCCTCAAGACAACAGGAGAAAACCAGAATATACAAATAAAAACCGAACGAATCTGATTGCATTTAGAATCCGTTCGATCTTTACTTTGGTGGCCACGGATTTTCTGCAGGGTATAACTGTTCAAGCAGAATAAATTTTGATAAAGTAATGTATAGGTGTAAAGGAGGTCATAAGATATGCCAGTGTTTTTTGCTATTTTCGCTTTGTTCGTACTATTTCTATTTAATTCTTTAACCCATAAACTTGTAGTAAGAACAGAAATGTCTCAGGAACGACAGCCGAATGTATTCAGAACAATCAATATATTGATAACCATCTTGTTGATCTCTTCTTATGTAGAGGTGTTATTCACTTAAATCAACAGACAAGAAGATTCGCCCTCGCAAGCTTAAGGTAAACCCTGGAGTACCGTTTTCGCGCACAGAGGTTTTACTTAGAATTTGAGAGGGCAGGGGCAACATTGCACCAAAATTACTCACTTTCAAAAAGGGATGACCGGGAGCGAATACGCCCACTGGTCATCCCTTTTTACAACCGGAAAAATGGTAATTTCTCATTGTATTAAAGCCATGCTGCTCCGACAATGATCAGCAAAATGAATAAAACGACAATTAACGCAAAACCGCCTTGGTATCCTGCGCCCATCCATAACACCCCCTTGTTGTCTTTTGTTCCATCCTATGCAACGGAGAGTCATCTAGCATAGGCGTATGCCCGAAATTTAGTAAAAAGTGTGTAATTATAGGAATGGACTATTTTTTTCACTGCTAAATGTGTTATATTATTTCAAGAGCTTGTCAAAGCTTGTACGAAAAGTTTTTGGAGAGTAGGAGTGTTTATATAATGAAAAAAATCGCATTATCGGCATCCTTGGCATTCGGAATCCTGGCTCTGTCCGCTTGTTCTTCGGATGACCCGGAAACAGTGGTGGAAACAGATTCAGGCAATGTCAGTAAAGAAGAGTTCTACCAGGAATTGAAAGATCAGAATGGCGAAACTGTCCTGCAGCAACTGGTCATGAGAAAAATTCTCGAAGGCAACTATGACGTGAAAGATGACCAGGTACAAGAAGAACTCGATTCATTAAAAGAACAATACGGGGACCAATTTGAAATGGTGCTTCAGCAAAGCGGTTTCTCTGATGAAGAGGAATTCAAAGAGGTTCTGCGTTTGAATATGCTTCAAGAAAAAGCAGTTACCGAAGATGTAGAAGTCTCTGACGAAGAAATTAAGCAAAGATATGAAAACATGCAAACGGACCTTGTGGCGAGACATATTCTTGTCCAAGATGAAGAAACAGCTAAAGAAGTGAAGCAGAAGTTGGATGACGGCGGGGACTTTGCCGAATTGGCAAAAGAATACTCTACCGATACTGGTTCGGCTGAAAATGGCGGTGACCTGGGTACATTCGGTGTAGGCGATATGGTACCGGAATTTGAAAAAGCTGCCTACAATCTGGAAGTGGACGAAATCAGTGATCCTGTACAAACTTCCAATGGCTGGCACATCATTCAAGTAACCGAACGCAAAGACGCTGAAGAGGAAGTCGAACCACTTGAAGATATCCGCAATCAAATCCGCAGAGACATCGCTTCGACAAAAGTAGATGACGCGGCTGCACAAGAAAAAATGCAGAAATTGATGGAAGATGCAAATATCGATGTGAAAATCGAAGACTTTAAAGACCTCTTCGAAACTACCACACCAGAAGTAGAAGAGCCAGCGGAAGACTCCGGCAATTCAGATTCAGAAGAAGGTTCTTCTGATGAAGGCTCTAGTGAAGACCAGGAAAGCTCTGAAGAATAAATCTCCGAATAGCAAGGGTGGGACAACAAGCTTGGCCACCAAAACAAAAAACCGAGCGGATTTGAACTATCAATCAAATCCGCTCGGTTTTTACTATTTGTGTTCCTTAGATAGACTTCTTATTATCCTCTTGTTTGATGCGTTCTTCGTATGCTACGACAAATCCTTCACTACGTGTTCGGGGTCTAACTTTTATATGATCAAGACGAAAAACAGCACGAAAGCTTTTTTATTTAGAAATTGAAACTCTCCATGTAACGGCATGAAAAGAAAACAGAAATCAACCAGGAGTACGAGCATCACTTGTTTGCGAGTAATTCTACGTCAACGAAGGCAAGGTACGCAGACTCCTGCGGGATGAGCGCGAGCTGAAGATCCACTTGGTAAAGGGCTTTTCTTTACCAAGTTAGCTGAAGCCGTGCCCGCGGAAAGCGAAGTACCTTGCCGAAGTAGAGCGTTGCTCTTTAGGTTAGTGAATGTTAGAACGATTTACTTTTTATAACCCAAAAACCGAGCGATTGGAATCGTTCGGTTTTTGTTTTGACCATTTTACATGGATGTCATTTGTTTTTTTTCTGGCTCTTCCTCATTTTGCTGTCTCTGTCCCCGTTCATTTTGAATCCGGTCCATGTATATTTTTCCTTCCCGCTCAATAAACTGCATTTCCAGCTTTTTCTCTGCTCTAACGGCTCTAAAAGCCATATATCCACTGAAGAAAATAAAAAGGATGAACATATAAACCCACCAAGGAATCCCCAATATCATCGCATAGCCCTCCTTGTCCCTATTTGCTATTTAAAATATATGCAGGGACACGTCAAATATGCCAGGACGGTAGTCAGATTTCGGTTTGAATCTGTTTGGTTTCCAATTTTTTAAACATATACCAATATACTAAAGCACTCAGGACAGCAAACATTCCTAAAGTCGCAAACACAATTGGATAGGCAAGATAATTCGTCAAAACCAAGCTTAAAGGCGCCATTAATTTGCCGACTGTAAAACGAAGGCTTGCTGCTGAAAAATACTGTCCGCGCATATGCTTCGGAGCTAGCTTGGCGACGAAGCTTTCCTGGATGCCGACCACCATCAGCTCGGCCATAGTGAATAAGGCCATGGCAAAAATGAACATCCAAATATTTTCCGTAACCCCATATAAGAATATGCCGACAGCATAAAGAAGACTGGATGCCACGAACACTGGCTTTTCCTTGAACCGGTTCATTATACGGGTAATAAATACGGTAAATATAGCTACCAGCAGTCCATTTTCGGCCAGCACCAGGGCAAATGCTTTTTCTCCACTAATACTCAGCCTGAAATCTCCCAGATGGAACAAGGTCTGGTTATCGATGACTTCGCTTGTGTACACCGCTATGAGGATGTCGAGTTGCATAAAAGTCTGTGCCACGAGAACGCCAGCAATGATAAACAATAAAAAAGTGCGATCTTTAGCTATGATCCGATAATCACTTAGTTCATCCCATACAGCTTTGTACCAACGGACCTTCGCTTCTTTCTTCCGAAATTGCACTGTCACCGTTTCTCCCAGGAACCGCTGCAGGATAATCGACAACACCCCGGTCAAAAGTGCACCGGCCAGCAGCATTTCAAACCGGTAACTGTAAAATAAAAAGCTGCCGATGATCGGACCGACTACGACGGCGATATTGATCGATGTATAAAATACAGCAAATACGGAAGCACGATGTTTTTCCGACACAACGTCCGCCACCATAGCGTGCGATGCCGGCCAATATAACGCTCCCCATATTCCGAGAAGACTGAATGCTAAAAATGTCCCTATCGGCGATTGATACCAAGGAGAGTTTGCAAATGCAAATAAGAGAAAGGTCAAAAACTGTCCGAAGGAGGAAATGACCATCATCCGTTTCCTGCCGAATCGGTCTGCGCAGTAACCTCCTGTCAAACTGGCTATCACGGAAAACGCCTGCGATAACACTAACAGCCAGCCGGCCTTGTCCTTTCCAAAGGAATTTTCAAATAAAATTGTCATAAACGGAAAATAAGACCAAAAAAGAAAATTTGTTGTCCCTTCTCCAAATAAACGGATTTTTAAGTTGCGATCCCAATCCTTCCACTTCATCGTTCTTCGCCCCTGTTTCTGTCTAATTTTCCATGCCTTTTCTATTCGTCCTGAACAATTGCCGGTCTTTCGGCACTGATTTTTTCATTATACCAGAAATGAAATGTTAAAAAGCACGTAACATTCCAGAAAAAATTCCAGTGATAGAAATTGATATTCATCCGTACGGCATTGCGTTACAATAGGGGGAGAATCTATGCCCTTTGTGGTAGTTAAAGAAGTTTGAAGATAAATGGAGTGATAGAATATGGCTGAAAAAGCCACCTATTTTTATGAGTTTATCCCGATTGACTATACAGTAGATCAAGCAAAGCGGGAACAAATTCTTGCTGAGTTCTCCCCGCCTGCGCTCCCGGACAGCAGTGAATATTTTGTGCTGGACGACCAAGTACCTGGCAGCACTGTCAACCTCCGGCTTTTACTGAACGACTTTCAAGTCCAGCTCACTAAAACCAATAAACAGTTTTTGAAACTCCGATTCAGCAATAATGCCGGAGTCATCAATGCAAAGATGTGGGACAATCAAGGCTCTGTCGAACAAAACCAGCCACTTTTGGAAAAGTTCGCTGTGTTTGATGTGGAAGCGTTGGTCGATGAATTCAGAGGATTTAAATCGCTCACTATCCAACAACTTACACCTTGCGAAACAGAGATAAACCCTTTCTCTCTGTTGCCATATACTCATCAAAGCATCGAAGACTTAACGGTGGAGTTGTTCAGCTACTTGGATGAGTTACAACACCCTTACCGCCAAATCGCCCGTGCCGTCATGACCCGTTTTTGGGATCAATTCCGGATCAGGCCGGCTGCAAAAGGATATCATCACAATTATTTGGGGGGACTGTTAAAGCATACTGTAGGTCTGATGCGATTCGCCCGCTACATACTGAAACAAGAAGAAAACCATTTTCAGGCAGCAATGAAGCTGATCAATGTAGTGGAGAAAGCGTACAAAAATGAACTTTGGTCGCAATTCCAGTCGGACAATGGCCTTCAGCAGTTAGTCTGGAAGGACACGATTGATCATCTCTATCGACAACTGCAAGGGATGATGGATCATAAAGAAAAACAACCGGACCCTGATGTAATCATGACGAGTATATTGTTTCATGATATCGGCAAGCTGCTTGAATACGACCATGCAGGCAAGACGTTCGATACTTTTCACTTTTTATTCCCGACAGCGGCACACACGGGGCAGGAAAATCGGAAACAGGCCGGTATTACGATGGACGACCTGGGAGTGATGGTCGGGCATATTCCCTATGGAGTCCTTCTGTTGAATAAAATAATCGAAACAGAGGGGATTTCTTTATCTCTGGAAGCCATCCATCAAATGGCCCATTGTATTTTGTGTCATCATGGGCTTCCGGAATGGGGATCATGCATTCAAAAGCCGCAAACAATCGAAGGATACATCATCCATTTTGTCGATTACTTGGACAGCCGTTATGAAAACAGCGAAGCAGTCAAGTGAATGGCACCTTCTTATTTCCAAGCATTTCGTGAAGTCAATTTAAACATTAGACAAACCAAGTGAAAATTCATCGTACATATACCGAACGAATTCGAATGCTAGTTGCTTTGCCAACATGTATTGATATCAGCTATGTACTTAAAAACCCTTGCCAGGCAGGCAAGGGTTTTTGAATTCCTAGTTTTTGGGGACGTACTTGAAAATTTCGCCGGATTCGACAACCTGGATGAATTTCATCAGCCAGCGATAATAATTTTGAGCATATTTCAGTCTGTCGATATCACTGGCAATTTTCTGCTTCAAATGGTCATCATCAGTCTGAGCATGAATTTGTTCCAGCTCATGAATAGCTTCTTCCGCTTCCTCGATGTTCGTCTCTGTATGATGACGCCACCGGTTCCCGAACAAAGAGGTAAAGGATTTGTACCAATCCTCTTCAGATTTATACAAGTCCTTTCGCACCCCTTTTTTATAAGCCGGCTGAACCATTTTCATCTCAGACAAGGACCTGACCCCTGTCGACATACTTGTCTTGCTCATTTCCAGCGCGTCACGCATATCATCAAGGGTCATCGGCTCCTCCGCAAAATACAAAGCGCCGTACAGACGGCCGACTGAGGAAGTAATCCCGTAAAGGTTCATGTTTTTTGCAATCACTTGTATGAATTTTTCAATGGTTTCTTCATATTCAGACCATTCGCTTGATTTGTCACTATTTGGCAATGGAATACCCTCCAACCACTTTATCTTCAGTTATTTTATCATTCCTTTGCCGATTATGCTAATTCAATTACTTCTCTATTTTCTAAATCGATAACAGGTATCTCTCCCAAGGTTTTTTGGATTGATTTGCTGCTGGAAAATAGAATGATTTGTTGCTGTTGTTCTGAAATATTTTTAAGAATGCTGCCAAACTCCCGTTTTCGTTTTCGATCAAAATGGACAAAGGCATCGTCTATAAAAAAGGGCATATTTTCTGCTTGATATACACTGCTTAAGGCAAGCCGGAGAGAAACGTAAAGTTGATCGGCCGTTCCTTTGGACAATTCATCCACTGCATACCGGAATCCTTCCTGGTCTGTTACGGAAAACGGACGGCCGTCTTCTGGTGGAAAAATATCCACATACTTGCCGTCTGTCAGTTGATGAAAGTGAGCTCCAGCGGCTTTGAGTGTGTGCGGCAAGTAATCTTTTTGATAGCTTATCTTAGTCTCCATCAGCATTTCTTTGGCCGTTTGGTAAACCGCCCATTGTTTCACTTGTTTTTTCAACTGTTCGATTTCTCCAGAATACCGGTGCTTGAACTGAGAAAAATGTTCCGACCGCTCCATCCTGCTAATCTTGGAGCGAATGTCCGATAACTGTTGCCTTGCTGCATCCATTAGGGATTCCAGCTTTTCCAATTCTGTTTCGAATTGTTCCAATGCCTGTTTCGCTTCTGCCTGATCGGGTAGATTGTCAAGGTAATGGTTTATCTCTTCACCTGACAACAGTGGAGCAAGTTGATTGTAATAACTGTCCATTTTCTCCTTAATGGACAGGGCCTCTTGCTGTTGTCTTCCAAGACGCCGGAAATCCTCTTCGTTTTCAACACCTGCCGTCTTGAGCAGCGAGCCTGTGTCCTGTTCATAAGGCTGCATTTCCTCCAACAGCTGTTCTCTTTCCCTTACAGCTCTTTCCAACCATTCCTCATACTGTGACAGGGTTTGCCTGTTTTGTCTTTGTTTTTCCAGCTGCTCCTGAAGTTGACGGACAAACTCACTCGTTTCATCGGATTCATCCAGCCCTGTCTCTTTAAAAAACGCTGTTAAGGATTTTCTGTATTCGTCCAACTGTTGAAGGAGTTCCTCTTGCTCCATGTCTAAACGGATAAGGGAATGGTATTTTTCCATACAGGCATCCAATTTATGAAACAGTTTCGGCCAATAAGCCGGATCCACATCAATAAGAAAAGGATAGCGCCTTTTTTGTTCTCTGATCTGCCGTTCAACCTGCTGACGTTTTTCTTCGAGAAATTTTTTCCGCTCGGAAACCTTCAATAATTGTAACGAACGCTGTTTGATTTGTCCGCTGATGGAGTGCTGTTCATCCAATAGCTGATAATGACGGCGAAGCTGCTGCTCGGCCTCCTTGTAATCGGACGCCGTCCACTGTAATGCAATCGGTTCACCTTCGGATGAAGGGCTGGAAAGCCTCCCGGATGATTTTTTCACTTTCCATACTGGTACCATTCCGGCCAGGAACAAAATCAGGCCGACCGCATAAAAACTTTTAATATCGGATAAAAATGCTGCTGCTCCAAACAACACGGCTCCTATTACAGCTGAACCAGATAACGTCCAAGCCTGTCTTTTCTTCCACTTGTCGACCTCAGGAAAAATCGGACGCCCTTCAGATGATTCAACATATTCTTGCGTACGTTTTGCATCGACGATTTTTTGTAATTCTACAGCTTTTGATTCCTCGAGTATTCCTATATCCAAACGTGCCTTTTCTTCCTGCAAGGAACGCAGCTGTTCCTGTGTACTCCGTTCTTCGCGTTCTGCGCTCTCCCATTCTGCTTCCGTCTGCTGCACGGCCTCTTTTATTTGATTCCAGCTGTCCTCAAGATGAAAAGGCATGGAAAGAGAACCAAGTTGATCCCAGTTTAAATCAAGGTGAAGATCATCTATCTGCTGTTCTAGTTCCGCGACCGATTTTTTCCGTCTCTTCTTCAGATAATCAAGCTGGCTGGCCTGTTGCTGATACGTATTGGAAGCAGCAGCTAACGCCTCTGCCTTTTCCCGTTTCTTTTGCTGCCATAATTGCTGCTGAAGTGTCGATATTTCGTACCGGTAATCCCGTTCATTGCTTTCCAGAACCGCAAACCTGCTCCGCAACGGCAGCAGCTGTTCCTGGAGATATTCATAACGCTCCAGACCATTTTCCGGAAAATGACTAAATTCGGGAAGCTGCTCCAACTTGGCTTGTTCCCCTGCAAGCATGTAAAGAATCGGCAAAGCCTGTACTAGTTTTCCTTGTTTCGTCCTTGCCGCTTTCGTATTCTCCAAATCCCTCTGTAACATTTCTATATTTCCAACGAGTCCGGCTTCCGTTTTCTTTTGCTGCTGGTAGGATTCCTCCTGTTCCTGCAACTGATTCCACTCTTGCTGCATCGATGTTAATTTATTTAGCTGGCTGTTTATTTCCGGATTCTTTCCCTGTGGTTTGAACCGTTTGTCCAACTCGTTTTCCAGCTGTTTTTCAACGGTGTATATTTTTTCAGTACCGGTCATTCCTACGCCAAGGAGAAGTTCCCCGAGCTCATCCGGCTTCATGGCATGGAGCTCCATCAAGTCATCGGCATCAAATGAAAACACGGATTCAAAACTATCCCGGTTCATGCCATTTAACTGTTTGCTCCACCAGTCACTTCCCTTGATGCTTCCGTCAGATAGATAACAAATAGCCTCTCCATTCTGTTTTTCGTGCGTTCTTTCGACATAAAACATACCTGCTTCTTCTGTCCACAGTTTCAATCTTCCTCCGATTTTTCCGCCGGTTTTGGGTCGGTGGAATTCACGCTGTTTCGGCGGGAGGCCGAATAGGATAAACAACATGAATTGACGGATTGTCGATTTACCAGATTCGTTTGGCCCACTGATCAGAAACAGGTTTTCCTCCGGGAATTCAACCCGGAAGTCCTGCCATTTACCAAAACCATATATATGGGCTGCTAACAGCTTCATTGCTTCACCCTCATTTCTTTAACAGCTGATTCATCAACAAGTTTTCAGCCATCCGTTTGATTTCCGACTGCTCTTCTTCCGTAAATCCGGACAGATACTTCCTTGCCTTGCGGTGATGCAGGATCGGGTGTAAATAACGGGTGATGTCATCTGTCTCCTGAAACCGTTTTGCCAATTCACCCGCAAAATGATGTCCTTTCTCCAGCTCCTCCTGGTTCCAACTGTGTTCGACTTGGATCGAGTACCCTTGTATATAAGCCCATCTATTGTCGAACTGATCGATTTCATTACAAAAATCAACTGTATCATCCAGATAACCAGTTTGATGCCAATCTTCGAGGACGGAACGATTGCTAAAAAAGGTCAAATGGAGAATCGCCTTTCCGTAACGATTTCGACAATCTTCCAGATGCCTTTCGATAACCGGAACCATCTCTTGTGGATCAGTGCAGGAGGAGACATCCACCGTGAGGTTTTCAAAGCGGATTTGCTGCAAAGAATGAAAAGTCGTTTCTGCCTCTCCGTTTTTCAACTCAACATGATAACAACCTTTTTCACCTGATTCTTTTTTTGATCGTCCCTGGATATTTCCCGGGTACACGACCGGGGGCAGCTGGTTCAAAACATCACGAGAATGGATATGTCCCAGAGCCCAATAATCAAATTCCTTTTCCGTCAGGTCACGCAAGTGGAACGGCGCATAAACATCATGTTCCTTGTCGCTGTGAAGGCTTCCGTGGAGCATGGCGATATGATATGGGGCTGTTCCTTCTATGGTGTACTCCTGTGTTTTATTTTCCGTAACCGCTCTTTCCCGATAACTGAAACCATAAATCTTGGCAGCAGTCTTACCGTTTTTCCGGAAAGGAAGCGAACGGACCTGCTGGTCGGTAAATACATGGACATTTTCAGGAAATTGATCTGTAAACTGGCTGCCCTCTGTAAAGTCATGATTTCCATAAGACATGTAAACCTCAATGTGGTGTGCGTCCAGCTTTTCAAAGGCTGCTTTCAACTGCATCCTTGCCAACAGACTGTGCTGATTTTCATCAAACACGTCACCCGCAATCAAAACAAAATCGACTTGCTTTTCGATTGCCAGACGGACAAGTGCTTCCAAAGCATCGAAGGTACTTCCTCTGATTTGCTCAAAAATCGCCGCTGGTACATTTCCCAAGCCTTTGAACGGGCTGTCCAAATGCAAATCGGCACTATGTAAAAAAGATATTTTTTCTTTGGCCATATAAATTTTCCTTTCAAAATTGGCTGTACCTCTTCATTTTAGCAAATCCAAAAGCCGAATGCACGTTCGTCACGAAGGTAAGCAGTGGTCTTCCGATCACTAAATGTAACTTGAAACAACGTGTCCGATATCAGCCGGTAAAAAGGGTTCAAAGCAAAAACCGAACGATCATTCGAAATTAAAGCAATCGAACTCGTTCGGTTTTCATCGTTTTATTAAAGTTGTTTTATTTGATCACTTTTCCAAAGAAACATGTCGCATCCACTCCAGCCAGGCTTCCACGGGACGGCTTCGCCCCGTGTCCTTCCCGCTGGAAACTGCGCTCCAATGGATGGAACGCTCGATTCTGTTGTGTGATCTCCTGCGAAAGTGTTGTCAATCAGGAAACGTCTTATGATTTTTTGGAAAGCTGTAGTGCTTTTTTGAAGTCTTTTAAGGAAGATGCTTTGCCGTACATCAAAACACCCCCGCGATAAACACGGGCTCCCAATGCCGCCAGCAAGCCTATCGAAGCAAGCATGATGACGATCGACAAGGCAACTTCCCATGTTGGTATATCCAGCATGCCCACTCGCAGGAACATCAACATCGGAGTGAAAAACGGGATATAAGAAGTGACTGTCACGAAACTGGATTCAGGTACATTCAATCCGAACATAGCGATGAAAAAGGCGATCATCACAAGGAATATCATCGGCATCATCAACTGCTGCACATCCTCGATGCGGCTGACGAGTGAGCCAAGCATCGCCGCCAGCGTCGCATACAACAAGTAACCAAGCACAAAAAATACAATCGCGTAGATAAAAGTGGAAGCAGTCACTCCGGACAGGCCAAAATAATCAAAAACTCCGCCTGTCATTTCTGATTGTTTTTGTTGCAGGACGATATAACCGACTACAATAAATAAACCGACCTGTGTCAAACCTAGAAGCGCTATCCCAAGTATCTTGGCAAACATCTGACTCACCGGCGAAGCACTGGAAATCAAAATTTCCATCACCCGGGATGTCTTTTCATTGGCAATATCCATGGCAATCATATTTCCATAAGTTATCACCGATATATATAGTAGAAACAATATAATATATACGAGACCGCGCGCCTCACTCAATTCTTCCTCTGTTTTCGCGCTCTCCTGCAATGCGACTGCTTCAAACGCAACTGGTTGATAAATTTCTTCGAGCTGCGACTGATCAATGCCTGCATTGTTCGTCGCCATGGCTACTTTGATTTGCTGCAGCTGCTGCTCCAACGTATTGCTCAATTCCGATGAGGCGATTTGATTAGCGTAATAGGAAGCCTGCGGCAAGTTTTGTCCATCATAGCTTATGGAAAGAAACGCCTCATAATCTTCTTCCTCTACTGCCTCTTTCGCTTCATCTGCTGTACCTCCGTATTGCTTCAGCGTAACATCAGAAGCTGTGTTTTCCACACTTTCTTTGAGCGGAGAAAAGATTTCTCCCGTCTCATCGAGAACTGCTACTTCCCTATTTTCCTCACTATCAAACATTTCGATAATCGAAGTGATATTGGCCAATCCCACGATAACGAGTAAAGCGATGATATTGGTGATCAAAAATGACTTCGTTTTGAAACGGGTCATGTATGTATGGGACAAGACGATCCAAAATTTATTCATAAGATGCACCTGCTTTCTCAATAAAAATATCGTTCAAGGACGGCTCTTCAAGTGCAAACCTTCTCACGAACCCTCGATCGTGGAGGGCATTCAGTACTTCTTGTGATACTGCTTCCTCATTGATTTGGAGCTCGCACCCTTCTGTCGTTGCTTTATAATGAACGACACCGGGGATATCCTGTAAAAATGTCAAATCAAAATCTGCATGGATGAATAGATTTTTCTTGCCAAACGCACGCTTGATTTCTTTTAAGGAACCGTGGACAACCGGACTGCCATGCTGCATGATGCACAAATACTCGCAAAGCTCTTCCACATGCTCCATCCGGTGCGAAGAAAACACGATTGAAGTGCCCTGACTTTTCAGGTCCACTACAGCCTGCTTAAGCATTTCTACGTTGACGGGATCCAGACCGGAGAACGGTTCATCCAATATCAGCAGCTTGGGCCGGTGAATGACTGCAGAAATAAATTGTATTTTTTGTTGGTTCCCCTTTGATAGTTCCTCGATCTTTTTGTCCAAATAATCAGGAACCCGGAACTTTTCCAGCCAACCTTTCAGTTCGCCGATAATTTCATTTTTTTGCATGCCACGCAGCCGGCCAAGATAAACAATTTGGTCTTTCACGGTCAGCTTTGGATATAATCCCCGTTCTTCTGGTAAATATCCGATGGCATCACTGTTGCTGTAATTGATTTTTTCGCCATCCCAATCGATGCTGCCCTCTGTAATATCCAGCAAGCCGAGTATCATCCGGAATGTTGTCGTTTTACCTGCTCCATTGGCACCAAGAAAGCCGAAAATTTGGCCTTCCGGAATCTCAAGCGACAGATTGTCGACCGCTGTGAAGTTGCCAAACCGCTTGGTAACATTACTGATTTTCAATGTCATAGAACATCTCCTCTCTCCATCTCCCCTGTAATTACGTACTGTATAATAGAAAAGTTCCGTATTCATTATATATTTTTCTGCCGAAAGGGTATAGAGTTATAAGCAGTTTTTCCTAAGGCTTTTTGTTAGGCTGCGTTCATAACTGTAGATATAAAGGAATTTGACCAGGTAACAAAGAATTAGTATATGGAATGATCCATACAGGAGGGTAACTAGTGAAAGCTTATGTATTGACTGTATTTGACCAAGAAGGAAAAAAACTGCTCGAGGAAACGTTCGAAGCGGCGAGTGACAAAGATGCTGAACAAATCGGCACAAATCGGCTCGAAGATCTGGATTACAGCAATTATACTCATCGCTGTGTTTCACCTGACGGGAAATTGGTATTGTTTCATCGCTGAGCGCTCTGAGTACGTCCGTCTTAAGCAAAAAAGGAATGGAAATCACAATCCCTTGCGACTAGCTTCAACGGATGCCTTGAACACTGGGGAGCAGGGGCTGTCATGCCAATCGTATTACTTTTCCAAAAAAGAAAAAGTGGCCAGGACAAAAGCATGGCCACCAAAGCAAAAACCGAACGAATTAATCGTTCGGTTTTATGCTGGTCACTATGCTTTTGTGTCAAGCTCTTCTAATTCTTACTGTTGCTGATCCGGATTACCGTACAGCTCTTCCAAAGGTTTCGTAATGATTCTGCTCACATCATTGATGACGACATTCAATCGTTGTTCTTCTTCCATCAGCTTCGAAATCTCTGTATGCTGCTGGACCAATTCTACAACACCTTTTGCTTTTTCGACTTCTTCTTCGGTGATTTCCTGGCCTTGCATTTGTTTTTCTTGAAGCTGCATTTGGGTCGTACGGAAATCATCAAACATTTTCTTCGCCGATTCGTCGGCCATCACCTTATCATAAGCTTCTTTCAGCCCTTTGAACTCATCGCTTTCACGGATTGCCTTTTCCAAATCATAGGCACTGTCATAAATATTCGCCATTTGTAAAATCCTCCTATATTTGCGTTCTCACGCTACTTTCCCCACTATAACAAACCTAAAATGCAATGTATAGTGATAGGGATGAGAGATTGCAGGACTCGATTAGTTCATCAGCATAACAATGATTCCCTGGATAAAACCGATTGCTCCCCCAAGCAGTGCACCCAGATAGGTAATCATCTTGAACTCCCGTCTGGATATATCCAAAACAAGCTGTTCAATTCTTTTGGTCGGAAAAGCCTCTACTTCTTTTTCAACGATTTCGGCCAGATGCAGACTGTCCATCAATTCTTCCATCCTGTCGCCGAGAGCACCGGCAGCCTTGTCGACCATGTTTGGAACCATATTAGTCAGAACTTGCTGTTTAAACGATTCTGTCCAGGCTTGAACGGTTCTGTTCATCCAACGGTCGACCGGAACAGACCGGGAAACCACATGGCCGACCACACCAGCGACTTCATCCGCCCCCACTTTTTGTTCTAGTTGGCCGATCGTTGTCTGATAGTAAAGGCGTTCTACTTCCCGTCCGAGCATTTTTTCGATGATGGCGCCTGCCTCCTCGGACCGGGCATAATCGACTAGTAATGGCTGAATTTTGTCGGCAAGTCCTTCATTCCCAAGAAAAGAGGAAATCATATTTCCGAAAAAACCCTTCCCATCCAAATAACTCTCCACGACTGTTCCTATTTTATTTTTTGCCTCCGCGCTCGATAAGTACTCCACCAGTTTGTCCTGGGCAAATTCACCGGCACGATTCACTCCGTCCTTCATTTTTTGTTCCCATTCCGGCGGCAAAAAATCATGTAACGTCTTCTCATGCATCGATGAAACAAACTCCCGGTATTGGCGCTCAGATAACTTGGCAATTTTTTCTCGTATTTCCTGCTCGTTTACAGTGAATCCCGCAGACGCCAATGCTTCTTTTAAGGTTGCTTTGCTTTCAAGCAGGCTCGCTGCTTCCTTTTGGGCCCAACTGGTCAGTTGTTTTTGGAACAGGGGCTGCTGCAACTTTTTCCTGATTCCGGATGGAGTCAGCAAGTGTTCTACCACCATACGCCCCAATTGTCTGGCCAGCTCATCCCTCCGCTTTGGAATCAAGCCAGGGGTGAACGGAAGCTTCCAGGATCCCAGATATTTGGCTTCATATGGACGAAACAACATTTTAATCGCCAGCGAATTCGTCAATCCGCCAATGATTGCTCCTATTACGATCATCATGATGATCAATACAATTGCAGACACTTTTACATCGACCTCTCTTTATCAATTGCTTGCCAGAGTTCCCACGCATGTGACGGGAACTTCCACATATAATTGGTAAGAAGAACATGCTATCAACGGGAGGGGATTTTTCGATGGAGACGTTCAAGATAAAATTTTATCCTGGCAACCAAAGCCGGATGATTGTTCCTTACCGCCAGTTAAAAAAGTTTCAGGCAATAAAGGAGATACAGTATGGCCCCATTCACTCCCCAGTTGAAACGCTTGTCCATGACAAAGACTCGGAAACGCTATACATCTCTTCCCGTTTGAAGGGCACGCTCAATCTGCACAAAAGTTCTTCCTTCACAGTGAAACTTCATAAAGAACGCTGCACCTTTCTGTTGGCAATGGGCATCTTTACTGCCGGTTTCTCCGGTAACCATTTCCTTACAGATGAACGTGCCCCCATTTTCAAGCAGATTTGCAAAGCAGGAGAAAAGATGGGGATGCAGGCCCTGATTTTTGGCCACCAGCACATCGATCCCGATAAAACACATATTCACGCCTTTTATTTCGAAAAAGGAAGCTGGAAGCAAGGCCATTTTCCGATACCAAAGGTGATTTACAACCGGATACCCAACCGCAAAACAGAACACCATCCTGAAGTAATCTTGGCCAAGTCCGTTCTGGAAGAACAAGCAGTATTGTTCAACAACAACTTTTTTAACAAGTGGGAAATTTATCAATGCTTGATGAAGGATCCGGCATGTTCTTTTCTTGTACCGGAAACTATTTTACACCCTTCCGGGAAAAAAATCGAAACAATGCTCCAAAAATACAATGTATATATCAAACCGATTCACGGCAGCAGGGGGAACGGTATCATCAAGTGCCGTATGCTGCCTGCCGGAGAACTGGAATGCCATTACTACTTGGAGAATAAACCGCAAGTAAACCGTTACGAAAAATTAGCAGCTTTCTTTCAACAGCATTTCCCAAATGGGTTGGAAGGTTACATAGCCCAGCAGGAAATCGACTTAGTGCAAAAAAGAAAATCCCCGCTTGATTTTCGTGTCCATGTCAATAAGAATCACCGCAACAGTTGGGAAGTCCCCCTCATATGTGCTAAATTCGCCGGAAAAGGGAGCCTTACCACCCATGTGAAACGCGGTGGAAAAGTATTGCTTGTTGAAGAAATATTTGGAGAAGCTGAAGGACAAAAACTTAAAAAGAGACTGGAATCAATGGCTCTGTTAGTAGCCGGGATGATCGAGAAGAATTACACGGAAACCATCGGGGAAATCGGTATTGATTTTGGCATCGATAAAGAAGGCCGTGTTTGGTTATTTGAAGTGAATTCCAAACCTGGATACAGTGTCTTCCAGCATTCAAAGCTGCAGGAGCAGGCCGAGACGGTGCTTGCATATCCGTTTCAGTTTGCCTTTTACTTAACCAATCTCCAAGAAAGAGTGAACAGGGCATGAATCACCAACTTCTTAGCAATCCTATCTCAATAAGGAGGTGGGAAGTATGAAGAAAAAAGGAAGTTCTTATTTTAAGGATAAGAAAAACTACGAACTTGATGTAGACCGGATGATCAACGAGGGACTTGCCGGCGGAACGGTGCGTGCAAACAAAGAAAGAACCCAGATTGAACAAAGCCGTGAAATGCCACGGCAGGAACAGCCCTTTCCAGATCCTGATTGATGCTGCAGCCTTTTTTTCAGAGAAAAAGACTTATATAGCCGGGACAAAAACACGACCATCAAGGCAAACCGAGCGAATCCTCGCTCGGTTTTTTGATTCGTAAGTTCCTTACCTTTGGCAAACTTCCTTTTATCCTGTTGATTCAAGCGCGCGTCGCATCACTACGGCAATATACGGTACTTTCCACAAGCACAGCGTCAGCAGAGAACACCAACCACTTTTTGCGGGGTTTTCAACTCGTTCCTGCGCCCATAGGAATCTCCGTACCTTGCCTGCGTTACTTTTTCGTGTTCAGTTTTACAAGCAGATTCATTTTAAATTTCCATTAAGATTTTCGCCCGTTTGTCAACTCGTTTTGTTGAAATTAGTAAAGCCATCAACTTTTATGGTATCAGCACTTTTCTTTGAAGACAGAACGTTTCCTCTCATTCTCGTCTTGCCAGCTTGTCCCTTTTGTTATAATGAAAGAAAACTGGAGGAATGAGGCGTTTTTATGATCAACAAGCTGCATGCTGCTTTTCCCGGACTGATTGAATACAGTCCTGAAGATCAGCCTGACATAGATGCTTACAAATGGTTCACCACCGATAAAAATGAAATAGTCGGCATTCCGGAAAAGGAGCTCACGGAGAAGGACTTGCATCTCCTGGAGGCCTTCCTTCGTCCATATCACTTCCATCATGCACCAATCAACCACCAGGAACTTGCCTGGACGGAACTGCTCTTTCATAGCACACCACCAGCTCTATTGCCGGATATAAAAGGAGAAACTTACCGTTTTATCCATTTTCACTTATCTGAAGCCAATATTGAACCCGCATCTTTTCGGGAGGCTATTGCCGGCTTTTATCCGGAATTTGTTCCCATCGTTTGGATTTCAGCAAATGAAGGTATCATCGTTGAACACGGCCGCAAGCAGGAAGATGGGGAAATCAGCTATGGACAAATCACCGATTTGTTAATGAGCGATTTTTATATGAAAGTCCGTCTTTTTATCGGACCGTTTTTCTCCGATTTGGCCCGGGCTCGCCAACATTTTCAAAAAGGTGCTGAATGGTTTGAGACGATACGTGCCTACAACAAAGGCTCTGTCGTATCTTTTGTCGATGCTGTGCCGTACCTCTTCCTTTCGCAGCCGGGCGTACAAAAAGAAGAGATTGTTCACGCTGTTTTCCAGGATACGCTGGAAGAGAAAGAATTGCTTGCTACCATCCAAACATTTCTTGAATGCAACTCCAATGCCACTATGGCTGCCAAAAAACTATACATGCACCGGAACAGCCTTCAGTACCGGGTGGACAAATTCATTGAAAAAACAGGGATCGATGTCAAACAATTCAAAGGCGCGTTAACAGTTTACTTAGCACTTATGATGAATCAATTACGCTGATTTGGTAAGTGTGCACAAAACCTCCTGCACGACTTTGTGCATCTCGTCCATTTACGTTTATCAGACAATTGCGTACACTTATTAACAAGAAATAAAAACGCTTACATAAAGCGGGAGGAGATAAACATGGCTGAACTTAGTCTAAAGAACATTTACAAAGTCTACGATAAAAACGTAACAGCGGTCGAGGATTTCAACCTGGAAATCGCTGACAAAGAATTTGTGGTATTTGTCGGTCCTTCCGGCTGCGGAAAGTCCACTACCTTAAGGATGATTGCCGGTTTGGAAGAAATTTCAGACGGAGACTTTTATATTGATAACACTCGCATGAATGACGTGGCGCCGAAGGATCGCGACATCGCCATGGTCTTTCAAAACTATGCCCTATATCCGCATATGAATGTCTATGACAACATGGCTTTTGGATTGAAGCTACGTAAATTCAAAAAAGACGAAATCGATCAGCGCGTTCAAAACGCTGCGAAAATTCTTGGTCTTGAAGGGTATCTGGACCGCAAACCGAAAGCGTTGTCGGGTGGACAGCGTCAGCGTGTGGCGCTTGGCCGTGCCATTGTCCGCGATGCCAAAGTGTTCCTGATGGATGAGCCGCTTTCCAACCTGGATGCAAAGCTGCGTGTTCAAATGCGCGCTGAAATCCAAAAGCTTCATAAACGTCTGCAGACTACTACCATTTACGTTACCCACGATCAGACGGAAGCGATGACGATGGCCACCCGCCTTGTTGTTTTGAAAGATGGGATCATTCAGCAGGTAGGCGCACCAAAAGAAGTATATGACAAACCGGAGAACGTTTTTGTCGGAGGATTTATCGGTTCTCCTTCCATGAACTTCCTGACCGGTACGTTAAGTGAAGGAGAATTCCAAATCGGGGATATCAAAATCCAGGTTCCGGAAGGAAAAATGAAAACCCTTCGCGCTCAAAATTATGTAGGGAAAGAAGTCCTTCTTGGCATTCGTCCAGAAGACATGCACGATGAGCCAGTCTTTATCGAGTCGACTCCAGGCACAAAAATCACCGCTACCATCGATGTTGCCGAATTGATGGGATCAGAGTCTTACCTTTACTCCAAAGTAAATGATCAGGATTTCATTGCCCGGGTAGATTCACGGACAGACATTAACGGCGGAGAAACAATCGACTTGGCCCTTGACATGAACAAAGCCCACTTTTTCGATATAGATTCTGAATTAAGAATTAGATAAGGTTTTTTCGGAGCAGCAAGCATCCCCCCAAGCTTGTTGCTCTTTTTTTCACTTGGGGACTTCCTGTATCACCTCCGTCTTCTGCATATCACAATCCAAACACTGAAATAAGTGGACACAGGTATGACTGCTCCTGGAGTCTTTAACACCGTCGACGGTCTTGACGATTTCCATATCGAGATATGGACTGTAATCCCCCATGAAATCAACCAGTTTCCCCTGGTCCGTCATCTCTCCCCCACACTTTTCGCACGCTCTTTGAACTGTTCTCATTCCATTGCAAAGCGGACAAGCATAAGCATACATGCCGTCATCTCCCTCCAAATATCACGTGTACCATTACTTTTCCCGGATCTTCACTTTATAAATAACTGTTTTCAAAAACCAGGAGTTTATTTTCTTCTGCTGCTTCCTATTAAAAACGAGATAATGCAGGATTTCGAAATACGTACTGGTTGAGCAAGCTTCCCTATGAAAAGCAACTTATAAAAATTTCTTGGAACGTAAGTAGGAGAGACACCTGAAAAGATGTCTCTCCCTGCCATTATTGATTCACTTATGATTGTTGCGTACCACCCATTTGTTGTTGGGCAGTTCTCACAAGACGTTTGGTGATTTCTCCACCAACAGATCCGTTGGCACGAGAGGTGGTGTCAGCGCCTAGGTTTACTCCGAATTCTTGAGCGATTTCGACCTTCATTTGATCTAAAGCTTGCTCTACTCCTGGTACTAGCAATTGGTTGTTGTTGTTGCTTGCCATGTGTATCACCTCCTGTAACCCTATTATTTACGGGAAGGCGGATAATATTTATCCGCTTGTTTGGTAAATATATCATGCTCAGGAAGTCGTTCTCCAGTGCCATGATATCCAACACTGACCTTCACGCTGAAGATCCGAAGTTTCTTTTTCCTCAAAAAAAGAAAGGAGGAGGCACTTGTAACAAGCGCCTCCTCAGCCATATTATAAAATTGTCAGAGGGGAAAATTAAAATTGTTGTGATCCGCCCATTTGCTGTTGAGCAGTTCTTACAAGACGTTTGGTGATTTCTCCACCTACAGATCCATTGGCACGGGATACTGTATCAGCACCAAGGCTGACGCCGAATTCTTGTGCAATTTCGACTTTCATTTGATCCAAAGCTTGTTCGATACCAGGCACTAGTAATTGATTGGAATTGTTGCTTGCCATGTGTATCACCTCCTGTAATCCTAGTATGGGACAGAACCGACAGATTATCAGGAGAAAACATTGGTAATTCAGCATTAACCTGTAAACCACTCAGGCACTTGCGTCTTCTCGCGTCTTCTTTTTCCGGTGATAAATGGCATTGATTTCTGCGCCGACGACAAGCGTCAGGCCTGTCAGAAAGAACCAAAGCAAGAGGATGACTACGCCGCCAAGACTACCATAAGTAGCAGAATAGTTGCCGAAGTTCCCTAAATAAAAGGAAAATCCGAAAGAAATGACCTGCCATAGCACTGCTGCACAAACAGCTCCTGGTACTACCTGTCGGATTGGAAAATCAATGTTTGGCGCCAGCCAGTACAATGCTGTTAAAATCACAATCATCACCACGATACTGACCACCCAGCGCAGCACATTTATCAGTACTTCTGTTCCACTCGGCAAATTGATCACCGAATTGACAAAATCGAGCAGAACACCGCCAAAAATAGGAAGAACCAATGCTACCGCCAATGCAAGCACCATTCCCAATGTCAAACCAAGGGATAATAATTTCACTTTGATAAAAGAGCGTGTTTCTTCCACATTGTACGCATGGTTGGATGCATCGATAAAAGCGTTGACAGCCTTGGAGGCTGACCAAAGAGTCCCCAGAATACC
The DNA here is from genome assembly GCF_009602435.1 of Sediminibacillus terrae. Lineage (GTDB taxonomy): Bacteria > Bacillota > Bacilli > Bacillales > Amphibacillaceae > Sediminibacillus > Sediminibacillus terrae. Next base: position 645,220 of record NZ_VZDQ01000011.1, read on the forward strand.
AATCGTCAGCAAACCGCCGCGCTGATTAGTGACGACGTTCACGACAGTATCTTCAAAAGTACCGGCGATTTCAGAAGGAACGACATTTTCCACAAATCCTACAGCTCGTTGTGGATCGATTGATAAATATGGAAGAATCGACAACAACAAAATCAATAAAGGGACAATCGCAAGCAGATAATAAAACGCTTGGGCTGCCGCCAATGTGGTTGCATCATCTTTTTTAAATTCTTTGCCCAGTTCTTTGCCGTAAGCAATCACTTTACTCATTAACCTTGACCTCCTATCGGAAACATATTCTTGCTTGGTATATATCCCCGATAAAAAAACTGTTCAATCATTTTTATTTATTTCCGGGCACGTTTTCGACTTCCTTTGTTCTTTCATGGATCATGCGCAGAAAAAGAAAAACCGAACAAACTCGAAAAGGTGTTTCGAATTATCGTCCGGTTTTTTCATTCTATGTTATTTAATCTTTCTTTCGGCTTACTTTGGATAGGTCATTTCTTTTGGGTTGATGTATTCGTCAAACTGCTCCGCCGTCAACAAGCCTGAATCAACCGCTGCTTGTTTTAGTGTGGTGTTATCTGCAAAGGCTTTTTTAGCAATTTTTGCAGCATTTTCATAACCAATATGCGGATTCAAAGCCGTTACCAACATTAGTGAATCCTTCAGGTTTTTCTCGATATTCTCAAGATTAGGCTCCAAACCTTTTACGCAGCGCTCATTAAATGAAAGCATGCTGTCCGCCAATAGTTGGGCCGACTGAATAAAGTTATGGGCAATAACTGGTTTGAAGACATTTAGTTCAAAATTTCCTTGACTCGCGGCGAAACCGATCGCAGCATCGTTTCCCATAACTTGGACTGCGACCATGGTAACAGCTTCGCTTTGGGTTGGATTCACTTTTCCAGGCATGATCGAGCTGCCTGGCTCGTTCGCCGGAATAGTAATTTCCCCGATGCCACAACGAGGACCGCTGGCAAGCCAACGTACATCATTGGCGATCTTCATCAAGTCTGCCGCCAAAGCTTTCAACGCACCATGCGAATGAACCAGCTCATCATGGCTCGTCAACGCATGGAATTTATTTGGAGCAGATACAAAATCCTTTCCAGTATATTCATTTATTTTTTTACAAACACGTTCCGAGAATTCTGGATGGGCGTTTAACCCTGTACCCACTGCTGTACCGCCGATCGCCAGTTCTTTTACATATCGGATGCTGTCGACCAGCATCGCTTCTGTTTTTTCGAGCATCCGGTGCCAGCCGCTGATTTCCTGTCCCAGTGTCAGCGGGGTGGCATCCTGTAAATGGGTACGACCGATCTTCACAATTTCCTGAAACGCTTCCATTTTTTCTTTTAAAGTTTGTTTCAAGGTGTCAAGGGAAGGAAGGACAGTATCCTCTAATTTGAGCACAGCCCCGATGTGCAAAGCGGTGGGATATGTATCATTCGAACTTTGCGACTTATTGACATCGTCATTTGGATGCAGCTTGTACTCACTATTCTTTTCATCCAACCACTGGTTTCCCACATAGGCAATTACCTCGTTGACATTCATATTGGATTGCGTGCCGCTTCCTGTCTGCCAGACAACTAATGGAAAGTGTTCCTTCAGTTCCCCTGCCAAAATTTGATCGGCTGCAAAGGCAATCGCTTCCGCTTTATCTTCTTCCAACAGGCCAAGGTCACGGTTCGCCATTGCAGCGCTTTTTTTCAAAACTGCAAAGCCATCAATGACTTCCTGTGGCATTTTCTCCGAACCAATCGGAAAGTTTTGCTTGCTTCGTTGTGTTTGTGCGCCCCAAAATTTATCAGCTGCAACGTGCATTTCTCCCAATGTATCTTTTTCAATCCGATAATCCATCACAGACATCCTCCCTTTGGTTATACTACTTCTTCATTGTACCAAATTTTCAAGAAATGTAGAAAACCGACGGTTCGTTGACAATATTAGGATTTAATCTTCCGACTATTTATCCTATTCACGCTTCATGATAAAATAAAGATAAAGCAAGCGAAGGGAGAGACTTTCAGGATATCGTTTCTTCGTCGATGCTCAAGCATTATAAGTGGTGAAAGAGAGCCTTCCCAGCAAGGCTCTCTTTCTTTTTTTCGCCCGTCTTGAAATCGACACAATCTTTTCGCAGAATAGACATTCTTTTTTGCTGGATCATTCGATATAATAGCTTGCAAACAGTTTACCCTGCCAGGGAGGAATTGAAATGCCAAACAGTTGGACACATATATTGTTTTGCGAAGAAATCGCCGATTCTTTGACGGTGGAAAATCCATTCATTCAACAGGATTCATATATGAAAATCGGCGCACAAGGTCCCGATCCATTTTTTTACCATGATTTTTTGCCATGGAAAAATCCGTCGGCTGTAAACCGAATCGGTACCCTTTTGCATACTGAAAAATGCGGGGATTTCCTGGCAGATCTTATCACAGAAGCAAAAAACAAAACACTCGACGCCCAAGCCTACGTTTTCGGCTTTACCACCCATCATATTCTTGATCGGAACGCCCATCCTTATATTCATTACAAAGCGGGATACCGAGGCAGCAACCATCAGCGTTTAGAAATTATCATCGATACACTGGTCGCAGAGAAAATGCGTCGTTTAAAAACTTGGAAAGCTCCCGTCTACAAGGAGCTGGACACCGGCCGCCGTCTGGGAAAAGAGGTTTCGGAATTACTGACAAATTTGATCAACAAACATTATCCCGACCTCCCTGAGGACCTTGGAGACCAATACGTCGAGGATGCCTATCGCGACATGAAACGCGCTCTGCAGCTGCTTTACGATCCTCATGGCTGGAAAAATGCTTTATTTCCTTCATTGGTTTCTGCTTTTTCCCATCGTCCAGTGACAGACCATGTCGATTTTCTCAACGAGTCAGGATCTACCTAGTATCACCCGGCAACACAAGAGCCTTCTGAGGAAAGCTTTTGGGAATTGCTCGAACAGGCAAGACTGGAAGGAATCGAGATCATGAATGAAGTCATCCGTTATTGGAATAGCCCTTCAGAATCCAATAAAGAAAAGTGGAGGGCATTGATCGACAATGTATCTTACGACACCGGCAAGGCCCTTCACTTGGGATTGACCAATCAATACAGTGATCCAATTGTTTGAATGGCGGTTTGTTGTCAACAGCCGGAAATGAGAAGCCATTCGGTCCTCGGCAGTAGTTTGGACGCCTCCGTTTTAACACTGCCGGACTTTTTTTTATCAATCATCCCGTCAATATACTTCCACTTTTAAGTCATCGTTCGTCTGTTTATTCGCTTCCTCAACCCCTTTATCTATATTCACCAGTTGCAACAGCACAATTCCCGCTATAAAGAAAAGCAATAAGGAAATAATACCGAACCTGCTTGAACCAGTTAATTGTCCGACGAAACCAAACAGAAACGGTCCGAAAACAGCTGCGAATTTTGAAGAAATTCCGTAAAAACCGTAAAATTCTGCATGCCTGTCTGCTGGTATCATCCTCCCGTAAATCGAACGGCTCAATGCCTGTGCACCACCCTGGACCAGACCGACACTAACTGCCAGCAAATAAAAATGAAAAGCGGAAACCATAAAAAATCCTAAAATGACGATGGCCACATAGGCATAAAGAGAAATCAGCAATGCCTTCTTCGCCGAAATTTTTCCGGCAAGCCAGCCAAAGAAGAAAGTAGAAGGAATGCCAATAAACTGTGTGATCAACAGGGCGGTTATCAATGAATTGGTATCAATACCGATGTCTTTTCCGTAAATGGTTGCCATCTTAATAATGGTGGAAATTCCATCATTATATAGCCAAAAGGCCAACAGAAATATCAAGAGCTGCCTGTACTGCTTTAAGTCCTTCAATGTGCCTGCCACCCGCTTGAATCCAATCGCGGCATATGATTGACTGCGCTGCTGTTGATGTTTCTTTTCTTCCCGAATGTTCCGGAATAGCGGAATGGAAAAAACAAACCACCAAAGTCCGACAGTGGCAAAGGATACACGGCTGGCTACCGCTTGATCCGGCATGCCAAACCAATCATGCTTCAGAAGCATCAGGACATTCACAGCCAATAAAAGACCCCCGCCAATATAACCAAAGGCAAATCCCCTGGTCGATATGCTGTCGATATTGTCCTCTCCTGCTATTTCCGGCAAAAAAGCATCATAAAAAACATTACCGCCTGAAAAGCCGATTGTACCGACGATCAAAAGAATCGAAGCAAATAAATAGTCACCTTCCCCTACAAAGGCCAGAAGAACACTTGCAATCATTCCCATAAAGGCAAAAAAACGCAAAAACTGTTTTTTGGCTGCTGAGTAGTCACTGATCGCTCCCAGGATCGGAGACATCACCGCGACGAGCAATACCGCCAATGACTGGGAATATCCCCAGTAGCTTGCTGCCATGTTTTCCGGAAGCCCTTGGGCAGCCACATCGTAATAAAACACCGGTAAAATGGCCGCCATGATAGTGGTGGCAAAAGCGGAATTTCCCCAATCATATAGTAGCCAGCTGCGCACCCGTTTATTTTTCATCCCTCTTCTCCCTTCCCTTCCTCTTTACACAAGCATAACAGAATAGCGATCAAATTTTGTTAAGATTCTGTCTATTTTTTCAAAAAGAGATTCCATCCATTCGATGACAGAAAAGGAAAGCTGCGAAAGCGACATTCAGTATTACACAGATATGTTATGGAATTCGATTTATGTACACCTGCGGCAAAGACGAGCCGTTAAACAACAAGTAGAAGCAGTGGTTCCAATACGCTGCTTAAAGCGTTACAAAGCCAAGTTTCCATTACCTTGCGGAGCAAGGTTTATTGTCTCGCAATGGCCTGACTCGGCTTAAAGGGTGAAAAAAAAACCGAACGAGTTCGAATTAATCAGAATTTCGAATCATCGTTCGGTCTGTATGCTTTTATTGCAGTACAGCTCGCGCTGTATTATTCAGAAAACAGGTACTCTTCCAAAGTCGTATTTCGCTGATAAATTTCCTCGGCGGCCTTTTTCCCGACATAACGGATATGCCAAGGTTCATAACTGTAACCGGTAATATCCTCTTTCCCTTCTGGATAACGAATAATAAAACCATAGCTATGGGCATTCTCTGCCAGCCAAGTCCCTTCATCGGTCTGTTTAAAAGACTGTTCTAGTGAAAAAGCCATCTCAGCGGACGTCACATCCATTGCCAGGCCAGTCTGATGCTCACTATTCCCGGGTTTTGCCGAGAATTTGTCAGCTTCCTCCTGCCCCACACTATCGACGTTTTGCTGATAAATTTCTTCCTGGCGTTCATAAGAGCGGTATCCGGAAGCGGCAACCAAATCCAGACCTGCCTCCTCTGCCCCACTGAACAATTCCTCTAGTGCATGGGCAGCTTCTTCGCGCATATAGCGTTTTTCCAAATCTTCTTCAAAATAAAACGGTACATCCGGCGCCATCAGGTCAGGTGGCTCATAACCGTCTGGAAGTTTGAACTGTTTATTGACTAGTACCAAAGTACTTTCCGGGTCTTCAACGGTTACGACTTCCCCGTCCTCCGGTTTTTCCAGTTTCCCACTGCTACTGTCGTTGTTTTCATCGCCTTTTTTCCCTTCCTGATCCTGTCCGGATTCCTGATTTTCATTTTGTGTATCGGATTGGTCAAGGGCTTGCTTATCATCCAGTTCCGTTTGACTGGCTTGGTTATCTTCGCCCGGTTTCGGCTCTTCATCCTGCTGACAGCCTAGCAATACGGCCCCGAGAGCCGCTGTTATGAGTAATGCTTTTCCCTTCATGATAAACCCCTTCATTTCTGGTTGTGTTTTCTATGATACGTTTCTAAGTGTAACATAATGGAGAAGGCTCTTTTAGAAAAAAATGCTGTAAAAAAATCCCTGCCTAAAAAAAATGGCAAGGATTTATCTATTCACCTAACGCTGCTTATTCCTTAACATACGACTGATATTGCTCGCTTAAGGAAAGGAAAGCTTCTCTGTCACTTGCATCAATCGAGTTGTTGATTTGAGCTTCTAAGCGTGATTTGTTCCAGTTAAAACATAATTCATCGAGAAGTAATTTAGTAGCAAGCTTAATTTCATAGGAGATTTCACGTCTGGCCACGATTTTACTTTTCCTATTGGTTCCAAAAGCCTGTAATCTGTAATTGATTTTATGCTTTTTCATGGAACACGCCCCCTTGTTCCTTTTTTTTATTATCCTAGAAAATTAGTTATAATGCAATAATTTTCTGAATATTTATTTACCAGTTCCCTTATTTTTTTCTCCCAAAACTCCCAAAAAAGCCCATTTATCAAGATGGACAAGCCTTTAAGTTGCATTTCACGGGGAACAATCAGCCATCGTACTATGAAGAGCACGAGCTGAAGTCCACTTGGCAAAGGGATATTTTTTACCAAGTCAGCTAAAGCCGTGCCCACGGAAAACGAAGTGCCTGGCCGGAGTTGAGAGCCGCACCTTTCATTTAAAAAGGATAGAATGGTTTCCCTTTTTCTAATCCAAATTTGTTTCACCTTGCTTTTGTCCGAGTCTCTACCGGTTATGGTCACGTCTTCTCTCCATCTGCTTCTGGTCGGATAGTTTTAAAGGAAAGAAAGGCCGCGACGACTGCAAGACATGCAAGCAACACTACCATCCATGTCAAGTCAACCTTCATTAACAACGCGATGATCGGTGGTCCTGCTGCAACACCTAAATAGCGCGCAGAACTGTAAATACAGGTGACAGTCCCCCTGACCCCCTTTTCAATACTTTCTGTGATCAAGGCGTCTAAACACGGAAGACCAGCCCCTATTCCAATTCCACAAAGCAAGAAGACAATCAATAAATAAACAAATTGATCAGAAAACCGGACGGCTACCACCGACAGTCCGGACAACAAAATCCCGGAAAAAGTTATCCATTTCATCTTCACCAGGTCATCCTTGATCACTTTTCCTGTTGTATAGGAAGCAAGACAGAGGGCAGCAAGCGGACCTGCTAAGTATAAGCCCTTTTTTATCCCAGTAAAGTGGTATTGATCCTCTAAGACACTTGATAAATAAAACAAAATACCGAACAAAATAAACATAAGAATCGCACCTATAGTGAATACAGCCGACAACCATCCACCATGCCGGTGGAACGTTTTCCGGGTATTCTTCCAAAATTCTTTGAAGTGCGGTCCTTTTTGGTCATTTTTCGGCTTACGCACCAGTAGTAAAATCATGAGTAAGGAAATAGCACAAAAAACAGGGATGGCCCAAAATGGCAAAAACCAAATGATTCCAGCCAGCAACGATCCTAAAATTGGACTCAGTACCTTGCCAAATGTGTTGGAGGTTTCAATTAATCCAAGTGTTGCACTCACATCCTTCTCCCTGCGGAACATGTCCCCAACCAGCGGAAGAACAATCGGTGCCGTTCCTGAGGTACCAATCCCTTGAAGAATCCGACCAAGCAAAATATACGGAAACGGATCACTCATCCTCCAAGAAGCATATCCGGATAGGAGTCCCCCCAGTCCGACTATGATAAGAGATGGAATGATCACCACTTTCCTCCCGAATCGATCGGACAGAAATCCCGCCAGGGGAATAAAAAAGATGGCTACAATGGAATAGACCGTAATAATATAACTTGATTGCAGTTTGGAAATATCCATTTCTTTTTCCATTAGGGGGAGTACCGGAATAAGCATCGAGTTCCCCAGCGTCATGATCAATGGAATCGAAGCCAGTGAAACGATTGCCCATCTTTTTTCGTGTATTTCGCTTTCCTGATGCGAATTGTTCGTGGCGTGCATGGCAATGTTCCTTTCTAATTTTCTCTCCTTTCATGTTTTCCTAAGAGCCGCTTTTTCATGCAAGAAGCAGGTATGTCCCTTCATGGAGAAAAAGTGTTTTTCCATAAATAAGGAAAAACTAGTTTACAGCATCCTGGTCTTAACCTTTGTTCAATCGAAGTCCTTAAGAAAGGGAATGTCCTGCAATTTTTGTTGACAGGACATTCCCTTGGACTTTTACTTATTCTGCAATTTTTTTGGTCACTTCAACCGTCCTTTTTGCCTGGTGCTTCACAGCTGCCTCTACATCCTCTACCATGTTGCCGTCCTGATCGACACTGACACTAATGCCATACGGGTTCCCTCCGGCAGCAAACGTCACCGGATCCGTATAGCCGGGACCGACGATGATTGCTCCCCAATGGAACATAGTCGTATATAGATTCAACGTCGTTGCTTCCTGTCCACCATGCGGATTTTGAGCTGATGTCATGGCGCTTACTACCTTGTTGACAAGCTTTCCTTGAGCCCATAATCCTCCAGCCTGATCGAAGAACTGCTTTGCCTGGGAAGGAACATTCCCGAATCGGGTTGGCACACTAAAAATAAATCCATCAGCCCAGTCGAGGTCATCATTGGTCGCTTCCGGCACATCTTTGGTTGCCTCATAATGCTCTTTCCATGCCGGATTTTGGGCAATCGCTTCTTCTGGTGCAAGTTCCTTGATCTTTCTGACTCTGACTTCCGCACCTGCATCCTTTGCTGCCTCTTCGGCCCATTGTGCCAATTGATAATTGGTCCCCGTAGAACTATAATAAAAAATTGCCATTTTCACCATGATACATTCTCCTTTCCATTTTACCTGCTAGTATTCTCCTTTCTTACAGGAGTATGCACTTTTTTATACCCCATACCAGCAAATGGTAAGCTGTTTTATATTATCTTTGACTCGTAAAATGCTATAAATCCGGCTGAGATGAAGTGCGTTTTTCCCGATTCTCTGCCTCCCTTTCATGTTCGTGACCGGGACGGAAGAACTTTTTCCAGTTCTGTTCACAGCAAAAAAAGAGAGGCAGACCAATAAGGTCGTGCCTCCAATTAGACTACTTTACTGTATGAAGGAAATGTCCAATAACACTCGCCCCAGCCTCTTTGGACAGCAAGTTCATCGAAGGTCCGAGCTTGACTGTTATAAAAATTGATGATTGCCTCTTCGATGGTTTCCTGTTGAGGATTGTAGGAGAGTGAAATTGGTTTGGAGAAGCGCATTCCATCCACTAAACCTTCTATAATTACCGTTTCTTGATACATGCTCTCACTCCCTTGATATAAAAAGATTAATAAGATGATTCCTTGTATTTCTTTACCCTTAAATGTGTACAATTAATCTTATGCAGTCTGGACAATTCTAAGCACCGGCGTTTCACCGATTAAACTAAATTGCCTGGGGTCAACTATAGTGACTGGAGCAAGCTTTTTTTCTCTGGACTTACTGAAGTTTGATTTGATAAGCTATGTTTGCTGGAAAAGCGACAGGAAGCGGAGGCAATTATTTCATGGGTCAATATGAAAATTTAAAAAGAGGCGAACGGGGAGCCTGGATCAGCATCGTTGCTTATTTGATTTTGGCTCTTTCCAAGTTAATCATCGCTTCTATCGGAAACTCGGATGCCCTAAGAGCGGACGGGCTTAACAATACAACAGATGTCGTTGCTTCCGTTGCCGTATTAATCGGCTTGCGGATTTCTCGAAAGCCGCCTGATGAAGACCACCATTATGGTCACTTCCGGGCTGAAACAATTGCATCCCTGGTTGCAGCCTTCATTATGGTTACCGTCGGATTTCAGGTCATTCTCGATACGATTCAGAAAATCATCGACCATTCCCTGGCTCAGCCCAGCATGATTACCGCCTGGACAGCTTTGGGCAGCGCCTTGGTTATGCTCGCAGTCTATCGATTCAATTTACGGCTTTCCAAAAAAATAAACAGTTCTTCTCTTCATGCGGCAGCGCAGGATAATAAATCAGATGCACTGGTTAGTATTGGAGCCTTCGTCGGGATTGCCGGAGCACAGTTCGGTCTGTATTGGCTGGATCCTGCTGCTGGTCTGATTGTAGGCGTCATCATTTGCAAAACGGCATGGAATATTTTCCGGGACGCCACACATACTTTGACAGATGGTTTCGATGAAGGAGAACTGCTGACGATAAAAAACAGCATAGCCAGTGATGAAGAGGTAAAAGAAGTAAAAGACATCAAAGGCCGTCTTCATGGTAACCAGACCTTGGTGGAAGTAACGATATACGTAGAACCTTCTCTCGACGTACAAGAAAGTCATGAAATCACCGAGAGAATAGAGGATTTGCTCCAGGAAAAACATGACGTCAATCATGCCCATATCCATATTGAGCCTGCGCCGGATGCCATCACAGATGGATAGCCTATGACTATGTAGCTGTGATGGCACTATTATTCTAAGCAGAAGGTTAAAAAGCTCAACTATAAATTATTAGCGGAAAATGAAAAAACCGGGCGAGTTCGAAGCTTAGGCTCTGAACTCGCCCGGTTTTTTGCTTTGGCCGTGCAGTAACTTTTTCAACCCCGCTGTTCCAGGCTTTGCAGTTTTTTCAACAGCCCTTGAATATTTTCCCAACCGAAAGCAGACTCCTGATAAGTACCTTCACCGATGGTTGTATCTTCTTTCTCAATTTGACGCGCCCCATGTTTCGCATAGAATCTGCTCGAGGGATTTTGGGTAAGCACCCACACCAGCATGGATTGATACCCTTCCTTTACCATTTCTTCCGTAAATGCAGCCAGCATGCGGGTCCCAAGCCCCTGCCGTTGATAATCTGCCAGTAAGTAAATAGCATATATTTCCCCATCAAAGCCAAATCGTTTCGTCCGTTCTTTGCCTCCTGACACAAAGCCGACAATCTCACCGTCAGTAATTTCCACCACCAAAGCGACTTGGCCGGAGGTTGGCATTTTTAAAATCGTCTCCCACAAGGCTTTCCGGTTTTCGAAGGTGATATTGGACATATCTTTTTCATTAATCAGCTCAAAATACGTTGATTTCCAACTGTTCACATGCACATTGGCAATTTGTTCAGCATCCTCTAATTCAGCTTTTCTGATATGGTACATCCTTTTTCCCCTCTTTCTGTATCTATACTTTCCGCTATATCGGGCAATCTTGGATATCCACGCCCTCCTCCTTTTTATATTGTCAGAAGAAAGACAGTCACAATGGCACCGATAACAACAAGAATGTTATTAAGACCCAGGAAGGCCAAAATGACAGCCACAGCGCCGCCAGCCAATCCTATATGCGGTTGATCGGGTTTCACTGTCAATATTCCCGGAAAAATCAATGCTCCCAATGCTGCGTAGGGGATGGCATTAAGCCATCTGTTCATCCATTCTGGAAAATGGATCTTATCGACAATGTATGCAGGCAATATTCGCGGAATCATGGTAACGAGTGACATGCCAAGGATGATCAACAAAATCATTGCTTTTCCTCCTTTAACAGAAAGACGCCGCACAGCCCGCCTATAAGCGTTCCTGATACAATCGCCCAGCCATCACTGATGAATTGACTGCTAAAGGCATTGACGAGCATCGCAATGACTGCTATCAAACCGACCCGCAATTCCTTCCTGACACTGGGCAAAAGCAATCCGATAAACATCGCATATAAAGCGATTCCCATACTCTGGCTCAAAACTGCCGGGATGACGTCACCTAGAACTCCGCCTAAAAACGAACCAGCCACCCATGCAGAATACGCAGTTATCATTAATGCCGCGTAAAAATACATCCCTTTTTCCTGCTTGGCCTCCTCTGTGTGCATCGAGGCGACCGAAAAGGTTTCATCCGTCAAACCCAGTGAAAGAGGCACCTTCCATTGCAAGCCGATGAAACGGAGGCGGTTCATAAATGAGAAGCTCATTACAAAATGACGGAAGTTCAACACAAACGTAGCAATGATTATTTCGATGGCACCGGTGCCTGCCGCTATCATAGCGGCCCCCATAAACTGGCTTGCACCGGCGAAGACGAGCACACTCATCAGAGTGATCTCGGCAACCGTCATCCCGGCCTGTTTTGCCAATACACCATATGTAAGTGCAACTGGTAAATAACCAAGCATGATCGGCACCCCTCTGGCTACCCCTTTCTGGACCATATATAGACGAGCAGATTCCTCTGTTCTTACTACTGCTTTTAATGACATGTGCCGCCCTCCGGTGTAAAAAATTTTTCATTCATTATACCGGATTGCTAGTTAAATAGAAAGAGTTTCAACTATTTTCCACTTAAGAAGGCGTTGACAGTGATACAAGCTTTATTGTATGATTCACGGAAACAGATTACCATAAAAGTTTTCCGCAGATTCCGAAGTAGACTTTACTGCTGTCAGTCGATAGAGACCGGGCGGTTGGTGAAAGCCCGGGCAGGGTAAAGTTGAATTACAGGATCGCAAGAAGCGGCAGTTTTAAAAGCTGGATGGATTCGTTCATCAATTAGGGTGGTACCGCGGAGTAAAAAGCTTCGTCCCTTTCAGGGATGGAGCTTTTTTATTTTTATCCGTCTCCTCGCGGGTAGAAAACTCCCTGAAATCCAAAAGATAAAAGCTGAAAACTACAAAAGGAGTATGCTTATGTTTCAAATCAATCCCAAACAGACACCGCCATGGCAGGAAGCCGCCATGTTGCTGGTATTGGTCATCGCCATTATTGGTTTATTTATTATCAAATTAGAAACAGTTCCGCACATTCCTCTTATTCTGGCTGTCATGACTGTAATAACCTACGGTCTTCTAAAGAAAATTCCATTTGTCGATTTGCAGTCAGGAATGGCTGAAGGGGCACGGACAGGTATCGGCGCCGTATTTCTATTTTTACTGATTGGTGTCCTGATCAGCAGCTGGATGGTAAGCGGCACTATACCAGTGTTAATGAATACAGGCATCCAGCTCATCGGGGGCACCTGGTTTTTTGCCATTGCTTTTGCCGTTACGGCCCTGATTGGCACTGCCTTGGGGAGCTCCTTAACGACAAGCGCTACAATCGGCGTGGCTTTTATCGGCATGGCCGAAGCAATGGACTTATCATTAGCAGTTTCGGCAGGGGCGATAGTATCCGGAGCATTTTTCGGAGATAAAATGTCACCACTTTCGGATACTACCAACCTTGCTTCAACCATCGTCCAAGTCGACCTTTTTCAACACATCCGGAACATGGCCTGGACAACCCTGCCGGCATTTTTGATCACTTTCATCATTTTTGTTTTTCTATCGCCCAACCGCCAGATAGGCGGGACTCAACTTGAACAATATCAGCAGGGGCTTTCCGGTTCTGGATTGCTGCACTGGTATGCCTGGCTCCCGCTTCTCCTCCTGGTGGTACTTACTTTGTTTAAAATTCCGGCATTCCTGACTATCGCCGCCAGCAGTCTGCTTGCGACGCTGCTCGCGGGCTTTAGCGGAACCATGGATTGGCTGGAGATTTGGAAAACCTGGTACTCCGGGTACATGGCTGATACCGGCATCAAAACAGTCGACGGCCTTCTGAGCAGAGGGGGGATGGAATCCATGTTCTTGACCATTTCCCTCGTCCTTTTAGCTCTGGGGTTAGGTGGTCTGCTGTTTGTAACTGGCATCATTCCCTCTTTGTTAAAATCGATTCAGTCCAAACTGACAAGTCTACGCAGAGTGACACTGACCACTGTGTTGACAGCAATCGGGGCAAACATCCTGATTGGCGAGCAATATTTATCGATTCTTTTGACTGGAGAGGCTTATAAAAAAATATATGATGAACAGGGAATTGCCCGAAAAAAGTTGTCGCGAACATTGGAAGACGCCGGCACGGTCATCAATCCACTCGTACCATGGAGCGTCTGCGGTGTCTTTTTGGCAGATGTGTTGGGAGTGTCCGTATTGACATACCTGCCATTTGCGTTTTTCTGCATGCTTTGCCCCGTGCTGACCTTGGCGATAAAAGGAGACCGTTAAGGGAATCATTCTTTCGCCAGCATTTTATTCAGTCTTTCCAGTCCGATCAGCAGCCGTGGCGACGGTCTGCAGAACAGTGACTCCGGCAGTACATGAATCCGGTTTTGCCGGACAGCGTCCAACTCTTTCCAACCAGGACGTTTTTTGACTAATTCCGGACGCATCTTTTGTTCCTGAATACCAACCCAGACCAGACAAATATGGTCTGGGTTCCTGCTCCTCACTTCTTCCCAGGTCGTTTGTACACTAGCCCCCGCTTCCGATTCAAAAACATTCCTGGCACCGGCCAGCTCGCTGATTTCCGAGAGCCAATTTTCTTTACCCGGTGTAAAAACCGGCTTTGGCCACCATTCCCAATAAAGAGACGGACGATAGGAGGAATCAGTCCCCGCCTTAAAGGAAGCGGTTTCATTTTTGAATTCCGAAGCTTTCTGTTTTCCCAAGGACTTTTCCCCAATTGCTATGCCTGTTGTCTCCAAGTCATTTGCGATTTCTTCTAATGAATTCGGGTTCAAAATAATGTAAGGAATACGCCGTTTGTCCAACGCTTCGATATTTTTTTCCATGCCTGGTACGCTGAGGGAAGCTAAAACCAAATCGGGCTCCATCCCGGCAATTTTGTCAACATCGATTGATAAGTCGGGACCGACTTTTGGTAACCGTTTCACCCGTTCCGGATAATCAGAAAAATCATCTACCGCAATCAAGGTATCCACTTTGCCTAAATAATCAAGCAGTTCTGTATTGCTCGGACAAATTGAAATAACTCTCACACAATTTCCCCCTTTATCAAATAAGTCAAAGCAACCCACTCCGCCAGAGCCAAAAAAGAGAAAGCAAGTGCTGCTTTCTCTTAGATGTGATCCTGACTGGTCAAGATTTTCGGACCTTCTTTGGTAATTACTACAGTATGCTCATACTGGGCGGATCTCCCTTGGTCGGTTGTCCGTGCGGTCCAATTGTTGCTGTCCATTTGACTGTGCCAGGTGCCTTCATTCAACATCGGTTCGATTGTGATAACCATACCCTCTTTTAAACGCGGGCCTTTTCCTGCCAAGCCAAAGTGGGGAATATGAGGATCTTCATGTATCGTCGGTCCAATACCATGACCTGTAAAATCACGTACAACAGAAAAGCCTTCTGCTTCCGCATACGTTTGGATGGCATGGCCGATATCTCCAATCCGGCTTCCCGCCTGCGCCTTTTCTATTCCTTTGTAGAGAGAGTTTTCGGTGACTTCCATCAACCGTTTCCCTTTCTCGTCAACATCGCCGACGGCATACGTCCAAGCCGAGTCGGCAAGCCCGCCATTTAAGTTGACCACCATATCAATCGTCACGATGTCACCGTCTTTCAGTGCCTCATCGCGAGGGAAGCCGTGGCAGATTTCATCATTGACCGAGGCACATGTGGCAAACTGGTAACCGTTATAGCCTTTCTGTTCGGCAGTTGCGCCATGTTCAGCCAAATAAGCCTCGACGAATTTCTCTATTTCCATGGTGGTTATGCCCGGTTTCATTCTCTTCGCTATTTCTTTATGGGTGGATGCAAGCAGCTTGCCAGCCTCCTGCATCATTTCAATTTCTCGATTGCTTTTACGTGTAATCATCTATGACTTCCTTTCTGCATCATCTATTTTATCATGAGGGAAACGGCAGGTAAATCATCTTCCGAATCAACTGCATAAGCAGTATATGAAAGGAGCGTGGAATGCGCTAACTATCTCCGTCGTGCGATTTCATCCTTTATAAAGTTTATCATGACGGTCCATTTCCGTAAAATAACCTGTCCTTGAAATTCTGTCACTCGTTAGAGGATTCGTTCCAAAAAAGGTGGTTAAATATTCACAACATTCTGGGATGCTATGGTAAACTGAAAATCTATTCTAGTAACTACAGGAGGAATTTGATTGGAAGTACACAGACTTGGCCCTGAACATGCAGCAGAATACTGGGAGTTGAGGCTGGAGGCTTTGCGTGAAAGCCCTGAGGCATTTTTGACTACATATCAAGCTGCCATAGCAAAGGAGAATCCAGTTGACTCGACAGCCAAAAGACTCGAAGCTGTTTCAAATTATACATATGGTGCGTACATGGAGAGACAACTTGTCGGTGTTGTCACCATGCTGCGAAAAGAACAGGAGAAAGTGGCTCACAAGGGAGACATTCTGGCGATGTACGTGACCAAATCAGCCAGAGCAAATGGAGTGGGATATGAATTGTTAAAGAAAGCAAAGCAGGATGCAGCGGAAATCGGCATAGAACAACTTGGCCTCAGTGTAGTAGCTGATAACCTTGCAGCTCAACATTTATATAAAAAAGCGGGGTTTACGTGTTACGGAGTAGAAAAAAATGCAATCAAACAGGAAAATGAATATGTCGATGAAATACACATGGTCTGTTTTCTTTTAAATGAAAAAATGACCTTGGACCGTCGGGACTTGAATGAAAACAAAAGCATGCAAAGGAGACCTAAAAGTGAAAAATGATGATCAAAGCAAAACAAAGAGCTTCCAACTGGAAGCTCTCCTGTGTTGATTAGGTTTATCTAAATGGACCGGTCGAGCTTATTAGTATCCGCCGTAGCCGTAGCCACCGCCACCACCAAACCATGATGACCCGACAATAATAAGCAAGATGAACAAGACAACAATCAACGCAAAACCGGAACCATATCCGTAACCTGCTCCTCCACTCATTTAAACAATCCCTCCTTTTTCCGATGTACTATAGCGTATGTTGCTTCTCTGAAGTCGGAAGGGCGTTTATCGAATTTGGGTATTTGACCAGTATAACAAGTGCTTTAACCTGGAAGGAAGCGGAAGTGTGCTCCTCGGAAACCTCAGGTTACATTCAAAGCGATAGAATAACACATTGCCTCCCGAGGAGAGGTGGGAAGCCGTTCTTCCGCAGTATTTTCGAATGGAACGTTTTGAATAGCTTTTATAAAATTGAAATCGACAGGAGGAACAGACATGGAACCAAAATGGCTAACATGGGCGAAGGAAATCCAGGCATTGGCACAGGCCGGTCTAGCATATTCTCGCGATGTATATGACCAAGAGCGTTTTCAGCGCCTGCGTGAAATCAGCAAAGAAATTGTCGCCGGCCATACAGACATTCCCTATGTTAAATTAACAGACTTGTTCACAAATGAAACTGGGTATCAAACCCCTAAAGTGGATATAAGGGCTGTCGTGTTGGAAAAAGGGAAACTTTTACTGGTTCAGGAAAAATCAGATGGAAAATGGGCTCTGCCCGGTGGATGGGGAGATGTCGGGCTCACTCCCGGCGAAGTCGCTGCCAAGGAAACAATGGAAGAGGCAGGATTAAGAGTAAAACCAGTCCGGATGCTCGCCGTTTATGATACCGTCCAGCACGATCACCCGCCGATGCCTTATCACGTATATAAATTGTTTATTCAATGTGAATTGCTGAATGGGAGGCCCACGGGTGGATTGGAAACAAGCCGTGCCGAGTTTTTCAATGAAGACCGGCTGCCGCCCTTGTCACCCGGACGGAATACTCCAAAACAAATTTTCCAATTATTCAAGGATGCCGCAGACCCGGATGCGCCCTGCCGCTTTGATTGAAACATCACCTAAGCTAATTGTGTCCATTGCCACACCTGCATGACACACATCACCCTCCGACCAGCTTAAGAAGATCCTTGGCGTTTCGTTCTTTGCCACAGAAATCAGGGGGGATGCGCCGGAACTGCACATTATTATCTACCATTTCATTTGATTGCTTCTTGGACAATAAAAAAAGGCTGCCCCATTGATTTTCCCTGTTGGAGCAGCCATATCTTTTATAAAATGATATTTCAACTTTTTCAACATACCTAACTATTTTTAGCTTCCCCTTGTTTGACCCAGTTGATCAGTCCGCCATGAAGCATGACATCGATTTGACGTTTAGATAGCGAGTGTTTAGCTTCTATCGGTCCTTTCCCTTTCACCTCGACCTCCAATGCGTTCGTAGCCGGCAATGTCTGATGCAGGTTTTTCACGCGCAGCACGTCTCCGTGTTCGAGCATGTCATAATCTTCATCATGAACAAACTCTAACGGCAAGACACCAAAGTTGACGAGATTTTGCCAGTGAATCCTCGCATAATCCTTCACTATGACAAAGCGAAGTCCCAGATAACGTGGTGCAAGCGCAGCATGTTCACGGCTGGAACCCTGACCGTAGTTGCTGCCGCCGATTATGACATGACCGCCGGCTTCTCTGGTTTCCATCGCCCGCTCATAATAGGTACCGTCCAAAATTTCAAAAGTGAACTTGCTGATTTCCTCCAAATTACTGCGATAAGGAAGGACACGGCCGCCACCTGCTAAAATTTCATCGGTCGAGATATCATCTCCCACCTTGAACAAAACAGGTAATTCCATCTCGTCCGGCAATGCTTCAAATTCAGGGATCTTCGATATATTAGGCCCTTTTACAAGCTCTGTTTTTCTGGCCTCTTCCAAGGGAAGCGGCTTTTCCAGCAATTCATTATTAATTGTAGGCTGCTCGGGAAGTTCTACCTTCGGATACTCCATATCCAAGTCGCGTGGATCGGTGATTTTTCCTGTTAATGCCGAAGCCGCTGCCGTTTCCGGACTGCACAAGAATACAGCGTCTTCTTTGGTGCCCGAACGCCCCGGGAAGTTCCGCGGGGTAGTCCGCAAACTGTTTCTACCGGTTGCGGGAGCCTGTCCCATTCCTATACAGCCATTGCATCCAGCCTGGTGCAGCCTTCCTCCAGCCTGAATCAGTTCAAATAATAGACCGGATTTTGTCATATCAGATAAAAGCTGTCGAGATGCCGGGTTGATATCCAGGGATACACTGTTGGAAACTTGTTTTCCTTTCACAATTTCTGCCACAATCGCTACGTCCCGGTAGCCAGGATTTGCCGAAGACCCGATGTACGCCTGATAGATAGGTTCGCCCGCCACTTCTCGAACAGGGACCACATTTCCCGGACTGGAAGGTTTGGCAATCAATGGTTCCAAACTCGATAAATCAATTTCTTCCTCTAAATCATAGGAAGCATCCTTATCGGCTTTTAGTTCAATCCAGTCTTCACCTCGCTCTTCCATCTCCAGAAACTTACGCACCTCTTCATCAGATGGAAAAACAGTAGTAGTTGCACCTAATTCAGCCCCCATATTGGCAATCACATGGCGATCCATCGCCCCAAGTTGACTGACTCCCGGCCCGTAAAACTCAATAATTTTTCCAACACCGCCTTTTACACCGTGCCTTCTTAATAATTCCAGAATGACATCTTTGGCACTGACCCAGTCCGGTAACTCACCAGTAAGCTTCACACCCCATATTTCCGGCATTTTCACGTAGAAGGGCTGACCGGCCATGGCAAGTGCGACTTCCATGCCACCTGCCCCCATCGCCAGCATCCCTATCGATCCTGCAGCACAAGTATGACTATCGGAACCTACCATGGTCTTTCCCGGCTTCCCGATCCGCTGCATATGAACCGGGTGGCTCACACCGTTTCCCGGTTTGCTGAAATAGACTCCGAATCTTCTTGTTGCACTTTCCAGAAATAGATGGTCATCCGGATTTTTATGGTCCACTTGGATAAGATTGTGATCGACATACTGAGCCGAGGCTTCCGTTTTCACCCTATCTATCCCCATGGCTTCCAATTCAAGCATAACCAAAGTGCCTGTTGCGTCTTGGGTCAAAGTTTGATCGATTTTCAGTCCGATTTCTTCTCCCGCTTCCATCTTTCCCGATACCAAGTGATCCTTCATCAATTTTTGCGCAACATTAAGTGCCATGTATATCTCCTTTCTTCAAATTTTTTCGCTCCTATTTCATGATGTACTATGGTTTTCGCAGCAAAAAACTGCCAATATGTCCTATCAATCTTTTTCCTTACTTGAATCGCTTTCAAACCTTCATGATAAAAAATTTCTTACTTAGCTGCTATTTTCTTTGTGCTTATGTTTAAAGGGATACTGGCTGAATAATTCGCCACTTCCTATGGAAGGTTCTTCATCACCACCACCGTGTGGCCACCGAAGCCTTAAGCCTTCCAAACTGTCAGAAGAAGGGCGACAAAAGGGGGGAAAGGTCTGGAAGAATGTCTGGAATCGATACGTGCTTCACATATAGAGGCATCTCATCGTACAAGTAAAACAATCTGATGGTGGAAACAAGAGATTTTATAGTCATTCATAATGGGGATATCGGAAGAATAAACAATACGATAAAGGCTTTAAAACGAGATTCCTTGGGGAGCAAAGATTTTTAACGATAAAGCATAAAATTTTATGGCAGCACACGGTAAAAAAGGCTCTATAGAGCGAAATAGTGTAGCAGAGGAAATAAGCTAGACTCCTGCGGAAAACGGGCAGCCGATCCCTCACAAGCAGGCTTTGCGAGGAGGATCGGGCGTTCGTCCGCGGAAAGAGAGTTTATTTCCTCTGCGGCCTCAGGAAAATAGCTATTTTTTGTAGTGAGCCTTTCGATAAAGAGAGCGTGGAGTGAAAAATCACACCGCCCCGTTTGACAGAGAACCATTTATGTGGGTTGATAAGCTCTTCGCACTTCCATAGCATGATATTGCTGCCAGCAGCATTATTCAGCGTCCTTGATACTGTATATCTTTCCACTTTCCAGCCGGACTCCCAGGTTTAACACGGAAACCAGATGGTCTGCGACAATTTCTGCGCCACGTAACTGATTTTCTTGTTTCAATTGCTTGAACTGTTCTACATCTTGAAATTGTTCTTCACTGGATGAGCGGATTGCTCCCTGCATGTCCGTATCCATTTTTCCAGGATCATACAACACGGCTTTGTTTCCGGTTTCTTTCGCATTCTGTTCGAGAGCGACCGTTTGTGTGAACCGGTTGATTGCAGCTTTTGTACTGCTATACGCACTCCACCCATAAACAGAACGGTTCGCTGCACCAGAAGTGACATTGACTACAACTAATGGAATAGACGATTTTTCGGCTTCGGCTATCAGTAAACTTGTCGTTGTCATAGGAGCCAGTTGATTAACTTGGATATGGTTGGTTAAAGCGGACACATCGTAATTGCCCGCAGTATCGATCGGACTCACTACACCAGCGTTATTAACTAAAAACACCTTTTCGAAGGTGCCATCAAATGCTTTGTCCGCTACCTGTTTAAAAACCTTTTCAACATCCTGGATATTTGCCAAATCACATGTGTAATAATGATAATGCTCCTGGTATTGTTCAGCAGTTTCCCAGAGTTCCTTATTATCCTTCCGGGAAATACCGATGACATTCATTCCCTGCAGCAAAAGGCGCTTAGTCAAAGCTGCGCCAAGACCGCGTGAAGCTCCAGTAACGATAGCTAATTCCATGGATGGTCATCCCCTTTCTTCACTACTTCTGTCAACTTTTGATAAATCGCTGTAATTTCGTCCAGTTTCATTCTGACCAGGCCGCTCGAAGATGGAGCTACGAATTCATGACTGTTGCTCACAGGATTATCCTGCATTCCCCAAGAAACCTGCCGCTTCTGACTGAACTCCTGATAAACACCCTTCCCGACAAAACATACAACGCCGGGCTGATAACGGGTGATTTTATCCAGCAAATCCATCCTTCCCTGCTGATATTCTGCCTTCGTTATTTCCGCCGCTTCTTTTGTAGGTCTTGCGACAATATTCGTTAACCCATACCCATATTCCAATAGGCGATCATCTTCCTCTGCGGTTAACTTGACAGGCGTAAGACCGGAACGATACAGGATTGTCCAGAAACGGTTGTTGGGGTTGGCGTAATGATGACCTGTTTCAGAAGACTTTATACTCGGATTGAATCCTACAAACAAGACCTTCAAATTTGTCCGTAAATGATCCGGAATAGGTTTTAACATAGACGTTGCTCCCTTTCTTTCCATTTTAGTTTGAATACGAGCAATAGACTAAGCCATGCTATAAGTAAAAGGAGTTTTTATGTTGGAAAAAGACAAGAAAACGTATAAACAAAGCTATGAGTCAGACGGAAAAATGGGAAAGGACCAACATCGCGAGAAAGGAAAAACACCTACCTACAAAGATGAGAAAATGTTTTTTAATACGACAGAGGCAAGTGAATAGTCGATGATGACATGATAGAAAGGCAGCACTCTAATAGGGCGCTGCCTTTACTAAATGGATTTCTCGACAGTCATATTTTTCAAACCATTCTTGATAAATTCGTTCTCGTATCCTTCTGCGATTTTTAGTCTTCTATCGATGTCCTTTTGTTCAAGTTTCCCTTTCGGCCCAAGCTCACGCAGCAAGTCACGGTTGGCCAGTCGATAAGTCAGTTCTTCCCAAAAATTATAGTCTTCATATTCCTTTATATAACGATGGAGCTTTTCCTCCAGTTCTGCTTTGAGATGATAAAAATCATCTTCCTTGTCATAGATAATATCCGTTGATCCTGCGTTTTTATAAACGAATTGTTCAAGCTCTTCATAGTGGGAAACTTCTTCATTCCGATGGGCATTCACCAGCCAATTTCCTAAATAAACAAGCTCGGTCAACTTTTGGTACTGACTCTCCGTCATTTCGATTTTCATTTTACTCATCGTTTCTCTCCTTACCCAATAATCTGTTTGCCTTTCTGTGCCAGCGCAAAGTGAATCGCATGTTTCAATGTTGAAAAACAATTTAACCCTTTCATGTTTACATTTGCCTCGATCAACTTCATGCTCAAGTTCGGCGAAATACCGACAATTGCACTTTTCATTCCGAGCAACCTGGTGGATTGTGTCAAACTTTGCAAAAGAGAAATGGAGTACGCATCCAAATCGTCATCCAATCCAGTGACATCCAGGATCAAAAAATCCGCATGATAATCCGGTAAGTTTTTCATTGTTCTGCTCAGCAAATCGTCGGCTCTTGCTTCATCATACTTACCTATCAGCGGCATCACTACAATTCCATCTAAAACCGGAATCAACGGAGACGAGATTTCTTTTACAAGTGTGGATAAAGTTTCCGTTCTCTCATCCACCATTTGTTCCAAACGATTTATTTCCTCTTGCTCCTTTATCCTTGTGAAATGATGAATGTCCTTGATGGGATGCATGTATAACGCGAATGTTTTTCCAAAACGGAGCCATTCATCGTCCGTCCCCCTTCATTGGCAGTAATGCTAAACGACACTGCTACTGTGCCAATTTTATCATTTCCTGTCGAATTCCCAAAACAATGCGTTTATTTCCATGAGAAGGGGTTGCTTCTCTTTTTCTGCTTTTACTGTAGAGCTTCGCAGCATTTTCGTTGTCCGTGTTTCAACCATGATGGGGCCATATAAATAGCCCTCCGTGATTGCGGAGGGCTTGCTGTATCGCTCTATTTATGATGTTTTGTTACCTTTCATTATTAATGACTTTCAGATAACCTGTGTCTCTCTCTGATTGTCGCCATGTTATTTTTCGCTAACCATTTATGGTAGAACCATTCACCTGCGGCTATTACAATCGCTGTGATCAATGCCGGTAAAAAGGTACTTTCTGCTCCGATGACTGCAAGTCCGATCCAAAGCACTATTAGCGCTAATCCAAAATCAGCTGCAGTTGCCATCATGTTGCTTGTACGCGGAAATACCATCATATCACCAAGAGCATATGCTGCTGCTATTAAAATAATCCCCAATACAGTAGTACTCCAGAAAGAGACGTCAAAAATCAACGTCATAACAATCCACATGATAGGTAAAACCATTAACGCTTTCATGCCAAGGGCTTTTCCGTGTTCCATGAAAATACCTCCTTATTTTGTATTTGGTAACGTTATTCCGCATTTCTAAACAGGCTAAACGGTTAAGCTTAATTTTAGTAAAAATGAACTATTGATTTTGTGTTTTTTATTTGCTAGCACTTACTGACTGTCAGGCTGTACCTTCTATAAGCCGGAGCTGCAGTTAAGCATAATGGAAAGAAAGACATACGAAAACCCCCTTGAACGAGGTTGAACTCATTCAAGGGGGTTTTCGTTTTGCCTGGCGGCGTCCTACTCTCGCAGGGGCAAAGCCCCAACTACCATGGGCGCTGGAGAGCTTAACTGCTGTGTTCGGCATGGGAACAGGTGTGGCCTCTCCGCTATTGCCACCAGGCCTGCAGGATGCAGGTCGTTCTGTGTTGTTCACAGGACGTGAACGGGCTTAACAGAACTTCCTTGGTGATTAATTAAGAAAAGTGTACCTTCAAAACTAGATAAGAAGGAAGACATCAACGAACTTCACACGTTTGAATCTCGCTCTGCGGACAAAGTCCGCGACGCTTTATACTTAATCCAGTTACGGCTCCTAACAGCTAGTGTATAGTTCATCCAGCTTTTCGTACGCTTAAAGCGGCGCACTACAATCTGGCTGATCTATCCATACGCTGTTGACCAGTCGCCTTCACTTTTTGTTTTAAGTTAAGTCCTCGATCGATTAGTATCCGTCAGCTGCACGTGTCACCACGCTTCCACCTCGGACCTATCAACCTCATCGTCTCTGAGGGATCTTACTCATTTAAAATGATGGGAAGTCTCATCTAGAGGTGGGCTTCATGCTTAGATGCTTTCAGCACTTATCCCTTCCACACGTAGCTACCCAGCTATGCTCCTGGCGGAACAACTGGTACACCAGCGGTGTGTCCATCCCGGTCCTCTCGTACTAAGGACAGCTC
>NZ_VZDQ01000001.1 GCF_009602435.1 Sediminibacillus terrae
CAGTGGTTGTTTATATTATTAACTACTTTCATCAAAGTGGCTCTCACCCCCGCACTTAATGGCTCAGTTGACCGCAAACAGTGGCTCAAATCTCCACACTAATGGCTCAATCTCTCCGCAATACTCAGTCAAATTTATTTAGCATGTTTGAAATAATCCGTACAATACCCACAAAAGTCCACAATGTCCTCATGTCTACTGTAGATTATCTTTTCGTTTTATCTTGGCCCAGTGCATGTTGTTAAGTCATCTTGAGTTGGTTTTATCCCACAGGTCAAACTTGGTGTCCATCAAACATGAAAATGAAAAGTTCCAAATCGCATTCAGGACACTCATATATTTAGCCACTTTTTATCAAGTACAACTTTCAAACTCGCTTCTTTAGGCACTATTTATGGTACGGTTCACCGTGGTGATTTAAGAGGCAAAAAAGAGACGAGAGTTGACTTTTCAACTCTCGTCTCTAAACTTTCTTTTACAAAAAAATAGTCCTTGGGCCAATTTGAATTCTACATTACTTATGATGTGTTCAACTAAGTTACAATACAAAAACTTTCTTCAGCTTTTCTGTACTTTAAACAGTAATATGGATGATAGGAATCGAACTATCCTTTATAATGCCGGAACACCTAGAATATACTTGAATCTTTTCAAATCAATACTAGATTCCAACCAAGCTAGTAGTATTCACTATTGCTTAACTTAATTTTGTAGTTTTTGTAAAACTTCATCTGCAACAGCTTCTTCTATTATCCCCTTTATATGTCTCATATTTGTTAATCCTTGTACATTATCAATAAGAAGACCCTGTAAATTCTCCCAATCAACCATTGAAGCATATTTTTCAAGGATTGTTTTTTTGATCCGCTCAATAGACCGTTTTATAATCAGTTCCTTTTCGTCATTATTAAAATCTTCATACTTTATTAAAGCATCAAAACGGCTTAATAAAGCATTATCTATATTTTTCTTCATGTCTTCTTCGGTCAAGAAATTAGAGGTACAAATGATAATTGATTTTCTCATATCAACACTATAGTTATTATCTTCATATATCCCTTCATCAAACATTTGAAGAAAGCTATCTTGTATATATGATGGTGAACGAGCAAATTCATCTAACAAAATTATATTAGAAGTTCTATTTATCAACTTTTTTGAGAATGAATGTTCTGAGTGATGTGTGGACTTAAAGTATTTCAGACTTTCTTCACCGTGTACCATAGACATTTGCTCTCTAATTATCTCACCCTCATTTAACTGTTTAGCTAAAAACTTTGCTGTCTCAGTTTTTCCAATCCCCGGATTTCCATATAGCATAAGCACAAGTGGTTTATCATTAGTTCTTATTAATAGTTTTAAAAGGTTTCTAATAATTTTTTTCTTTGCAGTGATTTGACCTATTATGAAATTATCAAATTCACTTTCGACCTTAACTATTTTCTCTTCAGATACACTTTGTAATAAATAGGGTTCATTTATTTCTAACTTTAAGGTGCTTTTTAGTGTTTTTAACGTCGTTTTGGTTGGATTATTAATATAAACGTGCCTAAAACCATAAATAACCTGTATGTGTTCAATTAGCCTTCCGATATTTTCCATAACATGATTATTAACACCAGACAATTCATTAGAACTAACGACAAATAAATCATAGTTATCTTCAAGATTAATAATATCTTTCCGCTCATTATCTTTAGCCCTTATATAGTCCCCAAAATAGAGAACACTTTCAAAGCTATTTAATCTTTCTATAAATACATTTTCAGGTTCAAAAAATACTGTTATTTCCACTTATATCCCCGCCACTATAACATCAATTATTTTATATCTATTTTCCTTATAATCTTGATCTGGTAACTTATTGTTATGATGTGAGCTTTGTCTTTGCATCTCTTCATAGCTCAATTGTTTTTGTTCAGTTTTTTCCTCTTGTAACATTTCATTCATCTCATTAATAAAATTTAAGTCTATACTCTTTGCCCAGCCTACTTCAATACCATATATACTTAAATTCATTTTAGTCAAATCATACAAACTATAATTATTCCTCATCCCATTGATGTTGAAACGTATTATTACTGTTTCATGTTCTTTATCATCTGATACTATTTCTCCTAAATATTCATAATACCCTCTAGCATCGTCAAAGATAGTGTCCAACTCTTGGTGATTGAGTCCTTTTAATTCTTCTGCATTTTCAAATTCTCCTGTGTCGTCAATCATCTTTATAAACGGCATAAGATTCCTAAAATAAGTTGCTGAATTCTTTACGATTTTAAGGTTTATATGTTTATACTTTTTTATCTCTTCTGCTTCTTTACTAAGTTCAATAAATTTATTATAAATAGTTCTTGTTACTTGCGTTTCTATTATGCTATTGTTTTTTTTGTTCATATTTCCTGATAAACCAAATTTAAAAAAACTAAAAAAACCCTTTCCGGCTTCCCCACTAAAACCCAGATCCTTGTTTTTTTCGGTTACTACTTTCATTATCTCTGAGGAGCTTCCCGATTCTTTTATTTCAAGAAAATCGACTGCTGCCTGCTCATCAAAATATGCTAATTTTAAAATATCCTTCATAACTCTGCCCCCACAATTTTAGTAATTCAAAGTTTAAGAAAAAAAGTAAAGATTGGTTATAAAAGGAACCCCTCTTTACTATTTAGTCTCAAGCATGATAATAAATTATCCAAATCTCCCGAGTTTTCTACACTATCTTAAAAATGTATAGTACCTTATTATACAAGTTTTGATAGATTATCATTCGCTTTCAATAAGGTCGTTTATAATTTCAAGCATCTTCTCATTGTTTGTTTGCCTTATATAAGAAACGCTAATTCCTTTTCCTCGCAACACATCACCTAGATCTTCGAATTTTGTTTGTCCTCCATACTCATCATTAGCTCCTACCTCTTTAACCATATCAAAGAGTTTATTAGCAGCTTCTATTTTATGATCTTCTGTACCTCTAAGATCTTGCTTTTTATTTACTCCTTTACTCTCAACAACTAGAGTAATTGTAGGCTTTCCTTCTTTATCCTTAATTACATACATAAAGTCCGGGCTATACGTGCTCCCATCAATGAAAGGTATTTGCATGGTGCGTTTTGGTATTTTTCCATATACCTCAACACTACTGATATTCTCGTTTATGTTATTTTCCTCAATTTCAGAATCAAATAAAATGGTGTCATACAAGTAATTATCCAATGGTGTACCTTTTCTCTCATTCACACCTAGATAAGCGGAGGTCTTTACGAAGTCTCTTGGATTACCATTTTCTTCAGTTAATTCTGTAGGATGTACTGTTGTGTTAGGTAATTTCTTATAGGAATAAATTTTTAGCAATTCATCATAAATCCGCTGTTTGAAATAAATAGAGAAACTTCTTACCGTATCCTTTGTAAAGAAGGCATTTTCTATCGTTTTCAATTTAGATGCTCTTACCATACCTGCATGAATTAAAGGAATAGAAATATTTGTGTTCTCAGCCACAGCCTTTAAAAATGTTCCGTAATTTAAAGTATCATCATCTGAACTATCAATTGAATCTAGGGTCACATTAAAAATTAGTTCTCCTTGTACCATTTCTGATGTTTCCCTTTTGGTTCGTCTGGCAGTTGTAGTTATCAAGTCCTCCGTGATTACATAAGAGACAATACCAATTAGTACATCATCAGCTATTGTGTCAAAATGTAAATAGTATTTTTCGTTTAACTTTTCCCATAGGTCCTTTAATTTCAAATAGTTTTCCTTGCGAATGGCTACCTTTTTATTTTTATCAATATTTCGGTCGCTGACTCTATTTTTATCAAGTTTCTTAAATATTTCAGGGTATTCGTTCATGAATTCTTGTAGCTTGTCCGTTTTTATTTCTCTATCAAAAGAAATAAAACCTTTACTCATTAGGTCTATAAGAACTTCTTCTTTACTTAATCCTTTATTTGTAGCTATCTGTTCAATTTGCTCAGGTGTAAGTTCCTTTTGATCAAAGGATGTTTCTCCATAAATTTCTTCTTCTAGCTTTTTCACAAAGTTCTTTTCCGTAAAGTCTACGATATAATTAAGCGTAAAGGTCTCATTTTCGATTCGATTTCCTGTTTCATCTACCGGTAAACGTAACCCACGTCCTATTTCTTGTAATTTACTGTTATCACTTCCACTTGAACGTAACTTCGCAATTGTAAAGATATTCGGATTGTCCCATCCTTCTTTTAACGTCCATTTTGAGAAGATAAAACGTGTTGTATTTACTTTACCGTTCTTATCTACTAAACTCAGAAGCCTTTCCTTATCAAAAAGAATTGTGTTCACTTCTTTTTCAATTTCTTCTTCAGTAGATACATTGTCTTGTGAGAAATACCCTGCATGTGTTTCTTTAATATTCGCAAGGGACTCTTCAAGAAACTCTCGATATTTTGATTCGAACATATCACAATTATTAATTTCTTTCTCTAGTTTTCTCCTTAATTCTTCTTCAAAGATATTCTTCAGATATGGTTCCTTTATGTCATTATCCCTGTAGGAATGAATGTCATCAATAAAGAATAAAGCTAGTGTTTTGATTTTGAACTTTCTCTTGAAGTTTTCCCGCTCTGTTTCAAAATGCCTTTTTAAAGCCAAACGTATGGATTCTCTGACATAAGAAGTTGCAAACACATCCGCAAAAAATACATCTCCTGTAAACTTTTCTTCCCCATTACTCAAATTGACTTTAGTAGCCAAAATACCATCTATCGTAATACCTGAAAATTTTGGGGATAGAAGACTCAATGAATCATGTAGTTTCAAATCTTTTGTTGTTTTTACTGTTTGATTTTGCTCATTTAGAGCTGTTTTTTGGAACCTAACGAACTCGCCCTTTTTCATTGTTAGGATTTTGAATACTTCTTCTTCACTATCTGGACTTTCAACATGCTCTTTTGCTACGCCTTTAATAAGATTTTGGTCGAAAGCCTTATGAATATTTAAGTCGTATATTAAGTTTTGGTAATCCTTTACTTCAACTCTATTTCTACCTCTACCAATGAATTTGCTAGGAAAGGTTGCACCAAAGCGTATAATCATTTGAGGTTTTACCTGTTCCTTAATAAATTTATACGTAGCATTCTCACGGTTAAAGCGGTGTGGTTCATCTATTAGCAGAATGGGTCTAGTGGCAGAAATTGCGTCAATCGGTCTATAGTAACCTTCAATATGGGAATCGTAATCATCACGTACCAAAACCCCACTTTTACTTTCCCTCAAGTGCTGCATGTTTACTAACAACACTTCTATCGTATTCCTTTGGAGATTTGAGGATGTTACGAAGTCACGAATACTGTTTGGGACATATTTCTTTGAACCTTTTCTTGTTTTAATACTTTCCACTGTTCTTAGCTTTATCTCCGTCTTATAGCCACATACATTTTTAAAATGGTTAATATTGCTTTGAATTTTCATAAAGTTTTCAGTTCCAGCCTTAATTGCCAAAGAAGGAACCGCAACAATGAACTTTTTAAAGCCGTACAATTTATTCATTTCATAAATAGCTTTAGTATACACATATGTTTTACCTGTACCAGTCTCCATTTTTATATCTACGTTCAAATAATCTGTTTCATCTTGACTGAGTTCTTGCATATTAGAAGGAAGACCTTCCTGAAGCCGATTTATGTTCTGATATAAATAAGGACTCTTTAAATCAATGATTGGATTTTCAATACTTTTCATTGGTTTTTGTATACCGACGTTTGAGAAGATTGAACAAAGCCTCTCAATCGGAATCGTTTGATGTGCTAAATTTCTTTTTAATACCAAATCCAACTTTGTTCACCTCAATATCGTTTAATTAAAGATACTTCGATACTTTTCTCTTCATTTCTCAATTGTTTTAAATTCGTTTCTAGTTGTGTCAATATGTTAAAATCTGTGAAGTTATAACCATAAATGACTACATTTGTGGGATTAAAGTTTTTATCTTCGATTATTTTGGATAAAAGGGTATCAACATTCTGTTGTGTCAATCCTTTGTCCAATAAATAAAGATAATCTTCCATATAATAACCTATATACCCACCTAAATTGACTTCCTCCAAGGAGCGGGTAAGACCATGGCCATCTTGATTCATCCAAGTCACCAGGATTGTCTCCTTATCGAACTCGACTTCTAATTCAGATGCTAATAGATTAGGATCAAATTCTTTAATTTGATCAATAATACTTTCATTCAATGCCTTCGCATAATAATGTTTAAAACCATAATCAATATCCGCATTTGTTTTCTCTTCAATCATTTGTGCTGCACGAATAATTCTTTCTCTGCCTATTTTATCTATTGTTTTAAAACCTAGCTTTTCAGCTTCTGAATCTTTTTTTACGGGCTCATTTAATTGAACAATAATGAATTTAAGATTTCTCTTCTTTTCAGCATTTAATTGCATAACTGCTTGTGCTGTTGTGCTGGAACCACCAAAAAAATCTAATACTATATCATCTTTTTGTGTTGTAAATTCAATCATCTGTTGAATCATGTTCAATGGTTTTGGATTTTCAAATACAGCTCCTCCAAACAAATTATTAATCAATCTAGTATCTGTGGAATTATCATAGTACCAAAAGTTGTCTACTACGGTTGGGCTATCGCTATTAATATAATCCTTTAGACCTGGGGGTGTACTTGGATCTCCATAGTAAATCATATCTTCTTGTTGGAATCTTAATAAATCATCCTTTGATTTCCCCCAACCTCTATTTGGCACTACACATTCTTCACCAGTTTCTGGGTTAATAATTGTATAATCTGTAGGTCCACCTGCTCTTGATAAATCTGAATCTTTAAATACACCCTTATCATCTACTTTGTTCCAACGGCTCAAATGACTATATTTTGGTCGTTTATACATTTCTTTTACTTCTTCAAGAATATCTTCATTTGAGTAACCATCATTTTTTAATCTTGTAAATAGACTATGAACATCCCTTGTTCCTTTTTTTTGCACTCTCCATTTTATATTTTCGAGAGCACTCAAGTTTTTTACATAACAAAAAACATATTCAGTTGAAACACCAATTAAATGTGTTTGGTTTTTATTTGAATTATTCTTATGAATATTCATAGCAATAAAGTTTTCTTCACCATAAATATCATCACAAAGCATTTTTAGTTGAGCTTGTTCATTGTCATCAATAGATATAAAAATTACCCCGTCATCTCTTAAAAGTTCTCTTCCTAAAAGCAATCTGGAATACATAAAGGTTAACCAAGCACTATGAGATGAAGAATTAGAAGAAGTCATATTCAAGATGCGTTTCGCTTCTTCTTCTTCTATATCAAGTAATTTCATTAAATCATTGATAGAGAATTTGAAACTATCATTGTATACGAAATCACCACTTCCAGTATTATATGGAGGATCTATATATAGCATTTTGATCTTACTCGAATATGATTTTCTTAGATGTTTCAGAGCATCTAAATTATCTCCAGTAATATAGACGTTATCTGATTTGTCATTTTCTAGCTTAGAGTTATGCTCTACATTTGGTACCAAAACTGTTTCTGTATCTATAGAATCCGCAATGTATTTTGCATAATTCTTACCTAGAAAGTTCATTTCATACCCTTCCGTAGAAAAATCTATATCTTGGTTTATCTCCCTTTTAAATTTCTCAATATCAAGAGTATCCCCTGAGAAACAATTAGGAAAGTTCTCCCTCAGTATCGAAATTTTCTTATCGTTAAGTTTTCCCTGTTCATTATTATCAAGCGTCTCTTTTATCATTTTTACTCCTCCGCTTTTTGATTGGTTTATGTAGTTTCAGTAATCTCTATTTCCCGTTTGATAGAGTAAATAGTATTTCTGGATAAACCCGTTTTACGATGAATATCCATTACACTCATATTTTCGTTTAAACATCTAACCACTTCATCATAAATAACTCTATCCCTACCTTTAGCATCCTTATGATACCTCTTTTTTCCTCCTTTAAATTTGCCAAATTTTTTAGCGATTGCTATACCCTCTTTTTGAGCAGTTCTTATACGTGTTCTTTCCTCTTCAACCATCCATGATAATAGAGTAAGCACAAGATCTGAAACTAACTGCCCCACACCCTCAAGTTCTTTATACTTTCGTGTATCCAAAATGGGCATGTTTAACACAACAATATCAATTTCTTCTTCAATAAGAGCTTCCCATTCATCTTTAATTTCTTGTTTATTTCTACCAAATCTACTTAAATCATGAACAACGAGTACATCACCAAATCGCATTTTCGAACGCATTTCTCTATATATTGGTCGATTAAAGTCTTTGCCCGATTGCTTATCTTCATATATCCGATCACAACCATACTCTTTTAACTCTTGTAACTGCCTTGACAAATTTTCGCTTTTTGAGCTTATTCTTACGTACCCAAAAATCAAATTTCTCACCTCTATGTAATGAACAAGTCTGTTTGAACAAATCTATATACCTATTTTACTACATTCTTATCAGTTTGCACAGATTGTACTTATTTTGAACAAAGAGTAAATACTATTTTTCTCTTTGTTGTAGATTGGAATAAATCAAATATCATTCATCTATAATATTTTATCTTACAAATAGAAAGGGGATGTGCATATGGATAAAGAAACTTTCTTTTCAATGCCACCAACAAAAAGAGTACAAGAAGTAAATAAACTGCTACAGGAGCATGATCAAAAGAAACTAAGTAAACTCCTCGGAATTCCTTCGAGTACATTCAGTAAGTATATGAGAGAAGGAGACTACTTGTATCATAAAGCTGACAAAAGGTATTATCCATTTGTTCGTTCAGAAAAGGAAAGGATATCCAATTCCGATACCGATTATAGTGATGAAACTACCTTTATCAAAAATAATGTAGATGCTCTGAAAAAGGTGATTCAGCACTTTGAAGAACATGGACTTTTACTCCTTGATAAACGCATTCACAGTAAGGAGGCCAAGTTCGTCAATAAAAGCATCAGAATGAATAGCGACATATACGAGGATTTCAGTGGTTTTTGCGAAGAATACTACCCACACCTTAAAACCCAGGACGTGATAGCACAAACATTGATTGATGCCATGAATAAGTATAAACCAGAAAGCAAACGAGAGCAGTAATAAGCTCTCGATTTTTTTTAACTCACCCTTTAAATAAGTGGCTATAACGTGGGAACCTAGCACTATAGAACACTTTGACTATACTTCTCCATTAAAAGTTGGAAAGTATGTTACCCAATGCCGATTCTCTCTTCGCACCTTAAAGTATATTCTTTACTCTTGAGGGAAAGTAACATGAAAAATGTGGACCTTTTAACTAAGAGGTTGAGAGAATTATATTCCTTACCTGTTTGGAGTTGTTTTCGTTTAAAGCCCAGAAAATAAATAAGCTCAAATTTTGAATGGATTTTTTAAGCAGTTCGGAAAGGCCTTATAGTTTTTGGTGACGAGGTTTTTCGGTATGAGGATGGGAGAGATTCCAAGACTTGTTAGGTCACGAATATATTGTCGGTAAGTGGGGAGAGACATATGTTTTTTGGGGGTATCTATACTTCCCTTGGAGATCATAACAAGGAATTCTCGCAGGCTTTCTTTTTTTCTTTTTGAGAATGAACTGTTTGTAATTATTTTTTCTGCTTCTGTAATCTTATAATAGTCTCCGGCATGGACGATGGGAAGTACATGCTTTTCCATATATTCTTTCCATAGCTGGTATGAAAAGTAGGTTTTCAGCATCTTTGTCCTCCCTCTTCCTCCTTTATCTTGCCTTTTCATACTGTTTAAATGATTGTTTTTTAATCTCAACTCATATCTAATTATATTTTCATCGTATGGTTGAATTTCTTCCGCATTAGCTATCCTTTCGTCC
Organism: Sediminibacillus terrae; assembly: GCF_009602435.1. Taxonomy (GTDB): domain Bacteria; phylum Bacillota; class Bacilli; order Bacillales; family Amphibacillaceae; genus Sediminibacillus; species Sediminibacillus terrae. Next base: position 9,865 of record NZ_VZDQ01000001.1, read on the forward strand.
TCTTTACTATAGATTATCAATTCTGTGCTCTTACATTTGTGATACTGGGACGTTTCATATTTTTTTGGATTATCATTTTCATCCTTCCCCCATTTAATTTTCTCTTTATAAGCAAATTTCACCGTGTATTTCTCCAGTAAATGAAATAGCAACTCACGATCTTTTTTATCGGATAGCTCTATGTCCAATCTATAGTCAATTCTTGTGAGAGTATGGGAATCAAAGTAATCAGAATGGCCAAAATGTCGGGTAAGGAATTTACGAATATCTGACTCTACCAAATCATAGTCTTCTTCTTTGATTGTCCCTCTATTCAATAACTTTACTGCATCAATCTTCAATTGCAAATTCCAATCACCATTTGGTTGCTCCCAAGATCGTACAACAGCATAAGCAGGGAAAAACTTCTTTATTTTTCTGTTAAGCTCTTTTACGGCTGCACGGACGTAACGGAATTTGTTTAAATTTACATCGTACTTGAAACAGATATGTTGAAAATCTTCATAGCTTATGAATATCATCAATTCGAATGTGTGTATCAATGAAACCATCTCCTTTTTGTTAAGAGGAATAAGAAAACCCTTTTGTATCAAGCATTTTAAGAGGTTAACTTTTCCCGTCCCAAACTAATTTATAAGACTCCCCATCACATTGGTAGAATCCAATGTGATTTAGAAGTATTTCATGCTATGTAGTTGTAAGAGAAATATTCAATGGTGCACTGAAAAAGCAGTTCAACAACAGTACATATGTAAAGGAGAAGTACTTCCCTTATACATAAAGAAACAAGTGGTTAAAGTATTTACGATTTAACTGATTTACTTTAGTAATCGATATTATGAAAGACGCATTGCTTAACTCCCAGGTCCATAAGCCACTAAATGTTGAGTACACTTCACGCTTTGACAATCTGCAAACACAAGCACGTCCTTCCGTACATATTGCAAGTTTTCATGAAGTTTGGATTAATTCTCCCTGGCAATCTGCATTTTTTTAGATGTTTCATTTTGTCTAAAGGCAAAACGTGAACACATCCTTCCGTTATAAACTGCAACTTTAAACTTTGGATTGGTTATCTCTAATAATTTTCTTTTCTTCTCATTTTAGAGTTTTGCTTTTGTATAAAAGCAATACACTCGACATTCAAAAGGACTACTAGAATAGCTAGTAGTCCTTTAAGAAAATTAATCAAGTATCTTTCTCAATGTCTCTTTATTTTCAATCACTGTTCTTAAATACAGTTCTGCCTCTTTTTGCTTACCAAAACCGTTCAAAAGAATGTTTAATTTAGTTGTTAGCTCACAACCACGATAACCCTTAATGAGCCTATAAATATAACTTGGCGATAGATTTGTCTTATCCGACAGCTCTTGCAAGGTGTCTCCCCGCTCTTTCTTTAACAATTCCACTAATTCTCCAAAACGATCATCAATCATTCCTATGATGTCCATTCTCTCCTGATTAATCATTTATTTTCCTCCTAATAGTAACTGTTTATTATTACAGTGCCTTTGTTTTGTTTAGCCATATATACTAAGCAACTGTTTCATGAACTATTACTACCGCCATTAGATAAGAAAATTAAATTTATTGGATAAGATATGGGTAAGCAATTACAAATGATCCATTAGAGTAACAATTTACATTCATTTTATTAAATCTACTGACCCCCTTATGCCAAAATCAAAGTATTCAGTTGGTCCATAAGTATTTGTGGTTTTTTGGTTGAACTCAGATTCAGTATATGGCAATTGCAACTGTTGCCAAAACGGTTCTTCCATCTTCTCATTATTCTTTATAACTAATAATTCGTAACTTTCCATATTACTATTAATTAATTCACAGCTGCCTTCTCCATTCTTTAATGCTGCTATATATGTTTCTATCATCGTAAGCAATCCTTCGCTAGATACAACTAAAGTACTTGCAAATCCAGGCTGATCCTGTGCATAAATATTAGCAACTTTTCTATTATCGTTATTCAACTTACTTCTCCCCCTTAAACATGCTTCGTCTAATTTAGTAACTAAAATGTTTTCCATTACATGAATCAAATATTATCGAACAGTTCTTCCAGTTCTTCAATTTCTTCTTTAAGTAGTTTTCTTGGTTTTAGTTCCTCTTGTTTCACTTCTATAGACATTCATACTCACCTCCTTTAAAAATGAATAGTATTTATTTGAATATGAAACTTCTTTATATAATTATGCTATTGACTATAAACAATAGAGAATTAAAAAACTCGTATCCATTATTTAGATACGAGTTTTGAAAATTTATAAGTTTTATTATTGGTTAAATAAATTCTATTCATATTTTCCCTACTTTTACTTCTTTCATTTAATTTAAGGCAAAAGCACTTATATTTACATGACTTTAATCAATTTTTAGTTTACGCAAATAAAGTAGGATAGTCAAATGTGATTTTTTCCAAACATGATAAAGATTAAAATACTGAAATTATAAGGTTATTGAAAGCCAGAATGTTTAGTATGTACCTAGATACACTAACAATCTTTATAGCAATAAAGTATAATAATTATATAAAACACTAATAATAATCACTTCAGGTAGCGAAATTCAAAATTAAGGAGGAAAAAGAAATGCCTATTGGAGAAATCTTGAAAAGAAACCTAGCTAAAAACGCTAAAGAATTCCAAGATCTATACCAGCAATATGTTAAAAGTTTAGAAAGTTTCCAATTAAATAAGAGAGAAAAGGAATATCAACAAGATCAAGAAATATTAGAGCGATTAAGAAGAAGGGATTAACACCGATTCATATTGATAACATCCAGGCTAGGACCCTTTTATTGTTATAACTTATCATAAACTTTGGATTATCCTCCGTTATAAACTGCTCTTTTCTCCTACTTAATAATTTCCCTTGTTTTGACTAATGGCAAAACTGGTGACAACACTTCCGCTACATCTTGCAGTTTTTCATTAAACTTTGGATTGATTCACCGTTATAAATTGCATTTTTCCCCTATTTTATAATCCCACGTTTTGACTAATGACAAAACCGGGACAATTCCTTCCGCTACATCTTGCAACTTTTTCGTAAACTTTGGATTGATTCTCCGCTATAAACTGCAACTTTTTTGCCGAAAGTCAATAAAAGTATCATTAATTCGTGCTTTGTCTGTAAAATATTTGCCGAAAGTCAAAACTGGGGCAATTCCATCGTTATAAACTGCAACTTTTCATAAACTTTGGATTGGCTTTACGTTATAAACCCCAACTTCGGTCGGGATTTTCAATTGTAACTTTGACTCAATAAGCTACCCAGGCCCCTTTTTGTTATAGAACATTTGGAATCTTTCCTAGCAGCATGCTATATTATAAATAAGAAAACCCCATGCTACGAACATGGAGTAATCATATGTAGCTTGCTCGAAGTGAGAGGCTACTCTATTAAATAATTAAAAGAGAAATCACCCTTCAGCTTTTGGACGAGCGTTTCGGGGTGGTTTTTTCTTTAGATTTTTTACTAGAACCCTTTCTTAGCCACCCTCCATACCACTCTTACTCTCTATCTCCCCCTACACTTTCGGATTAACTTAAATAATCCAAATGGACCATACTCCATCCGGTTTAACTCCCTTACAATTCTTTCGTTTTTCTTCCTAAGTTTCCTCGAGCGATTACTTTCCATAATTTTTGGTAGCGTTACGTTTGCTCTTTTATATTTCTTTTTCGTACTATCAATTGTCATATTACTACAATCGTTACGTTGATGACTTTTTTGAATAAAACTTAACCACTTTTCTCCTTCCTTTTTCGCAACATCAGGTGAGTGTTTATTAAATTGTAAATTCATACTGGAATGAATCTGTTGAACTTGATCTAAGGAATAACCCAGTTGCTTGCAAGCCAAGAGCAAAAAGCCCAATGCTTGCTCTTCATCCATCCCTTTTTTAGTGGGTTCTTGGTCTGTCATACCCATCACCTTCCTTTTACCTTCTTCATATATAATTACAAATCTATTAACAAAGTATTGTCTTAACCAAGTCCTCATCCTTCTCTGTCACAGAATCGGTACCCTATTGTAACTTCATCGTGTCATACAGGTATAAAACAAGTGCCCTTCAAATTCCTTCTGTTATATCTTAAATTACAAGGAAATGCTTTTTTAGATGATTACAATTAGCTTATCTACTTCATACATGTATAGGGTTATGATTTGGTCATCCTGTTTTTAATTACATCTTTGTCAACTTCTCAACTTGTTCTAACTAGATTGATCACTAAGCACCGGTTAGCACATTACAAAAGAATTAATTTTAATTTCAATTTACAATCTATAATATATAAATGCTTTTCTCATCCGCTTCAGTTCTTGTTCCAGCCTTCTACTTATTTAGAGTCCAAACCTTAGATGGTTTTAGCTTTTTTATGCTGGATTTTCCCTTAAATTAATACCACTACCAGACTATTTTTAAAGGAACACTCAACACTTTTACCACTTTCTAAATGTGTTGATACCCTGTAAGCTAGATCCCTACTAAATCACGGTTTTTTGATGAAAAAGTATCACCACCCATATCTGAAAATAGCTATCTAGTTTTAAAGACGTGTTGACCACTAATGTTAGGATACTCATGAAATGTACAGTCTCCACTTTTTTACACACCCTAAAAAGGTTATATACTGTGATTATAAGATAAATAATCATACGATTCTTATGTAGTTAGGTTGAACACTACATAAATTCGTTTAATAATGTTCTGAATTAAAATCAAGGAGGATGCAGAATGACTATCGGACAAGAATTGAAAAGAAACCTATGCAAAAGTTATAGTAACAGTAAAGAGTTACATCAAATATTCTTAATGAATTTAGAGAGTTATCAACAATATGATAAGGAAAAAGAGTATCAGCAGTTACAAGCAAGTTTTGACAAGTTATTAAAACATCCATAACATCCTCATACTCATTATTGTGAAGCTAATCAGTTTAAATTAAAGTAAAGGTCAAAGATCCAGACAGGCAAAATAGGCAGTTCAATCATTTTCCTCTTCTGAAAAGGGAATGATTTCCCCATTAGGGTATTCTTTTACCCACTGTCCATTCTTAATATAAACTTCGTATCTTCCTTTCGCCTTAGCCTGTGCTCTAGCCATCTCTCCTGAGAGTTTTATCCACTTATCTAAATGAGCGTATTTTCGACCCGGGTTACTTATTTTTTTCGTTTTGAACGTTTTAGACGAATCATTATTATTATCTGTCACGTATATCCTCCTCTTTGTTTTCGAATTCTCTCCATATAAATAATTATAAGTCATCTGAAATTCACTTACATCAACCGACCTGGCTTACTATCACTCATGGATATCGCAGACTTAGCAATATATTCCCAACTAGATTTTTGGAGTTCTTTTTATTGTGATTTCCGATTCTTTCTCTTCCAATTTTTTGATCGCTTCTATTGCGACTAATATATGTTTCTCTTTAGGCTTTGAAGTAAAGAGGAGGTATTGTGCAGCTTTACCAATGACCACTACTATATCCCATGCTATTTTCGGTTTACACTTCCATAACTCATATCCAATACTCCAAGATAATAAAATCACCCATACTGAGTCACCAAATACCATCTGAAGCATTAAAAAACAGATAAAGATAGATGTAATAAAATTTGTACCACAATCTTTATGAGTCCTCGGTTGGTCTTTCTCTGTTTCTAACGTTAAATTCAGGTTCTTTGTATAAGCATGAGCACACATGTGTTCCGCTCCATGGAGCTTACCAATCGGTGTTATTTTTATGACAAGACTGACTAAAACTAAAAAACTGGATAAACCCAATAAGGAATTATTAGAGAAAACAGTTAAGAAAATAGAATTTGATTCCATGTTTAATACTTTTTCAAACAGAAATAAGATAATGAAGGTAGATAACAACTGCTTCCATCGATTAATTATTAATTCAATGAACAAAGAATAAGAACGAGCAAAGGGAATCCTCGAAAGAATATCAGTTATTTTCCCACCTTCTTTCTTAGGCTTGATGTATGTTGTGATCTCGTTATTCTTTATTTCTGAAACTGCATAGTATCTTTCTCCCGTAAAACTTACTGAATTAAAACCTGCCCTACCTCCGTATATTTCCATGTAATCTCCTCCTATACAATTACTCTCGGTATTTGGGTTTTCTATTGACTATAAACAATGGAAGCAATAAAAAAACCCGCATCCCTTATGGAATACGAGTTTTAAAAAATTCTATTCTAATTTCTGAATGAAAGCTATTTCTGTCCATTTATATCACCATTACTTTCATTATATATAACACCTTTAATTATAAAGAAACCAATTGTATTAATCAAAGTTTCTCAGAATCATTACACAAAATTTGGATAGCTTAATTATACAATTATGGTCAACTATCTATAAAGACTTCATCCGATCTTCTTATCAAACTTTTCCGTCTATTAGTCCAACTTGGTAATAGTTAAGAAAAATATTCGAAACCGCTGGATAATCTCCAGCTGCACAATACAGCTAAATATAACAGATATAGGATGGCGTTATATTCCGTGCTTTCAGATTAATTCCGATTTAATTCACTCGAAGTGAATAAACGCATGGTTGAGCTATTGCTCTTTCATTCAGTACTTCTAAGAAGTAGATTTATTAGAGAATAATTGAGCTAAATATAACACTTTTAGGATGAAATAGAGACTTGAAACGAAAGAAGTGTAGCAATTGTAGGATGGTGTTACAGTTAGGAAACAAACTGAATGGAGATTGGAAATCCTACGGACTTAGGCATTTTAAAGGCGATTGAAACCCTTATTGGTCAAAGGTATTGGACAGATACTGGGCCTAAGAAAAAGACTGGACCCGTATTGGACCCAACCTGAATTTGTATTGATTTTGCAATTGAATTATTAGGAAGAGCCGGGTTTATTTTAGCAGAAGAAAATTCTGTCTTTGAGAAATTGGGTATTTTGTTCAAAACGGAATTTATGACCCAATTGATATTGATGAATACTTATTGGCATTTGATCAGCCAGCTATGTTTTCTGTCACTTAACTGAAACGAAGAACCATATGTAGTATCTGCCAAGCCTGATGTACCAAATCGAAGAAGGAGTACAATAAGCCGTATCAGTATAAAGCATGAGAATTACTTTCTCGACTGTTTTTTGTAAATGCCTATATTTCTATGAGTCTATAAATATTAAAAATAATATGTACCAATTCACAACATTTTTTAACTCTTTTCGGATTTGTGACTTGTCAGGCAACCCTTTAGTACTTAGCTACAGATAAAATCGACTTATAGATATATTAACTTCCTTACATTTCAATCCAATAAAACTTGTAAAGGTAGAACCTAATTTTTTGGACAGTGATATAACAGTCTACTAAAATTATATATAGAGTGTAAATAGTCCAAACCAAATAACTATTAATTCCTCACCTCTAACTCCCAATCAAAAATTCTACGAAAGACAAACTCAACAAGAAAGGAAGCCCTCGTATGAAAACATCAATAAACATTGATTACAATGAAGAATTCGAAGAACAATTAATGACGGAAGAGGAAAAGGACAAAGTAAGAGCAAAGAAATTCATAAACTTGCTATCTGAAATGTTCTTAAAGTATGAGTCCGATATTGAAAAACAATTGATCAATAATCAAGGAGGTAATTAAAATGCCTAGAGCAATAGGATACGTGAGAATTAGCACAAATAAGCAACTAGGAAATACTTCCCTAGAAAAACAAAAAGCGGAAATAAAAAGATACTGTGAGGAAAATAATCTTAGTCTTGTTAAAATATATGATGAAGGAGCAAGATCAGGTGAAAATATGAAAGACAGACCTGTTTTTAAAGAAATGTATCACCATGCGTTTGATAAAGAAGAAAGAATTGATTACGTAGTTGTATTTAAGGCAGATCGTATTTCAAGAGACAACTTAGACGCCCTATATATATTTAAAAAATTGACTCAGGCTAATAAGACCCTAATCAGCATAGCGGATAATGTTGATACACGAGATCCACAAGCCAAACTACTTTATCATATTATGGCATTAGTATCTGAACTGGAAAAAGATCTAATTAGTTTTCGTACTACAACAGGTATGGAAAAAAATGCGGAAGACGGGAAATTCAATGGAGGAAAGATATACGGATATTATTCAGAAAACAAAGAGTTGAAATTAATCCATGAAGAAGCGAAAGTTGTACAATATATTTTCGAGAAATACACTTATGATCAATGGGGTTATCGTAAGATTGCCTCTAACCTTAACGACCAAGGTTTTAAAACAAAAAATAATAAACATTGGGGTATCACTGCAATAAAAACCATACTAAATAATCGCTTCTATAATGGAATGACTAAATGGAAAGGTCAGTACAAAAAAGGAAAACATGTAAAAATAATAGATGATGAACTTTGGTATCAAACACAAAAAATGCTAAAACTTCGAAGTAGTGAGCCAACAAAAGTTCACCCTGGTAACTATCCACTTTCTGGTCTGATGAAATGCCCTCAATGTGGCTCCCCGATGGTACAAGGAAATAGTAGCCCTAGATACAAATACTATCAATGCAGCAAAAATAAAAACGGCGGTAAGAGCGTCTGCTCCTCTAATCTCGTAAAAAAGGAATACGCTGAAGAATTCGTTTACAGTAAATTCTTTACCACATTAAAATCCCTCGATATTGCTACACCCATTATTTCAACAACCATCTCCTCTTTGCAAAGTGAAGTTGAACCTCTCAATGAGAAACTTAAATCCATGAAAAAAGAACTTAAAGAGATCACATTGGAAAAGAAAAACCTTTTTCTATTGAAACGTAAGAGCACAATCAATGATTTAACATTTGAGCAAGAGATGGCTGACGTCCAGAAAGAAGAAGGGCAATTGATACAGTTTATCAATGTTTTAGAAAGACAAATTGCACAACAAAAAAAGACAAATCTAAAAGAGTCAATCAAAATAACCTTTGAAAAGTTTGAACTATTCTTTAAGTTGATGTCAGATGAAGACAAGAAAACAGTTCTTCATACATTCATTAGAGAAATTCATATCTACCAAGGAAAAAAAACAAAAGATCGTACAATTAAGGAGGTGTTTTACGATTTCAATCTAAATAATATTTCAAAAATAGCGTAAAGAGAAGGGGCACATCCTTTCTCTTTTTTTACTTTCATATTAAACTATTACTGAAAGGAGAAGATATATGAATGAAATAAAACGTGTGGCTATATATTGTAGGGTTAGTACCGAAATGCAAACCGATGGATATAGTATCTCTGCACAGTTGCAAACATTGCGGCAATACACACAACTATATGGTTGGCGAATAGAAGAAGAATATGTTGATGAAGGAATCTCTGGAAAAAACATTACAGGACGACCTGCCATGAAAAGACTTATTGCTGATATTGAAAAGGAAAAATTTGAAGCTGTTCTAGTATGGAAAATTTCCCGGCTTTCTCGTAATATGTTGGATACCCTTACCTTGTTAGACAAATTTGATAAATACGGAGTACAATTTATATCTTACTCAGAAAATTTTGATACAGGTAATCCAATTGGTCGGTTAGTAGTACAACTTATGGCATCGATTGCTGAGATGGAACGAAATACACTATCAGAAAACGTTAAACTTGGAATGAAGCAAAGGGCATTAGAAGGCTCATGGAACGGCGGGATTGTTTTCGGCTATGATACTATTGAAAAGCAACTTATCATCAATCAAAAGGAAGCAAAAGTAGTACAACTAATTTACAAAATGTATGCGGACGGAAATGGTTTAAAAGCAATTGCAAATCACTTAAATAAAGCAGGATATAGAACAAAACGTAACCGTCACTTTTCAATTAATGGGGTAGCAACCATCTTAGATAATGTTATCTATAACGGTAAAATTAGTTGGTTAAAGGTTGAAAATTGGGATACAAAACGTAGAAGAGGTAAAAATCCTAACCCTATTCTCGTTGATGGACAACATGATGCCATTATCACAGACGAACTATGGAGCGTAGTTCAAGCAAGGAGAAAAAGCAAATCATTTAAACAGCGTCAATCTAATGAACCATTTTTACTGAGTAGCCTTTTACGTTGCCCTGATTGTGGTCATGGAATGGTTCCTTCAATTACTACATATACACGAAAAGATGGAACTAAACGAAAGCACCGTTATTATGTTTGTGGTATTTTCCACAATAAAGGATCCTCGGCATGTAGAGCAAACTCAATAAAAGCGTATGAAGCGGAAGATGCAGTGATCAACAAAATTGCTAATTTCCTTTCCAATAAGAAAAGGCTTTATAAAACGCTACAAGATATAAACTCAAATTCCGTTGATTCTATTAGTCAGCTCAATAAAAAGTTAGAACAGATAGAAAATCAACTGTCTGAGATAGAGTTATTGCAGAACCGATATTTGGAAGCATTCGAAAAAAATATTCTTCCTACAGCAATTCTACAGGAAAGGTTACAGAAGGTGGCTAATGAAAAAGGAGAGTTAGAGCAAAGGAAAAACGATATAACCACACAATTAGGTTCTACTGAAACAAAAATTATACAGCCAGAAATAATCGAAAAACTATTGGAGCGATTCCTCTTAATATATAAGAATACATCAAGAGACAATAAAAAACATTTGCTTCAACTTCTAATTAACCAAATTACGATTAAACAATTAAAGGAACGGTCACGAACGCTTAATAAGATTGAACTCGAATTTGACTTTACGGCGGTCAACATATCCAAGACCTTTACACTTATACACAAGCTGTATCGAGAAACGGATAATGAAGAAGATTATTCACTTTCAATACCCGCTTTCGACAACAAAATACCACCTTATTTACAACTTTTTTTGCCTCTATTTATGGTACGGTTCCCCCCGATTAATCCGAAACGCCCGATAAACCTGCTCCAACAACACCAACCTCATCACCTGGTGAGGAAACGTCATCTTCGAAAAACTAAGCGCATAATTACTCCGCTGCTGCACATCATTACTTAATCCCAGTGACCCGCCAATCACAAACACGAGCTTGCTGTTTCCATAGGTGGTCAGTTTATCGATTTTTGATGCGAGTTGTTCGGATGTAATCATTTCTCCCTTTATTTCCAGAGAGATAACATAGTCGTCGACGCCAATCTTTGCGAGTATGCGGTCGCCCTCTTTTTGCTTGACCATCTCCATATCGGCTGCACTTAGGTTTTCCGGTGCTTTTTCGTCAGGTACTTCGATTTCCTCGACTTTTGCATAAGCTCCTAGGCGTTTTACATATTCTGCGATGCCTTGCTTTAAGTATTTTTCTTTTAGTTTTCCTACAGAAATAATTGTTATTTTCATGGTTTCTTCCTTTTCTTTCGGTTAAATTGTTTGTTCTCTTTAGTATAACGAGAAAAAATGGAAAACGCATGGGTTTGCGGCAAACATTGCTTATAAGCAGCTATAATAGATGTGTTTGCTCACTAATAATCCCGGCGCGCATATACGCTGCCGGGATGTTTCTTTCATTACAGATCATCAAATCCGTTTAGGTCGCTTGTCTTGGTGTATTGGCGGGACTTCTGTTCGAAGAAATCGGATTTTGTGCCGTTGAAGTTATCGGCATAGGCCCGAATCCATTTCATCGGGTTCTCTTGATAGCCTTCGTAAATCTCGCTTAGACCGAGCATGCGAAGCATCTTGTTGGCTCGATATTTGATATAGCCTTCCATTGCATCGAGCTGAATTCCGTCAATGCCTTCGAGTACGTAGCGGCTCCACTTTGTTTCCTGTTCAACAGAATGGCGGAATTGGTCGTAAACCCATTCGATGAATTGCTCGTTATTGTACTCCGGATTTTCTGCCAGGGTGGCACGGAACAGTTCACTGATGAAGCGGCCATGGTACAGCTCGTCCCGATTGATGTAAGAAATCATCGTGGAGGTACCTACCATTTTCTGATTGCGTGCCAGGTTGTAGAAGAAAGCAAACCCGCTATAGAAGAATAATCCTTCCAATAAAGAAGAATACACCATTGCTTTTAACACCGTTTCAATAGTCGGATTGGCCGCAAATTCGTTGTAAATCTCGACAATCCGTTCATTGCGCTCCAGCAGAACGGGATCTGTACGTCCTTCATTAAAGGATGCAATTTGGTTATCGTAATTTGTCACCGACGCCAAAACGTATGTATAGCTGTGGTTATGCTCGCTTTCCTGGTCGGCGATCGTTGCAAGCAATGATTTGACGCTTGGATCCGTCGAATAGGCAGAAATCTTGGATGCGATATCCGTTTGCGGACCGTCCAATGTTGCAAGCAGTCCGATGATTTTAAGGAAGGCGGTTCGCTCCCGCTCGGCGAGTTTGCTGAATTGCTTCGTATCCGTCACCATGTTGACTTCGTTGGCTGTCCAGAACAGCCCTCGAATCGTTTTCCGCATATCGTAAAAATGCGGATACTTCACATTGTCCCAATGGAGGATTCCACTTGCTTCCCCGTTAAACAGTGCGGTAGCTTTATTCGGATTTGTCGGTTCCAGTACTTTTGCTTTGGTTAACTTAACCATGCTAATACTCCTTTCATCCAGTTCACGACTTCTTGTTCCTGTTCTCCTCTCGGAGATTGCTCCACCTTCAACGGCGGAAGCGGTGAATGATAGAATCTAGCCAGCTTTTCTGCTGCCAGGCAAAACATATCATCCCCGCCAAACTGTGTATCGCCGGTGCCGAAGACGAACACATTCTCCGGCTTATAGCCTAAATCGGCCACGAAATCCTTTACATCGAACGGTGTCTGGCCGTTATCCCAGGTGTAGCTGCCAATAAACATGGCATCGTAAGGCTGCACGTCCGGGATTGTTTCATTTCCCAAAATGTTATAGAGCTTTACCCTCCCGACATACCGCTCCAGTTCCTCGGCAAGCATTTGCGCCACCTCACGTGTGTTACCGCTGATCGATACATACACGATGATGACGGATAACGAAGAAAGCGCCCTGTCGTTCGAATGCTTTGTTTTCATGTTCAATCCTGTCATGGATATCAAACCAATCTTTTTTAGAGTAAACTGCTAAGCTGGCAAAATATCTATATATGTAACAATAAATTTTTAAATCTACTACATATAGTAACAATTCAACTGCACAAAGACAATGGCAAATATGTGTCGTTTTTTTGTTTGGAATAGAATGGACGTTTTCTCTTGCCGTGGGCGTCCTTTATGATGAGGGATTGTTCAAAGAATAACATGTCGGTCATTATTTCCGGGGAAATAAAATAGGATTCTGTCGAAATTTTGGGGAGGATGTATTCATCTTTTCTGTTTTAGATGGACCGTTGCACAGTCTAGGATATAAATCCAGTTTCCTCTACTTAACGGGAGAGCCAATGCTCTTTGCTACTTTACTATGTGTATATTAGTATATGTCTATTCTTGTAGGTCTACCTATAAAAGAAAGATCGTTACCATGAAAGAGATCTTTATATCGAAAGCAGCAAAAGAGATAACTAAAACAACTTTACCAATCTATTTCAAAATAAAGGGAATTACATGACTTGGGTCTGACATACATCTTCTGCAAACGAATGATTTATGACAATCAAGCAAAAGGCAGCCATCAAAGGCAATGCGACCACTATTTGGATTATAAAATCGATGAAGTATTTAGATATCATATTCAACTAACATTCAATAACTATATACATGGAGCTAGAGGGTTTATGGAGGAGTATCGTGAAGATTAGACTGTTTTCCCTAAAATTGTTATAAAAGCTACTCTTGTTTTTTGTTCATACTACCGATAATCGATGTTTAATTCACTGATGTCTCTGCTAAAAGTTCCTTCTGGACATTTTATAACGAATATGTTATTTTTATAACAAATAAGTTATAACATAAGTTTGAAAGGAGCATAATATGAACTACGAAGTAATCTTCTATGAAGATGATCGTGGTCGTGCTCCCGTAAAAGATTTTCTCGATGAATTACAACTAAAAGCCACAAACAACAAGAAAGACAAGCAATTACTGCGAAAGATTACTCTTTACATTGAGATCTTGGAAAAATTGGGAACGAGAGCAGGTTTACCTTATACAAAGAATATTGGAAACGGCATCTGGGAGTTACGCCCCAAAGACCACCGAGTTCTTTTCTTTGGTTGGAAAGGTAATCAAATTGTTTTGTTACATGCATTTAGGAAAGAAACAAAGAAAACTCCTATACGAGAAATTGAACAAGCAGAAAAGGAAATGAAGGATTGGCTATCCTACGGAGAAAATCGCATTACGGGTTAGTACCATGTATCATCAGGGAGGGATACCCCTCCCTGGCCAAATGGCTAGAAGATTGCTTACAGTAATATTTTTATTTAAGATCAGTTAAATAATTTTAGTAAGGAGGGAAATTGTGAAAAGGAGGCAAATTGCAAAAAACGTCCTCGTGCTCGACAAAAGGGAATTAGAACAAATTCATTTGTCGTATTAGTAATTCGTCTTAAGCATCTAAATGAAAATCTAATAATAAGAATTTAGTAATAAAAAAATTTAGTGATGATGAGAAGATTAAAACTGTTAAATGAATTTAGTAAGGAGGGAAAATAATGAAATGGGCGGATTATAAAAAAAACATCCATGCGCTCGACAGTGTGGAATTAGAACAAATACAACTAATCGCCCAATTAGTAGCTCGTCGTAAGCAACTAGGTATCACCCAAAAAGATTTAGCGAGAATGACCGGATTAAAACAGTCTGCTATTGCCAGAATAGAAAAAGAAGGATCTGTGCCGAGATTGGATACAATTGAAAAAATCAGTAATGCGTTGGGACTAAAGTTAACCTTAATGGAACAAGATGAAAATGCCGCCACCCTTGACAGATCTTTAACCAGTGTAAATTAGAATAGATAAAAAGATAGTGTAAGGTTAACGAGAAAGTGCTGGTGGAGTTAAATATCTCCATCCAGCACTTTTTTTTACTGATTTAATAATTAGTTATCAATTGTCTATTAAGAGTTATTAATATATAAAATTATAGCCTAAATTACAGCAAAAAAGCGTTCAAGATCGTAGAAATTAAGGCTGTGCGGGAAATACTGGGGGCCACAAAGTACTATTCTGCGGTTGCAGCATGGGTAGTATCAATACACAAGTTCACAGAACAGGCGAAAGAGTTGGCTTATAACTCCAATGTGTAACTGGTATATGAAAGGTCTAAAATCTTTGCTTTTAAAGATGAAGCCTAATGCTAAACAATACACCTAATAAATATTTAAGAGGATTCCGATTGTTGTGTATATTTATGTAATCCGCTGTATCTCCTCAGTATGTCTGACCAGACTAATCATATTCGCAAGTTTGTCCCCGTTCTTTAACGGGAAATGTTCACTGTAAGCTATTTGTACCTCTCGACTTTGGCAAGATCTCTATTCACTTGGAAGGAGAGATTTTCCCATGGATAAAATTCTTTTCGTACAGACCGGAACAGGTATCGACGTGCATGGCCAGAACATCACCAAGGCAGCCGTCCGGGCAGTGGAAGATGCGATACTTTCCAATTCGATGCCCGGTATTGAACAGAGCCTGCCGGAGCAATCGTTGGAAAACATGAAAGTCAATGTGCGTCTCGCTGTACCGTTGGACAGGCAACAGCTCGACAAGGAAGAAGTGAAAAAGGTGATCCCGTTTGGTTCCGCGAAGGTCGAATTGACAGATGGCGGAATGGCAACCTCCAGCGGCATTATCCTTGAAGAAGAGAACGATGAGAACGATTTGATGTATATCGTCAATGCCGCTGTCGAAGTCGGTTATTGATACTAGAAGCTCCCATCTATTTGGGAGCTTTTTTCTGAGTAATAAAGGATTTTTCTTAGGAACAGCAAATCGGTTTAGAAAAGGAGAATCTCTATATGGGATAATCCCTGTGTGACAGGGGTCAGTCCCTTGTCCTGATGGCTCTTGTTTGGATGCTGTGGGAGAAGGGAGGCGTTTAAACCATAAACGTGCAGGGGCGTGCGAGGGAAAGTAAGATAAGAAGAATCAATAAAGATAAATACATGTTGGAATATGGAGTAAGTGATGAAAAAAGTTCCTGTTACTAAATCAAAGATTCCTTCTTGGTTTTTTATAGTTCTCTCTTTCTTATTTCTTGAAAAACTTACAAGTCCAATCACTATGAAAATAATCCGGCACTTAAAAGAAATATTCCTTTTGTATCTTCATTTCCAGATAAAACATAGCAAAAACTAAGGTTACTGCAATTATTATCTTTATTTGTCCACATATCCGGCCACCTTTTTAATCGTTTCGAACGAACTGGCGGATGCCAAGTATTTATTTCAATTCCGAACAACGATATCTGCTTGCTCGAGTGGCGAAACGGTTTCCAAATAATAGTCTTCCGCTTTCCAATACCGCTTTTCAAACTTTTCTCTGTCACTTCTTGCTGAATTGCTTTCACGATGGAATCTCTTTTCTCTGGGGCTATCCAGATAAATCATAAAATCGTAATGATGTCTCCACTCTTTTCTTTGTAAAAATACCCCTTCGATGATAATCAGGCAGGTATCAGGAATGATGACTGTCTGTAATGATTGCGTATCGGAACAATCATCATATGTCCGTAACGGTAGTTCAGTTGTGTCTTTAAGTCTTTCGAATAGATACTTTTCAAGGTACTTTATGTCCCATTGCAAATAATAATACTCATACCACGCCTCATATCCAGTATGATAACGACTTTTTCGCTCGACAATGTAATCGTCTATGTGGAAAACACAAACCGGAATTTTTTTCTCTTGCATGTGCCGTTCAATGGATTGCACAAAGGTGGTTTTCCCGGCACGGCTTAATCCATCTATTCCGATGACAACTTTTTGATTTCGTTCCACTTCCGGAATCATTTTTACTACATTTGATATGTTCTCTTCCAAGCCCATCCCGCCCTAATGCTTATTGACGATCCTTCAGGTTTGTTTCCGGACCATCCTTCCTTCATTTTACCATGAAATTTCCCCATCCTTATCAGATATCAAAAGGATACATAAAAGTAAAAACAGGCCAAATCATTGCGATTTAGCCTGTTTTTCTCCTGGTGCCTGTTCCTTATGGATGGGAAACGATAAATGAAGCTTTCCCCGATAAATGATAGTGCTCGACAGTGGATGGCACGATAAAGTGGTCGCCTTTTTTCAAGGTGAAAGTGGTTCCTTCCACGGTTATTTCTCCTTCACCGTCCAGTACGCTCACCTGCAGGAAGTCCTCTTCTACAGCTTGGTCGACTTCTCCGTCCAGCTCCCAATGGTACACGGTGAAATACTCCTGCTGGACGAGACGGTTGGAGGTCAGACCGTCTTTGTTTGTTTGTTTTTGCTCGATCTCGACTGTTTCATGTGGAACGGTCGAAACGGCGATCGCTGAATCCAGGTGCAGCTCCCTTGTGTTGCCTTGATCGTCGGTCCGGTCGTAATCATATACCCGGTAGGTGATATCGGAGCTTTGCTGGGTTTCCAAAATCACGATGCCTTTTCCGATGGCATGGATGGTTCCGCTCGGTACATAGATGAAATCTCCGGCCTTCACTTTCACCTTGCGCAGCAAGTCATCCCACTGGCCGCTGTCGACCATTTGCTTGAATTCTTCGCGGCTGCCGGCATGGTGGCCGAAAATGATTTCCGCGTTTTCTTCTGCATCGATGACATACCAGCATTCCGTTTTGCCGTATGGTTCTCCTTCGACTTGTCTTGCATACGTGTCATCTGGGTGCACTTGGACGGATAAATCGTTGGCCGCGTCGAGGATCTTCACCAGCAAGGGGTAGTCTTCCCCGCCTTTGGCTGCTTCGCCGAACAATTCGCCGTGCTGTTCCCAGGCATCCTTCAATGTGCCGCCTTGCAAAGGGCCGTTGACGATCCGGCTCGGTCCGTTCGGATGGGCGGAAATCACCCAGGCCTCTCCGGTATGGTCATAGGGAATATCGTAGCCAAATTCCGTTTTCAATTTTTGGCCGCCCCAAATCCGCTCCTGAAAAACGGGCTCTAAAAAAATCGGTTCCTTGTACATGCTTTTCCTCCTTATGTATGTTTGTTTCCATGGTGTTCATGAAGCTAAAATCAGCCCTGCTGCTCCGACGACACCGGCATTTTGGTCCAATTGAGCCGGTACTACTTCTGTTTCCCGGCCGGCAGGGTTCAATGCATATTGGCTGACATAATCCCGCACTTTCGCAAACAATGGTTCCCCAACCTTGGAGACTCCGCCGCCGATCACGATTTTTTCCGGATCGAAGGTGTTGATCAATGTCACACAGGCGACACCGATCAAACGGAATACGTCTTCAATGTAAGGAACGATGTTGGCATCGCCTTGGTCGTATCGTTGGAACACTTCCTCGGTCGTGAGTGTTTCTCCCGCCAGCTCCGAACCGCGATTGGCGATGGCGGTTCCAGAGACGATGTACTCCAGACAGCCTTTCTGGCCGCACGGGCATTGGCCGTAAGACGGATCGACGACGGTGTGCCCGATATCGCCGGCATTGCCACGGGCTCCGCCCAATAACTTGCCGTCTGCAAACAACCCGGCTCCGACTCCGGTGCTGATGGTCATGTAAGCAAAATCCTGATTTTCCTGTGCGGCGCCTAACCATTTTTCTGCCATGGCCGCCGCGTTAGCATCGTTTTCCAGCACGACAGGAACCGGAAAATGTCCGCGAACCTGTTCCACTATCGGAACGTCCTTCCAGTTTTGCAAATTCGGTGGACAGGAGATGACCCCTGCCTTGCTGTTCAACGGACCCGGAGAGCCGATACCGATACCGGAAATCTGGTCGGATGCCAGTCCTTCCTCCTTCAACAGCTGTTCAATTGCTTCGATGATTCGCTGTATCATCACGCCAGGCTCAACGGATTTATCTGTTTTCAGTTTGCTCTGCCTGCTGATTTCGCCTTGTTCATTCACCAGTGCCAGGGCCACTTTTGTTCCCCCGATATCTACTCCTACTGCAACTCCCATATTATCACCTTTTCCCTGTTTGTCATTTCATTAACAGCTGCGGGTTGGAAAACAAATGATCCAGAATCACCGCCGCAGCTCCGACAAGCTGTGCCTCTTCCTTGAATTGCGACCGTTTGATAATCATCGAATTGTTTCCGTTGTACAAAATCCGGTCGTTGACGAGATACGAAATGGTTTCCATTGCAGCCGGATAACCGTGGACAATCGCTCCGCCGATGATGATTTCCTCTGGATTGAGGATATTTGCTGCGTTGGCGATACCTACGCCCAAGTAGTTCGCCGATTCTTCCAACAGCTGCATGGCAAGCGGCACCTCAGCCATCGCGGCTTGAAAAATTTTTTCAAGCGTGATCTGCTGCTTTTCTGAAGAAGGCGCTTCCCTCTGATTTTGCATCGTTTCCGCCTTTTTCGTCATTGCGATTCCGGAAGCCAGTGCCTCCAGACAGCCATAACTGCCGCAGCTGCACTTGGGTCCGTCCATATCGATGGTATGATGGCCGAGTTCTCCCGCTCCGTTTAAAAAACCGCGATACATTTTCCCCTGAAAAATAATGCCGCCGCCAATTCCCTGGTCGGCCAGTACGTAGAGCATGCTGCTTTTATTCTCGGAGGAACCGAACCAGTATTCCGCCAGGGCTGCTGCATTCGCATCCCGTTCCAGTACCACCGGCAGCCTATAGCGTTCCCGTAACAATGCGGCGACTTCCCACTGTTCGATTGCTTTGATGTTGGGAGGATGTAACATCGTTCCGCTATCCACATCGACAGGACCGGGAGCGGAAACACCGATTCCCAACGGCCTTGCTTGGTCTTCCGTGTTTTCCAGTAACTGATCGATCAGGTCGCACACCAATGCAGCCCACTCGTTTTGCCGGAGTTGTCCACATATGGATTTCTTTTCGACTTGTACGATATTCCCTTGGGGATTGATTTTGGCTGTTTGGATGTTATCCACATGGATGGCGACACTTATCACCCAGTTTTGCTCGTGCAGCTGATAGAGCGTCGGTTTCCTTCCGCCCTGTGACTCTCCGCTGCCTGTGGTTTCCACTAAATCGCATGCTTGCAATTCTTTGACGATGTTCGAAACCGACATTACCGATAGTCCGGTATGACGGGCCATCTCCGCATTGGATACAGGGCTTTCTTTCCGCAATACATGCAGAACCGACGACCTGTTCTGCCGTTTCATCACCTCGGCCCCGCCTGCGGTGGATATGGAATCCATATTCCTCCTCCCTTCCTGTTCAGTTATTAAAATGGTTTTAATAAGTATAGGTTATAATAAATTTTCGTAAAAATCAATTTAATTTTCAAAAGCATGGTACACGGTTATTCACCGTAACATCAAGTTATGCACAAGGTTGTCCACAATTATCACTGTCCCTTTTTATACACATGTTTTCCTAGCGTATAAACAGGTTATCCACGATAGTTGTCCACAAGTTTTTCAACCGTTCACTTTATTTGGTGCTAGAATGAATGTTCGCCACCAGATATGGAGAGTTATCCTCAATTCCATCCACAGCCTGTGCATAACTGTGGGAGTAACTGCAATTCCGTTGTCCTCATCCCCTAGAGTGAGTTTTAGTACAAAAAAAAAAAAACGAACGAACTCGAATGCTTTGCATTCGAATATCGCTCGGTTTTTGCTTTGGTTCCATGGTTTTGTCTCCACCTGTTGCCTTTATCAGTACTCCTGGGAGGCGAGGGTCACTGTCGTTTCTTGCTGTTCTCCGTCACGGTAGTAAGTCACCGTCATTTCCTCGCCGACCTGTTTTTCCTGATAGAGGTGCTTGCGCAATCCAATCACATCCTGGATCGGCTCGCCATCCAGCTTGGTGATGACATCAAGTTCTTTCAAGCCAGCTTGGTCTGCAGGAGACATCGGTTCGATGCTGCGCAAGTAGATGCCGCCTTCGACTTCTTCAGGCAGGTTCAGTCTCCGCTCCCACTCCACCTGGGCTACTTCCTCAAGGGAATATGCTTCAACACCTAAGTATGGTCTTGTGACCGTTCCTTCTGTCTCCAGCTGTTCGATGATCGGAGTCGCACTGTCGATCGGGATTGCGAAGCCGATTCCTTCTACCGAAGACTGGGCGATTTTCATCGAGTTGATTCCGATCAATTGCCCGCTCATATTGATCAACGCACCGCCGCTGTTCCCCGGATTGATGGCGGCATCCGTCTGGATGACTTCTGCCTGCCAGTCAGCCCGTCCGTCACCGTCAAAGTCCTGCGGAATGGCACGCTGCTTGCCGCTGATGATTCCCTGGGTCACCGATCCGGAGAACATCAACCCGAGCGGATTCCCGATGGCGATTGCCGGTTCGCCTACTTTGACACTATCCGAGCTGCCGATTTCGATCGTTTTGTCGACTTGATCGGCACTCATTTTCAAAACGGCCAAATCGGTGAACACATCGCTGCCGAGCAGCTCCGCGGATACGTGCGTTTCATCCGAAAGCACCACTTCGACTTCGTCGGCGCCCTCTATGACGTGATGATTGGTCACCACATAGGCGCTTCCGTCTTCCGTTTTATAAATGACGCCGGAACCGGTGCCGGCTTGTCCTGATTCCTCCTGCTGCCAGAAGTTCGTAGAGGATTGAATGTTGACCACACCGACTACAGCGGGGGTCACCTCGCCGACGATTTCGGTTATTTGCGTCGATACGTCGACATTGACATTGGAAGTAGGACCGGCTTGTGAGTTGTCGCCATTTCCCTGGGTAATTTCATTGGAACCTTGTTCAGCTGATTGGAATGGCAGCAAATCTGCTTCCTGCAAGGCTGGAAGTGCCACAATCACAATCAGCGCTCCGATGATTGCTCCGATAAGGGAAGGCAGAAACCAGTTCCTTTTTTTCTTAGTCGTCCTGTTTGTTTGATAATGATCATCATAATAGCCCATCGCACCCATCCTTTCTGACCTGGAAAAACATACATCTTGCCGTTTATAGTGTTTCCTTTCGCCAGTCCGGTTAAACTACTTCATAGAGGGGGGTCGGCGTCTTCGGGTCTGTATCATGCAGGTGCAGTTTGTCGCCGATGGTGAAACCATGGTCGTTCAAATAGTTTTGCACGGACATTCTGGCCAATTCTTTCATGTTGTTATCTTTGCTTAAATGGGCCAAATAAATACGCTTTGTTTGGTCTCCGATGATATCGCTCAATGCCAGGGCGCAATCGTCATTGGAAACGTGGCCGCTATCGCCGAGAATGCGTCGTTTGACATTCCACGGGTATCTGCCCATCTGCAGCATGGATACATCATGGTTGGCTTCGAAAATATAGGCATCGGCATTTTCTACGGTTTTTTTTATGCGTTCGGATACATAACCGAGATCGGTAACGAGAGCCACTTTTTTTCCTTCATGATGGAAGGTGAAAAACATCGGCTCCGCCGCATCGTGCGAGACGCCGAACGATTCCACGTCCAGGTCGCCGAAAGCCTTTGTTTCCTCCATATTGAACACAAATTTTTGGTCCAAATCGATTTTGCCGATTGATCCTTCCATCGCTTTCCATGTTTTTTCGTTGGCATAAATCGGCAGTCGATAACGTCGGGCCATGATGCCCAACCCTTTGATATGGTCACTGTGTTCATGGGTGACAAGCAGCTTGGTAAGACTGTGGGGATCGATATCCACTTCGCTCATCAGCCGTTCCATTTCCTTTCCGCTCAATCCCGCATCGACTAAGATTTTCTCTTTTTCTGTCGCTATATAAAAAGCATTTCCTGTACTTCCTGATGCAAGCACACTAAAGCTTAACGTCATTCCTCATCACTCACCCTTGTTGATTCCAATAACCTTTGGTACACATTTCGCAATTCTTCTGTTTTCTCGTCGGATAGCTTTGCGTCCCTCATACCATCCTGCGCTTTCCGGATCGTATTCCGGACAAACGTCGGATTGTCATGCTGGGAAAATTGTCCTTCATAACCCATTACCACATAATGCAGACTCTCATTGATGGCAAAGTGCCAGGAAGGTGCAAAAACCTGCTGCCCTTCATCGAGATCGACGAACGAATAATAACCTATTGTCGGAGTTTCCGCTATTTCTGGATCCATTGGCAACACACTTGCCTTGAATAGGCTATTCACCGCAGTTTTCGCTGTAATAATGCTTTTTGGCTCCGATCTTTCCACTTCATCAAGCGCGGACTGGAGGTAACTGGTAATTTCATTGTCCTCGTTGGTAAAGGCTACGATAAAGCTGCTCTGACTGTAATAAATCGGCTTGCTGTTGTTTGTCTGGAAAAAAATCAAGGCGCCGGAAACTTCATCCTGACCCCAATAGACGTATTCTCCTCCAGAAAGTACATGCTCGGATAGTGCCAATTCTTTGTCGGCGTTCGAGCTATCCGGGTCTATCGGCACCGGATCCTTGAATTCTGAATACAACAGGTTGCCGCCGCTGAGCCGGAAGACTTCCTGTTCGCTCATCGACTTGAGGGTTTCCACGTCTTCAGCGGTGAAGTTACGCGCTTTTACCGTTATATACGAATCCTTCACCTGCTCCTCTGGCAGCTTATCAAGTCCTTCCACGTTCCCCTCAAGTAGTTCATCTTCTTTCACTTCCGTTATATCGCCGGACGGCGATCTGGAATCCATTGTCTTCAAAAACTGCTGGAGCAGGAAAATGTCCAAAATAAGGAAGCATATGATGAATAGTGTTTTGATTTGTCCCCATTGCATGGCTTATCCCTCCCCCAAACCGGACATTTCGCTTAAATCCAGCTCGCTCCAGCCGGTACTGTCCTGCTTGAACCAGGCCGGCATCAGCCGGACCGATATGCCTTCATCGATCAATTTGTAACCGAGGGCGATATCCTTAATACTGCTGCTGCCTTTGGTATCTTCCAGATAATCCGCGATTTCCATACCGCTCGGTAAATCAGGCGGCTCTCCGTAATCAAACGCCTCGCCCAATTTGAACAACGGACGGTCATACTTGTAAGGCTGGTTGCGCCAGGTTATCTGTATGGTCGCCTGCTTATCGTTCTGACCGAAGACGGGATACTCGTTATAGACAAGCCGGTACGTCACTTCATTCCGCTGCACGTTCATATTGTAAAGCTGATATTCATCGTTGGCAGAGTTGGTCCAGCCTCTATGGGCATTGAGAAAATTGATTGTTTGGTTGACCAGTTCCGTGCCCTCGATCGTACGGTTTTCCGGCAGAGGATTGATATACTCCATATATTTCTCGTTTTCATAGGCCCGGAGCTCCCGGATGCCGTCCGAGTATGACTTACCGCCGCCCTCCATCGGGTTCGATGTCAACACTTCCCGGTCTGTAAACAAGTTGTTGAGCAGCGGATCCAGATCGGCGAAGGTCGTAAACGTATCGACCGAAAAAGTCAGATCGTTTATTTCCGGTTCCTCTTGCGGGATGTAAATCGGTGCCCCGGCATTTTCTGCATACTCGATATAAGTAATTTTATCGTCCATATCGACATATTGGGCCAGAACATCGGCCGCACCGGCACTCTGTACCTCTGCCTCCATGCTCATCTTTGCTTCCGTGTTGTAAAATACCAATTCGACGGTACCACGGTTGTTTTCCTTCAGAAAGATCCGGTCGAACGAACCCCGTTGTACTTGATTGACGGAGTTCTCTTCCAGTGAAAACAAATCCCTTATCGATCCAGCCGGCACTTCTAAAGGAAATATTAGCTGGGCGGTATACTCATCACTGTCAGGCAATTCCTGGTCGGTTTGGATGCCTTGATCAAAGCCGGCAAGCGACCATTCTTGCATCTCTTGATAAAAAGCTTCCTGGTCGTCCCGGTTTTCAAAGGAAGAGAACGTGCCATTCGTCTGGAAAATGACTTTCGACGGTTCTATGACACTCTTTTTGGCTTCCTCCTGGCCGGCTTCCAGTGGTTCATCGGTATAATTGCTTTCCACGTTTTCCGTCTCATCGTAATTCGGCTTGTAATTCCAAATCCCCAGGGTCAGCAGCAAGCTGGCCACAATCAATGCCGACAAGCCCAATGTCTTGATCATTTCGAGCCTCATCGTTTGTCACCTCCGCTTCTTTTGATAAGCGGCAATGTGAAATGGACGGTCGTCCCCTTGCCTTCCTTGCTTTCCGCCCATATGTGACCATGGTGGGCTTCGATGATTTCTTTGGCAATCGCCAGGCCGAGCCCTGTCCCGCCAAGGTTCCGGGAACGGGCCTTGTCAGCCCGGTAGAACCGGTCGAAGATTTTGTCCACCTTTTCCTGGGCGATTCCCATGCCCTGATCGGCGATCGACACTGTCAGTCTGTTGCGGTTGTTGTCCACCCGGAAGGTGATCCGGCCGCCGTCCGGTGAGTACTTAATCGCATTGGAAATGATGTTGTCGACCACCTGGGTCAATTTGTCTTTATCCATCCACACAAAAAATTCCTTATTCGGCAATCTGCGATCGAGAATGATTTCTTCGGCCTTGTTCATCTCGAACCGGTCGATGATATGATGGAAAAATGTAATGAAGTCAACCCGCTCCATGTAAAGATCGGTTGCCTTGTTATCCATTTTGGAAAGCTGCAGCAAGTCGTTGACCAGCCGGATCATCCGGTCTGTTTCGTTTTGCGTGACATCCAAAAACTTCGGAGCGATTTCTTTGTCCTCCCAGGCACCGTCCGTCAATGCTTCCAGGTAACTCCGCATCGTCGTCAACGGCGTCCGTAACTCGTGCGAAACGTTGGAAACGAACTCTCTTCTTTCCTGCTCGACTTTTTCCTGTTCCGTTACATCGCTGATGACGGTAATAAAGCCGCCGAAGTTCCCATCTTCATCTTGGATCACCGAGAAATTCGCTTTAATCAAGAAAAATTCCTCGTCATCGCTGAAATCGATGGTGACCGATCCAGTATCCGCCTGCATATCATCGTCGATTTCGTCTTCTAAGTGCAGCACCTCGATCAACGGCTGGCCTTTCACCTCTTCGAACTCTTTGCGAATCAGCTGGAGGGCCGGTTCGTTCATCAAGGAAACCTTTCCTTCTTTGTCTGTCGCGATGACTCCGTCCGACATGTTGGACAAGACGGAACTCAATTTGCGGCGTTCTCCCTCGGTCGTGTTATGGGCCTGCTTCAATTTGTCATTCATATCATTGAAGGTCATTGCCAGCTGACCGATTTCATCGGTGCCATATACGTTGACCGTTTGGGAAAAGTCTCCGGTGGACATGATTTTTGCCTGTTTACGCATTTCGGTGATCGGTTTGGTGATCGTACGCGCGACCAAGATTCCCAAGACGATGGAAATGGCGATGGCGATCACGGTCCCTTTGGCAAAAATATCGTTGATGTTTCCCATTTGGTCGTAAACGTCTTCCATCGACGCTTCCAAATAAAGAATCCCGTCCGGATCCTCTTCGCCTCCTATCGGTAAAACCCGCACCTTCATCCGCTTATTGGTCTCCGGGTCACGCATCGTGCTGTTTTCTTCCACACCGAAAATCAATGCCCGGGTGATTCGCGGATCTCCGGTCTTCCGGCTGCCGACAATATTGCTGGATATTTCATTTTTGGCGCCGAGCACCCGATACTGCCTGTCCAATACCTGTAGGGTGGAAAAAACACTGCTGTCGACCCGGTTGAGAATGTTTTGGACGTCCTCCTGCAAGGTCGGACCTTCTTCATCGTCGCTTCGTTCCTTCTGAAAAGCCTGTTCCAAATAATAACTTAACCCTTCGATCCGTTCTTCGATCGTATCGTTGAGATTCTTTTTTAAATTTTCTTCCAGCCGGATGGCAAAATAGGATCCAATCACTTGAATTGCCAATAACAACAGCAAAATATAGATAAGGACAATTTTAAATCGGATCGACTGGAAAAAACCGACCTTCTTCATATAGCATTACTCCTGTTCAGGGTTGCGCAGGTAATAGCCGACACCTCTTCTGGTCACGATCCAAACCGGCGTGCTCGGATTGTCTTCGATTTTTTCCCGCAGACGGCGCACTGTAACATCGACTGTGCGGACATCTCCGTAATAATCATAGCCCCATACCGTTTCCAACAGATGTTCACGGGTCATGACCTGGCCGATATGTCTTGCCAAGTAGTGAAGCAGTTCAAATTCACGGTGGGTCAATTCCACCTGGTCGCCGTCCCGCGTCACTGTATAAGCGTCCGGATGGATCACCAGGCTGCCAATCGCGATATCTTTATTGGCCCGGCTGTTGTCCTCCGGAACCACTTGCTGCCTGCGCAAATTCGCTTTGACTCTGGCAATTACTTCCCGGTTGCTGAAAGGCTTGGTCACATAATCGTCCGCACCCAGCTCGAGGCCGAGCACTTTGTCGATTTCGGCATCCTTGGCAGTAATCATGATAATCGGCATCGTATGGTTTTTGCGGACTTCCCGGCAGACTTCATTGCCATCCTTGTTCGGAAGCATGATATCGAGCAACAATAAATCCGGGTTTTCTTTGTTGGTCAGTTCGATGGCTTCGTCCCCATCATAGGCACATACGACCTGATAACCTTCTTTTTCCAGGTTGAACTTCAAAATATCTGCAATCGGTTTTTCGTCGTCTACCACTAGAATCTTTTGACTCATGACGCCACATCCTTTTCTCGTTTCTTTGTTAGGTTTATTTTAACGTACTTTGCATTGTCTGTCCTTTTTCCCGATGAAAGCGGGGAGTGCCCGGCCTGCCACATTCTATCCTGTACAAAAGCCCTTGTCATCATTTTGACAAGGGCCGCATTGTTTTGGTAAGTGGAAAATTTGTATTCTATTAAAAAAGATTGGCCGGGTTCTGCAATGCCCCGTTCTTATATACTTCAAAATGTAGATGGACTCCGGTGGAATCACCAGTCGAACCCATTACTCCTATTTTACTACCTTTCGCTACCGTTTGTCCAGTTTTCACGCTGACAGAAGCCAGGTGCGCATATACCGTCCGGTAGCCGTTACGATGGTCGATGACGACTTTGTTTCCATAGCCGCCATTGGTAAAGCCTGCCGAAACGACCATCCCGTTGTCAGCCGCCAGAATGGAACGATTGCTGACACCGGCGATGTCGATTCCTTTATGCTGCTTTCCCCAGCGCTGCCCCATTTGACTGGTGATCGCGCCGCCGACCGCCGGCCATTGCAAAGACCCGCTTCCACGGGAAGTTTCGACCTTGGTACCTTTCACGACGATTTCGTCCGTCGGTTCCTCTGTCGTAGTTTCTTCCAGGATTTTCTCCTCGGAAACTTGTCCGTTCACTTTCTTCACTGCATAACGGACTTGTTTGCTGCCTTCTTCGCCTTCTTGTTCGACTTCTGTTTCACCTTTGTAAAGCGAATCGGATTCTTTCACTTCTTTTTCATAAGGAATCGCTTCTTCTTTCTCTGTTTCCTCTGAAACAATTACCTGCAAATAAGGCTCGCGCTTGGCAACACGGATTTCCTGATCGATTTGCAGCAGCGATTCTTCTGTTAAATCCGGATTCAAATCGAGCAGTTCATCGGTGTCCATATCGTATTTTCCGGCGATTTCCCCGAGTACTTCCCCTTCTTTTACAGAATGGACAGAATCCTTGAGCGTCCCTTTTTCCAACTGTTCCAATCCTTGTTTCTGAGACAGCATGTCATCGGGTTCCGCTTTTGCTTCCGATACCTTTACATCTTTGGACAGTTCTACTCCTGTCACGGTCGTTTTGCCATCATCAACGGAAACACCGGATTCGCCTTTTTCCAGCTTTTCCAGCACTTCTGCATCGATAAACTTCTCTTTATAAGAGGAAAGGACCTGCTTTGCTTCTTGTTCGCTTTTGAAAAATCCAAGCTTTTCATCGCCGATCACCAATTGATAGGCATCGATATTGATGGTGATTTCGTCTTCCAAGGTTTTGGCGACCTGCTTTTCTTCCGTCACAGGCTCAAACACCTTCTCTGGAACGAAGGAAATATCTTCGCCGGGGGTCAACGAATAACCCTTGTAACCATCCTCATGCTCCGCCAGCACCTTGTCGACGGTTTCATCAACCGTTTGCTTATCCGCTACCGTTCCTACACTTTCCCCGTCCAGATAAACGTGATAAACGGTCTCTAATTCGTCATCCGCTGCCTGAACCACTTGAAAAGACAGGGCAAAACCTGCCAGAGCGGCAGCCGCTGTGGTGAACCATTTGTTCCGGCGTCGTTCCGTTTCTTTCTGAAAAGCTAGTATCTTCCTCATTTGCAGGGTCCTCCTAAATGTGTTTCCTGTACCGAATCTATTTTTCACTCTCTTAATCTACCATAGGAGTACGGGGGATGATACCGTTTCACCGGGATGTAAAGAAACTGTATAAAAGCTGGTAATTTCCGCCTATAACAGAGTGATTATAGGCGTTTTTGTGTAAAATTTCCCTTTTTCACGCCATTTAATTGGTTATTTCTGGATATATTTTTGCTGTTTTGTTACAAAAGCGAGTAATATGTCGGCAATTATTGGCACCGTTGGTTTAATTTTTAGGTGATTCGGGAATAAACTCATTTATTTTGCATAAATCTGTCCTGCCTGTCGATACTTGGCAGGATTGAAAACGGGCCATTTAGGTTAGCGGGACATCGAAGCGATATCACCAGCGTCACCACAACAAAAAATCACCAGCGTTTTTTCACACTGGTGATTTTATAGAGGGAAATTCTCAGAGAGATTCCCTCCTGCTTTATTTCATGAACAGTCAGCTGTACACACTGCGGACCACGTTGGTCTGTGTCCGATCCGGACCTACCGAGAATACGGACAATGGAATTCCGGTCAACTGGGAAATCCGCTCCAAGTAATGCCGGGCATTTTCCGGAAGCTCATGTAAACTTCTTACCCCGGTAATATCCTCTGTCCAGCCTGGGAGTTCTTCGTAAACAGGTTCACACTCCGCCAAATCCTTCAGGCTTGCCGGGAACTCATGGATGGTTTCGCCTTTATATTTGTAAGCCGTGCAAATTTTAAGCGTTTCAATGCCCGTCAACACATCCAGTGAATTCAGGGACAAGTCGGTAATACCGCTGACACGGCGGGCATGACGGACAACGACGCTGTCAAACCACCCGACACGGCGCGGACGGCCAGTGGTCGTGCCATACTCTCTTCCCGTTTCGCGAATTTGATCGCCGATTTCATCGTGCAATTCGGTCGGAAAAGGACCGTCACCGACACGGGTTGTATAAGCTTTGGAAACACCGACCACGTGATTGATTTTAGTCGGACCGACACCAGAGCCGATCGTAACGCCTCCCGCAATCGGGTTGGAAGAGGTGACGAATGGATAGGTTCCCTGGTCGATATCGAGCATGACCCCTTGCGCCCCTTCAAAAAGCACACGACGTCCTTCGTCCAACGCTTCATTCAAGACAACCGATGTGTCACAAACATATTTTTTAACCTGTTGGCCATATTCATAGTATTCATCCAGGATGTCTTCCACAGCGATGGATTCTGTTTCATACACCTTTTCGAACAATCGGTTCTTCTCCCTCAGGTTTTGTTCGAGCTTTTCTTTAAACGCTTCTTTATCAAGTAAATCGGCAACCCGGATACCGACACGGGCTGCTTTGTCCATGTAAGCAGGACCGATGCCTTTTTTGGTCGTTCCGATTTTGTTGGCGCCTTTTTCTTCCTCCTGCAGGGCATCCAGCTTCAAGTGATACGGCAGGATGACATGCGCCCGATTGCTGATGCGCAGATTATCGGTAGATACGCCCTTATCATGCAAGTATTGCAGCTCTTCGACTAACGCCTTCGGATCGATGACCATGCCGTTGCCAAGCACGCAAATTTTATCGTCGAAGAAAATCCCCGAAGGAATCAAATGCAACTTATACGTGATTTCGTCAAACTTGATTGTATGTCCAGCATTGTTGCCGCCTTGATATCTGGCCACAACCTCTGCATTTTGTGATAGAAAATCTGTAATTTTACCTTTACCCTCATCGCCCCATTGGGTTCCGACTACAACTACTGAGGACATATAGGCACCTCCGCCAATTGAATTATAATTACTATGTGCATAACACAGTAAGTTTATCAATCCCCATTTACAATGTCAATGAAATATACGAACATTATTAACAAAAACAACGATTTCGTTCGTAAAATTTGGGGTCAATCCCCACCTCCATGCTAAAACGATGGGGACTGACCCCTCTTCCTCCGTGCTTTGCTTTTCGGAAGGCTAGTGTCTTGCCGCACTGTGGGATAAAAGCATGGCAACCAAAGCAAAAAACCGAGCGAATTTGAAATGCAAATCAAATTCGCTCGGTTTTTATTTGTGTGTTCGATAAGCTTGCTTTTCACCTGTTGATTGATGTGCGCTTCTTAGCGCTATGCTTTTTGCTCTGATTTCCACAGAAAACAAGATGAGTAGAATCGTTCGGCTTATATTTTGGTAACGAAGCTTTTCTCCCAGGCTTCTTCTGTCTTAGCCGCCGGCTGCGCCGACTGGCGGTATGTCGCTTTCCTGGTAACGATGATCCAAGTCGACGAATTTGTTATACTCTTTCACAAACGCGAGCTCTACGGTTCCCACGGGACCGTTACGCTGTTTGGCCAGAATGATTTCAATGATGTTTTGTTTTTCTGATTCCTGGTCATAATAGTCATCACGATAAAGGAAACCGACAATATCGGCATCCTGCTCGATACTTCCGGATTCCCGCAAGTCAGACATCATCGGTCGCTTGTCCTGACGGGATTCTACGCCACGGGAAAGCTGGGACAAGGCAATCAGCGGTACGTTCAATTCCCGTGCCAATCCTTTCAAGGAACGGGAAATTTCCGATACTTCCTGCTGTCTATTCTCCTTGGAATTGGCGTTTCCCTGAATCAGCTGCAGATAGTCAATCAGGATCATGCCTAGCCCGTGTTCCTGCTTCAACCTTCTGCATTTACTGCGGATTTCACTGACGCGGATACCCGGTGTATCGTCGATGTAGATGCCGGCATTGGAAAGACTGCCCATTGCCATGGTCAGTTTGCTCCAATCTTCGGCCTCCATTTTCCCTGTACGGAGCCGCTGGGCATCGATGTTTCCTTCGGCGCAAAGCATACGGGAAACCAGTTGATCCGCCCCCATCTCCAAACTGAAGATAGCGACATTTTCGCTCGCATGAATGGCGACGTTCTGGGCAATGTTCAAAGCGAATGCCGTTTTACCCACCGATGGACGCGCTGCAATGATGATCAAATCATTCCGCTGAAATCCTGAGGTTATCTGATCCAGGTCCCGGTACCCGGTAGGTATTCCGGTTACAGATCCATCATTTTGCTGGAGCTGTTCAATATTGTCATAGACATCGATCAGAACATCCTTGATATTTTTGAAGGCACCTGAATTGTTTCGCTGGGAAACCTCCAAAATGCTTTTTTCCGCGTCATTCAAGACATCGGCGACTTCGTCTTCCTTGGAAAAACTATCGGTGACGATATCTGTCGCAGTCCGGATCAGTCTCCGCAAAAGCGCCTTTTCTTCTACGATTCTACTATAATACTCGATATTGGCGGCAGTAGGTACAGAGTTTGCCAAATCACTTAAATACGAGACCCCGCCTACTTCATCCAAAATTTTCGCATTGGACAAAGCCGTAGTGACCGTAACCAGATCAATTGGTTCTCCTTTATCAGACAGGCTGGTCATCACTCCGAATATCCGCTGGTGGCCCGCACGGTAAAAATCATCCGGGAGCAAAATTTCCGCAGCCCTTGATAACGCCTCTGGCTCTAAAAAAACCGCCCCAAGAACGGCTTGTTCAGCTTCGATGTTGTGCGGCGGCGTCCGATCGGTCCATTGTTCATTCATACAGCATCTTTTCCTCCTTTAAATGGAAAAGGAAGCGAGCTGCCGCCTTACCCGGCGGACAGCCCCTTCTTTGGTGACTATTCATGGTGCGGTTGATTCGATGCGGCAAAAGGTTTTCAGGCTTCTTTCACGTGTACTTTAACGGTTCCGGATACTTCCGGATGCACTTTCACCGGTACGTTGGTATAGCCTAGCGCCCGAATCGGTTCATCCAATTCGATTTTCCGCTTATCGATCTTGATTTGATGACTTTTTTTCAATTCTTCGGCAATTTGCTTACTGGTGATCGAGCCGAATAGACGTCCGCCTTCTCCTGATTTCGCCGTCAATTCCACGGTCAGATTTTCCAGCTTTTGCTTCAATTGTTTAGCTTCTTCTATTTCGTTCTGTTCTTTTTCTTTCTCTTTATTCTTTTTCGCTTCCAATGCTTTCATATTTCCGGTGGTCGCTTCGACCGCGAGATTGTTTTTCAACAGGTAGTTGCGGGCATATCCGTCCGAAACATTCTTCACTTCGCCTTCTTTTCCTTTTCCTTTAACATCTTTCAAGAAAATTACTTTCATTCTTCAGCTCCCCCTTCAAAATATTCATCTATAATTGCTTTCAGCTGTTCTGTTGCATCCTCGACAGAGGAATCATCCAGCTGGGTAGCAGCGTTGGTGAGATGGCCGCCGCCATTCATCCGTTCCATGATCACCTGAACGTTGACGTCACCAAGCGATCTGGCACTGATGCCGATCCGTTTATCCTCCCGTTCAGAAATGACGAACGAGGCGACAATTCCACTCATCGTCAGTAACGTATCGGCAGCCTGGGCAATCACGACAGGCCCGAAGGTTTCCCCCGGATCTCCTGTAGAGATGGCGATGCCGTTGCGATAGATTTGCGTATGCTCTATCAAACGACTGCGCTTGACGTAAATATCCAAGTCTTCTTTCATGAACTTCTGCACCAATACGGTGTCCGCTCCCTTTGAGCGCAAGTAGGAAGCAGCATCAAACGTACGGGATCCCGTCCTCAAGGTAAAGCTTTTCGTATCGACAATGATTCCTGCCAGCAATGCTGTCGATTCCAGCATACTCAGCTTGAGATTTTTCGGCTGGTATTCCAGCAATTCCGTCACTAACTCTGCCGTAGAAGAGGCATATGGTTCCATATAGACGAGTGTCGGATGGTTGATAAATTCCTCCGCCCGGCGGTGGTGATCGATAACGACGACATGCTCCGTTTTGCTGAGCAGTTTTTCTTCAGCCACCATGGATGGTTTGTGCGTATCGACGATGACGAGCAGCGTGTTTTTCGTCACCGTGTCCAACGCCGTATCGGGATCCATGAAGTAGGACCGGAGTTCTTCGTTTCCGTTGATTTCCTCGACCATCCGCTGTACTCCCGTATTGACATCATCCGGATCCATGACGATCCTGCCTTCCACATCACTTGCCTGGGCGATCTTCAAGATACCGATCGCTGCCCCGATTGAGTCCATATCCGGCGCTTTATGCCCCATGATCAGTACTTTGTCGCTTTCCCGGACGAGTTCTGTCATCGCATGGGAAATCACCCTGGCGCGGACTCTGGTCCGTTTCTCCATCGGATTGGTTTTTCCGCCATAGAAGCGGACCTTCCCATTTTCATCTTTGATCGTGACCTGGTCGCCGCCGCGTCCAAGAGCAAGATCAAGGCTCGATTGTGCGAGTTCGCCGAGTGCCGGCAAGGACACACCGCCGAGCCCCACTCCGATACTCAGTGTCAGCGGAACGTTTTTATCGGAAATCAACTCGCGTACCTCATCCAGTATTTCAAACTTGGTTTTTTCCAGCTGGTTGAGAATCTGCTGGTTCATCACAGCCAAGAAACGTTCTTGGGAAATTCTTTTCAGATAGATGCCATAATCGTTCGACCATTCGTTCAAAATCGACGTTACTTTTGAATTGATTTGGCTTTTGGCCGTATCATCCATTGCCTGTGTGATTTCTTCGTAATTGTCCAGAAAGATAATACCCAGGACGGATTGTTCATTATGGTAAAGGTTTTGGATTTCGGTCTGTCTCGTCTGGTCAAAAAAGTACAGCAGCCGCTCTTCTTTTTTGATCATTATTTGAAACTTGTAATCACCCATCGACAACCAGATTTCGTTATTGTCTTCCTTCACCTTTAATATGAGGTCATCGGATAGCTCATTCAACGACTTCCCGACAAGGGAGTCTTCCTCCTTCAGCCTGTTCATGTATGGATTGGTCCATTCAATGGTGAAATCTTCACTATATAGCACAATACCGATCGGCATCTCGAGAAGGGCTTCTTCGCCTACCTTCTTGACACGGTAGGAAAGCGTCGAGATATATTCTTCTGTTTCGTTGATCATCATCTGTTCCTGTCTGTAACTGTAGTACAGCGAAGCAGCCAGGAATACTGTCATAATCAAGCCGAGCATCCATTGGTAATACCAAAGCATCCCCAAAAACACCAGGGACAAAATGTATATGAACCATAAATGACTGCCTATTGTCGGCTTTTTAAATAATTCTGGCATGAAAGTCAGCTCCTAAACCCTTTTCTGAGCTTATTTTTTATCAAAATTGATCCGGTTCCTCAACGAGAAGCCTAAATCAATTATACCTAAGATTCGCAGAAGATACAGTCCTATGAAAGGAAAAAGAACGGTTAAGACGATAACAATAATTGGTACTGCCACCGACATTCCCTTATGGTGAACGTAAAAGAAAACCAAAGACAGCCCCTGCAAAGCAACCAGCAGTCCGGCAAGATTGGTGACATTGACAGCGCCTATATGCCAGATGCTGTCCGGATCACCGCTCACCCACGTGACGACCAGGGCGGCGAAGTAGATCCATACCAGGCCGACCGGGAGCTGGAACTGCCTGAATGGCGGAAAACGCAGTTTCGTTTTATCCAGCCGCCCGATGATCCTGTAGCCGATCCATTGACTGGCTAATCCTAATACCAGCGCCATCACCACTAAAATCACCGGCAGCAAATTGACGATTTGACGCATTTGCTCCAGCAATGCATCGACATCTTCCTGATTGAAGGCCATACCCAAGTCTTTCAGCATTGCCTGGCTTTGGGCAATCGAGTCATTGATCGCCTGGTTCATTTCCTGGACGATATTGATTTGAAACATGCCTTGGACCGCCAAAAAAGTCAGCAAGAGACCTATCACGAATCCGACGGTTCCCCTTGCCCATGTTTCATAGGCAGTGAGCCGTTGATGGATCGCAATCCCGGTCATCAATCCGCCGATTCCTGTGAGAAGCACAAGCGGAAGTGAATAGTAGGTCAAAAACAGAAACGAAGCTAGTGCCAGGAGTACGAATAAACCGGCAGCCCGTTTTCCCCCGAATCGCGCAGCAAATACTAATACTGGAACGGGGAGTAGAAACAAGGTCACAATTTCGATGATTGGCACGAAAAGTGTAAGAAACATTAACAGTAAATAAAGGACAGCTGCGATAGCTCCCTCTTTTATGACGTTTTGCGATGTCATGGCGGCACCTCTAATCCTAATTCGGTTATTCTTCCATGATAACACGGCTGTACAGAGGGCGCTGAAACCAGCTTCTGTTCACCTTTGTAAGAAAAAGCACAGCTCAAGCGCTGTGCTTTTCTGTCTTATCAGGAACGGGTTCGCTTTCCGCTTTTAGACCGGAAAACACCGTTTCATTCATAATTCCACTAACTGATTATAAACGAAAAATGGGTGTTTTTACAAATTAAACTACCTCTTCGCCATGGTTGATGACAAGTGGCGCCTACTTTCTTTTTTTCTACTACTAGTTTACTTCCGGCAATATTCACTGTAAGCTGTTTTTAATACACGCTGTTTTCTTTAAGGCTTGTTTTTTTACGTGAAGCATATGAACTGTGGCATGAAATCAAAAAACTTCCTATCATTCTTCTCATTCTTCACTCGTTGAGCTGGAATGCGGCGCTGCGGAAATACCCTGCGCTTTCCGCGGGCGGCTGTTGAGCTTCCTCGAGCTAGCGCTCTGCGGGATCTCACTCTAAGGCCTTTTCTCCCGCAGGAGTCTCCGGGTATTTCCTTCGCTATTGTACAGTTTCCTATTCAGAAACAGACGGTACTAACTCTCATTCCAATCTGAAATACAACATCGAGTGGGAAAGGAACTGTCTGAAGCCCGCACCAGTGGGTCTTTCTGTTAAGCTTTGTAGCTGGCTTTCTCGCTTCGCTACAAGGGAGCAAAGGAGTTGGTTCAGGTAGTACCTTGGCTGAAGCGTTCCCCACGGAATGCAAATGTTTTTCCTTACCTCCGGGTTAGCACTCATTCTATATAGCATGAGATCAAGCTGCGCAAACATTGTGCATTTTCCATAAAGAATATAAAGAACTAAACGCAACGCAGTCTGTGAAAAGAGGCTTAATAAAACATGACAGGGGGAGAAACGAATGTTGAAAGCAATCATGTTTGATTTGGACGATACGCTGCTTTGGGACAAAAGAAGTGTGGAAGAAGCATTCAGAGCAACCTGTCTCACGGCCGCAAAGAAGTATGGCGTCGATCCAGACCTTCTGGAAGAAAAAGTTCGCGAGCAGGCGAGCGAGCTTTATGCAGGATATGAAACCTATTCTTTCACGAAAACAATCGGCATCAACCCGTTTGAAGGACTATGGGGTGAATTTACCGAGGATGATAAAAACTTCCGGAAGATGAATAAACTGATGCCGACTTACCGGAAGCAGGCATGGACGAAAGGATTGGAAGCGGTCGGAATCCATGATCCCCAGCTGGGTGCTGAATTGGCTGAGCAATTCCCGCGGGAAAGGAAAAACAGCCCCTTTACATACGAAGAAACATTTCGCGTCCTCGACCGATTAAAAGGAAGGTATCGGTTACTGCTGCTCACCAATGGTTCACCGGATTTGCAACAGTCCAAACTTGATTTGACGCCGGAAATCGCCCCGTATTTTGACCATATCGTCATTTCTGGCCAATTTGGGAGCGGAAAACCTGATCCGGCGATTTTCGAACATGCGCTGGGACTGCTTTCCCTGACGAAAGATGAAGCCATCATGGTTGGCGATAATTTACGGACCGACATTCTCGGCGCTTCCCGTGCCGGGATTAAATCCGTCTGGATCAACCGACTCGGGAAAAAGACCGACGAGGTCGTACCAGACTATGAAATTTCCCACCTCGACGAGCTTGGCGATGTTTTGGCCAAACTCAAACAGACCTTGTAAAAAAACAGGCGCAAAAGCAGTTTACCTGCCTTGCGCCGTTTTTTTATAAATCGATGGCTGTCACATCATGGATATCTGCCAGTCCGGTTAATTGATTCAGGCCTTCTTTTTCCAAATGTTTGTCGATGGTAAGCATCATGATGGCATCCCCGCCGACATTGGACCTCCCCACCTGCATGGTCGCGATATTGATGTCCTGCTCTGCCAACAGGCTGCCGACTCTTCCGATTGCACCTGGCTGGTCTTTATGGTGGATGACGACCATGTGTCCCTGCGGGATGACATCGACGCTGTAATTGTCGACCTTGACTATCCTGGCACCAAGACCATTCAGCAATGTTCCGGATACTTGGCGGGTTCCCGACTTGGTCTTCACTTCAACCGTCAACAGATTGGTAAAACCTTTTGTCGAGGATGTTTTGTGTTCATTTACGGCAATCCCCTTGCGCTCCGCAAAGTATGTTGCGTTCACATCGTTGACATGATCACCCAAGTGGCGCTTCAGTAAACCTTTGACCGTATTTCTCGTCAGCGGAGCCACTTCGACTTCGGTCAAATCACCAGAATAATAGATATGCACCTCTTCCGTCACTTCCTCTGTCAAATCGGTCAAAAACACTCCCAGTTTTTCCGACAATTCGAAGTATGGAGCGATTTTATTCATGATTTCTTTTGGCACGGATGGCAAATTGACTGGATTTTTAGCCAAACCGCCATTCAGGAACTGGACGACGTCGTGGCTGACGTCGATTGCCACGTTCTCCTGCGCCTCTACGGTGCTGGCACCAAGATGGGGAGTGGCTATGACTTGTGGCAGCTCCAGCAGCTTATGGTCGGTGGCCGGCTCCTCTTCAAAAACATCCAACGCAGCCCCTGCCACTTTTCCTTCACATATCGCTTCATACAAA
The DNA here is from genome assembly GCF_009602435.1 of Sediminibacillus terrae. Taxonomy (GTDB): domain Bacteria; phylum Bacillota; class Bacilli; order Bacillales; family Amphibacillaceae; genus Sediminibacillus; species Sediminibacillus terrae. The sequence continues at coordinate 48,763 of NZ_VZDQ01000001.1, forward strand.
GCTTCCTCGTCGATGATGCCGCCCCGCGCACAATTGATGATCTGCACACCGGTTTTCATTTTCTGGAATGCTTCCCGATTGATCAAGTGCCTGGTTTCCTTGAGAAGCGGGGTATGGACCGTAATAAAGTCGGCCGCTTGCAGCACTTCTGGAAGCGTTCCGTATCCGATTCCCATTTTGTCTGCTTTTTCCTCGGTCAGAAACGGATCGTAAGCCATGATATTCATTCGCTGTCCCTTCGCTCGTGCCGCTACTTCCGCTCCGATTCTCCCGAGACCGACGATACCGAGTGTCTTGTTTTTCAATTCGACACCTACATATTTTTTGCGTTCCCACTGTTTATGCTTTAACGCATAATATGCCTGAGGAATATTGCGGGCCAGGGACATCAGCATCGCGATCGTATGCTCCGCCGCAGAGTTCGTGTTGCCATCGGGAGCATTGACCACGATGACACCATGCTCGGTGGCCGCCTCTAAATCAATATTGTCGACACCCACACCGGCCCGCCCGATTATTTTCAGATTGTCAGCCTTCTTGATGATTTCCCTTGTCACCTGTGTCTGGCTTCTTACCAAAAGGGCATCGTAGCCGCCGATTTTATCAGACAACGTCTCGGCGGAAAGGTCGGTGTCGACGGTCACCTCGATGTTTTCTGCCTCTCTCAATGGTTGGATACCTTCTTCACTTAATGGATCACTGATTAAAACGTGAAATGCCATCCTTATTGGACCCCCTGTTCTTTTTTCTTCATCCTTAAGCAATACTACTTGTGTTTCTCCAAATACACCTGCTGCGCTGCCCTTGTCCCGATACCCAATTCGATATCTTTGCCGATCTGCCGCAGGCCGATTTCCATCGTACCGACGATTTGCAGCACATCAGCCGGGGAGCAGTATCCCATATGACCAACCCTGAAAATCTTCCCTTGCAGATGCTGCTGTCCACCTGCCACCGATAAATTGAAGCTCTGTTTTACGGTTTTCCGCAAATCCTCGGGCGCAAAATCCCCCGGTTTTACAGCGGTGACGGTCGGCGAAGCAGCTTCATCATTTGTCAGCAATGGAATTCCCAATGCCCGAAACGCTTCCCTGGTCATTTTCATCATCAGTCGGTGCCTGGCATAGACATTTTTCAATCCTTCTTCTTCGAAAAGATTCAGTACCTGATTCAACCCAAACAAAAGGGACAGTCCGGGGGTAAACGGAGTCGCATTTTTCTCCAGGTTATCCCGATATTTGCGCAAATCCAGGTAAAAGCGCGGCTGTTTGTTGGATTCGATGACCTGCCAGGCCCTTTCGCTGGCCGCAATGAAAGTCAATCCTGCCGGCAGCATCATAGCTTTCTGGGAACCGGTGACCAATACATCGATCCCCCAATCATCCATCCTGGTTTGCACTCCCCCGACACAGGAAACGCCATCGACAATCACGAGTGCATCAGACGAAGCATGAACCGCTCTGGCTATTTCCCTTATCGGGTTGAGTACACCGGTGGATGTCTCACAATAAGTAGCAAACACCGCTTTTATGCCAGGATGGGTTTCGAGGAACTGTTTTACTTCCTCCGGATCGACTGCACTTCCCCATTCCACTTCAAACCGATGGGTTCTCATTTGATAGGTTTCACAAATCTTGGCAAATCGGTCGCCAAAAGCACCGGTGATCACCACCAACACTTCATCTCCTGGTTCGACGGTGTTCACTACAGCCGTTTCCAAGCCCGACGTGCCACTTCCAGTAATGATCATGACGTCCTGTTCCGTTCCAAACACCGGCTTCAGCCTTGGGCGGATTGTCGCGAGCAATTCCTTGGTTTCCTGTCCCCGATGTCCAATCATCGGTTGGGCCATCGCCCTCTCTACACTCGGCGGTATGGGACTTGGTCCAGGGATTCTTAATAAATGCTGATCTGGTAACATGCTACGTCTCCTCTCTTTTCTTCTCGTTAGCAGGAAATTTTTCCATTAAAAAAACTTCCCGCCCCCTACGATTTTGGTAAGGGGCGAAAAGTTATCACTCACGCGGTACCACCCTTTTTCACTGTCTTCCAACAGTCTTCATTGGCGCCATGCGTAACGGGCATGAAGCGGGCAGACCTACTAATGTTTCAGCTTGCCTATTCCGAAGTGCTATTCCATAACAGCAGCACTGGTTTCCACCGACCACCAGCTCTCTGAAGTCTGCCATTTATCGAACTTGTCTCCATCACCATATTTATGTAACAACTTGAATTTTTATTTATCATAGCAAATTTGTTGTTATTGTCAATATATTTCGTCAATTTTGTTTTGTTGCACCTGTATTCCAGAATTGTCTTGTAAACGCTTTATGCGCTGCTATTGTTGTACTTATTCCTGTAAAATTTTCTTACAAAAAAGTTGCATAAATAATCATGTTGATTATTCAAAAAAGCACTTCAATCCGGGTACTCCAAATTGAAGTGCTTGCATCTTGCTTAGTCAATGTCGATTTGGTTGCTCGTCTTGGCCTCTTTTGGTCCCCTGATGGTGAGCACGCCATTTCTGTAAGCAGCCTTGGTTCTATTTTTCTTGATTGTGTACGGCAGCTGAACAATCCGTTCGACACCTTCAATCATCCGCTCCCTGCGGTAATAATTGTTGACGTCGTTCGTCTCTTCTGCCTCGCGATCGTCGATCACCGCGATTTTCAAACGGTCTCCCATCGGTTCGATTTTGATATTTTCCTTGCTGACTCCCGGAATTTCCGCCTCTATCACCCACTCATTCGGGGTTTCATACAGATCGACCGCGATGGACGTTTTTTTGAACATCGGCTGTTGAAAAAGCGAATCGATGGAGCTTAACAATCCGTTGTAGGGAGCATTTTTGAAATACTCTTCCATTTGGCTGAGCGGACTGTTTTTCTTTGGCTGCCGTCGATTTTCTTCTCCCACATCAACTCCCCCTTCCCACTGCTGATTTCTTTATGGTTAGGATATGGAAAATGGCTCAAGTTGGTATGGACGAATGTCACGGGTATAACAGCCTTTGTACGTTTACTATTCTGCTTAGATAATCACTCTTCTAAGGACTTTTGAAATCGGTCCACATCCGTTTTTGGCGGTAAACCGAATAATCTTGCATATTCACGGTTAAATTGTGTAGGACTCTCGTAACCAACTTGAAAACCTGCATCAGCAGCCGCAGTAGTTTCCGCCAATAATAAATTGCGCGCTTCCTGCAGTCTTAATATTTTTTGGTATTGCAGCGGAGTCATGGCCGTCACATTCTTAAAGTGCTGATGAAAGGAGGACGTGCTCATGTGTACCTGTTCAGCAAGCTCCTCTACTCTCAATGGTTCTTTAAAATCACGGTAAATCATTTGAATTGTCTCAGCGATGCGGTTTACGTTGGACCCGTTCTTGGCAAACTTAACGATGTGGCCGCCTTGCTTACTCTTAACTACTCGATACAGAATTTCTCTGAGTACAAGGGGAGATAAGGGCTCGATATCTTCCGGGGTATCCAACAGCCCTACCAGGCGGGTTATCGCTTCCAACAACTGCGGTGTCGTTTCATTCAATACCAGGCCACTAGGAGCTGCTGTTTTAGTCGGGTGCTGAACCGGTGTAGTATTTAACAAATTGATTATCTCTTCAAGTTGAAAGCTGATTTGGATACATAGAAAGGGCCTTTCGGTTTCTGCTTGAATAACCTGTCCGATGATTGGCAGATGGACTGAGGCAATTAAATATGACGTTGCATCGAACGGAAAACGATTGCCGGCCAATGTGGCCATCTTCGCTCCCTGGACAATGACACAGATGGATGGTTCGTAAACAGTATGGATTGGTTCTCCCGCAGCCGACTGACGGATAATGTTCAGTGAAGGAATCCTGGTAGGATGATCACCATCCACTACTATCTGTTCATTAATCAATGAAATCAATTGCTCTTGATATTGGACAATACTATTCAGCGCTTTCGCTTCCCTTCCTACTTAGATATGAGTAGCTTACCAAATAGTTGGAGAATTAGGCAATGATTTGCGAGTAACAGGCTACAGGTTTTAGTCGGCTTTTTATTAAAATGAATATCAGACATACAATAAGGAGTGAACATTTATGGCATTATCATTGACTGGAAAAGTAGCTTTAATTACGGGAGGTTCACGTGGAATAGGAGAAAAAACGGCTGTAAAGTTAGCTGCAGAAGGGGCAACAGTTGCGGTCAACTATGTTTCCAATAAAAATAAGGCGGAAGCAGTAGTTGAGCGAATCACTGCTCAAGGAGGAAAGGCAATAGCAGTACAAGGAGATATTGCCAACGTCGAAGATATCAAGCGAATTTTCTCGACAACATTAGAGGCATTTGGAAGGATTGATATCTTGATCAATAATGCCGGGGCAATGGTTACCAAACCTATTGATCAAATTACCGAAGAGGATTTTGACAGACTATTCGCCATTAATGTAAAAGGTACCTACTTTGCGATCAAAGAGGCATACCGATATCTAGAAGAAGATGGCCGCATCATCAACCTTTCCACCTCTGTTAACGGGAACATGTTTCCAACTTATAGTTTATATGCGGGAACAAAAGGGGCAGTCGAACAATTCACACGCCAACTGGCAAAGGAATTCGGTCCAAAGAATATCACCATCAATACTATTGCGCCCGGACCAATTGCCACAGAGTTATTTTTTGCAGATAAAACGGAGGAACAAATAGAAACATTCAAAAATAACAATGCCTTCCATCGCCTTGGAACTCCGGAAGATATTGGAGGTGCCATCAGTTTGCTGTTAAGCCGGGAAGCATCATGGATTACCGGTCAAACACTGCGGGTAAATGGGGGATTCATTTAAAAACAATTAAGCGGTCAGGCATCATGGGTTATCCATGATGCCTATGTTTAAGTGTTAATCATCCACCAAGTGGTCATCATCAAGGTTGCCACTGAATAAAAAGGGGAGGACATCACCGTCTTCCAAAGTAATTGCCAGCTGTGTTTTAAAGGAATCCAGGTATATTTCGTTGAAATGGATTCCCGCCTTAAGTTCATTAGTGCCTGCCGGTATCTCGATATAGCCAGGACCATTTGAATTTTTCTCTGCTTCCCCGTCTTCCGTACCATCCACCGTTTTGGGGCCTTCATAGCCGCTGAGTGGATATACGTTTCCTTCTCCGTCCTCCAAATAAGTCGAATGTGAATCATTCTCTTGTTTATCTGTATTTATTATCACATCTTCGTCTGTGTGGTTACTGATTTCATAATAGATAGTGGTCATTTCATATTTCTGTCCTTGAAATTCTTCGACACGATCAAGTGTTACTTCTATCCCTTGCTTTTCTTTTGTGTCCGAATAAGCAAACGTTCCTGGAGAATCAGAGTTGCAAGCGCTCGATATGCCAATGATTAAGAGCATCATCCATAACATTGATTTCCGAATAACAATTCCCCCTTGTAATGTTCTTATATATTGTGAGGATTTTATTAGCAACAAGGGCTGATTCAGAACTTATTTTCTTTTATATTTCATTTATTTTAATATTTAAAGTTTGAGGATAAGACGGGCATGATTGCCTTCCTGACTTTATAACTTTATAACTTCATTTGAGCTTATCGTGGAGAGTTAATAGTGGTGGTTATAGTTTGCTACTTATCGCCCTTATTTCCAGATTTATTATAGAATAATATATATATATACTTTTCAAAATCTCATGCAACAAAAAGAGTCCTATGGATTCCTCCATAGGACTCTTTCGCATTACTCGGTCACGTATGGCAATAGAGCCATTTGACGAGCACGCTTGATAGCTTTAGTCAATTTACGTTGATATTTTGCAGAAGTTCCAGTCACACGACGAGGAAGAATTTTTCCACGCTCAGAAACGAAACGTCTCAGCAAATCAACATCTTTATAGTCAATGTGTGTAATGCCGTTAGCTGTGAAGTAACACACCTTACGACGCTTTGCACGACCACGACGAGCTGCCATAGGTATTACCTCCTTTTATCTTGAGTTTAAAAGTATCGCACTTTCAAGCTCTTTAGAATGGTAAATCATCATCTGATATATCGATCGGTTCCCCATTATTGCTGAATGGGTCCTCTTCATTTTGTCTGGAAAAATCGTTGTTGTTCGATTGGTTCTGATTCTGTTGATATCCTGGTGAGCCTTGTCCTCCACCTTGGGAAGATCCTTTTGTTTCCAGGAATTGTACAGTATCGGCCACTATTTCGGTGACGAATACCCTTTTTCCGTCCTGACCTTCAAAGTTGCGTGTCTGTACACGTCCGTCCACGCCGACCAGGCTTCCTTTACTCATAAAGTTGGCCAGGTTTTCGGCGGCACGTCTCCATACCACACAGTTGATAAAATCAGCTTCCCTGTTTCCTTGCTGGTTAGAAAAAGGTCGATTGACAGCTAATGTGAAATTAGCCACTGCTACTCCATTTGGTGTATAGCGTAAGTCCGGATCCTTCGTCAACCTGCCGACAAGTACGACACGATTTAACATCAGAACCACTCCTTATTGGTCGTCTTCGCGAACTGCAATATGACGAATAATGTCATCAGAGTACTTCGCTTGACGGTCGAATTCATTAATGGCGGTTTCATCGCCTTTAAAGTTGATTAGCACGTAGAAGCCATCGCGATAGTTATTGATTTCATAAGCAAGACGTTTCTTGCCTTTTTCATCAACTTTATCGATTTCCGCACCATTATCTGTAAGGATTTTGTTGAAACGCTCGATCAAAGCCGTTTGCGCTTCCTCTTCGATATCCGGGCGGACGATGTACATGATTTCATAATTTCTCATCCGTTTGCACCTCCTTTTGGACTTAACGGCCCCTTTTTTTGCAAAGGAGCAAGGAGTAATCATTAATTACTCACAATGTTGAATTATACCAAAGTCCTTAGTATTGTGCAAGTACCTACCCTAACCTGCACTGCAACACAAAGAATGACGAATTCCCCTGCTTACACATTGAAACGGAAATGAATGATATCTCCGTCTTTCACCAAATAGTCTTTTCCTTCCAATCGAACCTTCCCTTTTTCCTTTGCTCCATTCATGGAACCAGCTTCCATTAAATCATCATACGAAACAGTTTCAGCCCTGATAAAACCTCTTTCAAAGTCAGTATGGATGATTCCTGCTGCCTGTGGTGCCTTAATACCTTCTGTAAAAGTCCAGGCACGTACTTCCTGTTCACCTGCTGTGAAATAAGTCGCCAGTCCGAGCAGATTGTAAGTGGCTTTGATCAGTTGATCCAACCCGGATTCTTCAATGCCCAGTTCTTCAAGGAACATTTCCTTTTCCTCGCCTTCCAGCTCGGCAATTTCCGATTCGACTTTGGCGCTGATGACAATGACTTCCGCATTTTCCGTTGCGGCAAACTCGCGGACAAGCTTCACGTTTTCATTATCGTCAGCATCCAACAATTCATCTTCTCCGACGTTTGCCACGTAAAGAATGGGCTTGCTGGTCAACAAATGCAGCCCTTTCACCAGTTTTTGCTGTTCATCGGTGAATTCAACTGCGCGAGCAGGCTTTTCTTCCTCCAGTGCGTCTTTCAGCTTGCTTAACACTTCAAACTCGGCAACTGCTTCCTTGTCTTTTTGTCTTGCCATTTTTTCCACACGTTGCAAACGCTTTGTCACTGACTCCAAATCTGCCAGAATCAGTTCCAAATTGATTGTCTCGATATCGGAAATCGGATCTACTGTTCCGGAAACATGGGTGATGTTTTCATCTTGGAAGCAGCGGACCACATGACAAATGGCGTCCACTTGACGAATATGTGACAAGAATTGGTTTCCAAGTCCTTCCCCTTTACTTGCCCCTTTGACGATCCCGGCAATATCGGTGAACTCAAAAGCCGTTGGAATCGTCTTCTTCGGTTTTACCAATTCTGTTAGCTTCGTCAACCGATAATCAGGGACTTCCACTATTCCTACGTTTGGATCTATTGTACAAAATGGGTAATTTGCCGATTCTGCCCCTGCCTGTGTGATTGCATTAAACAACGTAGACTTTCCTACGTTGGGCAAACCGACAATTCCTGCTGTCAATGCCATAAAAACTTCCACTCCTTAAGGATACCGCTCATATGAACGTTTCAGTCATACCAATTATAGATAGACTTGGCCGAAATGACAAGTTATCAAAATGACAAAACAAGGGAAACATCTCCCCTTGTTTTCCAAACTTAGGTACGTGATATTCAGTTTTGTTATCGTGCAGATAAATATTTTCAGAAATCATGTTTTTTGGAAGCTCTTTTTACACGTTATCACTCTATAACTGGACAGTTAATAGAAACAGCGCATTAACTGTAATGGGAAGTGTCCTTGCCTATTCAAAAAGCGTGCTAACCACCGCTTCGGTAGATACTTCGCTTTCCGCGGGCACGGCTTCAGCTAACTTGATAAAGAAAACCGCTTTACCAAGTGGATCTTCAGCTCGTGCTGTTCCCGCAGGAGTCTGCGCATGCTACCTGCGCTAAAAAGCATGCTGATTTTCGCAAGCGTAGAGAATTTTTCATTGAGACCCAACAAGCCATCTTAAAAACGGTTGTCAGGAAATAAGTACGTCTTTTCATAAAAAACTGTTGGAGTTCCGTCTTTTCTCTTGTACTTGAACTTTCTACTTGTTTTCCTAGCTATTTCTTTTGATAAAACGGTACATGGAGTACCGAAAAATAAAAAATGTCTAGTACACGCATTTTTAAACAGGAATCTGTTCCTAGCGAAGAAAATACCCGGAGACTCCTCGAAAATACAAAACAATTTTCTTCGTGCGATGCATCGCTGCCGCAGCCTTCCTTGTCCTGCGGGAGGAAAGGCCTCGGTGAGATCCCGCAGAGCGTTAGCTCGAGGAAGCTCACCAGCCGCCCGTGGAAGACGCACCCAAACTATGTCGTAGTTTATAGGTTTATACAAACAACAACCATCGTTTATCATCCGATTTTTGATTTGTTTCACGTGAAACAAATCATTCTGTTTCTTCCTGTCTTTCCAACACTTTTTTCATTTTGCTATTGAACTTCTTTCGGGGAATCATCACGCTGTGGCCGCAGCCTTCGCACTTAATCCGGATATCCATGCCCATTCTGATGATTTTCCAGCGATTTTCCCCACAAGGATGGGGCTTTTTCATCTGTACAACATCATGTAATTGATAGTCTTTTTCCTGCATCGTTTACTCCCCTCTTTCTCCTTGATTTTGATTGGAAGATTCCTGTTCCCGACTGTACATGACCATCCGTGGCAAAGGAATGTCAATTCCATGGCGTTCCAGCCTTCCTTTGATTTCCCTTCTCATCACTCTTGCGATCATCCAGTGCTCCATCGGCACCACTTCTGCAATCACCCGAATCACAACATGCGAAGTTTCCATTGTCTGTACGCCTAGCAACTCGGGCACTGTAATCATTTCCGGATATTGTGCCGGAAGTTCCGGAAGCAGCTGCTCAATGATTCTTTCCGCAGTCGGAATGTCCGCTTCATACGGGATATTGACATCCACTACTGCAATGCTGTTATGGATGGAATAGTTGGTCACCTGGTCGACGCTTCCATTGGGGACGATATGCAGCTCACCTGTCCAGCTCAAAATTTTTGTCGTCCTTAAGCCAATTTCTTCAACTGTCCCTTCTATCCCCGCAGTTTGTATATAATCGCCGACTGAAAATTGATCCTCGAAAATGATGAAAAAACCGGTAATCACGTCACGAACCAAGTTTTGCGTTCCAAACCCGATTGCCAATCCGGCGACACCGGCACCGGCCAACAGTGCGCCGATCGGAATGGTCATCGCGTCCAGAATCATGATGAAGGCCGTGAAATAGACAACATAGGTCAACGTGTTTTGGACTAGCTTTTTCAAAGTGTTTTCTCTTCGCTCGCTGATCCGGAACGGCCCTCGCTCCCGTTTACGGAAAATCCGGTTGATCAAAGTGGTACCGATCCGGATGATGAGTGCAGAGATAATCAGGATCATGATGATCTGCAGGATGACATATCCCACTTGCATCCAAAACTCCGGTCCCATCAGGCGTTTCACCCATTCAGCCCACTCTTGTTGTATTTGTTCCACTTTTTGTCCTCCAAAATTGATGGTAGTAATCATTTTACCATTTTTCATTCTATTTTGTACCTATTAACTATTGGATAGACGATAATACACGATAATACATAGAGATTGAGAACCCCATATAGTGGGTATAGGTATTCTATCAAGGTTGAGAAGCCTATGCTGGTCAGCGGAACCATAAGAAGCACGAGAATGGTAGCCAGCACCCAAAGCGGATAATTCAATTTGTCTCTCACTCTTGTAACCAGACCGAGTGTTCCGGAAACGGCAGTCGTGAAAATTGCCAGCCAGAGAAGCACCGAAATAAACAAAAACATGACATAAGGGTAATTCTTCAGTATTGCAAAAAGTGGAATTTCATAGAGCAAAACTTCGTCGGATATTTGGATGAGACTGTTGTTATAGATATAAGAAATAACACCGAGCACTATTCCGCTGCCGACGCTGGCGATCCATATCTCTCCCCTGCCCTTCATCTCGTTTCCGATGGCCCCGAGAACCGCAATGAGCGGCAGAATGTTAAGGGCGGTGAATGGAAAAGCTGCTGTCCAATTTCTTTGTTTCGATATGTCCGGCAAGAAGGAAAGTTGCTGATGAAAAGAAAAGATAAGCAATGTTGCTAATAGACCGGTAATCAACAATGGCAGGATGAAACTGTTCAAGGATAATACACCTTTTATGTCCCAAATAAAAACGCCAATCAACGGCAAAACGATCGCTGTGATGCCCCACCACGCCGGAAAACTGAAAGCATGCCAGGTAGCACCGCTGCCAGCCAGCATGATCACCGTGGTTGAAAATAAATAGACAATGATCATGCCATCGTACAAAAAAGACAGCTTTTTTCCGACGATGGTTTGCAGGACCGGCAAATAATGAGTCGATTGGCTTGTATAACTGATTTGCAGTACAACATAACAACTTATCGAGAAAAGAATCGTGAACAGCAGGATGGCTAGTCCACTTTCATGGCCAAAAAATTGCCAAAGCTCTCGTCCCGATGCATATCCTGCACCAATCATGGTGCCTACTATTAAAAACATCCATTTAAAACCTGATTTCCACATATTGATCTGCCACCTTTTCACCCGGTCAATGTTTGACAGGTTTTTTTACTGGACCTTTATGTAACACATTTGCACAGGTATAAAAGTATTAAAAATTCGTATACTAATACCAATATGTTTCTGGAGGAACAGCTATGAATCTAAAAAAGAGAATTTCCGGTAAAAAAGAAGGGCGTTTCCATTATGAAGATGTATTATTCTCCCAGAATATGCGGCAAGGTCTAACAGAATTACTGCCGTTTTATGCAAAGGAAATCGTTGTTGTCTGTATTGGCACGGATCGTTCAACGGGGGACTCGTTAGGACCTTTGACAGGCACCCTGTTAAACGAAAAAGCCAATCAAAGATTATCGGTATATGGCACTCTGTCAGATCCGATTCATGCCGTGAATTTGGAAGAAAAAATGGAAATGATCGAACAACGACACCCAGAAGCCTTTATTATCGCAATAGATGCCTGTCTGGGACGGATAGACTCTATCGGCACGGTAACCCTATCCCCTGGACCGTTAAAACCGGGAGCGGCTTTAAAAAAGCCCCTGCCGGATGTTGGAGATATACATCTGACAGGAGTAGTCAATATCAGCGGTTACATGGAGTTTTTAGTTTTGCAAAACACGAGACTGAACATTGTAATGCAAATGGCAAGAAAAATAACCGATTCCCTTCATCTTTTAGATTTGGAACTGTCAAAGCAGCAGGCTGTGCCCTTCCGGGTTAAGTAAGAACGATACTTAACATAGGGAAAAACAAAGAAACCCGTCCTTCATAACCGTGGACGGGTTTCTTTGCGATTCAATTGTCATTTCAAAAAATAAATCTCACAATCGCTGCCTTGACTGTATCGAGTGTGTCCATTCATCCTGCAATCAATCCATAAATGTAATATACAACGCCTACAGTCACCAGGGCAGGCAGCAGGTTGGCGACACGGATTTTTGTTAGTTTAAGCAGGTTCAAACCAATAGCAACAATCATCAGTCCTCCCACTGCCGTCATTTCAATGATAAATCCATCGAAAAACGATTGAGGGAACCAGCTGTCGATTTGTGTTGCCAAAAGCGCAATTCCTCCTTCATAAAACAAAACAGGTAAAACGGAAAATATGACACCCAACCCCATTGTAGTGGTCAGCACTAATGCGACAAATCCATCAATGAATGCTTTCGTGATCAATACGCCATGATCACCGCGTATGCCACTGTCCAATGCCCCGATGACAGACATGGCTCCGATGACAAATATCAAGGATGCGGTGATGAAGCCTTGTGCTACACTAGTCTTCCCCTTACCTTTTCCAGCAAACTTCCTTTCAATCCAGTAACCGGCATTGTTCAATTTTTCCTCAAGGTGCAGGGCTTCCCCTGCAATGGCCCCAGTAAGGAGTCCCAACAGGACCACGACAATGTTTTCGGAAGTCAAGGCCATTTGCAGCCCGATTAACAGGACCGCCAAGCCGATTCCATGCATGACGGTTTCTTTATATCTTTCAGGTATGTTCGCGAAAAACAAACCGATAAGTGATCCTATGATAATACAAATTACGTTTATCATCGTTCCAAGCAAAACCATATGTCCATCTCCACTCTTTTCCCTTGCGCTTCTTCTTTTTACCTTGTTTCACGTGAAACAAGATAAAAAATAAGCCCGGCCGTCAGGATGGGTATCCTGCTGGACCAGGCCTTGTTGGCACTGTTATTGAAATTTGCCAAGAATTCGATCTAAATCCTCATTCGAGAAAAATTCGATTTCTATTTTCCCTTTCCGCTTGCCACGGTGTATGGTGACACCTGTTCCCAAGTGGTCACGCAATTGGCTCTCCCTCTCCGAAATAAATATATCCTTTTTCGGCTTTTCCTTTTTCTTCTGGGGTGCCTTTTCGTTCAACTGGATAATCAGTTGTTCCACCTGCCGGACGTTTAAGCCTTCTTTTCGGATTTTATCAACCAGTGGATTCAGTTTTTGTTTATCCTTCAGGCCTAGTAAAGCACGTCCATGCCCCATTGTCAGTTCTCCATTGTTGATCAATGCGCTGATTTGGTCTGGCAAGCTTAACAGGCGGACCAAATTCGCAATGTGTGGCCTGCTTTTACCCAGCCTCCGAGCCAACTCTTCTTGGGTAATGTTTAATTCTTTCATCAAATTTGCATAAGCTGAAGCTTCTTCAATCGGAGATAAATCTTCCCGCTGCAGGTTTTCCAGAAGTGCCAGCTCCATCATTTTATCATCTGTCAACTCTTTGATGATGACAGGGATTGTTTTCAAGCCTGCTTCTTTGGCAGCCCGGAATCTCCTTTCGCCAACCACAATTTCATAGCCTTTGATGCTTTTTCTAACAATTAATGGCTGGAGAATACCATACTCCAAAATGGAATCCTTCAATTCTTCAATCGCATCTGCATGGAATGTTTTCCTTGGCTGATATGGATTCGGCCTGCATTCTTTCACCGAAATTTCCTGAACAGATTCCTCTTCCTTTGTTTCCAACTCAGGAAAAAAAGCATTAATACCTTTCCCCAACCCTCTCGCCATTAGCGATCACTTCCTTTGCTAAGTCTAGATAAACATCTGCGCCTCTAGATTTGGGATCATAAATGATAATCGGTTGTCCATGGCTGGGCGCTTCTCCAAGCCTGATATTTCTTGGAATGATGGATTGATAAACTTTATCCTGAAAGTACTTTTTGACTTCTTCGATTACCTGGATGCCTAAATTTGTTCTGGCATCAAGCATCGTCAACAACACACCTTCGATCATCAGTTCCTTGTTCAAATGTTTTTGCACAAGTCTGATGGTGTTTAACAGCTGACTTAAACCTTCCAAGGCATAATACTCACACTGTACAGGAATAAGGACAGTATCTGCTGCTGTCAGTGAGTTAATCGTCAATAATCCTAGAGATGGCGGGCAATCGATAATCACGTAATCATATTCATCCTTGACACTGTCGATTGCCTTTTTCAATCTGACTTCCCTGGATATAGTCGGTACCAGCTCTATTTCAGCGCCGGCAAGTTGTATGGTTGCGGGTATGATATCTAAATTTTCTACGGTTGTAGGAACACATACTTTTTCAGCTTCTAAATCTTCCACCAGCACATTATAGATGCACTGCTCCATATCCGCTTTATTTATTCCTACGCCACTCGTTGCGTTTCCTTGCGGGTCAATATCGACAAGCAGGACTTTATAGTTTAAGTATGCGAGACATGCACTAAGATTCACTGCTGATGTAGTTTTTCCTACGCCACCCTTCTGATTAGCAATGGCGATTACTTTTCCCATGGTGTCACCTACCTACTCTAAAACTTCTAACTCTTTTATTTTATCACTTATTTTACTCTATGAATGCGAAAAAAAGATAGTTTTTTAAAATGTTAGCTTTTTGTAATCATCTTATGAATCAACGCATCAACGATTCAACCGCCTGCGGTGTTCCACATGGAACAAAAGAGTGCTAAAAAACACCCATCTTTATTAAAAAGATGGGACTAGCCTTGATTATTCTTTTTCGGAATTTTAATCGTGATTTGATAGTAATTCTCATGGTCTTCTTCATCGGTTTCTAAATCGATTCCGGTATCAGAAACCATGGTCAGTGATTGGCGAATCGTATTCATTGCAATTCGCATATCTTTATTCACGCCTTTTAATTTTGCTTTCTTTTGCTTCGGTTTGTCGGCAGATAGTTTGGCGATCCGCTCTTCTGTTTGCTTGACATTCAAATCCTTTTCCAGGATTTCAGCGAGGATTTTTTCCTGTTTTTCAGGATCCTTTAAAACGATTAAGGCGCGTGCATGCCTTTCGGTGATATGTTTTTCAAGTAATGCCTGCTGAACGGATTCAGGCAGTTTCAACAGACGCATTTTGTTGGCTACAGTCGATTGGCTTTTCCCCAGGCGTTGGGCAAGCGCTTCCTGGGTAAGTCCATGCAACTCCAATAAGCGCTGATAAGCCATCGCTTCCTCGATGACAGTCAGCTCTTCTCTTTGTAAATTTTCTATTAAAGCAACAGAGGCTGTTTCTGTATCGTTCATTTCTCTAATGATGGCAGGAACATTTTCCCATTGTAAGTACTGTACCGCCCGCCATCTTCTTTCTCCCGCAATTAGCTCGTACCCTTCCTCTTCCTTGTCCAGTTTACGGACGACGATTGGTTGAATCATCCCGTGTGTATGTATCGTTTGGGCTAATTCTTCAATCTTTTCCTGTGTGAAAATGGATCTCGGCTGATAGCGGTTCGGTTCTATCTGATTGACAGGAATTTGGATTACTTCATCCGGATGATATTCCTCTTGGACTTCTGAGTCTGATTTCTCACCTAGGCCAAATATACGGCTGAACGGGTGTAACATAGTCAGACACACCACCTTTACTAAACGGTCATTGGCTATATCGTATCGATTCTATTTGCGATGTTCCACGTGAAACAGGGAAAAATAGAAAACAGAAAATGCGCTGCAGTGAGAAGCTGCTGCGCATTGATAGCCATTTCAGTTTCCAATTATTATTTTATCATAGATTTGGCAAGAAAAGTATCGTTCTGGATTGTTTATTTTATAAAAATTGTCTATTTGCCGGCTTATCGTCATAAACACGGGGCCGAGACAAAAGCATGGCCATCAAAACAAAAACCGAGCGAATTTGACTGATCAATCAAATTCGCTCGGTTTTTAATAGTTGTGTTTCTTAGAAAGACTTCTTATTACCCTGTTGTTTGATGCGTACTTGTATGTTACGGCAAGGTAAGCAGACTCCAGCGGTATTTAGCTGAAGCCATGCCCGCGGAAAGCGAAGTACCTTGCCGGAGTGGAGTGTGCTCTTTAGATAAGTGAATGTTAGAACGGTTTACTTTTTTAAACCAAAAAAACCGAACGAATGATGGAATCGTTCGGTTCTTGTTTTGACCACGATACGTTTGTCCCAGCCACACTTCCTTTACTCTGCCTGGTTATGCAGTTTTTCTTCATTGATTTTGGTGACCAAGTCATAACGTGCCAGTTCCATTTCCGGAGTCGATGTCAACCACTCAAAGTCAACCGGCTTTCCTGCTGCCAGAGCGATAAAGGCTGCCGGAATGTCGGCTCCAGCAGCGTGTGAAAAAGCATAACCGCCGCCAAACCGCGGGTTGATGTCAATGATATAATAATCCTTTCCATCATAAAACACATCGGTATTCAAATAGCCTTTATGCTTAAAGTGGTCTCCGATCTTTTTACCGATTTCCACCAAAGGCTTATCATGGCTGGTAATCGTACGATCGACATCTCCCCCACGCATAGCCAGCTGTTTTCTTGCCAGTGAAGTAAGGAATTTTCCTTCTAAATCGTTGACAATATCCAGACTGTATTTTTCTCCTTCAATGACTTCCTGGATGATGACATTGTCTTCCGGATCCTTTTCTGTATCGAAACGAAGCGGTGATTGCTCTATTTTATGGACTGCCAATTGGTATGCTGACTTCAACTCCTCCATATTGTTGACAATCTCTATCCCGATAGACGCAGAGCCATTGCGTGGTTTTACAATAAATGGAAAGTAGCTTTCCCCGTTATTTACACCTGCTTGGACGTCTTCAATCGTAAAGTATGAAACCGGGGCTTTTAAACCGATTTCGCCCAGCAGTTCTTGATATCTTCCTTTGTCCCTTACCTTGGTCACTACTTCAAGATCCGGGATGAACAACTTCACTCCTAGTTCATCAAAAGCAGCCTTGTTCTCAGCTAATTTCGGAACCTCCCAGTCATTCAAAGGAATCAACATTTCAATTTTATCTTCCTTGCAAATTTCCAGTATTTTTTCGGCATATTTATCATCGGTCTGATGCGGAATGATATAGGAACGGTCCGCTACCTGCAGCGATGGTGCGTTATAGTCCGGGTCTGCAACAATCACATTCCCCAGAATCCCCGCTTCTTTCAGTGCTTCTTGAAAAAAACCGATAAAATCTATTCTTCTCGCACCGGATGTCAGTAAAATATTCATATTTGCTCCTCCAAATCGCTGTATTTTTCTGCTTTCCATGGTGAGTAGTTGTTATATGCCCAGATAAGCCGCAGGACAAACCTATGTAACGTAATAGTTAATAAATTGTATTACTTTGGGATTGCCACCAAAACAAAAAAACCGAACGGATTCCAAAATCGTTCGGGGATGCTTGCCCCCTTGCCTTTGTCACAGCTACTGCATTATCCGTTGCTACTTTTCTTTTTATCTTTTTTATCAGACCACCAAAAGAGCAATGCAAAAACAAGGGCTATAATGCTGGTATAGGTGGTCAACTCCTCTCCTCCTGTAACTGTAAAGCAAAGCATTAGTATAGCGAAAAAAATCACTGTGAATTGGAAAATCCATGTTGTAGTTGAAATGAATATCACCTTCTTTTTTCTTTTGAGGGAGAGAGATAATTCATTTTGGTAGACGTTACTACAATGAATTTCTTCACATTTTCGTATTCTTCATTAGGTGATATTTCTCCTTTTTAAGAGTCAATCATTTTTCCCGGATTACGTTTCCTCTACTTTTTTAAGATGAAGAAAGACCGAGCGTTTAGACACAAAAAAGCTGTCCACAGCAAAGGGACAGCTTTTTTCAACAGAATGGAAACTATAAATTTCTGTGAGAGTCTGATTACAATGCCCTCCCCCTTGAGGTCTAAAGCAAAGCCTCTGTGGGGCAAAGACAGCCATCACGAGGTTTTGCTTAAAGCTTGGAGGGGCACCCTATTTTTCAGGAAATAGGAGTTCTGTTCGGAACCCCTGGCTTCCTCGGGTATTTGTTCGGCGTTTTTCTTTTCTTTTGAATAATGGCGATATTCCGTTCGCCATTGTCACCAGGTAATGCAAATGTATGCGTATCGACCGGTTCCCCGCCAAGTACCGTAATGGCCGTTCCCGCATCCGACATTTCCTCGGTCAGCTGAGGCCCCTTCATGGCAAGGAACGTACCACCCGTTTTGCAAAGCGGGAGGCACAACTCTGCCAATACCGACATACGTGCCACTGCCCTTGCTGTTACGACATCATACTGGCCGCGGAACTTATCGTTTTTCCCGAATGTTTCCGCCCGGTCATGATAGAATGCCACATCGCTCAAACCGAGTTGGTTTGCCAAGTGGTTCAAAAAAGTTATCCGCTTTTTCAACGAGTCGACGATGGTCACTTTCAATTCCGGAAAACATATTTTTAACGGCAGGCTCGGGAAACCTGCGCCGGCCCCGACATCACAAACGTGGAGCGGGCCAGTAAAGTCATGGTAGAAAGCGGCGGAAATGGAATCAAAAAAGTGCTTTGCATATACCTCTTCCCGGTCTGTAATGGCCGTCAGGTTCATTTTTTCATTCCATTCCACCAGCGTTTTAAAATACGTGTCAAATTGATCGATTTGACGATCGTTTAGCGTTATTCCATGTTTTTTTAATTCTGTTAGAAAGGTTTCCTGATTCATCGATAAATCCTTTCTTTTCCTATATTTTATTGATTGGCAACGCGGGAAACATTTCCTTGCTCGATATAGACTAGCAAGATGGAAACGTCAGCTGGATTGACTCCGGAAATACGGGAAGCCTGACCGACAGACAATGGTTTGACGCGCTTCAGTTTTTCTCTCGCTTCCGTCGCTATACCGCTGATCGCATCATAATCGATATTTTCCGGTATTTTTTTGTTTTCCATTTTTCTCATCCGCTCAACTTGTTGATTGGATTTGTCAATATAGCCTTGATACTTGGTCTGGATTTCGACTTGTTCTTTCACACCAGCCGGCAATTCTATGGCTGCAGGCGTTATTTTTTCCAACAGTTCGTACTTCATTTCCGGGCGTTTCAACAGATCAGCAGCTTTGACTGCCTCTTTTAAAGCAGTACCGCCCGCTTCCTCGATAATCTCCTGTACTTCTGCTTCTGGTTTTAAAATAACTTTGGACAGGCGTTTTCTTTCCTGTTCGATCAACTGCTTTTTCTCTGTGAATCGGTCATAGCGCTCCTGCTTGATGGTCCCTAGCTTATAGCCGATTTCCGTCAACCGCAAATCAGCGTTGTCATGACGGAGCAGAAGCCGATACTCGGCCCGGGAAGTCAACAGGCGGTAAGGCTCGTTTGTACCTTTTGTCACCAAATCATCGATCATGACACCGATATAAGCTTGTGACCGATCCAGAATCAATGAATCGACATCAAGTGCTTTGGCTGCCGCATTGATACCAGCCATGATTCCTTGCCCGGAAGCTTCTTCATAACCGGATGTACCATTGATTTGCCCAGCAGTGAACAATCCTGGAACAGCTTTGAGTTCCAGTGTCGGCCACAACTGTGTCGGTACGACCGCATCGTATTCAATGGCATAACCGGCCCGCATGATTTCCGCATTTTCCAAACCAGGAATGGTTTGCAGCATTTCTTTTTGAACGTATTCTGGAAGGGAAGTCGACAGTCCTTGGACATACACTTCTTCGGTGCTTCTTCCTTCCGGCTCCAGGAAAATCTGATGGCGCGGTTTGTCGTGGAAACGCACGACCTTGTCCTCAATGGACGGACAGTAGCGCGGACCTGTACCTTTGATCATTCCTGAGTACATGGCCGACAGACTTAAATTATCATCGATGACCTTATGGGTGAACTCATTCGTATAAGTCAACCAGCATGGAATTTGGTCGGTAATGATTTCTGTCGTTTCATAAGAAAAGCTTTGCGGGTTCTCATCCCCTGGCTGAATTTCCGTTTTCGAGTAATCGATCGAATGGCTGTTCACTCTTGGAGGGGTTCCTGTTTTGAAACGTACCAGTTCGATCCCGAGTTCTTCTAAATGCTCGGACAAAGATACAGAGGCACGCTGGTTGTTCGGTCCGCTTTCATAGGATAAATCCCCGATAATCACTCTTCCGCGCATGAACGTACCTGTCGTGATAACGACCGATTTCGCATAATAAGCTGCCTTGGTTTCGGTGACGACTCCCTTGCACTCGCCATCTTCGACGATCACTTTTTCGACCATGCCTTGGCGCATCGTCAGGTTTTCCTCATTTTCCAACATCCATTTCATTTCCTGAATATACAGCGGTTTATCCGCTTGAGCACGTAGAGCCCGTACAGCCGGGCCTTTTCCAGTATTCAACATACGCATTTGAATATATGTTTTATCGATGACCTGTCCCATTACACCCCCGAGGGCGTCGACTTCTCTCACCACTACACCTTTGGCAGGTCCGCCGACCGAGGGGTTGCAGGGCATGAAGGCAACCATGTCCAGGTTCATCGAAAGCATCAAGGTCTTTGCTCCCCGTCTCGCCGAAGCAATCGCAGCTTCACA
This sequence comes from Sediminibacillus terrae, assembly GCF_009602435.1. Lineage (GTDB taxonomy): Bacteria > Bacillota > Bacilli > Bacillales > Amphibacillaceae > Sediminibacillus > Sediminibacillus terrae. The sequence goes on from NZ_VZDQ01000001.1 coordinate 69,205, forward strand.
CCCCGCATGGCCGGCTCCTACTACGATCACATCATAATGTCCAGCATCATATGTCATTTGCTGTCTCTCCTTTTATAAAAAGCTGTCAGTACCAGCTATCTTTTATCATTATTTACCTAAGCAGAATTGGGAAAACAATTGGTCGATCAAGCTGTCATGGACAGTATCCCCGATTATCTCTCCAAGAATCTCCCACGTCCTCGTAACATCAATCTGGACCAAATCTATCGGCATTTGATTTTCCATGCCGTCCATCGCATCGGACAATGCTTGCAACGCTTGTTTTAGCAGCTGAATATGCCTTACATTGGACACATAAGTCAGATCGCCTGCATCCAAATCGCCTTCAAAGAACGTATCCGAAATTGCTTTTTCCAGATCATCGATGCCTTTTTCTTCTATCAAGGCTGTCGTAATCACAGAATGATCCTTCGCCAATTCTTTTACTTTCTCTATATCGATTTTTTGCGGCAAGTCGGTTTTATTTACAATCACGACAACTTCCAGACCTTCTACCGCTTTGAATAAATTGAGATCCTCCTGGGTCAGTTCTTCCCCATTGTTTAGCACAAGCAGAATCAAATCCGATTCTTTTAAAACCTGCCTTGATTTTTCCACCCCGATCCGCTCGACGATATCTTCTGTTTCCCGGATTCCCGCTGTGTCGACCAGACGCAAAGGAACTCCGCGTACGTTGACATATTCCTCGATGACATCCCTGGTCGTACCGGGGATTTCGGTAACGATTGCCTTATTTTCGTGGACCAGCGCATTCATCAACGAGGATTTACCGACATTCGGCCGGCCGATGATAGCAGTCGACAAGCCCTCACGTAAAATTTTGCCCTGCTTGGCAATTTCCAGCAGGCGCTCGATTTCACGATATACCTCTTTCGTTTTGCTGATCATCATTTGATGCGACATTTCTTCCACATCGTCATATTCAGGATAATCGATATTCACTTCTACATGCGCCACCGTTTCCAGCAGTTCCTGGCGCAGTTTTTGAATCAGCTGGGACAGACGACCATCCATTTGTTTGAGGGCCACGTTCATCGCTCTGTCGGTTTTTGCTCTGATTAAGTCCATCACCGCTTCTGCCTGTGACAAATCGATCCGGCCATTCAAGAAGGCGCGTTTAGTAAACTCTCCCGGTTCAGCAAGGCGTGCACCTTGGGCAAGGACTATTTCTAGCAAGCGATTCACCGAAACCAAGCCACCATGACAGTTAATCTCCACGACATCTTCCCTGGTAAATGTTTTGGGTCCTTTCATGACAGTCACCATTACTTCTTCTGCAACTTCGTTGGTAGACGGTTCGATGATTTTCCCGTAATGGATCGTATGGGACTCCACTTCAGTGAGTGGTTTTCCATCGAACAATTTGTTCGCAATCCCTATCGCTTCCGGTCCGCTCAATCGGACGATAGCGATGGCACCCTCCCCGATCGGTGTCGATATCGCGGTAATCGTATCTGTTTCCATCCGTTTCACCTCCAACTATTCTAAATTCCATCTATATATAGTGCCCATTAAATTTATCACCAATTAGCGACCGATTATTGCTGTAGTCACTAACTTATTAGCATATCATAATCTGACACATTTGAAAATATCCACAAGCGGTTTTCTCCAATTCGGTTATCCACATGTGTATAATTTCATTTTCTTCTGGCCTTGTGTTTTCTATCCACAGCCTTTTCCGAAAGCTTATTTTAACACTTATTGGGGATAATACCTAGAAGAATGGCTGATTTTCCTCTTATACAATTTAAAGATTTCTCCTTGATTGGCGGTACATCCTCATACGGGACGACGGAATTATCGAAAAAGATGGAGTGGCGGCGGATAGAAGGGAGCAAGCGGCAAAGAAAGGACGCCGCGTTTATTCCTGCAGGCAGCAAAAAATCCGGCTGTCGATGAAAGTTCCGACAGCCGGACTTGGATTAAGAGTATGATGGTTTGATGACTACGTGCCGGTTTGGTTCCACGCCGGCGGAAGTAGTGTTTACCTTTTTATGTTGTTGCAATGCTGTATGGATGATTTTCCTTTCATAAGAAGGCATCGGTTCCAGCGTGACTTCTCTATGAGTATTGATCGCTTTGTCTGCCATTCTTTCAGCAAGATTGATCAACGTTTCTCTACGTCGGCCCCGATATCCTTCCGCATCCACTACAACGGTAAAACGCTTGTCTGCGTAGCGATTCAACACGAGTTGAACCAAATACTGCAACGCATTCAACGTTTGTCCCCGTTTGCCGATTAATATTGCAATCTTATCGCCGGAAAGATCGAAGGTTACCTGTTTGTCTGTGACAATCGTCTCGACTTCTACAGATACTCCTAATTCTGCGATTATCTCCTTTAAATACGCTTCTGTTTTTTGTATCGGATTTTGTGCAACGGATACTTTGACAATTGCCGGTTTAGAACCGAAAATTCCCAGGATTCCTTTTTTTCCTTCATCAATAATATCCAAGTCAACTTGGTCCCTCGAGGTGTTTAACTGCTTCAATGCTGATTGGACCGCATCTTCAACTGTTTGTCCAGTAGCAGTTACTTGTCTCACTATTTCGTTCCTCCTGTTTGAGCATCCTTATCCTTCATCATCGGCTTTCTGATGAAAACTGTCTGGGCTACCATGAAGATGTTACCCACTACCCAGTACAACGCCAGCGCCGACGGGAAGAAAATAGCTACAACCCCAATCATGATCGGCATCATGTAAAGCATCATCGTCATCTGCGGCATCATCGCATTTTGACTTGTATTCGTACCTGCCATCATCAACTTTTGTTGTAGGAAGGTCGCTCCGGCAGCTACGATTGGCAGGATGTAGAAAGGATCCGGTTCGCCTAATTGGAACCAAAGAAAGCTATGCTCTTTGATTTCCGCCGTTCTCATGATCGCCTGGTAAAAGGCAATCAAAATCGGCATTTGGACGATCAACGGCAAACAGCCTGCTAGCGGATTGACGCCGTTTTTCTGGAACAATTCCATAGTCTCCTGCTGCAGCTTCTGCTGCGTATTGGCATCTTTCGAACTGTATTTTTCCCGGATTTTTTGCAATTCCGGCTGGATATCCTGCATCGCTTTCGAGCTTTTCAGCTGCTTGATATTCAGCGGCAGTAAAACCAATCTAATTAAAATAGTAACTAGAACGATCGAAAGACCGTAATTTTCATTAAACATGTTCGCTACATAGGTGATCAGCTGTGACAAAGGCCATACAAACCAGTTATTCCAAAAGCCTTCGCTGTCTGCTGTAATATCCTGGTTTACCTGTGTACAACCGGAAAGCAAGCCTAGTACCAGTGTCAAGGCCATTAGCAATAAGACCTTTTTACGCAATATACTTCCTCCTTACTTCTCTACCATCATCGATGTTAGTTATCTAATTGTATTCTACCATGTATTTTACAGGTGTTCTATATAAAATAGAGCAACCTACCTGGCAAGCAGTCTTGACTTGGACAACACATGCATCAAGCTTTTCTTGATCTGGTGAAAGTCCATGTCCTTCGCAGGTTTGCGAGCAATGACGATGATATCGTAGGTATCCGCCACCTGCTCGTCCAACTCCAAAAATGCCTGCCTCAGATAGCGCTTTATCCGATTGCGAACCACTGCATTACCGATTTTCTTGCTGACAGATAAACCGATGCGGTAATGCTCCTGACCTGTTTTAGCCAGATAATAAATAACCAGCTGCCTATTGGCAAATGATTTTCCTTTTTTAAATACAAGTTGAAATTCTTCATTTTTCTTCAAACGATACGCTTTTTTCATGTGAAATCTCCTCCAACTGAAGGTAAGCACGGTGCAGACCTCAGAGGATCAGTGAAGTAATCGGTAATCTGCAGGCAAATAAAAACTGCTGCCCTTATATGGAAGTGCAGCCGATCCTGTCTCCTATCGTTTCCGGAAAGACGGCAGAAAAAACGTGCTCCACATCATTATTCAGTAAAAGGCCGTGTTTATGTATGGCTAAAAATATCAAAAACAGGTGGTAAAGCCTTTTTTATCTGATTCTATTATAGATAGAGCTACGAATTTTCGGCCAAAAGTGGAAAAAAGACCACTGAAAATCTTCAGTGGCCTATGCAGATAATACTTTTCTTCCTTTACGGCGACGACGAGCTAGAACTTTGCGTCCGTTTTTCGTGCTCATGCGTGTACGAAAGCCGTGAACTTTTTTACGTTTACGATTATTTGGTTGAAATGTACGTTTCATCTATAACACACCTCCCTGAGGATGAAAAAATTCTTCTAATCAAGACAGTCCCATTCATTATACGGAATAGTGGTTTCATCTGTCAACTTGTTTTCAGACAATCCAGCCATCCAACCATTGCCAATTTTTCAAGATCCCCTTCCCCCGCTTTCCTCTCGTTTGAACACCCGCGCATTTAATATAAACTGCGACATAGTTTGGATGCGACTTCCTGAACTTACTTTTGTTGAGTTGGAATTCGACGCTGCGAAAATACCCTGCGCTTTCCGCGGGCGGCTGGTGAGCTTCCTCGAGCTGGCGCTCTGCGGGATCTCACCGAGGCCTTTCCTCCCGCAGGACAAGGAAGGCTGCGGCAGCGATGCATCGTACGAAGAAAATTGTTTTGTATTTTCGAGGAGTCTCCAGGTATTTTCTTCGCTAGGAACAGCTTTCTGTTAAAAAATGCGTGTACTAGACATTTTTTATCCATGTTACTCCAAGCATCGTATCATCAAAAGATTGCCGGAAAACAAGTAGAAAGTCCAAGAACAGGATAATAAATGGAACTTCAACTATCTATTTATGAAAAGAAGTACACATTTCCTGACAAAAGCTTTTAAGATGGCTTGTTGGAACTCAAAGAAAAAGTCTCTAGGTTTGCGATAACACCATGCTTCTTAGCGTAGGTAGCATGCGTAGACTCCAGCGGGAACAGCGCGAGCTGAAGATTCATTAGGTAAAGCGGTTTACTTTACCTAGTTAGCTGAGGCCGTGCCCGCGGAAAGCGAAGTATGCTACCGAAGCGTTGGTTAGCACGCTTTTTGAATAGAACATTACAGTTACTGCGCATTTTCTATCCACATCAAAGTAAGAGCACTCTACTAATATCAACCTAACTGTTATATCACAAGCTGTTATACCACAGCCCTTCTCAACAAAAAACCTTCCGCTCGGTCCCTATCCGAAAACAGACTTTGACAGTTATCCACATAGCCTGTACACTCTTTTTTCATGAACAAATCTTTTTCCACATCGGTTATCGACAAATTAATCACAAAATATAGTGCTGTGGATAGTTTTTGTCTACAACCTGTAGTTTTTGTGGATAACTGTCGAAAAACCATTGCGCCATCCCGATTTATTTGATATTATATTTGTGTTTTAACAGTTGAAAACTGACCGTGCATATTATTTTTATCCACAGATTGTGGATAGCGTGTGGACATTTACACACATTCTTGTTTTTAAAGTTATCAACAACATTGTGGAATACTTCGATAATCGGATCTATCCCCTGCAATGACCGTATCTTTTTATCCACATTTACTTCGTTATAATTCTCATACCTTTCGATCTTTCTCTCGACATAGATCCAAGAAAGATTGCGAGAGGTTTTTTATTTCTCTTAACTTACTGAAAGGGGTGACGACGGGTTGGAGAACATCCAAGAGTTATGGACAAACACGCTGAAATCCATCGAACAAAAAATTAGCAAACCAAGCTATGATACATGGTTGAAAAACACCAAGGCAGACCAACTGGACGATGATACGTTAGTCATTTCGGCCCCTAACGAATTCGCACGGGATTGGCTGGAGAGCCGTTATACCAATTTGATTTCCGATGCTTTATTCGAAGTTACCGGTGCCGAATTAAAAACAAAGTTCATTATTCCAGAAACGGTTCACGAGCCGGACGACGTCAAACCGCCTGTTAAGAAAGTCCCTGATATCAAAAACAACGATAATGGGGAATCACCGAAGTCGATGCTGAATTCGAAATACACCTTCGATACCTTTGTAATCGGATCAGGCAACCGTTTCGCCCATGCCGCTTCCCTCGCTGTGGCGGAAGCACCGGCCAAGGCCTACAACCCGTTATTTATCTACGGTGGTGTCGGATTAGGAAAAACCCACTTGATGCATGCGATCGGCCATTATGTATTGGATCATAATCCAGCAGCCAAAGTGGTCTATTTGTCTTCCGAAAAATTCACGAATGAATTCATCAATTCCATTCGTGACAACAAGGCAGTGAATTTCCGGAACAAGTACCGGAATGTCGATGTGCTATTAATCGATGATATTCAATTCCTGGCCGGAAAAGAACAAACCCAGGAAGAATTTTTCCATACTTTTAATACCTTGCATGAGGAAAGCAAGCAAATTGTCATTTCCAGCGATCGGCCGCCGAAGGAAATCCCGACATTGGAGGATCGTCTTCGTTCCCGATTTGAATGGGGGTTGATCACAGACATTACCCCGCCGGACTTGGAAACCAGAATTGCCATTTTGCGTAAAAAAGCAAAGGCAGAAGGTTTGGATATTCCGAACGAAGTCATGCTTTATATTGCCAATCAAATCGACACCAACATCCGTGAACTGGAAGGTGCATTAATCAGAGTGGTGGCCTATTCTTCATTGATCAACCAGGATATCGATGCTTCACTGGCTGCCGAGGCGCTGAAAGACATCATTCCGAGCTCGAAGCCCAAAGTCATTACGATTGACGGCATTCAGGAAATTGTAGGAGAACGTTATAACGTCAAGCTTGAGGATTTTGCGGCTAAAAAGCGGACAAAGTCGATTGCCTTTCCTAGACAAATTGCTATGTATTTAACAAGAGAATTGACCGACTATTCTTTGCCTAAAATCGGAGAAGAATTTGGCGGACGAGATCATACCACGGTTATCCATGCCCATGAAAAAATTTCAAAGATGATCAGCCAGGATAACCAGTTGCAAAAAGAAATCGAAGAAATAAAGGAACAGCTAAAATCCCTGTAAACAGCACTCTTCTCTTTTTATTTTCGGAAACGGGGGCTGTCCTTCTGTTTTTTCCACATGTGAATAACGTGAATAACCATACAAACTTACTAACACTCTATCCACAGCCAGATAAGCTTTACTTCCTGGGAAGAATTTGAGTTATCCACATAATCACATGCCCTATTACTATTACTACGATTTTTTATTAAAAAAAATATATAATATACTTCCCCTAGGAGGATTATTGATGAAATTTGTAATTCAGCGTGATGAATTGATGAATAGCGTACAACATGTCATGAAGGCTGTATCTTCCAGAACGACTATCCCGATATTGACAGGAATAAAGGTAGAAGCGGGAGAAGAAGGCATTAAATTGACGGGAAGTGATTCTGATATATCAATCGAATCCTTCATTCCCAAAGAAGAAGACGGAATTGTCTACGTGGAGCAAATAGAACAAGGCAGTGTTGTATTGCAGGCAAAATATTTTCCGGATATCGTCCGTAAACTTCCGGAAAAGACAGTGGAGATCGAAGCTGATAATCACTTGAAAGTCACCATCCGTTCTGGGGGATCGGAATTCCATTTGAACGGGCAAGATGCGCAAGAATATCCACAACTGCCCCAACTTCATACGGAAGACAGTTTTGAGTTACCCACAGATTTATTGAAAAACTTGATCAAACAAACTGTTTTCGCAGTATCCACAGTGGAAACCCGTCCGATTTTGACAGGTGTGAACATGAAGGTGGAAGAAGGTCACTTGAATTTTATCGCTACGGACAGTCATCGACTTGCGTCAAGAAGAATACCGTTGGAAGAAGCCAATTCCCAAGTGAAATTTTCCAGTGTCGTCATCCCGGGTAAAAGTTTGATTGAATTGAATAAAATTCTGGAAGGCAGCGAGGACTCGATTCAAATCAGTGTAACGGAAAATCAAGTATTATTCCGGACGAAGCATTTGTATTTCCTTTCCCGCCTGTTGGACGGAAATTATCCGGAGACATCCCGGTTGATTCCAGAACAAAGCAAAACAGTTGTCCACAGCGCCACTAAAGAACTGCTTCAATCGATTGACCGTGCTTCGCTGTTGGCAAAAGAAAGCAAGAACAATGTGGTTCGGCTCATGACAAAAGAAAACAATCAAGTTGAAATAAGCAGTAACTCCCCTGAGGTAGGAAATGTGACAGAGGAGGTTGCCGCCCAATCCATCGATGGGGAAGAGTTAAAAATCTCCTTCAGTGCCAAATATATGATGGATGCATTAAAAGCAGTCGACAATGAGCAGGTAAGAATCGAGTTCACCGGTGCTATGCGGCCATTCATCATCCGGCCGATCGACGATGACCAGATTCTGCAATTGATTTTGCCTGTAAGAACTTACTAAACGTTGGGAAAACAAACTTTTTAAACTCTTGCCGGAGTGTCCTGGCAAGAGTTTTCCCTTTTATAACAGTTTTTTGGCAGGATATGCTCTGCAAGGAGAAGGAATACTAACTGACAACGCTCTAGCTTTTGGATGGCGCTTTTCATATTCCGAAATGTTTAGTAAAATAAAAAGAAGGCATAAAAGTCAGGTGATAACATGAACGAAGAAATTGAAATCAATACTGCGTATATCCAACTAGGTCAGTTTTTGAAACTGGCCAATATTTTGGAAACCGGCGGTATGGTAAAATTGTTTCTGGCCGAGTATCACGTTTTGGTGAACGGCGAGCCGGAAAATCGCAGGGGTAGAAAACTATATCCCGGCGATACGGTTGAAATAGAGGAAGTTGGTTCTTTTACTGTGGCTAAGCAAAAGTGACGGTTTTTCCTCATGAACCAGGAAAAGAAAGGGAATTCGGATGCATATTAACCAACTAGCCCTTAAGAATTACCGGAATTATGAGCAAATGCAATTAACCTTTGATGATAAAATCAACGTCATAATCGGCGAAAATGCCCAAGGCAAAACGAATTTGATGGAGGCTATCTATGTACTTGCCTTCGCGAAATCACACCGGACGCCGAGAGACAAAGAACTTGTCCAATGGGAGAAAGAATATGCTAAAATAGAGGGGAATGTCTCAAAAAGAAACAGAAGCTTCCCCCTGGAAATCATCATCTCTTCCAAAGGCAAGAAAGCCAAACTGAATCATCTTGAGCAGCGGCGCTTGAGTGACTATATCGGAGCGATGAATGTAGTCATGTTCGCACCTGAAGACTTGAACCTGGTAAAAGGCAGTCCACAGGTCCGCAGGCGCTTTATCGATATGGAAATCGGACAAATTCAGCCCACCTATATCTATCATCTAGTTCAATACCAAAAAATCGTCAAACAACGGAATCATTTGTTGAAAGGTTTACAAAGAAAACAGCAGGCCGACCGGACGATGCTCCAAGTATTGACAGAGCAGCTGATTGAGCATGCTGCCTTTATCATAGAAAAACGATTTACCTTCCTGGAATTGTTAAGGAAGTGGGCGGATCCCATTCACCAGGGAATCAGCCGCGGGATTGAACGACTCGAAATTAACTACCAGGGCACGATTGAGGTATCAGAAGACAGTAATAGGGAAAAAATAACAAGTATGTACCAGCAGCGTTTTGCGGAAGTGGAGAACAAGGAAATCGATAGAGGGACGACGCTTGTCGGACCCCACCGCGACGATCTGCTGTTTCTTGTCAATGGCAAAGATGTGCAGACATATGGATCACAGGGGCAGCAGCGCACCACCGCTCTTTCGTTGAAGCTGGCTGAAATAGAGCTGATTTACAATGAAGTCGGTGAGTATCCTATCCTGCTGCTTGATGATGTGCTTAGCGAACTGGACGATTACCGACAATCTCACTTGCTGAACACGATACAGGGAAAAGTACAAACATTTGTATCGACCACCAGTGTGGACGGCATAAAACACGAAACACTGGAAAAGGCAGAACTATTCCACATAGAAAATGGAAAACTCGTCACGTAGAAATGGGGGAAAACGTTGTTTATTCATATTGGAGATGATAACGTCATTCGTTCAGAGGAAGTGGTCGCTATTATCGATCATCAGCTAGTAGCTTCCTCTACGATCAATGAGCAGATGCTTTTCAATCAGCGCAAAAACAAAAACGTGCTGGACCCCTCGGAGGAAGGGACGAAATCAATAGTCATCACAACAAATCATATTTATTACAGTCCCTTGTCCGTATTGACATTGAAAAAGCGTGCGAGCATGATTTCGACGATTAGTAAATTAGAAGACTATTCGGAGTCTTTTGAAGAATAGAACCCAAAGGATCAAACCCTTGAGAAGTGTAGGTGAAAGAGTTGGCAGATAATATAGTAAATGAGCAAACGTATGACGAAAGCCAAATTCAGGTGTTGGAAGGTTTAGAGGCTGTCAGGAAAAGACCTGGCATGTACATTGGATCCACGAATGAACGCGGCTTGCACCACTTGGTGTGGGAAATCGTCGATAACAGTATCGACGAGGCTCTTGCCGGTTACTGTGATACCATCCAAGTCTTCATTGAGAAGGATAACAGTATTACAGTGACGGATAATGGACGCGGAATTCCAGTCGGGATTCAGGAAAAAACGGGTCGTCCGGCAGTCGAAGTAATCATGACCGTGTTGCATGCCGGAGGAAAATTCGGCGGGGGCGGTTATAAGGTATCGGGCGGTCTCCATGGTGTAGGGGCATCGGTCGTAAATGCCTTGTCGACGGAATTGAATGTGTATGTGCACCGGGACGGTAAAATCCACCATCAAAGTTTCCGTCGCGGCGTACCGAATGGCGACTTGGAAGTTATCGGGGAAACGGAAACAACTGGTACCCGCACCCATTTCAAACCCGATCCGGAAATTTTCGATACTGTCAGATATAACTATGATACGCTGGCTCAGCGCCTTCGTGAATTGGCCTTTTTGAACAAAGGGCTTACCATCACCATCCAGGACAAGCGCGAGGACAGTGAACCGGAAACCTTTTTCTATGAAGGCGGAATAAAATCATATGTAGAGCATTTGAATAGATCCAGAGAAGTATTGCACGAACCTTTCTTTGCGGAAAAAGAAGAAGAAGAAATAACAGTGGAAGTGGCATTGCAATACAACGACGGCTTTGCCAGCAATATTTATTCCTATGCCAATAATATCCACACCTATGAGGGCGGAACCCACGAGTCCGGGTTCAAAACTGGTCTGACACGGGTGATCAACGACTATGCCCGTAAAAACAGCATGTTCAAAGAAAATGATCCGAATTTATCGGGAGATGACGTCAGGGAAGGTCTGACTGCCATCATTTCCATCAAGCACCCCGACCCTCAATTTGAAGGGCAGACGAAAACAAAATTGGGCAATGGCGAGGCAAGGGCGATCACCGACCAGGCCTTCAGCGAAATGTTCTCTAAGTTTTTGTTTGAAAACCCTGATTCAGCAAAGGCGATTGTCGAGAAGGGGTTGATGGCTTCACGAGCCAGAATAGCAGCCAAAAAAGCGAGAGAGCTGACCAGACGCAAAGGGGCGTTGGAAATTTCCAATCTGCCCGGAAAGCTGGCCGACTGCTCTTCTAAGGATGCCTCCATCAGCGAATTATATATCGTAGAGGGGGACTCTGCCGGAGGGTCTGCAAAACAGGGAAGAGATCGTCATTTCCAGGCAATCCTGCCTTTAAGGGGAAAGATCCTCAACGTAGAAAAAGCGCGTCTGGATAAAATCTTATCCAATAACGAAATCCGTACGATCATAACAGCACTTGGAACGGGAATCGGCGAAGACTTCGACATTTCCAAAGCGCGTTATCACAAAATCGTGATCATGACAGATGCAGATGTCGACGGTGCCCATATCCGTACGTTATTATTGACGTTCTTTTATCGTTATATGCGTCCGTTGATTGAAAATGGATATGTTTATATTGCCCAGCCGCCTTTATATAAAATCCAGCAAGGTAAAGCTGCATATTATGCTTACAACGATAAAGAAATGGAGCGTATCCTCAGCGAAATTCCAAAGGCCCCGAAACCTGGATTGCAGCGTTATAAAGGGTTGGGTGAAATGAACGCGACCCAGCTATGGGAAACGACCATGGATCCAGACAGTAGAACATTGCTTCAAGTAGGCTTGGAAGATGCAATGGATGCCGATCAGATTTTTGATGTATTAATGGGGGACAAGGTCGAACCGAGACGGAATTTCATCCAGGACAATGCCCAATACGTCAAGAATCTCGATGTCTGATATTGAACACTTCAGGTAGCCAGATAGAGAAACAATTTGCAGAGACGGATTTGTATTGGAAAGCAGCAACGACTTTTTTGTCTTTCCATATCCAGTCTCTCTTCCTCATTTTGATTAGGAGGTAATCCCATGGTGGATCAACAACGTCCGCAAGTTCAAGAAGTAAATATTAGCCAGGAGATGAGAACCTCATTTTTGGATTATGCCATGAGTGTTATTGTCTCACGCGCCCTTCCCGATGTCCGGGACGGTTTGAAACCAGTACACAGACGTATTTTATATGCGATGAATGATTTAGGCATGCACTCCGACAAGGCTTATAAAAAGTCGGCGAGAATCGTCGGGGAAGTTATCGGTAAGTACCATCCGCATGGTGACTCTGCCGTGTACGAAGCAATGGTAAGAATGGCACAGGATTTCAGCTATCGTTACATGCTCGTAGACGGACACGGCAACTTCGGGTCTGTCGATGGAGACTCTGCAGCTGCCATGCGTTACACAGAAGCAAGGATGTCAAAGATATCGATGGAGTTACTGCGGGATATTAACAAGGATACCATCGACTACAACGACAACTATGATGGATCAGAAAGAGAGCCAGCTGTCTTTCCAGCCCGTTTCCCCAATTTATTGGTAAACGGTGCTTCAGGGATTGCGGTGGGAATGGCGACTAATATCCCTCCCCACCATTTGGGTGAAACAATCGATGCAGTCCTTGCTGTCAGCCAGGATCCCGACATCACAATCGAAGAACTGATGGAAAACCATATATATGGGCCTGATTTTCCGACAGCAGGCCAAATTTTAGGCCGAAGCGGAATCAGAAAAGCATTTGAAACGGGTAAAGGCTCGATCACCATCCGGGCAAAAGCGACAATTGAAGAACATGCAAACGGAAAGTCCGATATTATTGTGACGGAATTGCCATACCAGGTGAACAAAGCCAAACTGGTCGAAAAAATCGCCGATTTAGTACGGGACAAGCGGTTGGAAGGTATCACCGACCTGCGCGATGAATCCGACCGGACAGGTATGCGTGTTGTCATAGAGCTGCGCCGGGACGCCAATCCGAACGTCATTTTAAACAATCTTTATAAACAGACGGCGCTGCAGACTTCTTTCGGCATCAACATGCTGGCTTTGGTGGATGGCCATCCAAAGGTTCTGAATCTGAAACAAACCCTTCAGCATTACCTGGAACATCAAAAAGTGGTTATCAAGCGCCGGACTGCTTATGAGCTGAAAAAGGCTGAAGCAAGAGCGCACATTTTGGAAGGTTTGCGGGTCGCACTTGATCATCTTGATGAAGTAATTACCCTGATCCGCCAATCTAAAACCACCGATATCGCAAGAGAAGGTTTGATGAATCAGTTCGAACTTACCGAAAAGCAAGCGCAAGCTATTTTGGATATGAGACTCCAGCGTTTGACCGGGCTGGAAAGAGAAAAAATCGAAGAAGAATACCAGGAACTGGTCAAGCTCATCGAAGAGCTGCGGGCAATCCTCGCCGATGATGAGAAAGTGCTGGAAATCATCCGGGAAGAGCTCACAGAAATCAAAGAACGTTTCAGCGATGAAAGACGGACCGAGATTGTTATTGGCGGAACGGATTTCATCGAGGATGAGGATCTCATTCCAGAAGAGAACATCGTCATCACCTTGACGCATCAAGGCTATGTCAAACGCTTGCCATCTTCCACTTACCGTGCACAAAAACGCGGAGGACGAGGCATCCAGGGCATGGGGACAAATGATGATGATTTCGTCGAGCATTTAGTTTCCGCCTCCACCCATAGCCGTATTCTCTTTTTCACGAACAAAGGGAAGGTCTACCGTTCCAAGGGCTATGAAGTCCCTGAATTCGGACGTACTGCCAAAGGAATACCGATCATCAACCTTTTGGAAATCGAAAAAGATGAATGGGTCAATGCTGTCATAACGGTGGATGAATTCAAAGACGATCATTACTTGTTCTTTACGACAAAACAAGGAATATCGAAACGGACCCAGCTGTCCCAATTCGCCAATATCCGAAAAGGCGGTCTGATCGCACTAAACCTACGTGAGGACGACGAATTGATTTCAGTGCGACTGACAGATGGAACGAAGCACATTATGATCGGTACTCAAAATGGATATTTGATCCGTTTTCCAGAAGATCAAATCCGTTCGATGGGCCGTACTGCCTCCGGGGTAAAAGGGATCTCTTTAAGAGGTGACGACAAGGTGGTTTCGATGGAAATCATCGAAGATGGCCTGCATGTCATGAACGTCACCAGCAAGGGATATGGCAAACGTACCCCTGCAGCCGAATACCGGATAACCAACCGGGGAGGAAAGGGTATCTTCACCTCCAACCTTACGGATAAGACCGGCAAGGTGGTAGCTGTCAAAGCGGTGACAGGCGAGGAAGATATCATGATCATCACCGAAGCAGGTGTGTTGATCAGGATGCCTGTCGAAGGAATTTCGATTACTGGACGTAATACACAGGGGGTACGCCTGATCAGAGTGCAGGAGGGCGAAGAAGTGGCGACGGTTGCCCGGATTGAAACAGAAGAAGAAATCGAAGAAGAATTGCCGCCGGAAACCGTCAATGAAAACGAACAAGTGCCGGTAGAGCCCGGTGAAATCGAAGAAGCTTTGGATGAAGCAGAGGAAGAAGAAGAGTAAGACAGGATAAATATAGGCGGAAACGGGCTGACTGATACATACAGATCAGCCCGTTCTGCCAATCAATAGAGTTATATACATACGGATAAAGAGGTGGAGAAAAGGTGAAAGTACACCCGTCTCAGTTGATTCCAGGCTGTGTGGTTGTCAAAGATCTCATCGGAAAAACCGGACGCCCGATCATGCATGGAAAAACTGTTTTAACTGATGATTTGATTGATATTTTACATCGTTTTCTTGTTGAAGAAGTCGAAGTGTTTTCCCGCCTGGAGGATGGAAAACCATATGTTCCCGGCAGGAAAGTAGTCGAGAAGGAACCAACCAGGGAAACTTCCACTCCTTCTGATCTGCCTTTTACCGAATTTTACATGTGGACGGTCAAGCAATACAAGCAGATGTTCCTTGATTGGAAAAACGGAAAAAATATGCAAATAAACCAAGTAAGAAAGCTGATTGTTCCTCTTCTCGAAAGAGTCGATGAAATCGGTTTGAAGCTTTATAATTTGCATAAGCTTTCTACTGCGAAGGATTATTTTTTCCACCATGCTGTCATGGTGGCACTGCTTTCTGCCTTTTTGGCAAAAAAAAGCAACTACAAGCATGAATGGATTCAAATCGGCATTGCAGGTTTTCTCGCGGACTGCGGCATGGTGAAAATAGACGAACATATTCTTTTTAAAGCAGGTCCACTCAGTTCGGCTGAATATGAAGAAATCAAAAAACATCCAGTTTATTCTTACCGCTTTGTAGAACCGGTCTCTTCCGTCTCCCAAGGAACGAAGTTGGCCATTTTGCAGCATCACGAAAGGTTGGACGGCAGTGGCTACCCACTAGGGGTGGGAGGAGAAAAAATCCATCCATATGCCAGGCTGATCGCCATCAGTGATATTTACCATGCAATGACTGCTGAGCGTGCTTACCAAAAGCCACAGTCTCCGTTCAAGGTTATCGAGGAAATGGTGTATGAACAATTCGGTAAATTGGACCATCCTCTCGTGGAGAACTTTGTCAGCAGTTTGACGAACTTCGGAACGGGTACTAAGGTGGTTTTGTCCAATAAGCAAAAGGCAGAAATCGTGTTTATCGAATCACAGCATCCGACAAGGCCGATGGTACGGCTCCTATCCGGACAGCAGGTCATTTCCTTGAAAGATGACCGATCACTCTACATAGAAGAAATTTTATCCTGAATTTTGAAAGGTTTGAAAGGCTTTCCCGGCTTTTCGAGCCTTTTTTATTGTTGATCATATAAGTACCAGCCTAGCAAAAAAGGTACTTTATCGGCAGTGACTTGTAGAAAATGAACAATAAAAGGATGATCCTCATTTGGGAGAGTATGCAGTAAGTCCCCCCACCACTCCGTTTCATACCGACAAATCATGCTTAAGTTGTAAAGAAGTAAATAATGTGCCATGATTTCATGCCAATCCGTGAAGTGATCTCTGCCAGATGGAAAATAAATCGCCTCCTCTTCCAAATTGAAAAAAACCGGTCCTTGGGAATGTGGCGAAACGGGTCCTGGTAAGTCGACGACCAGGTGGTTTCCGGTCGCTTTTTTTTCGAGGAAAGGCGGAAAAAAGGCGGCCATTTTCGATAAAAAACTGGTTTCTGTCATATGGTACGTATCCAGACAAGAAAGAGGAAAGCGCAGCTGTCGCTTCTCATAATCGCCAATCTTCACAAGGGGGATGTTTCCATGATGATACCGGATCAGTCTGCTTACTTCCGGAATATGTGCGAACAGACGGTTCATGGCAATCTTTCCCGCCTTGAGAGGATCGATATGGAATAAAACCTGGGAAAAATAAGGGAACAATCCGTTATGTTGGATTTTCACCTCGTCGTTCCAAAAAGAATACTGTTGTTTTTTTCTTTTTCTCGTTGACACGCCATGGGCCAGCAAGGTGGTGTTTTCCGGATAGTCCGGTCTTTTGGTAAGCAGGCAGGCCTTTAATAGATGAACCATGCCGTAAAAAAGCAGGATCGGCTTCACCATAAGAGGGGCATTTCTGCTAGTCTCGTAAAAGGTCCGGCCGTGTTCCAAGTAATAAAGAAAACGATAGCAGTTCTGGTAGCTTTTCGCTTCTGCTTGTTCAAGTTGAATGGTTTGATAGCAACGTAGCAAATAGTTTTGAGATGTCTCTGCTGATTTCAGGTACGTAAGAAAGTCGTTCACTTCTTTTTTCCACATGAGTAAGACCCTTTCCGACTGCTTTTTAAAAGACTGATTATTTAAACTTTTTCATTTGAAATCCCTTCCTTTTCCGTATCTGCGCTGTTAAGATTTTCCGCCGCCGGATTTTGTTCATAAATGCTTGAAAAAGCAGAAGGGTTGTCGTATTGTAAATAACAATAAGTTTTTGCTGTACGCTTATGATAACCAAATTTTCATAAACAATAAGATGATATCAAAGGGAGGATCCAGCAATGAGGGAGGACAAGTTTGCCAAGGAAGGACTAACGTTCGACGATGTATTGTTAGTGCCTGCCAAATCCGAAGTACTGCCAAGAGACGTATCTTTGGATACCGTATTATCATCCAATATCGAGTTGAAGATGCCGTTGATAAGCGCAGGGATGGATACAGTAACGGAAGCGGCCATGGCTATTTCCATGGCACGACAAGGCGGTTTGGGAGTCATCCATAAAAATATGTCGATCGAGGAACAAGCTGAAAATGTGGATATGGTAAAACGTTCGGAAAGCGGCGTAATCACCAATCCTTTTTTCCTGCTTCCCGAGAACCAGGTGTTCGATGCTGAACACTTGATGGGCAAGTTCCGCATCTCCGGCGTTCCGATCGTCAACAACAAAGAGGAGCAAGTCCTTGTCGGTATCATCACGAACAGGGATCTTCGCTTCATCCAGGACTATTCCATCAAGATTTCAGAAGTAATGACGAGCGAGCATCTTGTAACAGCTCCTGTAGGTACGACCCTGACTGAAGCAGAAGAAATCTTGCAAAAGTACAAGATCGAGAAGCTGCCGCTTGTCGATGACCACGGTGTGCTGAAAGGATTGATCACCATCAAAGATATCGAAAAGGTGATCGAATTCCCTAATGCAGCCAAGGACAGCCAAGGCAGACTGCTGGTAGGAGCAGCTGTAGGCGTAACGGCAGACGCAATGACCAGGATAGCCAAGCTCGTCGAAGCGGGTGTCGATGTCCTTGTCATCGATACGGCGCACGGCCATTCAAAAGGTGTGATCGAGCAGGTGCGAAAGGTGAGGGAAAACTATCCGGGTATTGATATCATTGCTGGTAATGTAGCCACTCCTGATGCAACAAAAGAGCTGATTGATGCCGGGGCCAATATCATCAAAGTCGGTATCGGACCAGGTTCTATCTGTACGACTCGTGTCGTAGCCGGTGTCGGGGTTCCGCAAATCACCGCAATCAATGATTGTGCCGAGGAAGCCCATAAGCACGGGGTTCCGGTGATCGCAGATGGAGGAATCAAGTATTCAGGCGATATTGCCAAGGCAATGGCAGCCGGGGCACATGCAGTCATGATCGGCAGTCTGTTTGCCGGTGTCTCGGAAAGCCCGGGTGAAACGGAAATTTTCCAAGGCAGAAGGTATAAAGTTTACCGCGGCATGGGTTCTGTATCCGCCATGAAGTCCGGATCGAAGGATCGTTACTTCCAGGAGAGCGAGGAAACCAAAAAGTTGGTACCCGAAGGAATCGAGGGCCGGGTTGCTTATAAAGGACCGCTGGCCGATACGGTTCACCAGCTGCTCGGCGGATTGCGATCAGGCATGGGGTACTGTGGAGCCGGAAATCTAGAAGTGTTCCGGAACGAAGCCAGGTTCATCCGTATGACAGGTGCCGGTCTTCGGGAAAGCCACCCGCATGACGTGCAAATCACCAAAGAGTCTCCGAATTATTCCGTATAATATCAAAAAGAGGCTGTAAAAAGCATCGAGACCTAAACAAAAACCGAGCGAATTCGTTCGGTTTTTTTGATGAGCAAAAAACAAACTATTCGATGCTATGAAAAGTGCAACGCTCCACTCCGGCAAGGTACTTCGCTTTCCTCGGGCCCGGTAGTATCTTGCCGTAGCGGTTCAAAGCACACATCAAACAACAGGATATATCAAGAATACGCAACTAAAAAAGAATAGAAAAAAGTAAACCGTTCTTCCCTTCTCTTACTGTGTTCTATCCAGCTGAGATTTTTGCTTCCCTTACTTTATGGAATCGAAGGAGTAGGAAAGGAACCGAGAATAACTTCGAAGTTTGTCGAGGAAACAAATAACATTTGAATTTAAAATATCCTGTTTGCTATAATGAAGTATATTTTATAAGGGGGGAAGACTATGGAAAAGAAAAAATGGTTGCCTATATTGATTTTAACGTTTGCTTTATCCATGCTGTTGGCCGCGTGTGGCGGCGGAGAAGCCGATCCGGATTCCGGCGGCGATAGTGGAGAAGGAGACAGCGCCGACAGTGGCGAAACTCAATTTCTCAGCATTTTGACAGGTGGTACAGAAGGTACATACTACCCGCTTGGCGGTACTTTTGCCCAAATTATCAATGATAATCTTGATAATGCCGAGGCAAACGCACAATCAACGGGTGCTTCTGTCGAGAACATGAAGACAATGAGAGACGGAGATGCCGAGCTTGCCTTCACTCAAACCGACATTGCTGCTTACGCGGCAGAAGGTTCTGTCATGTTCGAGGGTGATCAGATTGATAATATCCAGGCAATTGGAACCCTTTATCCAGAAACGATTCAAATTGTCACCACAGCAGACTCCGGCATTGAAACCGTTGCCGACCTGGAAGGGAAAGTTGTTTCTGTAGGTGCTCCTGGTTCCGGAACGAATGCCAGTGCAACCGATATCTTGGAAGTTTACGGCCTTTCCATGGATGATATCGAAGCACGTGATTTAGACTTTGGTGATTCCACCTCAGGCATTCAGGACGGCACCATCGATGCTGCTTTCATCACTTCCGGTACTCCGACTGGAGCGGTCGAGAGCCTGGCTGCTACGACCGACGTCAACATCGTGCGTTTCGATGAGGAAAAAATCCAGGAATTGATCGATGCGCATCCTTATTATGCAGAGGACACAATCAAAGAAGGGACTTACAGTCTCGAAGAAGATGTGAAAACAGTTGCCGTCCAGGCCATGCTGGTGACCTCTGCCGATTTAAGCGAAGATCTTGTTTATAATGTTACCAAAGCCATTTTTGAAAACACCGATCAAATCAGCCATCCTAAAGGGGAATTTATTTCTGCGGAATCTGCACTTGACGGAGTAGGCATTGATTTGCATCCAGGTGCTAAAAAGTATTTTGATGAAAAAGGAATCGAACAGTAAAACAAGACGATGACGAGTAATGATGAGGATGTCCCGCTCCACAGGCCTGCTTTTTTCTGCAGCGGCCCCAGGCTTTCTGGAAGGCTTGCTGCCCAAGGGGAGAGAAAGCCGGCCTGCGTGGACTCCCTCATCTTTTTATGTTAGAAGGGATAATGTATGCTATTGAAAAAAAGATGGCTATTCACAGGTGGGATTTTCCTGCTTGCCGCAGCTGCCATATTATTGTTTTATCCTTATCGATACGTCCTGGCAATGCAAGATCCATTTACCGATGAAATATTAGCTTATTTCCCTATCAAAGACACCGACCATTTTCAAATAAAGTTTACCCACTCTGTCCATCTTTCCGATGTCATCGAAGAGTATGAAATCAACCATGAAATGATTTATCCCTATCAACTGGTATATGAAGACACTGCCATTGGCATGCCCTCGAATGCAGGCGAAGGGGAAACGTTCGAGATGAAGGATGGGAAATACTATATTTCCGATTTGCAGGGGTCTTTTTCGGAGATCAACCTTGCAGTCGGCCAGGTACGGGCAAATCATACCATCATCTATCAAAACCAAAGCTATTTACTTAAAGACTACGTAGGGGAAGGTACCTCCATTACCATAACCCCCACTCATGAAAGTAACTGGCATCTTTTAAAAGGGGTGAATATTCATGAGCGCTAATAATGAAACGCTTACAGAACAACAACAACAAGAATTGATGCAGCAATATGATCAGGAATCATCTTATCGGTTCCTGACTGGAACGATGGCCAAAGTGGTCTTTTTGGGTCTGTTGGCCTTTTCTTTATATCAAATCTTTGCCACTACTATTTATCCTCTACCTGCGCAAATGCATCGTTCCATCCATATCGGATTCGGCTTAGTGCTCATCTTCCTGTTATTCCCGGCAACAAAAAAAGGAAGAACAAGCGGAAAAGTCGCCTGGTATGATTACATCCTTGCTCTGCTTGGATTTGGAGTAGGGGCCTACTGGCCATTGATGTACGAGGAGATTGTAAGAAGAGCAGGCGATATCAACCAAATGGATATGATTGTCGGAGCGATCGCCGTGATCCTGGTTTTGGAAGCAACCCGGCGTTCTGTCGGTCTACCGATCACCATCATTGCGATAGCCTTTTTGGCTTATGCTTACTGGGGACGCCAAATGCCCGGGTTTCTTATCCACCGCGGTGTCAACGTAGATAATCTGGTTCAATCGATGTTTTTCACAACAGAAGGCATTCTCGGTACGCCGATTGCTGTTTCTTCTACGTTCATCTTCCTGTTCCTGTTATTTGGCTCTTTCTTGGTGAAAACGGGGGTCGGCCAATACTTCAACGATCTGGCCGTATCTCTTGCCGGGAAAAGAACCGGCGGGCCTGCTAAAGTGGCGATTTTTTCCAGTGCTTTGCAAGGTACCATCAGTGGAAGTTCGGTTGCCAATGTGGTGACCTCAGGTTCCTTCACCATTCCCATGATGAAGAGACTGGGCTACCGCCGTGAGTTTGCGGGGGGCGTAGAAGCGGCCGCTTCGACAGGCGGTCAGTTGATGCCGCCTATAATGGGTGCTGCGGCCTTCTTGATGATAGAGTTTATCGGAATTGATTACTGGACGATTGCAAAAGCGGCTGCCATCCCAGCCCTGCTTTATTTTACCGGTGTTTGGATCATGACTCATTTTGAAGCGAAGCGGACGGGATTGAAAGGCTTGTCTGATGAAGAAATCCCTGATCGCAAGGAAGTGTTGAAGAAGATCTACCTTCTGCTTCCTATCGTAGCGATTGTCTTTTTCTTAAGCAGCGGTTTAAGTGTCATGCGGGCAGCTATTTATGGAATTTTGACGACGATTTTGGTCGGCGTACTGCGCGAAGACCGTTTTCGTAAAATTTATCCGATCGTATTCGGATCAGTGTTCGTGTTATATCTGATATATGGCTTCATCACAGCCGGACCGTCTGTTGTCCAAAGTCTGATAGCAGCTGCTATCGCCACCATCATCGTGAGCTACTTCTTTGACGGTAATTTCAAAGAGTCAGTCGATGCATTGGTTGACGGGGCACGGACGGCATTGGCTGTAGTGGCAGCAACGGCTGCGGCCGGTATAATCGTCGGTGTCGTGACCAAGACAGGCTTAGGACTGAAGCTTGCCAACAGTCTTGTTTCGTTGGCAAATGAGCAAATTTTGCTGACCCTTTTCTTCACGATGGTGGCGGCAATCATTCTCGGGATGGGGTCGCCTACTACAGCCAACTATGTCATCACATCAACGATCGCTGCACCTGCGATTATTTTGTTAGGGATTGCAGATTTGCCTGCTCATCTGTTTGTGTTTTACTTCGGAATCGTAGCGGACATCACGCCACCCGTGGCGCTGGCAGCTTTTGCCGCGGCGGGGATTGCTTCAGGAGAACCGATACGGACAGGACTCAATGCAGCGAAAATTGCGATTGCTGCTTTCATCATTCCCTATATGTTTGTCTTGCAGCCGGAATTGTTGATGATCGATACAAACATCCTGGAGCTTATCTGGATTCTGTTTACTGCTGTGGCAGGAATGATTGCCATAGGAGCCGGATTGATCGGGTACTGGTATCGGAAAGTTTACTGGCCTGAACGATTGTTTGCTGTAGCAGGCGGGCTGACATTGATTTATCCGGGAACTTATTCCGATGTCATCGGTTTGTCGGTGTTCGGCATCCTGCTGGCATTACAATTTTTCATGAAACGCAACCAGTTAGGTGTACCGGAAACAAAAGCAAAAGCAAAAGCATAAATCAGAAAAACTGTCCCGCCACTTAAGCGGGGCAGTTTTTTTATCGATTGAGGGAAATATCGTCAAATGGGGCAGGGCTCACTTCTCAAGTGGCTGGAAATCAGATGGAATTAGAAAGAAGCCGGAGCAGTGAAAAGGAAAAAGAACGTGAAGAACGGACAAATAACCTTCACGGAATTCAAACAGAGGCAAAAGACTGCTAAAATATATCAATCTGCTAGTTCTTCCCGCTTGCTTGGCATGACTTTTTGCCAAGGGATGTGAACGGGACACTTGCTATCCTTTGTTACACTAAAATAGAATTTTCATAGAGAAAAGTTTGATCCACGTTTTTCAAAAAACATGGAGAGGTAATCGTATCAATAAAACATAGAGGAGGAGAAAAATGGCCAAACAAATACTGAAAAATGATTGGAATGAAAAACTACAGGAAGAGTTTGAACAGGATTATTACCTGGAGCTTCGAGAGTTTTTGAAACAGGAATATGACCAAACAACGGTATACCCTGCCATGGATCACATATACGAAGCACTCCAGTTGACTTCTTATGCGAATACAAAAGTAGTCATCCTCGGACAAGATCCTTATCATGGGCCGAACCAGGCACATGGATTGAGTTTTTCTGTGCAGCCGGGCGTCACGCCTCCCCCTTCCTTGAAAAATATCTTCAAAGAATTGAATGATGACATGGGCTGTCCCATTCCGGAGCATGGTCATTTGAAAAAGTGGGCAGAACAGGGCGTCCTTATGCTGAATACGGTATTGACGGTACGGAAAGGCCAGGCAGCTTCCCATCGTGGAAAAGGGTGGGAACATTTCACCAACAGGGTGATCGAAGTATTGAATGAGCGGGAAAGACCGGTCGTTTTCCTGTTATGGGGTCGTCATGCCCAAGAAAAACAAGCTCTTTTGGATACGGATAAACACCGGGTGATCACCTCTCCCCATCCGAGCCCGTTTTCCGCCAATAAAGGGTTTTTTGGAAGCAAACCGTTTTCTCGGGCCAATTCCTACTTGAAAGAATTGGGTGAAGCGCCAATAGACTGGTGTTTACCGGAGAAGGAGTAAAGACTATCTATCACTGTGCAGTAATCGATAGAGAAAAATGGGATAGTCAACCATGTTTATAGGTACATTTGAGCATCTGCCCCATGATTGCCAAAAGGCTTTGGAAAAGCAGTTTCGCTTTCCTTCCACCTGTGATAAAATGTGAAAGATGCATACTATTTTCGTGGAGGTAGAGAAAGTTGAAACATAATTTAAAAGCATCCTTTTTTCTATTAATGGCGGTGCTGCTCGCATGTACTTCGCTGATCGCCAAGCCTGGAAAGGCAAATGCCGCTGAGTCGCTTGATTTGAAAGCAGAGTCTGCGATTCTGGTAGATGCTGAAACGGGGAAGATTTTATATGCGAAACAGCCTGATATAAAATTACCTCCAGCTAGTATGACCAAAATGATGACAGAATATCTTGTATTGGAAGCCATCGACGAAGGTCAAATCAGCTGGGACACGACAACACAGATTAGTGATTACCCTTATGAAATTTCTGCAAGCAGTATATCTTCAGGGGTGGGTCTGACGCAGGATAAAGATTATACAGTGCGAGAGCTGTACGAAGCGATGGCAATCATTTCCGATAATGGAACGACCATTGCGCTCGCAGAGTTGATTGCCGGATCTGAAGGCGAATTCGTAAAAATGATGAATGAAAAAGCAGAGGAAATGGGCTTGCCGGATTATCAGTTCGTGAATGCTACCGGTCTTTCCAACTCCGACTTGGGTGAGAACCATCCGGAAGGTACGGAGCCAGATGCCAATGACTTGCTCTCGGCGGAGTCAACGGCCCTGCTCGCTTACCACTTAGTGAATGACTATCCGGAAGCATTGGATATATCGAGTAAAATGACAACGGAATTTGAAGGAAAGACGCTGGAAAACTTGAACTGGATGCTGCCTTGGGACAATGTCAACTTCAAACAGTTCGGTTTTGAAGGTGTCGATGGATTGAAAACAGGCTGGACAGATCTTGCCGGCTATTGTTTTACAGGTACAGCAGAACGTGACGGCAGAAGGCTTATCTCTGTTGTCATGAAAACAGAAAGCAAGGAAGCCCGTTTTGAAGAAACGGCAAAACTGCTTGATTACGGCTTCTCTAAATTTGAAAACAAAGAAGTATTCGCGGAAGGATATCAGAAGGAAGACCAAAAAAGCCTGCCCGTTACAAAAGGAAAGCAGGATGAGGTAGGAATCGCTTCTAGTGCAGCGATTCAAGCCCCTGTGAAAAATGGGGAAGAAGAGAGCTATGATGTCACCTTGAATGTAGATGAAGACAAGCTGAATGAGGATGGCGAACTGGTTGCTCCGCTTGAAAAAGGTGAAAAAGTAGGGACAATGGAGCTTACTTACAAAGGAGAAGCAGATTATGGTTATATCACCGGAGAAAAACAAGCACAAACCGTTGATGTAGTCACAACCGCTGCTGTTGAAAAAGCCAACTGGTTTTCCTTATCGATGAGTGCTGTCGGCAATTTCTTCAGTAATATTTTTTCTTCTGTATCAGATACTGTGAAGGGTTGGTTCTAATTCTTACCGGTACATTCTGGTTGGGGTTTTCGGGAAAATAAGGTAGAATATTGGATAACCAATGAAAGAAAATAACAAATGAGAGCTTATATATGGGAGGAATACTGAATGTCTAATTTGGGTACTGATCGGGTTAAACGTGGAATGGCAGAAATGCAAAAAGGCGGCGTCATCATGGATGTTGTCAACGCAGAGCAGGCAAAACTTGCGGAAGAAGCCGGTGCTGTAGCAGTTATGGCTTTGGAAAGAGTTCCATCCGACATCCGTGCAGCCGGTGGTGTTGCAAGAATGGCTGACCCTACAATAGTAGAAGAAGTGATGAATGCTGTTTCCATTCCGGTTATGGCAAAAGCAAGAATCGGCCATATCGTCGAAGCACGGGTACTGGAAGCAATGGGAGTAGACTACATCGATGAGAGCGAAGTATTGACTCCAGCAGATGAAGTATTCCACATCAACAAATCAGACTACACAGTTCCTTTCGTTTGTGGCTGCCGTGATTTGGGAGAAGCTACCCGCCGTATCGGGGAAGGTGCTTCCATGCTGCGTACCAAAGGAGAGCCTGGCACTGGCAACATAGTCGAAGCAGTTCGTCATATGCGTGAAGTTCAATCCCAAATTCGTAAACTGATCGGCATGTCGGACGATGAGGTCATGACTTTTGCAAAAGAGCTCGGTGCTCCATACAATGTCCTGCTTGAAATCAAAGAAAAGGGCCGTTTGCCGGTCGTGAACTTTGCAGCCGGCGGTGTCGCCACTCCAGCCGATGCAGCATTGATGATGCAATTGGGAGCGGATGGCGTGTTTGTCGGGTCCGGTATTTTCAAGTCAGATAATCCAGAAAAATATGCCCGTGCCATTGTAGAAGCTACAACACATTACCAGGATTACGAAATGATCGGGAAGATTTCCAAAGGTCTTGGAACTGCCATGAAAGGTATCGAAATTGGAACGCTTGCTCCGGAAAACCGCATGCAGGAGCGCGGCTGGTAAGCCGCAAAATCAAATGTTATGGAGGAGATAGACTGCCGATAGGTGCTTCTACTCCTTTATATTGCCTAAAGGCATGTCAGCAGGCACGGTAACAATAGATAATCAGCCTCTAAAAGGAGAAATGCAGCATGATAAAAATAGGGGTATTAGGCCTTCAAGGTGCAGTAAGGGAACATATTGATTCCATTCAAGCATCTGGAGCCGAAGGCATCATTATCAAGAAAAAAGAACAGCTGGAAGAAATCGATGGCTTGGTTCTACCGGGCGGCGAGAGTACGACAATGCGCCGTCTCATTGATAAATATGACTTTTTTGACGCTTTAGTCGCCTTTGGAAAACAAGGCAAGCCCATTTTTGGCACGTGTGCTGGACTGATTTTATTAGCCGGGGAAGTTGTCGGCCAGGAAAAAGCCCATTTACAGTTGATGGATATGAAGGTAGAACGAAATGCTTTCGGACGCCAGAAGGAAAGCTTCGAGGCTGAACTCCCGATTAAAGGGGTAGCAGAGGATTTCAATGCCGTCTTCATCCGTGCGCCGTTCATCCGTGAAGTGGGGGAAGATGTCGAAGTGCTGGCTGTCTATAACGAGGCCATTGTGGCTGCGAGACAGGGACATTTCCTTTGCAGTGCTTTCCATCCAGAACTGACCGATGACCATCGCATGGCGGCTTATTTTGTCACCATGGTGGAAGAATCGATGAAAGAACTTGCATCTTAACGAGTTTTTCGCTATTCTAAACTATAATATTGCAATGTAATGACAGGAAATAGTAACAAGATGTCCTTTCTTCAGAGAGCCGGTGGCTGGTGAAAACCGGTGTGGGTCCTTGTGAATCCATCCTTGAACAGGTATGCCGCAATGCATACCCGGTAAACGCCGTTATCGTAAGTGAGCCGGAAGAAATGTATGTTTCTTCAATAAGGGTGGTATCGCGGGATCAACTCCCGTCCCTGTAATAAAGCAGGGACGGGAGTTTTTTAATGTTCCGGTTTTTAAAATCATGAACCATTTAACACCTTGTTAAGTGAATGTATGCTAATCGAACGCTGCGTAAACACCCTGCGCTTTCCGCGGGCGGCTGGTGAGCTTCCTCGAGCTAATGCTCTGCGGGATCTCACATTAGGCCTTTCCTCCCGCAGGACCAGGAAGGCTGTGGCAGCGATGCATCTTTGCACAAAAACACAAATCTTTTAACAACACCCATAGCAAATGACTATATGAAGGAGGATTAACTTATGTTGGACATGAAATACTTACGAAACAATTTTGCAGAGGTAAAGGATAAACTGAAACACCGGGGAGAGGATTTATCGGAGTTAGATAAATTCGGTGACCTGGATGCCAGGAGAAGAGAACTGATCGCTGGCACAGAAGAACTGAAAGCAAAGCGGAATGATGTATCGAAGCAAATTGCCGAGCTGAAAAAACAAAAGCAGGATGCAGATCCCTACATCAAAGAAATGCGGGAAGTGGGCGACAAGATCAAAGCCTACGATACAGAACTGAAAGAAGTCGAGGAAAAATTACAATCCTTGTTGCTGTCGATTCCGAACATCCCGCATGAAAGCGTCCCTGTCGGCGAAGATGAAGAAGACAATGTCGAAGACAGAAAGTGGGGCGAGGTACCTTCCTTTGCATTTGACGCAAAGGCGCACTGGGATATTGCCACCGACTTGGACATCCTTGATTTCGAACGGGCGGCAAAGGTGACGGGAAGCCGCTTTGTATTCTATAAAGGCCTCGGTGCCCGTCTAGAACGTGCGTTGATTAACTTCATGATGGATTTGCATGCAGAAGAGCATGGCTACGAGGAAATGCTTCCTCCATACATGGCCAACCGTACCAGCATGACAGGAACTGGTCAGCTGCCGAAATTCGAAGAAGATGCTTTTAAAGTTGCTGATACCGACTACTTCTTAATCCCGACAGCGGAAGTGCCGGTAACGAATTACCATCGGGACGATATTTTGTCGATGGAAGACTTGCCAAGGAAATATGTAGCTTACAGTGCGTCTTTCCGTTCTGAAGCCGGATCTGCCGGAAGGGATACAAGAGGGCTGATCCGTCAACACCAGTTCAACAAGGTGGAATTGGTACAGTTCGTAAAACCGGAAGATTCTTATCAAATACTGGAAGAACTGACGGGAAATGCTGAAAAAGTGCTGCAGCTGTTGAAGCTTCCATACCGGGTGATGAGCATGTGTACAGGTGACCTCGGTTTTACTGCTGCCAAAAAGTATGACATCGAAGTATGGCTGCCTAGTTATGACGATTACAAAGAAATTTCGTCTTGTTCTAATTTTGAGGACTTTCAAGCAAGAAGAGCCGGCATCCGTTTCAGGAGAGAGGAAAAAGCAAAACCGGAATTCGTCCATACGTTGAACGGATCTGGTCTTGCAATCGGCAGAACCGTTTCGGCCATCCTGGAAAATTACCAGCAGGAAGATGGGACGGTAGTGATTCCGGAAGTATTGCGGCCTTATATGGGCGGAAAAGAAGTAATCCAGTAAGCAAACAATAAGATGCCGGGAAACCGATGGTCAGAAAGGTTTCCCGGCTATAAGCAAAATTCTGTTTTGATGGTTGACATCAATTTAGTCAGATGGTATATTAATTGATGTCGACACGGAGGATTACCCAAGTCTGGCTGAAGGGAGCGGTCTTGAAAACCGCCAGGGGCTTCATCGCCCGCGGGGGTTCGAATCCCTCATCCTCCTCCATAATTACACGCAAACAAATTGGAGATTATACAGAAAAAGTCGTTACAACATGTAGCGACTTTTTTATTTTGACCATTTAACAGCAGCGTCGATTGGCATTTTTTTCGGTATGGGTTTGCTCTCTTCTGGGAAGAATACCATTCAGAACAGACCGACTTCTCGGCAATCCAAATTTTTGGTTGTAATATACCTTGACAGAAAACGTTTTTCCAATCATAATACATAAAAATAAACCATTGCGAAGAACAGGCCAGTAAATAGTGACAGGCGTCAGAGATTGGAATCCACCGGCTGAAAGATTCCATCGCTAAGGCATTATTGAAACCTACCTGGGAGCAGTCAGGCTAGAAAACTGACCGTAGCCGGCGTTAACGGTCCGAGCGGGCATTCTGTTTCACATGGAACAATGCCAACCAAGGTGGTACCGCGGATGACAACCCTCATTCCGTCCTTATGATACAGAGGACGGGGCGGGGGTTTTATTATTGGTTAAAATAAAATGGCATTTACTCAAGGAGGAGATAGGCATGTTCAATAAAATTGCGTTCATCGGGGCAGGTTCGATGGCCGAGGCAATCATGACCGGTATATTGGCCAAAGGATTTTTACAAGCGGATCAAATCTGGGTGACCAATAAAGAAAACAAGGAGCGTTTGGAACGGCTGAAAAACATCTACCATGTCCGTTGTTCCAATGATAAGCAGGAGGTTGTCCAGGGAGCGGATGTCATCATTCTGTCTATGAAACCGAAGGATATCACGGAAGCGCTGGAAGGCATCAAAAAATATGTGACGGATGAACAGATAGTGGTATCTGTGCTGGCAGGTGTTTCGACGGGTTACATCGCGGAACAGTTGGAAAAGAATTGTCCGGTAGTGCGGGCGATGCCGAATACGTCTGCCACCATCGGCTATTCCGCAACAGCTATAGCAGGAGGAGAGCAGGCCGGACCGGAGCACATTCGTTTGGTGAAAACCTTGTTTCAAACAATCGGCACAACGACCGTTGTCGAGGAGGAAGACGATCTCCATACGATAACGGGATTATCCGGAAGCGGCCCGGCATATATTTATTATTTTGTCGAGGCGATGGAGGATGCAGCCGCTGAAGCGGGACTGAAGCCTGAAATTGCCAAGGAATTGATTATCCAGACGCTTGTCGGTGCTGCAGAAATGCTGAAGAATTCAGATGAACAGCCGTCCGCGCTGCGCGAAAAAATCACCAGTCCTGGTGGAACGACACAAGCCGGGCTGGAGACATTGGAAAAGTATAAATATCAAGAAGCATTGATGGCTTGTATCAAACAGGCGGCAGCCCGTTCAATCGAGCTGGGGAGCCCGTATCAGGCAAAAAATGATGCGAATAAATGAAAGTAAAGGGGCTTGCCTTAAAAGAATATAAAATAAAAAGGAGCATGGGACAAAAGTATCGTGACCAAAATGACGAACGACCCATCACTCGTTCGGTTTTTATGATGAGCAAAAAGCAAAACATTCGATGCTATGAAAAGTGCAACGTTCCACTCCGGCAAGGTACTTCGCTTTCCGCGGGGACGGTAGTAGCTTGCCGTAGCGATCGAGCACGCATCAAACACCTGGATAACAAGAATGCTATCTAAGGAAAACAAAAATTAAAAACCGAACGGATTTGATTTATATATCAAATCCGTTCGGTTATTTGCGGGCATGATTTGGTCCCGGCTACTTTCTTCCATTTAGGTTAATTGCCCTGACTTCCACTTGCGGGACTGCTGGATGAAGTGGCCGATTTTCTCCAGCACAGGTTCGATCGAGCTTTCATCATTCATCAAGTCGTAATCCGCAATGTTGATCCTCAGAATCGGACAGGAATTGAAGTTGTTGATCCAATTTTCATAGCGCTTGAACATTTCTTCCCAATAAGCGATTGGAGTTTGCTGTTCCATCGGGCGACCGCGCTCTTTGATTCTTCCAAGTATGTCATCGAAGGACCCCTCTAGATAGATCAGTAAATCAGGATGCGGGAAGTAAGGCGTCATGACCATCGCGTCAAACAAACTTTTATAGGTCTCATAGTCAACCTGCGACATGGTACCTTTATCATAATGCATCTTTGCAAAAATACCGGTATCTTCATAAATGGAACGGTCTTGGATGAAGCCGCCTCCGTATTCAAATATCCGTTTCTGTTCCTTGAAGCGTTCGGCCAGAAAATAGATTTGTAAATGGAAGCTCCAGCGCTCAAAATCGGCATAAAACTTATCCAGGTATGGGTTGGTATCCACTTTTTCCAAAGACGTCCGGAAATTCAGGGCGTCCGCCAAAGCGTTGGTCATCGTCGATTTTCCCACTCCAACCGTCCCGGCTATCGTAATGACACTGTCATTCGGAATGTTATAACGTTCTCTTAAGTTCATTTGACTACTTCCCCTTTTCTCAAGTGCTCTTCAACTGTATGGATAATCCGGTCCAGATCATCCTGGTATTTTACAAAATCGAGATGGTCCCCATTCAATCGGATGACCGGGATGGACGGATTCATTTTTTCAAACTGATCCATGAAGTCATTGTAATCCTGTGAAAGCTGCTCCAGGTATGCCGGTTGAATATTCTGCTCTACTTCCCGTCCGCGCATTCTTATCCGCTCCAACAAGGTGTCCAGGCTGGCGTCCAGGTAAACCATCATATTTGGCTGCGGCATATCCGCCGTCAAGATATCATAAATTTTCGCATACTTATCAAATTGCTTCTCTTTCAACGTCCGCTTGGCAAAAATCATATTCTTGGAAATATGATAATCAGCGATCACGGGCTTATCCTGGTTTAAGTATTTGGTTTCAATATCCTCCAGTTGTTTGTACCGATTGCATAAGAAAAACATTTCTGTCTGGAAGCTCCATTCTTCTATGTCATCATAAAATTTACCCAGGAATGGATTTTCTTCCACTATTTCTTTCAACAAATGCAACTCGAAATGCGCAGCAAGTTTTTTAGCAAGCGATGTTTTGCCCACCCCGATGGGTCCTTCTACCGCAATAAAAGGAAGTTGTCCCATTTCTCCTCCTCCAATCATCAAGCAAGATGCTCATCTATATTCAGTATAAAAAAGTACACTTTTCATTATCATTCGACAGACAGATACCATTTTATCATATCAGCCACAGTCTGGAATAGTCTTCAGTAAAATTGTCATGTTTTTCCCTTTTCAAGTGGAGAAGTATTTTGTATAATAAGTAGTGCTTTCCTTTTTGGAGAAGCAAATTGAACTTCTGGCTCCATAGCTCAGGGGATAGAGCAATGGTTTCCTAAACCATGTGTCGCAGGTTCGAATCCTGCTGGGGCCATCATACAAAAAAGACAAAGGAGTATTTCCTTTGTCTTTTTATATCTCTTACTGAAAAAGCAGGCTGAAAGGCGCTGCCAGACATAAAATGCTGAAGACGACCAGTGCGATGCCGCCAGGTTTGTTGTCTTCTTTAAAGGTCCGTTTTGCGTAAGAAGCAATGTAGCCGGAAATGAAGATCCCCAGCCCAATAATAATGACATTTTCCATATCAATCCCTCACTGCATCCAAATCGGAATCATTTAGCATTTTCCCGAACTCTATCTGGGTAAGCTGGAAGTCGAGTTTGACGTCGGCATTAGGAAAAATATCGTGATTCCAATCTGCTTTTTCGTATTCTTTGATGGTCCGAAAGTATTTTCGGACGTAGATCGACCAATAAAAAGGATCGCTGCGATACTCTTGCTGAGCTTTTTTGACCAATTGTTCGGCTCGCTTGTTGATGTCATCGGTAATGGTTTTACGCAGGATTTTTTGGTTTTCACTATTCTCTGCGTAATCCACCAGACTGGGAATGGCCAGTATCTCTAGGGAAAAAGGTACCGTAACGGTGATTTTAGACGGCTGGTTTTTTTTATAATCGATATCGACCTTGGTTTTTTCTTTTTTGATGAAGCTGGCTGCAATCCGGTAACCTTTTTTTATAGGGTCCGGATAGGTTGCCAATAAATCATCCATATCGATGGTATTATCGAAAATCAAACACAGCCTTGTCTCTTGTCCTGTGAGTACGTCGATCATCTTCCCTTCTTTGAACACGGCTGAACCCATGAATTGCGTGGCATTGCTCCCGATTTGCGGGATTTGGCCGGCGATGTATTGATCTTCATACCCCTGACTCTTTTCTTCGATTTTTTCCGTAGTGGCATAAATTGCCAGGAACAGGTCTGCGTCTCCTTCAGTAATTTGAAAAAAACGATGGACGTCCGCGTCTGGAATGATGCCTGTTTCGGTCGCGCGGTTAAGCATGAATTGATAATATTTGTGGGGGCGCGTTTCCAATGTCGGCTTGTTGTTGTTTAAAAAGTCACTGGCATCTTCCCTGGAAACGACAATCTGAACACCGCGACGCAACTGGGTGGTCCGGGATGCAGATTGAACGACTCGGAGAAAATCACCAGATCGGGCCAATTCCTCGGAAATTACCAACACCTTGGTATGATCAAGCACAATTTCTTTGGTGACAATCGAGTTGGCGGTATTGGTGGCGGTAATAAAATCCGATCCCTCCACGGTGATGGTTTGTTGGGGGTCTTCATCACTTCCCCCGCTGCTGATGGAAGAGCCCACTTCGGGATTTGCTATTTGAAATGTGATTTTAAACAAGCCTTTCTCGTCATTGTCTGCTTTATCAATCCCGATACCGATGACATAGGACTGTTCCTCCAATTCAATACGATCATAGCATCCGCTCAGCAGGAACAGAAGACCGACAGCCAAGAAAAAAAATACTGGTCTCATTTTTTAAATTCCCCCCGTAATTTCGCGGTAGTCCATAGAAGAAACGGCAAAATCAAAAAGAATGGTGTAATCATATCGAGATAGTTTTCCCGGAAGAGCAATTCATTTTGAATGGCGTTTTTCGGCATCAGCCCCAAAATCACGACGAAATATCCAAAAGGTAATAGCAATGGCTCAAACTCCTTGATATTGAATACTGCGCCGAAAATCCATGCAGTGAAGTACAAGTACAGGATAAAACGGATAAAAGCCGCCAAAAGCCAGAAAATCATAAAGAAGGTTTCAATGTTGGTAAAAAAACTGCCGATATTCACATACTGTGTAATTTCATGGAAAGGGAACGCCACTTTCTCAATAGAGTTATAATCGAACATGGTGCAGTACAGTAAAAAAAAGAAAGTGATTTCCACTATCACGATCAAAGCGCCGAAGAGGGCGCCTTTGTGAAACATGCTGGTTTTGCGAAGGGATGTGTAAGCCATTGTCAAAATGATCAGCTGGGAAAAAATCGATGATTTTTTCATCCCTTCCATCACGATTTGACCTAGACCTGTACCCCAAATGGGGAAAACACGCTGCCAGACCACTTCTTCCAAAATAAGAATCACCAGGAGAATGAAAGTGATTTTTATATAGGGGAATAGAACCCAAGCGGTGGAGCCTATCGTTTCGAACCCCTTCTTTGCACCAAAAAAACATACACCCATGAAGATGATAAAAACAAGACTGGTAGTCGCTTCTGGAAAATATAATAGCTTGATTTCTTCCACGTAATTCCGTGTATCGATGGTCATGGAAAAAAAAGTGATCAAGAACAGGGCCAATCCGACCAACTTCCCTGCTCTTTTTCCAAGGATATGCTCAATCAGTTCCACCAAGTTTTTATCCTTATATTTTTTTAACAAATGCATCAAGAGCAAATAGGACGGCAGAATGGTGAAAAACGCGATGGGGGCCATCAGCCAAAACGCGTTTTTACCATGCTGTGCAAGTAAGGAAGGGGTCGTGTCGCCGATTTTGACAGCTATCATCAATACGGTGATCGCAAATAGTTCTTTTGCTGTCAGTCTCTCTTTTCCTTGCAAAGTCGTCACCTACTTCCTTACTTTTTTTTCATGTCTTGTGGCTTGACGAACCCGGGGCGCAACATCTCTTTAATAGCTGTTTTACGGAATATCGTATCTCGGGCAGACGGATATCTCGGGCTTAAAGGTGCCAAGAAAGGTGTCCCGAATGATTTCAGTGACGCCAGATACATCAGCCATAACAGAAAGGCCCCCATAAGAGAGAACATTCCGAAGAAACTTGCGGCCATGATAAAGATAAAGCGGGTGATCCGGATGGTATAGTTTAAGCTGATATTGGCCATTGCAAAAGATGAAAGGCCCGACAAGGCGACAATGATGACAATGATCGGACTCACGATATTTGCTTCCACCGCTGCCTGTCCCAAAATCAAAGCACCGACAATCCCGATTGTCGGCCCCAAAGGATTCGGGATACGAAGGCCTGCTTCCCGGATTAACTCAAAAGAAATTTCCATCAGCAACACTTCAAAAACGCCTGGGAACGGAACACGTTCTCTGGCACTGGTAATGGCCAGCAATAAATCCGGCGGGATCATTTCACTATGATAATTGGTGATCGCTACATAGACAGCAGAGATGAACAATGTGATAATCAACGCCAGAAAGCGGATGATTCTGGAGAAATTCCCGAATAAAAATCGTAGGTACCGGTCTTCCGGTGTATGAAAAAAAGACCAAAACGTCACCGGGAGAATTAAACAGGCAGAAGAGTTATTCATCATTAACACGATAAAACCTTCTTCTAAAAAAGATGCAGCCCTGTCAGATCGTTCTGTGTACAAAAGGGTAGGAATGATGGAATAAGGGCGCTCTTCAATATGTTGTTCCAGTATTTCAATATTGCGGACATTATCAACCGAGATGGAATTCAGCCGCTCGCGGACATTTTTCAGTGTATCCTGATTGACTAAATCGCTGACATACATGACTGTCACTGCCTGTTTGGCCCGCTCGCCGATTTCTACTGTTTCCGCTATAAGCTGTTTGTCATGGATTTTTTTCCTGATCAATGAAAGATTGACACTGACCGATTCCGTAAAGGCTTCCTGAGGCCCCTTGACGACACTTTCATTCTCAGGCTTTTCCACTGCGCGATGTTGGAATTCGGCAACATCGACAGCATAGGCCCTGTCACTGTTTTCTTCGAAAATGACGGCTTTTCCGCTATTGATGTCACTTTCTACCTGGTCGAAATCATAGGATTCAGCTAAATCTTCAAGGATAATCACCGAACGTAGATTTTCCTTTTCCGACTCAAATAACGGTTTGATGATTCCATCGTAGATTTTCTGGCTATTGACAATGGATGCATAGAAAAAAATACTTACTTCCTTGTTAGTGTTGGATGTCACTTTGCGGTAGACAAAGTCAGAGTTAACACCATGGCTGAACAGCTTTTTAACTTCTTCCGTATTCTTTTTCAAGTCCTTATATAGAGGACGTTTCGATTCTTCTTTGGAGGAATTTCCCCGTTTAAAAAGACCGAACATGCTGCATGACTCCTTCCTTATCTATTTGCCTAGCTTCTGCAAAAACCTCCTATTTTATGTCCGTAAAATGGGATAAGGGAAATTAGAAGGGAAGAATTATGAAAGGTGGTAATCGGAATTTCCGGAAAAGAAAGGAAAACAAGGAACACAGTTTCGAACTTTTCTCAAGTATGACTTCCGAGCAAGAAAGATA
This sequence comes from Sediminibacillus terrae, assembly GCF_009602435.1. Lineage (GTDB taxonomy): Bacteria > Bacillota > Bacilli > Bacillales > Amphibacillaceae > Sediminibacillus > Sediminibacillus terrae. Next base: position 106,037 of record NZ_VZDQ01000001.1, read on the forward strand.
AAAAAGGCAGGCAGGAGGGATTGAAGTTGATATGGAGAAAGTCGGAAGGGTCGGACTAGACAAAAAGAAACTCACCAGCACGATGCTGATGAGTTCTTTTGGTTGAAGAGATATCTTTTGTTTATGCTTGAGTAGTCGCTTCCAATTCGATGGAAACTTTGATTTCGTCGCCGATTAAAACGCCGCCGGTTTCAAGGGTTGCATTGTAAGTCAAACCATAGTTGCTGCGATTTATTTTTCCTTCACCGCTAAAACCATATACTTGGTTGCCCCATGGGTCTTTGCCGCTGCCTTCGAATTCCACTTTGAACGTTTCTTGACGAGTCGTACCGCGGATTGTCATATCGCCAGTGACTTCATATTCATCATCTCCGACTTTTTTCACGTCTGTAGACTTAAATGTAATCTTCGGATTGTTTTCGATATCGAAAAAGTCCCCTGACCGCAAGTGCGTGTCACGCTGTTCGTTGCGGGTGTCGACACTGTTTACATCAATGAAAAATTCGACATCGGCAGTAGTCAAGTCCTCTGGATCAGCAGCAATTGTTGCTTCAAAGTCATGAAAAGTACCTTTCACTTTTGATACCATCATATGTTTTACCGAAAAATCAATGCTTGTGTGGGTTGGATCCACATTAAAAGTTTGTTTTGCCATTTTCCTATTCCCTCCGTTTTTAAATTTAAAGCTTTTTGTTCGTTATTTTTAATGATTAACTTACTTTATGTAAGTAAGTATATATTAGTAAATCATAAACGTCAACCTATTTTATTTCGAAACTAGGATAATTTTATCGAATGGGTTGACCTTGCTTAAGCGGCACGGTTGAAAACAGGTTTGAGGTTTTCTCTTTAAATTATTCACCAAATCGTCTAAAATAGGTAGTAATTAAAGGAATTTTTCAAAAATTTAATAAACAAAACAGAAGCGACATAAGGTGTAGGAGTAGTAGTAGAAGTATTTTTGAAATCGTTTGCAAAAAATTTCGGATGAGGTGATCTAATGGATATGCAACCTATTGCAGCTCGGGAAGGGAATCACAATTTAAAGGATTACGAGAAAACAAGACAGTCGTTCGACTGGGAAGACGTGAAAAAAGAATTTAGCTGGAATGAAACCGGCAAAGTGAATGCCGCCTATGAAACGATCGACCGACATGCTGAAAATCCTGCGAAGAAAGACCAGACTGCTTTGATATACTCCTCACCAGACAGGGAAGAGACATTGACTTTCCATGAATTAAAAACAATGAGTAACAAATTCGCCAACGTACTTAAAAAGCATGACGTGCAAAAGGGGGACAGAGTCTTTTTGTTTATGCCGAGAAGCCCGGAATTTTATGCGAGCTTTTTCGGTATTCTGAAGGTTGGAGCCATTGCAGGTCCTTTATTTGAAGCCTTTATGGAACAAGCGGTTCGTGACAGACTCGATGACAGCGGCGCTTCGATGTTGATCACGACCCCGGAATTGCTCGAACGTGTTCCTCAGGATGAACTCCCGGAGCTCAAGAAAATTGTGCTTGTCGGGTACCATGAGGAATCGGATGATAAGTACATCGATTACTTCCATGAGATGGAGCAAGCTTCCGAGGAGTTTGACATTGAATGGGTAGACCTCGAAGATGGCATGCTGCTGCATTATACTTCCGGATCAACCGGAAAACCGAAAGGGGTCTACCATGTTCACAATGCGATGATCCAACATTATGCGACAGGGCACTGGGTGCTTGATTTGAAGGAAGACGATGTTTATTGGTGTACGGCGGATCCCGGCTGGGTCACCGGAACAAGCTATGGAATTTTTGCTCCATGGCTGAACGGGGTGACGAACGTGATACGGGGCGGCCGTTTCACGGCGGATTCTTGGTATGAAACAATTGCTAAAAACAACGTTACCGTTTGGTACACGGCTCCGACTGCGCTCCGGAAGCTGGTAAGCGCTGGAGAACAGACAGCGAAAAAATACGATCTTTCTTCGCTGCGGCATGTCCTGAGTGTTGGCGAACCGTTGAATCCGGAAGTGATTACCTGGGGCGTCAAGGCGTTTGATTTGAGAATCCATGATACCTGGTGGATGACGGAAACTGGTGCGATGTTGATCGTCAACCTTCCAGATATGGATATTCGCCCTGGATCAATGGGTAAACCGATTCCAGGAATTGACGCAGCGATCATCGATAATGAAGGAAACGAACTTCCGCCCAATCAAATGGGAAATCTGGCAATAAGGCAGGGATGGCCATCCATGATGCGTGCGATATGGCAAAACCCTGGAAAATATGAAAGTTATTTCATCAATGGCTGGTATGTGTCAGGGGACAGTGCCTATAAGGATGAAGACGGTTATTTTTGGTTCCAGGGAAGACTGGACGATGTCATCAATACATCCGGAGAACGGGTTGGACCGTTCGAAGTGGAAAGCAAGCTGATTGAACATCCAGCTGTTTCGGAAGCCGGTGTCATCGGGAAACCGGATCCGGAACGAGGAGAAATCATCAAAGCTTTCATCACCCTGAATGATGGCTATCAGTCAAGCGATGAATTGGTCGAAGATATCCGGAAGTTTGTAAAAACCGGCTTGAGCGCCCATGCTGCACCACGGGAAATTGAAATCAAGGATACGATTCCAAAGACAAGGAGCGGGAAAATCATGCGCCGGCTTTTGAAATCCTGGGAATTGGGACTGCCGACCGGAGATACCTCTACATTAGAAGAGTAGGCTAAGGAAGCTTGAACAAAAGCATAGCGGCCAACATAAAAACCGAACGATAATTCGTTCGGTTTTTATATCCTTAATAACTTGACTTCACGCTCTTTCACTGAAGTCTGCATATCCTGCCTCCGTTGGATGGAGATACTTCCTCCTTCTTGCTGGTACGTGTGGAGGGGAAACTTCAATGTATTTAAATCTTCCATATTATGTTTAAACTCCAAAGGCGAGGGTACATTATCGATGTAACCGTAAAACCCTATAGTTTTTCAAAGGAGTGTTGTTACGATGAGTAAGATTGCTTGTGTATTGACAGATATGTTTGAAGATGTGGAATATACAGATCCTGCCAAAGCATTTAAGGATGAAGGACACGAAGTGGTAACCATTGAAAAGGAAGCTGGTAAACAAGTCACTGGAAAACAAGGTGAAGCAAAAGTGACGATTGATAAAGGCATCGATGATGTCAATCCTTCTGACTTCGATGCTCTGTTTATCCCCGGCGGATTTTCACCAGACCAATTGCGCGCAGATGAACGGTTTGTTTCTTTTGCAAAACACTTTATGGACGAGAAAAAACCAGTAATGGCCATTTGTCATGGGCCGCAGCTGTTGATTACGGCTAAAAAACTGGAAGGACGCCAGGCAACTGGGTTCAAATCGATTCAAGTGGATATGGAGTACGCCGGCGCCGACTTAAAAGACCAAGAAGTCGTCGTTTGCCAAAATCAGCTGGTAACCAGCCGTCAACCAGATGATATTCCAGCTTTCAACCGTGAATCATTAAAAGTATTGGCATAAACCAATGAAAAAGAGGTTGTCCACATAAGGGCAGCCTCTTCTTTAGCTTGCAACGATCCTGACAAAAGGGGGAAAAGATTAATGATAGTTAGAAAAAACGGTGATCGATGGGAAATCATTAAACAGCATGATCATGCATACTTATCCTTTCAACTTGCATGCCATTGGAGACGTGATGCTTTTCCCTATCCAGCATTAAAACAGGATGTTTTATATGCAATCCGTCATCATGATCGGGCCTGGATTCCGCTTGATCAACAGATTGTTTGGAATGTTGCTGAGCAGAAGCCATATGATTTTATTGACTACCCCTTACAGGAAAAACTTCAAGCATACAGTCGCGGTATTGATCAGGTTGAGGAACAAACTTCTTATGGTGCTATCCTTTGCAGCATGCATTATGTTTCTTTTTTCTCGTCTGACAAAGGTAATGATCCCGACATTTCGTCATTCTTGCTTCATGAACAAGAGCGAAGACGCCGGCTGATCTCTTCTTTAACGATAGATTCGCTGGAGGATGCTATGACCTGTCATTATCGCATCCTGCAATTTTGTGATGATTTATCCTTATATGCGACATTGAATCCTCCCGGTGTGAAGAAATCGGAAGAAATAGACTGGTTCAAGGATGGATTTCGTCAGGAATTTTGCTTTGCACCAAGAGGAATGACAGCGGAGTGGCTGACAGACATGGACATACAGGTTAAACCATTTCCTTTCTCTACGGAATTTGAAGTAGAGATACAGGTCTTGCGTGTTGCTCCTGAATCCTCACAATCATCGGTTGAATGGAAAAGCGTCTCAAATAAAAACCGGATTTTCCGTTTCGCTCCAGGTTAAGTCACTTAAGTTTTTTTGAATGGTCTGTTTGATGGTTGGCAGTGATTTCTTCAAAAAGATTTTGCTGTTGTTGAGATGTCTGTTTTGGTTGCTGTGTATTATCCATCACTGCCGGGTTCAGCATGCTTGGATGAATCATTTTTTTAAATTCCCCTACGGTGAGTGGACGGGCATCCTCCGTCAATTCATATCCAAGCTGCCCATTCGGTTCGATTGTTGCCGTTTTGAGATCGGAAAGCTTGGAAATCCCTTGCTGCCGGAGAAACATTTCGAGTTGGTCGACAGTAAGCCGGTTCTTGTTAAAGTTTTTCGTTTCCAGCTGTCCGTTTTGAATGAGGATTTTTGATTTACCAGTAATAAACTTTTCCACAACGTTGAATTTAAGTTGAAGCCACTCGATAACGATCAGGGTGAAAACAAAAATGGCGGCAACAATAATCGTTCGGATTACGCTCCTTTCCACGATTGGTTGAATGATAACCGAACCAATCGAAATCATCACTACGGTCTGTGCCAATGTCATTTGTGAAATGGATTTTCTTCCGGAAATACGCAACAATAATACTCCCGATAGCACCAAAATCACCGATTTAAATACAAACTGGAAGTCCAAATTCACGTCATCACCTTCTCTTTCTGCCTTCTATTTTCTTTTAGTTTGAGCTGCTTCCAGCCAATTTAACAATGGTATCAAAAGGTAAATCAATCGGAACGGTTATATAAACAAAAAAAACCAGGATGCAGATTATCCTGGTTTTACTATGTCAAAGTTTGCGTCAAGCAGCTGCCAGTTTTGAGGAAAGGCCAATCCCAGTTTCCAATAGCTAATCCCCCGAAGTCCTAATTCTTTAATCAAGTCGAACTTGGCTTGGATGGAGCGGGCGTCTTCAAACCATACTTCATGCCGGTTTCCTTCGTCGTCCGTATAATGAAAAAATGGAGCTTGGTCGGTCTCATCGTACTCAATGGCAACATTTTCGTTTCGGGCCAGGGTGATTGCCTGTTGAGGGCTTAGCGCCTGGGCATAATCTCCGCCTGGTTCGAATGGCAGCGTCCAGTCATATCCGTAGAGGTTTTGACCAAGCAAAATTTTTTCAGCAGGCATTTCGGTCAATGCATATTCTACCACTTCCCGCACCGGCCCGATCGGTGACACAGCCATAGGCGGACCGCCGCTATATCCCCATTCATAGGTCATCAACACAACAAAATCTGCGATTTCCCCGTGGGCAGCATAGTCATGGGCCTCATACCACGCTCCGGTTTGTTCGGCACTTGTTTTCGGAGCGAGAGCAGTGGACATCAATAATCCTGCTTCACTCAAACGTTGCTTGGCTCTTCTTAGAAAATTGTTGTAGTCTTCACGAGTATCCGGTGGAAGAAATTCAAAATCGAAATGGACGTCTCGATAACCGCCGGCTTCGGCTGTGCTTACAATTTCATTCAAAAGCGTGTTTTCTACTTGCCGGTTCGTTATGATTTCCCTGCCTAATTCTGCGCTAAATGCTCCCTCTTCCAAATTGGTAACTACCAGGACCAGACCGGCATTGTTGTTTGCGGCAATTTGCCGGAAGTTATCTAACGGTGGAGGAATCAAGGTGCCGTCACGATTTATCCGATAACTGAAAGGGGACAAGTAAGTAAGATACTGTGTATTCTTCTCCGCCGCATTGATCAAGGTCTCGGAGACTGTTTCGCCGTACGGTTCGATATAGGCATTAACTTCCGTCCTGGTCTTGGGCTGCTGGGGGATAAATAGAGGAAATCCAACTTGAAGTTCAAGATTGGGGGAAATATTGTTGGCATTGGCAAGTTGTTGTACAGACACTCCGAATCGCTGGCCGATCGAATATAAACTGTCCCCGGGCTGGACACGGTAAATATTCCCCTGGAGCGGAACAACCAACGTCTGTCCGACAACTAAATTGCCGGGAGCATCCAGTTCATTTACGGCCTGCAATGACGCCACGGTGGTGCCGTACATCATCGCTATCGCATATAAGGACTCTCCCGGCGCAACTACATGGATTTGCACATTCCTTCCTCCTCTGAAAATAACATTTTTCTCCGTTATCATCTTATGTGCAGAGGAAGGAACATATGCTTTTAAACAGGATCAATATCTGCGCCAAGTTTTTCAGCCATCAGCGCGAGGGCCCGGTCGTTCTGTTGCTCCTCGTTGGAGGCGATACAGTTTTTTGGTACACTGATACTATACTCACGCATATGAGCATCGTTGGCCGTGAACAGTACACAAAAGTCACCAGCGATACCGGCGATGATGATATGGTTTACGTTTAATTCTTTCAATAAAGATTCGAGCGCTGTACCATAGAATCCAGAATGTTTTGGTTTTATCAGGAAATAATCATCGGATGCAGGCTGCATTTGATCGATGATTTGTTTGTTTTGTTCATTGCGGCAGTAATCACTGACTTTTTGAAAGTCCGATTGCCAGATGCCATAATGGTCATTTACATAAATAATAGGAATAGACTGCTGATACGCAAACTCTTTCAATTTTTTCAGGTTGGGGAGGATCTTCTTGGTGTTTTCCAACAACTGTGGACCCTCCGGAAAATCAAAGTCATTGATGATGTCTACAATGACCACGGCCGCATCATTTCTGTCTGTTTCCATGACTTCACTCCTCTCTTCCTTATTATTTATCTTTTTCTTGATGTTTGAAACCTTCGAATGAAAAGTGGGATGATTAATGAACGATCAATATTATATGGAACTGGCCATTATGGAAGCAAAAAAAGCAGGACAACTGGGAGAAGTGCCGATCGGGGCGGTCATTGTCCACGAAGAGCAAGTGATCGCCGCATCCTTCAATTTACGGGAGTCGCTTCAAACAACCGCCTCTCATGCTGAGCTGATTGCGATTGACAAAGCAAATGAATCAATAGGAAGCTGGCGGCTCGAAAATTGTACCCTTTATGTTACGTTGGAGCCTTGCCCGATGTGTGCGGGAGCAATCATTCAATCCAGAATCCCCCGGGTCGTTTTCGGGGCCTACGATCCCAAAGCGGGTTGTGCAGGCACCTTGATGAATCTTCTCGAAGACAGCCGGTTCAATCATGTGGCGGAAGTCCGTGGAGGAGTATTGGAAGAAGCATGCGGACAACTGTTGACTGATTTTTTCCGTACCCTCAGGCAGCAAAGGAAGAGAAAGCCCGGAGACAAATGAGGCTTCCAGTCTCTACCTATTGCATTTTTGGATGAAAGTCGTTATACTATGAATTGCGCTATTAAAGCGCCACAAATAATTGTTAGCAAATTTGTCGTGCTAGGCGGGGAGGTAGCGGTGCCCTGTACTCGCAATCCGCTATAGCGAGGCTGAATCCCCATCCGAGGTAGTATGACATTAAGGTCTGCCTCAAGGGATTGGTGCTGACACCCGGGTCCTGCGCAACGGGAACCCGTGAACCCTGTCAGGTCCGGAAGGAAGCAGCAGTAAGCGGTCCTTCTTGTGTGCCGCGGGGAAGCCCGGGTCGAGCCATGAACTTGAGTAACGCTTAGGGTCGTACTATCGACGATGGGTGCACGGCTTTACTTATTGAATACATGCTAGTGAACCTCTTGTCTCAGGGCAAGAGGTTTTTCGTATAGAAGGTTTCCAACCGCAACATAATTCAGTTATAATTAAGAGAGCAATCAAAAAGGGGCAAGTATTGAATGAGCTATCAGGCACTGTATCGAGTCTGGCGTCCAAGGAGCTTTTCTGATGTCGTCGGACAAACCCATATTACCCGTACATTGCAAAATGCCATCGTCCAGCAGAAGTTTTCGCATGCCTATTTGTTTTCAGGACCTCGGGGTACAGGCAAGACCAGTGCTGCCAAGATATTTGCGAAAACCGTAAACTGTGAACATGCACCAGTGAAGGAACCGTGTAACGAATGCGCGGCATGTCTGGGAATACAGGACGGCTCCATTTCCGATGTAATCGAAATCGATGCCGCATCCAACAATGGAGTGGAACAGATCCGGGATATCCGGGACAAAGTGAAGTATGCACCAAGTGCAGTCGCTTACAAAGTCTATATTATCGATGAAGTCCACATGCTGTCGATGGGCGCTTTTAATGCCTTGTTGAAAACATTGGAGGAGCCGCCCAAGCATGTCATTTTTATTCTGGCGACCACGGAACCGCATAAAATACCATTAACGATCATTTCCCGCTGTCAGCGATTTGACTTTAAACGGATCACTCCTTCATCGATCGTCGAGCGTATGCAGACAATCGTCGAAGCAGAAGGTATCAAGACAACCAGGGAAGCTCTTGAATCTGTGGCACTTTCTGCTGAAGGAGGGATGCGGGATGCGCTCAGCTTGTTGGATCAGGCGATATCTTACAGTGAAGATGAGGTAAGTCTGGAGGATGTCCTGGCCGTTACCGGGTCGGTCTCACAGGAAAAACTGACGCTTGTGACCGAGGCGATGTATCGACAGGAAATTCAACAGGCGTTGCGTTATGTGGATGATTTGATCCAGGAAGGAAAGGATCCGGGACGCTTTGTATTTGACTTGATTTACTATTTGCGTGATTTACTGCTATACCAAAGTGCGCCAGATCTGGAGAATATTTTGGAACGTGCTTTGCTGACTGACAGTTTCAAACAGCTTGCCGCGGAAGTCAATGCTGACTGGATCCAGGAAGCAATCAGGCAGCTGAATGAATGTCAACAGGAAATAAAGTGGACAAATAGTCCCAAGGTATTCATTGAAATAGCCGTATTAAATATCTCTGATCAGCAAAAAGCTTCCAGTGGAACGTCCGCTGAAGCCGTTGACAAGTTGACAAGAAAATTGGCCCAACTGGAAAAAGAAATGCAGGAAGTAAAGAAAAATGGTGTGGCGGTCCAGCATGCTGATGCTCCTTCGCCAGCACAACCGCGTCCGCAGCAACGGGCAACAAAAAACAGTTATAAAATTCCGTTTGAACGAATACGTCAAGTATTGAAGGAAGCCTCTAAGACAGAGTTGAAGAATGTGCAGTCTCAGTGGGCGAATTTCATGAATATGCTGAAGAAACAAAGTGCCCCTGCCCATGCAACAATCCAGAACAGTAAGCCCCGGGCTGCATCGAGCCAGGCTCTAGTTGTAGCATTTAAGTACGAAATCCATTGTTCACTTGCTTTAGACCATAAACAAGCGATAGAATCGTTATTAGCGGAGGTCATCGGTAAATCACTGACGGTGATTCCGATACCGGAAGCGAATTGGCAAGAACTCAGAGAAGAATATATCAGCAAGCAAAAACAGCAGGAAACGGAAGAGCAAGGGGAATCCTCCCAGGAGGAAGATCCGTTGGTTGCCGAAGCAAGAAAGCTCGCTGGTGATGATTTATTAGAAATTCATGATTAATAAGGAGGGTTTTCCATGCGTGGTGGTGGAAATATGAATAAAATGATGAAGCAAATGCAGAAAATGCAAAAAGATATGATGAAAGCTCAGGAAGAACTTCAAGAAATGAGTTTTGAAGGTGCTGCCGGCGGGGGTATGGTAAAAGTAACAGCAAACGGGAAAAAGGAAATTACCGACATTCAAATAAACGAAGAAGTGGTGGACCCGGATGATCTGGATATGCTCCAGGATTTGATTCTGGCCGCAACGAACGACGTATTGAAACAGGTTGAAGACAAAACAAATGATACTATGGGACAGTTCACGAAAGGTTTAAACATGCCTGGAGGAATGTTCTAGGAGGTATGCTTCATGTATTACCCAGAACCGATTTCAAAGCTGATTGACAGCTTTACAAAATTGCCGGGGATCGGACCGAAAACGGCTGTCCGCCTGGCCTTTTTTGTGTTGAATATGAAAGAAGATGACGTTTTGGATTTTGCGAAGGCTTTGGTCAATGCAAAGAGAGAGCTGACCCACTGCTCGATATGCGGGCATATCACCGACCAGGATCCATGTTCGATTTGTCAGGACGAGACAAGGGATAATTCGGTGATTTGTGTCGTGCAGGATCCAAAGGATGTCATTGCCATGGAAAAAATGAAGGAATTTGGCGGAAAATATCATGTCCTGCATGGAGCTATCTCTCCGATGGATGGGATTGGGCCTGAGGACATCAATGTTCCGAGTTTGCTGAACCGGCTTAAAGATGAAGAAGTAAATGAACTCATCCTTGCTACCAATCCGAATATCGAAGGCGAAGCAACTGCGATGTATATCTCCCGTCTGGTTAAACCTTCCGGGATAAGAATCACCAGAATCGCCCACGGACTTCCAATGGGAGGCGACCTCGAGTATGCGGATGAAGTAACATTGTCTAAAGCGATGGAAGGACGAAGGGAATTATAATTTCCGGCTCTGTAGCGTGCAACTCTTGTGTAGAATGTAGAGAAAGAGGATAGGTGATCAAAGTGATTGGCGGTAAAAAGATTAAAAAGAGCCAGGTGGATGAGCAGTTATTGGATGATATTTTTAAATCAAAGGAAGAATGGAAAAGTATCAAATCAATCATTGAACGAAGCGTCGAACCCACTGAGCGTGGAATATACGAACTTAAGGTTGCTGAAGCTAAATACCTTTACCTGTTGCGGGAAGCGAGAGTTCGAAAGGTAAGTGCGATGAGATAATTCAGTTCTTTTTCCTTTTGCCTTTTCATACCTATAAATAGAAAAGGACAAGCAAAAGGAGAGGAGAAAATGAATCCAGCGGTCATCATAACAAGTATGGTGGTGGTAATAGCCTTACTACTTGTTCTCGGAGCACCGATCAAGCCTTTGCGCTTTGTTGCTCAGGGATCGGTAAAATTAGTGATTGGTGTATTGTTTTTGTTTTTCTTCAATGTATTCGGTGCTTCTATTGGCCTCCATCTGCCGATAAATATATACACCGCCCTAATCACCGGTTTTTTAGGAATTCCTGGCTTGGCTTCGTTGGCGGCCATTCACCTATTTATCTTCTGAAAACAGTTTCCGATAGTTGGAAACTGTTTTTCTATTGCATCACATTCTGTGACATGTTATATTATGAAAGTTGCATCGGACAACAAGCAACCACGAAAAAACATATTGACTTCTTACAAGTCCAAATGTTATATTGATTAAGTTGCTGTTTTGAAGGAAGTAATAGTTGATTTAAAAAAGTTATTGACTTCATTCTAGTAATCTGATATAATTATTAAGCTGTCGTTGAGTCGGCGAGCGACAATTTGATCTTTGAAAACTGAACAAAACAACCAGTATGTCAAGCAAGATATACAAGCTAGTTTTTTGAACGAGCAAGCAAGCTCAACTATTATGGAGAGTTTGATCTTGGCTCAGGACGAACGCTGGCGGCGTGCCTAATACATGCAAGTCGAGCGCGGGAAGCAGGCAGATCCCTTCGGGGTGAAGCCTGTGGAACGAGCGGCGGACGGGTGAGT
>NZ_VZDQ01000002.1 GCF_009602435.1 Sediminibacillus terrae
CTTTGGTGAGATGAAGTGGTCGGGAAACCAACTTTATCCTACCATGAAGTGAGGTTTTTTTATTACCACGCTGTAAGCTCTCCGGAACCCCTGGCATTGCCAGGGGTTTTCTAATTCATTAAAAAAAACCTTGTCACAGGCGTGGCAAGGTAATGAAATCTCTCTGTGGTTCCGTTATATTTCTTCGCAATGTTCCTCAAAAATATGTTGAAGTTTTTCTACAACGTCTACCGGGCCAAATCCTTCAATATCATGACGTTCAACCATCGTGACGATTTTTCCGTCCTTCAAAAAAGCGAAAGAAGGCGAAGATGGCGGAAAACCTTCAAAATAACTCCTGGCCCTTTCGGTCGCTTCTTTATCTTGTCCCGCAAAAACGGTAACCAGGTGTTCCGGACGTTTATCAAAGTGGATGGCATTGGCAGCGGCCGGACGTGCGACACCTCCAGCACACCCACACGTAGAATTGACCATGACGAGTGTTGTTCCTTTTCGATTTAAAGCCTGGTCGACTTCTTCTGGTGTGGTGAGTTCTTCATAGCCTGCTTCTGTTATATCTTTACGCGCCGAATTGACGACATCTTCCATGAATAAATTGAAATCCACTCTATATCCATCTCCTTAAAATTTATATTACTAAATTCATAGTACCAAGAATAGGCTTGCGTTTCAATCAGGCTGTTCAGACAAAAGTTGCACCGTTTCCTGCTACTTTTCAGATTCGCCCGCAGCACCTGTGTCTGATCCGCCAGTCCCGTGCGCTTTTCCGGGGTTACTGCACTGTGCTTTAGTCATTTTCATGTTTGTCTTGGTTATCGTTCAAATCCCCACCCGCTGTATTCTTTTTCCTTCTATTCATGTCTATTACCAGGTCCCCTACACCCATGGCGATAAAGCCGTTCAAGACACCAAAAACCATGAGGATGCTGCCTCCTCCAGTGAAGAAGGACATCACTAGCACTGCAATGCTGTAAACAGCAAAAATCAATCCCAATATGTATAAAATCCGTCCTACGTTCATTTTCTCTCTCCTTTGATTTTCTACCCTTTTATTAAATCAACAGCTGCTAAAAAAATGGTTTGTTTGTTAATAGTCTCAGTCCTTATTCCCCCGTTGCTCTTCGCTTATCATTTTTCACAGAAAGAATCATAAAATATATTCCGGTTATACCTAGAATTATTGCAACTGTTAATGGTGCCGTTCCTATTTCTCTCAAAGCAGTGCCGAAAATACCATAACGGCCGTCCCAACTCGTATCGGCCAATACTTGGGCATAGATCGAGGCAGCGATCAAAGTGAACCCATAAACGATTGCGCCAGACACAAAGATAGCGAGGCCTATAAGTGTCTTTCTCATCCAGCCACCCTCCCAACTCTTTTCACTGTATAGAATAAGACAAGACCAAATCTGTTGCGATTTGGTCTGCTGATGTCTTAGGCTTATATACCTGACGGGCTCCGTCACAAGCATGAATCACTTAATTATAATCCGCCTCTTTCAACTTTTGTAAGCCGGATACTCAAATGAATTAATAGATCGGTGTATTATCACTCGATGTATTTTCTAATATTTCTTTCAAACGGGCCAGGAATTGGCCACAGATCAATCCATCCAATACCCGGTGATCCAGTGAAAGACAAAGATTGACCATATCTCTTGCGGCGAACATATCATCAATAATCACGGGGCGTTTTACAATGGACTCAACCTGCAAGATAGCGGCCTGCGGATGATTGATAACTCCCATTGACTGGACAGAACCAAACGAGCCGGTGTTATTAACTGTGAATGTTCCACCTTCCATATCTTGGGCAGTCAGTTTTCCGTTTCTCGCTTTACTGGCCAGACCGTGTATATCCTTGGCGATACCTTTGATGCTTTTCTCATCTGCCGCTTTTATAACAGGTACAAACAATTCTTGTTCTTTAGCGACAGCAATGGAAATATTTACGTCTTTATGCTGGATGATCTTGTCTCCGGCCCAAGAGCTGTTGAGCTGCGGGAATTCCTTCAGCGCTTTCGATACAGCCTTCACAAAAAAGGCAAAGAACGTAAGACCGAAGCCTTCCTCCTGTTTAAATCGGTCTTTTACAGAATTTCGGTATTTTACCAGATTCGTTACATCCACCTCCACCATCATCCAAGCATGGGGTATTTCGGTCTTGGCCTTCACCATATTGTTGGCTATTGCCTTGCGTACTCCGGTCACCGGAATTTCCTTCGCTCCTTCACTTGTATGTACTTGCTGCTTTGATTCCGGGATTGTGGCATTGCCGCTGGCATTTTCCGCCGGCACGTTGCTTTCAGCGGGTTGTTCCTGCTTTCTGTCCATCCCTCCAGAAGCGATTATCTTTTCGATATCTTTCCGTGTGATCCTGCCGCCTTTTCCGCTTCCTTCCACTTCATCGAGTTGAATATCGTTTTCCTGCGCAAGCCGCATGACCGCCGGAGAATATCTCTTTTTCATCGATGATTCTTCCGACTTTGGTTCAGGAGCAACTGTGTTCCCGGTTGTATTTGTGTTCGCTTCTTCAACAGCGGTTTCGCCGCTCTCCCCGCCTGCCACTTCGATATAACACATCAAATCACCGACAGCTACCGTTTCGCCTTCTTCAGCTGCAATCTCTGTCAGTGTACCTGTAAATGATGAAGGCACCTCCGCATTTACCTTGTCTGTCATTACTTCCGCGATAGGATCATACTTATTGACATGATCACCAGGCTTTACGAGCCACTGGCTGATTGTCCCTTCTGTCACACTTTCGCCAAGCTGAGGCATATTGATTTTTTCTATTGACACAGCGTTCCCTCCTCGTCTTTAAAATTCCGCCAATTCACGCATTGCTTTTTCCACTTTGTCCGGATTGACCATGAAGTGTTTTTCCATTGTCGGAGCATATGGCATAGCAGGTACATCCGGTCCTGCAAGCCGCTGAATTGGCGCATCCAACTCAAATAAACATTCTTCCGCAATGATTGCTGCTACTTCCCCTATGATGCTTCCTTCTTTGTTATCCTCTGTTAGCAATAGTACTTTTCCTGTCTTGGATGCTGCTTCCACAATAGCTTCCCGATCAAGCGGGTACACGGTCCGAAGATCTAAAATGTGGGCATCGATACCTTCCTGCTCCAGCTTTTCTGCTGCCTGTAATGCGAAATGGACACATAGACCATAGGTTATCACTGTAATATCTGATCCATCTCTTTTTACGTCGGCTTTCCCCAATGGAAGAGTATAGTCCTCATCCGGCACTTCCCCTTTGATCAACCGGTAAGCGCGTTTATGTTCAAAAAACAAGACGGGATCATCATCCCGGATGGCGGCTTTTAACAATCCCTTGACATCATATGGAGTGGAAGGCATGACAATTTTCAAACCTGGTTGATTGGCAAAAATGGCTTCGATGGACTGGGAATGGTACAACGCTCCATGAACCCCTCCGCCGTAAGGTGCCCGTATCGTGATGGGACAGTCCCAATCGTTGTTTGACCGGTACCTTATTTTTGCAGCTTCCGATATAATCTGATTAACCGCAGGCATGATGAAATCGGCAAACTGCATCTCAGCCACCGGTCTCATACCGTACATGGCTGCACCGATTCCTACACCGGCGATAGCTGATTCAGCGAGTGGCGTATCAAGCACTCTTGCTTCTCCGAATTTTTCATATAGTCCGTCCGTAGCACGGAATACGCCGCCTCTTTTTCCGACATCTTCCCCTAGGACAAATACTTTCTGATCCCGTTCCATCTCTTCTGACAAAGCCTGCGTTACAGCTTGTATATAAGACTTAACTGGCATTAAAAACCCTCCTCACTCTGCATAAACATAATTAAAGATCGTTTCCGGTTCTGCATAAGCTGCATTTTCGGCATAATCTGTCGCTTCATTGACCAATTTCATGATTTCATCCTGCATTTCCTGCTCTTTTTCCTCGGTCAAAATTCCGAGTTCACGCAGATACGCTGAAAACGTATGAATGGAATCCTCTTGACGGGCAGCTTCCACTTCTTCCTTTTCTCGATAAGTGCGGTCGTCGTCATCACTGGAATGGGCCGTAAGCCTGTAAGAAACAGCTTCTATCAGGCTAGGTCCTTCTCCTTGCCTGCCTCTGTCAGCCGCCTGTTTGACAGCTTCATATACCGCAAGTGGATCATTGCCGTCGACAGTGATGCCAGGCATGCCATACCCTTGAGCACGGTCAGAGACTTTTTCACAGGCAAGCTGTTTGCTTACCGGTACGGATATGGCATATTTATTGTTTTCCACCATGAAGATGACCGGCAATTTATGAACGCCTGCAAAATTTGCTCCTTCGTGAAAATCCCCTTGGTTGGACGAACCTTCGCCAAAGGTCACAAGGCTGACAAAATCCTTTTCTTCCATTTTCCCGGCAAGAGCTATCCCGACTGCATGCGGAACCTGAGTGGTCACAGGGGAAGAGCCTGTAACAATGCGGTTTTTCTTTTGTCCGAAGTGTCCCGGCATTTGTCTGCCGCCGGAATTTGGATCTTCCGCTTTTGCAAATCCGGACAGCATCAATTCTTTCGCTGTCATTCCGAATGCAAGGACCACACCCATATCCCGATAGTAAGGAAGTGCATAGTCTTTGTTACGATCCAAAGCAAAAGCTGCACCGACCTGGGCTGCTTCCTGTCCCTGACATGAAATGACAAAAGGAATTTTCCCCGCCCGGTTCAGCAGCCACATCCGCTCGTCAATTCTTCTTGCCAAAAGCATCGTGCGGTACATATCAAGTACTTGCTCATCACTCAAACCAAGTTTCTCATGTCTATTCTCCGTCATTGTTGTTCCCTCCTTGCTATTATCCATGTATTTGATTTCCATCCACAGCCAACGACGCTTCACCAATTGCTTCCGATAAAGTAGGATGTGGATGAATGGTTTCTCCGATTTCCCATGGAGTGGCATCAAGTACTTTTGCCAATCCTGCCTCTGAAATCATGTCCGTCACATGTGGGCCGATCATATGGACACCGAGAATGTCATCGGTCGCTTTATCGGCTATAACCTTGACAAAACCCGCTGATTCACCATGAACAAGTGCTTTGCCGATAGCTGTAAATGGCATCTTGCCGGTTTTCACCTGAAACCCTTTTTCTTTTGCTTCGGATTCCGTAAGGCCGACACTAGCAGCTTCAGGACTTGAGTAGACACAGGAAGGTATTTGCTCATAGCGAATCGGTTCTGGTTTTTGGTCAGCCATATGTTCAACAGCCTTTATCCCTTCGTGGGAAGCCACGTGGGCAAGCTGCATGCCCCCTATTACATCCCCTATTGCATAAATGTGTGATTCTTTGGTCTGATAGGCTTCATTAACTTGAATAACGCCCCTGTCGGTTACGACAATGTCCGTATTTTCCAGTCCAATATTGGCTATATTGGCTTCTCTGCCCACCGATACCAGCATTTTGTCAGCAGAGAATGTTTCCTGCTTGCCGTTGATATCCGCAATGATTTCAATCCCCGCTTCTTTTCGGAGTGATTCTGGCGCCACTTTTGCGCTAGTATGGATGGTTATATTTTTTTGCTTGAGCTGGCGGGCCATTTCCTTGGCTACATCTTCATCCTCCGTAGGTAAGATTCTGTCCATGTATTCGATTACATCGACTTTTACTCCAAAGTCAGCCAGCATCGAGGCCCATTCAATCCCGATGACTCCACCGCCGACTATGACCATGGAATCAGGCAGTTTTTCCATTTGCAACGCATGGTCAGAAGACATCACCAGTTCTCCATCCAGTTCCAAACCAGGCAATGTCTTCGGTTTGGAGCCTGTGGCGATGATTAGGTTCTTCGGTACCAACATTTCGTTTTCGTCGCCGTTGTCGAATTCCACCGAAACCGTGCCGGCGGTAGGAGAAAAAATAGATGGTCCCAACACCCTGCCCGTCCCTTCGTAAACATCGATTTTGCCTTTTTTCATCAATCCCTGAACACCTTTATGTAATGTATCGATAATATTTTGTTTGCGTTCTTGGATTTTCAAAAAGTCGATGACGGGTTCCGAAACCCTTACCCCATACTTATCCGCTTCTTTTGTCTGCCGGAAAACTTCTGCACTCCGCAGCAGTGCTTTCGATGGAATACAGCCTTGATGAAGACATGTTCCGCCCAGTTTCCCTTTTTCTACGACAGCGGTTTTCAAACCGAGCTGGGAAGCCCGGATAGCAGCTACATAACCACCAGTTCCGCCACCTATTATCACTAAATCATAATCTTGTGCCATACACTCACTCCTTATTTATGCAGGATTAGGATATTCCTTCGGTTCTTCTTCTCCAGTCAGTACGCGCATAGTTCCTTCCGCAAGCGCCTGCAGCTCATTTTCTCCAGGATAGACCATGACATCGGCAATCCAGTTAACCCGCTCTGCTATCATCTCTACGAATGCTTTCCCATAAGCCAGCCCTCCGGTAAGTACAATGCCATCCACTTTGCCGTTTAACACGGCAGCCATAGAGCCAATCTCCTTGGCCACTTGATAAGCCATTGCCTGGTAGACTGCCAGGGCCTGCTCGTCACCACTTTCGATCCTCCGCTCTACTTCCTGGGCATCATTGGTTTGCAAATAACCAACCAAGCCGCCTTTTCCTACAATTTTATCCATCACTTCATCACGGAAATACTGTCCAGAAAAGCACATGGAAATCAAGTCGCCTGCAGGGACTGTACCCGCTCTTTCTGGCGAGAACGGTCCGTCTCCGTGCAAACCATTGTTGACATCGATGACACGACCGTTATCGTGGGCCCCTACGGTTATACCGCCCCCCATATGTGCAACAATCAAGCGCAATTGCCTGTATGGTTGATTCAGTTCAAGAGCAGCCCGCCTGGCGACGGCTTTCTGATTCAATGCATGAAAAATACTTTTTCTGGGGATATCGGGAACACCCGAATACCTGGCGATTTCCGCCAACTCGTCAACAACGACAGGATCGACGATAAAAGCCTGGATATTCAAGCCGGTTGCTATTTCATATGCCAAAATCCCTCCCAAATTGGAAGCATGTTCCCCATTATACCCCATGCGTAAATCCTGCAGCATTTCCTCGTTGACCTGATAGGTTCCGCCTTCAATGGGGCGGAGCAGCCCGCCCCTCCCGCAAACAGCGCTCAACTTGGAAATATTGATACCCTCCTGGTGAAGCTGTTCCAAAATGACTGCTTTACGGAATGCATATTGGTCGATTACCCGCTGAAATTGTCCAATCTCTTCAGCAGTATGCCTGATCGTTTTTTCAAACAAACATTGATGGTTGTCAAAAACTCCGATTTTTGTTGAAGTCGAACCAGGATTGATTACTAACACACGATGAACTT
The DNA here is from genome assembly GCF_009602435.1 of Sediminibacillus terrae. Classification (GTDB taxonomy): domain Bacteria; phylum Bacillota; class Bacilli; order Bacillales; family Amphibacillaceae; genus Sediminibacillus; species Sediminibacillus terrae. The sequence goes on from NZ_VZDQ01000002.1 coordinate 7,348, forward strand.
GTAACACCATTTCGAACCTCCGTCGCTAATCTTCCAAGTGATTATCTTCTGCTTATAATGTGATGCCCGTTGGTAAGAAACTGGCTTCTGGATTGTTTAAGCATTTCAATTCTTTCTTCTGCCATCCGATCAGCTGCTGCATAAGTCGGAATGCCATCCCGTTTGGATATGTCAAATACCCGTTCCAAATTGTCATAAATGGTTTCCACTCGTTTCATGGCCCTGTCCTGGTTATAACCGATCAATTCATCTGCCACATTGATGACACCGCCAGCATTTATTACGTAATCAGGAGCATATACGATTCCTTTTTCATGAAGGATATCGCCATGTTTCGTATCCTTAAGCTGGTTGTTAGCCGCTCCGGCAACAACTTTCGCTTTCAATTGCGGTATCGTTTCATCATTAATAGTCGCTCCCAATGCACATGGAGCGTATATATCACAATCAACCTGATAAATATCCTCTGGATCCACCGCTTTAGCACCGTATGCTTCCACTGCACGATTGACAGATTCTTTATTGATATCCGTGACGATCAGTTGAGCCCCTTCCTCATGCAAATGGCCACACAAATTAAAAGCTACATTTCCCACACCCTGTACAGCTATGGTTTTGCCTTCCAATGAGTCCGTCCCGAAAGCTTGCTTTGCTGCAGCCTTGATGCCTTTATATACACCGTAAGCTGTAACTGGAGAAGGATTTCCCGAAGATCCAAATTCAGGAGAAATTCCAGTAACGAAATCCGTTTCTTCGTGGATTAAATCCATATCCTTGACAGTAGTTCCTACGTCCTCTGCGGTGATATATCTGCCATTCAATCCCTGGATGAACCTTCCGAAAGCACGGAACATCGCTTCGTTCTTATCCTTTTTCGGGTCACCGATAATGACTGTTTTCCCGCCGCCGAGGTTTAGTCCCGCTGCAGCGTTTTTGTATGTCATTCCTTTAGCCAGGCGCAATGCGTCCGTAATGGCTGCTTCTTCTGAATCGTATGTCCACATTCTTGTTCCGCCCAAAGCAGGCCCTAAAGTCGTATCGTGAATCGCAACGATTGCTTTCAGCCCCGATTGCTCGTCTTGACAGAATAATAACTGTTCATAATCATAACTTTCCATGTACTTGAATATTTCCATTATCTTCTTCCTCCTTATGATAACGTGCGTAAAGCTAATGCCAACGAAAACAACTTGTTCTCGGCCGTGTCGGATCGGGATGTCAGTACAATCGGCGCTTTTGCTCCTGCAATGACAGCGGCCACCTTTGCTCCTGCAAAATAAACAAATGATTTATATAGTGCATTTCCCGTTTCAATAGTAGGTACCAGCAAAACATCCGCACATCCAGCCGTATCTGATTCGATATTTTTTTGGGCTGCCGCTTCCGCTGAAACTGCCACATCAAAAGCTAGCGGCCCATCGACCAGACAACCTGTAATTTTTCCATCCCTCTGCATCTGGGCTAGGTTGGCCGCATCCACAGTTGCCGGCATGGCTTGATTTACCTTTTCCACCGCAGCTAGTGCCGCCACTTTGGGAACTTCGATGCCAATGCTTTTCGCAACATGGACGGCATTTTTAATAATACTCGCTTTGGTTTCTAAATCTGGTGCAATGTTCATAGCTGCATCAGTCAACAGTATACAATGTTTCCGGCCAGGCACTTCAAAAAGAGCAACGTGGGACAAAACACTTTCGGTTCTAAGCCCATCCTCTTTATTCAATACAGCCTTCAACAGTGTACTGGTGTCGATGTTCCCTTTCATGACCACATCGGCTTTGCCGCTGCTCACATCCTTGACGGCTTGCTTAGCGGCCGTTTCGGGTGTGCCTGCTTCGACTATTTGCAGGCCATTTTGGATATCGATTCCAGCCCCTCCCAAAAAGCTACGGATAAAGCCGCCATCTCCATAAAGGATAAAATGACACAGGCTTTTCTCCAATCCAGCCGCGACAGCTGTCAACACTTCCTTGTCTGCAGCCTGGACCACCGCAACTTTGGGCACTGTCTGTTGTTCATTCATCGTTTGAAGAAGATCTTTTAATTGTTTCATCCAGCAACCCCCGACATTTCAAAATAAAGAGCCCAACACAAACTATGAAAAATCTTGCATGCTGTTTTTTTCAATGTTGTATTTTTCCATCTTATAATATAAATTCCGGACCGAAATACCCAGCGCTTCTGCCGTCTTCGTTTTATTAAACCGCTGCTCTTTAAAAGCCGAAGCAATAACTTGCTTTTCAAAGGCTTCAACGGCTTCCTGCAACGGCTGGCCCCGATAGCTCGTCAAATCGGTTTTTAAATTCTCTTCTGTTTGTTCTGTCGGAAGCTCCGGTAGATGATCCGAAGTGATGACCTCTTCTCCTATCTGCATTTTAATCATAGCTCTGCCAATGACATTTTCCAATTCACGGATATTCCCTGGCCAATTGTATGATTTCAAATACTTCAAAGCTTCACTGTCTAGTTCTCTTACGTTTCTTCCGTAATCCTGATTCGTCTTATCGATCAAATGATCCGCCAGCTCATCTATATCCCCGATTCGTTCCCGTAACGCCGGGATGAAAATCGGCAGCCGGTTTAATCGGTAGTATAAGTCCTCGCGAAATTCCCCATTCATGATTGCCTTTTCTAAATTGACGTTTGTCGCCGTAATAATCCGGACATCCACCCGTATTGGTTTCGTTCCCCCTACCCGGAAAATCTCGTTTTCCTGCAGGACACGAAGCAGTTTTGCCTGTAACGTTAGGCTCAATTCGCCGATTTCATCTAAAAAAATGCTGCCATTATTGGCTTCTTCAAAGTACCCGCTTTTTGCCCCTTGTTTTGAATGAGGCAGCGCACCTTCGGCATATCCAAACAATTCCCCTTCGAGTGTTTTCTCCTCCATTGCTGCACAATTGACCCTGATGAATTTGTTATTTCTGCGATTGCTTTCATTGTGGATAGCATGGGCGAACAATTCTTTCCCGGTACCGGATTCCCCTCTCAACAGAACGGTAGCTGGGGTTTTCGCCCCCACGCGTGCCTGTTCAAGCGAAAGCTTCATTTCGTTGGAGGAACCGATAATATCGTCAAACGTATATTTCGCTTCCAAGTTTCGGATGATTTGTCTCGCTCTGCGGAGTTCGCTGGATAAAGAAGAAATTTCGGACACATCGTGAAGCACCCCGACGCTGCCCTTCAGTTTGCCGTCCACGATAATCGGTGCTACATTCACCAGTACTTCTTTTTTAGCGGGACCCACTTTCATCCGGACGCCCCTTACCGGTCGTCTCGTCTGTAAAACCTTCATATGCATGCTTTCGCCTTCTGTTATATCCGTGGAGGCAGGTTTGCCGATAATATCCTTTTCGGGAAGCCCGGTTATCCTTGTATAGGCAGGATTGACCATGATACCGAGGCCATCCTCATCGACGACGCTGATTGCTTCATCGGAAGAGTGAAAAATAGCTTCGAGCATTTTTTTCACTTCTTTTAAGCCGGTCACTTGCTCAGCGAGCTCCACTACTTCTGTTATATCCCGAAAAACTGCAAAAGCCCCTTTTAAACGGTGATTCGCATCGATAATCGGTATCCGTGTAGTGATTACTTTTTTTCCGTTTTCCAAAATCAGTTTCTGATTCACTTCTTTTTTTCTCGAACGTAATACTTGAGGAAGTCTTGTTTGATCGATTACTTCCCTGATCGGTTTATGAAGAAAATTCTTTCTCGGTACATCCACTATTTGCTCGGCCCGTTTGTTCACGAATACAACCGACTCCGAATCATCGATTACAATCATACCCTCGTGGATATTGTTCATGATCAATTCTTGCGTATATGCTTCATTTTTCAATTGGGACAGCAATGTTTCTTTTTCTTCCAACAATTCTGCCGCTATGTAGGCAACTGCGCCAGGAATGACTACGGTTTCACGAGGACGTGCCTTGATCACCTCTTGCAGTACTTCTTCCGAACCTGTGGCTTCTATGACAATGTCAATCCCCCGGTCTATCCAGTCCTGCCATTTCCTTCCAGTCGCTATATGATTTGCTTCGGCAGCCCTTAACCCTGGTGCATGCTTATCCGTGTCCACCAATGCAACAATCTTCATACGATTGGTTGCTATCAGCAGTTTCAGTAAAGCAGTACCGCCTTTTCCTCCGCCAATGATTAGCACTCGCTTCATCCAGCATCACACCTTGCATTTTTTTGCACACTACCATCATAAACAAACCTGCACATTTTAGCAAGAAAGACATCCATGTTTATCTCTGCTATACTACATGTGTGCAAGTATCTGTTTAGTGATTGGTTTCCGATAATGACGCTATTCTTTCTGTCTTGGATTGTTACCAGAAACGGAATTTAGGTAACCGACAATTCGGCTTGTATTAATAAGAATAAGATATCAGCTTTTTTAATCAACGAAGGAAAAGGAATAAAGGAGAAAATAGATGAGGCTTATTGCATTGCTAATTTTAATTTTACCCGGAATGGCAGCCACTTTTGGAATTAAGTTGATGAGGGATGCGTTTTTCGGAGATTTTTATCCACTGTTTTTTCACGTGGGTATCCAGTTTGCTGCTGGTTTAATCCTCTTATTGGGCGGACTGGCCTTTATAGGCGGATTTATTTTGTTCCGGGACAGAAAAAGGAATCTGACAAAGGAAAAATATAAGAACAACCGATAATTTACATCAAGGAAATACAGGAGGTCGGTCCAATGGAAGCATATCTGGACATGTTTCAGTCACAGTACCCGTTCAGCTTGTTGTCTGACGAGGAATTCGCATTCTTGACAAAGGATTCAAAAATCAAGGACTACAACGCTCATCAATTCATCATTCACGAAGATCAAAGCGAAGACGATATTGACATCCATTTTTTGATTTCTGGACTGGCAAACAGTATCATGCACCGTTCAAACGGTAAGCAATTGTCAATCCGATATTATTATCCGGGAGATTTGGCAGGGATGATGGTAGTGATGTCCAGCGGCGAAATGAAGTTTTCCGTGCAGGCAATGGAAGCTACACAGACTCTTTGTTTTCCTAAATCGGCATTCATGGCACTGATGTCTTCCAACCGCCAATTTTCCAATGTCGTTTTAGAAGGCATCAGCAGTACGATGAAAAGTTTATACCAGGAAGTCAAATATAAGAGTGCCGACTCAGATGAGGAATCGGATACCGAATTGTACACCAAAAGAGTGGATGGATACATGGAATCGCCCGTTTTCATTCATTCAACCGCTACTGTTGCCGAAGCAGCGAAAGTGTTGCAGGAAAAAGAACTGGAGGGCGTCATTGTCAGCGATGATCGTAAACAAATGCTCGGCATGATCGGCTACTCGGAAATCTTGACTGCCTTTTTCCAAAACGATCAGGACCACCAGGTGGATAAATATATGAAAACAGATATTTATGCGGTAATGTCGAGTAATTTCATTTATGAAGCGCTGTCTTACTTGAAGCATCACCCGACTTCCATTATTCCCGTTTTTCATAAGGAGAATGTCGTCGGCTTTCTGCGTCAATCCTCTTTTTTCAACATACAGGACTCGATTTATTTTGATTTGACCTACCGAATTTCCAACTCAACCGGTGTGGAAGAATTGCGGAATTTATCTCCGTTTAACAACAAAGCATTTCAAACCTTCATCAGACAGCTGATTGATCAGGGTACCTTTGGTTACGAAATCTGCGAGCTGATATCCAGCGTGAATGACCGGATTCATAAGCAGGTGATCCACCTGGCCGAAGAAGAAATGAAAAACGAGGGTTATGGCACTCCTGATATCAATTATTGTTTCATTGTGATGGGATCCGAAGGAAGAAAAGAACAAGGGTTCAGCACCGATCAGGACAACGGTATCATTCTGTCCGACTATCACAATATGGAAAATGCAACGGAAATAGAGCGGTATTTCCGCCTGTTCAGCCAAAAGGTGAATCTTATGTTGGAACAGTGTGGTTTTCCGTTATGCACTGGCGGCATCATGGCAAAAGAATCAAAGTGGAGACACACTATCGGAGAGTGGTCCCTGAACCTGGAGGAATGGATTAAATCCATGGACGCACAGGAAATACGAGACTTCACCATATTCATGGATTTTCGTCCGATTTTCGGAGACTATTCGCTCGCATATCGGCTTCGGGAACAATTAACAGCAAAGGTGCAGAAAAAACTGCACGTCCATCAACTTTTGATGAAGGATACGTTGAGGTTCCGTGTGCCCTTTCAGCCTTTTGGAAGAATCATCGGAGTAGGGAAACAGCGGAATCTTAACTTGAAAAAATCGGCTATCATGCAAATCGTCAATGCAGTCAGAATTTATTCCATCCGTTATGGAATTGACAGTGTCGGCACTATCCACCGTTTGAACAGACTTACGGAAGATGAACGCTTTCATCCACGTGATGCTGAAAATGCAAAAATGGCTTTGCATCGATTACTGACTTTCCGTCTGGAACAAAACCTGTCACAGATAGATGACAACAAGCCGCTGACTAACGATATCAGCCTCCACCAATTAAATAAAGAAGAAAAACGTAAACTCCGTGAGGCCCTAGCAATCGCAAGGAGGCTGCAGCAAGTGGTGGAGTTGAGTTATAACAGGAACAGGGTGGTATAGCTTGTTACCCATTGACTTACAAATATTGAAATATTATATTTTCGAAAAACCGATGTTCCAGCAAAAAATCAAGCCATACTTCAACTGGCAGTCTTATCGAAGCCTGGCACAAAGTCTGGAAAACTTGGAAAAAGACCCTGCCATAGAAACAACCGATTTCTCTAACACGACTTTTACGGTATTTGATTTGGAAACCACAGGTTTGATTCCGGAAATCGGCCACGAAATCATTTCCATTGGCGCCATTCAACTTACTGGCACAAAGTTTTGCAGGACAGAAAAGTTTCATCAATTCATCAAACCAGTCCGACCAGTATCGAGAAGGATTAAAAATTTGACTGGTATCGACAAACACGATTTGATGAATGCCAGCCCGTTCATAGATGCTTTCAGTAACTTTCTGCATTACAGCAAGGGCACCATACTGGTTGCGCATCCGGCAAAGTTTGATATCCGATTTTTACAAACGATGGCTAAAAGATGGAAGCTCCCGGAGTATCAGCCATACGTGCTCGATTCTCAATTAATGGCCAAATGGTTGTTGCCCGGGGTTAATCACCAGTTGGATCCGTTAATCCGGAGATTGGGCATAGAAAAATTGGAGCGACATCATGCATTGAATGATGCTATCATGACGGCAGAACTATTTGAATATTTGCTTGCGGAAGCGATGGAGCGTGGTGTTTCTACATTTCAGGACCTCCACCCGATTCTCATGGATATCCAAAACAAGTAAACGAGGTGGTTCTCTTTGTTGTGGCAGTGGTATTTTTTCAACCATTGCTTGATGGGCAATCCTTTCATACCATTCAAGCCGCCGAGGGTGATAAACCCGGCTTTCTTGGATGAATCGACAGGAAGCGTCCAACATCCTTATCATTCATCGATAAAAACGGAACGAGTTCGGGAGCCCAGGGGCTTTCGAACTTGTTCCGTTTTTGATTTGGCTGCCATATTCTGAAGCAGCTATATGATGAATGTTAAGGGTCACTGACCTTTGAAAAATGCTTTGTAAAGCGCCCGAACAGATGCTTCCAGTCCAGATTCTTTGATCCCGAACATCATCGCCACCTCAGAAGACCCCTGGTTGATCATTTCCAAATTAACACCGGCTTCAGCAAATGCTTCGGTTGCTTTCTGGGCCAGTCCAACCGTACTATGCATTCCTTCTCCTACGATCATTACCAATGCCAGGCCACGATCAATCGACACCATGTCGGCATCCAGTTCTTGTTTTATCCTGCGGATGACACGCTCTTCTTTCTCTGTAGGAAGTTGTGATTCCCTCATAATGACAGACATATCGTCGATACCTGAAGGCGTATGTTCAAAAGAAATGTCCTCGTCTTCCAGGATATTTAACAACTTGCGTCCGAAGCCGAGTTCTCGGTTCATCAAATACTTGCTGACGTAGAGACTGAGGAACCCTTTATCGCTGGCAATCCCCACTACCGGATTAGGGGTCATATGCTTTTCCGAAACGATCATCGTCCCCAGTCCATCCGGATTGTTCGTATTTTTAATGCAAACCGGGATGCTTGCTTTGAAAGCAGGAATCAACGCTTCATCATGGAAAACGGAAAAACCGGCGTAGGAAAGTTCACGCATCTCTTTGTATGTCAATGAAGTGATTTCCCGTGGGTTGTCTACAATGGTAGGGTTCACACAATAAACGGAGTCCACATCCGTAAAGTTTTCATATAAGTCGGCCTTTACACCTGCCGCAACAATCGAGCCAGTGATATCAGACCCGCCCCTAGGGAATGTCATCAACTTTCCTTCTTTTGTAAATCCGAAAAATCCAGGAATCACTACGATGTCTTTTCGGTTATGAAGCTTATACAGATGATCGAAACTTTCATCTAAAATTTGTGCGCTTCCCGGCTCATCGCTGACGATGATGCCTGCTTCCTTAGGATTTAAATAAGAAGCTTCCAAACCCAAGGATTGTAAGTAAACACTTAATAACTTTGCAAGAGAATCCTCTCCAACCGCTTTGAAGGCATCCTTTTTCAACTCATTCTCATAGTCGGAATGAATCACAGAATGGATGTCTTTCCGAATTTCCTGCAAAATATCTTCAGGAAGGTCAAGTTCATCGGTAATATCCTTAAATCTTTCAATGACAAGATCGATCTCTTTTTCATAACTTTCTCCGTTTACATAAGCGGTGCATAAGTTGATCAACAAGTCAGTGACTTTTGTATCATCACTGTACCGTTTTCCTGGTGCTGAAACGACGATAACCCGCCGATCGGAATCAGCTTGTATAATACCAGCCACTTTTTTGAGCATTTTCGCACTTGCCACAGAGCTTCCGCCAAACTTAGCTACTTTCATGTCAATTACTCTCTCCATTTTTTAAATTTTGTCTCTAGTATAAAATATTAACACACTTCCGACAGAAATTCCTACTGGTAAGTAAAAGGCGGGGATTAGTGGGGATACTATCTTTATACAGGGACTCCATTCATTTTTGATTAAAAAGCAAAAGATCGTGAGCAAAATATAAACCGAACGATCATGTTTTTTGGTTAGAAAAAAGCAAACCGTTCCGTTCTATTTCCTCATATTATCGGCAACACTTCACTCCGGAAAGGTACTTTGCTTTTCGCAATCACGGCTTCAATACATGAAGAAAGCTAATTCGTATGGAACCAGGAGCACTTCTTATTTATTTATTTATGGTGTTGACCGCAAGCTCCAATTTCCAAATAAAAACTTTACGTGCTGATTTTTATCATCGTTCCTGTTTACCAACCTAACAACCAATAGAAGAATACGGTTCTATACATTTTTCTTGACCATATAGAAATCAGAACAAGAAAACCTAGCGATGGCAAGATACGAAGAGTGTTTCCATCGAACGCGTATTATATTGCTGTAGCGGCACGAAGCACGCATCAAACAACAGGATGATAAGAAGTCCCAAGCAACACAAAAAACCGAACGAATTTGATTGACATTTCAAATTCGCCCGGTTTTTGCTTTGGTGGCCATGCTTTTGTCCCGGCCACTTTGATCAACTTTACCTAAAATGTTGGATGAATGCCCCTTAGCTTGCCCGATGCTCCAGCCGTAACCTGTCGGCCACCATCGCAATGAATTCGGAATTGGTAGGTTTTGCTTTGGAAATGCTCACCGTATAACCGAAAAGAGATGAAATCGACTCCATGTTCCCTCTGCTCCACGCGACTTCAATGGCATGGCGTATAGCCCGTTCTACCCGGGATGCTGTGGTATTGTACTTTTTCGCGATATCCGGGTATAGTACCTTTGTGATCGACCCTAGTAACTCGATATCTTTGTACACCATGGTGATAGCTTCACGCAAATACATATATCCCTTGATATGGGCTGGCACCCCGATCTCATGGATGATATGAGTGATACTTGTTTCCAAATCTTTTTTCCGATCATCGCGTCTTCCTTTTTGCTTGTTCGTGCTAATATTATCAAAAGAAGGAGCAATTCCATGCACTTGTCTGATTTGGTCGGCTAAACTGTCCAAATCAAAAGGTTTCAGTATAAAATAGGAAGCACCTAAATCAACTGCTTTTTTGGTTACTTCTTCTTGTCCGAAAGCTGTCAGCATGATGACGTTTGGATATTTTTCCTTTTCAAGTTCTTTTATTTTCCCCAATACCGCCAAGCCATCGATATGCGGCATTATGATGTCCAACACTAAAACATCCGGGTCTAGTTCTTCCAACATCTGCAGACAGTCTTTCCCATTATAGGCAGTACCGATGACCTCAATGTCTTCCTTGTCATCGAAATACTCCTCCATTAAATTAATTAGCTCCCGGTTGTCGTCGACTAAACAAACTTTAATTTTCTCCACTCCAAATTTCCTCCTTTTAGTAATTCCTCCCTGAGTTCCTCGTTATGATTTCGACACAAATGCGATATTTCCTTCTTTTCTGGAAAAAACATTGGATTTTTTTCTATTTTCTTTTAATAGCTTTTATATACTTCATTTTTCTCTCTATTACGACAATTATTTCGTCGTTACAACGCGTTTTTGTCGAAAAATCTTTATTTACTTAATTGTAGCACATCTTTTTGCAGAAGGGGATTTAATCAAAAAAATAACCCTTATCTTTGTTTCAGATAAGAGTTATTTTTCGATGTTCAGCCTGCTTTTTGTTCACTGCCATAAATATCTATACCTGCTTCATCCAGCATCCACTCGATGTGCACTCCATAACCGGAGGTCGGATCGTTGACAAATACATGGGTTACCGCGCCGATCACTTTTCCATCCTGAATGATCGGACTCCCGCTCATTCCCTGGACAATCCCTCCCGTTTGCTTTAGTAATTCCTTATCCGTAATTTTGATAATCATCCCTTTTGTGGCGGGGAACTTTTGCGGTACGCTACTGACAATTTCCACATCGAACTCTTCCACTTTTTCTCCATGGACGACTGTCAGGATTTTTGCCGGACCTTCTTTCACTTCGTGCGAAAGCGCAATAGGCATTGCTTTATCCATCTTTCCGTTCTTGATGTCTTCATCCAACTTACCGAAAACGCCGAATGGTGTATTTTTCGTAATGTTGCCTAACTTCTTTTCATCAGCCGAAAACTCAGCCCGTTTTTCCCCTGGAGTCCCATTATTCCCTTTCTCAATAGCTTTAATGTTGGAGCGGACAATTGTTCCTTTATGAATTTCTATCGGTTTTCGGGTATCCATATCGGAAATGACATGACCCAAAGCCCCATACTTTTTGGATACCGGATCGTAAAAGGTCATTGTTCCGATACCTGCTGCTGAATCCCTTATATACAATCCTATCCGGTAATCATCCTCTTTGGCATCCAAGTAAGGTGTCAGTTCAGTATCAAACGTTTTGTCGCCACGCTTTACGGTGACCTGCAGTGGTTTCCCATCATTCCCTGCTTTTTCTACGAAAGGAGCCACTTCCGCTATCTTCTTTATTTCTTGTCCATTTATTTTCAACAGGATGTCGCCAACCTGAATATCCGCTTCCTCGCCTGGGGAAACCTTTCCTTCAGCGGTTGTAATTTGATGGTGACCCACTACCAGAACACCGAGGGTATGAAGATTGACGCCGATGGACTGTCCACCCGGTATGATACGAAAATCATCCAAAACATCGACATTCACTTTTTTAATTGGCAATCCAGCCAGTTCATAGACAATGTCAGCCGTCCCCATCCCTTTTGCAGCAAAGGACGCTTCACCTGCTTCCTCTATGACATCTTCATCACTGCTGGCCATCGAGACATGCGTGCTGACAGCTGGCATATGGATTCCTTCCTGGTTCATAAATGTAGTGATATGACCAGGTATCATGAGAAAATCTTTAACCGGTAAAAAAGGAATACACAGGAAAGCAACAAGGAGCGTTATTCCTATGCCATTGCGAAATCCTTTAAATTTCATGCTTCACTCTCCTCGTTCCTAACCCATACCAATAATTTTATTTCTGTAGTTCTAATTTGGCCTTACAGCTGCTTTTTTAAACACTGTAAAGATGAGAAATGCCGGCGATAATTTCCTTATATGCTTGGAATTAATCGTTTAAAAAAAGGGATAATATAAAAGAAAAGCGCAATTGCCTGTTTAAAAGGCTACATTAGTCGTGACCTGCAGCATTGCCCGCGCGAAATACATCGTATTCCTGGCCTCCGGCAAACTTAAGACCGGCGGAACTTTCATTTTTTTTTTAATGAATCCATATGAAAACCCTTGCCGGCGGCAAGGGTCATCCTTGATCTTTTTTGAATTTTTCTGCAAGCTTAATCAATTCTCTGGCATGTTCCTTCGTCGTGTCCGTCATTTCTGCTCCGGTGATCATCCGGCTGATCTCTTCCACGGAAGATTCCGTATCCAGTTCCACGACAGAAGTGCTCGTCCTTTCATCTGATACATGCTTTTCAATTAAAAGATGGGTATCTGCCATCGATGCGACCTGTGGGAGATGGGAAATACATAAAACCTGGGAGCCGCTCGAGATGCCGTGAATTTTTTCCGCAATCGCCTGCGCCACCCGTCCGCTTACTCCGGTATCAACCTCGTCAAAGATGACACTGGTCACCCCCTGGTGCTTGGAAAAGATTTTTTTCAGGGCTAACATGATTCTGGATAGCTCTCCACCTGATGCCACTTTATTGATTTCTTTGAGCGGCTCCCCTGGATTGGTAGTGATCAAAAATTTCACAAGGTCAAACCCATTGGCCTGCATACTGACAGGAATTCCTTCTAATTGCGGATCCCCTTCTTTTCCCCGTCTCATTTGTATATCGACCCCGAATGCCGCTTTTTCTAAGTAAAGATCTTTCAGTTCTTGGTGTATGGAGTCAGACAAGGTTTCTGCAGCCTTTTTTCGGATATCATGCATTTGCCTCGCTTCCAAAAGAGCATCTTCCCCAAGTTCTGCAATTTGATTTTGCAGCTTGGATAAATGGGATTCACGATTGGTAATTTGATCAATTTCATCTTCGACTTCGGCTGCGTATTCCAGTATTTCCGTTACTGTTTGGCCATATTTCTTTTTTAAGCGGTTGATTTCATTCAACCGACTTTCTATGACATTCAATCGTTCCGGGTCGAATTCCATGGAGTCGAGGAAATTCCGCAAATCAAATGTGAATTCCTCGAGTACGTAATAGTGATTAGAAAACTCTTCTTTTTTAGAAGCGACTTCTTCATCATACTCACTTGCACTTTCCAAACCGTTCAATGCAAGCGAAAGCCAATCAAGCCCTTTCTGCTCACCATACAGCGCATTGTAAGCATCATGTATTCCTTGATATATTTTTTCATAATTGTTCAGCTTGTCGCGTTCTTCGCTTAACGTTTCATCTTCCAGTGGAGACAGTTCTGCCTCTTGAATTTCATTCAACTGAAATTCAAGTAAATCGAGCCGCTGAACCATCTCCTGCTCATTTTCACTTAGTTCCCGATAACGCTTCCTTAACGCTTGGAATTTGTCAAACAGTCGGAGATAATCTGATTTTACTTGTCCCAGCTCGTCTCTTACATAAAGATCCAGCAATTCAATATGCCTGTCCACTTCCATTAATGATTGCGTCTCGTGTTGGCTGTGTATATCGATAAGCGTCTTACCGAATTCTTTCAATATCGCCAATGTGACTAATTTTCCGTTCACTCTGCAAATACTTTTCCCATTGGCAGTAATCGTACGGTGAAGGACAATCATGCCGTCTTCATTGATATCTATCCCAAAATGGCGCCCTTTTTCATAAATAGGATGATGGGGATCATCCATGATGAATAAACCTTCTATATCGGCTTTCTTTGCACCATACCTGACAAACTCTACCGACCCTCTGCCGCCGGTCAACAATTGGACGGCATCGATAATGATCGATTTGCCTGCCCCGGTTTCGCCTGTTAACACAGTCAAGCCTTCATTGAATGTGATCGATATTTCATCAATTATCGCGAAATCCTTGATAGACAATTCAGTTAACAAGTAAAAGCCACCTCATTTTTTTTAAAGTAAACCTGTTATAACATTTCCAACAGTCTGTTTTTGATTTTTTGTGTGTCCTTTTCGGTACGGCAGATGATCAAACAAGTATCATCGCCACATATCGTCCCCATGATTTCCGTCCAATCAAGGTTGTCGATCAGCGCACCAAGTGCTTGTGCATTCCCAGGAAGGGTTTTTAATACAATAAAATACCCAGCTGTATCGATTCGGACAAATGCATCCATTATCAACCGTCTAAGTTTCTCCAGCGGATTGAAGCGCTGGTCGGCAGGAAGGCTGTATTTATATTGGCCATCAACGGTCGGCACTTTGACAAGGTGCAATTCTTTAATATCCCTGGAAACAGTAGCCTGCGTGACATTGTATCCCAAGTCACGCAGCTGCTCTACAAGTTCGTCCTGGGTTTCAATATCGTTATCGGTTATCAACTCTCTAATTTTTATATGCCGTTGCCCTTTTGTCATTTTCCCCCTCCTTCATTTAAAAAAATCTTGATTCTCGATATTTAGATCGACAAAGGAAAAGGGCTACAGAAAATGTAGCCCTGCTTATACATGTTTCTGATGTGTCTCGTGTGCTTCCTTGACTACAAGGTCCATTTCGACATCAGGCATGTTATTTCCTGCTTCTCCTCCATCATAAACAAAATAGGCTAAAAACTCGATATTTCCGTCCCCTCCGGTAATGGGGGAGAAGGTGAGTCCTTTAACTGAAAACCCCTCTGCCACGGCAAATGAGAGGATGTCCCTCAAAACTTGGCGATGTACAGCCGCATCCCTGACAATCCCTTTTCGGCCTACCTGTTCTCGCCCTGCTTCGAATTGCGGCTTGATTAAAGCGACAATTTCCCCTTTGTTTTTGATCAGATTCGCCAGCACTGGAAGAATCAGCTTCAAAGAGATAAAGGAAACGTCGATGGATGCAAAATCCGGTATCCCTTTTTTCAGCATGTCCGGTTTTACATACCGAAAATTCGTCCTTTCCATCACTTCTACTCTTTCATCATTTCTCAGTTTCCAATCCAGCTGGTTATAACCGACATCTATTGCATAACTAAATTCGGCCCCATTTTGCAAGGCACAATCTGTAAAACCACCTGTAGACGAACCAATATCGATCACTTTTTTTCCATGAAGATCAATGCCGAAATGCTTGATGGCTTTTTCTAATTTCAATCCGCCTCTGCCCACATACGGAAACAACTTACCCTTCACGGTTAGTGGTATATCTTCATCCACTTTCACTCCAGGCTTGTCCAGACGGGTATGTTCAGAATAGACTAGACCGGCCATGATGGAGCGTTTGGCCTTCTCTCGTGTTTCAATCAACCCTCTGTCAACCAACAGAGTGTCAAGCCTTGTTTTTTTACTCAAAATCGATCATGCCCTTTGCTGTTTACTTGGCAGCATACGCTGTACGTGTTGTATTGCTTGTTCCTTCGTCAACCCGATTTCTTCTAACAACTGCTCCACTTTGCCGTGTTCAATATAGCGATCCGGTATGCCCATCCGATTGATTGTCTGGTTCTGGTAACCATTTTCCTCGGCGAACTCCAAAATGGAACTGCCGAATCCACCTTTTAATACAGCTTCTTCAATCGTCAGGATCGGCATGTTCATGGACATCAACTCATGAAGCATCCGTTCATCGAGCGGCTTGATGAACCGCGCGTTGACAACTTTTACAGAGATTCCCTTTGCCTGCAATTCCTTACTTGCCTGCATAGCCATCGGTATGGTCGTTCCAAAAGTCAGAATAGCAGCATCAGTGCCCTCTTTCAAGACCTCCCAGCTGCCGATTTCAAGGGAATGGAACGCTTCGTCCATGGCGACGCCAAGTCCATTGCCACGAGGATAACGGACAGCAATCGGGCCATCGTCGTATTCGACCGCGGTATGGACCATATGCTGGCACTCGTTTTCGTCTTTTGGCATCATCACGACCATATTGGGAATGCTCCGCAAAAAGGATATATCAAAGACCCCCTGATGCGTTTCTCCGTCTGCTCCCACGAGACCCGCGCGGTCAATTCCGAATATAACATTCAAGTTTTGACGACAAACATCATGGACCAATTGGTCGTAAGCACGCTGAAGGAAAGTCGAATAAATCGCTAAAAATGGCTTCATACCCTGGGTAGCTAGTCCTGCTGACATAGTTGCAGCATGCTGTTCGGCAATGCCGACATCGAAAAGCCGTTCAGGAAACTCCTTTTGGAACTTTTCCAACTTCGAGCCCAGGATCATTGCAGGGGTAATGACCGTCAATCGATCATCTTCTCTTGCTTTTTTTTGCAAAGTGCCGCTGACGACTTCACTCCATGCCGGCGGTGCATCTACTGGTTTTATTTTCTCACCTGAATCGATTTTATACGGACCGACACCATGCCACCTGTCTTTCATGTCTGTTTCCGCTGGCTGATATCCTTTTCCTTTTTGCGTAATGACATGGACAAGGACAGGACCGCCAGTTTTCTTGGCATATTGGAGATTTTCCTGCAAAGCAGTAAAATCATGACCATCTACCGGCCCGTAGTAGGTGAATCCGAACTCCTCGAACAGCATTCCCGGTACCATAAAATATTTCATACTGTCTTTGACACGTTCTGCCGTTTGAGCAAGTCGACCGCCGACAGCCGGGATTTTTTTCATCAACCATTCCATTTCGTCTTTTACCCGTTTATATTTTCCTGCACTTCTCATACGCCCTAGCGCATTATGCAAGGCACCTACATTATTGGCAATGGACATTTCGTTATCATTCAGGATGACGATGATGTCTTTTTTTTCATGGCCGATATGATTCAGCGCCTCCAAGGCCATTCCGCCGGTCAATGCTCCATCGCCGATTATCGGGACGATATGGCTGTCCTCTTTTTTCAAATCCCTTGCGATTGTCATTCCCATTGCAGCAGACAACGAGGTGGAACTGTGGCCTGTTTCCCACACATCATGCTCGCTCTCACGGACTTTCGGAAAGCCGCATAACCCTTTATATTGACGCAGCGTATCGAACTGGCCAGCACGTCCTGTCAAGATTTTATGGATATAGGACTGGTGCCCCACATCAAAAATAAATTTATCTTTCGGACTTTGAAAATGTTTATGGAGTGCCAAGGTCAACTCCACAACGCCCAAATTCGCTCCCAGGTGCCCGCCCGTAACGGACAGCTTCTCAATCAGGAACTGCCGGATTTTCGCTGCAAACTGCTCTAATTCTTCGTTTGACATGTTTTTCAAAAACGAAGGATCTTTTATTTCTATAAGATCCATGGTGGGATTCCTCCCCTTCACCTTTTATTTTCCGGCCGGTTATCACTTTCAGTCACCTGCCGGTTCCAGTTGTATTCATTCGGAATATACACTTTCCCTTAGTATAACAAATATCTTCAACGAACGTATGATAGACGATTCTGTTGACATTTGGCTTTCAATACAACTATTACCCTTTTTTAAGCAATTGTACATTGAATTTGGACTCGAGCAGAGCCACTACCTTGCCTACAAAAAAGATGATATCGGTTGAGGCGTGGATGGCAAAATACTTGCCGACTGCTTTTCCGCCGACAGTCAATGCCGCCACTAGACTGGTTAAGACTACATTGATAACAATTTGGATGGTTGAACCTTCTGAATACCCAAACCCGTTAGCTACCTGCAGGACGACAATCGCTGAAGCAGTACCACTGACGATCCCCGATATATCGCCGATTACATCGTTGCAAAAACTGGCGAAACGGTCTGCATTGCGGACAATCAGCAACGCCTGTTTGGAACCGCTTACCTTTTCCGAGGCCATTGCGTGGAATGGTGTTTCATCTGCGGCAGTAGCTGCAATACCCAGCATATCAAAAAAGATACCGATCAGCACAATAACCAATACAATCAACAAACCGATGATCCAGGCTACACCGCTGAGTACGGAAGAAGATATGACTGAAAAAATAGCCGCTAACACGAATGTGATAACGGCAATACTTAAACTAAATCGTAATGACTTTTTTAGTTGTGGTTTCATTGTTACCCTCATTAATCAGATTCTAGAATTATGTATAAGGAATGGTCATTTAAAAGGTAAAAACTGCGGCTTAGGTCCAGTAGGTTTTCCCAGATGGATACCGAATGTTGCCATTCTGGCGGTTCCCCTTTAAATCCACCTTAGCTTTGTCACCAAAAGCTAGACTGGATTACCACTTAGTCCGCACTATAATCCCTTTTAAATGTCCATTGGAACAGTCTAGGAGATTTCCTCGACAGTCTTTAGCCGTTCCCTAGCCTCTTTTGCAGCACTGATTTCAAATGGCAAAATAGCGAAATAAAAGTGGCCGCTTTTATCACGCCGTGAGCCATTATCCCCTCAGGGCCACTCAAGGCAGGCTACGCTGCGAATAGAGATTCCCTTTCCCTATTGCGCAGGTTCATACCCCATTCCATAGCAGCTACTAGGCTTAGCCGCCGCTACAGAGATGGGCCTCCGCGGAAGCAGGGTCCTCGCCCACATGCCTTTGTGGATCGCCCTGCTACCTTAACTCCCAGCACTGACCCAAGGCTGGGCGCCTCAAGCCAGCACAAGGAACTTCATCGATGTGCCCTTTGGCGGATTTTTAGGCCCGCCTTCAGGAACGGAGGACCGACTAGAATACTGCACCATTCCCATTTGATTTTTATTTTATCATAAAACCAAAAAAATCTCAATTTAATAAATAGCGGACATATCCGCCCGACCAACGAAGTGGCCAAACAGACATTTTAGCGATCACGGTTGCCGAAGTAATCGGTAATATCGACTAGGACTGAACTTTCTACACCCGCTTCTTTCAAGGCTTGTTTCGCTTTTTGTACGTACATTTCTTTTTGCTGTATGGCGCCGTCCAGGCCAAGAAGTTTCGGATAGGTGCTCTTCAAGTTGGATTCATCGCTTCCTACTGGCTTGCCGATCAACTCGGGGTCTCCTTGGACATCGAGAATGTCATCCTGTACCTGAAAAATCAAACCCAAATAGTAGGCATATTCTTGAAGGGAAGCAATTTGGTTGGCACTCGCTCCTCCGATCATGGCGCCAGCGGCAACTGCATATCGAAGAAGCCGTCCTGTTTTCAACGTATGGATTTGTTCCAGTTGCTCCAAGTCCGCCTTTTTGTCTTCAGCCTGCATATCGAGAACTTGTCCAGCTACCATACCCTTCGGTCCTGCTGCTTCTGCCAACTGTCTGATCAATTCCACTCTCTGTTCTGCGGAAATGGCCAAGTCGGAAGCGATGATTTCGAAACTATAGGTCAAAAGTCCATCGCCAGCAAGGATTGCAGTAGCTTCATCAAACTTAATATGGTTGGTCGGTTTTCCCCGGCGTATATCATCATTATCCATTGCAGGCAGGTCATCATGGATAAGTGAGTACGTATGAATCATTTCCAGAGCTGCAGCCGCAGGTATGACTGTTTCCAAGGCACCGCCATAGGACTCGCAGCTAGCAGCCATTAAAATCGGACGTAATCTTTTTCCGCCTGCTTCGGCTGAATATTTCATCGCTGCTTTGAGCTGTGTGGGTGCCTGAAGCTTTTCGATATAATCAATGATCGCTCCGTCCATCTGTAACTGTTTTTGCTTCAAATAATTTTCTAAGCTTTCTGTCACCCTATTCGTCCTCCTGAATAGAGAAAGGTACGGTTTCGCCCTGTTCATTAACTATTTTCTCCATTTGTTCTTCCACACTCGACAGCTTATCGCTGCAAAGCTTGGAAAGCTTCATCCCTTCCTGGTAATAATTGATCGCTTTTTCCAGCGGGACTTCCCCTTCTTCAAGTTTTTCCACAATTTCTTCCAACTGTTTCATTGCTTCCTCAAAACTGATTTCTTTCTCACTCATTGTTTCTCCTCCTCGATCCCCCATACCTGGCAGTCCAGCGAACCATCAAATAGTTTGACTGTCACTTGTTCCCCCGGCTGGACTTCTTTGGTAGAGGATAATACGTCACCGTTTTGCTGGTAAGTGATGGAATATCCACGCTTCATCGTATTTAACGGATTTAATAACGATAATTTATCCAGATTCTTTTGGAATCTGTTTTGTCTTGCCTGTACTTCTTTGGCAAAAGCTCGGTCAAGCCGCATACGCAGTTGGACAAGTTCGCGGTTCAAAAGCTGCGTCTTCGTTTTCGGGTGCTTGAGCATCAGCCTTTTATGAAGAGCACGGAGACTTTCTTGCTTGCTGTTGTGTCTGGCTGTCAACCCTCTGCCCAGACGTTCCACGAATTTATCGAGTTCCTGCTCTTTTTGTCGAAGTAATTGTGCAGGATAACGAAAGGCATATGCCCTTTGCAACTGGCCGAGTCGTTCTTTCGCATTGACTAACCGGGTTTTTAATGCGCGATCGAGTGAACGATCAAGAGCGATGATCCGCTCTTTGATTTCCGCTTGAGAAGGAACTGCCAGCTCTGCAGCAGCTGTCGGAGTTGCTGCGCGCATGTCTGCCGCCATATCACTGATCGTAAAGTCGGTTTCATGCCCCACTGCGGAAATAATTGGTACAGTAGAAGCGTGAATGGCCCGGGCCACCATTTCTTCATTAAAACTCCACAACTCTTCTATGGAACCGCCGCCACGGCCTACAATCAGAACATCGAACCCCCCCATCCGGCCAGCTGATTCAATGGCCTTGACGATAGAGGCAGCAGACTGAGTACCTTGCACAAGAACCGGAAACAATACAGACTTTGCGATTGGATATCGCCTGGATAGGGTGGTCATGATATCCCGGACCGCTGCACCTGTCGGCGAAGTAATCACTCCGATTTTATTCGGATATACAGGAATCGTTTTTTTTATAGAAGGATCGAATAACCCTTCTTTGCTCAACTTTTCCTTTAATTGTTCAAATGCAAGATAAAGGGCGCCGATTCCGTCAGGCTCCATTTGGGAGATATACAATTGGTACTGGCCTTGCGGCTCGTAAACGCTCAGTTCACCTTTTACCAGGACGTTCATTCCGTTTTCCGGTTTAAACTTCAAAGACCGGTTGTTTCCAGCAAACATCACTGCCTGGATCCTGGAATGATCGTCCTTCAAAGTAAGATACATGTGCCCTCTGCTATGATGCTTGAAATTGGAAATCTCGGCTTTCAACCAAACATCTTTTAAGTGCCGGTCCATTTCGAATTTCCGTTTTATATATTTTGTCAATGCGGTTACCGTTAAATATCTATCATTCATCGCTAGACACCTGCATATTTGGATTTTTTTCCATCAAGAAGCCGGGTGATGTTTTTTTGCCGACTTAATTGTATTATGTAATAACATCGTGATCGTCATCGGACCTACCCCTCTAGGGACCGGTGTTATAAAGGATGCTTTTTCCGCTGCTCCCTCAAAGTCGACGTCTCCCGTCAGTTTGCCGTTTTCCATCCGGTTCACTCCGACATCGATGACCACTGCTCCAGGCTTAATATCTTCCGCTTTGATGAAATGTTGTTTCCCAACCGCCACTACCAGAATATCAGCCTCTCTGGTGAACTTTTTCATGTTCTCTGTCCGCGAATGGCAGTATGTCACCGTAGCATGTTCATTCAACAGCAATTGACCGACCGGCTTTCCTACAATATTACTCCGCCCTACAACAACAGCATGTTTTCCAGCGATTTCTATGTTTTTTGACTTCAGCATGGTCAGGATACCGAAAGGGGTGCACGGATAGAACGTATCTTCTCCAGTAAGCATCCGCCCGATGTTAACCGGATGGAATCCATCGACATCTTTTTCCGGACTGATTGCTTCGATTACTGCTTGTTCTTCAATATGATCCGGAAGCGGTAGTTGGACAAGAATGCCATGTATATTGTCATCTGTGTTCAAATCGTCTATCAGATTGAGCAATTCCTGCTGAGAAGTTGTATCCGGTAATTTGATGAGGTTGGAATGGACGCCGACCTCGTCAGATGCTTTTTGTTTCCCTTTCACATAGGATTGGGAGGCCGGATCATCTCCTATCAGGACGACTGTCAGACCAGGTACAATCCCTTTTTTAGCAAGTTCCTTTACCTCTTCTTTCATCTCCAGTCGCAAATCTGCTGCCAAATCTTTTCCGTAAATAATTTCGGCTCCCATATTACTCTCCCCCTATTTTATCATCTTGGATAGAACGCCATTGATGAACCTTCCCGATTTTTCATCACCATAACTGTTGGCCAGTTCTATCGCTTCATTTATCGCTACGCTGCTTGGCACATCCTCTTTATAGGACAACTCATATGCAGCAATTCTCAACAACGTCCTTTCTACAGAAGCAAGTCTGTTGAACGTCCAGTTTTCCAAATTTTCATCGATTTTTTTATCGATTTCTTGTTTATGTTCAATCACCCCATATACAAGGTCTGTCAAAAAAGCATCATCCACCGGGCCATCCATCACATGCTCGATTGCCTCCTTCGGTGGTATGTCGTTGACATCCATCTGAAAAAGGATTTGGAAAGATTTTTCACGTGCTGTTCGTCTTTTCATCGTTTTATTCTCCTTTGATTACCTGTTCAAAAAGACTGGCTCGTCCTGTTTCTTTTTGAACAGCTGTTCAAGCAATACCTGTTTCAAATGATAACATGTTACAGGATACAAAGCCATTTCCAGATAATTTTCACAGAAATCATCGAAAAATACAAGCGTGCTTTCCTTTTTGCCAGGAAAAATCATAAAAACAAGGCCAGGAAGCAACTATTGCTCCCTTGGCCTTGTTTCACTGGTTAGATGGTTTCTTCTTCTGTTTCGTCCCGATCGATTTGGACACCGACAATATGGACATTTATTTCATCTATTTCAAGAGCAGTCATATTCCTCAGTGCCTGGCGGATATTGGTCTGGATTTTTTGGGCCACTTCCGGAATTCTTGAACCATAGTCCAATACGACAAATACATCTATCAGGACGCCTTTATCAGTAAGCTCGACTTTAATCCCTTTTCCGTGCGACTTTTTTCCGAACCGTTCTGCTACCCCGGATGCGAAATTACCGCGCATGGCGTAGACACCCTTGATCTCTGTGGTGGCAATCCCGGCAATAACTTCGATTACTTCCGGCGCGATTTCCACTTTCCCCAGATCAGATCCTTCGCTAACATTCAATAAAGAGTTTTCGTCCATTCCGTTCACTCCTTTTTTATGCTATTCATCTTCCATTATAGTATATTTCTCCAGAAACTTCGTATTAAAATCTCCGTCAATAAACTGTGGATGATCCATCATCCTACTATGGAAGGGAATAGTTGTGTGGATGCCTTCAATAACAAATTCGTCCAATGCCCGTCTCATTCTGTTGATTGCTTCCTGCCGGTCTGCTCCGTGAACAATCAGCTTGGCAATCATGGAGTCATAGTAAGGAGGAATACTATAACCGGGATAAGCACCGGAATCGACCCTGACACCCAAACCTCCCGGCGCGAGGTACATATCGATTTTGCCTGGAGAAGGCATAAATTGCTTAAACGGATTTTCGGCATTTATTCTGCACTCAATCGACCAGCCTTCAAACTCGATATCTTCCTGTGTTACCGATAATGGTTGATTGTTGGCGATATTGATTTGTTCCTTGATCAAATCGATTCCGCTTACCATTTCGGTTACCGGATGTTCTACTTGAATACGAGTATTCATTTCCATAAAATAGAATTTTTCTTCTTTTTTATCGAAAATAAACTCGATCGTACCGGCTCCTGAATAATCAACCGCCAATGCAGCTTTGACTGCTGCGTCGCCCATTTTTTTTCTGATTTCCGGTGTTACTGCCGGTGATGGTGACTCTTCAATCAGTTTTTGCAGACGACGCTGAATGGTGCAATCACGCTCGCCGACATGGACTGCATTCCCATGATTGTCCGCCAAAACTTGAATTTCCACATGACGGAAGTCTTCAATGTATTTTTCCAGATAGACACCGGGATTGCCGAAAGCAGTTTCTGCTTCCTTCTGGGTTACCCGGATACCTTTGACTAATTCTTCTTCCGTTTTCGCAACGCGTATTCCTTTTCCGCCGCCACCGGCTGTTGCTTTTATGATTACCGGATAACCTATTTCTTTGGCTACACGACGTCCTTCTTCTTCGTCGGCGATAATTCCTTCTGAACCAGGGACTATCGGAACCCCGGCAGCTTTCATCGTCTCCCGGGCGACATCTTTTGTGCCCATCT
Source organism: Sediminibacillus terrae (assembly GCF_009602435.1). Taxonomy (GTDB): domain Bacteria; phylum Bacillota; class Bacilli; order Bacillales; family Amphibacillaceae; genus Sediminibacillus; species Sediminibacillus terrae. The sequence goes on from NZ_VZDQ01000002.1 coordinate 31,623, forward strand.
TTTGAATAGCATAAGCACTCGGACCGATGAACGTAATATTGCATGCCTTGCAAATTTCAGCGAAATCAGCATTCTCTGATAAAAAGCCATAGCCTGGATGAATAGCATCCACTTCGGTTAGTGTGGCTACACTCATGATGTTTGTGAAATTTAAATAGCTGTCCTTGCTGAGTATAGGACCGATACAGTATGCTTCATCCGCGAGCTGGACATGAAGTGACTCTTTGTCACCTTCCGAATAAACCGCAACTGTTTCAATCCCCAGTTCTTTACATGCGCGAATGACTCGAACAGCAATTTCGCCTCTGTTCGCAATCAATATTTTCTTAATCACATTGTCATCCCCTTACTATGCCTTGACTCTGAATAATGGTTGTCCATATTCGACTAGTTCTCCATCTTCAACGAGAATCTCGACGATTTCACCAGATACATCTGCTTCAATTTCATTGAAAAGCTTCATCGCTTCAACGATACAGACGACGGTATCCTTATCTACTTTATCGCCTTTTTTCACAAATGCATCGCTTTCCGGTTCGGGTGAACTATAAAAGGTACCGACCATAGGCGAAACGATTTCGTGATCAAAATCTCCAGCATTTTGTTCTTTCGGCTGGGCTGGTTCCGGTTCTTCCTTCACTTGCTCCTGAGATTGGGCAGGAGCGGGTGAAGCTGCAGGAGCCGCTGTTTCCTGGCGGACAACTGGTTCGCTTACGACGGTCCTTTCCTGGATTACTTCTCCCGTTTGTTTTTTCATGGAGACTTTCGTCCCATTTGATTCATAGTCGAATTCATCAATGGAAGATTCATCGATCAACTTAATTAATTCTCTGATTTCCTGTACTTTTAACATAAAGTGGGGCACCCCTTTTTATCACAATTTAACAACAGGTACTAATAACTCCTCTTAATATTTTACGAAAACGAGAGAAAAACTTCAACTCTTCCGCCATAAGTTAGTAAGAGCAGACATATTCATTATATCTTGTTTGTACACCGCTTGTCTTCTTTTGCATTATAACAGTGCTTACAGCATGAGAGAAGAAAAAAACCGACTAACCCAGGAATGGTTTCCGGGAAAATCGGTCGAGGCTGGACATATTTAACTTGTCCGGTGCTAGCTCGCAGGTTGGAACTTCACTTCAATCGTCACTTCACCAAATTCGTCTTTCACCATTTGAATGATATTGTTCGCTTCCGTTTTGGACAATTCTTCCGCTTTGACGGTTACCACCACTTCGTTATCTTCAGACCGGACAAGCACGTCTTCATACTGATTTTCCGCCATAATGGTTTCTTCGATGATCGATTCTTTTTTTGCCGCTTCCTCAATTTGCTGCATTTCTTCATAGGCGGCATTGATTTCTTCCGTAGAAGCGGTACTTGATGCAACCGTCTCTTCTAATTCTTCTTTCTTTGCACTTCGATCATCTTGGATTTGCATTCTTATGGAGGTAAACAGCTCATCGGTGGAAGATTCAGAAACAACAGAATCCCCTTCCTCCAGTAATTCTTCATCCTCCCCTTCCACCACTTGGGAACCGTCTCCCGATGTAGCCTGATCTTCTGAATTTGCATTGTTTAAAAAGGCCAGTTCCTCGCTATTTGGAGAACTCATATAATATACACTCAGTACAATCATTAAACTTAACATTGTCAATAACCAAACGGTTTGCTTTTTCAGCATGTAAATTCCTCCTTATTAATTTTTAGGCATGACCGAAATCCGGTGTGTCGGGACATCCAATACTCTGGATACTGCTTCGACTACCCATTGCTTAACCTGCATATGGTCTACTCCTTTGGCTACTACAAGGACCCCCCTTACATCTGGCTTTTTTGTATGGACAAGAAGCGGAACTTCTTTATCACCTTGTCTGACAAGTACTACTTCCTGCTCCCTTGTAGAATCTTCAAGGGTGCGCTCTCCACCGTTCTGATCGGTTTCGTCCGTTGTCTGTGTTCCGATGATCAAGTTTTTTTCGTAAACCTTTTGCTTGGTCGAATCTAAGTTCACCATTGCTTCGACGTCGGAAACGCCTTGGATTTTTTCTAGTAATGCCGTCAGTTCACTTTCATAAGTTCCTTCCAGATCAGCTATCTCTTCGTCCTTCTCAGCTACGGCTTCTTCTTTTTTATTGAGGAAAGTTTCCTGATTTTCGTTATTGCTGTCAGGAGTGACAGATAGCATGTTATCCTCACTTTTTTCTCCAGGCGAGAATATGCCGCTGACCAAAATGAACAGCAGACCGACAAGTCCGACAATCAGCACATATGCAAGCTTTGTGGGCTTATTGTCGCCATCCTGCTTTAACTTCACGTGGGATAACAGTTTTTTCAGTGGGTTCTCCATTCTATCCCTCCCCCCAGTCAATGGTTATCGTTTGATCTTCCAATCCCCATGCTTCAAACAAAAAGGACTTGATTGGTTCTGAGTCAGGCATGTCCTCCTTTACTGGTTCTTCGCCGATATCTATGACGACCTCTTCTACCTCGCCCTCCGGACCATCATTCATTTGATGTTTCCTCAAAACAACATGGACTCCTTTTAACGTCTCGAAGGAAAGGTCTTCACCTTCTTCAAATTGAAAGGAGATATCAGCAATTTCTACGTCATGCTTTTCTTTCAACCTCTCTTCCACTTCATTTTTCATTTGGACAGCCATTTCTTCTAAAATATATGCACGTTGAGAGGCTTGTATTTCTTTTTTCTTTAAATCAATCGAATTTTTCATGTCTTCCTCCCTGCTTTCCGTATCAAATGCAGCTGAAGCATTGGACATCATCGTTTCTATATCCATTTGAAAAAGCCGGAACAGCGGTTGTAAAAAGATCAATATCAACACAAGTCCGACTACTACCTTGATGTATTTTTTCATGGAAGAATCCGGCATAAGAAGGTCGACAACCATCGCCAAAAGCAAAAACAAAATGATTTGAGTTACCCACTCCGTCAGTAAATTCAAACAACCCCCTCCCCGCTCACCGCAGCATCACCGTCAAATTGCTTGAGGCAACGAGAATGACGATAGCCAGGAAGAACATAAAAGTGACAATCAACAGGGCAGCAAAAATATAAATAATATATTTGCTAATGCTATCCATACACTCGATCACCGGCCCATCTCCAATGGGTTGCAGGAGGGCTGAAGCAAGTTTATAAATCAAGGCAATCACAAAAATTTTCACTGCAGGGAACAGAGCGATTCCAAGCACCAGGATGACACCGACCAATCCGATAGTGTTCTTCAACAAAAGAGATGCACTCAATACGGTATCCGCTGCATCAGTAAACATCCGTCCGACCACAGGAATAAAATTGCCGGTTACAAACTTAGCCGTTTTCAAAGCAATCCCATCTTGTACTGCAGTCGCTGCTCCCTGGACAGAGATAACTCCCAAGAAGGCTGTGAGGAACACCCCTAGCAGTCCTATGCCGATATTTTTCAGCAAATCGGCAAGCTGTGTTGCTTTATAATGTTCATTCAACGTACTAACGATGGACAACAACGCCGATAAAAAGAAGAGTGGCAGAACGACGACAGAAATTAACAATACGCTGATATGGATAAGAAAGACGACTGCCGGGTGAAAAAAAGAAACTGCAGCCATGCTGCCCAGAGAGGCCATCAAACCAAGCAACAAAGGGAGCAGTGCCACCATAAATCCGCTCATTAATTCGATGGAATCCTTAGCATAGGATGCAGCTGAATGGAAACTGTTCAATGCCAGGACAATCAAGACTAAGTAAACAATGGCATACGCAATTTTACTTATATTATTATTTTCAAATGAAGACTGAAGTGTTTGTAAAATCACACAAAATAATGTCAACAGTATCAACATGCCAAGTAGTTTGCCGTTGATGATCACTTCATGGAACAAATATTGAAGAATCCCTTTCGCCCAATCTTTGATCGAAAGGGACTCCTGATTTTTGATAAAGTCCATAAAAGTGGATTTTTTTAAACCTGGCAGATAACCGCCGTATTCATCGACTACATGGTTCCAGTATCCCTTTATTTCATCAAACGATATCGAATCGACTGTTTGTTCATTTAATTGCTCGAACTGGTTGGGTTCCTCGACAGCAGCCATGACAGAGGAAGGAAGGAGAATCGTTGTTGCGATCGCTGCGGCTAATAATACGAGGAATTTGATGAAATCGTGCATCTGCTTCTTTCCTCCTCTCAGGTTAAACCGGCAAAAAACCAAGGATTGTTTCTATTACAGCGGTCAAAATCGGAACTGCCAATACCAGAATGAATATTTTTCCGGCCAATTCTATCTTTGCCGCAATAGATCCAAGCCCCGCGTCGCGTGTCAAATGGGCACCAAAATCCGCAATATAGGCAATACCGATTATTTTTAAAATCGTTTCTATATAGATACCATTTATATTCGCTTTTTGTCCTAGATTGTTTATCAGTGAAAAAATTTCTGCGATATACTGTATGACAGCGAGAAAAATGATAATCCCAGTAATAAGAATCAACAGGAATGCCATCGACGATTGCTGGTCTTTCAAGAGGATATATAATAAACTTGCCACGATACCCAAGCTGACAATGTGAAAGATTTCCATGGCTATCCCTGGAAAAGGAATACAGATTTTATTTGGTTGAACAAGTCAGCAATTTCATCGATAACGATGATCATCACGATGATAAATCCGACGACCGTAGCGAAATGGGCTATATCTTCTTTCCCCATTTGCTTTAGAATCGTGTGAATCATGGCAACAATGATTCCAATACCTGCTATTTGAAATAGAACGGCGGCCTCACCTAGCATGTAAAGTTTACTCCTTTCTTGTCTATATCAAGAGTAGGACGACTAATAATCCTGTTAAAAAACCAAGACTTTTCACCATTTTGCTATACTTCAGCTGTTGATCCTGTGCTTCCTCCAGCTCTCTGTCCAGATGTGTCAGCGCTAATTGAATATGTTTTTGCTGTTGGGAGAAGTCATGCTGTCCCAGTGTCCTGCCAAATTGTTTCAAAATCTCCTTCTCGCTGTCTTTCAAAGCTGCATGCGGCCAAAACCGTTCAAGATTGTTTTTCCATATGTGATATAGATCGGTAGTACTGCCATGCAAGTCTTCATGCACCGATTGAAAGAACAGCGACACTGGCTTCGGCAGTTGTTTTGCCAAGGTTGCACATGCTTCCCCCAATGGGGCCTGACTGTATAAAATTTCAGCCTCCAATATTTGAAGAGCACTTTTCAACTGACGGATTTGCAAAGGCCGATCGGTCAATTTTCTCGAAAATTCAAATCCTGCCCACGTAGTTGCGCAAAGCAGTAGAATCGCTCCTATCCACTTCATTTTGTCTGCACCTCTGTTTCCTCTCGATACGCTCTCCGTTTCCGTTTAATATCCATTTCACTGTCCCGGGAGTCGCTTTTCTCTCTAACACAATGTATCGTTGAAAAGCGTTGCTTTCGAAAAGCGGCAGAAGAGAAGGGCGTTTTTTCAATTCATGCAGATAATCACCGTGAATGGAACAAATTACTTTCACCCCTGCATAAATCGCTTCCATCAAGGCTTGTACATCCTGTTTGCTGCCGATTTCATCAACAAGCAAAACCTCTGGTGACATAGACCGGATCATCATCATCATACCGTCTGCCTTTGGACAAGCATCCATGATATCAGTTCGTGGTCCAAGGTCATGTTGTGGTATTCCATCTACACTGCCCCCGATTTCGGACCGTTCATCGATGACCGCCGCCTTCCTGCCTGCTGCTTGTCCCCAGCCTGATGATACCAACCTCACGATATCTCTCAGCATCGTCGTCTTCCCGGTTTGCGGTGGGCCGATAATCAAGGTATTCAAGTAATTTTTCTCATATAGAAACGGAATGATCCTTTTCCCGCTTCCCTGTTTTTCTTTGGCAATCCGTATATTGAAAGAGGAAATATCCTTTATCGCTTTAACTGCGCCTTTTACTGTATTCACCTTGCCAGATAGACCGATTCGATGACCGCCTTCTATCGTGATGAACCCCTCGCGCAATTCATCCTCCAGGCGATAAAGGGAAAATTGACTAATCTGATTCAATAGAAAAATGCCATCTTCCTTCATGGGTTTCAGCCCATCCACCCATTCACTACCATTGTCAAAAATAAGTTCAATCGGACGGGACAGCCTTATTCTTATTTCCTGAAGACTTGTCCATCTCTTGCCGACGATCCTGGCAAGGCCTGTCCTGGACGGTTCTGAAAACAACCGTAAAATTTCTTCCATGAAACCACCCTCGCTTTTTCAACACACTTTGAGTTCATGGGAAGTGATGAAAACCGGGGTTTGCAACCCTTCGTATCACTTCTATAACCCCTACCAACAATGTATGCTGAACACCTTCAAATATGACAAACGAAAAGCACAGAAACTGAAAGGATAAACCACGGATGTAAGAAAAAAAGAATGAAAAGGAGTGACTGGGGAAACCGCTGATGAAATTTAAAGTCAACAGTTATAAAGCAAAGTGACTGTGAAGGGAAGTGCTCAGGAAAGAGGTAAAATGTAGTCCGGCGGGAATCCTTGAATACTATATCCTGCATGCCCCAGGCAATCCCAGAATCGTGTGGCCGGGATAGAAGGATGTTGTTTTAATTTTTCAGAGGACTCTTAGTGAGGAGGCTGTAACCTTCTGCTGTTCTTTCCCGATCCCCTCTAACATAAAGCCTGAACAGAGTGGCTCGCACGGTGTTTTTCATTTGTATGTTAGCCTGTTTTTCGATGGTGCTTCGTATCGATGCAACAAGAAAATACACTTTTCTTTTCCAATTCATTTCTGAAGACATGCAGGTGGCGGGCGAAGGATAGAACAGTTTGCTTTTTGCTAAGCAAGGTTATGAAACACGCAAAAAACCGAACGAATTGGTAATCGTTCGGTTTTTTGCGTTTGTTTCATCTTCTTTAATCTAGCATCATCCGATATAGGTATTAGGCACGGGAAACATATTTTCCATCTGCAGTGCTGATAACGAGGACATCACCTTCGTTGATGAAGAACGGTACTTGTACGCTCAGTCCTGTTTCGAGAAGGGCCGGCTTTGTGCCCCCACTTGCTGTATCCCCTTTTATGCCTGGTTCTGTTTCTTCCACTTTCAATTCCACGTTGTTAGGAAGTTCGACACCCAATGTTTCACCACCGTATGTCATAATATTCACTTCCATATTTTCTCGTAGGAACTTTAGTTCGTAATCGATTTGGTTTGCCTGTAATTCCAACTGTTCATAAGTGTTGGTATCCATGAAGGTATGTGTGTCACCTGAAGCATATAGATACTGCATTTTTCTGTTTTCGATATGCGCACGGCTTACTTTTTCACCAGCCCGGAACGTTTTCTCCTGGATGTTACCGTTACGCAGATTACGCAGCTTGGAGCGGACGAAAGCAGCACCTTTGCCTGGCTTCACATGTTGAAAATCCAGTACCTGCCAAATACCATTATCCACTTCAATTGTTAGTCCTGTACGAAAATCGTTTACTGAAATCATGTCATTTCCTCCTTCAATCTCTCAACTATAAGGTTATCAATTCTTTGGATGCGAAGCTAAGAGATTCATTTCCATCCTTGGTTACCAATGTATCATCTTCTATCCTACAGCCACCGACATCCGGAATATAAATCCCTGGCTCGACCGTCACGACCATTCCTTCTTCCAAAACCTGTTGACTCCGGTGAGACAACGCCGGTCCTTCGTGAACATCCAGGCCGAGGCCATGGCCGGTAGAGTGTCCAAAGTAGGAACCGTACCCTTTCTCTTCAATATAATCTCTTGTTAATGCATCCGCTTCTTTTCCGGTTATACCGGCTTTTATTCCTTCCATTCCTTTTAATTGGGCTTCTAAAACAGTATTATATATCGATCTCAATTCATCACTGATAGCTCCTACAGCCACAGTCCGGGTTATATCCGAAGCATAACCTTTATAAAGAGCCCCAAAATCAAGGGTAACAAGTTCGCCTTTCTGAATTTCCTTTTCGGAAGCGACTCCATGAGGAAGAGCAGAACGCAAACCGGATGCAACAATGATATCGAAACTTGAGGAGGTTGCCCCTTGCTTCCTCATAAAAAATTCAAGTTCATTCGAAACATCTATTTCTTTCACCCCTGGCTTGATAAAAGTCAATATGTGCTCGAATGCGGCGTCGGCAATCTGTGCAGCAGACTTTATAATATCAAGCTCTTCTGCAGATTTTATCAAACGAAGCTTTTCAACCAATCCGCTGGTTGGTACAAGTTCTGCCTCTATCTGATCACGGTACTGCTCAAAAAGGCCATAAGTCAGATCAGCTTTTTCAAAGCCGATCTTCCTGCTGCCCAATTTCTTCACCTGTTCGGCAACTTCTTGATGAATCGGCTGCTTATGTTCGATGATTTCAAAATCCTTCACCTGTTCTCCAGCCTGCTCCGTATAGCGAAAATCAGTGATAAACAGTGCCTTGTCAACAGTCACCAATACAACCCCAGCTGATCCGGTAAATCCAGTTATGTATCTACGGTTTTGTGCACTCGTTATCAACAATGCATCGAGCTCTTGATCCTTTAGCGCCTGCCTCAGCTTCTCCAGTTTCCCCATCATCTTCATCCTTTCTTGTTTTCTTCCAGAAATGCTAAAGCTGCCAAACGATATCCTGTCGTCCCCAGCCCAACAACTTGACCATAGCATACTGGTGCAAGCATGGAATGATGACGGAAAGCTTCCCTTTGATGTATGTTGGAAATATGGACTTCGATGACCGGGACATCCAAACCGCTGATTGCATCCCGGATGGCGATGCTAGTGTGCGTATACGCCCCTGGGTTAAAAACGACCCCCTGGTATTTATCCTCGGCATCTTGCAAACAATCGATTAACTCCCCTTCATGGTTCGACTGGAAAGTGTCCAATTCCCAACCATAGGCCGCGGTTAACTCTTTTATCTCCGCATGCACATCGTCCAAGGTCGTCGAACCATAAATCGACGGTTCCCGTTTGCCAAGCCTGTTCAAGTTCGGACCATTCAACAGTAATAATCGTTTCATTGCAGCTTTCCCATCCCTTTACCATCTATACTGATACAACACCTTCCAGTTTATCATAATTAACTATCCTTTGAATAATTTTTTCCTCCGGCTCTTTGCGCATCTTGATAATTATAGGATATCGAATAACCGATAAAGGTGCCATATAATAAAAACAGACAAATGGTTGTCACCACCGTATCGCTGTCCAGCCTTGTCATTTGGGGGACCGTAGGAAAAATCGGATGCAACAGATAGAAAACCAGAAACCATAAAGCGATACCGAAAATCGCACTGGGCCAGATTCCTTCTACCGTTTTCATAAAAAAATAAAAAATAGCGGCAGTCCCCATCGACAGCAGTCCAATTACAAAGATCGAAATCAACTCACCGAGCCAACCATCGGTCCACGCTGTAGTCAACCAGGACCTGAGAATGAAAGTTGCCGGTGAATAAGAAGTGAAATTGAAGAATGAGGCGACAAATCCAATGAAGCTCCAGAACACACCTCCGAAAAATCCAGTGAACAAGGCTTTACGGAAAAAGGACACTGCTTTCTCTTGTTTATTTTGCTCTAATTTTTCATTATCTTTATCCATGGGATAACACCACCTTCTTTTATAAGAGTGACCAATAACCTTCCTTTTCATCCACGTAATTATTCTAAGCCTCTAAAAAAATGCGCTAGTTATCTGAATCTTTTTTTAGTAAAATAAAGATAGGAATCATTCCTGCACATCGTGATAAGGATCGAGAATTCTTTCAGAAAATAATGTGCTTTGATGAATAATTATGATTTGTCGGGGAAGAATTTATTCATGAGTGATAACAAGCGTTTCCCAACCTTTTGGATAGAAAATACCCGTATCCGGTGTAAAATCCAACTTTTCGGGAAAGGTTATTAATGAAGTCTGCTCTCGTACTTATATTTCGATAATCTGCTTCCTGATTCATCCACCCTTGTTGTTCCAATCTTTTTCTTTGGAAAATTCCAATTAAGATGCTAAAAGATATTCCAGTAGTGGTATACAGGATAGTAAGAGAATTCGAATAAGGTTATTTCCCTGGTGAAAGGAGGACTTGATTAGATGACTCGCAGTAAGATGTCCCTTTTTATTTATTTACTGATCGGCCTTGCTATATTTGGTTTTGCTGCTCAGCTTTTAACTAATACAAGCGGATTATTAATGAATTTGGTCATGATGGTGGTGGTCGGCGCTGCATTATACGGGGTCGTTTACTATTTTTTCATCCGCAAACGTACATCGAATGAATTGAAAAAGTATAAGAAGGCAGTAAAACAATCAAAGATGAAGTACAAAGGGGAAGATGCTGGCAGCAAAAAAACATTTTCACAGGCTGCTAAAAAGAATGCCCCACTCCTGAAACAAAAGAAAAACAATCGGGCCCGCGCCACCCATTTACGGGTGATCGACGGAAATAAACACAAACGCAAAAATCGAGCTTCTCTGTAAGCTCGATTTTTTAATTGAGATCCTTTCGATAATGACTGGATATGCTTCTCGCTGCCCAAATCAAATATTCTATAAAGGCGTTCCCTGGAAAACCTCGCATTCCTGTGTGGAGATAGTACCACTGGAATTATGCTAATCAAAAAATTCCATATGCGGCTTAGCCTGTCGATAATATTCCAGACGATCCTTTAGGGTTCCGGTATGAAACTCAAATTTGTGTCCATCCGGATCTGTAAAATAAACGGAGGACTTGTCCCTCTCATCCCGACTCCTGCCTTCCAATATGTGTACATCGAGCATTTCCAAGTTTTTGCATGCTTCTTCGAATTCGGATTCTCCAATGGAAAAAGCGATATGAGTATAAGACTGATGAATTTCCCCCCTTGGAATTTCTTTTTCAACATTGAGGGCAATCCATAGCCCATTCAAATCGAAATAAGCAGTATTCCTCCCCTTTACGAGCAGTTTGGCCCCGAACACCCTCTGATAAAAATCAATCGATTTCTCCAAGTCTGCTACTGAAAATAGTAAATGATTGATTCCTTGCAGTTTCATCAATTCAACCTTCTTTCTTGTAAAGATACTATCGATAAACGCTATCCCCTACCATTGCCGCCAGGTTTTGTTCCCTAGGAGACGAGGGCCAAAAGATATAAACTGCGACATGGTTTGAATGCGTCTTCCTGACTCCTTGCTTTTATTGAGCGGTAGTTCGGCGCTGCGGAAATACCCTGCGCTAGGGACAGCTTCCTGTTTAGAAACGCGTGTACGAGACATTGTTTCTTGATTCGCTTGGTACTAAAGAAATGTCCCATCAAAAGACATAGCTAGGAAAACAAACAGAAAGTCCAAGAACAGGAGAAAAGACGGGAACTCCAACTGTCTTTTATGAAAAAGAAGTACCTATTTCCTGACAAACGTTTTTAAGATGGTTGTTGGGCATCAAGGAAAAGTTTCTACGCTTGGTGATAATCAGCATGCTTCTTAGCGTAGGTAGCATACGCAGACTCCTGCGGGAACAGCGCGAGCTGAAGATCTACTTGGTAAAGCGGTTTTCTTTACCAAGTTAGCTGAAGCCGTGCCCGCGGAAAGCGAAGTATGCTACCGAAGCGGGGGGTCACACTCTTTTTGAATAGGCAAGGAAGTTCCCTATACAGTTAGGGAGTAGTTTCTATTTATTATGATATAAGAAGCTAAGTCGTTCCAAATCCGTAAAAGCTTATATTAAAAAGAAGTATTATATCAAAGATGTAATACTTCTTTTTTAGCGTTCTTTATTGATTTTCCGCTTTTTGATGAATGGCTTCCAATTCCTTCACTCTCGCATCATCTTCTTCAAAATATTGCACCAGGTCACCGATACGATCGATCGAATTCCAGCTTAAGTGATGCTCGATTCCCTCTACGTCTTCATAAATATTTTCTTTGTTTACGCCGATCAATTCTAAAAATTGCTCCAATAACTCATGTCGATATACTAAACGCTTACCAACTTTTTTTCCTTTTGCAGTAAGTATCAGTCCTCGGTATTTTTCATAATTCAAATATTCATCTTTATCCAGTTTTTGAACCATTTTCGTGACGGAGGATGGATGAACATGCAATGCTTCTGCTATATCAGACACGCGTGCATATCCTTTCGATTCAATCAACAGATAAATTTGCTCAATATAGTCTTCCATGCTTGGTGTTGGCATTATAATCCTCCATTCGCTTCTTCAATCCAATTATTCCCTCTATGTAAAAGCATACAATAGTTTGTACATGCAGACAAGCTGATAACCGCAGGGTATTGATTTTCTAGTATGACGGTCATCGTCAACAAGAGAAGGGGCGGCAGATGCCGCCCCTTGCTTGTTTATAAACCACATTTCAGCTGTGCGTTGCAATTTGTACACGTGTTACAGCCACCTATATCTTCCACCGTACCTTTACGGCAAACAGGACATGTATCACCGACTTCTGAACCAATCGTCACATTCGTTTTTTCCAATTCATGAATGGTATCCATCAAAACGACATGAGGTTTGTTGTCAGCTGCTTCATTCTGGTGTGCTGCTTCCTCATCAAAGCTGTTATCTTCCGCTTTCAAGGAAAGCACCTGGGTGTCTCGGCTGCCATCAACATAGACAGTTCCACCTTTGGCTCCCCCGTTATAAAGGCGACGGTAAACACTTTCCACTTGTTCAACCGAGTAACCTTTCGGTGCATTGACAGTTTTGGAAATAGAACTGTCAACCCATTTCTGAATCACGCATTGAGTATCTGCGTGCGCTTCCGGTGCCAATTCCATAGCGGTAACAAACCAATTCGGCAGGTTGTCGGCATCTTCTCCTGGATGCTTGTCCAAATACTCCTGGACAATATCAGCTTTCACTTCAATAAACTTTCCTAAACGGCCGCTGCGGAAGTAGGAGAATGAGAAGTATGGCTCCAGACCGGTAGAAACACCGACCATGGTCCCGGTACTTCCTGTAGGTGCCACCGTGAGAAGGTGCGAGTTACGGATGCCGTGCTCTAAGATGCCTTGACGGATATCCTCCGGCAGTTTCTTCACATAACCGGTTTTGGTAAACCTTTCACGCAGCTCCCTGGTCTCTTGTTCTGTATCTCCGATCAAGAACGGGAAGCTTCCTTTCTCCTTCGCCAATTCAATTGATGTACGATAAGCTGTGGTCGCGATCGTTTCAAAAATTTCATCGACAAGTTGATTACCCTCAGCCGAACCGTATTCCGTTTCAGCATAAATCAAAAGATCGTGCAGTCCCATTACTCCCAGACCGACACGCCGTTCACCTAATGCCTGCTTTTTGTTTTCTTCCAAGAAGTATGGTGTGGCATCAATCACATTATCCTGCATTCTTACGCCAGTTCTGACAATGCTCTTAAGTTTTTCAAAGTCTACCTTCTTATTTTCTTTATCGGCCACGGATGCAAGATTTACCGCAGCCAGGTTACATACAGAATACGGTGCAAGCGGCTGTTCTCCACAAGGGTTGGTGGCAACTACCTGCTGTCCATAAGCCTTTGCATTTGTCATATCATTTGCGTTATCGATAAAGAAAATGCCAGGTTCTGCAGAATATGTGGCACAGATATTAATCAAGTTCCACAATTCCTTCGCTTTCATCCGGCGATAAACCCGGACACCGTACCCTTGTTCTTCCCATCGACGTACATCGCCGGTTTCATGCCAATTCTCGTTATAGGCCCGCATCTCTTCCGGTGAATAACTTTCCACATTCGGAAATCTCAGTTCATAATCCATATCCTTTTCGACTGCTTCCATAAACTCTTTTGTCAAGCATACGGATATATTTGCCCCCGTCAGGAATTCCGGATTATGAACACTGTATGTACCTCCAGTGTTCAGCTTTTCTTCTGCTTCTTTGATAGCAGCTTCCGTAAAGCCTCCCAATCCCGGCATGTTTTTATAGTTTACAATGCCTTGATACAGATCGATTTCAATTGGTGACAGCGGAGTGAATTTCAGCTTTTCCTGTGCCAGCTTTCTAATTTGCTCATCCTCTGTGTTTTCTATCAAAAATCGGAGAATTCTCGGATTTTGCATTTTTGAAATGATAAACTCGATGATATCCGGATGCCAATCTGCCAGCATGATCATTTGTGCTCCCCTGCGGGAACCGCCTTGCTCCACCAAATGGGTCAACTTCGCAATATCATCCAGCCAGGAAACTGAACCGGAAGATTTACCATTGACACCACGTGCAAGAGTGTTACGTGGACGCAATGTAGAACCGTTGGTGCCTACACCTCCACCCCTGCTCATAATTTCCATTACTTGCTTACGGTGATCAGAAATCCCTTCACGAGAGTCTTGTATAAATGGCATGACATAACAATTGAAGTAAGTCACATCTGTTTCTGCCCCAGCTCCATATAAAACGCGTCCGGCAGGGATGAAATGCATATTGGATAATTCATGATAAAAGCGGTCAAAGGCTTCCTGTTGCTTTTCTTCTGTTGTTTCCACCTTCGACAGACCTGTAGCATTCCGCTTCGCAATTTGTTCATAATAGATTTCGAGTGGTTTATCAATCACATCCAATGATCTACTGACAACGCCTGTGTTTGCTTCTTCCTGATCGTCCAGCACAGACACAAAGTCCTTATCCACCTGGATTTCGGCACGTTTTGACTGCCAATCGATAGATTTGACAAACCCATATCCCCTCGCCGGAAACTTAGGGTCCGCCTTTACGGTCAAAACGACAAAATCGCCTGACTTCAACGTTGCCTTCTCCGTATCCTTGAAAGCGTACCTATCCAGCATTACTAAACGCGATACACCTTCATGGGTGATTTTCATATCCGGGGTTATTGGATGTACCTGCTCAAATAAAGCGATATCCTCGTTTAATTGCTCGACATTAATCTGCATGTTTACTTCTGTGATGGTTTTCATATATGGCATCACTCCTTCTTCCCTTTAAAACATTTAAGTATAATATTCAATTTACCACATAACCGAGAAATAAAACAATATATTGTGTTCGGTTTTTTTGACACATACTATATATTGTTAAATGGAACGAAACAAACGAAGTTTGTCAAAGATGAGAAACCGCAATTATAAACGGAAATAAAAGATAAAAAAAGAAAAATGGTCAATTTTTTTGAAAAACCGCCTTTTTTATTAGTTGCGTTTTTTAGCTTATTTTGTTGAAAGAAACAGAAGCCCGTAATACCGCCAAATAGAAAGCTTACAAAGGAAGGGAAACAAGAAAAAATTTTTATTGTGACAACTTTCAACGTTACCCTGTTCAGCCGTACATGGCGTTACGCAATTATCCTTTGAAAAATATGAAGAACATGCCTATAATATAGGTTGACGCTACAGAGAAATGGGGGAACAGATGATGGGGATTGAATTTCTGCTAATTTTACTAATTGTGATCGTAGGGTTCGGTATATATAGATATTTTAAACAAAGAAAAATACTGAAAACCTTGTCGGAAGAAGAATTCCGTCAGGGCTACCGGAAAGCCCAATTAATCGATGTGAGAGAACCGAAAGAATTCGACGGGGGACACATCCTGGGGGCAAGGAATATCCCGCTTTCACAGCTGCGGAACCGTTTGATCGAATTAAGGAAAGACCAGCCAATCTATATGTATTGTCAAAATGGTACAAGGACCGCAAGAGCTGCCATTCTTTTAAACAAGAAGGGGTACAACGAATTGTATCAGCTTCAGGGCGGTTTCAAAAAATGGAACGGCAAAATCAAAAAATCAAAATCTACCCAGTACTAAAAGGAAAGACACTTCGAGATCGAAGATATAAGGACAAAAGCGCAAGCGGCTGTTTAAAGAGAGTACAGGCTAAAACCGCCACGTCCTGTGGCAGCGCCTGCATGACCCACATCGTTTGGGCCTCCGACAAGCTTAAGGCGAAACTCGGAGTGGCGCTTCTTTGCCACACAGAGGATTGCCTTAAGACCTCAGGGGGTTGGCACTGGAGCTAGACAATGAAAAGAAAGCGGCTATCCTTATTTCGGATAGCCGCTTTCTTTTTATTGTGGTCTATTGTAACGGAGAACGGGTTTTCTGGCCGCCGTCGTCTCATCCATTCGCTTCACAACCGTATGATAGGGTGCCTCTTGGACAAGTTCAGGGTCATTCTTCGCTTCATTGGAGATTTGGATCATGGTATCAATGAATCCATCCAGTGTTTCTTTGGACTCCGTTTCAGTTGGTTCTACCATCAACGCTTCTTCCACATTCAGCGGAAAGTAAATGGTCGGGGGATGGTAACCGAAATCCAACAACCGTTTGGCAATATCAAGCGTCCGTACTCCCAGTTTCTTCTGCCGTTTTCCCGACAGCACAAACTCATGCTTGCAATGTTGGGTATAAGGAAGTTCATACTCTTCCTGCAGGCGCCTCATCATGTAATTTGCATTTAAAACGGCATACTCGCTTACCTTTTTCAATCCTTCCGCTCCCATTGTCCGGATATACGTATAAGCCCGCAAATTAATGCCGAAATTACCATAAAAAGGCTTTACCCTGCCGATAGAATCTGGTCTGTCCTCTTCAAAATAGTATTCCCCATTCGCTTCTGACAGAATCGGCTTAGGTAGAAACCGTGCCAATTCCTCACTCACTCCTACCGGCCCTGAACCTGGTCCCCCACCTCCATGGGGTCCAGTGAAAGTTTTATGAAGATTTAAATGGACGACATCGAATCCCATGTCTCCAGGGCGGGCATACCCCATAACTGCATTAAGGTTGGCGCCGTCATAATAAAGCTTCCCGCCAGCCTGGTGTACGATTTCCGCCATTTCCACAATGTTTTCTTCAAATAAACCAAGCGTATTCGGGTTGGTCAGCATCAACGCAGCCGTATCCTCACCGACTACACGTTTTAAATCTTCCAAATCCACCGTTCCATGTTCGTTGGACTTCACGGTTACCGCTTCAAAACCGGCGACCGTGGCAGATGCAGGATTGGTGCCGTGGGCGGAATCGGGTACAATAACTTTGGTACGGTTCAGTTCGCCATTTGCTTCATGATAAGCACGGATCATCATCAACCCCGTCCATTCTCCCTGCGCGCCAGCAGCTGGCTGCAATGTCACCTCGTGCATACCGGTGATGGCTGCGAGTGACGATTGTAAATCGTACATCACTTTCAAAGCACCCTGTACCGACTTGGGATCCTGATACGGATGTATATGGCTGAACCCTTCCATGCGGGCTACATCCTCGTTCATTTTCGGATTATACTTCATCGTGCAGGAACCTAATGGATAAAATCCTGAATCCACTCCATGATTCCTTTTCGATAAAGCTGTATAATGACGGATAATCTGCAGTTCGCTTACTTCTGGAAGATCTGGTGCTTCCTCGCGAATGTAAACCGGATCGAATTCCTCTTTCAAGTCGAACTCCTCGATTTCCAGTTCTGGCAGGCTGTAGCTTGTTCTTCCCGCCTTGCTGTGTTCAAAAATCAAAGGAAAGTCTTGTTTATCCATGAATATCCCCCATTTCTTTTGCGAAGGCATCCATTTCCGCTTTACTTCGATTCTCTGTAACTGCTATCAGCATATGAGTAGGAAATTCAGGATACGTCTTCGCCAAATCATACCCACCTATAAAGCCTTTGTTAAGCAGGCGTTCATTCATCTTCGATACAGGCATGTGTATATCGACAACCAGTTCATTGAAGAACGGTCCGGTAAGAACGCTCTCTATCCCTTGTTCTTTAAGCTGTTGATGTAAGTACCTGGCCTTTTGCATATTAAGCCACGCCATCTTCTTGATGCCCTGCTTTCCCAAAGAACTCATTGCTACAGATGAAGCAAGTGCATTCAAAGCCTGATTCGAGCATATGTTGGAAGTCGCCTTGTCTCTGCGGATATGCTGTTCTCTTGCTTGCAGAGTGAGTACAAACCCCCGTCGGCCGTCTTCATCGGTAGTTTGACCGACCAGCCTCCCCGGTACTTTCCGCATCAGTTTCTTTGTTGTCGCGAAGTAACCACAATGCGGACCGCCGAATTGAGCCGGAATTCCGAAAACTTGCGTATCTCCTACTACGATATCTGCCCCAAATGCCGCAGGCGGGGTCAAATATCCCAATGCCAATGGGTTGCTGGAAACAATGAACATCGCTTTCTCGTCTTCTAACAACCTCTGCAGTTCGGCAAGCGGCTCGATTTGTCCGAAGAAATTTGGATACTGAACAATGACTCCCGCCGTGTTTTCGTCAATTTCTGCCTCCAAAGCTTCTAAATCCACCGTTCCATCCTTATGTCCTATTTCTACTATATCGAGTCCTTGCCCTTTTGCATAAGAAGCTAACACTTGCCTGGACTCTGGATGTACTGTATTTGCCACAAGGATTTTTTTCCGCTTCGTCTGCGATGCACTGAGAGTTCCTGCTTCAGCCAAAGCGGTCGGTCCATCATACATGGATGAGTTCGCCACTTCCATTCCTGTCAATTCACAAATCATCGTCTGAAATTCAAAAATGGCTTGCAATTCTCCTTGTGAGATTTCCGGTTGGTAAGGGGTATATGCTGTATAAAACTCCGATCGTGAGATGACGTGATCGACGATAGACGGGATGTAGTGATCATAAACCCCTGCACCTAGAAAGGAAGCATGTGACTTTAAGTTGACATTTCGTCTTGATAAATCAGCCAGCTCCTTCAGGAGTGCTGGTTCATTGGTAGGTTCCTTTATATCCAGTTCCCCTTGAAAACGCACTTGTTCAGGTATATCGGAAAACAATGTATCCGTTGATTCGACACCGATCGTACGCAGCATTTCCTGCTTATCTTCATCAGTCATCGGTAAATAGCGAAACTCCATTTTATCTCCCCCTTAGCGATGTGTTTAAGATTTTTTATAAAATGGCGTAGGAACTACTTTGGCCTTCAACAGCCGTTTACGCACCTGCACATAAACCTCTTCTCCCTGCGTTGCATGACTCGCCCTGATTAAAGCAAGGCCGATATTTTTCTTTAAAGTCGGTGACTGGGTACCAGTAGTGATAAAGCCGATTTCCTCTTCCCCTGCAAATACAGCATAGCCGGTACGGGGAATTCCTTTGTCGATCATCTCCAGGCCTACTAATTTTCGGGGCGGTCCGTCCTCTTTTTGCTTTTTCAGTACATCTTTACCGATGAAATCAGCCTCTTTCTCGGTCTTGACCGCAAAACCGAGACCGGCTTCTATCGGGGTTATTTCCGAAGAAAGTTCCTGACCATAGAGTGCAAGGTTCGCTTCAAAACGGAGCGTATCCCGTGCCCCGAGTCCGACCGGCTGGAGGCCATCTGGCGAACCTTCTTCCAGCAGTTTTCTCCAAAGTTGTATGCCAGCGCCGGGTTCTATGTATATTTCAAATCCGTCTTCCCCTGTATATCCGGTACGTGCGACGATAGCTGTTCCTTCTACATCGTTAAACGGGACATCCGATTCAAAACGGAAAAAGCGGATCGCGGAGAGATCGATTTCCGTCATTTTTTGTAGGATGGATTCAGCTTTTGGTCCCTGGATAGCCAATTGAACATACTGATCTGATATATCCTTTATAGAAACCCCCTCGATTTTATTTTCCTGAATCCACTGATAATCTTTTTCCCTGTTGGCCGCATTCACCACAAGCAGATAACGTTTCTCGGCGAGTTGATAAACAATCAAATCATCAACCGTACCCCCATCTGGATAACACATCATGGTGTACTGAGCCCGTTTTGGGGTAAGCTTCGCTACATCATTCGTTAAAAGCTTTTGCAAACAACGTTCTGCATTCTGGCCTTCTATAAGAATCTCACCCATGTGAGAAACATCGAAGAGGCCAGCCGCCATTCTTGTAGCCTCGTGTTCCTTCTTGATCCCGGAAAATTGGACCGGCATTTCCCAACCACCGAAATTTACGGTTTTGGCTCCACTTTTCTCATATTCAGCAAATAAAGGGGTTCTGTTTAATTCTGTCATTCTCTCAACTCCTTCTTAAGTAATCATTCAGGATTAAAACGGAATACAATTGTCTGCAGCCATTCACCATTGCAGAAATCAAACATAAAAGGACAGAGATTCTCCCAATCAGGAAAATCTCTGTCCTTTCACCAGAAAGTTTCGCCAATCCGATTGGCTTGCTTCTTAGGTGGTTTACATGCGTAAACACTCTCCAGAGCTGCGTCCTATAAGAGTCTTTTTGCCTGAGAGATTCACATTATGTTTGCTCCTTCGGCGCTATCATCACAGATAGTCTCTCCTCTTATATTCATTCGCTATATTAAATTAACCGTGTTCGGACATAATAAGGATGATGTCGCAACCAGGGTGATTCTGTCATAATGTTTACACTTTTTTAAATTCAGCATCATTATACCATAGCAATTAGCCGGTATGGAAAGAATTTTTAATATTTTTTAAGGGGGAAACTGGATGAACATTCAGCTTAACAATGACAATGCTTTTATAGAAGAATTGGAATCTGCTATCCAACAGGACGGACCGTTCTCTTCGTGGAAACTTTTTCAAATGTCCTATCATGCAGCCCAAACGACACTGACGCCTGAATTCACCGGGTTGACTGCTCCTAAACATTTGCCGCATATGGAATTTTTACCGCACCAGCTCGACTGCGCCAGACAGATTATCGAGGAAATGAACGGAAGGGGATTGCTGGCGGATGAGGTCGGTTTGGGAAAAACGATAGAAGCCGGATTGATCTTAAAAGAATACATGATCAGGGGATTGGTTAAAAAAGCGCTGATTCTTGTTCCCGCTTCCCTTGTAAACCAATGGGTACTCGAACTGAGCCAAAAATTCTACATACCGGCCGTCTCCCAAGGCAAACGGCCGGTATGGGACCAAAACAGCATCATTGTCAGCTCGATTGATACAGCAAAACGACAACCCCACCGCGATATAATACTGGAACAGGAATACGATTTCATCTTAATAGACGAAGCTCACAAACTCAAAAACCACAAAACCAAGAACTATGAGTTCGTTCGTGCTTTGAAAAAGAAATACTGCCTGCTTCTTACTGCAACGCCTGTACAAAACAAACTCAGTGACATTTTCAATCTTGTCTCGATTTTGAAACCTGGACATCTCGGAAATTATGAAGACTTTACCGCCACTTACGGAAAAGATCGTAACAATTTATTCAACGATGATCATCTTAAACAGCTGATTCAAAAAGTGATGGTACGAAACCGCAGGCAAGATACAAAGGTGGACTGGACGGATAGGAAAGTGAAGACGATATGGATAACTTTCAGCGAAGCTGAGCAAAAAGCTTACAATCAGTTAACATCGATTACCAGGGAAGCAGACACTTTTTCTTCTATTACATTAACAAGAGAACTGTGTTCTTCCCGGGAAGCTTGTTATTTGTCCATGAAAAAAATGCTGCAGCAGGAAAAAGCAATTTCCAACAGGGAGGCCTATCAAGAATTTCTGAAAGTGATAGAAGAGCTGCCGCATCATGCGAAAGCCGCTAAGGTGGTTGAACTCATCGGAGACACGGAGGAAAAGTACATCATCTTCACGGAATACAGAGCAAGCCAATTGTACTTGCAATGGTACCTGCAACAGCATGGTATCACTTCTGTTCCCTATCGGGGCGGCTTTAAACGCGGCAAAAAGGATTGGATGAAGCAGCTTTTTCAAAACCATGCACAGGTTTTGATTGCCACTGAAGCCGGCGGTGAAGGAATCAATCTTCAATTTTGCAATAACATGATAAATTATGATTTACCTTGGAATCCCATGCGATTAGAACAGCGAATCGGAAGAATACACCGATTCGGCCAACAACAGGATGTCCACATATACAACTTTGCAATTCGCAACACAATGGAAGAACATGTGCTGAACTTATTGTATGAAAAAATCCATTTGTTTGAACGTGTGGTAGGCAATCTTGATGACATTCTTGCCGAATTGGACATAAAAGATGTCGAACAGGAAATCCAGACCATCTTCAGGGAATCTGAAACAGAAGGAGAGGCCAAAATCAAACTGGATAATCTATCTTCCGTCATTTCCTTGCGACAAGACCAATTACAAGAACAGGAGGATTGGAATGGCAATCGAGAATCTTCATGAATTTCTTACCGACTACTTTCTTGCCAATCAATGCGAGTTGTTGGAAAACGACAATGGAAAAGTGACCATTCAATTGACTGATGAAATGGATGAACTGATTATGAATCGGCCGTTTTATTGGCATTACATCAAGCAAATCGGCCAAAAAGGGCAGCCGATGAAAATCACTTTTATAACAAATCCAGACAGACAAAACGAACAGGGTGAATGGGTACATTTCGGCAGTCCAAGATTGCATCAAATTTTCCGTACGTTGACAAGGCAAGGAAAAATAACCAGACAATATGAACAAATTGTTTCTATACAGCGACAGCCGCTAATTCCGTGGCTAGTGTTGAATATCAAAGTAAGTTATCAAGGGAAGCACAAAAAGGATGAATTGCTGTCTTATGGTCTGCAATTGATCAACGGAACGTTGGTCAGCCCGATGATGGAGAAACTATCCCTATTAAACCTGCAGCCGGCAATACCTGATTACTGTTATACCATATCTCCGTTGATACACAACAAAAGTGCCTATCAACGATTGATTCGTTATGTACAGGATTACCTTCGAACGAAGGATTACACCTGGGCGAAAGAATCATGGGATCACCTTTATGCCGAAGGAAAACTACTCGAGCATTTCTATAAGGAAGAGCAGGCAGAAGAAGAAAAACAGAATCAGTTACAGCAGGCACTGAATGAAATCGAAAGCAGGTTCCGTCCTCGGATTTCCATCGACATAATCAATGGCGGCCTTTTTTATCTTACCCAAGGTAGTTCGAACGTCGTCAGTTCAGGCAGTTAAACAAAAGGTCTTACAACTTTAAGATAAACATCTGTCACCGAATGTGTTTTTTACTGATGACGCGAAAGGAAAACTAGCCGTACAATGTCCTGACGTTGCCTTTCTACTTGGAACGGGACTATATCTTATCCAGAAGAGGGGGACCTGCTCGGCGACAAGAACAAAACTAATACTTAGCCGCTAATCGCAGGTAGCACTATGTTTTTCACACGCCCGTCTTCAGTAATGCTGATGCCAATTAAAAAAAGTAACAGACAGTCCATAAACAGTCTGTTACTTTTTCTTTTTCATGAGTAGACGAAAAGCAAACGGAAGTAAACCCAGCCAATGATCAGAAACTTCGTTGTGCTCTCTTTTGCTAAGGCGTTTTTGCTTTTTCCTCTGGTCGTGTGGTGTATCCATGTATTTCACGATTTCCTGTGTCATGAACTTAACGTAATCGTTTCCGGACACTTCATTCACCTCGATAATTTCTTATAGGTCTAGCATGTCCGTTTTTCCTTTTCTTATAAGCTGATGTATTTCTTCTGCCACCTGTTCTGGACTCTTTCCATCCGTTTCGATCAATATGTCTGCCGTCTGGCGGTATTTTCCCAATCTATTCTCATATAGTGCGGCTTTACCATGCTTTTTCCAGAGCGGACGGGACCGATCGTTTCCTAATCTTCGCTCTATTTCATCTAACGTAGTGTGCAGGTAAACGACGATAACATTTTCTTTCATCCACTTCCTGTTTACGTCGGACTCTACAATACCACCTCCCGTTGCTACCACTGCATCTGTCTTAGGCATTTTCATCAAAGTATCGGTTTCCTTTTCGCGGAAGGCCATTTCCCCCTGGCTCTGAAAAATTTCGGGAATCGTCCGCTGGGTCGTTTGCTCAATCTGTTGATCTGTATCCAGTCCCGGTACAGCCATTTTCTCAGCCAGTAATCGTAATACACTTGATTTACCGCTTCCCATAAAGCCAATAAGATAAATTGCTTTCATAATTCTCTCCCTTTTAATTTTTATGTAGAATATTTTTATTTGATTGCAGGAATTAAACAAGATTCGTCGAATCAATCTTTATCCCCCAATGAAAGTGAGGTGATTAAAGAAGTGACAATCGCTGTCACCTTCTCCGAAAAACTGCTTGCTGCAGCCATTTCAGCCCATGCCTCCGACATCCACTTCCTACCATCTGCCGATGAAACAGAAATTTCATTCCGAATCAGGGGTGAACGAAGCCTCTTCAGCAGGATACCTGTAAGACACTATAAAAAAATACTCGGTTACTATAAGTTTACCTCAGGTATGGATATAGGAGAAGTACGTAAGCCGCAAAACGGTACCATCCCTTTTAAAACGGAAAACGGATCGACCTATTCCCTTCGATTGTCCACACTCCCCGTAAAACATTCGGAAAGTTTGGCCGTCCGCATCCTTCCCCAAACTGACACCCCTCCTCTCGAACGGCTGTTGTTGTTCCCTTGGCAGTTAACAAAGCTTTACAGGTTGGTTTCAGCCAGATCCGGAATCATACTGCTTACAGGGCCCACGGGTAGCGGGAAGACCACTACGCTTTATGCCTTGCTACAATCCTTGCTCGATAAGTTATCCCCCCAGGTGATCACACTCGAAGATCCGATTGAAAAGGAATTATGCAAAGCTATTCAAGTTCAGGTGAATGAAAAAGCCGGCTTAACTTTTCAAACAGGGTTAAAAGCGGCGCTCCGACATGATCCAGACATTGTCATGATAGGCGAAATCCGTGATAAGGGGACGGCACAGATTGCCGTCCAGGCTGCTCTTACAGGGCATCTCGTCTTATCCACGCTTCATGCCAAAAATGCCTATGGCACGATCAAACGCCTGATTGATATGGAAATCAGCGAGACTGATCTTCACCAAGTATTGCTAGGTGTCGGTGCTCTTCAATTATTGCCGACACGACTGCCCGGTTCCGATATTAAACGCACTGCCGTGCTGGAGTTGCTGGAAAATGCTCTCCTCGTCAAGGCGATAAACGGCAACAATCCCTATCGTTCCTCGGCTTTCCCTACATTTGCCCGATTAAGGAGGAAAGCATACGCATATGGCTATGCTGATCAGACAATTTTCAACACTGGTTTTTAAGCACGGGATGAAACTATCCACCAAAGACCAGCTTGTCTTGCTGCAACGTCTCACCAGACTGATAGAAGGTGGATATTCTTTGATGGAGTCCCTTCTTATGCTTGAATGGGACCCAAAGTTAAAGAAAGCCTCCCGTTCCATTTCTAGTTCTTTGGCAGATGGGGAAAGAATCGACAAGGCTTTCGAGAAAGCACATTTCCATCAAAATATCATCTCCTATTTATATTTTGCCAGAAAAAACGGCGATTTAGAATCCATGCTCTTCCATTGTTCACAGGCAATGGAGAAACAGCTTTCCCAATACGCCCAATTCCAAAAAACTTCACGCTACCCTTTTATTCTGATTGTTTTTTTCACCGTGTTATTATACTTCATCAAGACTGCTGTTTATCCCGCTTTTACCCAAATGGTCCTCTCTGTTTCAGGGGATACACCGGCAGTCACCACCTATTCTATTTTCTTCGTCGACTTTTTGTTCACGCTCTCTGCATTCATGGCTGCCGCCGTCATCCTATTTGGCCCTGTCTGGCTATCATTAAGGAGCCGGATACCAATTGATCGGCACCTAAAGATACTTCAAAGGATCCCTGTAGTGTTCGGCTTTCAACGGATGAAAACCACTTTTTTGTTTGCCATACATTTAGGCGCCCTTTTGAAAAGTACTGTGCCTATGAAAGATGCCCTGATCGTTATGCAAGAGCAGAATCACCATCCAATCCTTGCCCATTATGCGATGATCATAACAGAGAACCTTAATCGAGGAATCAATATCACCACGATTCTTCCAAGTCTCCCCCTTTTTGAAAAGGAGCTAACCAGCATTTTCCTTAAAAATAACAATGTCAAAGAATTGGAGCACGATTTACTGATTTACGCCGAATTTTTAACTGAAAGTCTAGAGGAAAAATGGAAAAAGCTGCTTTCCTGGATCCAGCCAATTACATTTTGTCTTCTTGCAGGGTTGATAATCTTTGTCTATTTATCGATTATGATGCCAATGTTCCAATTGATCAATTCAATCTGACAAAGGAGATTGTGATGAAAAACGAGAAAGGTTTTACCTTAATTGAAATGTTGATCGTTTTGACGATTATTTCCATTCTTTTGATACTGATTTTGCCTAATCTCGCCGACAAAAATGAAGAGGTCCAGTCAAAAGGCTGCACCGCATTAGCAGAAATGACTTCCAGCCAAATACAGGCTTACGTATTGGATCACGGCAACGAACCTGACTCTATTTCTCAACTGCTAGATGAAAATTATATAAAAACAGATTCATGTGCCAATGGATCGAAGAAAATCCAACTTACTCCGACGGGGGAGGTTGAGATAGTCTCACCATGAAAACAGGAGGCTTTACTTTCATCGAAGTGATGATTGTATTAGGCAGTATGGTTGCACTAACAGCCGTGGGTATCGCGCTCCCCGTCCATATGTTAGAAAAACAAAAAATAAATGATTTCTTTCAGTTGTTCGACAGCGATCTTATTTACCTACAGCAGTCTGCAATGCTGTCATCCGAAAAGTGTGCACTTTACATCGATGCAGAGCATCATGAATATACGATACGCACAGGCGGTACAGGGGAAGTTATCCTGACTAGAAAAATACCGGAAAACTGGCGAATCGAATTACGAACCCTTAAAATGCCGCTTTCCTTTAATTCCAAAGGAACAATTAAACGTCCGGGGACCATGATCATTCACACAGGTAGAAGTCGATACAAAGTGGTCTTTCCGCTCGGTAAAGGGAGACACTACTATGAGGAATTGTAGAGGATTCACCACAATCGAGGCATTGGCAGTTTTCTCTGTTTTTCTCATGGTCTCCGTTTCCCTCCTGCCAAGCTTCCTTTACATCAAGCTGGAAGACCAGCAATTATTGATAAAACGTCAAGTGCTGTCGCAACTTCATGACGATTTAATTGAAATTGCTTATGGAGAACATCAAGAAAATCCGGAAAACCATAATCATCAGGAGAGCAAAATGGGTGTTGAGGTTATGTATACATTCACCAAGGAAACCGAGTTGACGAAAGGATGTGCGGAATGGAAGGATGCAAAACAAAAGGAACATGAAGTTTGTCTTTACGCCTTTCCCGCAAAACAATAAGGGATTCACGTTTGTTTCGCTCCTATTCGGGTTAGCCATCTTATTAATGGTACTGCCCTGTGTCGGCATATTTTATCAATCGATTGATATGGGAAACCACTATCAGGAACAAGCCGTAAGACTAACCTTTCAATTTCTCGCTGATCAGTCAGAACAATCTGTGGGGGTTCGAGTAAAAGGAAACAATCTATTTTTTGAATCTGAAGAGGGATCAGTTATTTCGGTAAGCCAATATGGAGGGGTATTAAGAAGACAAGTGTCTGGTGAAGGACATGAAATACTGCTGCGGGATATATCCGATTTTTCTTTAAAGCAGTTACAATCCGGCTTAAGCATAACGATAGTGATGGCGGGAGGAGATCAATATGAAAAAAAGATTCGTTATCCTTAAACACGAAAAATTTAACCACAATGGCTTTATCTTCCCGTATATTGCCTTTGTCTCAGTTGTCATCATCACGGCATTGATCAGTGCTGTCGCCCTAGTCCACAATCAGCAGTTAGAAACATATCAGTATTATGAACAACTCAAGTTGGATACACTGCTGCAAATGGGAAAAGAACAACTACGTACTGAACAGTCTGTTTTGGATAAAGACTGTCCCCGTTCCCGGACTTACACCTATCCATATGGCACTGCCACTATTCGGTGCGAACAGATAGAAGATGGAATCCTTAAAGCGAGATTCACCTTGGAAACAAACAAAGGCACCATCGTCAACAAATTGGTTAACTTCAGAACAGACCTGCCATAGTCCATATGATTTTCACTTTCATCTCCCCCATTCGAGTATTCTCCTTTCTCTACCGAGATGGAGGCGGTCCGATTCATTATTTCTTTTTTGTAGTGAGGGTTGTCCCGCAAATGGTCGGAGACTTAGGGACAACCGTTTCATTTTTTTGCTGTTTAAGAACAAATATTTTATTTGATCAACCACAATAAAATGTAGTTCCTGCTACACTTCTGACACTCGAAACCCTTTTCGATCCTGCAGCTATTTCTTTCTGTTCCTTTCCAGGTTCGACAGCCAAATTGTTTAAGGGGGATTTTTTTCATCGGCAAGCTTCACGCAAGTACAAGAAGAGGAAGCTGATTGTCTCCGCGAGTTAGAAATGGGAAGCTGTTTATGATGCAGTGGATATCATAAATCAAGGAGCATACACCTCACCGACAAAAGTGAAAAATGCATAAGAAAAAACTGGAATTACTGGTTTCGTTTATTCATATAGAAAAACAGGCTGAATGGTGGCATTGTGTTCAAATTTTTTTGGAGAAAAGACGTATATTTTACTCTCCAAATATCCATCCTATCACTGTACAATCATTGGGCTATAGCCAAGCGGTAAGGCAGCGGGTTTTGATCCCGTGATTCGCTGGTTCGAATCCAGCTAGCCCAGTTTGTTTTTTGGTGGATTTCCCTTCTCTCCCAGAAATGATAAGATTGATTTACAATCTTATCATACTCGTTTATAATAACCATGATACATAACCTTGAAAAGGAGGGGAAAAGTATGGATAGAATGTATCGCGTTCTTTCTTTTTGGACAGGTATTTTCACAGTCATGTTTTATATAGGTGATATGGAAAGCCTTGCTGTGTTATTCCTTGCTCAAACAGTTTTCTTTATTGCTGTAAGCTATTTGAAGCTTTCAGAACGCATGTACATGTACTTATTCGGTGGCTATTGCACCCTGTTCTTTATTGGTTTTACCTATTATACGAACTTCATACTCGTTCCCGGATTTGGGCACTAAAAACAGGAAGCTCTGGACCTTTTCAAAAAGGCCAGAGCTTTTCTTTTTTTCCTGATTCCTGCCTTATGTTCAGCCGACAAATTGGTTATGCAGTTTTTCGTCACCGATCGAGGTTTCTGGACCGTGTCCTGGATAAACTGTATAATCATCAGGCAAGCTGAACAATTTACTTTTAATCGTTTCCACTAACACTTCAAAATCCCCGCCGGGTAAATCAGTTCTCCCAATTCCTCTTTGAAACAAGGAATCACCTGAGACTACCCATTTTTCCTCAGAAAAAACGAAAGCCACCCCACCTGGTGAATGACCAGGGGTTTCCAGTATGTTGAATACGAAGGAACCAACCGACATTTCACCGCTACTTATAAAACTGTCAGCAGGCGCGGCAGATATCGGTTCCATCCGGAATAATGCAGAGCCATTCAGATTAGGATTTGACAGCCAGTCTGACTCTGCCTTATGTACATACACAGGAATCTGGTACATATCCCGCAATTCTTCCACTGCACCGATATGGTCAAAGTGGGCATGGGTCAGCAATATAGCAATAGGTTTTAAATCTGCCTCTTTTAAATACGCATTCAGTTTATCAGCGTCTCCTCCCGGATCTATAATCATTGCTTCCTGTCCTTTCATGACAAGGTAGCAATTAGTGCCTAACGGTCCAAGGGGAATTTTCTCTATCTTCATGTCACCACTCCTTCTAAAAACAGTATAAATCGTCTTTGTATATCTCGACAAATCATTTAATTTGTTTTAGAATGTATGAGGAGATCATATCTACTACATATTAATATTGATTGTTCCTGAAACTTTCTTTTCGGGAATTCAAGGAGGTTATCGATAGTGGTATTGGCAATCCTGTTATTGATTGTAGCTATTTTATGTGCTGTTGCTGTATTACGTGAATTGAAAGCTAAAAATATGTTTGCTGTTCTATTTGCCGGATTATCCACCTTAGTGTTCGGCTGGTTTTCCATTATGACTATTTGGGCAGAATTGTTTCAAAACGTATAATCCCAGCTTGAATAAGTCAGTATGAAATCCCTTGTCCTTTTGGTCAAGGGATTTTTTCATGTCCTACTCATACTCTTTCCTATGCCCTTTTCCAAGATTTGCAGTTAAAGAAAAGCGTAACCGCCTGTCTAAAGGAATGTAGGCTAAAACAGCCACATCCTGTTTCAATACCAGCTAGACATCACTGAAATCTAAACGGTTTTCTGTCAAATGTGGTGGTGTTGTTTTTCAAGCCACTAACTCTTTATCGAAAGGCTCCTTCTATCAAAATAGTGATAATGTCATCAAGTCGCAGAGGACATAAGCTCGTTTTCCGCGAACGAACGCTATAGGCTGCTCTCACCAAGCCCGCTGAAGGGTCTCGGTCGCCCGAATTTCCCCAGGCTTCCTCTGCTTCGCTTCTTCAACCTCTTTAACCTCTTGTTTAACTTCTCGACGAATTTCATCCAAACCCAATAAATTTGCAGCATGAATTGAAATCGGTCGGCAATGATTAATGGATCTCCCAGTACCTTATGGACTGCCTGCTTATATGACGTTTCAACTCATATCCCTCTCTTTTTCTTTGGTGTCATCAACTTTAGGGTAACAAAGAGAGAGGGCTGAGTGTATTTTTTGCCCTGTTCGAATCTGGATCACGACAGGAGACGCCAACACATTCAGCATTGAGTCCTTACTTTTATCTTTATTTGAAAAGTGGCGGGGCAAAATCATGGCCATAAAAAAAAGAAAACCCGAACGAATCTAGGAATCGTTCGGGTTTTAATTTAGTCACGACGCTTTTGTGCCGGACTCTTTTTCTTATTCTTCTACTTGCTCATCTTGATCGTCTTCTTCGTCATTGAAATCATAGAATCGGAGCAAGTCTCCGTAAATTATCTTATCGGAATAAGATAGTTCCTTGTCTACTTTTTCTTTAACAGGCTCACATAAGCCTTCGCTTTGATCATCTTTTTGTTGTTCCAAACCAGTTGGATCGGATTCAAGCAGTTCTCCGGTTTTACGATCATAGCACTGTCCCTTTGTATAGATGTAGTCATCACTGATGTAATCTCCATTACGCAGGGCGATAAACTCTTTACGATCTTTGGCAAACAAATCCGTTCCGAAGGTAATATCGTCGTCGCTTTCAATTCCCAACAGGCTTAAAATTGTCGGCTTCACATCGATTTGACCAGCAACCTCCGAGATGACGCCGCCCTCTTCTCCAGGAATGTGAATAAAGAATGGTACACGCTGTAATTGAATGTGTTCATACGGTGTTACTTCTCTGCCAAGGTACTGACCCATGGCTTTGTTATGGAATTCACTAATACCATAGTGGTCACCCATCAATACGATAACCGAATCTTCATATAGGCCGGATTCTTTCAAATCCTTGAAGAATTGCTCTACAGCTTCATCCGTATAACGTACAGTCGGAAAATATTGGTTCAATGTCTTCGAATTCGAATCATACTTATCAATCGAAGCATCTTCCTCTTCCAAATCAAACGGATAGTGGTTGGTTAGCGTAATGAATTTGGAGTAAAAAGGCTGCTGTTGTGATTGTAGGTATTTCATCGATTGTTCAAAGAATGGTTTATCTTTTAACCCCCAACCAATCGAGTTATCTTCTGTCACTTCGTAAGATTCCACATCGAAAAACTTATCATAGCCAAGGCTGTCATACATGACATCCCGATTCCAGAAACTCTTATTATTTGCGTGGAATACAGATGTGAAATATCCATTTTCCCCTAAGATTTCCGGCGATGCATGGTACTCATTCTGACCGTGTGTAAAGAAAACTGCCCCCCTCGACAAAGGATATAAGGAGTTTTCAATCAAAAATTCGGAGTCAGATGTTTTACCCTGCTCGGTTTGGTGGTAGAAGTTTTCAAAGTAATAACTTTCATCAATTAAATCATTTAGGAACGGTGTGATTTCTTCACCATTCACTTTGTTATTGATGACGAAGTTCTGCACTGACTCCAGTGAGATAAAAATGACATTTTTACCTTTGGCTGCTCCGAACATATCTGATTTCTCTTTGTTTTGAACATGTTCATCAACATACTCTGTTATTTCAGGCATTTCATTTCCATCTGCGAAAACCCGCTGGGCCTTCGTTTTGGATTGTAATACTGCATCATAGATGTGATAGTTGAACAATCCGATGTTTTTCACCAGGTATTCCCGGTCGAATGTACGCTGCAGCAGCTGCGGACGTTCAATTTCGGCAAGTGTGTAGTTGAAAAGCAAGAATAAAAGAGAAACACTGAGAGCAAGCGTTTTTCCTCGCTTATGGTATCCTGCCGATATTACGGACGGATACTTTCTGCTCAGTACCCAGATGATGGCAACATCGAGAAACAGTAACAAGTCCGGTATATGGACAAGCGACATAATACTCGAACCCAAGTCAGCTGCATTGCTTCCCTGGAATAGAACAGGGATGGTGATAAAGTCGGTGAAATTCCGGTAAAAGATCAAGTTGAAATAAATGATCAGTGTCCCGATCAACGCAGCATAGCGCAAGAATTTCATCTGTCTTCTTTCTTTAAACCAAACACTCAACGTGAATACCAAAAATGCAGAAGCAAAAGGGTTCACAAACAGAATGAATTCCTGCATCCAATTATCAAGCGATATCTCAAAAATAAATCGATAAACAATGTACGTTTTTAAACCAAACAGCACTGTTGCAATAATATACAACGGTATATTAAACAATTTCTTGTACATGCTTTCTTCCTCCTAACAACAAAACTCTATTTTCATAGTTTGATAGCATATCATGATCAATTTACATCCGGTTTACATTATTAACTTATATTCCACCATCCATAATAAATAAACACTAATAATAAGACGTGTCCTCCTAAAAGAAGGTTTCATTTTTTTAAGAAAAAAATTACGTCTTTTTAATATTTCTATATTTTAATAGACATTGGCAAAAAAATAAACCCTCTTAAGGCTTATTTTTTTGTATTGATTAAATCGTTTATGCCCTCATTTCCTGTTTGACTAAATAGGCTGCGCCGATTACCCCCGCATCATTGCCCAATTTAGCCGTTACAAATTCAGCAGCGCCGCTGATCCGGGGCAATGCAAATTTGTCAAAAGCTTTCCGGAGCGGGACGAGGAGCTGGTCCCCCGCTTTGGATACCCCTCCTCCAATCACGATTTTGGATGGATTTACCACCGTGGCCGCATTAGCAATTGCCAGGCCCAAAACATCCGTTACCCGTTCCAGGATCACTTCAGAAATTTTGTCTCCGTTCTTTGCTTGCTCGAATACATCCTTGGCGGTAACTCTTCCGTTCTCTTTATATGCCGTTAGCAGAGATGTTTCCTGGTTCGATTTAATATATTGCTCAGCCTGCCTGGCAATGCCGGTTGCAGAAGCAACAGTTTCCAAACATCCATTACGACCGCAATTGCAAGGGGCACCGTCTGTTTC
Organism: Sediminibacillus terrae; assembly: GCF_009602435.1. GTDB lineage: Bacteria > Bacillota > Bacilli > Bacillales > Amphibacillaceae > Sediminibacillus > Sediminibacillus terrae. The sequence continues at coordinate 64,949 of NZ_VZDQ01000002.1, forward strand.
AACTGTAATATGGCCGATTTCCCCCGCTGTTCCATTTACTCCATTTATCACCTGTCCGTTTGCGATTATCCCACCGCCGACGCCTGTCCCGATTGTGACTGCTATCAAATTTTCTGCCTGGTTTCCTGCCCCAAGCCAATTTTCTCCCAGTGCAGCAATATTGGCGTCATTATCGACGACCACCGGCAAACCTGATAACTGGCCAAGATTTTCGGCCAATGCAAAGTTTTTCCACCCGATATTGACAGCCACAGCTACAACCCCGGTATCTGTGTCGACAAATCCAGGAGCACCAGCTCCGATTCCAATCAAATCAGATGAGCGCAAGCCAATCGCCTTTATTGTTTTGGCAACGGAAGACCATATATCCTCCGGTATGGATGAACCATTGTTTTCAAGGTTGGTCTCAATCTCCCACTTTTCCACAATGTCGCCGCTTTCTTTAATAATGGCCAGTTTTACAGTAGTCCCGCCGATATCGACGCCGACAGCGTATTTTTCTGCCATTCCGATTCCCCCTCATTGTTGTTCCCTCAGCTTCTGTTTCTCCTGTTTCAACAAAAGGATTGCCATTTGAAAATCCCTTGTTTCCATACACTGCGCTTTGTATAATTCCCTTACTTCATCTTCCATCATATCGAGGTCTGCGATTCTATCCCCCAAGTAAATGAAAGTGCCAAATCTTTTTAAATATTGTTGTATATCATAAATCGTTTTCATATTAAATCACCAAAAAACATTATACCAATCTTTTAAACGATTGGGAATGATTAACCACTAATTGTCAGTTTATGCAGAATGACACTTAATGATCAGGGCTCGCGAAAACAGTGAAAAGCCTGCAGGAACATCTTCTGTTTCTGCAGGCTTACCTTACACACCTCGTTATCGATCGGGATCCTGTGGATTTAAAAATGTAGGTCTTCTGTTTTTCAATGGAATCGGAGAGCGAAGCACAATATCTCGCAACGGCCGGGCAGAAAATGGAAAGAACGGCCATAGATAGCCAATCCGGAAAGAGTCTATCCGGACCAAGTAAAAAATCCAAATCGTAATCCCTGCAACATAGCCTTTCACTCCAAAAATAGCTGTTACAATAAGAAGGACAATCCGGAATATGCGATTAGCAAGACTGAGCTCGTAACTAGGTGTAGCAAATGTTCCAATCGCCGCTACTGCAAGATATAGCACGACTTCATAAGAAAACAGCCCCACTTCGACAGCAACTTGTCCAATCAATATGGCCGCGACAAGTCCAAGTGCAGTCGCTAACGCAGTAGGTGTATGGATCGCCGCCATCCGAAGCATGTCTATTCCTGCTTCTGCTATCAAAAACTGGATCAATATCGGAATGGCGCCGTCTTCGTTCGGTCCGATAAAAGCAAGTGCCTCCGGAAGCAATTCCGGCCTTGTCGAGAGCAAATAATATAAAGGAAGAATAAAAATGGAAGCGATCACTGCAACAAAACGAACCATCCGCAGATAGGCCCCTACCAGAGGTTTTTGCCGGTATTCTTCGGCATGCTGTAAATGATGCCAGAAGGTGGCAGGTGTGATCATAACACTGGGCGACCCGTCGATAATCACCAATATGTGCCCTTCATAAATGTGGGCCGCGGCCGTGTCCGGACGTTCTGTGTAACGTATAGTCGGATAGGGATTCCAATGTCTTCCACAAAGATATTCTTCAATGGTCTTCTCTGCCATCGGAAGACCGTCTGTATCGATTTTCTTCAGGTGTTTTTTTAACGTCTCCACTCTGCGTTTGTCGGCAATGTCTTCCAAGTAGCAAAGACAAATATCTGTTTTGGATCTTCTCCCTATACTTAAATACTCCATACGCAATGAACGGTCACGAATTCTTCTTCTGGTTAAAGCAGTGTTAAAGACAATTGTTTCTACATAGCCGTCACGCGATCCCCTTACCACTCTTTCCAAGTCCGGTTCGTCGGGACTCCTGACTGGGTAAGTACGTGCATCAATGATGATGGCATAACGGATTCCATCCACTAACAATGCTGTTGGCCCGGCCAGTACCGTATCCACGGTTTTATCCAAATCCTCTGACTTGTCCAGTTCGATATAAGGCAAATGCGTTTTCAGCAGTTTTTCAAGTGGGTCAGGGTCCAACTGATCTGGCTCAAGTCTTGATAGAAGCTTCATCAATAAATGGAGGATATCATCCTTGACAAAGCCATCAACCATAAATAAAGCCATTTTCCTTCCTGCATACTCCAAGTCCATGTGAATGACATCGAAGCTTTTGTCCACTCCGAGGCGCTCTCGCATGTATTCAACATTTTTTTCCAGGTCACGATGTACTGGTACCTTTTTCGTTTCGTTGTCCATGTTCTCATCCTATATGGTGATTTCTTTAACACTGTTAGCTTGTACCGTTTAGGTTCGAACCATACGGAAAAAAATACAACACTATGACCCCTTCGGCATATAAACTTACAACCAGCTTCGTTTCATATAACTCCTATACGGCACATATATTCAATTAAGCAACAAATGACAAGCTGTTAAAGGAGTAGTTACATGAAAAAAAACTTGCTCATTCCGGTCATTTTATTTGCCGCCTTACTTGCTGCCAGCTTATTTTTTCTCACCGACAAAGAGAAAACAGTACTAAAATACTTTCCATTGGACGATAAAGTGTCATTTTCTTCTTATCATACAGAACTGAAAATCTTGTCCGAAATAGATACAGATGAATACGGCGTACGTTGGCAGGAAGCCTCAGAATTAGAACGCCCTATTTATTTGCGGCAGGATGTTTCCTTATTGTATATAGACGGAAAATTGAAAGGAATCCTTAGTAAATGGAAAGAGAACGGACAAACCATTGAACAAAAGTCCTCTATCCACGGGGAAGACAGCAGTCATTTCCAAGCCATCACTTTTCATCACGGAGAGATTCATTATCCGGATGATAAGATCAAAAGCATCCAGGCAATGTCCTCTGATGAATTGTATGTTATTGATTCTCCGCATACAGCCTTGGAATCTTTTGACCAGCCTCTAAATAAAAATCAGGAAGAATGGAAGCATACACTTGATACAGCCACCAACCAGCAACTCAGTTTTCATTGGAACCAGCTGATCAATCACTTTGATATTCCGGTTGATAGTTATACCATTGTTCCACTTACAGATTTGGCAAAATACGAAGATCTGCCACTTCCGGGATTGACAGACACGGAAAGTCAACAGGTCATCGGACAGCTTTGGGAAGGACTCTATAAACATTACATCCTTGGAATTGCAGGCAGTCAAAATAACAAGCAACCGATCAATACGTTCATCCCTTTGCTTTTATTTGCGAATGATGGAAGTCATTTAATGGTGCTCTTTCAAGATGAAAACGAAGAAAAACAGCAACTGCTGCAGGCCTATCCTTCATTCGATGACAAACGGTGAACCAGATTCCCAAAATCATCGTTATCCGGTTGCAGGTTCAAAGCTTTTTCTGCATGTTGTTTCGCATTGTCAATTTGATCATGGCTGGCGTACAACAAAGCCAAATTGTAATGCGCCTCGGCAAAATCCGGTTTCGCTTCCAGACTCTTCTCTAAATCATCGATTGCTGCTTCTGTTTCATCTAATTTCAAATGTGCCAGTGATCGGTAAAATAAAAGCTCGGCCTGATATTCAGTCCCATCTTCAAGCCCTCTCTCCGTATAGTTTATGGTGCGTTGGTATTCTTTTTGGTCTAAGGATTGCTGGGCAAGCTGAAGAAGATTGGCAGCTGAAAAGTGCATACCATAAAATAGCAGACCGCCTGCCATTAAAAGGTAAAGCAGGAATCCCCCCAATTGATTCAACCATTTCTTTTTACCGGGTAGGGAAACGAAAGCAGAGGCCAAAAAACCGCCAAGCAACCCTCCGATATGTGCACCATTGTCAATTTGCGGCATCATCAAACCAAAAGCAATATTTAAAGCCAATATAAACAAAAGGTTCCAGCCCATCGTCCGAAAAAACAACCGCTTGTAAAGCACACCGAAATAAAGCAAAGAACCGAAAAGACCAAATATAGCTCCGGATGCACCGGCCGAAACTTGCGTGTTGAAGGCAAAGCTGGCAAGACCGCCTGTTAATCCGGCCAGAAAATAGATTATGATAAACCGGCTTGATCCATAGAGTCTTTCTACCGCTGTGCCGAGATAAAACAAAGCAATCATATTCATGAGCAAGTGGACAACACCTATATGAAGGAACATGGAAGAAATGAGCCTCCACCATTCTCCTTGCAGGATTGCCGGGTTGTACTTTGCGCCGAACTCGATCAGTGACTGTGTATTTAAACTGCTTCCATGCCTCTCCAATAAAAAAAATAAAAGGACATTGATCGCAAGTAAGATATATGTAAACAAAGGACGCCCCTTCTGGAATACTGACTGCTCGGCCTGTTGTTGTTCAACCAGGCGTTTTTTTAAAAGGCTTTTCAATTCATATGACTGGCGCTCCATTGTTCCTTCGTTGTCGGACTGCACGAACGGTCGATCATCAAGTCCCAAATTGTCATATAATCGATGCTTTTCACTTATACGGTTCCTTTCGTCCAAATAATACACATGCATTTCTGTCTGCTTTTTATCCTTTACAAGCAACGGTTTCTTCAAGGATTCCCAATCATCGACAGGGGGTTGTGCTGCCACATATACATCGTGTATTTTCACTTTTTGGCCACCAAGCAGTTTTCGTAAATTTTGCACCTTATAAATGACTTGAGCCATGTCATTTTTTAAATGGTTTCCCCAATCAAAACTTTTATGATACAGCCGGATGACATTCGATGTATCTTTTTGTTGTTTCTCGAGCCAAATCTCCTGACTGTCCTGATCGATATGGAGTATTTCATAGTCATGGTCATGGACCAAGTCATTAGCTAAATTCAAAAAATAATATTCATCTTGTACATACATGATGCCACTCCCTCTCCCTTTTATCTTACCATGTATGACCGTCTCAATGACAAAAAACCAACCTGTGATCGTCTCGCCACTCAGATGAAAAGGATGAACCGCCTTGTCCACTAGCTCCTCTCTGTCACTTTTTTAAAACAGGACCAATAATGAAAAAATTATTGTATATGCACTGGAGATAGAAAATGCGCAGTAACTGTAATGTCCTATTCAAAAAGCGTGCTAACCACCGCTTCGGTAGCATACTTCACTTTCCGCGGGCACGGCTTCAGCTAACTAGGTAAAGAAAACCGCTTTACCTAGTGGATCTTCAGCTCGCGCTGTTCCCGCTGGAGTCTACGCATGCTACCTACGCCAAGAAGCATGGTGTTATCGCAAACCTAGAGACTTTGAGTCCCAACAAGCCATCTTAAAAGCTTTTGTCAGGAAATGTGTACTTCTTTTCATAAATAGATAGTTGAAGTTCCATTTATTATCCTGTTCTTGGACTTTCTGCTTGTTCCCTGGCAATGTCTTTTGATGATACGGTGCATAGAGTACCATGAATAAAAATTTCGAGGCGTTTCTAAACAGAAAGCTGTTCCTAGCGAAGAAAATACCCGGTGACTCCCTCGGGAGGAAAGGCCTCGGTGAGATTCCGCAGAGCGTCAGCTCGAGGAAGCTCACCAGCCGCCCGCGGAAAGCGCAGGGTATTTTCGCAGCGTAGAACTCCAACTCAACAAAAGGAAGACGCATTCAAACTATGTCGCAGTTTATACTATAAGTGTAGAAGTCAAATCACTTAATTTGCTTCATAAAAAAGACACTCAGCTTATGATGCTGAGCGCCCTAAAATAGCAGGCATGATTTTTGACCGCACATACGGAATGTTCATCGAAACAGTCACAGCAAGCTTTCGCAGTGTATTGACTGCAAGCAGTGCGTTAAGTATTTTAAATCGTTTTTGAAAAATCATACCGGCGGTGATAATGATCGAGCATGCAATCAGAAATGACCTCATGTTCTACACCCTTTCTCACTGGATGCTCTTATCATGCACCAGGTGAATCAATTTTATGCTTTCTAAAATATCAATCCTGTTTCCGTTATGAGATGATCAACCGCAATATCGTAAGTATCTCTTGGAACCTCATCAATTAACTGTTCATTACTTGTCAAAGCAAGGGTGGAATTTGAAAAACCGGATAGAAAGCGATCGTAATATCCCCCGCCATAGCCGATCCTATAGCCTTGCCGATCAAACAATAAGCCCGGGACGATGACCAGGTCAATTTGCTGCTTCGGGATAGACTGGGCTGCATCAGGATTTGGTTCCAGTAAATCAATATAAACACACTCTAATTGGTCATAGGACTTCAAATGATAAAATATTATTTCCGGAACTTTCGGGTAACACTTGGGGACACAAACGTTTTTCTTTTCCTTCCACGCCCTTTCGATGATCATCCTGGTATCCCATTCGTGATGTTGGGAGACAGTCAAAGCAATTGTATTGGCCCTTTTCCAATAAACCGAATCGAATAAGTGTGACGCCAACTTTGTTTCTATCGATTCCCTTTTTTCAGCAGGCATGTCTTTTAGCAATTGTTTAGCCATCGTCCTCCATTCGCTTTTTTTCATTACCCAGCCCCCTATCCTTTAATGCTCGCTTTGCCATGCTTTGATTCCATCATATCAAATGAAAAGCAAGCTTGGTAAGCTTCCGCAACTTTCCGGTTCTCTCTCAAATGTGATGGTGTGATTTTTCTTCCACCCTCTCTTTTTCGAAAGCGCATTCTAAAAACAGCTAATTTACTAAGGCCGCAGAGGGAATGAGTGTATTTCTTTGCACAATGCAGGAACACCCATCAAGACAGAGGACACCACCACATTCAGTATTGAGCCAATTTTCGCGTCATTTAAATGAGGAGATTCATGAATTCAACAAATAAAAACCCCCGCCAAACTATGTTGGTGAGGGTTTTAACACATACAGCTTCCGGGTGAACCGGATTTACTGTAAGCTTATTTTGTTTCGCGGTGCAGTGTATGCCGACGCAAACGTGGAGAATATTTTTTTAGCTCCAAACGTTCTGGATGCTTACGTTTATTTTTAGTAGTAATATAGTTGCGGTCACCAGTTTCGGTGCAAGCAAGTGTAATGTTTACACGCATTCTTTATCCCTCCAAACCTTCTTCAAATGTAATCAACATTTCAATCTTACATATCATTTTTCAGACTTAATAATATTACCAAAAAAACATAACAATTTCAACCTCTTAACAGAAAGCATTCAAATAATCGATAGAATATGATATAACTGTTAATGGAAACAACCAATACTTCTTTCAGTAACCATAAGCAAGAACTTTATGCTTGATATTTTTTCGCCATTTAACAGGAAAACGAAACAAGTTTTAAAATAGTATAAAACGGTAAGTTCCAGATTCCTGTGTCTTCATCCAGGTAAAAGGACTGGTCGCACTTCTATTATATATATGTGAGTTCAGTAGGATTTTCATATAAAGTATTTAAGAAAAGAGGAATTACCATGGTTTATGCACTATCTGCCTTATTGGCAGTATCCATCATTTTATTGATTTTATCCTTTTTTATGAACGACCGATTCAAAGACATCGAACAGCAATTAGAGCAGCTTTCCATTTCTTCCATGCAAGAATCCTATCAAATGAAGAAAAAGCTAAGAATTCTGGAAGAAGAACTGCTTGCGGACGACATGGATTTTATGGAAAACACCAATCCTGCTTCACAAGGCACAACGCCGCCCATGTACCAAACAATCCTGGAACTCAATCACCAGGGAAAGTCAGTCGAACAAATTGCCAGGGAAACTTCCTTGAATGAGCATGACATACATTCCATTATAAAACAATTTTCTTCAAAGAGATAAGGAGAATCAGGATGAAGCAACCGATAAGGGCATTCGCCCTTGGCCTCTTGAGTGCTGTATTCGTGCTTGGCGTCAGCTATTATATCGAAGGAAAACCGACAGAAACAAAACAATCAAATGCAGAGATGCCGGCTTCCGAGATGGTTAACAAGCTGGAAGCAGAAGGATATGTCGTTAAAACGCTGGACGAAATACAGACAGAACAATCAAAAGATGATGAACAAGCCGGACCAGCAGACGAGGAAGACGAAGAAAAAACGGAGGAACAAGAAGGAAAGACACCTGCCAGTATAGACTTACAAATCAAACCGGGTATGAATACGGAGGAAATCATCGATACCCTCTATAAAGCAGGTATAGTGGAAGACCGACAGAGTTTCACTGATTATTTAACCGATCAAAATTATAGTACCGCAATCCAGACCGGTGAGTTTCATATAGAAGAAGACATGTCTTATCAAGAGATTGCTGAAACAATCACCCGTTGAGCGTCATGCTTGCACGATGGCGGTGTGTATATAAGGAAAATCCGCATGTAAAGTAGCCTGACATGGCACTCAAAGCGATACCGAGCGAATTCGAATAGCACTTAGAATTCGCTCGTTTTTTGATTTGGATACCCTTTTCTTTTAGGCTCTATACTGAATGTGGTGGTGTCCCCTGTCGTGATGGGTATTCCTGCAGTGTGCAAGGTCACAGGAAAGGTAGATAAAGAAGACACGTATTCGTTTTAAAACGAGATTTTTTTGGCATCAAAGACTTTGAACGATTAAAGCATAAAATCTTATGGCAGCAAGCAGTTAAAAAGGCTCTATAGAGCGAAATAGCGTAGCAGTGGAAAATAAGCGAAACTCCTGCGGAAAAACGGGCCGCCGAGACCCCGCAGCGGGTTTTGCGAGGAGGCTCGGGCGTTCGCCCGCGGAAAGCGGGTTTATTGCGGTCTGAGTAAAATAGCTGTTCTGAGCCTTTCGATAAAGAGAGGGTGGAAGAAAAATCGCACCACCACATTTGACAGAGAAACTTCTTTTAACCTTTTGTTTGATAGTGCGCTAAGCCAGGTTACGAGAAAACCGGTCCAATTGTGGAATCGTCCGGTTTCTACTTTGGCACTATGCTTTTGTCCCTGCTCCTCTTTGCTTGATCCCCTTGTGTCGGCCACATTTGGTTTTATAGACTATTTATTTAAGTCCAATGTTTCCCCTTTAACCAAATAAAGGATGCTTTCACCGACATTGGTGGTGTGGTCGGCAAAACGTTCAATGTACCTTGCGCTAAAAGCCATCTGCATGATGTGTTGTATTTTTTGTGGGTTCGTCGCCGTTTTTTCGAGCATTTCCCTTACTACTTCACCATACATGTTATCGACAAGATCATCCAGCTCCGCCAGTTTTCTCGCCAGAGTGATGTCCTCATATTCAAAAGCTTTGACGGAAAGGTCCACCATTTTTAAAGCCGTTTGCTTCATATCATTTAAGGCGGGGTGGATTGTCAGTCCATGGTGTTCGCCTAAATGAATGGCTGCTTTCGCTATGTTTTTTGCGTTATCGCCCATTCTTTCTAAATCAGAGGAAATGCGCAAAGCGATGATCAACCTTCGTAAATCTGTTGCAACGGGCTGTTGCCGGGCAATCATCAAAATCGCATCTTCATTGATTTTCAGCTCCTTTTCATCCAGTTGCTTATCGTATTCGATTATCTCGTTGGCCAGGTCGATGTCCTGGTTATACAATGCTTCCATAGACTTTTCCAGCATTTTTTCCGTTTCGTGGGCAAGACTGATTATTTGGCTCCTTAACGCAGTCAATTCTACCTGGAACTGTTCTCTTGCAACCATCTTATCTCCTCTTTCCTATGAATTAACCGAACCGGCCGCTTATATAGTCTTCTGTCCGTCTGTCGGATGGCACTGAAAACAAACTATCTGTATCCGAAGCTTCTATTATTTCGCCATGAAGAAAGAATGCTGTTTGATCAGATATTCTCGCAGCCTGCTGCATATTATGGGTCACAATGACGATGGTGTATTGATTCTTCAGTTCGCTGATCAATTGCTCGATCCGGAGAGTGGAAACCGGATCCAAAGCCGAAGTGGGTTCATCCATCAATACAACACTGGGTTTGGTGGCAATTGCACGGGCAATACAAAGACGTTGCTGCTGTCCGCCTGATAAACCAAGAGCAGAACTGTTCAAGCGATCCTTCACTTCGTCCCATAAAGCAACTTGCTTCAAAGAAGTTTCCACCACTTCATCCAGTTCTTTTTTCCTTTTCATTCCATGTATTCTCGGGCCATACGCTACATTATCATAAATGGATTGCGGGAAAGGATTTCCTTTTTGAAATATCATTCCGATTTGTTTTCTTAGGTTAACTAAATCTACTTTGTCTTTTAAAATATTTTGTCCGTTAAAATGCAGTTCACCTGATAATTTAACACTTGGAATCCTTTTAACCATCAAATTCAACGTTTTGACAAAAGTCGATTTTCCACATCCAGATGGCCCGATTACCGCCGTCACTTCATTCTCCGGAATTTCGAGATGGACATTTTTCAATGCCTGGTTGTTTCCATACCATAAGTTCATGTCTTGTACATGAAAAACCGGTTTCACTGTGGTTGTTGTCTTGTTCATGTCTCTGTTCCCTCCCTTTATCCGAATCTGCCAGAAATATAATCTTCTGTCTTTTCTTGATCCGGATTGGTGAAAATCTTCTCGGTTTCTCCATATTCAATGACAGATCCATTCAAGAAAAACGCTGTTTTGTCCGAGATTCTGGAAGCCTGTTGCATGTTATGCGTGACAATAACAATCGAATAGTCTTCCTTCAATTGCAAAATCAACTCTTCAATTTTGGCATTGGAAATCGGATCCAGAGCAGATGAAGGTTCATCGAGCAGTAGTACGTTAGGTTCCATTGCAAGTGTCCGGGCGATGCAAAGTCGCTGTTGTTGTCCTCCTGACAACGATAAAGCAGAATCGTGCAGCCTGTCTTTAATCTCGTCCCATAAGGCAGCCTTCCGCAAGCTTTCTTCGACGATTTCATCTAACTGCTTTTTCTTGCGGATTCCATAGAATCGTAAAGCATGCGCGATATTGTTATAGACTGATTTAGGAAATGGATTCGGTTTTTGAAAAACCATGCCGATTTCTTTACGCAGTGCGATTGTATTAATGTTCTTTGAAAGGATATCCACGCCCTCATACATTATTTTCCCTTCATTCCAAGAAACCGGGATCAAATCGTTCATCCGGTTGATACTGCGCAGAAATGTCGACTTCCCGCAACCAGAAGGACCGATCAATGCAGTTATGGCATTTTTCTCTATATCCAGGTTGGCATGTTTCACTGCCTGATTGTCCCCATAATAAATACTCAGGTCCTCTGTCTGCAGTATGGTTTCTCTTTTTATCTCCATTGCTGTCGGATGTTTATGCAACTTTGGTTCAATTGTAATTGTAGCAGCCATATCGAATACCCCTTTATTCATTTATTTACCTGCCGTCATTTTTTTATGGACGGCGCTGCCGAGCCACCTTGCCAATAAGTTGAAAATCAATACTGCCAAAACCAGGACTGCAGAAGATCCATTTGCAATTTCCCTGATATCCGGCATGATACCATTTGTATTCACTGCCCAAATGTGAACAGCCAACGTTTCCGCCGGTCGAAAAATGTTCAACGGAGAAGTCTCTGAAAAAGGGTTTAAGTCCAGATAGTCAAGCCGCGGTGTAGACAGCCCCGCTGTAAACAACAGAGCTGCCGCTTCTCCGAATACACGCCCTGACGCAAGAATGGCGCCTGTCAAGATTCCCGGGAATGCCGATGGAATCAGCACTGTCTTGATTGTATGCCAATGAGTGATGCCCAAGGCCAGACTTGCTTCTTTCATTTCAGCAGGAACAGATCGAATGGCATCTTCACTGACACGCACCATAACCGGAATATTGAAAATCGTTAAAGCCAGCGCACCGCCTATAATGGTATAGCCCCACCCTGTCGTGTTGACAAAAACCAAGAGCCCGAACATACCGACGACGATCGAAGGCAGGGAGGCAAGCATTTCAATACAAGATCGAATGAAATTGGTCACTTTTCCCGGCTTGGCATATTCCGCCATATAAATACCACCACATACTCCAAGCGGTACAGTGATCAGCATCGTGATAAATAAAATATAAATAGAATTGAATAGTTGATCCCTAATTCCCCCTCCTGCCCGTACAGAGCTGGAAGGAGTGGTCAAAAATTCCCAGGAAATTTGCGGTACACCTCTGAACAGAATAAACGAGAACAGCGCGGCCAGAATGGCAACGATGATAAAGGCTATTGCGATAAAGACTCCTGTGGCGATTCGATCTGCTACCTTGCTGTTCATTAGATTTTCCTCCTAGATGACAAGTATCGGACAATTAATATGAAGACAAACGAAATAATCAATAAAATCAGACCCATGGACCATAACGTGTTGTTTTCGACACTTCCATAGGTGGTGTGCCCCATGTTTAGTGTAATGATCGTCGTTAGCGTGGCAGAAGGATCTAGTAAACTGGCCGGCAGGCTCCTGACATTTCCGATGACCATTTGGACCGCCAATGCTTCGCCAAATGCCCGAGCCATCCCAAGAACGACTGCTGTCAACAAAGATGGCAATGCGGCCGGCAGCAATACTTTCCGGATTGTCTGCCATCTAGTCGCTCCGAGCGCCAAAGAACCTTCTCGTAAACTGCTCGGCAAAGCTCCCATCGCATCCGTTGCAATGGTAGTGATCGTCGGCAAAATCATGATGGACAGTACGATGGTACCTGCAAGAATACTAAAACCGGTCCCAGTGCCATGTTCTCTAATAAAAGGAACCAAAATTGTAAGCCCTATGAATCCATAAACAACAGAAGGAATTCCTACCAGCAGCTCAATGACTGGCTGCAGGACTTTCCTGCCCCAAGACGGGGCTATTTCTGTCATGAAGATCGCTCCGCCAATGCCTAACGGCGCTGCAATCAATGCGGAGAGGAAGGTGACAGCCAATGAACCAAAAATGAATGGCAATGCACCATAGCTCGGATCGTCTGCTAACGGGTTCCAGTTGGTGCTGGTTAAAAACTCAATGGGACTTACATGGTTAACTAGAAAAGATTGCAGCCCCTTCACAGTCAGGAAAATTGTTACGGACACCGTCGCTGTAATCATGATTAACGCACACAGCGTAACCAGAATTTTCCCTCTCAATTCACCTAAAGACCTGTTTCGTTTTGATTTTATTAATCGCTCTCCCGCTGATAGAGCTGCTTTATTTTCCATAGTAAACACCCCTAATAAGTCATCACAGGGCAAATGCTTTTTAGCATTTACCCTGCTTTTTTTCTTGTTTTTCCATCTTATTTATCTGTTTGATTTCCTTCTGCATCGCGTTCTACTTGCATTTTGGTCGAAGCGATATATCCTTGCTCAGGTAATAGACCGGTTTGGACTTCATCACTCATTAAGTAGTCAAGGAACGTTTTGGCAAGGCCTTCTGCTTCTCCGTTTGTGTAAGAGTGCTGATAAGCCCAAATCGGGAATTCACCGCTTTGTACGTTTTCATCATTTGCTTCCACTCCATCTATTGACAGGGGTGTTACAGAGTCATCGGTAAAGTAAGAGAAAGCCAGATAACCAATCGCGCCTTCAGTTTCACTGATAATTTGCTTTACCGTATTAGAAGAATCTTCAGTGACACCCTCTGCAGGAGTTTCTCCATCAAGACCGAAGTTCACGAAAGTTGCGCGGGTTCCAGATGAATCCGGACGGTTGACCAGCGTAATATCAACATCTTCTCCACCCAATTCAGACCAGTTCGTGATTTCTCCGGTGAATACTTTTTTCAAATCTTCTTTCGAAATATCATCAATTCCCACTCCAGGATTCACTGCCGCAGTCATCCCAACTACAGCAACCTTGTGATCGACTAATTCATCAGCAGGAATGCCATCTTTTTCTTCTGCGAACACATCCGAGTTTCCAATATCTACTGTTCCTTCAGACACTTCACTAAGACCTGTACCAGATCCGCCGGCGTTGACTTGAATGTCTGCTTCAGGGTTTTCACTCATGAATTGTTCTGCTGCGGCTGCTACCAGCGGCTGCATAGCACTAGAGCCGGAAATGGTAATTGAGCCAGAGGCACTTTCATCGCTTGCACCTTCGTCTGATTCACTTTCAGAACCTTGTCCGGCATCTGTCTCTTGATCTGTTTCATTCGAACCGTTTGATTCTTGTTCTTCTCCATTGCTTGATCCACATGCTGCCAACATCCCTATCAGTAAAATCAACAATGCAGCAAAGGATAATAACTTCGTTTTCTTCATAAGTTTGTTCCCCCTATAGTCTTATAAAATGATTGTCGCCTATCCGGCTACAAATACATCGTAACGTGTTAGTTTTAAGTAGCAGTTAACTGCTTGTAAAGATCGTGTAAATTTACTAGATAAATAGTCCTGATTGGTAGATTTTGTTGTGAGGCAGGGATGAAAGTTCCTGAATGACTTAAATGGCGGGAAAGCGGCCGTCACCTGTGACCGAAGGTGCGGCAGGCACAAAGGGCAAACGCAGATATCTTCACTTTTCAACCAAAAAAGCCCTTGGCAATATATTGCCAAGGGCTTCTCCTGTAATCTCGTTTTATTGATTTAATCTTCTACTTCTTCTTTTCCTTCCTTGCTCTGTTTCAATTCTTTGTTCACACCGTCTTTATCACGGTTTTCTTTCAATTCAAAGTATTTCTTGATGATCCTCGTTCCGATTTTATGGTTGATATCATACTGACCGTTCCCTGTTCCGTTGTTCGGCACGATGATGGCAAAGGCCACTTCCGGTTCATCATATGGAGCATATCCGACAAGACTGAGGTTTTCCGTATCAGCTAGCTTTTTGCCATCCTTGTATACTTCGTTTTCCGCTGTACCCGTTTTGGCCGCGACTTTATACTCACTCAGGCTTCCCCATCCATGTCCTTCCGCTGTTCCTTGGGTAATAACCCTGCGGAAACCTTCATGGACACGATCCAAGTATTTATCATCCATTTCGATTTTGTTTAAGACATCCGTATTAAAGCTTTCGACGACAGAACCAAGCTCATCTCGATCAGGCTTAGGGGATCTTATCTCGCTGACCAAACGTGGTCGTATGCGGTAGCCATCGTTGGCCAATGTAGAGACATATTGGGCCAACTGCATCGTTGTATAGGTGTCATACTGACCGATGGCAAAGTCAAGCAAGTTACCGCCTTGAGGGTCGGGACCTACATAACCTGTCGCTTCATAAGGATAATCGATTCCCGTTTCGACACCGAGACCGAATTGCTTGAAATAGTTCCGCATCGTCGTAAAGGATTGGGGATCAAAGTTCATCGACTTCATGCCATAGTGGTAATTGAATTCTCCCGCCATGCGCATGGCAATATGGAACATGTACACGTTGGATGATTCTTGTAAAGCCTGGATATCAGTGACAGGTCCTAAATCTTTATAGGATGATTTTTCCAACTGGCCTATTTTAATCGTTCTATCATTAAACACTGTTCCCGGATTGATTACTCCGGCATCCAAACCTGACAACACGGTCGCACCTTTCACAGCGGAACCAGGACGATGTGCATCGTAAAGCGTCCGGTAGGATTGGTTGCGGTATTCCTTTTCCTCTCTGTCATAGTGTTGCCCAGACATGGTCAACACTTCACCCGTTTGCGGATCCATCATGACGACCAACGCATCAGACATGTATTGGTTTTTGGATGGATGCATTTCAATCGCGGTTTTCAGTTCTTCCCGGACAATTTTATCAACAGCCTGCTGTAGCTCCATATCGATAGTCAGCATCAAATCATTCCCGCGCTGTCCTTCGGTGACCACTTCTGTATTGACTACCTTGCCACTGCTGTCGGTGATATACTCGACCTTTTCTTTGGTCCCCTTGAGCTCGGCTTCGTACTGTTCTTCCAGCCCGCTGATACCGACACGGTCGTTCGGGCTATACCCTCTGCTTAAGTAGTACTGTTCATTTTCTTTCGGTATGCCGCGTTCCGTGCTCGATACACTTCCGATAATGTCAGAGAAAGTGCCTTCTACAGCAGAAATACGTTTCCAGTCAATCGTTGCGTCGATTCCTTCCAATTCACCTAAATGCTCGGAGACCTTTGCATACTCCTCTTCTGTGACTCCTTCATTTTTAACAATGTGAGGAGATAGCTCTGAAGCTGCGTCCAATTCTTTTTTAATCGCGATCACTTCGAGCAAGTCATCGTTCCACTCGATTTCTGCCAGCTCTTCTTCCGTGATTCGTTCCAGCATCGTATTGTATTGATCGCCGTTATCCAACTCTTCCTTTTCTTCATCTGTAAGCTTCTCTAGAGCATCTTCTTCATTTAAGAGATACCAGTACTCCTGTTTATCCCGTTCACTGACTTTTTCTTCAGCATCTTCTATGTCGATATAACCAGCAAGTTTCTTCGCCAAATCGAGGCGATCTTCTGCTTTCGCTCCATTTTTAGGAGCCGTATAGGTGATCGAACGTACCGGTTCATTATCCAATACCAGGCGCCCGTAACGGTCAAACATCTTTCCCCGGGGTACCGGTATTTCTGAAATCGTGTTCTCCGTTCGGTTGATTTCATCCTGCGCTTCCTCGCCGTTCAAGATTTGCACAACACCCAGCTGCAAAATCAAGCCGGAAAACAGCAAAAAGACAAACAAAAACAATATATTTAAACGAAAGGGAAGTTGTGCTCTTTTTTTCTTCTTCTTTCCCATATCGCTCCCCCTTTATAAATTCACATTACTGCTAGTATAACATCTTTCGGGGGAGCAGACTATTATTTATCAACGATTTTCCTCTTCCGCCAATTCTTTGGAAATGGCTGGTTTTTCCCGTGGTTCTGTGACCTTCAAATCGATGTTCTTCAAAAAGAAATAGATGATGAACGGACCTACTCCGACTCCTACCAACAAATAAGGAATCGCAGTTTCCGCCTCAAAAAGACTGACCGCTGCCAAAAATAAAAGGATCGATGTAATTCTGCCAAAATTGAGAAACAACTCTCTTACGACAATATACTCTATCCGCATCTCACCGGCCCGCCAAGCTTTACCGATGACATCATATGTCATCGAGGCATACGGGACGAACAATATTGGGTAGGAAAAACCGATAATCCCGGCGTATATGAGCAATGTCGTATAATCCAAATGAATGAGGATCAGGAATACGGACAGGCAAAGAGACAACCCTCCAATAAAAATCGCTCCCTTTCGCATTCGCGGTTTGATTAAACGGGTAGCCGCATAGTAAAACAAAAAAGAGAATCCAGAGAAAATTAAATTGAACGTGCCCAATGCCAATTCGCTGTTTGTTGTGATAAATACCCATACTGAAATGACAAAGACGAAGATACCTTCCCGCAGCCCTTGAAAGGAATGGGCATAAAGCACCCTTTTCCAATCTTTATTTTGCTTCCGTTCTTGGAAGATCTGTACAAACCGGAAAACTCCCTTTGCAGAACGACGCTTTAGAAAAAAAGTACAGACAACCGCCAGTACAAAAAGAGAGAATGAGATGGCGAATATAACGGTATAGCCTTGAAAAGACGCCATCCTGGATATGATATAACCAGCGAGTATCGGACCGATCATTCCACCAAATGATTGCAGCAGTCCTTGAAATCCATTGAAAAAATCCCTTGTTTCTGGTTCGGTTACTTCAAAGGTCAGGACATTGAAAGCCAGCCAGTAAAAACCGTAACCAATCCCGAGCAATCCGCCCAATAACATGTTATACTTGGCAGCTTGTTCACCGACCAACAAGACGGTCATAAAGAATAGGGAGAGAAATAACACGCCAAGGCGTAACACAATCACCCGGTCGACTTTCTTTGCCCAGCGCCCTGCCAGGATGAATGTAAGGGGCTGTAAAATATATATAGCTAAATTGTAGAGGGCGATTGCCATATAATCACCCGATTGCTTCCAAAGATAAATGTTCACAAAGGTATTCGACAAAAAAATCCCCAATGAATATAGTCCGCCTATTGTCAGCAGCAATTTTAAATCCTTGTCTATTTCTATATCACCTAATAGTAAATGTAACGATTTTTTCATGATTCCCGTCTCCTTTACTGTTAAACTTAGTGTTTTCTAAAGGAACGGAGTTATACAAAAGACGGAGAATTGAAATATTCCATGCAAAAAGAAAAAGTCATCCCTTATTTGCAGCTGATAAGTTTAAAACCACGAGGAAAGGTGTGAGGAAGGCGAGTGTGCAAATATGAATTTTTCCATCCATTAAAAAAGGACTTGACGAGTATGACTCATCAAGTCCTTTTGCTTAGAAGCTTCTATTATTTAGCTGCTTCGTAACGCTTGGCAACTTCATCCCAGTTTACAACGTTCCAGAAAGCAGAAACGTATTCTGGACGTTTGTTTTGGTACTTAAGGTAGTAAGCATGCTCCCAAACATCCAAGCCAAGGATAGGCGTTTTTCCTTCCATGATCGGGGAGTCCTGGTTCAGCGTGCTGGTGATTTCCAGTTCGCCATTATTGACAACCAGCCAAGCCCATCCAGAACCAAAACGGCCTGTTGCAGCATTGCCGAATTCTTCTTTGAATTTGTCGAAGCTGCCGAATTTAGAATTGATTTTATCAGCTAACTCACCGGATGGTTCGCCGCCGCCATTAGGAGAAAGTACTGTCCAGAATAGTGAATGGTTGGCATGACCTCCGCCATTGTTGCGTACTGCCGTACGAACTTCAGCAGGAACACTGTCGATATCTGAAAGCAAGTCTTCGAGTGATTTGTTTTCCAAATCACTGTTTCCTTCCACCGCACCATTTAATTTCGTAACATAAGTGTTATGGTGTTTTGTGTGGTGGATGTTCATTGTTTCCTTATCGATATGCGGTTCTAATGCATCGTATGCATAAGGTAGCTCTGGTAGTTCAAATTTAGCCATTGTTAATTCCTCCTTTGAATGATATGTAGCCGGAAAAAGATGAAACTAATCATCTTTCCTTCAAAACCCAGATTATCAAAGCGTGTTTTTTCTTGCAACTTTTATGCCTTTAAAAATAGAAACTTTTCCCTTTTATCTGAAAGAAAGGAAAAACCTTTTACTTATCGACCTTTCGTTGAATTAACCGAGAAAATTCATCCCGCGACCGGGAACACCCTACTTATTATGGTTCTCTGTCAAATGTGGTGGTGTGATTTATCACTCCACCCTCTCTTTATCGAAAGGCTCACTCCAAGAAATGGCCATTTGTTTCAGGACGCAGAGCGCTTTCCACGAACGAACGCCCGAGCCTCCTCGAAAAGCCCGCTGTGAGGTCCCTGTCGCCCGTTGTTCCGCAGAAGTCTCAGGATATCGTTTAGTTCCTCTGCTACGCTTTTTCTCTCTAAAAGCCTTTTTTAACCGCTTGCCGCCATAAAATTTTATTTGGACAATAAAAAAAAGACAAGCTGCAGAATGCTTGTCCCTACTGTTTTTGATTTATATTCATAAAGTAAAATGGTGGCTCGGGACGGAATCGAACCGCCGACACACGGATTTTCAGTCCGTTGCTCTACCGACTGAGCTACCGAGCCATAAATAGCAAATAAATATGTTTTTTTCTCGCCCTGTTTTCTTGCTTCGTAGTATCCCTATGAAGTTTTGTGCTCGTCACGTTAATGGTTTATTCGGTGAATCTGCGTTCCTCGCAAACCTGCACATGGGAGTCAGTTCAGAGAAGCTGGCGGCTCTCTACCGACTGATCTACCGAGCCTTTTGTGTATTCCGGTACTTGCCTTTTCAAAGTTCCAGAAGAAATTTTATGTAAATGGAGGAGGATGAGGGATTCGAACCCCCGCGGGCGATGAAGCCCCTGGCGGTTTTCAAGACCGCTCCCTTCAGCCAGACTTGGGTAATCCTCCTCGAGTTATTGGTGGACCCTGCAGGACTCGAACCTGCGACCGATCGGTTATGAGCCGATAGCTCTAACCAGCTGAGCTAAGGGTCCTAGTAAATATATGGGGCGACCGGTGGGAATCGAACCCACGAATGCCGGAGCCACAATCCGGTGCGTTAACCACTTCGCCACGACCGCCATATTAAGTTGGTAGCGGCGGAGGGGATCGAACCCCCGACCTCACGGGTATGAACCGTACGCTCTAGCCAGCTGAGCTACACCGCCATATGGCTCCACAGGTAGGATTCGAA
Organism: Sediminibacillus terrae; assembly: GCF_009602435.1. GTDB lineage: Bacteria > Bacillota > Bacilli > Bacillales > Amphibacillaceae > Sediminibacillus > Sediminibacillus terrae. Next base: position 84,997 of record NZ_VZDQ01000002.1, read on the forward strand.
CCTACGACCGATCGGTTAACAGCCGATTGCTCTACCACTGAGCTACTGTGGAAAGAATCAAATTGCTTTCCTTGCTGTTAATGATCTAACTTGTTGAAGCGACGAAATATAATTTACCATGAATATGTAAGACTGTCAACACTTTTTGCAGATGTTTTTAAATCGGCAACAAAAATAATATAGCATGTCCGCTTCTTCCATTCAAGCATTTTTTTAAACTTTTTTAGATCGTTCCTGCCTCTTCCTTATTTAAAAAGGGTGCCAAACTGCTTTGGCACCCTTTTTGCATCATTCCCCTAACACTTCTTCCGCTATGTTGACCGCATGGTCGCCGATCCTTTCCAGATTGCTGATGATATCGACAAAAACGATACCGGCTGGGCCGGAACATGAACCCTCGTTCATACGGATAATATGCTTTTTCCTATAAGCTCGCTCCATTTGGTCGATTTGATCTTCTTTTTGGACAACCGCCAATGCTTCTTCCCTGTCCATCTCTCCAAGAGCCTTGATCGCTTGTTTTACAGTGATTAACGTAAGATCGAACATATCGTTCAAATCCTGTTGTGCCTGTTCCGTGATAACGACTTTGTTGGAAATCTTATAATCGACCAATTCGACTATATTTTCGAAGTGATCGCCGATTCTTTCAATGTCACGAACCGAGTCCATTAAAGCAGAGTGCTTCGTACTGTCTGCTTCTGAAAAAGACGTACCCGATAAACTGACAAGGTACTCAGTGATTTCCTTGTCAAGATTATTCAGCGCCCCTTCTACCTGGAGGGCCATGTCTGCGTGCTTTTGGCTATGATTGTTTAAATACTTGCTTGATTCCTCTAATCCTTTGTGAGCATATTCACCCATACGGATAACTTCTTCTTTTGCTTGATCAAGAGCAACTGAAGGCGACTGCTGGATAAAAATCGGATCCAAGTGCTTCGGTTTGTATTCGATCACTGTATCCTCGCCAGGTATCAGTTTTGTCACGATAAAGGCCAATGCCCCGATGAACGGAAATTGGAGGATCGTATTCGCCACGTTGAAACTGCCGTGAGCAAAAGCAATCGTCATTTCCGGATTGAGATTGAAAGCATCCTGCAAATAAGTAACATATTTCGTGTATAAAGGCAACAAAATCAAAAAGATTGTCGTTCCTACCACGTTGAAGATAACGTGGGTGAATGCAGCACGTTTTGCTGCAATGGTCGCTCCGATCGAAGCAAGAATCGCAGTGATCGTCGTCCCGATATTATCCCCGAACAATACCGGCAACGCTGCTTGGATATCGATGGCACCCTGTTCGAACAAACCTTGCAGGATACCGATCGTTGCACTGGAGCTTTGCACGATAAAGGTAAACAACGTTCCAACAACTACACCGAGAATCGGATTGGAACTCATGTTCAAGGTCAAATCATGGAAAGCTTGTACATCACGAAGTGGAGACATTCCGCTGCTCATCAATTCTAAACCGTAGAACAGGGACCCAAATCCAAAAATCGTCTGCCCCAGGTAAGTCACTTTATTATTTTTAAAGAAAAAGAGCATAAATGCACCGACAGCCATAATGGGCAGAGCGTACTCTCCCAAATCGATACCGATGATGAAGGCAGTCACCGTCGTACCGATATTGGCACCCATGATGACCCCGATTGATTGCCGGAGCGTCATAAAACCGGCATTTACTAGTCCTACTGTCAGTACTGTTGTCCCGGAACTGCTCTGTATCAAAACAGTAACAATAATACCTGCCAGCACCCCCATAAATGGATTGCTGGTAAACCGGTCTAAAATATCCCTCAATCGGTCACCTGCAGACTTTTGTAAACCATCTCCCATGAATTTCAATCCGAGCAGGAAGATTCCCAGTCCACCGACAAACTCGAAAATTAAGGATTGCACATTAATATCCAACGTTTCCCATCCCTTCACACATGCTGATTAGCTTGAAATGCCTCTCTCATTATTAATGAAAGCAGAAGAGTTTGTAAAGATTTTTCGTTAAAATTTACGTTAAATTTACATTCTTGTACTTCAGACGACTTTTTCTGGGCAAAATCTATGTAAAAGCTGGAATATTCACCACTTTTTACATTAGATTTCCTCTCTATTTGTTATGTACCCCAATTCAACTACAGCAATCGTAAAGTTGACAGTTACATAACCGACAAAAAAGAGTACTTCACCACTCCAAGATGAAATACTCTCCCATAGCCTTTGTTATTGTTTGTTTTTTGATACAAGGATTTTTGTTCCGTCTACCTGTACTACTCTAACCTCGGTATCTCTTGCGATCCATTGGCCATTCGTCACTGCGCTGTAGTCCTCGCCGTCTACCCGGATGGTTCCGACAGGGCGCATATCAGTAACGGTGATCGCCATTTTCCCCACTAGCGAGGCATACGTCTCGTTCATCGAATTATACCCTTTTTCACTTGTCAGTTGATCGACTAAAGCCAACTTCGACCACATTTCTCTGCGCTTGAAAACTTTCAGGAAAAGAAGAGAACAAAAACCGCCAATAATCACTCCGATCACCCCATACAATCCTGCCGTCCAATTGGGGGAACTTAATCCAATCGACAAGATCATACATACTGCTCCGATGGTAGCAAGGGTTCCGTCATTCAGAAATTTACCATCTATAATAATCAGCAACAGTCCGACCAAATAGATAACCATCATCAGTACGAATGCACCTGGCGCCAAAAAAGACAGAAAATAGATGGTGATGAAACCTAAACCGATAATCCCGAAAAATCCTCTCGTATTTACCAGCAGTTCTCCAAATAAAAATAACGTACCAAGTCCTGTTATGATAAAACTCACCCAGTCTGCTGAAAAAACGTCCATTTGTATCACCCTTCCCGCTTTGTATTATTTACGTTCTTCAAAATAATTTTGTTTCAAAAAAAGGGTTTTATTTTCTTTGTAGAATGTATATATAAATCAATAGAAGGCGGTGTTGCAATGGGATTCTTCAAAAAAGCGCTTGTCACTCTCTTCATTATATTATTTATTGTCAGTATTTTTAAAGATTTAACGGTCGGAACGATAAATAGCATCCAGCAGGTAGAAGAGCAGAACGACAACTCGTCAGAAAGTCTCGAGCCTTCTCAGAATACAGCTCAACAAAATGCCACAGACTACCAAGCCCTGGAAGTGGAGGTGCGACCCGGTGATACAGTGCTCAGCATAATAGAAGAAATCAATCGAGCGGAAGCAGTCCTGTCGATCGACAGCATCATCGCTGACTTCCAAAAGATGAATCCGGGAACAAATCCCCAACAAATTCAGCCTGGAGAAACGTACTTATTTCCTTTATATGTAAGCGAAGAATGACTTGTCAGTTTTTTTAAGGTTTGTTACTTCTCAATTCGGCCTTTTCCCCTTATAATAAGCAATGGTACCTAAAATACCATTCTTGTTCGCGATTAAATAAAGGAGCGATATATTTATGGCACTAACCCACAGAAAAAATACACGACCAGTCAAAGTAGGCAATGTCATGGTCGGGGGTAAAAACGAAGTTGTCATCCAGTCCATGACAACGACCAAAACACACGACGTCGAAGCAACTGTTGATCAAATAAACCGTTTGGAAGAAGCCGGATGCCAAATTGTACGAGTGGCTTGTCCCGATGACAGAGCTGCAGACGCCATTCCCGAAATCAAAAAAAGAATAAATATTCCTTTAGTAGTAGATATTCACTTTAACTATAAATTAGCGTTGAAAGCAATTGAAGGCGGAGCAGACAAAATCAGGATCAACCCGGGGAATATCGGCAAACGCGATAAAGTGGAAGCTGTCGTCAATGCAGCCAAAGCAAAAGGAATTCCAATCCGGATCGGGGTTAACGCCGGGTCACTTGAACGGCATATCATTGAAAAATACGGCTATCCGACTGCAGACGGTATGGTGGAAAGCGCCATGCACCATATCAAAATTCTAGAGGACCTCGATTTTCATGACATCATCGTTTCGATGAAAGCCTCTGATGTCCCTTTGGCAATCGAAGCCTATGAAAAAGCAGCTGAAGCAATTGATTATCCGCTCCATCTTGGCATCACCGAATCCGGCACCTTGTTTGCCGGGACAGTAAAAAGTGCTGCCGGTTTGGGAGCGATTCTTAGTAAAGGCATCGGAAATACAATGAGAATTTCCTTAAGCGCGGATCCAGTTGAAGAAGTCAAAGTTGGAAGAGAGTTACTCAAATCCTTTGGCCTTGCTTCCAATGCGGCAACCCTGATTTCTTGTCCGACTTGCGGCAGAATTGAAATTGACCTTATTTCAATTGCCAATGAAGTGGAGGATTATATTTCAACCATCAAAGCCCCAATCAAAGTAGCTGTATTGGGTTGTGCAGTAAATGGACCAGGAGAAGCCAGAGAAGCTGATATCGGTATCGCTGGAGCACGAGGGGAAGGATTGCTGTTCCGCCATGGGGAAATCATCCGAAAAGTGCCGGAAGAAACAATGGTAGACGAGTTGAAAATCGAAGTCGATCGAATCGCGGAAGAGTACTTTGCTCAACAAAAAGAAGAAGAAGACAAACAGAAAGCATAATAACCACCATGAAAAGAGCTGGTTCCATTCGGAACCAGCTCTTTTGCTATACAAAGGGGGCTAAAAATAACGTCAGGATAATCGAAACAGCTCCAGCAATTATCGCTGTGTTTCCCAGAGTATGGGCACCCCGATTTCTGGATATAAACCCGAATATGATCGCCGCGGCTCCCAGAACCACCGGCATCATGAAGAAAGATAAAACACCAAGGATAACAGCCACCCAGCCAAACCCTGTCTGGACATCCCCGTCCATCTTTGTTTCCTTTTCCTCGGTGCGGATCGGCTTATTGAATTCTGTGGCGGTCAACTCCTGAGCCATTTCTTCATCACGTTTATATGGCTCATCGAGTATATACTGTTCATGGGGATCGCGCGGAGGTACTGATCCACCCTGCTGCTGGGTAATGATCGGATCATTCGTGTCATCCCCAAACTTCGGAGCATCCTCCACCTCTTCGTTCTGTTGCTTGTTGTTCGAATTCTCGTCCATTGGCAACATCCTCGCTTTCTTATCGGGGTGCCTTTGTAGTGTATGAAGGAACCTTGAACATTTTACAAGGTAAATAAAGGATGTAATTATCAACCTGACGGAGAACTTGCTTATAAAGCAAAGCCCTATTCACAAAAAAACGCCCGGGGCTTGTGTGTTTTCGGCTCGTGCTGTTCCCGTCGGAATCTGTATCTTGCCATTGCAATGGTTGTGTCCTGATTCTTGGACAGGTGAGCTGTAATCGTTTTATTCTATGGGCTGACAGAATCTAAAAAAGACTTCCAAGGCAGTAAAAACCGAACGAATTGGAATCGTTCGGTTTTTGATCACTATACTTGTCCCAGCCCCTTTGTATATTTAATTTGCTGTTACAACCGTTTTGTGATTTTCCGCATTGGACAATATCTCTACGGCATACCAGCTTTTTGCATCGCCATTTTCACGGACGAATTTTTTCATTCCGCTCATGCCCCGATGATACGCAGTCAAAGCTTCTTCCCAATTCCCATATTCATTATGCAAATAATCGAGGTACACGATTGACAGCTGCATCGAATAATAAGGATCGTACAACAATTCCTTCTCATATGGCAAACCAGCCATTTCAGCCACCCACGGCGCAGTGTTCGTCATGAACTGCCCCATTCCATACGCCTTTCCGTATTTTGTTTCCGGACCGACCAATTTTGCATCGAAAGTTCCGCCCGTTTCAACCTTGAGTAGCTCATAAACGATTTTTGGATCTACATCGAATTTCTGGGACTCCTTGACTAAATAGAGAGCCCATGACTTTTTGAACCTACCCTCGCTTTCTTCTACAAAAGTGTCCGCAATCTGTTCGATTTTCGGCCAAGTGAGATACCCATTTTTGTCGGGCGACTTCGATTGTTGGGATTGCAGATATTCTTTTTCCGATTGCAGTTGCTTGTTTTCCTGTTCGAGTTTGACAATCTGCGCTTTTATTTCTTCTTTCTCCTGCGAGATTGCATCGATTTCCTGGTTGTCTTCGGCAAATCCGTCAAATAAAAATAATAATAGTGCACAAATAAATAAAAAGCTAAGAGCCTTAGAACCAGAGTTACTCCAAAAGTTCACACACATTCACTCCTTACTACAACCTGCATTTTTCGAACCACAAAAAACTATACTAGCTTTTGCGGATTATAAATGCAATTGATTTACTTACAGATACCGACTGCCGCCCGTCACAAAACCAGTTCTCCTACATAAGGTGTAACAGGGAAAAATTAATACACTTGGCTGGCGCCGCCCTATCATTACAGCCAGTGGAAAAAGAAAGGGTTTTTGGATGAACAGCATGCTAAAAAAGATGATACTAAATAAATTGAAACAAGTAAGTACAGAAGAGCTGCTACATTATAGTAAGCAGTATGATATCCCAATCACCAAAAGTCAGGCGGAACAAATCACCGCCTATTTGCGAAAAATCGAGTTCGATCCTTTCAGCGAGCAAGGGCGCATGGCTTTATTCAAAGATCTGGCAAGAATGACAAACGTTGAAACAGCCCAAAAAGCCAATAAACTGTTCAAACAACTGACGAAAGAATATGGCGTTGACTCCTGGTTTTATTGACTTCCCCAACTTTATCAAAACTAAACATTTCCGAAGGATAAACTAAAACATTCTGTTAGACACTGGTAAGCCTATGCAGCTATAGCGGACCGTATGAATAGAAACACGAGTAATTCAACATGATGCAAAAGAGATGGGGCTTAAAAAAAATCAAGCTTTGATCTGCCAAAAGCCAGAAATGAAGTGGGATGGATCGAAGTGTCGAGCTGACTTCAACTTATTCTGGGCGTATTTTTCGGAAATACAAAAGCGCAAGCGCCCGTTTTAAGGAATACAGGCTCATTCACCACCTTCTACATGACCCTCCACGTACGGCTTCCGAGAAGCTAATACAACCGTGTAGTAGGCACAAAGGATGGACTTAAGCCCTCGAGGGGGAGAACGATAGAGCTAGATCTTCTCTGAAATGCATTCTTTCTTATTTTTTTCTGGGACAAAAGCATAGCTACCAAAACAAAAACCGAGCGAATTTGAACTATCAATCAAATTCGCTCGGTTTTTAATTTTTGTGTACCTGAGATATAGACTTCTTGTTATCCTGTTGTTTGATGCGTGCTTGTATGCTACGGCAAGATACTGCGCTTTCTTACGGGAGTTAGCTGAAGCCGTGCCCGCGGAAAGCGAAGTACCTTCCCGGAGTGGAGCGTTGCTCTTCTTAAAAGGGCAGGCTGGAATGGTTTACTTTTTCAATCCCAAAAACCTTGTCCCAGTCTCTTGCTTTTACCTTTACCGCCTATGCTTTTGCTTTGTTATTGCGAAACAATTTGTTCTTTTAAATCTCTTACGAAAGAGTCTCCTTTAAGCATCTCAATCTCAAACTTATATGGAGGCTTTTTGTTCTTTTTATCTTCACCTACATACGGAGTTTCCAATATCTTCGGCAATGCCTCCAATTGTGGATGGTGGACAATATTCCGGAGTGCATCGAAGCCGATATGACCAAAACCGATATTTTCGTGACGGTCTTTCCCGGCTCCGCGCACATTTTTGCTATCATTTACATGGATGACTTTCAAACGGTCTAAACCGATCACCTGATCAAATTCGGCAAGAACTCCATCAAAATCATGGACGATATCATAACCTGCATCATGAGTATGGCAAGTATCGAAGCAGATAGACAGCTTGTCATTCAGCTTGACACCGTCAATAATCTTCGCTAATTCATCGAAGTTCCTTCCGACCTCTGATCCCTTTCCAGCCATTGTCTCCAAGGCAATCTGCACTTGCTGGTCTTTATGAAGGACCTCGTTTAAACCTTCAATAATTTTCTCTATTCCTTTGTCTACACCTGCACCCACATGTGCGCCTGGATGCAGGACAATTTGCCCAGCTCCTAAGGCTTCCGTTCGTTCGATTTCACTTCTCAAAAAATCGACGCCAAGCTCAAATGTCTCTTTTTTTGTCGTATTGCCAATATTGATGATATAGGGTGCATGGACCACGAGATCTACAATACCGTTTTCCGCCATATGCCTGCGTCCATTTTCAATATTCAACTCTTCTATTGGACGCCGTCGGGTATTTTGAGGTGCTCCTGTATAAATCATAAATGCATTGGAACCATATGACACTGCTTCCTCACTCGATCCCAGCAACATTTTCTTTCCACTCATCGATACGTGTGAACCTATTTTCAACAATTCCTCCACCTCTTTGTTCTTTTTCTATAATTATTATAACATAATAATAGTTATTTTTTATATTTATTACGATTTAACTTTTTCTTCACTTGTTCCTTTTGTTGCTTCATTTTCTTTTTATAGCCCGGCTTCACTTTTTTTGGTTTCCGTACTCTGCGCCAAGCTTCTTTTTCCGTGTCTGATTCTGTTTTCTTCCTTGCACTTCTTTCATTCCAGGCTTTGACTTCTTTCCATTCCCCGTTTTTCACATCAAAGCTCGTAAAGGACAATCCTTTTTTCTCCAGTTTTTCAATCAGCTGAACATCTTGATCGGTGTACAAATTAATCGCCGTGCCTTCCATCCCTGCACGCGCTGTCCGGCCGACTCGATGTATATAAAACGCTTCTTCCTTTGGCAGTTGGGCATTGATCACATGACTGACACCTTTAATGTCGATTCCTCTTGCTGCAAGATCAGTAGCCACAATATATTGAAAACGAAGATTTTGAATGTCTTTCAACACCCGTTTTCTTTCTCTCGGAGAAAGCCCTCCATGGATAAGTCCTACTTCCATCCCTTTTTCAGTCAGCTCTTCCGCAAGTTGATCAGCCAGTTCCTTTCCATTCGTAAAAATGATCGCTAAATATGGCTGAATAGCCTCAGAAATACGAAATATCATTTCCGAAGTTGAACGATGCCGCAGAGGGACCAGTCTGTGCTCCATTGTTTCGGGTGAAAGCTTGTGCTCATCCGCCGTCAGATGTGCCGGATTCTCCAGATATTTTTTTAAAAAAGGCTGCAATCTTTCCGGAATGGTTGCAGAAAATACGAGAAGCTGTATTTCCGGATTTGTCTTTACCAAAGTTTTATCGACCTCTTGTATGAAGCCAAGATCAAGCATTAAGTCCGCTTCGTCGACAACGAAGGCCTTGGCATTGTGTAAATCGAGCGCTTCTTCCTCGACAAGGTCCAAAATCCTTCCCGGTGTCCCGACGACAATGTGCGGCTGCTCCTTCAACTTTTCAATCGACCTTTTTTTATCTGTTCCGCCGATCAGCAATTTTGCATTCCAACGATGATCTTTGTTGGCATAATGAATGATTTTCCTTACTTCATCATAGATTTGGATAGCCAGTTCCCTTGTCGGTGCCGTCACCACAAATTGGACCTGTTTCTTCGCTTCCTCCATTTCATTGAATAGAGGCAGCAAATAAGCATGGGTTTTCCCTGATCCTGTATGGGATTGTCCAATCACACTTTCCCCTCTCAGAACGGCGGGAATCACTTTTTCCTGTATGGGGGTCGGTTTATGGAAATCAAGTCTGTCAATGACGTCGTTGATAAGTGGATGCAATGAATATTGTCTAAAATGATGATTCTTCATTTATAAACTCCTTTAAATTGACTTTTGCTACTTTCCTATTATAGTGGAGAAAGAGGGATTTTGCACGGTAATCCTTCACAGATGCAAACATTATCTCTCGCAAGACTGCAATAAAAAGGTTATGTCCTGTAAAAGCATAACTGATGAATATTTTGTCATATTGTAGTTTTACCTTTATAATGAAACTGATGCCCTGAAAACAAAAAGTAGTGAAGATATATAATAGAGGGGGAACCGTAATCATGGAAGTAATTAAAATAGCTCCGCGCGGTTATTGTTATGGAGTAGTAGATGCAATGGTCATAGCTCAGAATGCGGTTAAAGATCCGAATCTGCCAAGACCTATTTATATATTGGGAATGATCGTACACAATTCTCATGTAACCAAAGCCTTTGAAAGCGAGGGAGTCATCACTCTCGATGGAAAAAACAGAGGAGAGCTTCTGGAAGAAATCAATGAAGGTACGGTGGTTTTTACCGCCCACGGTGTTTCGCCGGAAGTGAAAAAAAGAGCAGAAGCAAAGGGTTTGACAGTACTGGATGCCACTTGTCCCGATGTCACACGGACGCATGACTTGATACGCGAAAAGGTAAAAGAAGGCTATGAAGTAGTTTATATCGGAAAAAAAGGCCATCCGGAACCGGAGGGAGCCATGGGGGTTGCGCCCGGAAAAGTTCATTTAGTACAGACAGAAGACGATGTAGAGAAGATACATCTGGATAGCGACAAACTAATCGTCACCAACCAAACTACGATGAGCCAATGGGATGTATATGATGTCATGCAAAAAGTGAAGGAAAAATATCCTCAGACGGAAATGGTACAAGAGATTTGCATGGCAACACAGGTACGCCAAGAAGCAGTGGCTGAACAAGCAAAGGAAGCAGACTTGACGCTTGTGGTCGGAGATCCCCGTAGTAACAATTCCAATCGTCTTGCACAAGTTTCCCAAGAAATTGCAGGAACTACAGCATACCGGATTGCAGATGTTTCGGAAATCAAGCTGGAATGGCTGGAAGGGGTTAGCAAGGTAGCAGTAACGGCTGGCGCTTCCACCCCTACCCCTATCACCAAAGAAGTGATTCGCTTCATCGAAAGCTTTGATGCAGCACAGAAAGAGTGGGATCTTCAGTCCAAAGTTGAACAAAGCAAAATCCTTCCAAAAGTCAAAGCGAAGAAAAAAGCATAACAGGAAAACCGCGAAGAATTGCATCTTCGCGGTTTTTTATAGTACATACTGTTTGCTCTTTTTTTTAAGCAACCCTCTTTACATAAAATGAAAGGGTTCGGTGTGGACACTGGAAATGATTATTTCCGGTAAATCCGATTTATCAAAATACCTTTGTAAAAAGGATTGGACACCTTGTTTCATGAATTTTTCCACGTGATGCCCTGGATCAATGAGTTTCAACCCCATCTGCCAAGCATCCTGCGCTTCATGGAAACTGAGATCTCCGGTTATATACACGTCGGCTCCCTGTTGGTATGCCTGGTCGATGTAGTCTTCCCCGCTTCCACCTAATACGGCGACTTTACGGACCTGCTCGTCGAGATTCCCGACTATTCTTAAAGCAGGGATTTGAAAACGGTCTTTCACAAGTTCACCCAATTCGCGAAGCGTCATGCTTTTTTGTAGGTCTCCAATACGCCCGACGCCGATTTCTTCCCCTTTATTTTTCAGTGGATAAAGATCATAAGCAGGTTCTTCATAGGGATGAACGGTTTTTATTGCAGCAAGCACATGCGGAAGTTTGCTTTCTGGAATGATTGTTTCCAATCTGTCTTCTTCCACCCTTGTCAGTTCTCCTTGTGAACCGATAAATGGCTGTGTCCCATCCAACGGCTTAAAAGCCCCTTCTCCTCTGACATGATAACTGCAATGACTATAGCCACCGATATGACCTGCGCCTTGATTTCCAATCGCTTCTCTGACCTTTTCCGTATAGTCAACTGGAACATATACCGCAAGTTTGATGAGCTTATCTTGGTCGGTCGTCACTAGGACAGAAGTGTCACGCACACCTAATCGTTCGGACAGAATATCACTAACACCTCCAGTGGTTATATCCAAATTGGTATGAGCGGCATAGACAGTAATCCCGTTTTCGATCAGTTTGGCGATCGTACGCCCTTTTGGTGTTGTTGTATCTATTTGTTTTAATGTTTTAAACAATAAAGGGTGGTGGGCAATAATCAAATCCACACCTGCTTCGACTGCTTCATCAACGACTGTTTCAAGGACATCCAATGTAATCATCACTTTTTTCACAGGTTTGTCCAGTGTACCTACCTGTAATCCTACATTGTCCCATTTATAGGCTAATCCCGGAGGTGCCCACGTTTCAAAGGCATCAATGATTTTCCTGCATGTCATTAGATTATCCGTCACATTAAACCCTCCTTGATTAATTCTACTTCATGACGGAAAGCTTCCATCTTCTTTTCATCAGGTGAAACTGCCTGTTTCATTTGTTTAATCACTCGTTCCCTTTTTTCTATTTCTGTTTTCCACTTCTTTTGGAAAGCATCCGATTTTTCTTTCATCAAATAAGGACCGAGTAGTAATTCCTTTTCTGTCATTGTCGCTGGCGTATCGGATAAAAAGGCGGAAATCACCTCATAAGTGTGACCCGCTTCTTCGACAATCGCTTCCCCAGCCAGTCGGTATCCATTCCCTTGAAGCCACATCCGGACAGCCCTCGCTTCCACATTGGGTTGTGCAATTATTTGCCCGACACGTTCTAATTTCTCTTTCCCTTCTTCTAAAATCGTAGAAATCAAACTGCCCCCCATGCCTGCAATCACCACCTGGTTGACTTCATTGGCAGATATAACCGCAAGGCCATCGCCTTTACGCACTTCTATCCTGTCTGTCAGCCCTTCTGCGGCGACATTGTTTTTGGCACTCTGGTACGGACCTTCGTTTATTTCACCCGCTATAGCTGCTGCCTTTTTGTCCAGATGACAGACATATACAGGTAGGTATGCGTGATCAGAACCAATATCAGCGAACAACGCACCTTTTGGTAAAAATGATGCAATACATCGTATGCGATCAGACACCAGTCTCTCATTCATTTCATTAACTCCTTTTTTCACCCGGTTATATTCCTTCCTATTTAAAAAAGAAAGCTTTCTGGCGACAGAAAGCTTTCTTTTGCGTATTACTTGTGTTCAGATAACCATTGAGCAAGCATATCTGCTTCGCTGTCACTTACCAGACCGCCTGGCATTCCTCCATCAGTACCGTTCATGATAATTTCATGTATTTCATCCTTGGAATATCTGCCTCCAACTTCCTGCAGATTAGGACCGGCACCTCCAGACAAGTCGCCTCCATGGCATGTAGCACAGTTATTCTGGAAAATCGCTTCCGGATCATCGGATGCTGCTTCTTCACCGCCGCCTTCTCCGGATTCCTCTTGCTGATTCCCCTCTTCACCAGCTTGTTGAATGTCCTCATATTGATTCAGACCGACTACAGATAAAACAATCATTGTAAGTATTCCCAACACTGCGATAATTGCAAAAGGGATAACTGGGTTTCTTTTCATGTCTTTATCCTCCTTATGTAATCCCCAAACTTGTCTCTACAGACCAAACTACATATATTTTACTTGAAAATGTGACAAGAGAAAAGGGAAATGACAAGAAATTTTATATAACTACATAGTATATTATCATAATCGTACCAATCATTCCTGCACCAAACAAGTATTTATCTTTCTGTTTATAGCCGGTGATCAACCACCCCGCAAGTTGAAGCGAGATTACAATCGCTGTAACCCAGTGATTTTTCGTCAACAATTGCGCCAATTCTATCGTGATGAGTAACAACATACCCAATGTGATAAGCTTTGCCACCGGTATTTTGATGACATCTATTTTTGAAAACACACGGTAAAGCGCAAAGGAAATCAACAGAAAAATAATTGCAAGGAAGATTTGCAATCTGTCTGGGAATTCAGTAAAATTGATAACAAGATATGTTAGCGGTAACATTAAAATATCACAAAAGAGCAGAATTACCAGCTTCAGGCTCATATAAGGTTTTGCGGGCTCGTCTATCCCCTCACCTTGAGAATAAAGAGCCAGCAAAAAATCACAATATTCACCCGGTAATAGCCTGCTCTGCTTCCATTGTTGAATTTCCCGAATGATGATTTCTTTTTTCTCAATAGCCATTCTTTTCCCCCATCCGATTTCCAGTAATACCTGTCGGTAAATGGGTCCTTTAATAGCGGGACATCCTGTCGGACATCAATATTACAGTTACTGCCACTTGAAGCAAAATCAAAGTCATTGTACGGATGCACAATGACTTAGCTGAGCTCCAAACAGTTCCACATGAACAGGTTGTTTATTCGAGGAAATCCTTTAACCGTTTACTCCGGCTTGGATGGCGTAACTTGCGTAAAGCTTTTGCTTCGATTTGTCTGATTCGTTCTCTGGTTACACCAAACACTTTCCCTACTTCTTCAAGTGTTCTGGTTCGGCCATCGTCCAAACCGAAACGGAGTCGCAGAACGTTTTCCTCGCGATCAGTCAACGTATCCAGTACATCTTCCAACTGTTCCTTCAACAATTCATATGCTGCATGATCAGAAGGAGAAGTGGCTTCCTGGTCCTCGATAAAGTCGCCTAAATGAGAATCGTCTTCTTCACCAATTGGTGTTTCAAGAGACACTGGTTCCTGAGCAATTTTTAAAATTTCCCTTACTTTATCAGGGGTTAACTCCATTTCTTTCGCGATTTCTTCTGGTATAGGTTCTCTGCCCAGATCTTGCAAAAGCTGACGCTGTACACGGATCAATTTGTTGATGGTTTCCACCATGTGCACAGGTATCCGGATTGTTCTCGCCTGGTCGGCTATCGCCCGTGTTATTGCCTGGCGAATCCACCAAGTGGCATAGGTGCTGAATTTATACCCTTTTCGATAATCAAACTTTTCTACAGCTTTGATCAAACCCATGTTGCCTTCCTGAATCAAATCAAGGAAAAGCATTCCACGACCGACATAACGCTTTGCAATACTTACGACAAGTCGGAGGTTTGCTTCAGCCAGTCTTCTTTTGGCCTCTTCTTCGCCTTCTTCAATCCGCTTTGCCAGGTTTATTTCTTCTGAGGCAGAAAGTAAATCGACTCTTCCGATTTCTTTCAAATACATCCTGACCGGATCATTGATCTTAATGCCCAGCGGTACACTCAAATCGTTTAAGTCGAATTCCTCTTCTTTTGATAGCTGCTGCATGCTCGGATCTTCTTCCGAATCACCGATCACTTCTACCCCTTGCTCATTCAGGTACTCATAAAACTCGTCCATCTGCTCTGATTCCAACTCAAAGTTGGACAAACGCTCTGCTACTTCTTCATATGCTAGTACCCCGCGCTTTTTTCCCAGCTCAAGCAACTGGTCCTTCGCTTGCTCCAGGGTGAGCTCATTTTCATTTTCATTTTCTTTAGAACGTGATGGCTTGTTATCTGCCATGAGTCCCCCTCCTTCCAGACTTACTTCTATATCAATGAATTGAATTTTTCAATTGCTTTCTGATCTCAAGAATCTGCATGGCTATCTGGGCTGCCTTTACAGGATCATTTTGTTTTTCTGCCAGTTTTTGCTCCGCTTTCAGAGATTTAATGGCTGCTTCATCACTGTGTTCTACACGGATGAGACGTATATAATCATTTATCTCTCTATCACTGATATCCTGGTGGATAGGCATCATTGCAATTTGGACAACCAAACTTTGGATGGACGGGTCTGGCAGTCTTTCTACAAACATACTGACATCTGCCCCGTTCCCTTCTTCATAATAAGCATATAAATAAGTAACAATGATTTGGTGCTGCTCTACATTAAACGAACCACCTAATTCTTCCTTCACTTTTTCAGCAATCGTTCGATCGTTTAACATGTAAGCAATTAACTGTTTCTCCGCATTATGGTAAGCGGGGAGCAATTTCTTTTGACTAAACGGGGCTTTCGCCATACTAGTATTGCTCTTTTGCACCATCTTATCCTGCCCGGCACCTATCTTTTGCCTTCTAGCCGTTACCTCTTGAGATAAAGTTTCCATAGATAATTCAAATTCATTTGCTAATTCTTTCAAATAATGCTCCCGTTCCACCGGCCTGTCTATCAATGCGACTTCATCAAGTACACTTTCAACATATTGTATGCGATCTCCTTCCAGATTTAGATTATAATCTTTTTTGAAGTATCGCATCAGGAAGGACATGTATGTGTCGCTTACGTCGATTACCTCTTTCCGAAAGCGTTCCGCACCGTTTTGCTGGATGAATTCGTCCGGATCCATTCCGTTTGGCATACTGGCAATCTTCACTGTACATCCTGCCTTTTTCAGAATCTTGGCGGCTTTGTAAGAAGCCTGTACGCCCGCATCATCTGCATCATAGCAAATAACCACTGTATCCACATAGCGGCGCAGCAGTTTGGCTTGTGCTTCTGTAATGGCTGTTCCCAGGGTGGCTACGCCATTTGTGACCCCAGCTGCAAAAGCCGATATCACATCCGCATACCCTTCAAAAAGTACCGCTTCTTCCTGTTTACGGATGTTACTTCTGGCTAAATCAAAATTATATAAAAGTCTTCCTTTATGAAATAGTTCCGATTCCGGGCTGTTCAGGTATTTTGGCTCCTGATTGTTTATCGATCTGCCTCCAAATCCGACCGTTTTCCCTAGATGATTGCGGATAGGGAAAACAACCCTTCCTCTAAACCTGTCGGATACTTCCTGCTGGTCATTCATCGAAAGCAGCCCCGCCTTAACCATGGCCTGGGGATGAAACCCTTTCTTCTCCAGAAACTGAACAATGAACTCCCTGGAATTCGGGGAAAAGCCCAACTGGAAAGCATCAATAACCTCGTCAGTGAAGCCTCTGTCGATTAAATACTGATAGCCTTCCTTCCCTTCTTTCGTGTGACGGAGCAAATGGTGATAAAGTTTCGTCAGCCATTCATACGCACTGAGAACATCCTGGCTCTCTTGACTTACTTGCTGGTTTTGGCTGGCAGGCTGATAGCTTTCCGGCAAAGTATGCCCACTTTTTTCAGCCAAATGCTTTAAAGCCTCAAAAAAACTGAAGCCTTCCATCTCCATTACAAACGTAACAACATTCCCGCCTTTATGGCAGCCGAAGCAATGAAATATCTGTTTGTCCTGTGTCACGGAGAAAGATGGAGTCTTTTCCCCGTGAAATGGGCACAATCCAAAGTAATTTCTGCCCTGCTTTTTCAATTGGACATATTCTCCCACGACATCCACGATATCATTGGACTTTCTGATTTCTTCTATCGTTTCTTCAGGGATTTGACCATTCATTAGAATCACCATGCTCTACGTTTATTCTATAAAGACTAAGAAAACCCTGCAAAATTCGACAATCTTTTTTAAAAAAATAACTGATTTCACTTTCTATCATTAAAATAAAAATCTTCCACCAACAAAACACATTCCTGATCCTGCCCTCACAGTTTAATGTAACCTTTGAAGAAAAGGGTCAAACCAGTACCTGCTTCTCCATACATATTCTCATCAGATAAAATAAAAAAAGAAAAGATAAATGTAATGCTTCTTCTAATTCGACATAAAAAAGAAAACAGCTAGTTTTTTATTCTACATGTATCCGAATAATCCTTCCTTTTTCCTATGTTTTTATTTTTCAGAATTTAGCATCCCCAATTTGGAATACTGTCCAATAGAGAAAGACATTATAGAAACATTTTTTCACAAAAAATAATTATAATACAGAAAAAAAGAAAATGCTAATATTTTTTCTTATAACGTTGCGCTTAAAGAACCGTTGCACCCCGTGATTGTATTCTGCAAGGCAACTCTCTCGTTGATCATTCCCTTTCTCCTGCACAAAACGGTGAGTGGGATGGAAGGCGAAGCAAGTGAAACTCCTTCTTCTTATTATAGCTGTTTGGAAGGAGATGCATACGACAGCCTTCCTGCTTTGACACCTGGCCATGGTTGTACAAACACGTGGTTAACAGTCAGGGTTTGCCATTCAACAACAATTGCTTTCTTATATTCAGAATAACGTTTGCAGTTTCCTCCACTGCCTTATTCGAAACATTGATCACATGACACCCGATTCTTTCCACCACTTTTTCAAAATGATCAAGCTCTTGCAAAATCCGTTCCCGGTTAGCATAGCTGGCTTGGTCTCCCAACCCCAGGGCCTTCAGCCGTTCCTTCCGGATATCGTTCAGTTTTTCAGGGCTGATTTTCAAACCAATACACCGATTGGGATCCACTTGAAATAACTCTTCCGGAGGATTCACCTCTGGTACTATAGGGACATTGGCAACCTTGAGGCGTTTGTGGGCAAGATATTGCGAAAGCGGTGTTTTGGAGGTCCGGGAAACGCCGATCAATACAATATCCGCTTTCGATATCCCCCTCGGATCTCTTCCATCATCATACCGCACCGCAAATTCTATCGCTTCTACCCGCTTGAAATAATCTTCGTCCAATTTATGAACCAATCCGGGTTCGAGCCTCGGTTTTTTTTGATAAACCTTTTCCATGGCGTCCATAAGCGGTCCCATGATATCAATGCATTCAATCTTTCTTTTAACGGATTCCTCCAGCAGATGTCTGCGAAACGTAGGATTCACCAGGGTGAAACCGATTATCGCCCCTTTTTCCTCCGCTTGGTTGATGGTTTCATCCAGTATCTCCAGATTTTCAACATAAGGTACTCGGTGTAGAAGATATTCTCCGCTGTTATCAAACTGGCTCAGAGCAGCTTTCACCACTAATTCTGCTGTCTCTCCCACCGAGTCAGAAACTATATACACAATAGGTTTGCCCATCATTTAACCTCCCTGCAAGTTATCATTCCCGGTGAATTCCACTAATGCTTTGGTCATATTTGTTTTGGTTATGCGGCCGATGACCTGTAGGCCATTTTCTGTATCCTCTACCACAGGAAGACCATCGATTTGTTTGCTGATCAATTGTTTTGCTGCGTTGATCAGATAATCGTTTTTTCGGCAAATCGTAACATTCGGCATTCTCGTCATGATGATATTAACCGGAAGACTGGCTAAATCCTGATTGCCCAGACTAGCCCTGAGCAAGTCTTTTCGAGAAACGACCCCTGTTAAAAGCGAAGCATCGTCCACCACGAATAACGTTCCAACATCTTCCAGGAACATTTTGCTGATGGCATCATAAACCGAGTCATTTTCTTTAATCACGATCGGTATCGATTGAAAATCCCGCACCTTCACTTTTTTCAGTTTTTCAGAAAGCAATTCAAAACCGGTTTTCCCCGTGAAAAAATAACCTACTCTCGGACGGGCATCCAAGAAGCCGGACATGGTGAGGACAGATAAGTCTGGTCGGAGCGTAGCTCTTGTCAATTGGAGTTTTTCCGCTATATTCTCCCCGGTAATCGGACCATGTTTTTTTACAATCTCAATAATCTGCTGCTGACGATCGGAAAGTTCCATCCTTTCACCACCTTCTCGGCATGAAGCACATTTTTTCTCTCATTATAGACAGGTACAACATATATAAACGGGAATATGTCAGAATTGCTGTTTCCACTGCACTTTTGACAGGTCGGCATATTGATAAACCATGGAAGCAATTTTATTCAATAATGCAAGCCGGTTATTTTTTACGTGCTCATCTTCCGCCATAACCATCGTATGATCAAAAAATGCGTGAATAGGATCTGCCAATTCAGCCAAAACATTTATAGCTTGACTTGCTTTTTGTCGATTCAAAGCTTGTTGAAATTCCGGCACCACCCGTTCTACTGCAGCATTCAATTCGGTTTCTGTTTCATTTTCGAACAATTCTTTTTTGACCTCTTCCGTCTTAGCCTTGCCGGCTAAATTCAACACACGCCCCAGTCCTTCTTGAACTGGTTTGAAGGCTTCATCCTGTCTTTTATCGGTCAAAACAAGAGCTTTATCGAAAGTGAATTGAAAGATTCCGATGCCTGCATGAAGGACTGCTTCGATGACATCCTGGTCAATTCCTGCTTCTTTCAAAATATAACCCGCACGGTGGGCAAAGAACTCGGACACATTTTCCATTGTCTCTTGTTTATCCCGAGTTGGAATACCCTTTGTTTCAAATTGCTGATAAGCTTGTTCAAGCAACTGTTCCAGTTTCACTTCCCACTTTTGAGCTTTCAAGATTTGCAAAACTCCGATAGCCTGCCGTCTGAGCCCATAAGGATCCTGGGAACCGCTGGGAATGATGCCTACAGAAATGCAGCCGATAATGGTATCCAATTTATCAGCAACACTTACAAGAGCACCTTCTGGCGACTGAGGGAGAGTGTCTCCTGCATGCCGTGGCATATAATGTTCATTGATAGCCTGAGCTGTTCGTTCATTTTCACCGAACAGACGGGCGTATTTCTCCCCCATAATCCCCTGAAGTTCTGTGAACTCATTGACCATATTGGTCACCAAATCAAACTTGGAGATTTCTGCTGCCCGAACTGCGTGGTTCCGTACAGCTGTGTCCATATCGAGCAACTCAGCGATTTTACTTGTTAGTTGAGCTACACGTTCCACCTTTTCTGCAATAGTTCCGAGCTTTTCCTGAAACACCATCTTTTCCAGTTTCTTCACATTGTTGGCTATGGATTGTTTCTTATCTTCTTCAAAAAAGAATCTTGCATCGGAAAGTCTGGCCCTTAACACTTTTTCGTTTCCCCGAGCAACCGTTTCTATAAAATCGCTATTACCGTTTCTTACAGCGACAAAGTTCGGCAGCAACTCTCCTTCACTATCCCGCACTGGGAAATATCGCTGATGTTCTTTCATGGAAGTAATCAGAGCCTCTTCGGGAACGGCCAGGAACTCTTCATCAAAGGAACCGGAAAAAACGGTAGGATACTCAACCAAATGCTTTACTTCGTCCAGCAAATCGGCATCCACTGTAACCTGCCAGTTTTTGTTTTCCTGTAATTGTTCAATTTCACTTCTGATCTTCTTTTCTCTTTCAGAAGGATCCACGATTACATACTGCTCTTTTAGCTTATTTCGATAGTCACCAGCAGATGATAATTCAATGGATTTACCAAGAAATCGATGTCCGAATGTCGCATTTGATGCGGTAACACCAGCAATCTCCAACGGGATGACTTCACTGCCGAACAAAGCAGTGATCCAGCGGATGGGTCTCACGTAACGTAGGTTCAAATCACTCCAGCGCATATTTTTGGGGAAGTTTACCTTTAACACGACATCTTTGAATCCCTGCAATAAATCGAAGGTCTTGCTGCCCTCTATAAACTTACTCACAAAAATGTATTCTGTCCCATTTACTTCTTTGGTATAGATGTCTTTCACCGTTTTTCCTTGACCTCGTGAGAAACCAACAGCTGCTTTTGTCCACTCGCCATTTTCGTCTAGTGCAATGCTTTTCGCCGGACCTTTTGCTTCTTCCTCGATATCTGGCTGTTTTTCAGCTGCGTCCTTGATTAGAACAGCGAGCCGCCGCGGTGTTACATATGCTTCGACACCTTGATAAGGTACCCGCAATTCATCCAGCCAGGCGGTGGTTTTTTCCAGTAATTGTCTCTGTGCATCATCAAGAAAACGGGCCGGCATTTCTTCAAGGCCTATTTCGAATAAAATATTAGTTGTTGTCATTGTTTGCCGCCTCCTTCAACATAGGGAACCCAAGACGTTCACGCTCTTCTACATATATTTTGGCTATTTCCCGCGCTAAATTTCTTACCCTGGAAATATATCCGGTTCTTTCGGTTACGGAGATAACTCCTTTTGCATCCAGGAGATTGAATGTGTGAGAGCACTTCAATACATAGTCATAAGCCGGGAATACAAGGCCTTTCTCCATTGTCCGCTTTGCTTCCTTCTCATAGGTCGAAAACAGATTGAACAGCATATCTGTATCGGATTCTTCGAAAGTATATTTGGAATGTTCATATTCAGGCTGTAGGAAGATGTCAGAAACCGTTACTCCATCCGTCCATTCTAAATCAAACACATTTTCTTTATCCTGGATATAGGAAGCAAGTCGTTCAATTCCATAAGTCAATTCAACCGCTACCGGCTTTGCTTCGAGCCCGCCGATTTGTTGAAAATACGTGAATTGAGTGATTTCCATTCCATCCAACCACACTTCCCAACCAAGCCCGGCCGCACCGAGCGTAGGATTTTCCCAGTTATCTTCAACAAACCGGATATCATGCTGTAAAGGATCAATACCCAATGCCCGCAAAGAATCCAAATATAACTCTTGTATGTTATCTGGTGAAGGCTTCATGATCACCTGAAATTGATGGTGTTGATACAAACGATTCGGATTCTGTCCATATCTTCCGTCAGCCGGCCGGCGGGACGGTTCTACATATGCAACATTCCAAGGTTCCGGGCCAAGGCTGCGCAACAATGTCATCGGTGACATTGTCCCAGCACCTTTCTCTACGTCATATGCTTGCATTAAAATACAGTTTTGATCTGACCAATGCTTTTGCAAAGTTAAGATCATTTGCTGAATATTCATTTGCTCATTCCTCCGATTATGGTATTCAAACTTAGAAGCGGGCTTTGCTGTAAAATCACGACAAAAAACCGCCCCTACGCCAATCCAAGGCATAGGGACGGGATATCCGCGGTTCCACCCTACTTGCTTTCCGATTAACGGAAAGCCGCTTTCGCTTGATTGCTCTGGTGCGCCTTCCCCGGTTTTTTCTACTCCAGCTCTCACTATCCTGGATTCGCTTTTAGAAAAGATGTCCAAGTACTACTCACCGTCAATGCAATATGTAAATTTTGATTTAACCTTACTGAATTTTATCCTTTTTGTCAATCATAATGCTATTTCAAGAGATCCAGCTGGTTTAAAAATTTTTTTGACTTGATATGATATCCGCCATACCGTTCATAATACTCCTCCATCAATTTTTTCAACAGTTGTTTATTTTCCGGTTTTATCGAAATATTTCCGATTCGTTCGATATCGATGGTGGAAAACATTGAAAAGATTCTCGACAGGTTTTCCGGCAAGGATACCGCATACTCATCGATATGACGACAGCGAGGGCAAAGATAACCTCCCTCTGCGGTAGAGAATGCAAATGGTCCCTGAGGGTTCCCGCAATTGACACACTGTTGCAGTTCAGGAGCGTATCCTGCCCGCTGGTACATTTTGAGTTCATAAATGATCGTCAATATTTCCGCGTCTTTCCCTTCCGAAATCCAGGTCAGCGTTTGTTCCAGTTGTCGAAATAAAAATGGATCATAGTTGTTTTTTTCCACCAACTTATCTGTCAGCTCTGACAGATAAGTCGCGTATGCCGTCTTTACAATATCTTCCCTGATTTCCCGAAAGGAAGAAAGCACTTCGCCTTGTTGCAGTGTACCCAGATTTCTCCCCGTCTGTATTAAGAATTGACCATGGATGAACGGCTGTGTGATGGCTGCCATCCTGCTTTTCGGTTTTTTTGCTCCCCTCGCGACTACACCGATTTTCCCGTGTGACGGCGTCAATATCGTCACAATCTTATGTGTCTCCCCATAATCTTGCGTCCGCAGGATTATGCCCTCTGTTTTCTCAAACAAATCTATTCACCAATCCCTTTCAAAAAAGACGACACTTTTTATACTAAATCAAAACCACCAGTGTGAACTGGTGGTTTGCTCTGCGGCTGAAAGCCTCTGTTACCGGCCTCGGCCTGAAAGGCCCACCGAAAGGGTTTCCCGCCTGCACCACATTCACTCACTAATTCTAAAGA
>NZ_VZDQ01000003.1 GCF_009602435.1 Sediminibacillus terrae
CTTTAGAATTAGTGAGTGAATGTGGTGCAGGCGGGAAACCCTTTCGGTGGGCCTTTCAGGCCGAGGCCGGTAACAGAGGCTTTCAGCCGCAGAGCAAACCACCAGTTCACACTGGTGGTTTTGATTTTTTTTGCTTTTGTTCAATGGATGTTGAGTGTTGGACCAGCAGCCCAAACTATGGCAACCGTTTCACTTTGGGTCTCGGAAGCAGTCTGGTTAAATCGATTTTCGCATGTGGAAAAGATGCCGTTTTACAGGATTCATCGTTGTTCGGGAAAATCGTGATATTTCGTCAAAACCATTTAGCTGTTATGGAATAAATGGTAAAATGGTGGAAAAAAAGGAGGATTAATTATTGCGGCAATTCTATTTTTTTCTACCACGAATAATGTTATATACAACTTTGTTGCTGTTTCTGACAGCGTGCCAGCAGTCTTCCTCCATTCCCGAAGGGTTTTATGATTACCAAAAAGAAAAGGCGGAAAATGCGGCGGCCGAGCTTTCGTTTTCACCAAATTTGCCGGAGTACGTGCCGATGGAAGTCGCTTTTCTAGTATCGGACCGCTATTATCTTAATGACAGTGAGAAGGAGGCACTTGATATCAGCCTCTATACCCAGGAAAATGACTTACTGTCCATCCAATTCATCCAGGGGAACATAGAGACGGGACTGATTGATGCGGAAACGGTTATGATCGATGAACAGCTGGAGGGTGAATATGTCGACAATTCTTTTGCGAAAATCCTAAGCTGGAAGAAGGATGGAATTACTTATAAAATGTCTTATCGAGAGAACACTTTAGGGACTACCCAGGAAAAAAACAACAATGTGTCCAAGCAGGATCTAGTCCAGGTTGCCCGTTCCTTTCATTCGTAAAAAAGAAATCATCCGATGATTTCTTTTTTTTATGTCGGGGGGTCAGTCCCTCGTAAAAAGAGGGACTGACCCCAGACGCTGTAACAGACTAAAGGAGTTTGTCCGGTTATTGGATGATTATTTGGGGAAGGAATAAACTAATATATAGGGCATGAGAGAAAAATGTCGAAATTTACACTTGCAAGACGTCTGACAAGCTGTTAAAATCCATAATTGGAAAACAAGGACTGAAAGCATTTTCATTTTAGATGCATGACTGGAAAAACATGGTGCATTTGTGAGGCCAGAAGCCTGCTTCGTATCCCAGGCGGAGAGCCGAATATCACCGTATTTCCAAGAATGCAACGGCTTTCATGTCTGTAGCGATAAAGCGGTAATAGCAGCTGCCTGAGAAGGGGTGGCCTGTATTCCGCTAAAGACTTTAAGGGAGGCTCATGCCGTGGATATTCTTCTTGGTTTGCTGGCAATTGTTATCATCCTCGGGATTTCATTTTTATTGTCCAATGACCGCAGCAACATAAATTATAAAGGGATAGCAATTATGCTGATCGCACAGGTGATTACCACTTGGTTCATGTTTAAGACCAAAATTGGTGAATGGGTGATCACTGGTATTTCGGATGGTTTCAATAAGTTGATCGATTTCGGGATGGAAGGGATCAACTTTGTCGTAGGCGGTTTAATGGTCGAAGAAGGAGGCAGCGTGTTCTTCTTCAACGTTCTGTTATTGATCGTCTTCTTTTCCACTATTTTGGCCGTGCTCACGCATCTGAAGATTTTGCCGACAATCATCAAATATTTCGGCGGATTCCTATCATACATTACAGGACTTCCAAAGGTGGAATCGTTCAATGCTGTCAATAGCATTTTTTTCGGTCAGTCGGAGGCGCTGATTGCGATTAAATCGCAGTTTCATCACCTTAGCGACAATCGTCTTTATATTGTCAGTGCTTCCGCAATGGGTTCTGTTTCCGCGTCCATTGTCGGGGCTTATATTCAAATGCTTCCCGCACAATACGTGTTGGTTGCACTGCCGCTGAACATGTTCAGTTCCTTGATCATCGCATCCATGATTTCTCCGGTAAAAGTCGATAAAAAGGACGACAAAGTCGACATCAAGGAAGTGTCAGATTCCAAAAGTATTTTTGAAGCGATGGGTAACGGAGCGCTGGACGGCGGAAGAATCGCCTTGATTGTCGCCGCCATGCTGATTGCTTTCATTGCTTCACTTGAACTGGTCAACTGGATTATCCAGGCGATTTTCGCAGGTGTGACCCTCCAGCAGATTCTTGGCTACATTTTAGCTCCAATCGGATTCTTGATGGGTATCGCACCGGGAGAGTTGATTCAAGCTGGCGGTATCATGGGTACGAAAATCGTCACCAATGAATTTGTCGCAATGCTGGAATTACAACCGGCAATCGATTCACTGTCTGAGAAAACAGTCGGTATCGTCACGGTCTTCTTGACCAGCTTCGCAAATTTCTCTTCCATCGGTATCATTGCAGGTACTGTACAGGCGATTGATTCGAAAAAAGCCGTGGCCGTTTCAAAATTCGGCCTGAAGCTGTTACTAGGGGCAACATTGGGCTCGATTTTGTCAGCCACAATGGCAGGATTGTTTTTATAATTCGAAAAAGGGTATTCGTGAGATACCCATGGCTGCCGGGATTTCCCGGCAGTCTTTTTTTGATGTGAGAAATTATTCATTCGGTGTATAATTCTTTTTTGATTAAGAGTGCCAAACGGATTAGTTGTATACTGGACAGTTCTCAAACAGGAAAATTAATGATTGGCAACGTTTATATTACAATGAAGGTGGAATGAAAAGTAATATCACGACAAAGAAAGGACGTTGTTTATGTCTGAGCAATATAAATTGTTTATCAACGGTCAATGGGTGGAGACTGATGAAACACTGGATGTACTCGATAAATATTCCCAGAAAACGTACGCAACCGTATACAAAGCGGGAGAGGAACAGGTCGACCAAGCCATTTCCAGTGCTGAGTCTGCCTTTCACAACCATCCGTTATCCCCATATCAACGGTATGAGATATTGAAAAAAGTCAGTGAATTACTTGCAGATAATAAAGAGGAATTAGCTCAAACGATTACGAGAGAAGCGGGAAAACCGCTAAAACAGGCCCTGACAGAAATCGATCGCAGCTCGCAAACCTTTGAGGTTGCGGCAGAAGAAGCCAAACGGATCAGCGGCGAAGGGGTGCCGGTGGAAGCTGCCCCCGGTTCGGAAAACCGGATGGCATTCACCATCCGTGTTCCAGTCGGAGTGGTCGGGGCCATCAGTCCGTTTAATTTCCCGTTGAATTTAGTTTCGCATAAAGTGGCTCCTGCAATCGCGGCAGGCAATGCGGTCGTTTTAAAGCCGGCAAGCGCGACGCCGATCACTTCTTTAAAGCTTGCTGAGCTGTTCGTGCAGGCAGGGCTTCCAGCCGGTCTGTTCAATGTCATTGTCGGTTCCGGTTCGGTCGTCGGCCAGCAAATGATGGAGGACAGTCGTATCCAGCTTTACACGTTTACCGGAAGTGCCAAAGTCGGATTAAAACTGAAACAGACAACCGGGTTGAATAAACTCATCCTGGAACTGGGCAATAATTCTCCGGTCATTGTCGACAAGGATGCAGATGTCGAACAGGCTGCGAACAACATTGCGCAAAAAGGTTTCGCCTTTGCCGGACAGGTTTGTATTTCAGTGCAACGAGTGTATGTTCATGAAGAAATCAAAGACACTTTCCAAAAAAGGCTGATAGAAGCTGTCAAATCACTGAAAGTCGGAGATCCGAACGACCCTGATACCGATGTCGGTCCGATGATCGCTGAATCGGAAGCAGAACGTGCGGAACAGTGGGTGAAAGAAGCTGTCGACAACGGAGCCGAACTGTTAATCGGCGGGGAACGAAACGGACCAGTTTATCAACCGACCGTCGTCAATAGCGTGAAAAAAGACATGAAAGTCGTGTGTGAAGAAATCTTTGCTCCGGTAATCAGTTTAATCAGTTACAATAATCTCGATGACTGTATCGACGAAGTGAATGAATCGCCTTATGGCTTGCAGGGCGGCATCTTTACGCAAAATCTCGATACAGCATTCTATGCTGCCAGAAAAGTAGAGGTCGGCGGGCTGATGGTTAATGACTCTTCCCAGTACCGTGTAGACCTGATGCCATATGGTGGCGTCAAAGACAGTGGCTCAGGAAAAGAAGGGCCGAAGTATTCGATAGAAGAAATGACGAATGAGCGATTGATTGTATGGAACTTAAAAAACGGCTGATTCCTCGGGAGTGGACAGCAAACGAGAAGAGCTTCGGACAAAATCCTCATGACCAAAATGAAAACAGAACATCTTTCTGTTTGGATTTGAAAAAAGGAAGCGTTCTACCCTTCTCATCTGAAAAGTGCGGCTACCCATTCCGGCAAGGTACTTCGCTTTCCATAGCGATACGAAACACGCATTAAACAACAGGACAAAAAGCAAAAAACCGAACGAATTTGATTGGTGGCATTTAGAATTCGCTCGGTTTTTTGCTATGGTGGTTGTTTTTGTTCCCCGCTCTTTTTGATGGGAAGTCTGGTATTCTTTTAAAAGGGCGTATAGGCTTTTATCATTCTTTAGCAAGTTGACCAGCGAGCTTCCGTTGCAGGAAAACAAGCCTTCCGTATAAGGTAATGGCCCCGGCGCTTAAACCGATAATAATGCCCATCCAGTAGCCGAACGGACCGAATTCGGTGAAATTGGCCAGAACCCAGCCGCTGGGTAGACCGATGAGCCAGTAAGAAATCAATGCCATGATCAGTGTGATGTTGACATCTTTATAGCCGCGCAACGCACCTTGCAACGGTGCCCCGACAGCGTCGGCAAACTGAAAGAAAATCGCGTAAAATATGAACTGCTTCGTCAGGTTGATGACAGCCGGGTTATCGTTATACAATCGGGCAACGGCGTCATCGAGGGTATATAAAATCAATCCAGCGAAAAAAGAAATCGCAATCCCGCAGCACAGACCGATGTAGGAGTATACTTTCGCATCATGCACCCTTCTGCCGCCTACTTCAAACCCGACGGCAATCGTTAAGGCCATCGCAATACTAAGGGGAATCATATATAGATAGGATGCAAAGTTGATCGCTGCCTGATGGGCGGCAATTGTTTCCGTACTATATACACTCATCAGCAGGGTCACTGCTGCAAAAATGCTGGTTTCAAAAAAGATGGCAAATCCTATCGGGATGCCGATGCGCAGCTGTTCCCACCAAGCGTGCAGGGAAGGTCTGCGCCAATGCCTGAAAATCATATAAAAACGGAAGGGCTTGTATCGATAGATAACCAAGACCGCTACTGCGCAGGATATCCAGTAAGTCAACGACGAGGCTATCCCGGCGCCGATCCCGCCTAATGCCGGCATGCCCAACCGCCCGAAAATGAACATATAATTAAATAGAATGTTGAGCGGGAGCGATATCAATATAACCATCATCGAGGTTCGCGTCTGACCTAATGCATCGATGAAACAACGAAGCAAATTGAACAAAAACAAGGGAATGATACCTGTTGCCAGCGCGGCTAAATAATACTTGGCCACATGGGCGACTTCTGACTCCAAATCCATCCGGTTGAGAATTGGATCGACAACAAAGAAGCCGATGATGGTGACTACTGTTGCCAAACCGACCGATAAATACATGCCCTGCCGGACGACTTCCGGAACTTCCTTCTCTTTCCCGCCTCCGACTAATTGAGATACGATTGGAGATAATGCAAGCAATATTCCGTTTATTCCGGTGAATACTGGGACCCACAGGTTAGAGCCGATCGCGACTCCGGCCAAATCATGGGTACCGAATCTTCCCGACATCACGGTGTCAAAAAAATTCATGGCATATAAGCTTAACTGGGTTATTAAAATGGGAATAAGAATTACGAGGAATAATTTGAGTTTTTGTTTTAATGAATTCGTCCGGTACATACTGCTCTTCCTTTTTACATAGATTTCGATTAGGATAGAGAGGATTATAGCACATTCCTGTTCATTATTATACTTAGGTTTCTTATGGATAACACTACTACCACAGAAAGAGAGAGGAATTAACATATGAGTGACAAACGGATATTATTTACTGGCGGGGGGACTGCCGGCCATGTAATCGTCAATCTTGCGGTCATTCCCCATTTTCAAAAAGAGGGATGGAAAATAGATTATATCGGGTCGAAAAACGGTATTGAAAAAGAGCTGATCGGCCGTCTCGATAATGTAGAGTATCATGAAATCTCTACAGGCAAGCTGCGACGTTATTTTTCGAAGGAAAACTTTAAAGATCCCTTCAAGGTGTTGAAAGGGGTGCTGCAATCTTACCGGATTATCGGGAAGCGTAAACCGTCGGTCATTTTCTCAAAAGGCGGATTTGTCTCCGTACCGGTGCTTGCAGCGGCCTGGCTTCGAAAAACCCCTGCAGTGATTCATGAATCAGACTATACGCCCGGGCTTGCCAATAAGCTGGCCATCCCTTTTGCCAAAAAAGTGTTGACCACTTTTCCGGAAACGATTCAATACTTGCCGGAAACCAAAGCGGAATGGATCGGGGCAGTTGTACGCGATGAATTATTCGAAGGTAACAGGGAAAAAGGATTGGCTATCGCCGATTTGGATAACAGTAAACCGGTGTTGCTGATCATGGGGGGAAGCGGCGGCTCTGCCAAAATCAATGAATCAGTCCGTGGTAGCCTGGATGAGCTGCTTGAGGACTATCAAATCATTCATATTTGCGGAAAAAATAATGTGGATCCATCCATCAAAAAACGAGGATATACCCAGTTTGAATATGTAAATGAAGAGCTGAGCGATTTGTTTGCCGCTACCGACTTTGTCTTGTCCAGGGCCGGGTCCAATGCAATTTTTGAGTTCCTGGCTTTGCGAAAACCGATGCTGCTCGTACCGCTTTCCCGGAATGCAAGTCGTGGAGATCAAATACTGAATGCCAATTCTTTTCAAAAGCAGGGGTATGCCCACATGGTCGAAGAAGAGGAATTGACAGACAAGCGGCTTGTAGAGGAGCTGAAGCGACTGAAGCAAGAAAAAGCGACGATTCTCCAACATATGCGAAATTATGAAAGTCGCGAGGCGAAGCAGCAGGTCATTTCGACCATTAAACAGGCAGGGCGCATCGGCAGCCAAAAATAAAGGTATAGGACATGACATAGTGCACATAACCACTCCGGCAGGTCATTTCACTTTCCACGGGTACAGCTTCAGCTATTTTGTCAAAGAAGATTTCTTTGCCAATTGGATCTTCAGCTCGCGCTGCTTTCGCTGGAGTCTCCGTGCCTTGCAGGAATGGATGGTTTGCCCCATCATCCTAAGAGAAGCTATAATATTTGCTTCAGAGAATAAAAATCGAAAAAAAGAAAAACCGAGCGAGTTCGAATACGCAGCGTTTCGAATCATCGTTCGGTTTTTTCTTTGGCAACTATGTCTTTGTTCCGGTTTTGTTTGACCCTGAAATTGGCGGAATCAATGGATGCTGTACTTTTCTATGGCAAGCACCACTCCAACCCTCTCCCTCGAGGTCTCGGCAAAGCCTCGTTATGGAAGAAAAATGCCAATTTGACGCTCGGCCCAGACTGGAACGGGCGGGTGACGAGGAGCTTCCGCTTCGCTCCTCATTCTTCTTGTTTGCGATGGAACGGCCACCAGTTACCTTGTTTGAACAGTCGTACCATGATCGGTATGAACAGTGGCAGCATGATCACTGCATATAAGAACAATCCAGTAAGCACAACTGTAGCGATCTGCAACAAGGATAAGACACCGGCCGGCATCATTGCGCTGAATGTTCCTCCTAGTATTACTGCGGCTGAGATAATGACTGTGCCCATGTTTTTCATGGCCGATAACAGCGCATCCTTGATTGTCATGCTGCTGTTCTCGTTAAACCGACCCATCAGGAAGATACTGTAGTCGATTCCAAGAGCGATCAGGATGACAAATGCAAAGAACGGAACTGCCCAGCTTATGCCTTCATAATCGAGAATGTTGATGAAGATAATTTCGGCAATTCCCATCGACGTATAGTAAGTCAGAACAAGCGATCCAATCAGATAAATCGGCATTACAAGCGAACGCAGCAGGATCACCAAAATAATGAAAATCCCTGCCAGCATAAAGATGACGGTACGTGAATAGTCCTGATCGGAAATTTCCTGTAGGTCATGGTTTGTACTGCTTACACCACCGATGGAAGTTTCGGAATCTGCAAAAATCGTTCCATCTTTCGCCTCATCCACAGCTTCCTCCAAATCTCCGATAAAATCGACCGACTCTGTCGAGTATGGGTTGTTGCTCAATACCACTTCAAAAGTCGTAATGGTTTTATCATCTGACAAATATGGTTCGATACCTTCTTGGAAATCTTCGTTTTCGATGGCTTCTTCTGGTATGTTGACCGTCGGTTGTTGTTTGGCGGTTGAAAACTCGTCCAGGTAACTTTGTACTTCTTTCAGGCCGTCGGAAATTTGCACCAACCCATCCGATCCTTCTTGAAGCCCGTCTGCCAGCTCGGAAAGCTGGGACTGCATGTCACTGAAAGCCCCCTTCAGTTCTTCTTGACCGCCGTAAATATCGGTCAGCCCATCCTGCAGGCTTGGGATATTATTGACGACTTGCTGTTGTCCATCAGAGGCCTGATTCAGCCCGGACTGAAGATCGCCTACAGCATCGCTCAACTGTGAAAGACCGTCAGCCAATTGTTCCTGCCCGTCGATTGTACTGGTGAATCCTTGATTTGCTTCTTGCAAACCAGTTAAGACTTGTCTTTCTAGCGTGTTATTTAAACCGGCCAAACCGGGTTGCTCGTCGGTTCCTTGTACGACTGCGGCCAGCTGGCCTTTCGCCGTTTGAAAATCCGGATCCTGTGCAAGGGCCGGGTTGTTTTGTTCAGCACTGTTCAGGCTTTGCAAGGACCCTGAAAGGACTTGCTCCATCGATTGATATCCTTGGACGAGCGAACTCAACCCTTGTTCCACCCCTTGATAGCCATTCAGTAATTCCCGATTGCCATCGATAGTTTGCTGGAGGTTGGTTTGGATTGTTTCCAGGTTGCTTTGAATTTCCCCGGCTCCTTGAGCCCCGGAGGCAATACCGGCTTGGATTTCTGACAATGCAGATTGCATTTCGCCAATCCCGTTGTTTGCTTCCTGGGTACCGTTCATCAATTGATCTACTCCGGATTCCGCCTCTTTCAACTGTGGCTGGGAATCCTTAAGTTGATCGGCTGCATCGGAGAAACCAGATTCAATCTCATCAATTCCATCCGTACTTTCGCCGACTCCTTCACTAAGCTGATCGGTTTGACTATCAACTGTGAAATCTTCGATTACGTCACCGGCAGGGCGGGTTGCACTTCGAACGGAATCGACCCCGTCAAGAGCCGCGATGTGCTGGGAAAGCAGCTCGATATCCTGATAGTCTTCCGGTGATTCGATTTGCTTATCTGTCTTCAATACTACGGTGGCAGGCATTGCCTGGCCAGGTCCTACAGAATCTGCAATCCAGTTAAAAGCCTGCACAGATCCGTAATCATTACCTATCTCCTCTAGTGAGTTATAGGATTTTTGCCCGTTGTATGCAATCACACTCGGTACGGTGATGACCAAAACAATCAATAAAGAAATGAGCGGCCTTGTCCAGGCAAAGGTGCCGACTCGCCCCCACAGTTTGCTTTCATTGTGGGAAACATTTTTATCAAACGGCCAGAACAACTTCCTGCCTAGAACGACGAGGAAGAACGGTACAAGTGTGGCCAAAGCAATCAAAACGACGGCGACCCCCACCGCAACAGCTACAGCAGATTGGTAGAGGGAAAAGGTCGAAAAGCCGATGGTCGAAAAACCGATCAAAACAGCCAGCCCGGCGAAGAATATCGTTTTCCCTGCGGCTTTATATGTCGCCATTACTGCTTCCTTGGTCGTTTCGTGATGCGCTAGTTCCTCTTTAAATCGGCTGATCAGCAAAATACAGTAATCTGTTCCGATTCCGAACATGACGGCAACCATGAAAATCTGGGTGAAGTTCGATAGCGGGAAATCAACCGTATCGGCCAGAATCGACACAATTCCCTGGGCCGCCAGATAACTGATCCCGACCGTAAGCAGCGGGATGAACGGCGCCACAACCGACCGGAAAACTAAAAAGAGGATGATCAGGATAATCGCTACGGTGATGTATTCTGTTTTTTTCAAGCCCTCTTGGGAATTGACCATGATATCATCGGAAATGTAGGTCTCTCCAGTCAGGTAGTGTTCGATCTCGATGGAAGAGGTTGCCTCGTATATGGCATCCCGGGATTCCTGAACTTCACGGTCGGCAAGCGATACGTTCATTGGCACCATGATGGTCGTTCCATCTTCTGAAACGACTTGTTCCTCAATTTCTTCGCTTTCCTCGAACGACATTACTTCTGATATCCCCAAATCTGACTCACGGTCCTGAAGATTCTCGATCCCTTGGGCAATCTCCTGCTTTTGGCTGTCGCTGATTCCATCATCTTCATGAAAGACAAGAACAGCGCTCGCCGTATCCTCCTCCTTGTCATCAGACATTTGTTCCAGCAGTTCGCCTGCTCTTGAAGAGGAGTAACCGTCAGGAACCCCGATTTGTCCTTTGTCCCGCACTAAATCCTGCAAGTTTGGGGAAAACACCAATAAACAAATGGCTGCAGCAATCCAAACAATGAACACTGCCCATCTGAGCTGAATAATTCTTCTCATTACACTAACCCCTTACTTATAAAGTCTATTTGTTCAAAATCTAGCGTCATTTTTTTCTGAGAATGTGGACCAGCTTATCCAGCGTCTGGATGAACTGTCCGATTTCTTCTGTTTTAAATTCAGAAAGAATTTCACCGAGAACCTCATACAGCTTCTCCCTGCCTTGATTCATGGTATGCACCCCGGAATCGGTCAGCGTTAAGTAAACAATCCTGCGATCATTTTCGTCTCGTTCACGATTGACGAAACCGCGTTCGACCAGGCGATTGACTTGTGCGGTCACCGCGCTTTTCCCGATAGAGAATTCGTCGGCGATGTCAGAACTGGTGCATGGTTGATTTTTATGGACAAACCGGAGCGTGCCGAACTGGTCGGAGGTCAACTCTTGATGTACCTGCTCATTCATTAATATATTGACCCTGCGATTGACTTCATTCATCGCAGACGTGTATATATCAATCAAATCATTGAGCTCTTTATCCTGCATGTTTTCACATCCTTTTAAATAGTTCGATGGGTGAATAGTTTGATGACTGAACAATATTTAAACATGGTTTCCTGCAAAAAGCAACTGATTGGCAGCCGAAATAAGAGAAGACTGAAATTTTCTGCCGGAAGGACAAGCTTCCGTTTCATTCGTTATAATAAAGAAAACTGAACAAAATGAGGGGAATAACATGAAACCGATTATCTGCCGGTATTGCGGAAAACCAATTGAAAAAAGAGACCAGCTTGTAACAGCCTCCCATTGGCTGCGGGTGCGCCCATACCATTATGTTTGTTTTGAAGAAGTGGAAAAGGAGTCTTCGACCATTTATAACAGTTGGATACCGTTGAACGGACCTGCCGGGAATATAACGGCGGCAATCATGGCAATGTTGGCTGTATGGTTGTTGCTGACAGGCACTTGGGGTGTTGCAGGCAGCTTGATTGGCCTTCTCGCCTCATACAGGGTATTGCTCCGACTGACAGCCTTCCTGTTGTTCGAGAGAAAAGTGCCTAGATAAAAAAGGTTTGGCGCAGAAACAAGCAGGGTAAAAAGTAATGATTTGATTTGTCTTTTTACCCTGAATTCGCAGAAAAATCGAGCATATCTAACAAAAACGATAGAATCCCCGCCTATTTGCCTATAACCGACATCCTTCGACATTCTTTGCTTGTTAGTACATGCCAGTCGGTTTGGGTTTCCGGTTTGCTTCGGATAGAATGGAAGATGTTGTCCATTGCCGGCATTTTAATTTTATGATTTGGAAAACAGGTGCAGTATCACCAGCATCACCATGTATTATTTTCTTCATTATCTCCTGGAAGAAAGCATGCTCATCCTCCACTACTAACATTTTCTGAAGATTGCGAAATAATGCAACGCGATTCATTCAACGGAGTGCCAGCTTTTATATATGCGGGTTGATTTTTGCCTGCCGTATTGGACTGTTCGTTGAAAATGCATTGGTTCAAAGAAAACCGAACTATAAAATTAACATGCTTCAATGGCGTCTTGACATGAAAAAATCACCAAAAGGGGAAAAGCTGATGAAAAAATTATTGTTTTTATTGATGACGAGTTTACTAGTGTTTTTAGCTGCCTGTGGCGGATCAGACAGCTCGGAAGGTGGTTCCGGGGGAGAAGGAAGCGTTGATACGATCGTTCTTGCCGACGCCGGATGGGATAGTATCCGGTTCCATAATAGTGTAGCGCAAAAAATAATTGAAAATGGGTATGGTTACGACACCGAGGTGACTCCAGGATCTACAGCTGCTACACTTCAAGGTCTGCGTGAAGGCGATATTAATGCCTACATGGAGATATGGACGGATAATGTGAAAGAGGTCTACGAAGAAGCAATCGATTCAGGTGACATAGAGAAAGTTTCGACCAATTTTGATGATAATCAGCAGGGTCTGTATGTTCCTACCTATGTAATTGAAGGGGACGAGGAACGGGGCATTGAACCAATGGCTCCAGAATTGAAAACAGTAGAAGACCTTAAAAACTACCCGGACGTATTCGAAGATCCAGAAGACCCGGGAAGAGGAAGGATTTTGAATGCACCTAGCGGATGGGCAGTAGCCGAACAAATCGATCAGAAGTTTGAAACATATGGTTTGGATGAAACGATGAACAATTTCATGCCAGGTTCCGACGCGGCCATCGTTACATCACTGGCTGATGCTTATGAATCTGGTGAAGCTTGGGTTGGTTACTATTGGTCTCCGACAGCAGTAACGGCCATGTACGATCTTACAAAGCTGGAAGAGCCGGCTTATGACGAAGAAACCTGGAATGAAACCAGAGGAACAGAATTTCCGCCAAATGATGTAGTGGTTGGTGTGCACAAAGACCTTCCGGATCAGGCTCCGGAAGTGGTAGAGTTTTTGAGCAACTATGAAACGAGCAGTGCCTTGACGGAGGAGGCATTGACCTACATGAATGAAAACGATGCATCTGCAGATGAAGCTGCAGAGTGGTGGATGAATGAACATGAAGATCTTTGGACGGAATGGGTGCCGGAAGATGTAGCGGAGAAAGTAAAAGAAGCACTATAAGTAGCTGCTGATCATGTGTAAACTGGCTGCTTTCATAAAGCGGCAGCCGGTTTATGTCATTAGCTGGCCGGAATCGGTCAGCTACTTTCGGTTTTAAAGACAAGCATTCTGTAAAACTTGCAAAATAACTAATAGGTGAGGTGAAAAAACTGCTGAACAGCAGTTGTGCCGATGAGTGATTTTCCTGCTATTCAAAGTCATTTAGGTGACTATGTTTCTGATTTTGTCGATTTTCTGGACAATGCCCTGGCGGGTTTGTTTGATTTTATCTTTTTTATATCTTCCCGGACCATCAATGGTATTGAAGCGTTTTTAGATTTTTTGCCATGGTGGTTGTTCCTCGTTCTCATCTTTTTACTGGGCTGGTATTTTAAATCCCTCTGGTCCGGCTTGTTGTATGCTTTCTTTATTTTCTTAGTCGGAACTTTTGGGTTATGGGAAGAAATGATGATGACGATTTCGATTGTACTGTCTGCCGTTATCATCTGTTTGGTCATCGGTATCCCTCTCGGGGTCTGGATGGCCTTTAGCAAAGGGTTTTCCACGGTAATGCGCCCATTCTTGGACGCGATGCAGACAATGCCGAGTTTCGTGTACCTGATCCCTGCCATCTTTTTCTTTGGACTTGGTAATGTATCGGCTATTTTTGCCACATTGATTTACGCACTGCCGCCGGTCATCCGTTTGACGGAACTGGCAATACGAGGAGTGGATCCGGAAGTAGTCGAATCGGCTCAATCTTTCGGATCTTCCAGATGGCAAATGCTGACCAAAGTACAGCTGCCGCAAGCTCTGCCTACAATCATGGCCGGGGTCAATCAGACGACGATGATGGCGCTCGCCATGGTCGTTATCGCCTCGATGGTTGGTGCGCAAGGTTTGGGAGAGCAAGTCCTGATTTCGATCAATCGAATCGATATTGCGCTCGGATTTGAAGCCGGTATCAGTATCGTGTTCCTGGCAATTATTATCGACCGTGTCACTGGCGGTGTTGCAGATCGTTTCCAGAAGCATAGGAGGGCAAAGTAATGGCGAACAGTAAAGTGAAAATCGACCATGTTTCCAAGATTTTTGGTTCCAAACCGAAATCGGTGATTCCGCAGGTGAAAAACGGTAAATCGAAAGCGGAAATATTGGAAGAGACGGGGCATACGGTCGGTGTTTATGATGCATCGATGGAAATCGAGGAAGGGGAAATATTCGTGATCATGGGGCTGTCGGGAAGCGGCAAATCAACACTTATCCGTTGCTTCAATCTCTTGAATAAACCGACAGATGGTTCGATTTATGTGGATGGAGAAAATATTGTGGAATATAATTCCTCCCAATTGAAAAAATTCCGTCAGGATAAAATCGCCATGGTTTTTCAGCATTTCGGGTTATTCGACCACCGAACGGTTCTGGAAAATATCGAGTATGGTTTGGAAATAAAAAATGTGTCAAAAGAAAAACGACGGCAAATCGCCAGAGAAAACCTGGAAGTAGTCGGATTGAAAGGTTACGAAGATAAGTATCCCGATGAGCTTTCCGGCGGTATGCAGCAGCGTGTTGGCTTGGCCCGTGCGTTGGCCAATGATCCTGATATATTGTTGATGGATGAACCATTCAGTGCTTTAGATCCACTGATCAGAAGGGAAATGCAGCTTGAACTGCTGGATATCCAGGAACGGCTCAAAAAGACGATCATTTTCATCACCCACGATGTCAATGAGGCATTTAAACTCGGTGACCGGGTCGCTGTCATGAAAGATGGGAAAGTAGTGCAAATCGGTACCCCGGAAACCATCCTGGAAAGTCCGGCCAATGATTATATCTCTGATTTCATTAAAGATATCGACCGATCGAAAATTCTTCAGGCTGAAAATGTCATGATTAAACCGAACGCCCTTGTCTCCTTGAAGGATGGATTGAAGGTTGCCATCAAAGAAATGGAGGAAAACGGTATATCCAGCGTTTTTGTTGTCGACCGCAGCAGGAATCTGCAAGGGATCGTTACAATCGATGATGCCATCGAGGGTATCAAGGAAAAGAAGAGCCTCGAAGACGTACTCAATCAGGATGTAACGACAGTGGGCAAAGATGAGTATGTCAATGACATTATTCCGAAGGCGCTTGAATCCAAGTATCCGCTGGCAGTGACAAGCGGGAACGGCAGGCTGGAAGGCTTCATTCTAAGGGTCCATGTTTTGTCCGGACTTGTCGCGGAAGAAGTTAACGAAAGCACGGAATATCACGGTTGATTGCCTGAAAGAATGATTCGGATAACACGTCAGGATTGCGGCTTGCAGAGAACCTAAAGGTTTTTTGCAAGCTTTTTTATGAAGGATAGAATCGACATGGCTACGAAGCCGATTCGTGCTTCTTTTCTTCCATTCCCTGTTTCGTTAGAATGAGGACAGAAGAGCAAATCAATATAGGAAGGGGATAACAAATGGGTTTGGAAACGACGACAAAGCTGAAGAACGGTGTGGAAATTCCTTCGGTCGGCCTTGGTGTCTATAAGGTCGAAGAGGGGGAGCAGGTATATGAATCAGTTAAATCTGCCTTGGAAATCGGATACCGCCACATTGACACCGCTTCTTTTTACCAAAATGAAGAAGGGGTCGGACGTGCTGTGAAAGACAGTGGCATCCCACGAGACGAAATTTTTATTACTACGAAAGTGTGGAACAACGAGCAAGGCTTCACGGAAGCCTTGGAGGCATTCAACCGCAGCCTGACCAAACTCGGGACGGATTATATCGATTTGTATCTAATACATTGGCCGGTACCTGACAAATACAAGGATACTTGGCGTGCTTTGGAAAAAATATATCGCGATGGAAAGGCACGAGCCATAGGAGTAAGCAACTTCTTGCCACACCATTTGGATGATTTGATGCGAGATGCGGAAATCCGACCGATGGTCAATCAAATAGAACATCATCCCAAGCTGGCCCAAACCGAAACAAGAAAGTTTTGCCGGGATCACGAAATTGCTGTGGAAGCTTGGTCGCCGATAGGAAAAGCAACTTACTTGGATGAACCGCTGCTTTGTGACTTGGCCGAAAAGTATGGCAAAACAGCAGCCCAAGTCGTTCTTCGCTGGCATTATCAGAATGGAACGATCATCATCCCGAAATCCACCCGGGCAAGCAGACAACGGGAAAACGCGTCCATTTTTGACTTTGAGCTTTCCGGCACGGAAATGGAAAAGATAGACGGGTTGGATCAGGACCACCGGCTCGGCGCTCATCCAGACCATTTTAACTATGGATAAAAGAAAAGAGACCGGGACAAAAGCATAATAAGGAAAAGAAGTACTCCTGGTCTCCATGCGGCTTCGCTTTCTATCCGCAAGGACATGAGGCAAAACGGAAAACACACCATAAGAAGGTATCTCCATCCAACGGAGGCAGGGTACATAGACTCCAGTGGAATGAGCGCGAGCTGAAGATCCACTTGGCAAAGCGATATTCTTTGCCAATTTAGCTGAAGCCGTGTCCGCGGAAAGCGAAGTACCTTGCCGGAGTGGAAAGTTGCACTTTTATAGGGTAGAACGTTTAGCTTTTTGCTCATCAAAAAAACCGAACGAATGATGGATCGTTCGGTTTTCATTTTGGTCACGATGCTTTTGTAACAGACTCTTTTTTAATCGATAATCCCTTGTCGGATAATGTTGACGTTGAGGTTCAAGTCCAATTTCATTTCCGGTAAAAGATTGCGCCACTCCTCCTGGGTGGTCGGGTGCTTTGCGTTATAGATGCTGCCGAATCCAATAGGATCAACCTTCAGTTCCCGGAATTTATCGAGTAACTGGTTGATCTGCCGATTTATATCTTTTTCAATCGCTTTTTCCAGTTTTTTGACGACTTCTTCTTTATCCAACTCCAGCTGTTCGGAAATTTCGAGCAGTCGTGCCTGTACCTTAATATCGGATTGGAAGCGCAACTCTTCTTTTGAGACCAATTTGATGGAGTTATGGCTCCGCAGTTCACTTAGGGAAAGAAACAAGGACTCCTCTTCCCGTTGGTCGGTATCCTTTTGACGGATGTTTTCAAATTCTTCAATTGGCAACGAAAGCTCAATGCGGCCGGATTGGTACCGACCTGAAAGGAGCTTGATAAAAAAGCCTTCTTCGATGGAAATATCTCCGGCATAGGTTTCATCACGAAACAGCGCCATTCGTTCGATACTGGGCATATGCTCGACCACACTTATCAGCGGAAGAACCGGATCGCTTCCGATGTCGTAGTATTTATGCATGAAATCCCTTAACGTGGTCCGGATCAAAATTTCCTGATCGACATTTGTATCGAT
Organism: Sediminibacillus terrae; assembly: GCF_009602435.1. GTDB lineage: Bacteria > Bacillota > Bacilli > Bacillales > Amphibacillaceae > Sediminibacillus > Sediminibacillus terrae. The sequence goes on from NZ_VZDQ01000003.1 coordinate 17,505, forward strand.
CAATTGGTATAAGTGGTTTCCGACGTTGGTCGTGCTCCGTTGGAACACTTCATGCAATACGTCTCCTGCTGCCTGGTCAGCAACGGCCAAAAACATCGTATCGGTAATTTTCGCATCACGTACGAGTGTATCGAGGATACTCGCCACTCCTTTTTCTGCCAGTGGTCTGCCCATCATCAGGACACGGAGTTTTCCTGGAACGAGCTGGAAGTTTGATTTGACGTTGGCTTTTTCACGTGCCCCTTTTAAGGTTTTCGCTTTGGAAGAGATAATTTCATTGATGTTTTTCGCATTGGGATCGAACTGAAAATACACGTACGTGGTGTTCAATGCCTGGCTGTCCTCATTGTCGGAGTCCACCCCGATGGTGTTGATGATGCCGAGACGTTCAATCGGGTAGGCGGGAGCACACCCGGCGGAAAGTAACAGGAAGATAGATACAAGAATAAGCCGCTTCACGTTTTTGCACCTGCCTTTTTGCTTTTCTTCCATTTCCCCTTTAGCCAGACCATTGGCAACAATATAATCGGATAGACAAAGGCTATCCAGAAACCGGAAGCAGCCACACCATTGATGAACTGAAGGATAAAATATTCATGCTTGGTAATGCCGGCGCCAATTAACAACAGAATAGCAACCACCATAAGAACTTTTCGCTGTTGAACATGATAAAGCCTCTTGGTGATATGGGAAATCATCCAGGCCAGCAAAATCATGTTCGGAAGGATGACCATCATCCATTCTGTGACGACTAATACATCGAAACGGCCCACGACGGAGTACTCCACAATTTTGAACAAGACGAGCACCGGCCATATCTGTTCCGGCAATTCCCCTGGACTGAAGTAACCGATGCTGATGACAGTCACTAGCAGAATTAAGAAGGTGGTCATTCCCAATCCTAAATGTGTTGCCAGTTTTGCTTTTTCTTTATTGGAAATGAACGGGTAAATGAAAAACAGGATTTCCATCCCAAGGTAGGAATAAGACGTATGCCGTGCACCTTGCAGCAATTCCAAGGGGGATGCCGAGAGGAACGGTTGAAAATGGGTTATTTCCATATAGGTGACCGATTTATACAAAAAAACGAGCAGCCATAAGGATAGAAAAAAGAAAATGAAGGTAATGCCTACCGCAACCCGCAAACCGCTCATGACTGCATAGACAATCAGCAATACCAATACACTAGCTAACACCCAGGCGCTCAACCTTGGAAAAATAAAAGTTTGAACTACTTGAATATAATCCATTGTCACGCTCAGCAATACAAAAAAGAAGTAGATAATGTAAATGGTACCAAGAAGTTTGCCAATCCATTTGCCGAATAAATCGGTCTGCACTCCCAATATATCGGTGTTTTCGTAATGATTCAAAATGGCAAACATCGCAGCCAGTACAATGTGGACCAGGACTCCGGCAATGAGTACCGAAATCCAGGCATCTTGTTTGGATTGCATGTAAATATAACGGGGCACCCCCATGATTCCGGAACCAGTTTGAATACTGGTCATGATGAAGAAAAGGTAAAAGGCTTTGATTCGCATAGTCGGTTTGATCGTCAAATTTGTCGGATTCACCTTTCTCCCTCCTATTCATCAATGTCCTTCATTTTTCTCGATTTTTTCTTAGGAAAGCGAATCATGTCCTGGGGTTTGTAAGAGTAGCTGCGTTTAAAGTTAAAATAGTATGGTAGCCGGTAAAATGTTTTACTAAAGTCTTTGCCGACAAACGGGTACATCGGCAGCAAGTAGGGTCTGCCCAGGGAAGTGATTTTTAGCAGATGGATAATTAAAAAACAAATACTTGCCATGATGCCGATCAATCCCAAAATACCGCTCATCAAAATCAAAGGAAAGCGAATCACTCTTATGGTGGAACCAATTAAGTAACTTGGCGCTGTAAAAGAAGCGAGTGCGCTTATGGCAACTACGATAATCAGTATGTTACTGGTCAATCCAGCCGCAACAGCTGCCTGTCCGACAACAATACCGCCGACAATCCCGATGGTTTGCCCCACTTTTGTCGGAAGCCTTGCCCCCGCCTCGCGCAGCAGTTCAATCAACAGTTCTAACAATAATGCTTCAAATACGGGTGGAAAAGGGACAGCAGCCCTGGAAGATCCGAGTGTTGTCAACAGAGGTGTCGGAATGACTTCATAATGAAAAGTAATCGCTGCAACATATGCAGGTGTCAATAAGGCCGAGATAATCAAGGCGAAAAACCGAAGAATTCGGATAAAGGAACCGACATTCCAGCGCATATATACATCTTCCGTGGACTCAAAAAAGCTGAATAAAGAAGTCGGAGCCATGATCCCGGTCGGGCTTTTGTCGACTAACACACCGACTCTGCCTTTTGTCAGTGAATAGCTGAACCTGCTTGGCAATTCTGTTTGATAAAACTGCGGGAATATCGAGGTGGATGAATCCTCGATATAATAAGTAAGCGGCGTCGCGTCTTCAATTCTATCTACGACTAGATCCTGCAACCGCTGGCGCATCGTCTGTACATCTTCTTTATTGGCTAATGATTTTAAATACATTAGCCGGATTTCGGTGGGAACCCGTTCGCCGATGATCATTTTTTCGGTTACCAAATCCCCGGTGTTCACCCGCCATCGAACCAGGTTGATGTTGGTGGTCAATGATTCTGTAAAGGAATCTTGCGGACCGAGAACGGTAGATTCCTTGTCGGACTTATCCACCTGTCTTTTTTGCTGGTCGGGGATAGGATAGGTAAGCAGTTCTGTTTCATTTTCGATGTAAATGCCGACAGATCCCATGATAAGAGCATCTACAATTTCCTCCATTTTTGTTTGTGCGACACTATTACCCAAAGGAAGCGCATTGCTCAGTTTTTCTGAAGTCCATTGCTTATCTCCTTCAAGCAAAGGCGTCAATATATGATTGTTTAATTGCTGTTTTTTGACGATGATGCTGATATAAAAAACGAGCATGCGTTGGCTTCCGGTTTCAAACTCTTGCATTTGAAAGTCCGGGTTGTTATGCATCGCTTCCTGCAAGTTTGTCTTTAAATTTTCAATAGAAGAAGGAAGCAGCTCCTTTGATTTGCCCCTCCGGGATCCACGCTTTTTCATCACGATTCCTCCACCAAAACAATTGCTTTTAGTATGCGGATAAACAACAAAATTATGAAGAAAAGCGAAAAACTTGCTGGAGCTCGTACAGAGACGGTGGAAGTCGAGCTAATCGGGCCGTTCGTAGCCAGGCAAGATAAGCAAAGGCGGAACAATGAAATGAAGGGCAGGGAGGATGTACGAAAAAGAAAAACTGCCGGGGTGGCCGGCAGTTTCGTTACGACGAGATAGAGTCTTAAAAACCATATACAATGACGTCAAGTTTTCCGGTGGAAGGATCGACTATTAAGCCATGTACCGGTGTATCTTCGGGTAAAAGCGGGTGATTTTCGATGGTGCTGACACTAGTTCTCACCATTTCCTCTACTTGTTGACTGCCATTGAGCCATTCAGCGAGGCCTTTGTTATTATTGAAACCCTCCATCGATTCCTCGCTCACTCCCTGCAGCTTCATCCTCTCTATCGCGGCTTCCGCGTCAAAATCCTTCATCCAGCAACCATAATGTCCGATGACAAATATTTCATCGGCCCTTCGCTCGTATACAGCTATAAGCAAGCTGCGCATCACACTGTCATAAGGGTCGGAAACAAAACCGCCAGCATTTTTGATCATTTCGACATCTCCGTCTTGCAGGTCGAGTGCATTCCTTAGAAGAGATTCGATCTGTGGTTCCATACAGGTCAAAACTACAGCATTCTTATTGGGATAAAGGGATGGTTCCCTTATTGGTTGGCCATCTTCTACAAATTTTCGATTATATTCCAGCATGTTTTCTAGCAGCATAAATGTCACCCTTTCTGACATTAAAATAACTGTAGATGGGTGGAATTTCAATAAAAACATCCTACAAAAGTATTGTTTTCAGAAAACTTGCCCGCATATCCTTTTATTGCGCCAGTGTGTATGTTACAGTGATTTAAATAGTAATTGTAATACCACCACGTCATTGCGAAAAAAGTTTTAAAACTTCGTTTTACCTCACATTATGCAAAATTTTGATTCAAGCACCCCCTTTTATTTCAAAAAGAATACGAATAAGAGTATAGTAAATAATGGGTCCTAAGGAAAGGGTGAGATGATGGAAGAGATGACAAGAAAGTGCCGGTTATGCCAAAAACCGATGCCACCATCACCGTTTATGACATGTCCTGCTTGTTTAGCGGATAGCGAGAAGGTGAAAACGTACATCCTGAAACATCCGCATGTGACCCCTGAGAAAATAGCAGAAGCAACCGAAGTCCCTTTGGACAAGGTGTCTCATATGGTTAAGTTAGGTGTCAATTCCAAATAGTAATTTAAAAGAGGCTGTGACAAAAGCATAGAAATCAATATAAAAACCGAACGATACCAAATCGTTCGGTTTTGCTTTGGTCGCCGTGCTTCTGTCCCGGCCCTTTTTTGTTGATTAGAAAGGATAAAATAAAAAGAATGACCTTTTCTTAAGCCAATCCATAAGATGACACAAAACCTTACGCCAAGACGTGTAGGAAGTCGACAACATGTGGCCTGTGCAGGTAGGTGTTGCCACAGGATGCATGGGAAATTTAGCTGTTCTCCTTTAAACCAGGGCTTGCTTATGTGTCGTTAAAAAAGGAGGCAAACTATCAGAAAAATAAAACAACAGGTTGACACACAATATTCACAATTATATAATAAGAAAGCATAAAACGAAGAAAGGAGGTCACAGACCATGAAAAAAGTAATGATTGTACGTCTCAAAAAACTTCATACGCCTGTGACCTTCTGGAAGCCTTATGTTTACTGATTAGTGAATTTTCTATACTACGGAAAGTACATAAGTATGTTTGGACGGTCACGAACAATCATTTCCGTGACTTTTTTTATTTATAGACACACGTCTGCGGATGTGTGTCTATTTTTTTACCGAATTTCAGATTTAAGCATGAGAAGAACTAAAAGCATTCGCCATAATCCGGCGATATGCTAAGTTTTTCTATCACTTGTAAAGGCCAAAAGGAAAAAAAGGAAACAAGTATAAGAAAAACTAAAAGCATTCGCCATAATTTGGCGATATGCTAAGTTTTTCTATCACTTGTAAAGGTCAAAAGGAAAAAAAGGAAACAAGTATAAGGAAAACTAAAAGCATTCGCCATAATTTGGCGATATGCTAAGTTTTTCTAACATATACATGTCAATTTTAGGAGGGGTTGTTGATGGGTGTTATGCAGCGTAAACAGGAAGTAGTAGGGGATTGGAAAGAGAGCGGTTAGCAAATCTATCGAAGAAAAGAAGCAGGTGACAAGTATGTTTAGTGTATTTTGGAAATTGGATTGGTTTTTTAAAAAGTATTGGAAAAGGTACAGTTTTGCGATTGTTGCATTGATCGCTGCGAGTCTGATTGACTTGATTCCGCCAAAGCTTGTGGGAATGGCGATTGATGAGATGCAGTTTCAAACGTTTGATTGGGACCGGATGGTTGAATTGCTATTGTTATATGGTTTGATCATCATTTCAAGTTATACCATTTCTTTCTTGTGGGATTATAACTTATTCGGCGGTGCTGCCATTATGGAAAAACTGATGCGGACTCGTCTGATGAACCACTTTCTGCGAATGACCCCCACTTTTTTCGGAAAGTACAGGACGGGCGACTTAATGGCGAGGAGCACCAATGACTTAAAGGCGATATCAATGACAACGGGCTTTGGCATCCTGACGCTGGTCGATTCTAGTATATTCATGTTGATGATCATCGCGGTAATGGGGTTTACTATCAGCTGGAAGCTGACCTTGGCAGCGCTTTTGCCACTGCCGATCATGGCTGTCGTCATGCAAAAATATGGAAATGTCATTCACGATCGATTTACCAAAGCCCAGCATGCATTCGGCGAAATGAATAATGAAGTACTGGAATCAATCCGCGGAGTAAGGGTGATCCGTGCTTTTGTTCAAGAGCAACAAGACGAACGGCGTTTCCAGACAATGACGTCTGATGTATATCAAAAGAATTTGGAAGTTGCCAAGATAGACGCGCTTTTCGAACCAACCATGAAAATTCTCGTCGGCTTATCCTATACGATCGGCTTAGGGTATGGTGCCATGCTGGTATTCCAAAATAATCTGACCATCGGCGAGCTTGTATCGTTCAATGTCTATTTAGGAATGCTGATTTGGCCTATGTTTGCTGTCGGTGAATTAATCAATGTCATGCAACGGGGAAATGCCTCCCTGGACCGGGTTCATGAGACACTGGGCTATCAGGCGGATGTACGGAATCCTATTCAACCATCGGGCGCACGTTCTCCGGAGTCGATTGTCTTTGACAAGGTAAGTTTCGCTTATCCAGACAGTGTGAAAGACAGTCTGCAGGCAATTGATTTCGAGGTGGAAAAAGGAGAGACAATCGGAGTTGTCGGAAAAACCGGGGCAGGCAAGTCGACCTTATTCAAACAATTGCTGCGCGAGTACCCGGGTCTGCGCGGTAATTTGCGGATTTCGGGAATTCCGATCGAGCAACTGAAGTTAGAGGATGTCCGCAGCTGGATTGGATACGTGCCTCAGGAGCAAATCCTGTTTTCCAAAACCATCCGGGAAAACATTCAATTCGGTAAACCGAATGCGACGGATGAGGAAATATTCCGTGTCATGGAAACAGCCCAGTTCTTGAAAGACATCGAAACACTTCCGAATGGTCTCGATACAATGGTAGGCGAGAGCGGCGTCACGTTATCAGGAGGGCAGAAACAGCGTGTGTCCTTAGCACGGGCTTTCATCAAGGATCCACAAATCCTAATCTTGGATGACGCTTTGTCGGCGGTTGACGGCAAGACAGAGGCTAACATCATTGATCATTTAAAACAGGTACGTAAGCATAAAACGACCTTTATCGCTGCTCACCGGTTGTCGGCGGTTGAACATGCTGATTTGATCATTGTCCTTGATGAGGGGAAAGTAGTTGAGAAAGGGACACATCAACAATTAATGGAGATCAATGGCTGGTATGCAGCACAATTTCAACTGCAACAGCTTGAAGAACAGGAGGTGATCTCCTAATGAAGAAATCAACGACAGAAAAAAAATTATTTCAATATGCGATGAAGTTCAAGAAAACCATCATACTAGGTCTTGTTTGTTTAGTTGTCGCTGTATCGCTTGAACTGGCCGGCCCGTTTATCGCCAAGCGCGTCATTGACGATCATATAACCGGCATTGAAACAACTTGGCATCAAGTAGAAAAACGGGATGATAAGTACACGGTTTCCTTCAATGGGGAGCATTACAAGCGTGAAGACCGCATGAAACAAGGGGAATCGTCTCTTGGTACAGTCAGTTTGATGCAGGTTGGCAGGTCCTACTATCTTACAGATAAAGAAGTCAGCCAAACCGGCACCCGCAGCATCGAGGACGGCTCCGTCATAGTAACAGGGCCGGAGGGAACCGAAGAAGCGGAAGTGCAAAAGTTGAGTGTTGCTGATTTGTATAACTTCTTCAAACCAGAGCAGTCACCGATTGTATGGCTTTTGAGTTTATACGTTTTGCTGCTGTTGATCGCGGCGATTTTTCAGTTTGGAAAGACCTACTTGCTGCAAAAAGCTTCAAACAGGGTAGTGGAAAAGATGCGCAACGATATCTTCAAGCATACACAAGAAGTGCCGATTCAGTATTACGTCAATCAGCCTGCCGGAAAAATCGTGGCCAGAGTGACCAATGATACGGAAGCGATCAGGGACTTATATGAACGTGTGCTGTCCGTATTTGTCACAAGTATCATTTACATGGCGGGAATATATATCGCGTTGTTCCTGTTGGACTTTCGTCTGGCAGCACTCTGTCTGATCTTGTTACCGGTCATTTATCTATGGATGAAAGTGTATAAATATTTTGGAACGAAATATAACAGAGTGGTCCGGTCAACGGTTAGTGACATCAACGGAAACATCAATGAATCGATTCATGGCATGCCCATAATCCAAGCATTTCAAAAAGAAGAACAGGTGAAAAATGAATTTGAAGAGATGAATGAACGGCATTTTGTGTACCAGCGAAAGCTTGTGAAGCTGAGTGCATTAACGTCGCACAATCTTGTCAATGTGTTGCGCAATCTCGCGTTCGTGGCATTCATCTGGTATTTCGGCTCTTCCTCGATCGGTCCGGAAAGTATTATCACAGCGGGCGTTTTGTATGCATTTGTCGATTATTTAACAAGGCTTTTCAATCCAGTAAATGACATTGTCAATCAGCTGCCGTTATTGGAGCAGGCGAGGGTGGCAGCGTCCAGGGTTTTTGAGTTGATGGAGCAGCAGGGAGAGGATGTCGAAACCGCACCAATCGAAAAATATAAAGGACATGTTCAGTTTCAGTCAGTCTGGTTTGCTTATGACGAAGAAGAATATGTTTTGAAGAATATCGATTTAGACATCCGACCGGGAGAAACGGCTGCCTTTGTCGGGCACACCGGGTCCGGGAAAAGCTCCATCATGAATTTGCTATTCAGGTTTTATGATCCACAGCAAGGAAACATTTTGATCGATGGCAAAAAGATTGCGAAGCTATCGAGACAGCAGGTAAGGAGCCATATGGGGATCGTATTGCAGGATCCGTTTCTTTTTACAGGTACCATTTTGTCGAATGTCACCATGAATGACCCGACTATTTCCCGGGAAATGGCGATAGATGCATTAAAGGCTGTCGGTGCTGATCGGTTCATCGAACGACTGCCAGGTCAATATGAGGAACCCGTCAAAGAGGACGGGAGCACATTCTCGATGGGAGAACGGCAGTTGATTTCCTTTGCCCGGGCCCTGGCATTCGATCCTTCCATCTTGATTCTTGATGAGGCTACAGCCAATATCGATACCGAAACGGAAAATGTTATCCAAAAGGCATTGAATGTACTGAAAGAGGGGCGAACGACCTTGATTATTGCCCATAGGCTTTCGACAATCCAGCAGGCAGATAACATCTTTGTCCTGGAGCATGGTACAATCAAAGAACAAGGCGACCATCAAAGTCTACTGGAACAGGCCGGCCTTTATTATCAAATGTATCAGATGCAGCAGGGCAGGCTGAAGGAACAGGTCGTTTAAGCAAGACGCGGAAGCGTGGGGTGTGTAAATGGCGAATTCAGAGGACCGCAAACAGGATATCATCGATAAGGATTTGTATGAAGAAATCCCGGAGGAAGAGCTGTTGGAAATCCTCGAAGAAGAAAAACGGAAATCTCGCGAGAAAGAACAGGAGGAGCGTGATCGACCAAAACGCCCGTTTCCGAAATATACGTTTTGGTTGATTGCAGCTGCCATGATGATAAATGTCATTGCTTTACTTCCGAATACTGTTTCGATACCTGCTGTCAACTTTTTGATTACCTCATCCAAGCTGTCGGCAAACGATGAAATCAGCAGCTATAAACCAGCGGTCGTGGTCATCGAAGCCGGCGATAGCCGGGGAACAGGGTTTTCCATTACGGAAGATGGACGGATTTTGACCAACCATCATGTGATTGAAGGGGAGAAACGGATCGTGGTTGCTTATCCGGAGGAAGGGCTTTTTAAAGCGGAAGTGGTTGCCGATTACCCTGACGTCGATTTAGCCGTGCTTCAGGTCGAAGGGGAGGATTTGCCGCACTTGGAATTAGCTGAAAGCAGCCGTTTTACCGAAGAAGAACATTTTTATTTTATAGGTAACCCGTTGCGGTTTCAGGGGATTGCCAATGAAGGCGAAATAATTGGTTATACACAGCTGCCTGATTGGGAAGAACGGGTGATGATGTTGAAAGCGCCTGTTTATCGAGGCAATAGCGGCAGTCCGGTTATCAATGAAGCTGGAAAAGTAATCGGTGTGGTGTTTGCTACGCTTGATGAGGAAAAACACGGAAAAGTCGGTCTGGCGGTTCCGATTGAATATTACCATGAACAACAATAAAGTTGCGGTCGGGACAGAAGCAGCTTGACCAAAAAAACCGAACGATTTGTTCGGTTTTTTAAATGGTGTACTTTGGGAAATTAGAGAGTGCTCCTTCTATCAATCCCGGCAAGTCCGTCAGCTCTTTTCGTCTGCATGCCCGCTGCGTTTTACATGGGTAAGACAAGGGTATTTGTAAAGAAAAAAGGAGGAATGATGATGCTTTACTATGCATCCTCTTTGAATGACTATCAATTAAAGGCAAGCGACGGTGAATTGGGGAAAGTAAAAGAATTGTTTTTTGACGATAAACAATGGGTGCTCCGTTACTTTGGAGTGGATACCAGGAAATGGCTGCCGGGCAAGAAAGTACTCTTATCCCCACGGTCTTTCCAGACAATCGATGACGAAAATCGGACAATCGAGCTGTCGAGCGATAAAGAAACGGTACGGAACAGCCCTTCGCTTGATGAGGGCTCTCCATTATCCAGAGAGTATGAAATGACCCTCACTCGATATTATGGGTGGGCACCATACTGGACAGGCGGACTGCTTTGGGGACGGCAGGATGTACCATTAGTTGGAGCAATCACCAATTCAGATCAGGCAAGGGATTTACCAGAGAATCGAGAAGAAACTCTGGCAGAAGAACTGACGCATAACTTACGAAATCTGGACGACTTGACAGATAAATTCACCGTTCATGCTTCAGATGGGAAAATCGGAACCATCGACGATGTTTTATTGGACGGGGAAAACTGGAAACTGCGCTACCTTGTCGTGAAAAATGGACAAGGCTTTTCTTGGGAATATTCATTGCTCTCCCCTGATTGGACGCAGTCGGTAGATTGGGTTGATTACAATCTGTACCTCGATGTCACCCAGGAAGCAGTGAAAAACGGTCCCGGAATTTCAGAGAAAAAGGAAATAACCAGGGAAACCGAACAAGAGCTGCACACGTCCTATGGCAAAAAGACCTATTGGACTTACTAATCAATTGGAATAAGCAATGCACCACCATCATCACGATTGGTGGTGCATTTTTTTGTCTGAAGAATCTTGAACGGGAGATTGTAACAGTAATTCTTTTAACATCAGTATGTTCTTCACTCTTTCCACGGATTTTGTAACTTCATGACAACTATTTAAACAAAATGTAATCTTCTTGTGATAGCTTCCTGTTTTCTGATTCGGTATCATTAATCATATTAAAGAATAATGGAGATTATCATGCAGAATAAATATAAACGAACAATACAACATAGCAAATTAAACAAAACACCCAGAAAAATACTGCGATATTCGAAATTTTTAAAGGCTGGAGGTGATGAGGGTTGATCACTCATCGCTCTGCTTCTGATAATAAACAACGTTTAGAAGATTTGATTGAAATGGTGCAGGAAGGAAACGAGGAAGTACAAAATAGCTTGTTGAAAGCGTATCAACCTTTCATCGCCAAAAGCGTTTCGGATGTGTGTAAACGATATATAGATCCTCAAATAGATGACGAATTCAGTGTCGGTCTGCTGGCATTCAACGAAGCCATGCTTTCTTATTCAGCTGATAAAGGCAGTTCGTTTTTGTCGTTTGCCCGACTTGTCGTGAAGCGCCGTGTCATCGATTATATCAGGCAGGAACAGACCAAGACTGCCGCCGCATCCATCGATGAGCCGTTAGAAGATGCCCAACTGGAAAATCCGTCTGAAGTGAATGCTGCCAAAGCAATTTACCAGGACCAAGTCGACAGTTGGTATCGGAGGGAAGAAATCAAAGATTTGCAAGATAAGCTCAAAGAATATAAATTGTCCTTTGAGGAGCTTACAGTTATTTCCCCGAAGCACCGTGATGCACGAGAGTCAGCCATCCGTGTAGCCAGAGTGCTTCATGAAAATGAGTTTCTGAGAAGTTATGTCCTTAAGAAAAGAAAAATTCCGATTAAAAATCTGGTCAATTATGTGGATGTCAGTAAAAAAACATTAGAGAGAAACAGAAAATTCATCCTTGCCATTTTTATTATTCTCAGTGGGGACTATATTTATTTAAAAGATTACTTAAAGGGGTTGGGTTAGTGAAAAGAGGAATCATCATGGAGCGGCACCGCCATTACATGATTGTAATGGATAGATATGGTGTATTCCACAAAGCTGAACCTGTTGCTTCTGCAGAGGTCGGCGCAGAGGTGGAGTATAAACCGATACAGAACGGCCGCTTCCATCGCTTTTTGTTAACTGGGAAGACAGTGAACAGGCGCACAAAAGTCGCTGTCATGACGGTCCTGGTCATGCTGATCACCCTTCCGTTATACGCTTGGTACAACGGGGACAAAGTGTATGCTTATGTCAATGTCGATATCAATCCAAGCGTGGAAATGGAAGTGGACGAAGCCATGAAGGTGAAAAGCATCAGACCGTTGAATGAAGATGCAGAGCAGATTCTGATCGAGATAGGATCATCCTGGGAAAATAAAACGGTAGAAGAGGTGACCACCCTTCTGATTGAGCAGGGAAAGAAAGACCGGCTTATCGACGGGGAAAACGTGGTGCTGATCGGGGTCAGTTACTTAGATGGGCAAAAGAAAGAAAAACATATTACCGATACACTGGATCAATTTTTTAATCAGCATCCACAAGAGGAACTTAGTGTCGCAACGTTCGAGGTGCCTGAGAAAATCCGTGAAGCTGCAAGATCCGAGCGTAAATCGATGAATGAATTGTTCGCAGAACAGGTCGATAAACAGGTGGAGTCCGATACGGAGGCATTGCAAATCGATGATCAGGAAAAAGAACTTATACAATCTTATTATAATAAAGATGATCACGAGGAAAAAGCTGACGAGCGGGATTCGACCGATACTTCAACAAATCATAGTGATAACCCAGCTGAAGCATCTGACGGTTCGAATGATTTTCAAAGCGATACAGTCAAACAAACAGCTGTCAAACAAAATGAAAACAATGATTTAGCAGTGAAACCGGATAACGGAAAACATGTAGACTCCCAAGAACAGGCAGAATCTCATCGGTCCAATACTCCTGAGGCATTGAAGAAAAAAACAAACAAACAGGGAATGAAACGACAAAAAGAATCAAGTCAAAAACATCGGATGAACAACAAAAGTAAACCGGAGCATTCCATACAACACACCCCGGCCGGACATCCGAACAAGAAAAATAATAAACGACCAGACAGAAAAAAACAAAGTGATCACCAGCAAATGAAACACGATAAAAACAACCATTCACCGGGACACGGTAATGGAAATAAGAACCGAAACGGTCAACGTCATGGTCATCATTAGACAAAAGCCCTTTTCCTTTATTAGGAAAAGGGCTTTTTTGAAAGGAAAACCGAAGCTGAGCACTACATGACCGGTAACGTGTGATTTAATTGGTTTTTGGTTGGTGATCTTTTCTTAATCAAGTACAATTAAACTATACAAAATTGCGGAGAGGGAGCTGCACAAATGGAGACAAGAAAACCGAGGATAGGGATTGTAGGGCTTGGGAATATCGCACAAAAAGCCTACCTGCCCATACTAATGAAGGAAACAGACTGGCAGATAGCGGGAGCCTACTCACCCGACAGGGCGAAACGGGAGAGATTGTGCCGTCATTTCCGGATCAACAGCTTCGATAGTTTGGCATCGCTGTCTTCCCAAAGTGACGCTGTATTTGTACATACATCCACAGATACGCATTTTGATATCGTTTCCTATTTACTTGGACAAGGTAAAGACGTATATGTCGATAAACCATTGGCCGCCAGCCTGGAGGAAGCAATCCGGCTAGCGGAATTAAGTGGAAAGACCGGCAGAAAACTGATGGTCGGTTTTAACCGAAGATTCGCCCCGCTGTACAGGAAAGCGAGACAATTGTCAGGTGGATTGAATTGGGTGCAAATGGAAAAGCACCGTGCGGACAACGTTGGGCCAGATTCATTCGCCTTCACGATGCTTGATGATTACTTGCATGCAATCGATACAATTCGCTGGTTGGCTGATAAAGCAGAAGTGAAAGTCACAGATTCTTTTACAAGGGAAAACGAATCCGGGCAGATGTTGTTTGCAAAACATTCATTCCAAACAGACGGACAGCATTTCACTGCGGCGATGCATCGCCGTGCCGGCACTAATTTGGAAAAACTGGAATTAGTGAATGAAAAATCGATAATCCGGGTAAATAATCTAAATACACTCCAGGTGGAAGCTGAAGGATGTCTATCGGAGAGTTATCCCCCCTCATGGGAAGACCTGTTGACGACTAAAGGGTTTACGGGAGCCGTTTCCCATTTCATTTCGGCGGTCGTGAATGATGAAGCCCCTGAAGTCGATGGTTGGGAAGCTCTAGAATCTCAACGGCTGCTTGATAAATTGATCATTAGGCATCAAGAAAGGTAACCGATCGTAATCAACCGCATCAAAGATAGAAAGGGTTCGATCTATATGTCCAAACTGGACTTGAAGCAATTCGAGAAAAAACTAATCGTACGCAACATTGTGGAAGAAGATATTCCGCAAATAGTAAAGCTGCAGGAATCCTGTTTCCCGCAAATGGATCCTTGGAAACCGGAGCATCTACAAAGTCACTTGGAACATTTTCCGGAGGGCCAGTTTTGTGTGGAATTGGATGGGGACATCATCGGAAGCTGTTCCAGTTTAATCATCAACTTTGATGAGTATGATGACAAGCATACGTGGGATGACATTACCGATGAGGGTTATATTACCAATCATGATCCTGAAGGGTACAATTTATATGGTATCGAGGTAATGGTTGATCCCGAATATCAGGGAATGAAAATCGGCAAACGCTTATATGAAGCACGGAAGGAACTGGCGAGAGAGTTAAATTTAAAAAGTATTATTATCGGGGGCCGGATTCCGAATTACCATAAGTATCAGGATCAGCTGACACCAAGGCAGTATGTCGAGGAAGTGATTGAGAAAAAGATATATGATCCGGTTCTGACATTTCAAATCATGAACGGGTTTACCGTTATGCGCATCAATCCAGGCTATCTGCCCGACGACGTACAGTCAGCCAAATATGCCACATTGATGGAATGGAACAATATCGATTACCGCGCGAAATCGAAACGGCATTTTAAGACGGCATATCCGGTGCGGATCACCGTGATTCAGTACATGATGAAAAATATCGAGTCCTTTGAAGAATTTGCCCGGCAAGCAGAGTATTATGTGGACGTGGCTTACGACTTTGGCTCTGATTTTGCCGTTTTCCCTGAAATTTTCACGACCCAGTTGATGTCATTCCTGGAGGAAAAGGTGCCATCCAAGGCTGTACGACGCTTGACCGAATACACAGAAGACTACATCGAGTTATTTACTTACTTGGCGATGAAATACAATATCAATATAGTCGGCGGCTCTCATTTCGTTGAAGAGGATGGTCATATTTATAACATCGCCTACCTATTCCGCAGAGACGGTACGATTGAAAAACAATACAAAATCCATGTTACTCCGAACGAAAGGAAATGGTGGGGCATACAGCCTGGCGACGCAGTAAAAGTGTTCGACACGGACTGTGGCAAAATCGCCATCCAGGTTTGCTATGATATCCAATTCCCTGAACTGACAAGATATGCGGTCGATCAGGGGGCGAACATTATCTTCGTGCCGTTTTGTACCGATGACCGGCAAGGGTATCTGCGTGTCAGATATTGTGCGCAAGCCCGTGCTGTCGAAAACCAAGTATATACAGTGATTGCCGGGACAGTGGGAAATTTGACGCAAGTTGAAAACATGGACATTCAGTATGCGCAATCGGGCATTTTCACTCCATCGGACTTTGAATTTGCCCGTGATGGGATCATTGGTGAATGCCACCCTAATATCGAAACAGTCGTGGTAGGGGACGTGGACTTGGAAATCTTGCGCAGGCAGCGTAAATCGGGTACAGTCCGGCAACTGCGTGATCGAAGACGGGACTTATTCGAAATCAATTATAAAAAATTGAATACCGGAGAAAACGATCAGAAGAAGGGATGATCATTCATGCTCAAGGGACAAGTGGCAATTGTAACGGGGGCATCCCGCGGCATTGGCAAAGCGATTGCCCGTGAGCTTGCCAAAAATGGAGTGAAGCTGACGATTACAGGAAGTTCAGATGAAATTCATCGCACCAAGCGAGAACTGGAGGAAGAAGGCTGTCAGGACATTTTTTCTTTTCGCGCCGATGTGACCAAAGAGATTGAGGTCGACCAGGTAGTCCAAGCCACCAGGACGTCGTTTGGCTCGGTTGATATCCTTGTGAACAATGCAGGAGTAGGCGTGTCGAAAAAAGTAGAGGATATAACGGTTGAAGAATGGAGAAAAACGTTCGAAGTCAATGTACAGGGTGTATTCCTGTTTACGAAAGCAGTAATCCCGATAATGAAGCGGCAGCAGTCCGGTACAATTATTACGGTTTCTTCAGATGTGGCCCGCTATTCACTTGCAGATAAAGGCTCTTTATATACAGCAACCAAGTATGCTGTCCAAGGATTTATTGGCTCAGTTGCTCAGGAGTTGCAACGGGATGGTGTACGGGTGAGCACGATAAACCCTGGACTTGTGGATACCAATTTTGGCGAAAACAATAAAAGTACTGCCGGTAAAGCCGATTGGCTGAAAGCGGAGGAAGTGGCTGAGGCTGTCCGGTACATGGCAGAAGCACCTAAACACATGGTAATTGACGAAATGTATGTCCATCCTCTTTGTCAAGAATATCCGCGCACGTAGGAACGGCATAAGTTCGAGCTCAAAAATCCTGCAAGAAAGCGTTTGGTGCTTTCTTGAGAAAGGGAAATCCGAGCCAGGAGTGACGTATCGATAGGAAGAAGCACCCATCCAGCAACAGGATAAAGGGATTGAAGAACTTACAAGCCAAAAAAAACCGGGCGAATTCGTTTAGCACTTAGAATTCGTCCGGCTTTTGTTTTGGTCGATATACAGTCGCTTTTTTATATTTCAACTTCAATTGCTGGTGTGTGGGCCATCGCGTGATCGATATAGTGGAGCAGACTTTCATGGGAATCGATGACGTTTTGTTCGCTTCGTGTATAGTGAAAGGCGTGTAAGAACGTTTCAATTTTTTTTGCTAAAAAATCGTCCTGGGTCCGCACCATCAATACAAGCAAGTCATCCCATTGTCCCCAAAGTGTATAATACAACGCTTTGTCATAGTCAGGTATAACCATTCTACATCCCTCTTTCTGAAGGGTTGCGATTAGTTTTTCCTCAGTCTTTCAAAACAATTTACGTGCGTTTATGGAGGGGATGGAAATGTTTTCGGTAAGAAAGGCAAGCAATGCCAAAGCTTGATTGTTTTTACCATCGATTGGTGATTGGTGAAGCGCATAAACCTCTATTCTTGAACCATACTAGCATTAAACCAGAAAGAAGGAGGACCACACCATGAAATGGAAAGCATTAGGTGTCACTTTATTAGGTACGGCAATGCTGATGGGCTGTCAAAACAATGATGACAACCAAACAGGACAAGGTACCGATGATAATGGAGTACAGCAGACTCGTTTTAACAACACGACAGATTATCCGAACCAGGGCAACACGCCTGGGGACGATGATTGGATGGATAACCGTAACATGGCAAACAACGGAGAAAATGCCGACAATCAAGGCAACCAAAACGGGAACAATGATCAGTATGAGGTCGATGAGCAGTTGGGAGACCGGATTGCCGAACAGGTCGACGACATCGACCGCGCTTATGTGTTGACTACAGGTAACAATGTATATGTAGCTGCCGAACTGAACAAAGGTACCAACGGAAACAATGGTAATGGCGGCAATAATAATGATACCGGCGGCAACAACAATGGGGACGATGGCAACAATGCCAATTTCGGTAACAATGACAAGAATGGCGAAAACGGAAACAATGGCAATGGCGATAATCAAGTGAGCGAGAGGATTAAAGAAGAGGTTTCCAAAGTGGTGAAGGAAGCAGATGACAATGTGGACAATGTATATGTCTCAACGAATCCGGATTTCGTCAATCTGACCAACAATTACGCGGAAGACGTGAGAAATGGCGAACCAATCGAAGGGTTTTTTGAACAGTTCGGGGAAATGACCGAGCGACTTTTCCCGCAAAACCGATAGAGCGTTTTTGCTATGTGAACAAAGCGGCTGACCATTTTCCAATGGCCGGCCGTTTTTTAATGTCTGTTTTGCTTTCCGTTTTCGGTCAAATTCTGGATTGTTTCTCCAAACTTCTGTCCTCTGATTAGAAAAAGGATAGGCAGATTCCTTTGATCCGTATAAAAAAGCAGCGGCACTGCATTATCAATAATTATTCTTAATTGATAAAGCCCATTTAATATGTTATATTATTACCGATAATCCCAATAAAACATAGTGTATTAGTATGAATTAAAAAATGGGAGTTGAAAAATGAATGGGCCGTGAATTTATCGATTTATTTAATGAGTGGGCTGGTTCGTATGATGAAACCGTAACAGGTCATGATCCGCAGTATCGTGCTGTATTTGATAAATATGATACAATACTTGAAGAAGTCACCAGGAATTCCCGGGGAAACGTTTTGGAATTTGGCGTAGGCACCGGAAACCTTTCCAAAAAGCTGATGGAAGCTGGTCATAAAGTGATCGGCGTTGAACCTTCCCTGGCTATGCGGGAAGCGACTGCTAAAAAATTTCCGGACTTTCAAGTAGAAGATGGAGACTTTCTCACTTATCCACAACCGGAAATCCCGATAACGACCATAGTGAGCACCTATGCTTTCCATCATTTGACTGATGAAGAAAAAGGTCATGCAATCAAAGGGTTCAGTGAATTGCTTCCTGCGGGAGGCAAAATTGTATTCGCCGACACTGCTTACCAAAACGAAGAAACAAAGCGACAGATTCACCAACAGGCGAAACTTAACGGGTATGACGACTTATTATATGATTTAACAACCGAATATTACCCGATGCTCGATTTGCTGCAAACATTGTTTGAAGAGAACGGCTTTTATGTTACGTTTAAACAAATGAATCAATTTGTTTGGCTCATGATTGCCGAAAAGCAGTAACATTAACAAAGGAGTGGAGAAATGATGCCAGAAAAAATGAATGTGGAAAGCTTCAACCTAGACCATACGAAAGTAAAAGCACCTTATGTCCGCCTGGTCGGAGTGACTACCGGTCAAAGCGGTGATAAAGTTTATAAATATGATATCCGGTTCTGCCAGCCGAACAAAGCTCACATGGAAATGCCGGGGCTGCATTCGATTGAGCATTTGATGGCTGAAAACATCCGCAACCATATCGATAATGTGCTTGACATCGGTCCAATGGGTTGTCAGACAGGCTTTTATCTAGCCATTCTCAATAATGACAGCTATGAAGACGTGTTGGATGCATTGGAAAAGACACTGCAGGATGTATTGGAGGCTACCGAAGTACCTGCCTGCAACGAGGTGCAATGTGGCTGGGCGGCCAATCACAGCTTAGAAGGAGCCAAAAAAATTGCTGCTGACATGCTGGAGAAGAAAGACGAATGGCAGCACGTTTTCGCAGAGTAGGGGGAGGCCGACATGACTCGCTATCGAAATACTCAGGAGCTGATCGGTAACACCCCGCTAGTTGAATTGACCAAGTTCCCCCTTCCCGAGGGGGTTCGTTTTTTTGCAAAATTGGAGTTCTACAATCCCGGAGGCAGTATCAAAGACCGATTAGGCCAAGAGTTGATTAATGATGCACTCCGAAGCGGAAAAATAACGAATGGCGGAACCATCATCGAGCCGACTGCAGGCAATACCGGAATCGGTCTGGCTTTAGCTGCCATTGATAAAGATGTTTCGGTTACTTTTTGCGTACCGGAGCAATTTAGTATGGAGAAGCAGGAACTGATGAAGGCACTAGGCGCCACGATAGTTCATACCCCTACAGAAAAAGGGATGCGGGGTGCAATAGCCAAAGCGGAACAACTTGTCAGGGAGACCCCGAATAGTTATTCTCCGCAGCAGTTTGCCAACGATGCAAATCCAGCTACTTATTATAAGACGCTTGGTCCGGAAATTTGGCGCGATTTAGAGGGCGAAGTCGATGTGTTTGTAGCTGGAGCCGGTACAGGTGGCACATTCATGGGTACTGCGCGTTATTTGAAGGAGCAAAATCAAGCCGTGAAAACCGCCATCGTCGAGCCGGAGGGGTCGGTGATTGCCGGTGGAAAATCCGGTCCGCATAAGACCGAAGGAATCGGCATGGAGTTTCTTCCGGATTATATGGATCGTTCCTATTTTGACGCCATTCATACTGTCCCTGATGAAATCGCCTTCGATTATGTCAAAAAGCTGGCTGCCATGGAAGGGTTACTGGTAGGAAGTTCTTCCGGAGCAGCTTGTTACGCCGGCTTACAAGAGGCATTGCAAGCAAAGCCTGGTACGAACATTGTCACGGTTTTTCCGGACAGCAGTGAACGATATTTGAGTAAACGCATCTATCAAGGAGGAGTATAATGAAGTCCAAAACAAAAGTTATTCATACAGGTATTACAGGAGATGAAAAAACCGGCGCTGTTTCCGTACCGATTTATCAGGTGAGCACGTATGCCCAAGAGGCAGCCGGAAAACACACTGGATATGAGTATTCCCGTACCGGTAATCCGACTAGGCATGCGTTGGAAACGACGATAGCCGAGTTGGAAAACGGGAAAGCAGGGTTCGCTTTCGGTTCGGGTATGGCTGCAATCACTTCTGTCATGATGCTATTGAACAGCGGAGACCACATTGTCATGACCGATGATGTATACGGTGGTACGTATCGGCTAATGACTGGTGTATTGAACCGGTTTGAGTTAGACCATTCTTTTGTCGATACCAGTGATGTGGAGAAAGTGAAAGCAGCAATCAAGCCGAATACAAAAGCCCTTTATATCGAGACACCGACCAATCCGTTGTTAAAAATCACGGATTTGAAAAAAATGGCGGAAATAGCCAAGGAAAACGACCTTTTATTGATAGTGGACAATACTTTTGCCACTTCTTATTGGCAGCAGCCGATTGATTTAGGGGCAGATATTGTGCTCCACAGCGCAACCAAGTATGTCGGCGGCCACAGCGATGTCGTCGCAGGTTTGGTTGTCGTCAATTCCGATAAGTTGGCTGAAGACCTCCATTACATCCAGAATTCTGTCGGCGGTGTACTGGGACCACAGGATTCCTGGTTGTTGATGCGTGGAATCAAGACACTAGGACTGCGTATGGAAGCAGCTGAAAAGAACTCCCAAAAGCTGGTGGAGTTTCTGCAAAACCATCCGCAAGTCAGCACGATTTATTATCCAGGTCTTCCTGATCATAAGGGCCATGACATTGCCAAACAACAGGCCGATGGTTTCGGTGCCATGATTTCTTTTGACGTGGGCAGCTCTGAACAAGCAGACCAGGTTTTGTCTAAAGTGAAATACTTTACGATTGCTGAAAGCCTTGGAGCCGTTGAAAGTTTGATTTCTGTACCGGCGAAAATGACGCATGCATCAATCCCGAGAGAACGGCGCCTTGAACTTGGCATCACCGATGGGTTGATCCGGGTTTCTGTCGGCATTGAAGACAGCGAAGACTTGATCGACGATCTGAAACAAGCAATGGATTAATCAAGATACCAGAATCCCAGTCACAGTGCCGTTTACTGTGGTTGGGAGGCATGATGAATAGTTAAGAAAGCTTGGCCAAAAGCATAGCGACCAACACAAAAACCGAACGATTCTTCGTTCGGTTTTTGTTAGAAATAAGCAAACCATTCTAATCCTTCTCTAATGAATCGCGCTCCACTCCAATTCGAACCCCGCATCAAACAACAGCAAAAAAGAAGTTTATTGAATTCACCGAACGACTATGATTGACATTTGCAATTTGCTCGATTTTTGCTTTGTGGCCACGCTTTTTCCCCAGCCTCTGATGTATAGGTAATGCTTCATAACCGGGACGGACTTTTTCTTTTCTTTTGCAAATTGTGCTAAAATAAAATCAGTTATGAAGCAAAGGATGTGGACCAATATGTCAAATAAAGTGTTAGCTTATTTACAAGATAATCGGGAACGTTTGTTGGACAAGTTAAACGAGTTCCTCTCGATTCCAAGTATTAGCACGGACAGTGTACATAAACCGGATGTGGCAGCGGCAGCTGATTTTGTATCGAATTACTTGTCGGAAATCGGCTTTACGAATGTAGAGGTGCAAGAAACGAAAGGGCATCCGCTTGTTTACGGAGAATGGAGCGGGGCAGGAGACGATGCCCCGACAGCTTTGTTGTACGGCCATTATGATGTCCAGCCTGCAGACCCGTTGGAATTATGGGAAAGTGAACCATTCAAGCCGGAAGTTCGAGATGGCAGACTTTATGCACGCGGAGCAAGCGATGATAAAGGACAAGTTTTCATGCATCTTGCCGTGTTTGAAGCTTACATGAAAACGGAAGGCTCCATGCCGGTCAATATCAAGGTCTGTATTGAAGGGGAGGAAGAGATCGGCAGCGAAAACCTTTATCAAGTGTTGGAAGATAAAAAAGAACAGTTTTCTGCCGACTTTGCGATCATCTCAGATTCGGGAATGGTGGACACCGGTCAGCCTACCGTATTATATGGGTTGAAAGGCTTCACCGGTTTGGAATTCACCGTGCATGGCCCAGCCAGTGACCTGCATTCTGGTATATACGGAGGGGTGGTCCGTAACCCTGCAATGGCTTTGGCTCACATGCTGGCATCATTAAAGGATGAGCAGGAAGTCGTGCAAGTGGACGGATTCTACGATGGAGTGGAAGAGCTGACAGAGGAAGAACGTAAGCTGATTGCCGACGTACCGGGTGAAAACTACCAGCAGACGACTGGAGTGGAAAAAACGGTTTCGGAAAAAGGTTTTACCGCCAAAGAGCATATGATGGCAAGACCGACAATGGAAATCAACGGTATGTTCAGCGGTTATCAAGGCGAGGGGACAAAAACAATCATACCTTCTTCGGCTACCGCAAAACTGACCTGCCGACTGGTACCAGGAATGGATCCTGACCAGATCCAGCAGCTCGTCATCGATCATCTGCATAAAAATCTGCCGGAGGGTGTGACGATGGATGTGAAGCCAGAACCGTTGTCAGCCAAAGCATACAAAGTAAATCCAGACCATCCACTGATTAAAATTGCAGGTGAATCGTTGCAAAAGGCTTTCGGAAAAGAAGCTGTTTACGCACGTCTTGGCGGATCCATTCCAGTTGTAGAATCAATAGATTCGATTTTCCATATGCCGGTGGTCCTCCTTGGGTTCGGGACCCCGGAAGATCGGTTGCACTCCCCGAACGAAAGTTTCCCATTGGAAAGCTTCGACAAAGGAATGGAGACACTCGTTTACTACTGGAATGAAGTGAAAAACACATCACTGTAAACGAAACAGACAGTGACAAAAGCATTGTGACCAACGTAAAAGCCGGGCGATTTCGTTCGGCTTTTTGATTTTAAAAAAAGTAAACGGTTCTATCCTTCACTTTTAAATAAAGCTACGTTCCACTCCGACAAAGTACTTCGCTTTCCGCGGGCACGGCTTCAGCTAAATAGGCAAAGAGAAGAGCCTAGCCAAATGGATTTTCAACTCACGCTCCTCCCGCTGGAGTCGGTGCACCTTGCCGGTTTGGATGCAGATTGTTTCCTTCTGACGTGATTTCCGTTCTGCCTACTGCCGTTACGAAAAGCCTGTATAGTTGTGAAGGTTTATTGAAACTCTTCGTAAAATTAATGCGGGAAGAGAGACAACGGTTATAATGAAGGGAAGGAGGAGGAGAAGGATTGAAGAAACTATCCATATATGTTTTCACAATGCTGATAGCCATGCTTGCATTAGTTGCATGCAGCAGTCAGAAAGCAGAAGAAGAGCTAGCTCCTAACCAGGAACTGACGGCAGGTATCACCCACCTTCCACAGTTTTTAGAAAATGCGTCGGAAGACTTACAGAAGGTATATCAATCAGCGGCAGAGCACCAAGAGCTCCTTGAACAAATCCCTTGTTATTGCGGATGCGGCGATGCTTCTGTCGGTCATCAAGACAACTATGATTGCTTTGTTCATGAGGTGAAAGATGACGGAAGGGTTGTCTGGGATACGCATGGAATCGGCTGTCAGGTATGCATCGATACAGCAGTATATTCAATCAGTGAATACAGGAAAGGAACCGATATCTCAGCCATCCGTAAAGCGATTGACAACACCTATCAAGACTTGGATTACCCAGAACCGACCCCGACTCCGGATGTTTGAAATATTTATAAAAACGGTAATCAAAAACAGACTGGGACATAAGGATCATGACTAAAATAAAAGCCGAACGTTTCTGCATCTCGTTCGGCTTTTATCGGTTTTCTCATAACTCATTTTAGCAAATAGCCAACCGCTTTTGCTTTCTGAGGAAGTGGAAGCCGTAACCGTGGAATGGATAGTATCTTGCCGTAGCGATGCGAAGCACGCATCAAACAACAGGATAAAAGACAACATACAAATAAAACCGAGCGAATTTAATTAGCTTTAGAATTCGTTCGGTTTTGCTTTGGCGGTCATGCTTTTGCTCGGCCGCTTTTTCTGATGCTGATTTCAAAAGCATTTCAATCGGGGATAAGCACACCGTCAGGATCGACCAAACCTGCAAAAGACCACGTCTTGCCGTTATCATCAGAAGAAAACTTCGCCAGTACGTTGCCGCCGAGGAAGTCGCCTTGCGGACCTTGATTGACTAACAATGTACCTTTCTCACCTTCGAATACAGGAATCTCCGCTTGGGTGAAATAGCCTTGATATTCTTCTGGTATCGGAATTTCCACCCGTTCCCAATTTTCCCCGCCATCACTCGTCCTGTATAAATTCGGTTCAGGTGGATTGGCTTCTGTCCGATATTCACCGAACGAGATAAATCCCAGCTTGTTATCAACAAATCCGCCGTCCGTCACCAAAGCATGGGTGTATTCTACGGAACCTGTCTGATACCATGACTGACCACCATCATATGTTTTCCATATAAAATGCGCTTCGCTGCTCATCGTCTTATCTCCAGTTACGATGAGGTAGCCATCCTGCCCGGAGGTAAAGCCGAGAAGGGTGAGACGTAAAACGGGCAGCTTGTCGGATACCAGCACTTCTTCCCAAGTCTTTCCTTTATCATTGCTTATAAGTAAGCTCAAATCTCTTTGTCCTCCAAGTACAAATGCTGTTACCTCGGGTGTGATGACATAACTCCCTTCCCTCAAAGACGAGTCTGCGGCACGGTCACTGCTAAATAGTTCTTCCGACGCAACAGGTACTGTCTGCCAGTCTTCTCCATTATTATACGTGATTTCCAAAGAGCTGCCGCTCACTCGGTAAGCGGTTTTATCAGTGGAGTCTTCTATTCCCAGATTTTTTTGATAGTCTTCCAGCGTTTCAACGGGCGGGAGACCGATCTGGGTATCATCTGATTTCTCGATGGACGTTATGCTGTATTTTAAACCGTCCTTTTTCTCAATTCCGAGCTTCCAAACTAGATTGGAAACCACTCCATTTTCATTCGGCTCGCCCCAGCTGTTATCTGTTTTTTTCGCACCTTCAGGTAACTGGACCTGGAATATTATCGCTACAACGAATGAATTTTCGTCACCTGATATTTTGGTGAATCTAGTGAAGCTAGCATTAGCGACTGTGCCATCACTTTTCAATTGCTGCATGAAATCGAACCAAAGCCGGTAGGCAATGGTTTCTGCTTTGTTATCGCGCTCCTCTACTTGTACCGTGTAAGGAAGTTCGCCGTTTATGTCTGTTTTTGTTTCTTGTTTTTCTGGTACTTGCTCAACCTGTTCTTCATCTTGGTTTCGTATTTGGACCACAACCGCAATAACAAGTAACACGAATATAAAAAGTATGAGCATCCATTTTGCATTTTTCATCCTGGTCATCCTTCATTCTTTGTATTGAAAATCTTTCTTACCCACCTCCTAGGGGATAGGGAAACAGTAAAGTTTGACAAGCAAAGACATATAGAGTTTAACATAAATATCCAATCATCAAGTGATATTTTTCGAAATGAAAAGAGGCAGGAAGAAAAATTGCACAATAGCTCAATCCAGTGTTCTTCTTTTCCCTTCATCATTGATTATCGTCGTACATATATTGAGATAACATCACCATAAAGGGGAGATCATTGTTGAAACAAGCGGACCAAAACTCGCTGGAAAGAGCAATTGATGAGATAACGGAAATTGCCGAAGGATTTGGCCTCGATTTTTATCCAATGCGTTATGAAATTTGTCCGGCGGAAGTGATCTATACATTTGGCGCCTACGGAATGCCGACGAGATTTTCCCATTGGAGCTTTGGCAAGCAGTTTCACAAAATGAAGCTTCAATATGATTTAGGCTTGAGTAAAATCTATGAGCTTGTCATCAACTCGAATCCCTGTTATGCTTTTCTGCTCAATTCCAATAGTCTGATTCAAAATAAATTGATTGTCGCACACGTTCTCGCTCATTGCGACTTCTTTAAAAACAATGTACGTTTCCAAAATACCAACAGAGATATGGTCGAAAGCATGTCAGCTACAGCCGAGCGGATTGCAGCTTATGAAAAAGAACATGGACAGGAGGAAGTGGAGGCGTTCCTCGATGCGGTACTTGCCATTCAAGAACACATTGATCCCAGGCTGATCAAACCAAAACTCGATTGGGATAAGGATGAACCGGAGGAAGAGTTGCCGGATAAAACAACTCCATACGATGACTTGTGGAGCTTGGATGATAAATCGCAGAAGAATGATCGACCGAAGAAAAAAAAGGCATTCCCTCCGAAACCGGAAAAGGACTTGCTTTTGTTCATAGAAGAATACAGCCGTACACTGGAAGACTGGCAACGAGATATCCTGACGATGATGCGGGAAGAAATGCTTTATTTTTGGCCACAACTGGAAACGAAAATCATGAACGAAGGTTGGGCATCCTACTGGCATCAGCGTATTTTGAGGGAAATGGACCTGACCAGCGATGAATCGCTCGAATTTGCAAAATTGAATGCCGGAGTTGTCCAGCCGTCAAAAACACAAATAAATCCATATTATTTAGGGGTGAAAATGTTTGAGGATATTGAGGAGCGCTTTAATCATCCAAGTGAGGAAATGACCAGGTGGGGAGCAGAACCGGGGAAAGGTCGGGAAAAAATATTTGAAGTCAGGGAAATCGAATCGGATATATCATTCCTCCGCAACTATATGACTAAGGAGTTCGTTCATCGGGAAGATATGTATTTGTTTCAAAAACAAGGCCACGAATACAAGATTACCGATAAAGACTGGGAAGCAGTCAGAGATCAGTTGATCACCATGCGGGTGAATGGCGGATTTCCTTACATTACCGTACAGAATGGCGATTACTTGCGAAACAGTGAGCTCTATTTAAAGCATCATTATGAGGGAGTGGAACTCGATCTGACTTATTTAGAGCGGACGCTGCCATACATCTATAAGCTTTGGGGAAGGAACGTACACATGGAAACAGTAGTTGAAGACAAAGCGGCCTTGTTCAGCTACGAAGGCAACAAAGTATATAAAAAGTATCTGACATGAAAAGGGGCAAGGACAAAATCGCGACCAAAATAGAAACCGAACGATCCCACGATTCGTTTGGTTTCTTGTTAGAAAAAAGCAAACCACTTCTATCCTTCTCTTATGTCGAGCTCCACTCCGGCAAGGAACTTCGCTTTCCGCGGGCACGGCTTCAGCTAACTTGGCAAAGCGCTTTGCCAAGTGGATCTTCAGCTCGCGCTCATCCCGCAGGAGTCTGCGCATCTTGACTCCGTTGCATGAAGAGGATTTCTCCTCTAGGGTATTTGTGTCTTGCTTAGTTAGTTGCCATAACGGGTGAAAAGCTAAGTCGCATGGAAACTAGGGGCACCTTTCTTTTTATGCTATTGGTTCGCGCCCTTCAATTTCTGAAGCATTAAGGACCCTTCTCATGCTGGTTTTTCTTGGTCACTGTTTAGGGATTGCACAGTATCTTGCCGTAGCGATATGAATCATGCATCAAATAACGGGATAAAAGGGAGTTTATTGAAGGCACAATTAAAAACCGAACGAATATGATTGACATTCGAATCCGCTCGGTTTTTGGCATTGGTGTCTATGCTTATGCTTTTGTTTCGGCCGCTTTCTATACAGGTTTAAAAAGTACGGGCCAGTTCTTTTGCACGGGCAATACCATCAGCTTTGATTGCGTCTGCTTTCTCTGGCATTGCTGCATGCCCTTCGATAAACAATCCTTCAAAGGAAGGGACACCGAAGAAATCCATGATAATGCTCAAATAACGGTGGCCCATTTCCAACTCGGCCGCCGGTCCTTCAGAATAGATGCCGCCGCGGGCCTGGATATGCAATGCTTTTTTGTCCGTCAAAAGACCGATTGGCCCTTCTTCTGTATATTTGAACGCTTTTCCTGCAACCGCCACGGAATCAATGTAGGCCTTCATCAAAGGCGGGAAAGAGAAATTCCAGAACGGTGTCACGAAAATGTACTTATCAGCTTGGATGAATTGTTCGCTCAATTCCGAAAGACGTCCGACTTTGGCTTGCTCCTCCTTCGAAAGCTCCTCAAATCCTTTCCCTGAACGGAGTTTCCCCCAGCCTTGAAAAACATCGGCATCAATATAAGGGATATGTTCTTTATATAAATCAATAGTGACAATTTCGTCCTCCGGATTTTCCTGCTGATATGTTTCGATGAATGCCCTGGCAGCAGCCATACTGAACGATTGTGTTTCATCGTGGGGATGGGCTGTGATGTATAAAACCTGTGTCATTGAACTCACCTTTCTGTTTTGAATAGGATTAGTGTGATATTTAGCAAGTAAAAACATACATGGTTATTACCTTGAATTAAAGATAAACAATCCAAGGTAACATGGTAATGCATTGTCGTTTTGTCTGTCAATTGAAAAGGACCAGCCGATTCAACGGCTGGTCCTTGGCATTATTATTTCCCTACATACGGATTCCCGCTTATGTTTTTTCTTGCTTCATCCGATATTTTGAAAGGTTCCGGTTTCGTCGCTTTATCCAGCGTGACTGGTGGAGTTCCGCTGCCGTCGTAATGCAAAGGCTTTTGTTCCATGAAAAAACCTCCTTTTAGTAGTTCTATTATATCAGAAAACGGTTACAATATGGTCCTTTTTATTTTACCCTAAGTCCCTTTTTCCATACTTTGTTGCTTTTTGGATCAAAATGCTTTGTGATAAGCTGGCTTGTTAAGGGAGTTGGTGCGGGGCTGCAGAACATTGTACGCAATTAAGTAATGATTGCTTCGGAAAATTCGTTCATGACTTTTAGGAGAAAAGACCCCTTCTATTGGAGACCAGCTTTCATCAGAAGGTAAGCTGGAAACAAGGCGCATCCTTATAAATATTGCCAATAGTTATGATAAACTTGGAAACAAGTGAATGTGTCGGAAGATGGAAGGAAAAAATAAATTATCAATGTTTTTTAAAAGGGGTAGAGAAATATGTCTAAACAGGACGAATGGCTTTATCAATATCTAGTCGATAATGCTGCTTCGATTACGGAGAAGTGGCTTCAAACACGAAAAAACAAAAATGGTTCCATATATTCGGTTAATTCGGAGGATAGTGTGGAAAATATGCTGCGGGAACAGAACAGAATGACAATAGAAGCAGTCAGCAGTTCATTGCTTGCAGATGAAGGGACGGTTAATAAGCAAGTCGACGAATGGGCAAAAACAGTCGGAGAAAGCAGGGTCGATTCCGACACGCCTATTTATGAAGTAATAGAAGCAGTGAATAAGGCTGAAAGCGTATTTATGGAATTTGTCCTGCACTTTATTGAAGAAAATGAAGACGTTGTTCGTAAGGAAGATATCCTAAGGTGGAATCGCCAGGTGAATTCAGCTTTCAATCAAATGGTCACAAAGTTCTCCGAAGTGTATTATCAGCTTACCAGACAGCGCCTTTTCTCTCAACAGGAATTGATTCATCAGTTAAGCACTCCGATCATTCCGGTTTTCGAAAACATGGCTATTGTTCCATTGATTGGTGAAATGGATTCCTATAGAGCCAAGTTTGTCATGGAGACTATTCCAGGTAAGTGTGTGGAAAATCAGGTAGAGCACTTGTTTATCGACCTGTCCGGTATGCCGGCGATTGATACGATGATCGCTCAGCAAATTTATCAGCTGACAAGTATGTTGAAGTTGTTGGGTATTTCATCCACCATTTCGGGAATCAGGCCGGAAGTGGCACAAACCGCAATCCAATTGGGAATCGATTTTGAAAGTACAGGTACATACAGTTCATTGAAACAGGCACTGCTGACTGCAGGATTAAATATAACAGCAGAGCAGTGATGAAGACAAAGGACCGACAAAAGCGTTGTGACCAAAATAGAAGCCGGACGATTCCACATAATCGTCCGGCTTTCTTTGTTAGAAAAGAGCCACCGTTTTGCCCTTCTTTTATTTATGACTCCGGCGAGGAACTTCGCTTTACACAGGCATGGCTTCAGCTAACTTGGAAAGGAATACCGTTCTGCCTATTGCTGTTACGGGGTAGAAAGCTATTCCTGTAATAAGGTGTACTTATTTTTATATGCTGTTGGTTCGCATCCTTCAATTCCCGAAGAATAATGCGCCCATATGTTGATTTTTCGTCTTCTTCACTGTTTAGATATCTATTAGCCGATAGAAAAATACGTCTAAACATCCTGCTCTTATCACCTGGAAATCAGACCGCTAAAATGGAGCGGAGGCAAGATACGGAAACTCCTACGGGAACAGTACGAGCTGTCTTTTTGCTCTGGTGGCCGTGCTTTTGTCCTGGTCACTTTTCAGTAGGAATGCCGTTTCTAAAACATTATAATGAACGTTTGAATGTAGAGTGGATATCATATAAAATAAAGATATTCAAATATCAGTTTGAATAAGGAGGGTGGCAATGGCGAACGATCGCTGTGATATATATTGCTATAACGAAGAAACGGTCAATCGAGTGAAAAATAAAATGGACAGTGAAGACATTACCGGGATAGTAAAAGTGTTCAAAGCAATGGCGGATGAAAAACGGGCTAAAATTGTTTTTGCTTTATCCCAAGAGCAAGAGCTTTGTGTTTGCGATGTGGCTAATATCATTGGGACTTCCGTCGCAACCGCTTCCCATCATCTCAGGAACTTGCGGAAAATGGGGCTGGCCAACTACCGTAAGCAGGGAAAGCTTGTGTTTTATTCGTTAGAAAGTGAATCAATGGTTCAATTACTAGTGCAATCATTTGCCCCTAATGAAGGGGTGGTGGCAAATGGAAGATAAGCGGATGAATGAAGATGAAAAAAAGGTTTACCGTGTACAGGGATTTACCTGAGCTGGCTGTGCCGGAAAGTTCGAAACGAACGTTAAACACCTGGATGGTGTTTCAGATGCAACTGTTAATTTTGGCGCTGCAAAACTTACAGTATATGGAGATGCTTCCATTGAACAATTAGAAAAGGCGGGAGCATTTGAAAATTTAAAAGTAATGGAAGAACATGAACAATTTACAAAGGACCGGCGCCCATTCTGGAAACAAGAAGCGAACCTGCCCGTTCTGTTGGCATTGCTGTTTCTTATAGCGGCTTGTATTTCTGGAAAAGTGCAAATGGGCCAAGGCTTCATTCCGGTTTTATTATATGGTATATCAATCTTGACAGGTGGGTATAAGCTGTTAATCCAAGGGTTGAAGAATCTGGCTGCATTTCAATTTGACATGAGGACGTTAATGACTGTAGCGGTAATTGGAGCAGCTGCAATCGGTGAATGGGGAGAGGCGGCGGTTGTCGTC
Organism: Sediminibacillus terrae; assembly: GCF_009602435.1. Lineage (GTDB taxonomy): Bacteria > Bacillota > Bacilli > Bacillales > Amphibacillaceae > Sediminibacillus > Sediminibacillus terrae. The sequence continues at coordinate 49,303 of NZ_VZDQ01000003.1, forward strand.
ATCCTATTTGCGGTTAGTGAAGCTTTGGAATCCTACTCGATGGATAAAGCGAGAGAATCTATCCGGTCATTGCTGGACATAGCACCGAAGCAGGCGCTGATCCGAAGGAACGGAAAGGAAATTTCTGTTTCCGTTGATGACATTCAAGTGAGCGATCTAATGCTGGTGAAGCCTGGCCAGAAGCTCGCGATGGATGGGGTAGTCGTAAAAGGGACCTCCGCCGTCAATCAGGCGGCAATCACCGGGGAGTCCGTTCCTGCTTTCAAAGAAACAGGCAGTACTGTTTATGCGGGAACCTTGAATGAAGATGGATATTTGGAGGTCGAAGTCACTAAACTGGCGAAAGACACGACGCTGGCCAAGATCATTCATTTAGTGGAAGAAGCTCAAGCGGAACGGGCTCCGTCCCAGGCATTTATTGATAAATTTGCTGCCTGGTACACTCCGGCTATCATTTTGTTTGCCTTGATACTTGCGGTTGTTCCGCCTCTTTTTTTCGGAAGTTGGCACGATTGGCTGTACAGAGGTCTTGCAGTTCTCGTAGTCGGTTGTCCTTGCGCATTGATTGTATCCACTCCTGTTTCCATTGTCACGGCAATCGGACACGCTGCAAAGCATGGGGTGCTTATCAAGGGCGGCGTTTATTTAGAGAAGGCCGGTGCCTTGTCGGCAATTGCTTTTGATAAAACGGGTACGTTGACAAAAGGGGTGCCGGAAGTGACCGATACTTTCCCTTTTTCAGATCAGACGGACAAAGAATTACTCCTTATTGCAGCTGCATTGGAGAAAAAATCTGGACATCCGCTGGCAGCGGCTGTCACTCGTCATGCAGACAAAGAGTTATTAGAATATCGACACTTGCCAGTAGAGGATTTTTCTTCGATGACAGGGCAAGGGGTAAAAGGCCGCATAAAAGGGATAGAATACTATTTAGGAAGTCCGAATCTATTGGCGGGGATGGTGGATATATCCCGGAAGCTTTCCAATCAAATCCTGGCCTTGCAACAGAAAGGGAAAACAGTACTTGTGCTGGGTACCGACAAGGAGCTGCTTGGATTGATCGCTGTTGCCGATAGTATCAGGGAATCAAGCAAGGCGTCTATCGAAAAACTACACACTTCTCAGATTAAAACCGTCATGCTGACAGGGGATAATTCAGAAACGGCACGATCGATTGCCGAGCAGCTTGGAATCGACGAAGTGCAGGCAGAACGGATGCCGGAGGAAAAACTGGAATATATTAAGCAAATGCAGAAGGAACAGGATGTTGCCATGGTCGGGGATGGCATCAATGATGCACCGGCGCTGGCCGCGTCATCGGTAGGAATTGCCATGGGAGGCGCGGGTACAGACACAGCGCTTGAGACAGCTGATATTGCTTTGATGGCTGATGATTTGGAAAAACTCCCGTTCACCATGGAATTAAGCAGGAGAACGTTGCAAATCATTAAACAGAATGTCTCTTTTGCTTTATTGATCAAGCTTGTCGCCCTGCTATTGGTTATACCGGGGTGGCTTACACTCTGGATGGCGATTTTCGCAGACATGGGCGCAACCTTGATTGTGACCTTGAACGGTCTTCGTCTGCTCAAGGTGAAAGAATAGTACTTCTAAGGACCTCCTAGATCGTCAGGGAGGTCTTTTGCTTCTTTACAGGGTCTTCGGACGCGTGCTGTTCCCATAGATATTTCTCGTTGTACCAGGCGAATCAAGAAACAATGTCTCGTACACTGTTTATAAACAGGAAGCTGTTCTTAGTGAAGGAAATACCCGGAGACTCCTGCGGGAGGAAAGGCCTCGGTGAGATTCCGCAGAGCGTCAGCTCGAGGAAGCTCACCAGCCGCCCGCGGAAAGCGCAGGGTATTTTCGGAGCGGTGAACTCCCACTCAATAAAAGGCAGCATGCGGAATGCGGTTGGATCAGGTTAGAAGAGATTGAAGCCGTGGGGAAGTATGGTAAACTGATAGAAATACAAAAAGATAGAGGGGATTTTTGTGTTTACCTATCAAGTAGACGACGAGATACAATTAAAATTGATGGAGTTAAGCGATGCCGAAGAGCTTTTTGCGCTGACAGACAGTTCCCGTGATTACTTGCGCGAGTTTTTGCGGTGGGTCGACGGGACGACCACGGAAGAGGATACACAAGCATTCATTCAGTCTGGCTTGCAGCATTTTGCAGATAACAAGAGCCTCACCACCGCGATACTATACCAGGGGAAAATCGCAGGAGTGATTGGATTCCATGAAATCAGTTGGAACAATAAAAGTGCTTCAATCGGTTATTGGCTGGGAGAAAACCATCAAGGAAAAGGAATAATGAGCAGGTCCGTGAAAGCATTGACCAGTTATGGATTTGACAGGCTTGATTTGAACCGGATTGAAATCCGGGCTGCAGCCGAGAATGTGAAGAGCAGGGCGATACCGGAGAAATTGGGATTTACCAAGGAAGGGTGTATCAGACAGGCTGAGTGGCTTTATGATCACTTTGTTGATCACGTTGTGTATGGCATGCTCGCAACAGAATGGCCGTATGAATACAAAAAAAATTCGTAACGGTAAAGCCTGTAGCGTAGATTGTCGATTCTTCGTTACAGGCTTTTTAATCTTGTTGTTTCTACCAGACAGGTAATAAAATGGAGAAGAGTACGTCAGAGCTTTTCCGGATTTTTCGCACAAGGTATTGCTTTTTCAATCGGTTGTCACTGATTTTTCAACCATTCGTAGGTATTTTTCAATCCCTTTTCCAAGGAGTGCTCAGGATTCCATCCTAATTCTGTTTTGATTTTTTTGGTATCAAGACAACGATTTGTAACGGTGTCGATTGTCCGTTCAGGCTGATACTCAAACGGGCTGTCACTTCCGGTGATGTCTTTTATGGATACTGCTAACCGATGGATAGTAGTTTCTCTGCCAGTCCCAACATTAAATACGTTTCCTGCTGCTTCCGGATGAGAAGCAGCTTTGCGAATAGCATCGATGCCATCTGAAATATAGGTGAAGTCACGGGTCTGTTCACCACTCCCATATATGATCAGCGGTTCTCCTGCAGCTGCTGCTTCAAAAAACTTGGCCACCACTCCGCAATAGGGATTGACTGCAAGTTGGCCAGGTCCATATAGATTGGATAATCTTAAAATAGTAAACGGAAGCCTGGATAAGTGGTGAAAAACATGACAATAATGCTCCATGGAAAATTTGCTTGCTGCATACGGCATGGAAATATCATAATAGCTTTCCGGGGTAGGAAGAATATCGGCATTGTTGTAAACCGAGGCGGTCGAAGTATACACAAACCGTTTGATTTTTGGATTTAATTCCATCGTTTTTTTCAATAAACAATATCCCCCGAATAGATTTGTCTGAAAGTCGGCTTCGATATCATCGACAGAAAGCAGTAAGTTGCGGCAGGCTAAATGAAATATATAATCGACTTGCGGAAGAACTTCTTCCAGAACTTCCTGGTCGGTAATGGAAGCTTTATAAAAAGAAACCTTGTTTGACTGTGGAAGAGATTCCTTGCGGCCGGTTGAAAGGTCATCAATTATATAGAGATGATCCGTTTCGGGAAGAAGGTCAGCAGCTAGCTGTGAACCCACAAAACCGGCGCCTCCGGTAATCAATACGTTACCCAAAGACATTTTCAACATTACCTCCCCTTTAGTTCAATTCAGCAGTTTCATGCTGATTGATACCTAGCTTCTTTTCTAATAACTCTTTGTTAAATATAATTTTCTTATCATTCGGACGGTACTCTCTTGCTTTTTCGTTATGCTCATAAGACTTTTCAAAATCCTGCAGATTGTAATAGCAGACACACATTTGCAAATGTGGATACCAAGTAGCGTATGCGGGGTAGGTAAAACTCCACTTATTGGGATCGGTTTCCAATTTTGTCGCTAAGTCATACCAGTAGACTGCTGTTTTGTAATCTTGTTGGCGTTGAAAGTTAAAGCCTATGCGACTGCATGTTTCGGGACGGGGGAGTTTAGAAAACTGGAAAGAGCGGAATAAAGATTCCAATTCTTTAACGGTATCTCCCAGATGACGGTGGCAATCCGCCTTGTTTATACAGGCGTACACTTTGTCCTCTATCCAGCCATCTTCCATGGCTATATTTTTTTCGTAACTTTCAATCGCTTTTTCATAGTGACCATTTTCTCTTAACTCATTTCCATAATAAAAATAGTCGCGGGGAGAAAAGGTATCTCCTCTATCCAACTTTTTCTGATAGATCGACAGATTACGACCTACTGAATGTCGGATTTTCTTGTGTGTGACCGCTACATCAGAATTGATGATATTGCCATAAACCTCCAGATATTGATGGCAGTCGCCTTTCCACTTAAAGTTCCGACTCCTTTTTACGAGACGGTTTCTTCTGTATTGAAGGGTTACATTTCCGTATTCATCCATGCCGGCATTGTAATACATCGATACCGAATCAACTTCAGGATTCAACGTTTCCTTCAGTTTTTTTAATTTTTTCCGGTCTTCTTCCAAAATGACATCATCCGCGTCTAAATATAAAATATAATCTTTGGTAGCATGCTTGAATGATTCATTTCGGGCTGCTGCAAAATCCCCGATCCACTCAAAGTAAAAAACTCGATCTGTATATTGCCGGGCTATATTTACCGTGTTGTCGTTGGAACCAGTATCTACTATATTGATTTCATCTACGATATCCTTGATGGAATCCAGACATCTTGCGAGTACCGCTTCTTCATTCTTCACTATCATACATAAACTAATAGAAATCATACTTATTCCCCTTTCGGATTATGATGCTGCACATATTCCTCCTGTTGTTAACTTATTTGAAAAGGCAGGAAGTGGTTTGTATAAAAACCTAACTTGAACAAAAAGGCAAATAACTAATGAAACTTCAGAAAAAGAAAAAGGTGTTGAATGATCAACACCTTTTTCAAATTTTTATTGCTTAAGGCCCCGTCGGTCCAGTAGGCCCCGTCGGTCCAGTAGGCCCCGTCGGTCCAGTAGGCCCCGTCGGTCCAGTAGGCCCCGTCGGTCCAGTGGCACCCGTCGGTCCGGTAGCACCCGTAGGTCCAGTAGCGCCCGTCGGTCCAGTAGCGCCCGTCGGTCCAGTGGCGCCCGTCGGTCCGGTGGCACCCGTAGGCCCGGTAGCGCCCGTAGGCCCGGTAGCACCCGTCGGTCCGGTGGCACCCGTCGGTCCGGTAGCGCCCGTAGGTCCGGTGGCACCCGTCGGTCCGGTAGCGCCCGTAGGTCCGGTAGCACCGGTCGGCCCGGTAGCACCCGTCGGTCCGGTGGCACCCGTCGGTCCGGTAGCGCCCGTAGGTCCGGTGGCACCCGTCGGTCCGGTAGCGCCCGTCGGTCCGGTAGCACCGGTCGGTCCGGTAGCACCGGTCGGTCCGGTAGCACCGGTCGGTCCGGTAGCGCCCGTAGGTCCAGTGGCACCCGTCGGTCCGGTAGCACCGGTCGGTCCAGTGGCACCCGTCGGTCCAGTGGCACCCGTCGGTCCAGTGGCACCCGTAGGCCCGGTAGCACCGGTAGGTCCAGTGACACCGGTCGGTCCGGTAGCGCCCGTAGGTCCAGTAGGCCCCGTCGGTCCGGTAGCACCCGTCGGCCCGGTGGCACCGGTAGGTCCGGTAGCACCCGTCGGTCCGGTGGCACCGGTAGGTCCGGTAGCACCCGTAGGTCCAGTAGGCCCCGTCGGTCCGGTAGGCCCTATTGGTCCAGTCGGTCCAACTCCGTCACCGCCTTCGGCAGAGAGTAGCTCTACGTCATCTACTAATACAGCGGGAGCAGTAAGAGCGCTGACAGGCTTGCTGATAATCACTTGTGCTTGAGTAGTGCCTGCAGGGGCTGGTTCGGTATTTTGATAGAAATTATGCCAAGTACCATTGTTGACAAATGGGATATTGCCAAAGAAAATTTCTGTTTCCAATCCCGTTCCAACTACTGTATTTGCTGCATTTAAGAACAATACTTGAATGTTGATAACAGGGCTTGGATTGGTTGTTGTTTTGGCAAGAGAGACAAGCAATTCATATCTTTCCCCGGCGGTGGCAGCAACTGTTTGGGAAAGAGATGCTTCAGCAGCTCCGCTAGCAAGCCGGGCTGAGTGAAATCCCGAATGGGCCTGGCCGTATACCACGGTGGTGTTTACTGCGTTCCATCCGGTAAGGTCACCTGTCTCAAAACTGCTATTTACAATAAGGTCATTTAGTGACAAGTGTCTTTTTCCTCCTTATCCTTCAGATTTGAGAAACTAGTAATACTAGCAAACTCACCATATACTATGTCGCTTCCGTTAGCTTGTTCAGGCTAATGTTGCTGATATATCGCACATTTTCATTTCTATGCTCCTGTGCTTGCTTAGTAACTTTGGAATCAACCGTTCATACACTATTACAAAACGGAATAAAAAGGGAGTAATAGATGATGGTTCCTTTCGTTGAGAAAATTAAAAGATTGTTAGGGGTCCATAATGAAGTAGAGGCCAAAGCAAAAATTAAAAGGTTTGAGGATGACCGTCAGTTCGCTGCGGAATATTATGCTTTACATGCATTTCTGGCAATCAAGGATTGTCTCCTTCCACAAGGTTGGTTGTGGTGTTGGCGGGGATTGGATAAATTCTCCGGGGATAAACAACTTCTGCAACTAATGGATTTAATCAATAATGAATTGGGAAGGGGTGGAATACCTACAAGATTTTCCGCCAATAGTAAAAACACAATAGACCAGGAAACTACCTGGACGAAAATTGAGAACGGGAATAAATTGAAAATATTGCAAGGATCAATGGAAATAGCGAATCAAATGCATACAATTTCAAAGGGCACCTCCCGAATGGATCTCATCAATCATACTTTGAACTATTATCCCGCTTATTTGGGTTATGTCTCTGATTATACCTGGCCGATCGCAGGGAAATTGCGCAATCCAGGTTTTAATAACACCTTGAAGCGGTTGACGGCCGATATTGTGCCCTTTTATGATTTTTTTCACTTTCATTTCGGTAAAACACTTACACTTGATCATTCCGACTTGGATGTGATAAAACATCAAAATAAAGGCGTCATCATGCATCACTGGGGCAGTGAAGTCCGTTTGTTGTCCACAGCGAAAAAAAGCAACCCTTATGCAAAAGTGAAAATCGCGGATGAAAGCATGCTCAAGCGGAATCTGGCATTTTTTTCAGGAAAAATACCACACTGCATCGTTGCTGATGAAGAGATGTATCAGTACGTAAAAGATTATTATCCAAAGGTATCCGTTGTGCCGTTGATGATTGACTTGGAAAAATACAAACCGCTTGAAGTTGCACCGCCGCTTCCTGACAGACCGTTGAAAATTGTCCACGCTCCTACTTCTCCGGAAATCAAAGGTACTCCTTATGTTGTAAGTGCCATCGAGAAGTTGAAAACCGAATATTCTTTTGAATTTACGTTGGTGCAAAAAATGTCGCATGAACAGGCAAGGATGGAATATCAGAAAGCGGATTTGGTGATTGACCAACTGCACATCGGCAGTTATGGTTTGCTGGCTGTCGAATCAATGGCGATGGGTAAGCCGGTTATCTGCTGGATCAGCGATTTTATGAAAGAAAAATATCCAGCCGATTTACCAATTATTCCGGCTAACCCGGATTCGATAGAGACCATCTTACGCAGTCTATTGCAACACCCTGAACAATTGGACGAAATCGGTCGGAAGAGCCGTATTTACACGGAAAGACACCATGATATGATGAAAAACAGTCAGTTGATTTTTGATATTTATCAGGAAGAATCATCTGCCAATGGAAATTCCTGAACTCCCGAATCGCTCTTCGATGGATGCTTGCCGCGGGCACGGCCTCAGCTAACTTGGTCAAGAAAATCACTTGACCAAGTGGATCTTCGGCTCGCGCTGTTCCCGCAGGCGTCACCATCGAACGCTCATCGTGGAATCAACAGAGGTAAAACGAAAAAGCGTGATTTTCTTTGTTTTATAAAAGGAAGTCACGCTTTTTTCTTGTACCACAAGATGGCACCAGAGGATAACGTCATTGATCCAGCTTCTTAGCTTCCTTCCGTCGTAGTGAAACGATTCGTTAAACAATGAAGGAATAGAGGGCACAAATCACTTGAAATTAGATAAAAAGCGGTCTGTAGGGAATTTAAATTCCCTATAGACCGCTTTTTTAAAATTCTACTTTTTCAAAGACCTTCCGTTTTTCAGTGGACTCAGAAAGCGGTTGGTGCTTTCTGAGGAAGTTTGAAGCCGTGCCCTTGGAACGTTCAGTATCTTGCCGTAGCGATTCGAAGCAAGAATTAAACAGCAGGATAAAAAGAAGTCTATCAAAGGAATATACAAATAAAAACCGAACGATCCGATTAGTGTTTAGGATTCGTTCGGTTTCTTGCTTCGATGGGCCAGCTTTTATCCTGGCCTCATTGTTTGCAGTTGTACCCCTCGATCATTCTAACTGTTTTGCTGGATTTCCAACTACTGTTTTCCCTTGTTTTACATTTTTGGTAACCACTGCTCCAGCTCCGACAATGGAATTTTCTTCGATTGTGATTCCCGGGAGGAGAGTTGCGTTATTGCCAATTTTTGCTCCTTTTTTCAATACAGGCCCTCGATGCCGATAATTTCCCTCGCCCATATATTTATCATTTGAGGAAGAGCAGCAGGGACCGATAAATACATCGTCTTCAATTACCATATCTGCCGTTATATAGGCGTTTGTTTGAACTGTCACCCGCTTGCCGATACATGTATTGTTTTCCACCGTCGCATTTCTTCCAATAATGCTGTCTTTTGCTACTTCGGTATTTTCCCTGATGCTGGCCAGGTCTCCAACCAGAACCCCCTGGTGGAGGACGGCGCCTTGGTAGATGACGCAATTTCCACCGATGGACACATCATCGCTGATTACTAATGGATTTAATTCTTCTGAGGGTTTTCTGGCCATCTTATTGTTGGCCATCGGCTGTTTACCCAAGCAGGTCAAATCGCCTATATAGACATTGCTGCCGATAATCGTTCCTTTATGAATAACGACATTGCTGCCAACAGTTGTATTGTCTCCGATGATGACTTCGGGGCCGATGACAGCATTTTCACCAAACGAAACGTTTTTTCCGATCCATGCACTTTGATGAATCATTCACTCACTTCCCATTTTTAAAATTAATCAAGCATTGTTTTAGTTGAAAAGGAGGAAAGGGGCAAAGGGATGACTTTTCCTTGCTGATGGGAACGGTAAAGGCCGAAAATCAACTCCAGTGCCTTTTTCCCTTCTTCTCCAGTTACCAGCAAACAGGCATTTTCCTCCAATGATTCGATGAAATTCTCGTACATCCGGCAGTGTTCCTCTTTTCTTCCTGCCAGCTCTTTCAGTTCTTCTGATAATCGCTCATGGCCTTGTATATAACACCTATCGATTTTATCCAATCCAGGACCGCCGATGCTGACGGTCCCTTTCTCGGCGAAGATCGACAATTGGTACCCGATATTCACTGGTTTGGTGACGGTATTTGCATCTATTACTCCTTTTACATTATTGGAAAAGCTGATGATCCCGGTTGCAACATCTTCTATATCTTTTACGTCATGTGAATGGTTGGCAATTTCTCCATAAATAGTTATAGGTTCACCGAGCAGCCATACCAGTAAATCAACAAGGTGGATACCTTGATTGACAAGCATTCCGCCGTCCATAGACCAGCTGCCGCGCCAGTCGGCAGCTTGAAAGTAATCCTTGCTGCGGTTGATGCGAATCGATGCTACTCCCATATAGAGTTTTCCGAAGTACCCTTCTTGGATCAGTTCCTTTAAGCGGGACATGAACGGTCGATAACGCATCTGATGACAGACAAGTACTTTTCGGTTGTTGACTTGTGCCAGCTTGTTGATTTCATCTGCATCTTGTAAGGACAGGGAGATTGGTTTTTCGAGAATAATATGTTTTTGAAGCTGTAGAGCTTGTTTTGCTATCTCCGCATGCAATCCGCTGACCACTGCAATCACGACAATGTCTACTGTAGGGTCGCTCAGGAGATCGTGATAATCCGTATATTGCTTAATCGCTTGGGTTGTTTTCTTTTTGTCCCGGTATTCAGAAACAACAGCATCCATCCGCTCTTTTTGAAGATCACTGACTGCCGCTAATTTTGCATTGCTCAAGTTACTGATCGTTTCAATGTGTTTCTGGGCAATATATCCGCAGCCGATCAATCCAATGGAATAGTTCATTGCCTCTCATCCATTTCTCTTATAGCGGCGATTATTGACTGTTGTTCTTCGTCCTCAAGAAACGGGTGGATCGGAATTGCCAATAATCGGTTTGATAACTGCTCGGCCTCTGGAAAATCTCCTTGATTGTATCCTAACTTCTGATAAGCCACTTGAAGATGCAAGCAGCAGGGATAATAAATCCCTGTACTGATTTTTCGCTCTTGCAGGAAGACGGATGCTTCATCTTGATGATCTGCTTCCAGACAATATAAGTGATAGATATGTGTCCGGTCTGATTTTGGTCGAGGGGGTTTTATCGTATGCAGAGTCGAGAACGCCTCCGTATAGTTGTTTGCCAGTTTTGCCCGTCTGTTGTTCCAATCTTCAATATGCTGTAAACAAATGAGCAAGATAGCGGCATGGATTTCATCGAGCCTGCTGTTATAGCCTATCGTGTCATGATAATATTTCCGGTTACTTCCGTGGGCGCGCAGTTTCCTTATCTTTGCTGCAATTCGTTCGTCAGAAGTAGTGACCATTCCACCATCCCCCAGTGTGCCGAGATTTTTGGTGGGGAAGAAAGAGAAACAACCAGCGTCGGCCAGGCTGCCGACAGGCATTCCTTTATATAACGCGCCGAAGGCTTGACATGCATCCTCGATTACTGTCAGGTCGTGTTGTTTTGCAATGGCATTGATTTCATCCATATCGGCCGCCTGCCCGAACAAGTGAACAGGGATGATCGCTTTCGTACTCGGAGTGATTTTATCAGGTATCTTCTTCGGATCGATTGTAAAAGAATCAGAGGTGATATCAACAAAAACCGGGGTTGCGCCGACTCGTGTTATTGCTTCAGCTGTCGCGAAAAAAGTGAACGGACTGGTGATCACTTCGTCTCCTTCACCGATTCCCAACGCCTCAAGTGTCAGCAACAGCGCATCCGTTCCATTGCCAACCGCCACTGCTTCGTCAGTACCAATTCGACTGGCCACCTGCCTTTCCAATTCCGAAACTTTTGGACCGAGAATATAATTACCACTTCGTAACACATCGCTCACGGCTGCGAGTATGTCTTTTTCAATCGTGGTGAATTGTCTTTTCAGATTGATTAATGGAATCATCGTTTGTCTCCTTTGCTTTCAAATTTTAAATAATATCCGTTATACATTAACGTATTTACAGGTTGTTCCACCGGTAACGGCATTCATCTTATATCAGTGCTCAATCTATTATCTACTTGGCCGTAAACACTAGTAATAGTGCCTTTTTTGTGGATAGATTTGCACAGCACCCCTTTTGTTCTCATATAAGGTAATAGATTGACTGACAAACGAAAGGAACATTCAAATGAAAGCTGAACGGATAGGAAACAACCGAATAGAGAAAGGTGAGGGGAAGGCGCAGACAATTGGGGTTGTCGGACTTGGTTATGTAGGCCTTCCGGTTGCAATTGGTTTTTCGAAGCAATACAAGGTGATCGGCTTTGATGTGGATAAGCAAAAAATAGATTTACTCAAAAAGCACAACGATATAACAAGAGAAATAAGTAAGGAGGAATTGGCAGCTTCTGACATATATTTTACAAGTGATCAAACAGACTTATCATTGTGCGACTATATAATCGTGGCAGTACCTACACCGATAAATGAGCATAACGAACCGGATTTGCGTTATTTAATAGCAGCATCTGAAACAGTGGGAAGGAATTTGGCCGGTGGGGCAACAATCGTCTATGAATCAACAGTCTATCCTGGAGCCACAGAAGAAATATGCATTCCGGTTTTGGAGAAAACATCGGGATTGAAATCTGGTGAGGACTTCTTTGTAGCTTATTCGCCGGAAAGGATCAACCCAGGAGATAGACAGCATACGTTTCAACAAATTGAGAAAATTGTAGCAGCTCAAAATGAAGCAGTGTTGGAAAAAGTGGCGGCTTTGTATCAGAGTGTCATCGAAGCCCCCATTTACAAGGCGGAATCAATCAAAGTTGGAGAAACTGCGAAAGTGTTAGAAAACACACAGAGGGATATCAACATTGCCTTGATGAACGAGTTGGCAATGATTTGTGAAAGAGTCGGCATCGACACTTTCGATGTCCTTGAGGCTGCTGGAACAAAGTGGAATTTCCTTCCCTTTACACCGGGACTTGTCGGCGGACACTGTATTGGCGTAGATCCTTATTATTTGATTCATAAAGCAAAAGTAGTGGGTTACACTCCAGTATTTTTAGAAGCAGCTCGAAAAATCAACGATTCAATGGCAGGTTTTGTCCATCGTACGGTTCTTGATGATATTATCCGTTTCAAGTATGATTTGGAAAAACTTACAATCACGGTGATGGGCATAACTTTTAAAGAAAATGTCCCGGATACCAGAAACTCAAAAGCTTTGGAAATCGTCCAAATGCTGCTGGATGATGGTTTGTCGGTAAATATTTATGATCCAGTTGCAAATCCTGAGGAAGTTGAGAACGAATTAGGGATTTCGTTGACTGAAAGAAAAAACCTGCAGCCAGCCGACATTCTTCTCGTTCTGGTGCCACATCAGGAATTTTTAACCATGACTGCCGAGGAGATTTCCGGATTTGTGAAAAAGGATCGAGCGCTGGTATTTGATTTGAAAAACATTTGGAGAAATCATCAGTTGCCTTCATTCATTAATCGTAAAACTCTTTAAAAGAAGAGACTGGGACAAAAGCTGAAGCCGTACCCGTGGGAATGAGTAGTATCTACAAAGCAAGCACCAAACAACAGGGAAAAAGAAAACAGAAATATAAAAAATGAACGAATTCGATTGATATAGAATTCGTTCATTTTTTGTTTTTGGTGGCCATGCTTTTGTCCCGGACCATAGAATAACCGGTTTGTCAGAAATTCACTTTATCCCAAAATTTCTTGAAGAACGACTTTTTCTCTTCTGTAGATTGTGAGTGATCTTTCTTGGCTGCTTCTGTTTGAACAGATGGTTTTATTTCTGCCGACTTTTGATTTTTGACTTTCCCCTGATTTATTGATTGGGGCGTGGGTGAGGTTGTTTTTACCGTGTGCGATTCTGGTTTTTCCGATTTATGTGACTCTGCTTTTGGTAGTTGCGGTCGCTTCCTTTCCGCGCCCATAGATTCAGGGTTAACAACCGACTCAGCTGTAATATTTGCTGCTTTGTGAATGCCTCTTTGTTGGTCTGATTTTTCAGGGGCGCTCTGCTCTTTTTGATGTTGGGCTTCTGGTGGTTTGGTTGATGCCTCTTTTTGTGCTGTTTCCTCTCTGGATTTCTCTGCAGCTTTTGCTGCTTCTTGTTCCTTTATTTTCTGCAAAAACGCGCGCTTATCTGCTTCGCTTTTTAAAGAGATTGGTTGTTCTGATTTTGCTGCCGTTGGTATTGCTTGTGTGCTCGGTTTCGTCGGCCGGATTTGCGGGCTCATGTTATTTGCTGTTGTGTCAGTGCCTAAACTAGAACGTTTTTTGCTTTGAACAGGTGGGGCATGATTTTTCTTTCCCTTCCTATCTATAACGGGGACGACAGAAGCGCCTTGTAAGTCCCGATAATTGAACTGGGGCTGCTTTGTTGAAGGATTATACGGGTTTGCGACAGGATTTTGCGGTAATACCGGCTCCTTTCGTCTTGGCTTAGGGGATGGGGAGGGGGACTCCGATTCCGTCGTCGATTGTTTTTGCTCCTTCATCAATTTCTTCATTTCGGCAATTTCTGCCTGAAGTTTTTCCAACAAATCCGTCTGAAAAGGATTTTGTTGATTGGGAGAGGTCGATGCTGGCGGTATCGGCTTACCATGTTCTTGTGGCTGTGTCTGTGCAGGGGTTGAATCCTTCTGGACCGGCTCCTTCAGATGGTTGAGAAATGTGGAAGAAGCTGCGGGTTCGTGTTTTGGGTTTTGGTCATCCATCGCCTGATCGTACTCCTTTCTTTTCTTATTCAGCGGCCTGCCGCTGGCTTCAGATATTTTTTGATCCAAGTAATATAGCAGTTGAAAGAGAATGGCTACACTGTCATGCATCGTTTCTGCCTGGGAACGTTTATGACCGTCTGACAGGACAAAGTGCAGGCTTTCATTTTTATCGGCTGGAGCGTCTTCCGTTTGATTTGATTTCTGTCTCCACTCCGCAAGTTCTCTCTCTTTTTGCTCCAGGGCTTTGCTTAATAGTCGATTCTTTTTTTCATATTGTTTGATGGTTTCTGAATGAGTATGATTTTGCCACTCAGATTTCTCAAGAAGTTCCCGGTATTTTTCCTGTAATTGCTGATAATCCTGACTACAATCATTTTCCTGATAACTCCTGATCATTTTTTTATATTTACGTTGTTGGATTAGTAGGTGATTGATCTCCTCCTTGCTATAACTTTTCACCAATTAGTCACCTCTTCACCCATAATATATAGAATATAGTATGAGGCTGTTTTCTGGGTTGTGACAGTTATCCTTATCAGCCTTCCAAGCTTTCATAACAAATTAGATAGACGCCCTTTTTTAAACAAATTAACTAGAAATAGACTATTGGCATGTAGCAAGGCAGGGTTTATAACATAATTTGTTACTGAATAAAAATTATTATAAAGGAGTCGATAAACTTGGAGAGCCAATCTTTGCAGGGAGCACAAGAGCTTCTATGTATAAACACTGAAAAAGTTTACGATTGGGTAATCTTACAAGCGAATGTCAGCCAAAACGTACTTGCTGCAGCTCTTGGTACGCTGCCTATCGATCCGTGCGGACCTACTGTCAGCAATTTGACAACAACTTGTTATTTAGTGGATCCAGTGACCGGAGAGGAATTGGATTTAAATGCAGAAATCCCTGTCGATGAGCTTGGAGAAAGAGAGGATCGGACTTTTGTTATCGATGGAGCGCTAGTGACTTTGCAACGGGTCACTTTCACAAAACCGCTTTCCGTGATTATAGAATTCAGCGGTTTGACCGGTACAACGCCATTCGTCGAAATCAGTGATCCGATTTCCATTGATATCCCGGAATCTCTTTACCTATGCGCACCGGAAGGTACCCGAATCGCTGTAAGACTATCTGATCTGGATTGCAGTGTCAATGTCAATTGTACAGCAGGAGCATTAACAAGCGTTGACATCGTACTTGGAATTTGTCAAAGTGTACAGTCATTGGCCGATGTCACTATCGAATTAGTAGCAGATTTCTGCCAGCCTCGGGATGTCTTGGTGGAGCAATGCCCTACTCCGGCTATTCCGCCGCAGTGCCCTGTATTGTTCCCTGGCAATGGCGACAATGGCAATGGACCTACAGGACCAGCATCTTCCCCGACAACTCTTACCAGGCCAAATACCAACAGTTAACCGAGATGAAAAAACAGCTGTTTCCTTCGGAGGAACAGCTGTTTTTGTATGTTATCTGCCTATCCAAAAAGCGAGTTTCCCAACGCTTCGACAGCATACTTCGCCGCTTTCCGCGGACACGGCTTCAGCTAACTTGGCAAAGAAAATCTTCAGCTCGCGCTGTTCCCACTGGGGTCTGCTTATGCTCCCTGCGCTAAGGAGCAGGCTATAACAGAAGCGTAGACTTTTTTCCTTGAGACTCAACAAGCCATCTTAAAAACGTTTGTCAGGAAATAGGTATTTCTTTTCATAAAAGACAGTTGGAGTTCCGTCTTTTCACCTGTTCTTGGACTTTCTGCTTGTTTTCCTAGCTGTGTCTTTTGATAAAACAGGTATGTAGGTACCATGAATAAAATAGTCTTGTACACGGTTTTAAACAGAAAGCTGTTCCTGGCGAAGAAAGTACCCGGAGACTCCTCGAAAATACAAAACAATTTTCTTCGTGCGATGCATCGCTGCCGCAGCCTTCCTTGTCCCGCGGGAGGAAAGGCCTCGGTGAGATCCCGAAGAGCGTCAGCTCGAGGAAGCTCACCAGCCGCCCGCGGAAAGCGCAGGTTATTTTCGCAGCGTCGAACTCCAACTCAACAAAAGTGGAAGTAAGGAAGACGCATTCAAACTATGTATCAGTTTTTTCGCTACTACTGCGATTAGCAAGGGGACGAAGCGTCTGTTAAAACTGAATGAAGAAGATGGCGGTGGCAAGAATAAGAATAATCGCGGAAACGAAATAAAGCGAATATTTTCTCGATGTCGAGGCCGTCTTGATCTCCTGCCAATTGACGGGTTTTATCCCACTGAACCAAAACACGAGAATAGCGGAAAGCGTAATGGAATTAACGTTGACAAGTAATAACAGGAGAGGCGTAAGGGCATTGTTCCAGGCGGCTGCACCAATCATCATTCCTAATACAATTGCCGGGGGAAGCAACGCAACGGAAACCATGACACCGACCAATGCTTCGGAAGCCCGTTTGATAAAAGATAATGCGCCAGCTGCACCAGCAGCCAAGGCAACCGCAATATCGATTATTTGAATGTCAGTACGGGATAAAAACTCCTGACTGTTTGCCGGCAATGGAAAGAAGAATCCAAAGCTTGCCGCAATCAGCAAAGGAATCATCAGCCCGTATAGTGAAGTGATCACCGACTGGCGCATGAGCTGATAGTCGCCCAGGACAGAGGCAAAGGCGGAGGAGGTAAATGGCCCGATCAATGGAGCGATCACCATGGCACCAATCACGATTGCCGGGCTGTCTTTAATGATCCCCACTGTCGCGACGACAGAAGACAGCAATAGAAACCAGGTGAAACTCATGGTTATCTCGCTTGATGAGTGAACAACGTTATATAATTCCTGTCTGCTGGCCCGGATCAATTCAGCATGACTGGAAGCTTCTTCCTCTTTCTCTTCTGCTGTGTCGTCCTCTTCAGCAATCCTGGGGATATAGGCCGGAAGATTGAACAATAAAGCTTTGATTTCATCATTATGTTCGGCATTGAGTTCTAAAAAATTCAATATTTCCTCCGAGTCACTCGCCTTTACTAGAACACGGACAAGAGAGTATTTTTCGGATTCGTTTGAATGCCAATGGGTTACGATTGGAAGCTCTTGTAACTGCCGATGGAAATTTTCCATACTCTTTTTTGGTAAGTAGACTTCGATTAATTGCAGTTTCATGTTCCCACCCCTGACCAAATGAATCGATGCTAGAATATTGTTTGCATTTTATGCTGCAGGTATTATTTCAGTGATTGATAGGTGATAAAGGAGCTGAGTGTCAGTCATTCGTTATGATTTCATCTGTACTTAATCCCACGCTTACCGTAAAAGAACGAAGAAATCTTTTAGGATAGTAAGGATATCAAGAATGCATACCTGCGATATGAGTCGATTATTAGGAGAGTGACCGTCTAATTGCAGGGTCTGGATGTGTTATTTGTTGCGCGTCTACTTTATACAATCTGCTAATTTCTTGCATTTATACATAAGAAGAGACTGGAACAAAATCATCGTGACAAAATAAAAACCGAACGATGTTTTTCGGTATTCAATCGCGGAAACGTACCGGAGATAAGATAGGGAACATGCTCCTATGGGAAAAAAGCCTTTTGCTTTCTAAGAAAAGCGGTGCCGTTGGACGCGTAGTATCTTACCGTAGCGATTCGAAAAAGAGAACAGAAAAATAAAACGAACGGATTTAGAATCCGTTCGCTTTTTGCTTTGGTGGTCATATTTTTTCCTGACTTCTTCAGGGGAAAATTAACTTTTATCCTCATAAAAAATATGCTTGAGATCGAAACCATTATCAGCGAGTTGCAACACACCGTAGGAAAACTGAGGCTGCCTCCGTTTATCGGTCGGCGAACCAGGATTGAATAACGTCGTTCCATTCACGTCTTTCAAGACAGGAATATGGGAATGGCCAAAAATGATGATATCGACAGGTTTTGTTTGAAAAGCGGTCAACGCTCGCTTTTCCGTGGTTCCTCCTTTACCGTCCCCATGCGTGATGCCGATTGTAACTCCATTTCGTTCGATTACTTCCTTACGATTAAGTCTTTCTTGCAGTTCGGCTCCGTCGGCATTTCCCGTCACTCCTACCACTGGAGCATGTTGTTGCAATTCTTCGAGCAATTCTACACTTTGCCAGTCTCCGGCATGAATAATCAAATCTGCCTTTTCCAAACCCAGCTTCACTTGCCGTGGCAGCTTTTTGGCCATCCGGGGCATGTGGGTATCAGAAAGAATGACAATCTCCATCGTCTTGTCTCCTATCTATTTGAGTGTTTCCAGACGGAGACACTACTCCGTCCTCGGTCCGAGTGAAATTCAATCTGTTAGCTGTTATGTATTCTTTTCAAGCGGTCTATACTGAAGATATCAACAGAACAGGAGGGATTTCTTATGATGAATGAATACGAACTTCAGCAAATCATCGATGCCCGGCGTCCTCGATAAACCCACAAATATTATGATAAAGGAGTTTGGCCAATGGGCATCGTATTGACGATTTAAACCTCTTCCTTACGCAACTGGTAAAGGGAGGGGTTTTTCATTGCAGTGTTTCAATGTTCATAGAGCATCTTTCTAGTCATGCCACCATCAAGGATAAAATTTTCCCCGGTCACAAAATCGTTTTTTGGGTCAGTCAAAAAAAGGCAGGCACGAGCGACATCTTCCGGTTTTCCCACTCGTTTCGCAGGGTGCTGTTCATGGTCGATGGGGCGTAAATCCTCGTAACTTCCTGTTTCTATCCATCCGGGACTGATTGCGTTCACTCTTATGCGAGCTTCGCTTAGCGAGATGGACAAAGCATGGGTCAATGCAGATATGCCGCCTTTAGATGCAGCATAAGCTTCCGAATCAGCTTCTGACATAAAGGCCCTGGTCGAAGCGATATTGACAATCGATCCTCCCTCACGGTTGCGCCGCATTTGTTTGGCAGCTTGTCGGGCGCAGAGGAAACTCCCTCTCAAATTGGTGTTGATCACATCATCCCATTCTTCCACAGTTACATCATATACGTCTGTAAATCGGGAAACCCCTGCATTGTTGATTAAAATATCAATATTCCCAAAAGTATCGACAGTTTGCTTTACAAGACGCTCAATATCTTCCGGTTGGCGGACATCTGTTTCAACAAACATGCTGATGCCGCCTTTCTTTTCGATTTGCGTGACGGCAGCTTTTCCAGCTTCCACATCTTTTTCAGCTACTACTATTCTGGCTCCGTTTTCACCGTAAGCTGCCGCAACGGCAGCACCGATTCCGTTTCCGGCTCCGGTGACAATGACGGTTTTATCTGTAAAGGACATTCCCGTTCCTTCCTTTCAATCGAGGGTTTTCCGATATAATACCACGGATGACGTTGGCGGCTGAATAAAATGCATTTCCTGGCCGGGTTATTTATCCGAAAACAACCGGACGGTCGGTTCTCCGTGCTTTTCTTTGTATATTCTTTCAATATAATCTTCTGTAATCGCTTTTACCTCCTTATTCAAGAATAGCAGTGGGAAGATATTGGCCAAAACAACGAAGGCTAGTACTAAGTCAAGAAATTGCCAGACAAACTGCAGACCGCCGATTGCGCCTACAAATACAGAAACGATATAGACAATCCGCATAACCTTGGCTACTTTTAATCCAAATAGGTACTCCACCTGTTTTTCTCCGTAGAAAAGCAGGACGCCCAACGTAGTGAGGACAAAGAACAAAAGAAATATCGCGATAAAGGATCCGGCAAAGCTATTGCCGAATAAGTCGGCGAAGGCAATAGTGATCATGTTTGATGCATCATCGGCTCCGACATCCTGCCAGGCTCCAGTCACTAACACCGCAATCCCGGAAACAGAACAAATGACAATCGTATCGACGAATACACTGACTATTCCCCATATTGCTTGTTTGGAAGGATGGTCTGTTTGTGCTGCCGCATGGGCGATCGGTGCTGTCCCGACTCCGGCTTCATTGGAATATAATCCCCGGGCAATTCCCCAGCGCAGAGCCTGAGCAATCCCGGCACCTGCAAACCCTCCGGCTGCTGATACGGGGGTGAATGCGTGGGTGAAAATCAACCCGAAAACATGAGGAAGCTGATCCGCGTGAGCCAAAATAACGGAAAGAGCTGCCAGTAAGTAAGAAATGACCATGAAGGGGACGAGCTTGTCTGTTACATTGCCAATCCGCTTGATACCCCCAAATACAATCAGGGCTATAAAAATAGTTATAATGATGCCGGAAAGCCACGTCGGCCAGCCGAATGCTCCTTCAACTTGTGTGGCGATAGAATTGGATTGGACCATGGAGCTTGGTATGACTTCCAGCATGAGGAATAATGCAAATAAGAAGGCGACTTTATCCCAGCCGAGGGCTTTTTTTATGTAGTATTGCGGTCCGCCTACCCATTCTCCTTCTTTGTTTTTCTCGCGGTATTTTAAACCTAAAGCAATTTCGGCATATTTTGTGGCCATGCCAATCAATGCAACGATCCACATCCAAAAGAGTGCGCCCGGTCCACCGAGAGCGATCGCGACAGGTACTCCCACTATGTTGGTGGCTCCTGCGGTTGAGGCTAAGGCAGAGGTGAAAGCCTGGAAGGGGGTGATCGATCCTTTGTGCTTGTTCTTTTTAAATATCTGACCAATCGTTTGGTTTAAAATATGCCCGAAAAAACGAAACTGGAAAAACTTGAGACGGATGGTCAAAAATAAACCGGTGAAAATTAATAAGATAGAAAGTAAATACGTCCATAAAAAATCAGAAACAACGGCAACGAGGTTCTCTAAAACTTCCATTTTTCTTTATCATTCCAATCTTCAGATTTATGAAACTGCTTAATGATGATTAATACCCTGTCTCCCGCATTTTTAATCCCCCATTTTTGCCTCAATATGCATTCATGTTCCTATAACGTTCCTATAGGGTATCATTTTGTTGAAAGGAGAATGTTCGATGCAGAAAGCAGATACTTTGGAAGAAATAGAAAGTCAAATATGTAAACACCGCTTCGTTCTGTTACTGATATCCAGACCAGATTGCTCCGTCTGTCAGGCTGTAAGGCCGCAAATAGAACAACTGTTGGCAAAGAAAAGTAAAATCTATGGAATGTATATCAATGCTGATGAGGTAACAGAATTCGCCGGTGCTTACTCTGTATTCACTGTTCCAGTCGTAATTGTACTTGCCGAGGGGAAGGAGATGCTGCGTAAAGCACGTTTCATTCCTATGGGAGAAATGGAAATACAATTGACGCGGCTTATCTCTACCTATATAGAATGATGTGCAGCATGATTGTTTGAGGTGGAGACTAAACAGGAAAATACACCAAAAAACAATGGAGAAGGAGAGAAGCAATCATGTTTTCGTTTACCTGGCCATCTATCGGCAGAGTTGTTTTAATCGGAATACTGGCCTATGTCGCTCTGATTGTACTGTTGCGAATAACCGGCAAACGCACGCTGACGAAATTGAATGCGTTCGATTTGGTGGTAACGGTGGCGATTGGTTCTACGCTTGCTACCATTCTATTAAATCAGAAGGTTTCTATTTTTCAGGGCGTAACGGCGCTTGCCACTCTTGTGTTTTTGCAATTCACTTTTGCCTGGTCTTCCATAAGAAGTTCCTTTATCAATCGCTTAATCAAAGCAGAGCCTAAATTGTTGTTTTACCAAGGATCCTTTTTCGAGCATGAAATGACGAAAGAGAGGATCCAACGTATTGAAGTTTTGCAGGCGGTCCGTAACCAGGGGATGGCTTCTATGAATATGGTGGAAGCAGTCATACTGGAAACCGACGGAAGTATGTCCATCTTAAAGAAAAGTCCAAATCAATCTCATGACGCGCTGAAAAATGTAAAAGGTTTTGATTCTTCATCGTGATAGTAGAGAAGAAAGACTGTATAATGTAACCAAAGGTTTTAGTGATGGAGGAAGTAACGGTGCACCAATTCACAGAAAAAACAATCAAGCTGATCCAGGGGATACCGGAAGGCAAAGTGATGAGCTATGGTCAAATTGCCAGATATGCCGGGAATGTCCGCGGTGCCAGGCAGGTGGCGCGGGTTTTGCATTCGATGAGCAGGAAACATCGTTTGCCTTGGCATCGGGTCGTCAATGCCAGAGGGGAAATAAGTGTGAAGGGAGAGGAACTATTTCAAACACAGAAACTTTCTTTGGAGTTAGAAGGGGTGGAAGTGGATAGCGGGGGAACTGTCAACTTGGATAAATTTCTTTACGAACCTGAGGTGGATGGGGATGGAAGCGCTGGTCAGTCGTCAGTTTAACAGTCAAGTAATGGAGTATTTCTTGAAAGTTTTTGGTTTGGAGAAGAAAACAAGAAAACTTGGTGATTTTGAAAACTATGTATATGAAGTAATTCGTGGAAGCGAACCGTTTATTTTACGAATCACTCATTGTTCCCATCGAGCCATTTCGGAAGTTGAAGCAGAGTTGGACTGGATTGAATATCTTGCAGAGCATGGTATCCATGTGTGCCGGCCATATTCATCTTTGAGTGGACGGCTGATGGAAGTAAAGACAGCTGCAAATGGCACTGAATTTTATGGCTGCCTGTTCAGCAAGGCGCCGGGCCGTCGTATTGAATCCCCCGACTTGCCACTGAATGAAAAAATGATACATTCCTGGGGAAAGACCATCGGTGCGATGCACAAGTTAAGTAAATCCTATCACCTAAAGGAACAAGAAGGATACCGGAAGCAATGGCATCAAGACGATTTACTAGAAGTGGAAGCGCACATCCCGGCTTCTGAGTCAATTACTATAAGCCATGCTCGACAATTGGTCGAAATGTTATACAGGTTTCCGAAAACGAAAGACAATTATGGATTGATTCATAATGATATTCATTCGGGAAACTTCCATTATGACGGGGAAAAAATCCATATATTCGATTTCGATGACAGCTGTTATCTTTGGTATGTATCAGACATCGCCATACCTGTTTATTACTCGCTTCAATTTAGCCTTTCGGAAAAGACCAGTCGGGAAAAGAATACGTTTGCTAAAGGTTTCCTCGCTATTTTTATGGAAGGATATCAGAAGGAGAACGAACTACCGGATCAATGGCGAGAACAGTTGAAGTGGATGCTCATGCTTCGTGATGTTACTTTGTATTCGGTATTGCATAAAAAAATCGCCCCGCAAGAACGTAATCAAAAGATCGGCCAGATCATGTCAGAGGTAAAAAACAGGATAGAACAGAAACAGCCTATAATAGATTGTTTTACATAAAGAGACGAAAGAGGATAGGACCAAAGTCGGCGGCCATATTTAAACCTGAATGATAATTCGAAAAGCAGCTAGGAATATACTCGTTCGTTTTTAAAATTTAGACATGGTACTTCACTATACTGAAGGAAGTAGATTTCGGATTAGGAAGCCTCCTTGTATAATAAAGTAGAAAATTGTCGAAAATAAAGAGGAGAAAGGAAGTGGTGGCAGTTGAGCTTCCATGTAATGTATGGTTTCCTTCTTCCTTGGATTATCGCGATCGTTCATTTATTTCGACATAACAAAACGATTCTTTTTTTGATTGCGCCTTTTTCCAGCATGCTTGCATTTACCGTGAATGAAATCGGAGTTTCACTTGGATTTTGGAGTTTGGTATCTAAGCCGCCTTTCGATGGGACGTTGGCAATGCTGCCATACAATTTAGGGATATATCCTGTTTTGGCAAGCTATATGACTTTCTTTGCAAGCAATATAAGTAGATACTCCTTGTGGCTTGTATTTGGAATAGCATTGTTGACTACTTTCCTTGAATTATTAATGGTCGTAATGGACAGAGTGGAGTACGGGAATGGCTGGACGATTGGTTGGACATTTGTATCCTATGTCATTCCTTATTATTTAGTTTATCTATATTATCGGTGCTTAAAAAGGTTGAGAGTGATTTGAGGTAGTCATACTGAAATGAATCTATTCAGGAATTTAATGCCATCAAAAAGAGTGTTGCATTTGAGGGGACTATCATGATATATTATGAAAGTTGCATCAGACAACAAGCAACTAACGAAAAACGTATTGACTTTTTGTGAATCAATATGGTATATTAATTAAGTTGCTGTTTTGAAGAAAATACAAGTTATTTTGAAAAAGTTGTTGACTTCATTCTAGTAAACTGATATAATATTTGAGCTGTCATTGAGGCGGCAAGCAACAATTTGATCTTTGAAAACTGAACAAAACAACCAGTATGTCAAGCAAGATATACAAGCTAGTTTTTTGAACGAGCAAGCATCAAATGATCGTCGATTAAGTTCGCAACATCCTGTTGCAACATCGACATCAGCACATCCATGTGCAAGTCATTTATGGAGAGTTTGATCTTGGCTCAGGACGAACGCTGGCGGCGTGCCTAATACATGCAAGTCGAGCGCGGGAAGCAGGCGGATCCCTTCGGGGTGAAACCTGTGGAACGAGCGGCGGACGGGTGAGTAACACGTGGGCAACCTGCCTGTAAGATCGGGATAACTCCGGGAAACCGGGGCTAATACCGGGTAATACCTTTCTCCGCATGGAGGAAGGTTGAAAGGCGGCCTT
>NZ_VZDQ01000004.1 GCF_009602435.1 Sediminibacillus terrae
AAAAATTGAAAAAGGGGAAAAGTTTCCGATTGCGACAGATTACGGGAACTGGTGGCGAGTCCTTTATTCTGATCAAGTGGGTTATGTACACAAAGATAGTGTTAAAGCAGAGTTTAAAAATGGTGATGATTATTTCCGAGTATTCACGGATAATTTACCTGTGTATGATAATCGAGGCTCTACTTTGAAAAAAATCGGTGAGTTAACAAAAGGTCAAACATATCCGATTGTAAAAGACTATGGAGACAATTGGTGGCAAATTCAATTCGGTAATAATTATGGTTATGTTCGAAAGTCAGACACAGGTTATGCGACTAAAAAAGAAGTTCCTAATCTGAATTATGAGTATTCTAATTCAGATAGTAATTTAGTGACAAAAGGCAAAGTAACTGTCTATGACAATATGTCAGGAAATTTAGTTGCGTTTGCAAAATTAGAAGCGGAAACTATTTTTCCTATTGCAACAGACTATGGAAATTGGTGGAGGGTAATCCTCGCAGAACGTGTGGGCTATGTAAAAAAAGAGGAAGTTGATATTTTTGGAATTAGCAAAACAATATATGATCTTACTCTTGAAAAAGCCATTGAGCTGCAAATGAAGGTAAACCCGCAGACTGATCAGAACTACGGGTATGTATCAAAATCATATATCAATAGTAAGAATGAAGTTACGGCCAGTGCTCTGAATGTACGTGGCGGACCAGGAACAAATTATAAAGAAATAGGAATGTTATATAACGGGGATAAAGTAAGTATTCTAGGTGAATATGATGGTTGGTATCAGATTAAGTTTAATGGGAACGCTCAATGGGTGACAGCCAGTGAAGAGGATGTTCAGTACTATCTAGACCCAAACAACTTTTTGGAAAACAGCCGTCAAAAATTTCAATTCTTAGATTTAGGAAAAGCTAGTGGGGCAACAGCATCAGAACTAAATAGTTACTTGTCAGGAAAAGGAATATTGTCTGGAAAGGGGCAATATTTTATAGAAGCAAGTAAGACTCATGGAGTAAACGATGTCTATCTAGTATCCCATGCATCTCTAGAAACAGGAAATGGAGGTGCACCTCTAGCTACTGGGGTTGAAGTAGGTAAAGACAAATCTGGTAATTTGGTGTTAGTTAATTCTAGTAATCGCAGTAGTTTACGAGATATTAGAACAACGTATAATATGTATGGTATTGGAGCTGTTGACGGAAATGCATATGAAGGAGGTGCATTTCGTGCTTACAAAGAAGGCTGGTTCAGTCCTGAGGAGGCCATCATAGGAGGAGCCCAGTTTATTGGGAATAGTTATATAAAGGTTGGTCAAAATACCTTATATAAAATGCGTTGGAATCCGGATGCTATGGAAAGGTATGGATATGCCACCCACCAATATGCATCAGATATTGGCTGGGCTTATAAACAAGTAGGTTCCATGTACAATTTATATCAAGAGATTGGATTAACAACTTTATATTTGGACATACCAGTATATAATTAAAAAATAGCCTGCAAACTTTTTGCAGGCTATTTTTATGTGTTTTTTATTTCATGCGCATAATATGATATAATTCGACTTATGATTAGAGAAAATAGTTAATGAGACAATTAACTTTTAACAGGAGTGACTGAATTGGACAAGCTTATTAAAGTGATGACAATATTCGGAACGAGACCAGAAGCAATAAAAATGGCTCCATTAATTTTAGAGCTAAGAAAACGTCCACAAGAATTTGAATCAATTGTAACAGTGACTGCTCAGCATCGAGAAATGTTGGATCAAGTACTGGAAATATTCGATATCTCACCAGATTTTGACTTAGATATAATGAAGAAGAAGCAATCACTTACAGAGATTACAAATAGAGCGTTGGAAGGCTTGGATAATGTTATGAAGGAAGCAAAGCCGGACATTGTATTGGTACACGGAGACACGACGACAACCTTTGCTGCCTCTTTAGCTGCATTTTATAACCAAATTGCAGTAGGTCATGTGGAAGCGGGTTTACGAACTTGGGATAAATATTCACCATATCCTGAAGAAATGAATCGACAACTAACAGGTATTATGGCAGATTTGCACTTTTCACCTACCGAAAAGTCCAAACAAAACCTGCTACATGAAAATAAACCAGAAGAACGAATTTTTGTTACAGGGAATACAGCAATTGATGCATTAAAAACTACCGTGGATGAATCTTATCAAAGTGAAGTTTTAGATTCCTTAAATGGTAAACGATTAGTTTTAATGACAGCTCACCGGAGAGAAAACTTGGGAGAAAATATGCAGCAGATGTTCCGTGCAATTAAACGATTAGTGGAAACGCATGAGGATATTCATGTCGTATATCCTGTGCATTTAAATCCGGTGATTCAAAAAACAGCTAATGAGATATTAGGAAACGATAAAAGAATTCAGTTGATAGAGCCTTTAAGTGTAGTAGATTTTCATAATTTCGCTTCACGTGCTCATTTGATTTTGACTGATTCTGGTGGTGTGCAGGAAGAAGCACCATCGCTTGGAGTTCCTGTTCTAGTTCTACGTGACACAACTGAACGACCGGAAGGGATTGATGCCGGTACCTTGAAGTTAGCAGGAACAGATGAGGAAAACATTTTTAACCTGGCTAATGAACTGTTATCTGATCCGGAAGCCCATAAAAAAATGGCTCGTTCATCCAATCCTTATGGCGATGGACAAGCTTCAAGACGAATTGCGGATGCCATAACAAATTATTTTCAAAACTAAATGTAGTTTTTTGTAAAAATAAATTATTTTATGTTGGATTTTGAACAACTTCTGATATACTGTTAACAGCACTGAAAAACTTCTTATTGCAAGTAAAATATTTTTTGAGAGTATTTGAGAAAAAGGAAGATGTTGATAATGAAACGTTCTCAGTATAAAAAAAAGTCTAGAAGGCTATGGGTCAAGGTTTTATTGGCTGTTGTCCTACTAGTTGTCGTAGGGTCCGGCGCTTTCGTTTATTCTATCTACCATAATACTAAACAAACCGTTGCAAATAAAATCACTCAGCCTGTTGATTCTATTGATACTACGGTTGGTAAGAAGAAAGTGAAGGATCAGGAACCACTGAACGTATTACTCCTTGGTGTGGATGAAAGAGAGAATGACGTTGGCCGCTCGGATGCTATGATGGTGCTGTCACTTGATCCAAAGAATGATAGTATGGAACTAGTTAGTATTCCAAGAGATACAAGGACAGAAATAGTAGGAAAAGGGACTCAGGATAAGATTAACCATGCATATGCTTTTGGAGGCGTAGATATGTCGGTTAATACAGTAGAGAATTTTCTTGGAATCGAGTTGGACTACTATGTTCGCTTGAATATGGAAGGATTGACCGAATTGGTTGGTGCTGTCGGTGGTATTACTGTAGATAACGAGATTGAATTCACCCGAAAGGAGCATCACTATCCACTTGGGGAAATTCAGTTAAGTGAAGAGGAAACATTGGATTATGTAAGGATGCGCAAACAGGACCCTAATGGAGATTTCGGCCGTAATGAACGGCAGCGTAAAGTGATTCAAGGAATAATTGACAAAGGAGCTTCCGTAGGTTCTGTCAATAAAATAGATGATATAGTTCAAGTATTGGGAAATAACATGGCAAGTAATATGGACTTTGAAGATATGCAAAATCTCTTGCTAAATTATCGGGATACAAGGAAGAACGTTAGTACTTATCAAATGCAAGGCACAGGTAAGAAAATAGATGGCATTTACTATTATGTAATCGATGATGCTGAAGTTGCTAAGGTTAAAAAGATGATTAGTACAAACTAGTGTCTACTCGATTCTTGAAAAACTGCACTTTTAGTGCAGTTTTTCTTTACTTGGGCGAGGAGTTGTCAGAGTACGTTGTAGTTGGTTATCTTCAGATGTGCTAATTATGAGGTAGAGGATATAACAATGAGTAAGTGATCGAGTAAGAGTTTTATCCGAAAAGTGAAAAATTTCAGGGAATTAGTAGACAAGTTATTTAGATTTACTCACTGCAAATATATTAATCCAACAGTTAATCTAATGATTTTAAAGGAGAGAGAATTAAAGGTGCATGTACGTAAAGCAATTATACCGGCAGCTGGACTAGGCACCAGATTTTTACCGGCAACGAAAGCACAACCAAAAGAAATGCTACCGATAGTTGACAAGCCAACGCTTCAGTATATCATT
Organism: Sediminibacillus terrae; assembly: GCF_009602435.1. Lineage (GTDB taxonomy): Bacteria > Bacillota > Bacilli > Bacillales > Amphibacillaceae > Sediminibacillus > Sediminibacillus terrae. The sequence goes on from NZ_VZDQ01000004.1 coordinate 4,184, forward strand.
GAAGAAGCGGTGAATTCTGGAATCGAGGAGATCCTCGTAATTACTGGAAGGAATAAAAAAAGCATTGAGGATCATTTTGACAAATCTGTAGAACTAGAACTTGAACTAGAGGCAAAAGGTAAACAGGAGTTATTAAAGCAAGTAAGAAAAATATCTGATTTGGTAAATATCCATTTTATACGCCAGAAGGAGCCTAAAGGATTAGGTCATGCAATTTACTGTGCTAAAAGTTTTATAGGTAATGAACCATTTGCGGTGATGTTAGGTGATGATATCGTTGAAAATGAAAAACCTTGCCTTCTGCAAATGTTGGAAGTTTATGGACAATATAAGACTACTATACTAGGAGTACAAGGAATAGCTAATGAAGATGTAGGGAAATATGGCGTTGTCTATGGCAATGAAATAGAAGATAAAATATATAAAGTAAGTGGATTAGTAGAAAAGCCATCTGTTGAAGAGGCTCCTTCTAATATTGCCATTCTTGGAAGGTACGTCATCACCCCAGCTATATTTGAGATATTGGAACAAACAGCGCCAGGTAAAGGGGGGGAGATACAGCTCACAGATGCTCTTAAGGACTTAGCCCAGAAAGAAAAAATGTATGCGTACACCTTTGAGGGTAGGAGATACGATGTTGGAGATAAGCAAGGTTTTTTACAAGCTACTGTTGAATTTGCTCTTCAACGAGAAGATTTACGAAAAGATTTTCTTAATTTTCTAATAAGAACAATTGATAAGGAGAGAAAAATAGAATAGATGAATAAAAGATATTGTATCAAAAGGCGGTTGTCTGAATGGAAGGTGAGCAGTTGTAGTGCAAAACTCTCTCCTTAAGATAAGGGTTTTAATTTGTGAGACATTAGTAAAAGTCCCCTTAAGCACCCAGTTTTTATTCTACTATTGTAAAATTTTCTCTGAATTTCAGTTTAATAAAGTATGTCAAGGACGTGTAATCCAATTCAAAGTAAAAAATATATAAAGCTGCCATTGGCAGCTTTGTTTTTCGTTAGAAAAATTTCGCCATCGTTGGAAAAGAATCTGGAAGGTGAAGCAACCAGGCTGTTATTTTGATGCTATAATCCCCTCTCCATTGGCTAGATGTAAATTTAACACTTTTTTTCGTTTTTTTACATGGTTTCTTTCTCTTTCACTTAAGATCTTCTTAAAGCCGATATCTACAAATGTATGGTATCCGTATGAGACATACTATAACTCAATCTTCTCTTTTTTTATGTCTCTCTCAAATTCATAAAAATAACGCTAAAACTCCTCCTCATTATGATCATTTATTTATGAAGCTTGTCGAAATTTAAGGCGATGTTTGGTATATTTTTGCCCGGTGTGCTGTTGCCCATTTTAATACCGTCTTTCACTTTCGGCATATGTCAGTTAGTTAACCCCTTCCCCAAATTACAGAACGTGAATTTAATTATCCCCCCCTTTTTCCAAAATCGCCACAAAAGTAAGAATTAATTTTGAAAACGCTTATTTGTACAATGAACGCAACAAGAAATTTAGGAGGCATTAGTGATGGGAAGTTGGTTAGGACTGGAAGAAAAAGTTGCCATTGTGACAGGCGGAAGTTCAGGAATTGGCAGAGCGATTGTGACAGCCTTGTTGGACAATGGTTCGATTGTCTATAACTTGGATTTAAAAGATCAGCCATTGGATCACGATCATTATCGTTTTATGGAACTGGATGTCGCAGACGCTGCAGCTGTAAAACAAACGGTAGACACGGTAGTGGAAAAAGAAAGCAAAATCGATGTGCTGGTCAACAATGCAGGCATTAATCTTCCGAGATTGCTTGTAGATATCAAAGGCGAAAAGCCTGAATATGAAATGGAGGAAAAAGATTTAGATGTCATGTTCAATGTGAATTTAAAGGGGCCTGTTTGGCTCAGTCAAGCAGTAGCCAAACACTTCATTTCTCAAAAGTCTGGTATTATTGTTAATGTTTCGAGTGAAGCTGGACAAGAAGGCTCGGAAGGTCAAAGTATCTATTCGGCGACCAAAGCTGCTTTGATTGGTTTTACAAGAAGTTGGGCAAAAGAACTTGGTAAGCATAATGTAAACGTTGTAGCCATAGCTCCGGGGATTCTTGAAGAAACTGGATTGCGTACACCACAATATGAGGAAGCTCTTGCTTACAGTAGAAATACGACTGTCGATCGATTAAATGGCGATTATTCTAAATCGATTCCATTGGGCAGGGTGGGCAAATTGACGGAGATTGCTGACCTGGTTTGTTATTTAAGTTCTGATAAAGCAAGTTATATAACAGGAACCACAGTTAACATTTCGGGTGGTAAGTCTAGAGGCTGATTCCATAGATAGGGGAGAGGTCATGCAACTTAATGAAAAACACCTAAAGATGATAGAGTCTCTCATGCATGAAGAGATTGAAGTAGAAAAGTTGTCCTATCAATTAAATCTTACAGAAAAAACAATCGTGAATTATATAAGACAAATCAACAGTGACTTTCAAGATGCCGCGGTCATCACCAAACAGCATCAAAAATTATCCCTGGCAATCAAGGAACAACAGGTATTTTTCGACAAACTGGATTTGTTAAAAGATGAATGCCAGGAACATGACAGAGTGAATCAGCAAAGGAAAGACGAACTTTTTTATCAATTATCTATTCACAAGCAAACGACCCTTGATGACATGGCGGATAGGTTGTTTTTGAGCAAGACACTGGTCAGTAAAATTCTGCGGGAGTTGAAAGAGGATATCGAGACATCACACGTACAGATCACAGGTACGCCAAATGTAGGCTTGATATTGGAAGGCTCTGAGTTCGAGATACGCAAATTGGCGATTGAACAATTCCCGTCCGAGTTTATCGAATATGAAGTGCCGCCGAGTTTGGTCACAGGATTGGATCAATTGCAACAAGATTGGAAACTGGATGAACAGTCACTGGAACGGTTGATTTTGGCGCTCAAAGTGACCTTGCAGCGAATGGAGCAGCTTTGTTTAATAAGTGGCACAGTCGATTTAGATGCACATATTTTTCATTCGGAAGAGTACATGGCATTGGATTTTATAAAAGAGTATATAGAAAAAGTTTTCCCAGAGGCCAATGCAGGAAAAGAGATTATCTTAATCGTTGTGCAATTGATGGGACGCAGGGCTTCGCTATTGGATGAATTATTGACGCAACAAGATGAAAGCCTTATTCAAAAGATCATTGATCAAACGATTCGCGATGTAGAACGGTTTTACGGGCTTAAAATCGACGAGGAGCTATTCACGAAGGATATTCGTTTACACATTAAGCATTTAATCAATCGATTGATCTTCCGTATCAAGTTGAATAATGAAATGGCATATGACATGCAGCAGCGATTTCCTTTTGCCTATGAATTGTCTACCTTGCTGGGAGAAAGCATTACACGCGTGACCGGCTTGGGAATGCCGGAGAAGGAACTGGGCTTTTTAACGATATATTTCAGTGTGTATTTGGAACAACTCGAGCAAAAGATGAATGAATTACATGACATTGCGATTTTGACGAATCAAGGATTGAGCACGACCAAGTTGTTGACCATGAACTTGCGCAAAGTGTTCGGCACCCAAATCAACGTGGAGGTCATTGATGAATCCGAGTTTACCGAAGAAAGCATTCATCCATTTGATTTAGTCATCTCATCGATCAAAACAAACAGAATGTTCAACAAAGTCATATACATCGAGGATGTCTTTGATCAGCAGCTGCTTAAATTGAAAATAGAACAGTTCTTGATTTATAAGGATGTAAGTAATAAAAAATTGTTCAACCGCAGTGTTTTGGTGGATTTCCTCGATCATTCCGATTTTTACCACTTTCAGGGCCGGCAAACATATCAAGATATCATTTGTCGACTGGCTGATGAGCTTTACAATGAAGGGAAAGTAGACGCAGGTTTTAAAAAGAGTTTGATTGAAAGGGAAAACAAAAAATCTACGATCAACGGTCAATTAGGCTTTCCGCACGCAAGCCATAAGCAAGACGGGATTTTTATCAAGGTCGGTGTTTTAGATGAACCGCTTGATGATCATGAAAATGTCAGATTGGTCGTACTTATCGCATCTTCCGAGGAAAACGTGAATGAGGCAATGCTTATCCGGATTTATGAGGAAGTATTGGCGATTACGACAAATCACTATATTTTGAACAAAATCAATGCTAAGACAACCTTTACGGATTTGTCACGATTATTAAATCAGGAAATGAGGGAATAGCCTATGTTTATCATGCTGATTATCTTTGCTGCGATAGGCTTTGTCGTTCAGTATTTACTAGGTCTGCTCCAGATCAAAAATTTTACCAAAAACTATACCCAACTGCGGGAAAAGGGCCGAGTCGCCATTGGAAGACGTCCGGCTATCGTTAAATCTGGAACGCTGGTGTTACTTCAGCTAAACAATAAAAACGAGATTGAAGATGCGCGATACATGCAAGGTGTCACCGTGTTCTCTAAATTCAAACCGCTTAAGGGTTTGGAAGGAAAGAAACTGCAAAAAGTTAATGCCAGTGATTTGGAGGATTACAACAAACTGCTGAGAAAAGCGGTTTTAGATGCGCAAAACACTTTCCATGTCATTCAAAATGGCGGAGAAATTGCCCAAATTCCTTCACCGATGATGAAAGCTGTACGGAAAGTAAACGGAATGTTTAAAAAAGAAAGGGGTCTAAAGCATGGACTACATCGTTAAATTTGCAGAAGGATTTATCAACTTATTCCAAACAGGTGCCGATACGTTTATCGATTGGATGACAACGATTGTACCGCTTGTACTGATGTTGTTGATTGCGATGAATACCATCATTCAATTGATAGGCGAGGAGAAAATCAACCTCATCGCACAGAAATCAGCCAAAAATCCGTTTTTAAGGTATTTGGTGTTACCATTCCTGGGGTCCTTCATGCTGGCGAATCCTATGGTCCACTCTTTGGGCAGATTCATGCCAGAGAAATATAAACCGAGTTACTTTGCTTCCGCGGCACAGTTCGCCCATACAAGTAACGGGATTTTTCCACATATTAACCCGGCGGAATTATTTATCTACTTGGGCATTGCACAAGGTATCCAGGAGCTGGGGCTGCCGATGACAGATTTGGCTGTCCGTTACTTATTGGTCGGTTTGGTGATGAACTTCATCGGTGGTTGGGTTACGGACTTCACAACGAGTTATATAGAGAAACAACAAAACGTGAAATTGAGCAAAGAAGTAAAAGTAGAAGGTTGAGGTGGACAGCATGGCTGAAAAAGCGAAAATCGTTAAAGGTTCGGGTGGTTTCGGTGGCCCGTTGACAATCGGTGTCGATGGTAAACGGGACAAACTGATGTATGTCACTGGCGGTCATAAGCCTGCCATTGTAGATAAAATATGTGATATCACCGGGGCAACACCTGTGAATGGTTTTGAAACATCTGTACCGGAAGAGGAAATCATGGCAGCAGTCATTGATTGTGGCGGAACGTTACGTTGTGGCATTTATCCGCAAAAAGGCATCCCTACGATCAATATCATGGCTACCGGTAAAAGCGGACCTTTGCGCCAATATATAACCGAAGACATTTACGTATCCAACGTAGACGTTGATCAAGTGTCGGCGGCCGGTACAGAAAGTGAAAGTACGTCTGTAAAAGAGACGCAAGCAGAGGAGAAACAGCCAGAACAACAAGCGACCTATTCAAAAGACAAGAAAATCATGGAAACACGCGCGGAACAAGAAAACAAAAGCCTGCTTACCAAAATCGGCCTGGCTGCGGGCAAGGTTATCAACACCTTCTACCAGGCTTCCCGCGATGCTGTGGAAACGATGCTGCATACCGTCATTCCGTTTATGGGATTTGTGGCATTATTGATCGGCATCATTCAAGGCTCTGGCATCGGCGACTTGTTCGCAAATGTGATGTCTCCGCTTGCCGGAAATATTTGGGGACTGATGGCCATCGGCTTTATTTGTTCCTTGCCCTTTTTAAGTCCATTACTAGGGCCGGGTGGAGTTATCGGACAAGTACTCGGTACGCTGATCGGAGTGGAAATCGGCAAAGGGAACATTCCTCCAAACCTTGCACTCCCGGCCCTATTTGCGATCAATACGCAAAACGCCGCAGACTTCATTCCTGTTGGATTAGGTCTGGCAGAAGCAGAAACGAAAACAATCGAAGTAGGGGTGCCATCTGTCCTTTATTCCAGATTCTTGAATGGTGTGCCGCGAGTATTTGTCGCTTGGCTGGCAAGCTTCGGATTATATAAATAAACAAGGAGCGTATGATTCATGTATCGAACAGAAATAAAAAAAATCGGGAAAGATGCAAAAGCTTTTGAAGCAGAAAAAATGATGGTTCTGTTTGGAGAAAATGCACCAGCTGAACTTGCGGACTTTTGCTATATCATCGATGTCAATACAGTAGAAAAAGAAATAACGGAAGATTCAAAGCTGACTATTGACGGAACGACATATGAAATCACGAAAGTTGGTTCTGCCGTCAACAAAAACCTGCATGATTTAGGACATATAACGTTACGCTTTAATGGGAGTACGGAAGCAGAGCAATCAGGTACGTTATATTTGGAAGATGCAGAATTGGTGGCGGTGGAGGTTGGTTCTACGATAACGATTGAATAGAGACAGAAGTCCTCCTCGGATATTTGAGGAGGGCTTTTTCTATCAATAAATAATGATGTCCTCTTTACAAAATTCTGAAAAAAGGTTATCATAAGCCTAACTGGTAATGACCAGTTCAGAATGAATAAAAGAGTTAGGTGACAGCATGTGATTAATAATAAAAGAATTCCTTTATATCTTCAATTGATGGATAAAATCATCGAGAAAATTAATGCACAAGAGTATAGAGAACAAGAAAAGCTGCCTTCCGAACGGGAACTGTGTGACATGTATGGAATGAGCCGCATTACAGTCAGACAAGCAATGCAGGAATTGGAACGGGAAGGATATATATATAAATTGCACGGCAAGGGAACATTTGTGGCACCGAAATCCTACAGTCAAAACTTGGTGAAATTATATAGTTTTACAGATGAGATGAGGAAAATAGGGAAGATTCCTACCAGCAAAGTGCTTTCATTTGAAGCCGTAGAAGCGGAAGAAGCGATTGGCAGCAAGATGGGGATCCACCCAAAAGAAGAAGTCTATAAAGTTGTGCGTTTAAGACTTGCTGATGAAGAACCTCTCATGTATGAAACGTCCTACATTCCGGTAGCCAAGTTTCCGGGACTGACACAGGAAACACTGGATAAACAACCAATGTATGAAGTATTTTATAACGATTACAATATTCCTGTAAATAAGGCAGTTGAAAGCTTTTCACCTACATTGGTTCGAGAAGAGGAAGCGAAGCATTTACGAATTTCGAGCAAACAAACGGCTATGTTGATAAAAAGATATGCATATTCAGATAAACAATTAATTGAATATACCATTACCGTGGCCAGGGGTGACAAATTCGAATATAAAGTGGAACTGACTTAAGAAAGGTAATACTACCTTTTTTAATAAACTGGTTATGACAACATAACCATTAATTTTCTAGTAAAAGGGGGGATTCATGTTTGTGATGGAATGAAGCGATGTACTTGGTTTTGAGTTCAACTACTATTATAAAGGGGATGGAGAAAATGACAAAACCCAACATTTTATTGACGAGAATTGATAACAGATTGATACATGGTCAGGTAGGGGTCACCTGGGTAAATCACCTTGGAGCCAACTTAGTAGTTGTTGCCAATGATAAAGTGGCTGAAGACGAAGTACAGCAAAACCTGATGGATATGGTGCTGCCGGATGTAATCCAAACCAGGTTTTTCACCTTGCAGAAAACGATCGATATTATCCACAAGGCTTCGCCAAAACAGAAAATATTTTTGGTCGTCCGAGACGTGAAGGATGCACTTAAATTGAAAGAGAATGGGGTCCCTATCGAATATTTAAATATAGGAAACATGGATTATGAAGAAGGCAAAAAGCAAATTTCCTCGACGGTTTCCGTGGACCAGGATGACATCGAAGCCTTCAAGAAACTGGATGAACTTGGGGTGAAACTCGATTTAAGAGGAGTGCCGAATGAAAAAGGCAGAAATATATTGGAACTGTTAGAAAAATGATTTATTCGCTGACCAATACGAAAAAGGGGGCGTCACTATGTTAGTAGAAGCGATACTTATTGCCTTATGGGCAGGTATCCTGGGAATAGATTTATACAACGGCTTGACGCATATTCATAGGCCGGTTGTTTCAGGAGTAGTTGTCGGTTTGATACTGGGGGACCTCACCACCGGGCTGATTGTAGGGGGAACGTTAGAGTTGATATGGATGGGAATGGTTCCGCTTGCCGGTGCTCAACCTCCTAACGTTGTTATTGGTGGTGTAATAGGAACCGCATTTGGTGTCATTACCGGACAGGATCCGGATGTTGCTGTTGGTATCGCCATCCCGTTTGCGGTGGCAATGCAAGGGCTTGTTACACTTTTATTTACATTATTCGCTCCGCTGATGCATAAAGCAGATCAATTCGCCTTAGATGCAAATACGAAAGGGATAGACAATCTCAACTATCTGGGTCTTACCATCACCTTTTTCTTTAACGCTTTCATTGCATTCTTGCCAATATACTTTGGCGCACAGACAGCTGCTGAATATGTGGAAGCTGTACCACAATGGATTATAGATGGATTGGCCGTCGCAGGGGGGATCATGCCGGCTATCGGTTTCGCCATGCTTCTGCGGATTATGATGAAAGTTGAATACATCATGTTTTTCATTGTAGGGTTCATTCTTGCGGCCTATTTGGAGTTACCGATACTCGCTATCGCATTAATCGGGTTGGCAATTGCGTTATATGATTTTTATCAAAATAAAAATAAAAATGGCCCAGCAGGTGGAAATCAAGCTAATGAGGAGGAGATAACGGATGGCATCTAACTACGTGTATGAAGACTCACATCCGGCAGAGGAGTTAAGTCAGAAGCAAATCCAAAAACTTGCCTGGAGATCCTTGTTGCTGCAAGCATCTTTCAACTATGAACGTATGCAGGCTGCTGGCTGGCTTTACGCCTTAATTCCCGGATTGAAACTAATCCATAAGAATAAAAAAGATTTAAGTAAATCGATGAAGGACAACATGGAATTCTTCAATACACACCCATTTTTAGTGACATTTGTGATGGGTATCATCCTGGCCATGGAACAAAAGAAAGAAGACCGTGAAGCTATAAGGGGAATCAAGGTAGCGACAATGGGACCGTTAGGCGGTATCGGAGACGCTTTATTCTATCTGACGCTTCTTCCGATTACGGCCAGTATAGGTGCTTCTTTAGCTGTGGAAGGGAATATAGCGGGTCCGATTGTATTTTTGATTGCCTTTAATATTATCCATTTCGGCGTACGCTTCGGTTTAATGAACTACGGATACAAAATGGGTGTAAAGGCCATATCCAAGTTAAAAGAAATGATGGGGTATATTTCACGCTCTGCTTCCATTGTAGGTTTAACAGTTGTAGGAGGATTGATTGCTACCTATGTGGGTTTTGAAATAGACTACATTTGGAAACAGGGTGAATCTGAAATGAACGTGCAGACAGATATTTTGGATCAGATCATGCCTGGTTTGCTTCCATTAATTTATACATTGTTGGTTTACTGGCTTTTGAAAAAAGGACGTTCCCCTATCACATTAATCGGATTGACAGTGGTCGTTGGGCTGATTGGTTCGTTCTTTAATATTATGTAATCACTTTCATTGAGGAGGGCTCAGAATGATTGGAATGGTATTGACGGGTCATGGCACTTTTCCGGAAGGTTTGCTGGATTCCGTTCAACTAATTGCAGGGATACAAGAAAATGTAAAAGCGGTGTCATTTAAAGAAGACAAAGGTGCGCTGGAGAGTCAGCTTCGTGAAGCGATCGCCTCTGTCGAACAAGGGGATGGAGTCATCTGTTTTGCAGACCTCGCTGGCGGAACACCATTCAATGTCAGCAGCTTGATAGCCAACGAAAAGGATAATGTAAGAGTCGTCGGAGGAACCAATGTCCCAATGGTGTTAAGCGGCGTTTTTCAACGCGAAAAATCACTAGATGAATTTGTTTCTTTTGTTTTAAGTGAAGGGGCTGGTAACGTCAAGAAATTCGAGAAAAAGAGAAACAAAGAAGCATCCAGTTCTACAGGAATTTAATGAATTACATCACAACTGGTTATGACAACATGACCAAATGAGGAGGGCTTGATTTGTTCAATTTATCGATAGAAGAAATTAAGGAGAGAGGGGCTTTCCATACAGCCACAGAAATTCATCATCAACCAGAAGTATGGCAGGAGTTATTGTCGACTATGGAAAAGTCGAAATCCGGATTCAAAGAATTTTTGGAAGGAATTTCTGAAAAGCATGAACAAGTGCATGTCATTTTGACAGGAGCAGGTACATCAGCTTTTGTCGGGGATACCCTCGCTCCGGAATTGAATAAATGGTGCAAACAAAATGTTTTTTTTGATGCCATCCCAACTACAGATATTGTCTCCAACCCACGTGAATATTTGAAAGCGGATCGTCCGACCGTCATGGTGTCTTTTGCCCGATCAGGAAACAGTCCGGAAAGTGTAGCAGCTGTAGCACTGGGCGAGAAGTGCATCAAAGACTTTTACCAAGTTGTCATCACCTGCAACAAAGACGGTCAGTTAGCTGCAAATACAAAAGGAGATGATAAAAGCATAACCGTGCTAATGCCAGAAAAATCCAATGATAAGTCCTTAGCAATGACCAGCAGTTTCACCTCTATGCTTTTGGCAGGTTATGAACTTTTTCTCCCGGAAGAGGCTAAAGGGACGATTGCTGATCAAGTTATAGCAAATGGAGACAGACTGATAAAGCGTGTTGGTGATCACATTGATACGGTTTTAGGTATCGATTTTAATCGAATCGTTTATCTCGGCTCTGGTCTTTTAGGGATGCTTGCCGAAGAGGCTTCCTTGAAAATGCTGGAGTTGACTGGCGGCCAGGTGATTGCTTTCCATGATTCTTCCCTTGGATTTCGCCATGGTCCAAAGTCTGTTCTGAATGAACAAACTGTGGTGGTCGTATTCCTTTCAGAAAACGAGTATACCAGAAAATATGATTTGGACATGCTTCGACAACTTCACGAAGAAGGAACAGCAGCGATGGTGGTGGCAATGACGCAAAATGCCGATAAGGATGTGGAGGAACTTGCCCATTTCACTGTTTCAATCAGTGAAGGAGGAAAAAGTCCACAAAACGATCTTCAAGCGGCTTTATCTTATATAATCTTTGCTCAAGCACTAGCTATGAAAAAGTCGATGCAATTGGGAATCACACCTGACAATCCAAGCCCCAATGGCGAAATCAGTCGTGTGGTCCAGGGTGTCACCATTCACCATTATAATGTGGAAGCATAAAAGCAGGAGTGAAAACATGCGGTATTTTATAAAGGCAGATCAATATTTACTTGAGCATGGAGTAATAGAAAAAGGATATTTGGTGGTGGAAGACGGGCGTTTTTCTTCGATATCCACTGAAGTACCGACCGGAGAAAAAGTCATAGACTGGAGCGGCTACATGGTCGCTCCAGGTCTGTTTGACACACATATTCATGGAATCAACGGTCAGGACATCATGGATGGTAAGGAGGAAGCTGTAAAGGGAATTTCCACCACATTGGCTTCGCAAGGTGTGACACGGTTTCTGCCGACAACCTTGACGTCTTCCGGTACAGATTTAAGAAAGACGCTTGAGGCCATAAAACGAGCGGAAGATGATGGGCTGCCCGGCGCTCAATCCCAAGGAATATTTTTAGAGGGTCCTTATTTTACTGAACAACATAAGGGAGCACAAAACAAGAAGTATTTCCGGGACCCGGATATCGAGGAGTTTCAACAGTGGCAAGAGATATCTGGTGGCAATATAGTGAAAATTGCTTTGGCACCGGAACGGGAAGGCTCGCTTGCGTTCATCCGTAAGGTAAAAGGTACTGGGGTGCAAGTAAGCATCGCCCACTCGGATGCTACGTTTGATTGTTGTATAAAGGCCCTTGAGAATGGTGTGAATAATTTCGTCCATTTGTTTAATGGGATGAGGGGGCTCCATCACAGAGAACCGGGTGTAGTAGGAGCTGCTTTCCATTCGGAAGATGCGTTTGTTGAGTTGATTTCCGATGGCTTGCACGTCCATCCGGAAGTGGCTGCTCTTACCTATCGTTTGAAAGCAGATCAATTGATGTTGATTACGGATTGTATGCGTGCAGGCGGCATGCCTGACGGAAGTTACAAATTGGGAGAATTTCCTGTAATCATGGAGGCCGGAGTAGCAAGAACGGAAACAGGATCGCTTGCTGGCAGTACACTTAAACTGCTGGACGGAATCAGAAATTTACAGAAGTGGACAAAAGCTGATTTACAAGATATTTGGCACTTGGCTTCCTTGACACCTGCTAAGAGTTTAGAGATGGACAATGAAATCGGCAGTATTTCATTTGGAAAAAAAGCAGACTATGTGGTGATTGATTCAAACTTGGAAGTTCAAGCGACTGCCGTCGATGGAAACCTCATCTACACTAAGGAAGAAGAAAGGAGAAAAAATGATGCAAACCCGTACAGTGAAAGCAGAGCGATTAAGTAAGTTGATGAACGATAATGGCTATTTCAGCGCTTTGGCGATTGATCAACGTGGTGCCTTGAAACGGATGATGGGAGAAGACACAACGAAACAAGAAATCGAGAAGTACAAATCACTCGTTTCTGAGCGGTTAACTCCTTATGCTTCTGCTATACTATTGGATCCTGAGTATGGCTGGCCTGCGGCAGGCAAAAAAGATGAACAGTGCGGTCTTCTTGTAGCTTATGAAAAAACGGGGTATGACACAAGCGATGTTGGTCGTATGCCCAGTCTTCTTCCGGACTGGTCGGTCAAACGGCTTGTCGAGAAAGGAGCGGACGGAATAAAAATACTCATTTATCATGATATCGATGGTTCTATCGAAGTGAATGAGAAGAAGAATGCCTTCGTGGAAAGGATTGCATCCGAGTGTAAAGCGGAAGATATACCGTTTTTTTTAGAAATCATTACGTATGATGAAGGAATGGATGATATGAAAGGCCGGGAATTTGCTAAAATGAAGCCTCGAAAAGTCCTGTCATCTATGAAACACTTTTCTGGTGAGCGGTTCGGGGCTGACGTGCTGAAGGTCGAGGTTCCTGTTAATATGAATTTTGTAGAAGGGTTCACGGAAGAAGAACCAGTATATACCCGTGAGGAAGCCTCTTCCTATTTTAGAGAACAAAGTGAATCTACGAATCTTCCTTATATATTTTTGAGCGGTGGTGTAAGTGCAGAGCTTTTTCAAGAAACACTGAAGTTCGCAAAACAATCAGGCGCAGCATTTCATGGTGTCCTTTGTGGACGTGCAACATGGAGTGGATCTGCTTTTAAATATAAAGAAGCTGGGTCAGCAGCTGCCAATGAATGGTTGGAAACAGAAGGGACAGAAAATATCACGTCTCTAAACAATGTACTAGCGGAAACAGCCGCTTCAAGCCAGCCATAAAATATCTATGTTTCGAGAAAAATGAGGTGATGAGATGATTCTCACGGTAACGCTGAACCCTTCAGTGGACATCAGCTACAAGTTGAACGGCACACTTAATTTGGATGATGTCAATAGAGTTTCTGAAATCAATAAAACTGCCGGAGGAAAAGGACTCAATGTATCGAGAGTATTGAAACAATTGAAAAATGAGGTAAAGGCGACAGGGTTTTTAGGCGGGCATTTAGGAGAGTTCATCGCCGAAGAATTGTCTGTACGGGACATCAGGCATGATTTTGTTCGTATAAAACAGGATACACGGAATTGTATTTCCATACTGCATGAAGGGATGCAGACGGAGATTCTGGAAAAAGGCCCCATGATAAATAGTGGAGAAGCTGTCCAGTTTTTAAATCAATTTGCCATTCAATTAAAAGAAATAGATGTTGTTACTCTTTCAGGAAGTCTTCCGGCTGGTCTGCCGGGTGATTTCTATAATCAGCTTATAACCATTGCCCGTAAGTTCAGGATACCGGTCTTGCTGGATACGAAAGAAGACCTGCTGGAAAAAGCCATCAGGCACACGACAAAACCATTTTTAATCAAGCCTAACGCGAAAGAAGTCGCAGGATTGTTTCATAAAGATTTTCAAAACCAGGAGGATATACTCGCAAACCTTCAGTCCGAGTACTTTTCCAAAATTCCGTGGGTTGTTGTGACTCTGGGAGCGGACGGAGCAATCATTAAATGCAAAGAGAAATTCTATAAAGCAGAGATTCCTCTGGTGGAAGCAATCAATCCTGTAGGGTCAGGTGACGCTGTCCTTGCCGGATTTGCTTCTGCTTTCCATAAAGGAATGAAGGATGAAGAAGCAATTAGGTATAGCCTTGCGATGGGAGTATCCAATGCCATGGAAGAGCAGACTGGGTGTGTTCAGCTTTCTGACATAAGTGATTTGATGGAGAGGATCCGGATTACCTCGGTGAAATGATACCATTATGAAAATGAGTATAATATTCGATGGAAATCACGCCGCTTTGGAAGTCCGAATAATTTCCCATACGTCGGTCATGATAAAACGAAGACGATTCTTGTCGTTTTGCAAGCAACTTATAAGACCTAAACAATCAGGTAATAGGAGGAAGCAGCATGGCTGAAGAACACAGAAAAAAGAACTTTGCTCCAACCAATCCAAGCAAAAAGCAACCAGATGAACAAAGAAGAGGTAATGCAAAATCTAACTCTCGTGGTAAAAGTCGATAACACAGGGGAATAGATTAGGCAGAATTCTTTCCTTGTGTTTATTTGATGGTAGATAATTCGTCTTTCAACGGGGTGGAGTTCTAGCATAAATAGAGATAGTTATACAGGAGAGTGAATGAAACTGATCACAGAAGTAATTGTCCAAAATGCAGAGGAAGCGAGACAAGCAGAATACTTAGGTGCAGACCGTCTGGAGCTTGTCTCCGCTATCAGTGTGGGCGGCTTGACCCCTAGCTATGGCACCATAAAACAAGTGTTGCAGTCGGTAAAAATCCCAGTGCAAGTTATGATCCGCCCTCACAGCTACCACTTTCATTATAATGATGCAGATTTAGCTATCATCTTAGAGGATATTAAGGGTGTGCTAAGTTTAGGCAGCAATCGAATAGTGTTCGGTGGGTTGAATAAAGATAACACAATCGACGAGAGGGCACTGACGGAAATAATCAAATTGGAATCCGAAGTCGATATCACTTTCCATCGGGCCTTTGATAAGGTAATGGCTCAAGAAGCTGCTTATCATACGTTGCTCGATTATAAACAACAAGTGAAACGGATCTTGACTTCTGGTGGAGAAGTTGATTGTGAAGCTGGAAAGCACCATTTGAAGAAGCTGGTGAACTTATCGGTAAGAACTAACGGCCCCGAAATCCTGCCTGGGTCCGGTTTAGGGCCGGACAACATCGAGATGATTCATTCCGTTGTCTCTGCTACCCAGTATCATTTTGGAAAAGGGTTGCGCAAAGAGAAGAATTTTGCTGAAGGTTTTGACCCGGAAGCATTTTCGAGAGTTAAAAAGTTTTCGAAGATGAAGGATGACTGAATCGAGTGAAGTGAGTAGGCTTTTTATAGAGAAAGGTTGGCAGTCGAGAGCAGCCAACCTTTCTGTGTATTTTTATAGTCCACTCTTTTTTTATGTTCGGGAATCCTTATTCCTTAATTAAGTAGCTATTCCTTGCTATTTAAATCCTACATTTCTTCAGAACGAGAAGGAGCATTTTTGGTATGTTGTTTAATGAGAGTTGATACATACGATTCAAGTTCAAACCGATCCTCTTTTATGAATTGATCTAACTTCAAATTATTTCTTTGTTGCATGTCATTTCCCTCCTAAATCGTTTTGTTGTTTGTTTCTATTATTCTCTTATTCTTGCTTTTTTAAACATCATAGATTATCAGTCAGGGAGTTGAGGGAGTGAGCCAAGCGCTCTTATAATGCAAATCATAGGTATTGTGGAGAAATCTAACGATCATATACAAAGAATAAACCAGTGACCTAGCGGCATATGTAAATGCCCAATCTTTTACTGAGTAGAACCGACTTGTATTGCCCGCATTTCTTCCTATAAATGATAGAATAAAGGAAGGAAACTTTATCTGACAGGAATAAGGCGAAAAAGAGTGTGTTTTTAAGGATGCAATTTCCAGCTAAAGGAGGTGTGCTAAGATGGCAAAAGAGACATCTACTCACCATATAGGCTCTTGCTGTGCCGGAAGTAGATCTAAGGTCCGCGAGTTTATTCCACCTGGAGATGAAACCGCAAAATCAATTGTAAATGCAGAAGGGCACGTGCGGTTTCAGGAGAAAATGATCTATGTTCCCGGCGGTGAATACTTGATGGGAACAGACGATGAGGAAGGTTTTAAAACCGATGGAGAAGGACCAGTAAGAAAAGTGGAAGTATCTCCTTTTTACATGGACAGTTATACTGTCACCAACGAAGAATTTGATGCGTTTGTGAAGGAAACAGGTTACCAGACCGAAGCAGAGAAATTCGGTTGGTCGTTCGTTTTTTATAAATTTTTGCCCGAAAAACCGTCCATGACCATTCAACAGCTTCCTTCCACACCATGGTGGTTTGCTGTGGAGGGTGCTTATTGGTACCAGCCGGAAGGGCCGGATTCTTCGATTGAAGACCGAATGGATCACCCGGTGATTCATGTTTCCTGGAACGACGCGGAAGCGTTTTGCCAATGGGCCGGGAAACGGCTTCCGACCGAAGCGGAGTGGGAATTTGCTGCCAGGGGCGGTTTGGAACAGAAAAAATTCCCATGGGGAGATGAACTGATGCCGAATGGAGAACACCACTGCAACATTTGGCAAGGTGATTTTCCAAAAGAGAACACGGCGGATGATGGATACGTTGGAACCGCGCCGGCCAAATCTTTTCCTGCCAATGGATTCGGCTTATACAATGTATCAGGAAATGTTTGGGAATGGTGTGCCGATTGGTTTGATCGAAGCAAAGATATGAAACAGCTGCTGAATCCGACCGGACCTTCCAAAGGCACAGCAAAGGTGATGCGCGGCGGTTCCTACCTTTGTCATCATTCTTATTGCAACCGATATAGAGTAGCAGCCCGCAGTTCGAATACCATTGACAGTTCGACCGGGAACATGGGGTTCCGGTGCGTGCGGGATACTTGAAAGGATACTGATGTTTTGCGGTGTAGTCAGTGACGGATGCATAAGCAAAGCGGCTCGATCGGTAACCTGGCCTGCTTTTAAAAGAAAAAGGGTTTCCGATTCACTATCATGCGTGATTTATCGGCTTCATTAGCCATCCTGTCAACCTGTTAAAAGTTTTACAGGATGGCGTATAATGGTGAAAATCTTACACAAAAACAAAGTATTCGTTGAATTCTGCTCTGACTTGTTACAATGATACTATCTGGTTTTTAGTTTTTTTATTTATTATTTTCATAAAGGAGAGAATGAAGTGAGAAGTACCGGTGTAGTAAGGAAATTGGATCAATTGGGCCGCATTGTTATTCCGATGGAAGTCCGCAGGAATTTAGAAATAGAAGAAAAGGACCCGGTGGAAATCTTTGTCGATGAAGAAAAAATCATCCTGCAAAAATACAAGCCGCGCAAGCAGTGTATGATAACAGGGGAAATCAGCGAGGACAATATTGTACTGCCAAGCGGAATTGTACTGAGCCCAAAGGGAATGGAAATCCTTCAAGAACAAATTGAAGACAATTTTCCTGTTAAAGGTTAAAATACATTTTTTTAAGTAACATTCATACTACATAGGAAATCCGGAAGAATAAATGACAACTCGTTATTTAATGGAGGTCCTATATGAAAAACGACAAACAACTGCGTAAAGAAATGGACAACGTCAAAACCGAAACGGACAGCTCAGCAGTCCTGAATGATGTCATTGACAGTGAATTCGAACAGCATCCAGGACAGAATGAAGAGCTGACTAAAAACCATCCACTCACCGCCGAACAAGAAATCACGCAAAACAATACCGACGGGAAAACGTGGATGCATGCCGAGGAAGAGTAAAAAGAGGAAGTGGTTGGTCTCGTTAAAACGAGCCAACTGCTTTTTTGTGTTCCTTGCCGTCCGTAACAAATAAAGATTGTTCAATCGGCATTATTCAATTCCTTGATGAGGCTTTTCTCCAACTTCTTTTGACATTTAACGAGATAAGTTTTTGAATCCAGTTTGGAGGAATGAAAGCCCCCAATCGTTTTACGGACGTTCCGGTTGTGGACAATCAGCTCCTTGTATTTTTCGTCTTTCAGACAATCCCTGAACCATTGGTGTTTTTTTAGTTGTTTTAAATTTTCACCTACATCTTCTCCTGTGACGATTTTTCTAACTGGAAAAAGTTCGATAAAAACAAGGAAAACAAAGATAAACAAGTAAAATAATGCTTTCAAGAAAATCCCTCCTCTGAATAGTATTAATCAAAATACGTAAAAAGAGATAAAAAGGGTTCATATTCCATAACAGATGCTGTTTATCCTCATTAAAATCTTGATAACGAAATTTTGAAATAATTGGTATTATCTAAAACGCCAACATATGGAAATCCGCAATTCAAAAGGGGGATGAATGTGAAGACAAAGAAGTTCAGATGGTATCTTGCTTTTTTCATCAGTTTGTTGATCCTGGTGGGTACTTATTACTTTGCTTTCGATTTTCAGTATATCAAATACGAAGTCAACGACCAGAATCAGTTCGTCATGTATGAGGGCCTGAGCGGACCTCGGCCCGTGATCAATTCGGACGTAAGTAATGAAGAGGAAAGTCTGTCTGTGTTGGGGACATATATGGAGGAATTCAACATGTGGGTATTGGCGGCATTAATCATTGCTCCTTTCTTTATAGCGACGTACGCCGTCTTGTTAAGTGAACGGCTTATGAAAAGTCACCCGAAAAAAAGAAAATATATCTCCTATACAGCCGCAGTCAATGTCACTGTTGCAGGTTTCTTTGTCTTTCAATGGCTGAGGTATGCAGAATTAGTAAATGATGCTTATCATCATGTCATGTTTTAAGGAGTGACATTTCTAAATCGATTGGTAACGAATCCTCTTCTTCAAAGAGCTGGAGGAAAAAGCAGTTGGTTCTGAAAAACACAGACCAACTGCTATTTTTGTTATTTCTGCTTTTTTCTGTGCTCTTCGTTCAAATAACTGTTTTCGCCGGGGGAATAAGTGATATCGCGAAAATCATTCGCTTCCTGTCCCGGATAGCTCAATGGCTGTTCCCCAATGGGGTTGTTTTTCTTTTCGCGTTTGAGGTTATTTGGATCTTTTGCTCTCGTCATCGGAACCATCCTTCTAAAGTTCTTGTAGTACCTTCCTTCTCTAGTCTGCTTCAAACACACACGGCAAGACGAGGAAATTTTTGCATGCATGGTTTGTACGAAAGGAATCCATATTAAAGAACAAGGAGGGATGGATCGTGGATCAGGTAACCATCGACCAGATAAGGGGCGACTTGCAAGACTCCTTCGATACGCTAATGGAAAGATATAACATCGACGATATTGGTACTTTTGAAGAAGAAGGGCCGGAAGACGAATACTACATCGGCTATACGGTAAGAAAAAATGGAAGAGTCTACATGGTACACATGCCGTTCACCAAAACAGGCGAGGGGCAGTTGGAACTGGCTAGACAGGAATGGACAGTGGAAACAGATGACCCTACCGACAAGGATATCAGCGGCTTTACGACTATCGACGCTGTATTCGAGCAATTGTTCAAATAGCATTTAATCCGTAACGGGAATGAATGGACAGGAAAAGGAATTCGTTTCCCGTACGCACTCTCCCAGAATGGAAAAAAGGACAAAAGCAACGCGACCAAAATAATAAGCAAATCTTTCTACCCCAAGAAAAACGCAACTTCCCACTCCGGCAAGGTACTTCGCTGTCCGCGGGCACGGCTTCAGCTAAATTGGCAAAGAATACCGCTTTGCCAACGCGTAGTATCTTGCCGTAGCGATTTGAAGCGCGGAACGAACAACAGGATAAAAGAATATATAAATGCAATCCGAACGAATTTAATCGGGATACAAAATTCGTTCGATTTTATTTTGGTCACGATACTTTTATCACATGCTCTTTGTCCTTTATTTCTTTTCATCCGGATCACTGAATGCACGCACGCCAGTGTCCATCTGTTCGATTTTTTTCATATCCTCTTCTGACAACTCAAAATCGAATACATCGGCATTGGCTGCGATCCGATGCTCCTTTGTCGACTTTGGAATGGTGATGACTTCGCTTTGCAGGTTCCAGCGAATAATAATCTGGGCCGGTGACTTGCCGTACTTGTCACCGATTTCTGTCAATGTCGGGTCGTCGAGCAGTTGGCCCCGTTTGAATGGGGACCATGCCTCGAATCGAATGCCGTGTTCCTGGCAATATGCCCGCAGTTCTTTTTGTTGAAAGTGGGGATGGAATTCTACCTGATTGACCATCGGCGTGATTTCTGCTTCGTCCCTCAGCTCATCCAGATGATGCTCTTTGAAGTTGCTGACACCGATCGCCCGCACTTTTCCCTCATTGTACAGCTTCTCCATTGCTTTCCATGTCTCTTTGAATTTGCCTTGCGATGGCACCGGCCAATGAATCAAATATAAATCTAAGTAATCGAGCCCCAATTTGTCCAGGCTGGTTTCAAATGCAGACAGGGTCGAGTCGTATCCTTGGTCGCCGTTCCACAGCTTCGAGGTTACGAACAACTTGTCTCGGGGGATGCCGGATTCCCTTATTCCTTGGCCTACGCCTTCTTCATTTTTGTAAACAGCAGCAGTATCGATGCTTATGTAGCCGTGCTTGATGGCGGCTTTGACAGACTGGACTACCTCGTCGCCATCCTCAACCTTGAAAACGCCAAGTCCGAGCCAAGGCATTTCCACCCCATTATGCAATGTTGTTGTGTCCTGAAGATTTTTCACCATTTAGATACCTCCAAGCAATATTTCTTTTTATTTTCCCATACCTACTGAAAAACACAAATGATATACCTCGTGTTGCGGTCCCCTTCCCATATAGTCAAAATAACCTCCATACGATAGAATGGTTCACAACTGTTTCGATCAGTTTATTGAATGCCATCATGTGGGGAGTTTCCATAAAAAAGCTCTTGGCATGGCGGCGTTGAACGAAAAGAAGTACTTATCCCCGATCATTTATATTAAACTTATATAAAGAAACCGATTCTCCTGCCATGTTTTCAGCAATATAAAAAGTTTTCCCGTGCACGTGCCGCTTCGTAGTAAGCTACTTGTAAAAGGGGGAGGGAGATACTATGAGTGGGTTGTACAAGGTATTGATCGTTGACGATGAAATGTTGATCAGAAAAGGGATAATCAATTATATCGACTGGGAAC
Organism: Sediminibacillus terrae; assembly: GCF_009602435.1. Lineage (GTDB taxonomy): Bacteria > Bacillota > Bacilli > Bacillales > Amphibacillaceae > Sediminibacillus > Sediminibacillus terrae. Next base: position 25,647 of record NZ_VZDQ01000004.1, read on the forward strand.
GGGAAGGGTTCCAAATAGCCGGGGAGGCTGCGAATGGCAAGGAAGCCATGCAGATGATCGAAAAAGTGGAGCCCGATATTTTGATCACCGATATCGTGATGCCCGACCTCGATGGAACCGAACTCGTCAAATTGGCAAAAGCGAAATATCCCGAATTGGAAATCATCGTATTGAGCAGTTTCGAAAACTTTGATTATGTCCGCTCGACCTTTCAAAATGGGGTGGCAGATTATATTCTCAAGCCTAAGCTCAACGGGGAAGAATTGATCAAAACGCTGCGCAGGATAGCGCCTGCCACTAAAGGAACTGCTAAAAAGGCCGCTTCGATGGAGGAGGTGCTGGAAAAACGGATTCAAGGGTACACCTTGCCCAGCCATGAAGAACAAATGCTAAAGGATTTTCCTTATGACCGATTTTTCCTGACAGCGATTTGTTGGTTGGATTCTGACATGGAAGGACAGGTGTTGGAAAGTTTCATGAATCTGGGGGTGGATAAAAAAGCCTTGCTGCTGCCTGAAAATGAAAACGATTTCTATTTGCTGCTGATCAATTTCCCGGTTGAGCAGCAGCTATCCGTCAAGCAGGAACTGATTAACTTGACAAACGAGCATCGCGGGACCGGAAAAAATATTGCATCATTAATTAGTATGCCGTTTTCGTTTATAGATGAACTGAAAAATATCCATGAAAACAGTCTCCAGAAATTGTATAACTACCTGTTTTATTTATCAGGAGAAAGTGTCCTGATCGACGGGGAACTGCCTGAAACAGAAAAGGCAAATACGTTCCGTCTGAGTCAGTTCATCGAAGTGTTCAAACAGAAAAAGTTCGACAGCGCGATTGCTTCACTGGAAAGGCACGTGGAACAGCTAACGCAGGATTATAAACAAGATATTTTTGAGTTTAAATCATGGCTGGAAAACATCATTTTCAACATCATCGTTTTATTGGGCAATATGAAATACCGTGTCGAGGAACTGGAACAGGGAAAATATCAGTATTTTGCCGACATCAATGAAGCTAAAACTGCCAAATCGGCAGTTGCCCGGTTTGAAGAATTCCTTGGTGTTGTTCAGTCTTTGCTTGCCGACCATACGAAGGCGGACCGTTCTCCGGGTATTCAGGCACTGCTCGACTACATCGATGAGCATTATGCCGATTCTCTGTCATTGGGTGCATTGGCCGAGCATTTTCATTACAATCCTTCCTATTTATCCAGTTATTTCAGCACTCATTTTCATATCGGTTTCAGTGACTATTTAAACCATGTCAGGATCGCCAAGGCAAAAGAAATTCTGGCCACAAGCAGATCATCGGTCAATCAAGTGAGCGAAATGGTCGGCTATGGGGAACCTAGCTACTTTTGCAAAGTTTTCAAACGGATAGAAGGTATGTCTCCGGGACGGTATCGCAAAAAAAGTTCAGCAAAGATGTGAGGATGAATGATGAAAAATTTAATGAACACAATCCGGACAAACAGTCTATTTGTGAAAATGTTCCTGGTCATGGTGATCAGCATCATCGCAGTGACGGTGTTGATTACCTTCAGCACCATCCGGATGTCGAATAATTTATTCATGGAAACGTTCAGTATTACCAATACGAAGGTGCTGAATCAAATCAAACAGCAATTTGAATCGTTCAGTTATTCGGTAGCTTTTACTACTATCAACGTCCAGGATAACGGGACGATCAAGCGGCTGCTGACAAAAGAGAACGTCAGCTCGCTGGAAGCTTCCAATTCTTTTTACACCATCAAAGAGCAGATGGACCGGATTTTCTCAAACAATCCGAACGATGCCAACATGATTGTCCTCGGGAAAAACAAGCAATTGTTCAATATGAAATATATCAACTGGTCGGTGTCCGCCGATGCCTTGTTTGATCACCCGATCACGAAAAAGACCAACGATCATCCAGATGAAATTCTTTATCAATTTGTGGCAGAAGGGGAATTCACCAATGGCAGGAGGATGATCGTTGCGACAAAAGCACTCACCGAAAGCTCGACCGATAATGTATACGGCTATTTATATATACCGATTCGCGAAAAGGACTTGCGTGAGTTTTATGAAGGATATACAAGCGAGGGAAACAGTGTGCTGGTCATGAACGGGGACGGGCAAATCATATCCAGCAATCAGCAGGGATTAATCGGAAAAACGGATCAGGAATTGCTGGCAGTTGCCAAAGAGACAGATGAAAATGGCTTGGAATACCAGGATGTTCATGTGTTTGGCAAGGATTATATGCTGCTGACTTCGTCACTGCCTGCACTGGATATGTATGTGGTCAATCTCGTCGATAAAGAGCTGGTCATCAACAATCTGGTCGATCGGAAGGAGATTGTCCTGATCAGTATTGCGATCGTCCTGTTGGCGGTCGGCATTGTTTTCATCATTTCCAGGAGAATGACCAATTCGCTGCAGAGGCTCGTCAAGCAAATATCCGATATGGCTAAATACGATTTTAACAAACCGGTTGATGAGAGCGGCGGTTATGAAGCCAAAAAGCTGGCGCACGCTTTCAATTACATGCTGAATGAACTGCAGGACCACGTCCGCAACCTACTCAAGGCACAGCGTAAACAGCGGAAGTCCGAGCTGGAAGCTCTGCAGCATCAAATCAATCCGCACTTCCTTTACAATACATTGACTTCGGTGAAATTTCTCGTCAAGGAAAACAAAAAGGAGGAAGCACTGGAGACAATCGATGCGCTCATTCCGCTGCTGCAAAATGCGCTCGGCAATGTCGATGAAACCATCACGGTCGAACAGGAAGTAACCAACATCAAAAACTACGTATTGATCAACCAAACGCGTTATGGAGAGCAGATCAAGGTCAATACCCTCATTGCTCCGGACTGTCTGCACTTTCATTTGCCGAAGCTGGTGATCCAGCCGTTTATCGAAAATGCTTTTTTCCATGCCTTCACGGAAAAGAAGCAGGGCTATATCCAGGTCTTGATCGCAAGGCGGGAAGAACAGCTGGTTTGTGAAGTCGTCGACACAGGGGACGGCATGCGGATCGACCAGATACCGAGCCGCAAAGGAAAACGACAGCTGTTCAGCGGGATCGGCGTCCGCAATGTCCATGAACGGATCCAGCTGTTGTTCGGCAAAGAATATGGGGTGGAAGTGACCAGTCAATTAAACAAAGGGACCAAAGTGAAAATTGTGCTTCCATTGCTTGAAGAGGACGCTAAAGAAAATACCATTTCTAATAATAATACCAAGCCCCGTGTCAGCGGTGAAGAAAACTTCTAAAAATAATTGAACAATGACCTAAAGATCGTTCTAACGGTCTTTTTTTCCTCGATGCTATTATGGAAACAAGCGATAATGATAACGCTTACATTAAAGAGGGGGTAAGATTTATGAATTTTGCGCACTGGAAAAAGACAGGTTTGCTTTTACTGTCTGTCGTCACGCTTCTCGCTTTGGCAGCTTGTTCCTCGGATGATGCCAGTGGAAGCTCGGATGGCGGAAATGGAGAAGAACCGGACAAAATCACGGCCTGGGCCTGGGATCCGAATTTTAACATTGCGGCACTGGAGCTTGCCAAAGATGCGTACGAAGAAGACTTGGACCTTGAAATTATAGAAAACGCACAGGACGATATCGTGCAAAAGTTAAACACAGGTCTCAGCTCCGGCAGTATGAAAGGCATGCCAAATATTGTATTGATTGAAGATCAGCGAGCTCAAAGCTTCTTGCAATCTTATCCAGATGCTTTTTATCCGATTGGCGATTATTTCAGCACCGATGATTTCGCACCTTATAAGCTGGCTCCTACCAGTCTCGATGGAAAGCAGTACGGACTGCCGTTCGATACAGGGGTTACCGGACTGTTCTTCCGTACGGATTATTTAGAGGAAGCGGGATACAGCAAGGAGGATTTGACCGATATCACCTGGGAAAAGTACATCGAAATCGGCAAGGAGGTCAAAGCGAAAACAGGCAAAGACATGATTTCACTTGATCCGAACGACTTGGGAATTCTCCGGGTCATGATTCAAAGTGCAGGTTCCTGGTACGTGGAAGATGATGGAAAAACTGTGAACCTGGTCGACAACGAGCCCTTGAAAAAGGCATTTGAAAACTATAAAGCGATGATCGAAGCGGACTTTGTCAAAGCCAATTCCGATTGGAGCCAGTTTATTGCTGCCTTCAACAGCGGCGATGTAGCAACCGTTCCAAGTGGTAACTGGATTGCTCCGAGTATTGAAGCGGAAGAATCTCAGGCAGGTAAATGGGAAGTCGCTCCGATTCCGCGCCTGAATTTGGAGGGAGCTGTCAATGCATCGAACCAGGGAGGAAGCTCTTTCTATGTCTTGAATATCCCTGGCAAGGAAAAAGCGGCTGAGTTCCTCGGGGCTACGTTTGGCTCGAACGAAGCGTTTTACCAGGACCTCGTACTTGATGTAGGCGCACTCGGTACGTACGCACCTGCTGCCGATGGAGAAGCATACCAGGCGGAAAATGACTACTTCAGTGGTCAACCTGTCATCGCCGATTTCTCCGAATGGACAGAGGAAATCCCGAGCGTCAACTATGGGTTGCACACATATGCGATTGAAGACATTCTCGCCGCAGAAATGCAAAACTATCTGAAAGGCAAGGATATCGAGGATGTATTGGCCGACGCCCAGGCACAAGCAGAATCGCAGTTGAAATAGTGCGGAGTGATGAAAAAACAATAGCTTAGCCTTGAATAGGAAAGTCCAACCAAAAGGGATTCTGCGAAAGCTTGTACTTTCAAAGGGTCCCTTTCTTGCACAGTCCTATATAGATTTCGCATAAGGAGGAGTTAAAAACAGATGAGTAAAGTGATGAAAGAAACGGGCCTTCCCTATACTGCCAGCAAGAAAACGCTCGGCAGGCGGTTGAAAAACAATTACATCGGCTGGCTGTTCATCTTGATAGCGGCAGCAGGAATCAGTTTGTTTTATTTTTATCCGATGCTCCGTGCATTGTTGCTCTCTTTCCAGTCCGGAATGGGAGCGAATTTGGAATATGTCGGTCTGGATAATTATGTGAGGCTGTTCAGTGATCCGACATTTATCGCCGCATTGACGAACACATTTATCTATTTGCTGATCCAGGTACCGGTCATGATTGTCCTGGCATTATTTTTTTCCGTCTTGTTGAATGATGCGACCTTGAAGTTCAAAGGATTTTTCCGTACAGCGATCTTTTTACCATGTGTTACCTCATTGGTAGCCTATGCTGTCATATTTAAATACTTGTTCGGCGTGGATGGCCTGATCAACAAGTTTTTGATGAACTTGTCGCTTATTTCGGAACCGTTGGACTGGCTGTCCGACCCGCTTCTCGCAAAATTCACGATCATTGCAGCGATCACATGGCGCTGGACTGGGTATAACATGATTTTCTATCTGTCTGCCTTGCAAAACGTCGACCGTTCCATGTATGAAGCGGCGAAAATCGACGGTGCTTCGAGCTTGCAACAGTTCTTTTATATTACGGTGCCGATGCTGAAACCGATCATTTTGTTCACCTCCATCATTTCCACGATCGGTACGTTGCAGCTATTCGATGAAGTCATGAACATTACCAATGGGGGACCGGGGAATGCGACTTTGTCGATTTCGATGTACATCTACAATCTTTCCTTCGAATACAGTCCGGATTTCGGTTATGCGGCAACGGTTTCTTATGTGATCGTGATTCTGGTCGTTCTCTTATCGCTCTTACAATTCAAAGTGGCAGGTGATGATAAATGAGAAAGATAAAACGGATTGCAACTTACACTTTCCTGAGTGTTGCTTCGATCGTCTCGATTTTTCCGTTTCTTTGGATGCTCGTCAGCATGACCAACAAATCTGTCGATGTTACCCAGGGACGCCTGCTGCCGGGTACGTATTTATTGGAAAACTTACAGGCGTTGTTTGACACGGTCGACATGGGGACGGCATTGCTCAATTCCACCATCATTGCCGTGATTACCACTTTTTTGACCTTGTTGATTGGTTCACTTGCCGGTTATGGTTTCGAGATTTACCGGACGCCCGGGAAAGACAGGATATTCAATCTCCTGCTGTTATCGATGATGATTCCGTTTGCGGCGATCATGATCCCGTTGTACCGATTATTCGGCGGCTTGCCTTTTTTCGGCATCGATACGTTGGCTGCGGCGATACTGCCGACGATCATCACTGCATTTTTCATTTTTTTCTTCCGGCAAAACACGAAGATGTTTGCCAAAGAACTGGTGGAAGCTGGAAGAATCGACGGTTTGAGCGAGCTTGGCATCTTTTTCCGAATCTATTTACCGACAATGAAAACGTCTTATGCCGCAGCGGCAATCATTGCGTTCATGAACAGCTGGAACAACTATTTATGGCCGTTGGTCATTCTGCAGTCACCGGAAAAGCAGACGATTCCGCTGTTGATTTCCAATCTTGGCGCCGGTTATTCTCCAGATTACGGGTTGATCATGTCAGCCATCGTGATTGCAACGCTGCCGACTGCCATCGTCTTCTTTGTGATGCAGAAGCATTTTGTAGCAGGAATGATGGGATCAGTCAAAGGATAAATTTATTTACGTAGGGGGAGATTCAGATGGTACATGATTGGGAAAATCACCAGCTATTACAGCGAAATCGCAGGGACGCACGCGCACATTTTATTCCTTTTTCCGACAGGCAAACGGCGCTGACATTCAATCGCAGGCTTTCACCAGCTGTCCATTCATTGAATGGACGCTGGAAGTTCCATTACGCGGAAAATCCTCAGACGGCACCGGAAGGATTTTACACGGAAGGCTATGAAACGAGTGGATGGGATGATTTATCTGTCCCTTCATCCTGGCAAATGCATGGTTACGGAAAACCGGCTTATACGAATGTCGTCTATCCGTTCCCAGTGGATCCGCCTTTCGTGCCCACCGAAAACCCGACCGGTTCCTATGTCAGAGAGTTCTGGATTGCCGCAGAATGGCTGGAAAAACAAGTGACCATTACCTTCGCAGGGGTGGACAGTGCTTTCTGTTTATGGGTGAACGGGAAAGAAGTCGGTTACAGCCAGGGGAGCCGGGTTCCATCTGAATTTGATTTGACCGCTTATATCCGGGAAGGAAACAACAAGCTGGCTGTCCAAGTGTATCAGTGGTCCGATGGGACGTACTTGGAAGACCAGGATATGTGGTGGCTGAGCGGTATTTTTCGCGATGTCTATTTAACTGTTGTTGCGAAAGTACATGTCGAGGATACTTTTGTAAAGGCAGACTTTGTTGAAAACGGGGAAGGCCGCCTGTCGATTGAAACGGTCATTGAAAACAGCGGAGAAACGGCAAGCGGGGAATCCCGGCTGCATTATCAGCTTTTTGATGCAAACGGAGCTTTTGTTGGGGAAGCGGATAGCGAAGAGGTAACGCTCGATGGGGCAGGAAAGGAAACGATCATCACCACTTTTTCTGTGGAAAGTCCTCATCCATGGTCGGCCGAGGATCCCTATTTATATAAGCTGCTGATTTCGCTCCAGACAGGATTGGATGAAACAACCGAAGTGATTCCCGTCCGCGTCGGGTTCCGGAAAATCGAGTTGCGTAACGGTTTGTTTTATGTGAACGGCAAGGCGATTAAGCTGAAAGGGGTAAACCGCCACGATCATCATCCCGACTTGGGGCGCGCCGTCCCGCTGGAATGGATGGAGGAAGACATCCGGTTGATGAAGCAGCACAATATTAATGCAGTCCGGACGGCTCATTATCCGAATGATCCGCGATTTTATGATTTGTGTGATCAATATGGATTGTATGTAATTGACGAGGCCGACTTGGAAACGCACGGTTTTGATGTAATCGGTGACTGGAGCAGGCTAAGCGATGACCCGGAATGGAAGGAAGCTTACCTGGATCGGATGAAACGGATGGTCGCCCGTGATAAAAACCATCCATCCATCATCATGTGGTCGCTCGGGAACGAGTCCGGTTACGGAAAAAACCATATGGCGATGGCAGAGTGGGCGAGAGGATATGATTGCACACGATTGATCCATTATGAAGGGGAATGCCGGGCAATCACCCGGTCGGAAAGCAATTATGATCCGCAGCGCGATCCGGAAGCCTCGGATGTTTTCACGACGATGTACACGGCTGTTGAAGTGATGGATGATTTAGGGCAGCGGAATGATTTGAAGAAGCCGCATATCCTGTGCGAGTATGCCCATGCCATGGGAAATGGTCCCGGCGGGTTGAAGGAGTATTGGGAAGCCTTCTACAAATATGATCGTCTCCAGGGTGGATTTGTCTGGGAATGGCTTGACCACGGGATTCGCAGGGTGACAGAAGATGGAGAAGAATACTTTGCGTATGGAGGTGACTTCGGAGAAAAACCGCACGATTCCAACTTTGTGATCGATGGTCTGGTGAAGGCTGATCACACTCCGTCACCGGCGTTAAAGGAGTATAAAAAAGTCATCGAACCGGTTTTGGTCGAAGCGGTTGATTTGGAAAAAGGCATGATAAAGGTTACGAATCGTTATGATTTTATTTCCTTGGATCATTTGCAGGCGGTCTGGTCGGTGAAGACCGGTGAAAAGGTGGTCGCAACTGGTACCTTTTCGGTTGCCGGTATTCAGGCAGGTGCAAGCGAAGAAGTTGTCTTGTCTTATCAACTGGAAAGGGTGCTGGGCGAAGGAGGAGAATACTGGCTGGATATCGACTTTATGTTAGGGGTCGATACTACTTGGGCGAAAGCCGGTCACCTGGTTGCATGGGCTCAATTTGAACTCCCGGCTCCTTCGATTGATGTATTTCCTGCTACAACGAAAACAAAAATGCCTTTGCGTGTGGTAGATGGAACTGGTGGTCTGCTTGTCGAGGGAGTGGATTTTCACCTCCTGTTTAATAAAGGAAACGGAGATATTGCCGAATATCAGTACCAGGGGGTCGATTTGTTGAAGAAAGGGCCGTCCCTGAATTTGTGGAGGGCACCGATCGACAATGATCTATGGGCCCAGGTGCATTGGAAGGATATCCCCTCGATCAAAGAATGGAAAGACTTCGGCCTGCACTGGCTCCAGCAGCGGATTGAAAAATTGAACTGGCAGTCGATGAGTGATGGCCGGGTACAGGTCGCTGTGAAAGCCCGGGTGGCTCCTCCTGTCCTGGAGTGGGGAGTTGCCACTACGTACAGCTATACGATTGATGTTGCCGGTGGACTTGCAATCGATGTAAAAGGTGAACCGTATGGAAAGCTTCCAAGTACCTTTCCGCGCATCGGGTTGAAGATGGAAGTGCCGGCAGTGTTCAATCATGTGAAATGGTATGGCCTCGGGCCGGGAGAAGCATATGTCGACAGCCGGCAAGCGGCTCGCGTCGGTGTCTGGACAAAGGCTGTCGAGGACCTCCGCACGCCGTATGTTTACCCGCAGGAAAACGGCAACCGCCACCAGGTCCGCTGGGCGCGGTTGACCAATGAAGCAGGAACCGGAATGACTTTCCGGGGTCAGCCTGTATTTGACTTCAACGCGCAATATTATACACAGGAAAACATAGAGGAAGCACAACATACGTATGATTTAGTCAAACAGGACTTTCTTACGATCATGCTCGATCACCGGCAGCACGGACTCGGCTCGGCAAGCTGCGGTCCCGATGTGCTGGAAAAATACAGACTCAAGAGCGGCCCTTTCCGGTTTGGCGTGAAGATGAATCCGGAATGGCATTGATGGGGGCGCTTTTCAGTGGATGGCGGTGAATTGGAGTTGAGTAACGAGGGAAATACCATCCTTCACAGTTGATGAAAATGGAAAGAAGGCGTGCGGAAGAAGGAACCCCTTCACCGGTGTGATGAAGATGAAAAGGCGCACGGAAGAAGAAAACGTCTTTCATGGGAGCGGTGAAGATGAAATGGAGCAGCGCAAAACGGGGAATGAATGGTCGACGCAGAGTGCCTTTGTCTTCATTCCATGTGGATGAAGTACAACCATCACGGAAATGAAGTATTTTTCCGTAGTCGATTCGTAACGCTGCATGAAAAAGCAACGAGCCATGCGAAAAATTCCTCTTTAAAGAAGGAAGAACGAGTCAGGAAAGGATTTGATGAAATGAAATATAATCCAGTCAGTTCGAAAATCCCGAAAATGCTTCACGGTGCCGACTACAATCCGGAGCAATGGGAGGATTATCCCGGCATCATGGAAGAAGATATCCGCATGATGAAACTGGCAAATTGCAATGTAATGTCTGTCGGTATTTTTTCCTGGGCTAAACTCGAACCGGAAGAAGGAGTGTTCCGATTCGAGTGGCTTGACAAGCTTCTCGATAAACTTTCCGAGAATGGCCTTTACGCGTTCTTGGCGACTCCGAGCGGCGCGCGTCCGGCCTGGATGTCGGAGAAATATCAGGAAGTGCTCCGAGTCGGTCCAAACCGGGTACGTAACCTGCACGGGCTGCGACATAACCACTGTTATACTTCCGCGGTTTACCGTGAAAAAGTGAAGACGATCAACCAAAAGCTGGCGAAACGGTATGCCGGCCACCCTGCAGTGATCGGCTGGCACGTTTCCAACGAATACGGGGGAGAATGCCATTGTGATTTATGCCAGGAAGCATTCAGGGAATGGCTGAAAGAAAAATACGGAACATTGGATCGCTTGAATCATAGCTGGTGGACGACGTTTTGGAGTCATACGTACACCTCCTGGTCGCAAATTGAATCGCCTGCACCGCACGGGGAAACGATGGTCCACGGACTTAATTTGGATTGGAAGCGGTTCGTGACAGATCAGACCCTCGACTTCCTTAAACAGGAGATCAAACCATTGAAAGCAGTGAAACCAGATCTGCCGGTTACCACCAATTTCATGGAGGCATTCGAGGGACTCCATTACGGTAAGTTTGCCGATACGCTTGATTTTGTTTCGTGGGATTCGTATCCGACCTGGCATGACCCTGACGGGGATGTCGAACAGGCAGCCTGGGTGGCGATGAACCATGACATGTTTCGTTCGATCAAAGACGGACAGCCGTTTTTGTTGATGGAAAGCACACCTAGCATGACCAATTGGCAGCCAGTCAGCAAACTGAAACGTCCAGGTATGCACTTGTTGTCTTCGATGCAGGCAGTCGCGCATGGATCGGACTCTGTGCAGTATTTTCAATGGCGTAAAAGCAGGGGGTCCAGCGAGAAGTTTCATGGTGCCGTAGTTGATCACGCAGGTCACGAACATACCCGGGTGTTCCGGGAAGTAAGCAAAGTCGGGGAGACTCTTGCCAAATTGGATGAGGTTGTCGGAACCTCCGTAGAAGCAGAAGTAGCCATCATTTTTGATACGGAAAACCGATGGGCGATAAAAGATGCCCAGGGACCGCGCAATCAAGGGATCAAGTATGAAAAAACAGTCGCGGCACATTATCAGGCCTTCTGGAAGCAAGGGGTAGCTGTCGATGTCATCGATATGGAGAAGGATATTTCGAAATACAAACTGGTGGTAGCGCCGATGCTCTATATGGTGCGGGATGGTATTGGCGAAAAAATCGAAGCATTTGTCGAGAATGGGGGTACAGTCGTCACCACCTATTGGTCGGGTATCGTCAATGAAACCGATTTGACGTTCCTCGGAGGTTTTCCCGGCCCGATTCGACGTACACTCGGCATCTGGTCCGAGGAAATCGACGCTTTGCATGATGGGCAGAAGAACCAAATCAAGTTGAAGGAAAATACGCTTGGCTTGAATGGAGAATATACGACTGTCGAGCTTTGTGATTTGATTCATTTGGAGGGAGCGGAAGTGTTGGCGACTTACCAGGAAGATTTTTATGCCGGCCGTCCAGCACTGACGGTCAATCGTTTCGGCCGGGGAAAAGCATACTATATCGCCTCTCGCAATGAACAGTCCTTCCACGACGCCTTTTATGGAAAACTGGTGGAAGAAACTGGGGTAAAAAAGGCTCTGGAATCCAAGTTGCCGCAAGGTGTGTCGGCGCAAAGCCGGACAGATGGCAAGCATGATTACTTATTTTTTATGAACTTTGGCGGTGAAAAGCAAACCGTTGTTTTGCCTGATGGAACTTTTACTAATCTTATTGACGGAGGCTCTGTTTCCCAGTCGATTGAAGTGCCTTCTTTCGGATTGCGACTCCTAAAACGAGAGCGGAAGGAGGGCGCCCATGCTGCAGGCTAGAGACGGAATGTTTTACTTAGATGACGAACCCTTTCAGATCTTATCCGGGGCCATGCATTACTTCCGCACGGTCCCCGAGCAATGGGAAGACCGGCTGCAGAAGCTGAAAGCGCTGGGTTTGAACACGGTAGAAACCTATGTGCCCTGGAACCTGCACGAACCAAAGAAGGGGCGGTTTGAATTTTCCGGGCTGACCGATATCGAACAGTTCATTCAGCTGGTGCATGAGTTGGATTTGTATATCATTATCCGTCCTTCCCCGTATATTTGCGCTGAATGGGAAATGGGCGGCCTGCCTTCCTGGCTTTTGAAAAACCCTGATATCGTGCTTCGCAGCAGTGATCCTGTCTATTTGCAACATGTGGAAGAATATTACGACATACTGCTTCCGAAGCTGCGTCCTTTCTTGTATCAACATGGCGGCCCCGTCATTGCCATGCAGATCGAAAATGAGTATGGTGCTTACGGAAATGATCATCCGTATTTAGCTTTTTTTAAAGACCAGTATGCCAAGCATGGTTTGGAGACGTTTTTATTCACATCCGACGGGCCGGAGTTTATCAAACAAGGATCTTTGCCGGACGTGACGACAACATTGAACTTTGGATCAAAGGTGGAGGAGGCCTTCCAACAACTCGAGGAGATGAAACCTGGTTCCCCGAAGATGGTGACGGAATTCTGGATTGGCTGGTTCGACTATTGGACAGGGGAACACCATACCCGGGATGCGGAGGATGCTGCCCAGGTATTCAAGGAACTGATGGAAAGCAACAGCTCGGTCAATTTTTATATGTTCCATGGAGGCACCAATTTCGGCTTCATGAACGGCGCCAATCACTATGATATCTACTACCCTACGATCACCAGCTATGATTATGATAGTCTATTGACGGAAAGTGGCGGGGTGACCGATAAGTACCGTGCCATCAAGCAGACATTACAAGATTACATGGACGTTCCGGAAGACTATCAAAGCAAGTCTACCGCCAAAGCATATGGAACAGTAAAATTGAAAGAAACGGTCAGTTTATTTGATACACTGCAGCATACCAGCAGGCGTATCGAACACGTCGCCCCCCTGTCGATGGAGGAGATCGACCAGTCTTATGGTTATACACTATACCGCACCAAGATCGACAGACAAGGGGACTTGAACCTGAAAATCGACGCCATCCAGGACCGCGGTTTTGTGTACATCAACGGCAGCTATGTCACGACCGTCTATAAAAATGATGAAGAACGCGTGATTACGCTGCCTTTTCCAAACAGTATCAATAGATTGGAAATATTGGTGGAAAACATGGGAAGGGCCAACTATGGAGAGCATTTGTCAGACCGGAAAGGACTCATTCACAACATTTGGCTCGGTGAACAGTACTTTTTTCATTGGGAAATGTATGCCATCGAACTGGAATGTTTGCCGACCGATTATGGGTTGAGTGAGGATTCGCGTTATCCAAAATTTTTCCGGGGAACCTTCGATGCCCCCGCGCGGCGTGACACGTTTGTCGATGCAGCCGGCTTTATAAAAGGAAACATCTTTATCAACGGCTTCAACCTCGGCAGATACTGGAGCACAGCAGGTCCGCAGCAACGGCTTTATTTGCCCGGTCCTCTGTTGAAGGAAAAGCATAATGAATTGGTTATTCTGGAATTGGAGGGTACGAGTACGCGGCAAGTTCAGTTGGAGGGTGAGCATTTACTGGGATAGCGAGACAAGACGGGAAAATCGTGACCAAAATGAAAACCGAACGATCCATCATTCGTTCGGTTTTTTGATGAGCTAAAAGCAAATGATATGAAAAGTGCAACGTTCCACTCCGGCAAGGTACTTCGCTTTCCGCGGGCACGGCTTCAGCTAACTTGGCAAAGAATACCGCTTTGCCAAGTGGATCTTCAGCTCGCGCTCATCCCGCCGGAGTCTTCATACCTTGCCTCCGTTGGAAGGAGATACTTTCTTCTGGTGTGTTTTCTGCTTTGCCTCATGCCGTTACGGATAGAAAGCGAAGCCGCATGGAGACCAGGAGTACTTCTTTATCCTTATTATGCTATTGTCCCATTTCCAAAGAATAAAGGAAACTCCGTGCTTATTTTTTTCCTCTTCTCTGTTTAGATACCTATCAGCCAATAGAAGAATATAGTTTTGTTCATCTTGTCTTGATAAAGTTGAAATCAGGCCACGAAAACGTAGCGAAGGCAAGATACCGAGACTCCTACGGGAACAGCACGAGCTGAAAATCCCGCAAGAAAGCGTTTGGTGCTTTCTGAGGAAGTTGAAGCCGTGCCCGTGGAACGCGTAGTATCTTGCCGTAGCGATTCGAAGCACCCATCAAACAACAGGATATAACAAGAATACGCAACTAAAAACCGAATGAATCTAATTGGTAGTTATAATTTGTTTGGTTTTTGATTTGGTGGCCATGCTTTTGTCCCAGGCTCTTTCTTAAAAATCCAACAAGAAAAATTCCCAGTATGGTAAAATCAGGGTAAATACAAAAAGAAAGTAACTCAATGGGGTTATAAATGGGATTGCAACAATACTCTTGGTTATTTTTATCGATCCTAAATTATCAGTAATAGCAGACGATGTTGTTAATCAAAGAGGAAGTTACAATAAGTTAAAAAGCATGTCGTTAATGATGGTGACTTCGAGGTTATTAGGTACAATGCTTGCCCAGTTATTTTTCGTATGGGGAGCGGAGTATATAGCGTGGTTTACGAAATACATTGTGTGAAGGAGACTAACATATGTCGAAAAACAAGTTATTCTTCATTGAGGCAATTTTTCTTTGTACACTGATGGGTTGTTCTCAAGCGGAAGAGGGAACTTTTATGCAAGGGGACATTACAGGAATCAATAAAGAAAGTGGAGATATGGAAGTGGACGTAGACGCATGGACAACAGTTAGCGAGAAAGGATCTTCTACAGAACCATATGAAATTGACGATGCCCCCACCTCTCAAACCATTCGAGTTTCCAATCCGGAAGATTATGAAGAAGGGGAAAAAGTTCAGGTGAAAGTGATCAAAAATTATGAGGAAGATGTGTGGGATTTAGATAGATTGACATTTGAAGTAGAAGAAGTGGATTGAATAGTAATGTCTTCAACTAACACAGCAGCAGTATTTGGGTTTTTATATAAAACGGAGGTGTTTAAGGGGAGTGGTTCAATAAATGGATGATCATTTTGTACCGAAGGTGATGAAATTTTTAGCTTTTTTATTGATTGCAGGTATTCTTATTGGTATTTCTTATCTAATTGTTTATAAAGTTTCATTTTTACCAAATGGTTATGACATAGTTGAAGTGTCAGACGAAAGTATATCGTTGACATCATTCAATATGGTTGGAATGGAAAAGAAAGGGATAGACGCAGTTTTTTCAGAAAAAGATACTTGGAAGATCAAAGCCATAGAACATGAAGTGAAAAAACAAAAGGAATATCTTTGGATTTTGTTTTCTGCAATTAGTGTAAGCGCATTTTTGTTCGTTTATAAGCTTCTTATCAGAATGCAGTTTTGGAGAGCAGTTTTAGAGAGCAATATTATGATTGCAGTTTTGTTTCCATTATTTCATCTTAGTCGATTGGTGAACAGGATAAGTGACTTCATTTCTTGATTACTAAAAAAACGGGTGCTTATCTTTAAAGTTGTCAATTTGAAAGTGAGGATAACATGGATGAAGTCAACTTGGATATTCAAGAAGTTAAGCGTTTAAAAAAGAAGCTGTTAGTCCAATACAATCTCGTGATGCTCTTGTTATTCGTGCTATTTCGTTATTTGGCCGAGAACGGAGAGCCCTCCCTCCTCATTGGTGGAAGTCTTGTGCTTATATGGATAATAGTAGCCGTCACATTGTACACCCTAAAGACAGGAAGATATTTTGGTACTAAGGCTAGTATAATGGTGCAGAAATTTGACAGAAGACGTTTGGGGGAGAAGCGTTGGAAGCGGAGAAGAATGACGGAGGCTGTCATCATCAGTGTTATTTGTATTTTTATCTCCGTCTTCGTGTGGGTTAAGGGTATTAACCCTGCAAGTGTGGACTTTCCTGGCAGTACTTTCCCGTTTATCGGGGCTTGGGTAGGTTATAACATTGGAGAAATTGTCCGAATCTATGACTTGAAAGGATAATTGAAAAATAAGTAGTTAAATAGTCATAAGCTGATGGAACCTTTACATTTTATTTCTTTACATATTAATGATTCAGAACGACTTAAATAGCTATGACATTCCATTTCATTATGGAAGTCATAGCTATTTTTTTAAAAGGCGATTGCCTTTATCCTCAATCGGTTAACCGCTTACACATCTTGCGGGCATTCTTGCAAAACGCAAATTTCGACAAAAACCATATAGACAGAAAATTATGACAGTGCTATACTATTTGAACTATTTAAATTTTTAGAAAATAAAATAAGGAATGGAGGTTTTTGGATTGTTAGAAAATCCACTAATAGCTACAGTCATACTTTTTACATTAATCGCCCTGGGAGAGTGGATTTCTATCATATCCCGGGCCAGAGTCCCGATGCTTCTCACCGCAATGGTTGGATATTTGATTTGTATTTGGACTGGCATCTTTCCGGAGAATATCTTAGATAAGTCGACCTTTGGGTCACTCGGAGCGATTCTGGTGGGACCGGCCATTTTGCACATGGGTACCTTGATTCCGTTTTCGCTGCTGAAAAAACAAATCAAAGCAGTTGCCATTTCCCTGGGCGGAGTGATTGTTGCAGGTGTTCTTTTGTTGATCATCGTTTCCTTGATTTTTGACTATCCGACTGCCGTGGCAGGAGTTGGCCCGATCAGCGGAGGGATCATCGCGTTGGTCGTCACCTCGGAAAAGCTGACGGAAATCGGATTGAGCAGTCTGGTAGTCATTCCGGCATTGATTGTCGCTTTTCAAGGTGTTCTTGGTATGCCGCTCTCGTTATTTTTCATGAAAAAATATGCGACCACCATCCAAAATGACATGGACAATGGTGTCTTCGTTCCGATGGCGGACGGGATGGATAGCGGCAAACCCGAAGCAGATGATAAAGCGCAAAGTCCGCTTCGTTCAAGTATGACACTGAAATTGTTTTATGTATTTGTCGGGGCTGCAATCGGTGTAGCGCTTGGAGAAGTGACTCCGATCAATTACAGCCTATGGTGTCTGGCGATCGGCGTTATCGGTTTGAAGCTGGGAGTCTTTGAATCTCGGACATTGGAAAAATCGAATTCATTCACACTTGTCATGATTGCCATCATATTTGTGGTGCTCGGCACCATGGGAGGAGTCACGCCACAGCAGGTACTTGATAACCTGCCAAGCATACTTCTATTTTTGTTGTTGGGAACTTTCGGCATCGCGCTCGGCGGTTACATCGTGTCCAAATTGGTGAAGTGGCATCCACTCAAGGGAATGCCAGTGGCGCTGACCGCCTTGTTCGGCTTCCCAGGGGATTACATTTTGTGTGAAGAAGCCAGCAGGAGTGTCGCACGCAACAAAGAGGAAGAACAAATCATTTTCAATGAGTTATTGGCCCCGATGTTGATTGGCGGGTTCACCACGGTTACGGTAAGCTCGGTGGTCGTGGCAGGAATCCTGGTAGGGACCTTATAACATAGAAGTATTTTACAAGGAGGAATTGGGATGGCAGTAAAACTGATTAAAAACGGATTGTTGGTCGATGGTAACGGCGGAGAGCCGGTAAAAGATCAAATCGTCGTCGTCGACGGAGCGAAAATAGTTTATACAGGAGAAGAAAGCGGTTATCAGCCGACCGGGCAAGAGGAAGTCATCGACGCACAGGGCGGTACGATTCTGCCGGGTCTGATTGATACCCACGTCCATATGATGATGGAATACATGCCGGTTTCCAAACGACTGGAAACACCATTTTCCTTTATGTACTATCAAGCAGCAGAGTACTTGAAGAACACGTTGGAAGCAGGTATCACCTCGGTGAGGGATGCGCTTGGCACAGATCTCGGGGTTAAAAAGGCGGTCGAGGATGGCTTGATTGCCGGACCGCGGCTTCAACTGAGCATCAATGCGCTGACGATCACTGGCGGACACGGGGACGGTTATACGGTTTCCGGCAATATCCTGGACTTGCTGCCGAATGATTACCCTGGCATGCCGAGTGGTCTTTGCGATGGCGTGGAAGAAGTCCGGAAAAAGACCCGGGAGATGCTGAGGGCAGGGGCTGAGGTTATCAAAGTCCATGCGACAGGGGGGGTCCTGAGCGCCACCGACCATCCGGAATTCACCCAGTTTTCCCAAGAAGAGCTGGAAGTGATCGTCCAGGAAGGCAAGTACCGCAAAGGGGTCAAAGTTATGGCCCATGCACAAGGTGCAGAAGGGATCAAAAATGCAGTGCGTGCTGGCATCCATTCGATTGAACATGGCATTTTCATCGACGATGAAGCGATCGAATTGATGCTGGAAAACGGTACATATCTTGTTCCGACGCTGTTGGCACCTGTAGCGGTATTGGAAACTGCCAAGGAAGTAGGCATGCCGGACAGCGCAGTCGAGAAATCGAAAGAAGTTATTGAAGCCCATAAACAAAGCTTTACGAAAGCATACAAAGCTGGCGTCAAAATTGCCATGGGTACAGATGCCGGCGTAATGAAGCATGGCACCAACCTTCGTGAGTTAGGTTTGATGGCCGATGCTGGCATGTCGCCGATGGAAACCATTGTCGCTTCCACTAAAACAGCAGCCGAATGTATGGGCTGGGAGGATAAGCTTGGCACCATCGAACAAGGCAAGCTAGCTGACATTGTCATTGTAAAAGGAAATCCGCTGGAGGATATTTACTCGCTGGCTGACAATGATAATATCCAAGTTGTGCTCAAGGACGGCAAGGTAGAGAAGAATTTGTTTCAATAGATTTCTTTAGGCGGAAAATAGAAAAGGAGAGAGGCAGCTCAATGACAGCCTCTCTCCTTTTGTCTATATATGCGAATTTTTCTGCAATATTCTCTCACTATCCGTTATATGCAGTCTTTAGCTAACGCCATTCATTAGTGCAGTAGAGGCACGATCTTTAACTGAAATCCAGTTTTGTTTAAGCGTGACGTGTATGCATCTTTAAATACTTAACTATTCACGTTGCTAAGTCCCTGTACTTATTCTGCCTCGTCCTCTGTAAATTCAAATGAAATGGTATTTGCGTTAGGTGAGGAGTCGCCACTAATTAATGAATAAGAAGTCCCGACAGGTGAGTCATATAATAATACCCCTGTCTTAGACTCATTAGGTTGTATTTCACCTGGCCACTTTTCTGCCACTCCATCTATGTAGAACCAAGGTAAACCACCGACATTTTCATTATCTAAATACAGGCTTAATCCATCTTCAGCGACAACTGGCACTTCGCTTAGATTTTTAAGCGTCACGTTCGCGAGGACATAGTTGCCTTCCTCGCTCGGTTGATCTCCTGCGGTATCGGTAATTTCTACAGAATTAAGGGTGATTTCAAATTCTCGTATGATGTCTTGATAACCATATTTATAATGAGCCGTGTCGCCAATTGATAAGCCAAGCTGATCTTCAGGCAAATCAAGGTCTCCGTACATACTGTCGTTGCCGTCGTTATTATCGTTTTCCTCTTTATCTTCATTTTCTTCAGGTGTAGCCGTGTTTTCTTCTGCACCATCAGCGGTTTCGCCTACCTCTTCATCTTCTGCTGAATTACTGCAAGCACTAATGAACAGAACGCTGATGACTAAAATGAATCCCCTTATCATTTTCCTCTTCAATTATACCCCTCCTAATTTACACACAAGTATTTATATTTTACCATAAACGTTCATGACTTCCTGTATATGTTTTAAATGTCCGGGAAAAAACAGACAGATGTGCAAAAGGCAGAAGTTGAGCTGCTTCTGCCTTTTTGTTCCACCTTATATTCATTTTCCTTCTGTCGCCTTCAACACCACCAGCTGATCGCCTTCTTCCAGCATGAACTTTTTTCGCAGGCTGACAATGATAATATCCAAGTTGTCGTCAAGGACGGCAAGGTAGAGAAGAATTTGTTTCAATAGATTTCTTTAGACAGTAAACAGAAAAGGAGAGAGGCTGCTCAATGAAAGCCTCTCTCCTTTTGTTTTGATCTCTTTTCGGACTAGTTGATCTAGGTCGCTCTACTTTTGCGTCGAGTCGCTCTACTTTGAAGCGAAGTCGCTCCACTAAGTGCGAGTTGCTCTTCTTAGTGTAGAAATCGCTCTACTTTTGCGTCGAGTCGCTCTACTTTGGAGTGAAGTCGCTCCACTTCGTGCGAGTTGATCTTCTTAGTGTTGAGATCGCTCTACTTTTGCGTCGGGTCGCTCTACTTTGAAGCGAAGTCGCTCTACTTTCGCGTCGAATCTCTCCACTTTTCGCAAATTGTTCTTCTTTCTGGTTCCAGAGTTTCCTCCCTAAAATTTAAAGAGGAGAAAACTTATTCAGCCAACATTTTATCGACTTGATCTCGATGTTCCTCTATCCACTCTGCCGCTGAGTCCTCAAATGAAGTATCCTCTTTCTCATAAGCGAGCATCATTTCCTCTAGGTCAGCTACATCTATACTCCACTTGGACATGATTTCGTATGCTCTCGGGTGTTTTTCTTCCAGTCCTTTGTAAGAAAGTACATATACGTTGTCGTATTGAAAATGTTCTTGTGTATCTTCTAGAAACTTCAAATCGTACTTAGCAAACATGGAATGGGGGCGCCAACCGGTTATCACGAAAGGTTCTTTGTTTTTAGTTTTTGAATCAATAACACCCATCATGGCCGATTCACTTGAAGGAACGAGTTCATAGCCATCTAAATTGTAGTTTTTATCGTTCATGACTTCCTTCGATATTTCCACGATTCCAGCTCCGGCACCAATCGTGACAATTTCGTTGTCAAACTTATCGGCTTTTCCTGCTAAGTCGTCAATTGTTTCTTCTTCAACATAGCTTGGTACAACCCAACCTAGAGGCGCGCTTTCATAGCTGGTAGCGACTTTTTGCAGGTCTTCTTTATATTCGTTCCATAGCTCTTTTTCCGTATAGGGCAGCCATGCGTCCATAAAGAAATCAATTTCCTGGTCTTGTATTCCTTGCCAAATTACTGGCTGTGTTAGAAGAGATGTTTCGACATTATACCCGGCTTCTTCCAATATCTGAGTTGCGATCGCTGTAGGTGCTTCTGTACTGGTCCATGATGGCATTCCAAAGGTTATTGTTTCTTCTGCCACATTTTCATTGGAAGAGTTGGCATTTTCTGAATCACTTGACTGGTTTTCCGTCTCATCTGATTGTCCGCAAGCAGTAAGGGCGATAAGTCCAACTAATATTGCGATTATGACTAGTTTTTTCATAAAATTTATTCTCCTTTATCTTGTGGTAGTTTGGCAAATTGCTGTCTCATATTTTCCGGTGTGAACTGCAAAGAATCCACCTCGTTTGATTCCCAACAATTAACGCCATCTCCGTTGATTTGTTGGATAATTTTTGGTGTGTTATAGACTTTCAGGTTATATACCCAGTTGGCCATAATCATTAAGGAGGCCATGTGTGCTCCTTCATTTGACGCAGCGCACATATCCTTGACCAAGTGAACATTATAGTCACGGAAATAGGCATCGAAAACAGAAGTCAGTAGGCAGCCATCTGTCACTACTCCTCCAACGATGAGGTTTTTGACTCCCATACTTCTCAAAATTATATCTAGATTTGTATCAAAAAAGGCACTCCATCGGTGTTTATCGATAACTATATCGGTCTCGAGGGGTTTTACTTCCTCCACAATCTCAATGTTTTCCGTGTTGGATGCATAGAAGAAGGGAGTGCCATCCTCCTTAAGCGGTTCCTGTCTTGAGAGCCCAATTCCATCGGCACGATTGATTTGCCTAGTATAAATAATCGGAATGCCATTTTCGCGGCAAGCTTGGATTACTTCCTGTGTATTGCGGATTGCTTTGTCCATCCTTTCCAAACCGAAGTTTCCTTCTTTTTGTAGGTCGATTAGAACGAGAGCTGATTCTTCGATGCTCATAATAAAAACTCCTTTGTCTATTAGTTGCTTTTGGGAAAGTAGTTGAATATTTCTCCAGATTCCATGGCGTTGGCTAGACGCATCACCCAATCTAAATATTGCTTAGAATCAGTAATCAAGTTTAAGTCTTTTGCCGCCATGTCCTTAATCTCATTTTGACTGCCTTTATCAGCTATGCGAGAGAAGGTTGGCTCAGTTTGTTCGATTGCTTTACTGATTAGGCTTCGCTCCATCCGCAGCATTTTGACAAAGAAAGTTAGGAAATTCTTCAGAAAATCTTTTTCAGCAATGTAATGATCTTTCCGGTTACCTTTCTTCCATACCTTTGTCACCATTTCGGTTTCCAATAAATCTTTAATGCCGTTACTGACACTTGCTTTGCTCATGGCTACCTGGTCTTTGATTTCGTCTAGGGTCAAGGGCTGATCTGAAAAATATAACAACCCATAGATTCGGCCTACAGAAGGGGTTACACCATAAATGACCATTGTTTGAGCGATAGCACTGATCATCACATCACGGGCATCCTCCAATTGTTGCATTTCCTCTGTCATTCCTTCGCCTCCTTTTAATTCAATTTATACAATAAAATCAATTTATATAATTTATTTTAAATAAATTAAACAAAATGTCAAATGCTCATGGTCATAAAGACCATAAAAAAGACAGAAGTGCGTTCACTTCTGCTGTTACATTCTCAATTATTTACTTTCCTTCTGTCGCCTTCAACACCACCAGCTGATCGCCTTCTTCCAGCATGAACTTTTTTCGCAGGCTGATCAGCTCGACGCCGTCCTTCTCCTTTTTGATGAAGAGCGGTACTACATCGGCCGGCAGGTTTTCCCTCGTAACTTTGTTTTTTTCTTTAATGAAGATTGTTTGCAATGAATAAGTTGTATTGATTTTCCGGTTTAGCTCGGTGAAAATAGCATCTTCGGAAAATAACAGATGGGTACGGTGTGACTTGTCCACCTGTTCTTCATCGTCGGAATTGTTCCTGCTTGGCAACGAAAAGGTGTTGTTGTAACCGAATTCCGGTGCATACGACTGGATGACCAGTGCGTTATAAGAACTGTCGCCAGTCATCGCCAGGATGGTTTCATAAGGTGTCAAATCCACGTCGTATTGCGTGTGCTCTGCAAGAATCTGTCCGTGATGAACGGGGATATCTTTAGAAACGGCGCCTTGAAGCCGCCCAGCAGAGGAATCACTGATCAACACGGGAATATCGAATTTCCGCAGGTATTCAGCCAAAGCGATTGAAAAGCTGCTGGCACCGACGATGAGAATGCCCGGGGCTGCGTCGTTGGCCAGTCCCAGTGCTTTGGCTAACGGTCTTAGCGTGAATCCGTGGGCACACACGGTGATAAAGACAAGAGCGAACGTTAACGTGGTCAACAGGGAAGCTCCCTGATGCCCTTCTTCCATCAACAATGCCGAAAAATACCCCGAAACCGTCAGAGCGACTACCCCTCGTGGAGCCACCCAGCCGATCAGTCCTTTTTCTGCTAGCGTCAATTCGGTCCCGATTGTCGATAGCCAAATCGATAAGGGACGGACAAGGAACAGCATCACGACGACAAATCCGATTATTGGAAGCGTGAAAATCTCGGCTATTGTTTCCCGGGAGAGGGAAGCGGTCAGCAAAATGAAAATCGTTGATGTGAGCATGACCGAAATGTTTTCGACGAAGTGACTGATATTGCCGATGGAAGAGACATACCGTTTCGTCCGGGCGAGCGTCAATCCCATCACTGTCACCGCCAGCATCCCGGTTTCATGCATGATCACTTCGGCTGCCGTGAAGCAGATCAAAACAAAAGCCAGCATAATCGGCGATTTCAAGTATTCCGGGAAGATCCCTTTGCTGATCATGATACTGACGGCCATGCCGATTGCATAGCCGAACACAACTGCAATCAGCGCACTGAAGAAAAATTTTAACAAATAGTCGAATTGCAGCGAATCGATGGTCAAAACTTTGATGACCTCATAAGCAAACAGTGCCAGCAACGGGCCGAATGGATCGACAATAATTCCT
Source organism: Sediminibacillus terrae (assembly GCF_009602435.1). Taxonomy (GTDB): domain Bacteria; phylum Bacillota; class Bacilli; order Bacillales; family Amphibacillaceae; genus Sediminibacillus; species Sediminibacillus terrae. The sequence goes on from NZ_VZDQ01000004.1 coordinate 49,861, forward strand.
TCCCATTTGAGCGCAGCAGCAATACGTGGAGCCAATTTGGCATTCCGCAGCAAAGGGATGATGACAGTGGGACCTGTCACGACAAACAAGCCGCCGATAATAAACGAGACCTCATAGCTGAGGCCGGCAATGAAATGGGCAGCGAGCGAGCCGGCGATCCAGGCAATGAATGCGCCGAATGTCACGATGCGGAAGACAGACTTGGAAATCCCCCTGATTTCCCGGATATCGAGACTGGAGCTTCCTTCAAACAACACGATGGCGACAGCCAAAGAAATTAAAGGGCTGTACAGATTGCCTAATGCTTCCTGTGGATTGAACAGGCCGAAAATCGGACCGAGCAGCAATCCGGCAATCGACATGATCACGATCGATGGCCATTGAATGCGCCAGGCCAGCCATTGGGAGAAAATGCCGATTCCTAGGATAATGACAATACTAACTAGAACGATATTTTCCATTTATGTAGAACACCTCTTAACCTGAATGAATAGTCATTTCAAAAAGTCGTTTCGTAAAAACATCCTGCAGGTATAGCTTCCTGCAGGATGATGGAATTGCTGTCTGAACGTTATTATTATACCTGATAGAAACAATAGATGAATAGCGTTTTTTCTTTAAAGAATGTTACAGGGGAAAATCCCGCGTGATTTTTTCTGGAGGATATGAGCAAGCGGACCTGTTTTTGGGTGGATGTTTCCGGATTATAAAAACTGCTATAAAATGTCTGTCGGTTTTTGGACTTTCGAAAATAATTTCTCGAAAAAAGGATAATGGAACGTATCATACCAGTTTGGAGGGAGTTCCAGCTCCTTCAACATAGAAACAAATTCTTCCACCAAATTCCCATCAAACTGCGACCAAGAGCATCGGCGCAATTCGTCAAAAGCATCTTGATGAGACATGTTTTGCTTTCTGTAATCTCTTCTATCATAGGTCATGGTATCAAATGTGTCGCAAATTCTTATTATTCTACCCTGGATAGAAATTTCTTCACCTATCAGCCCACGGGGGTACCCTGTTCCATTCCAGTCCTCATGGTGATCTCTGATAAATCTGGCAGCTCTCCATTTTCCTAATTCTTTTCGTACAATGACATTTCCTATATGGGCATGGCTTTCAATTATCGTCTTTTCCATAGGAGTTAATTTATCCGGTTTCAACAAAATTTCTTTTGCAACTCCAATTTTTCCGATGTCGTGTAAAAAGGCGGCGATCCGTAAATCATCATCATAACAGCCTGCTTTTTTGGCCAATAAGGTGGATAAGTACATGACACGCAAGGAATGATTACGGAATAATTGCAAAACCTCATTATCCTGGGCTATTTCTTCAAATAACGTTTCTGGGGTACGTTTTATCATCCAACCAGCCTCTCAGAAGGGGATACATTTATTATAGCTATAAAACCAGAATATTCAAACAATTAAAGCTTGGGTATAAGATAACCATAGAGTTCGAGAAAGCTTTGTTTTTGTCAGACTTCATCTTTATACAAATCCTGTCTCTTTCATGATCACCGATAAAAAACCGTTCTCCTTTCATAGAGAACGGTCTCTTCATTCATTATTATCATCATCCCGGCTTTCTTCATAACGGCGTCGTTGTCGATAACCGTAGGTGGTGTTCAACACCGTATCTTCGCTTTCCAGTGCGGCTCCCAATGCCCCGACAAAGGTACCGACAGAACATGCCAGCCAGGCCAGCGTAATGTAATTGGAGAAGTCCACTTCATCATTTATTTGGGATTCAAGGATATCGGCCGGAACAAAGATGACCACAGCCAGAAAGAACAACAGAAATAGTGCCACGTAATACATGATAACAGCGACCATCAATGTGAATACTGTTGCTACATTATACAGTCTGGCAATATAAGGTGAATTAGCATCAACGGTGTTCTCCCATAAACCATGGACAACGACGATCCATACGGAGAGCAGGGTGATGGAGGTCAACATTAGTAGTACTAACCGGAAACCTTCCAATGCGTTACTTAACTGCCATAGTGTCGGGAAAATCAGGCCATAGGCACCGGATGTGAAGGCTGCGGCAATAACCTGTTTGAAGGCCGGGAAAATGGTATAAGGCCGGTTGGCTCGGACCATGCCGGTCAACATGCGCCAGCCTCCGTATATTTTCGACTCGACTGTGTAGCGGACATCGACATCATAGTCGGCATCCGGCGTGGTTCTGCGGATCGGAGACAATCGTTCAAACAGTCTTTTCCCGTAAAGATCTTTTGCATTTTTGATTTTCAGCTTTTTGTTGTCTTTATGGTTTCGTCTGAATTTTTCCTGTTGCTTTTCCCGGGCTTCATTAGAACTGCCATAATACATCTCATTGGTTAATTGTAAAATGCTTTCTTCTACACGGTGAAGGATGGGCGCTGCACCGAGCGCGGGCTGGGATAACCAGGCGCTGCATCGATTTTGGCTGGCTTCGGCTACAATCAGCCGTTTATCCAGGAAGATGGGCAAGTCCGTGATACTAATGGCATAATCCCATCCAAAGCGTTCTCTGGAACGGGATGTTTCCTCTAAAAGTTCATCCGAATCAGCTGTGGCGCCAGTCAGCGGATCGGTGACTGTTTTCACTTCCCAGGTGACCTGGTCATCCACATAGCGGCTTAGATAATCTGGCAAACTTGCCGCCAGCTTGTTAGCGATAGACTCTGGTAAATCGGGAGAAGGAACCAGTCCCAATGTGATATCTGCTTGGGGATTGTCTGTATCCTGTTCCTCCAGCTCCGTCTCCAAGTGTGTGTCCTGGCGGTCGGCACTCGGTCTGGATGGGTGAATGCTGTCCATGGCGGTAACTCCTTCTCTGTCTAGGTTTCATTCGGTAGGACGTTATTAATTGGTATTTCCGTTTTAACGAGAAGGTAAACGCCGGCTTGCTAGTCCACATAAGGCAAAACGCCAGGTGAGCGGATGAAAAGGCGCATGCTTGCACACATCATGCGCATCAAAAAAGCCCGACTTTCCATGGGAAATGTCGGGCTTTTTTGGCGGTTAAACCTGTACTGCCAATTTCTCGATCAGCTTTGGCAGCCAGTCTTGCAGATTGGAAAAAGCAAATCCATGGCCTTCGGCTTTTTCATTGCTCATTGTCCATGTGGATGGGATATTGTACGGAGATTCCGACTCTTTATCCGAGTAAACGACCCCTTGTCCGGTAATTTCGGCAATTTGATTCAGTAACCCTTCCAGGGATACAACACCGGTGGCACAGGCATTGATCGGTTCTGCAATGTGCATGCCGGCAAGCCACGCTAAAAAATGCCCTGCTTCCTGTTCGGAAATGAAATTCATTTCTGCTTGGGGATTATCCAGGTAAACACCCTGGTGATACTTGATCTTTTTTATGTACAGGGCTAAACGTCCGGTATAGTCATTTTCGCCAAGCACTATAGGAAAACGAACAGCAGTGACCGGGAAGGGAGCATGCTGGAAAAAAGCAGCTTCGGCTTGTTGTTTTCCCTCTTGATAACTGAACGCGTCACTGCCGGCTACAATCAGGTTTTCTTTCATTGGATCGAAATCTTCTTCTGTTACGGGAGGAGTAATCTGCTCCATGTCGTAAACAGACAGAGACGAAGTGAATTATAGGTTTTTCCTTTGAAAATTTCCATAGAGGTCATCGCATCCTGAGACGAAAAACAAATCTGGTCATAGATGACATCCCATGTTTCATGCTTGAATGCGCGGGCCAGGCTTTGTTTATCGGTTCTGTCTACCTCCACACGGCGCACCGAGTCTCCGAACGGATCAGGTGTTTGCCCTCTGGTGGCAATGGTCACATGATACCCCTTATCGAGCAGCTGGTTGACTAAATGGATTCCGAAAAACTTGGTGCCACCGAAAATCAAGGCTTTTTTCATCATAATTCCCTCTTTCTCCCATAAGTTGAATGCGTTCTGAATGCATGCCATGCATAACATTATCAGGCATTTCCTCCCTAGTCCCAATATACTATTTGCAGAAATGCTTGTGAATTGTTATGGAACAGCCCTGGAGGATACAGTACAATTTTATTGAGTATTCCGAGTCGAATCCGATTAAAGGAGGAACTTTTATGTCCATTTTGAAGGAACAGTATAAACTTGTCCGGTTAACCAGAGAAAATGCATTTGCATTTTGTGAGCAGCTTGAAGCCGAAGACTATACAAAGGAATTGAACGGCTTTGGCTGGGGATCGATCCGGACGCTGCATGTCCACGTTGCGGATTGTTACCAGGCGTGGCTCGGCCATTTTGCCCTGAAAAAAGACAGAAGAAGAGCCGACCCGGAAACAATCACGAACGTCCCGGAAATGCGGAAACAATTCAGGCTGGTAGATCAGCTTGTCGATGAGTTTTTAACTTTCTATCAACAAGACTACTCTTTGCAGATAACCGGCTCTGTACCATGGCAAAAAGAGGAGGAACGTCTTTCCGCCCTCTGGTTGTTCACCCATACGGTAACCCATGAATTCCACCATAAGGGCCAAATCGTCTCGATGGCCCGGCAGCTTGGTTACACTCCGGTGGATACGGATTTGTTGACGCCCGCCGATATGGATAAATATTTATGAGCAGTGAACGTGGTTGTTCGATCAGCTGTTCAGGATGGTGGAGATAGCTCCTCCGGCGGATCAAAACTATGGTCCTGTACGATTTCCTGTGCAGCACTCATGTGGCTTGAAAGCTTGATGTTGGCAAACATGGTACGTTGGAATTGCTTTTCCAAAACCCGCTTGGATTCCGTCAACCGTAGCTGCATGCCGTTATGGAAAACAATGATGGATTGAACAGCAGTTTCTTCTTTCTTCGGGGCGGACTTGATGTCGAAGATGTGTTCTAAAAAGATCCAGTGGCAGGGAATAGTATCGGGAGAACAGGTGGGAAAGGCAAAGATGTTATTTTCTGGACTGACCGGAATCGGCACCTTTTTCTTCGAACCGGTATGATGGATCACTGCTGAACGGCGTCCGTCATAAGAGGAGCCTGCATTGAGACAAGCATTTTTGATCAACTGCAGCGGTGGCCTCTTTATGTAAAGCTGACGATTCCGTTCCATTACAATCGTTTCATATTCCAACTGGCATGCCGTCAGCAGGGCCATCGTCTGTTTGTTGATTTTGTAATCCTTTTGTACTTTTTCCATCTATAACACACTCCTTGAATAAAATTTGTGCTGAACCATAGATGAAGCAAGAATAAAATTTGAATACGCTTTCATTCAATTTCAGAAAACCTCCGAATTCATATCTTCTTTGACCTCATGGAGGAAGAAATGGAGATTCAAATCAAGTGGATCACAAAGCTTTACAATAATGTAGACAGAAGGATTCTTCTGACCGCGCTCAATTTTTCCGATATAGTTGTCATCCAAATCGGCCATGTTCCCCAATTCACGCAGAGTCATGTTACGTTCTGTCCGTCTTTGCCTCAAGCGTTTTCCTAGCAGTTGTCTAAATACTTGCTTTTCCTTCATTGCTCACCCTCCTTTTTTCTATTATCTTCCTATAAATTGGAAAAATAAAGGTCCTATAGTAACTTTTTTGAAAAAATTGGTGGATTTGGGAGAGGAAGTTGGTGGAATAGGCGATAATTCGTTGTTTCAGGCAGATTTATTGGGTATTTGTCCTTTCCCGTAGTCCCCTTATTTTAGCCAAACGACTATGATCAGTATCGCTCACATATTCGTCCGCCCTTGGTCGCTCTGGAATTTATGCGTTTCATATGCTCATTTGAACATCAATCGGAAAGCGTCTCTTTTGGATCCGAAATGAATGGTCAAATCATTGAAAAGGTATGTAAAATCAATTCTAAAAATTTACAATGTTTGTTCGCTAATCCCCCTATCAATGTTAAAATAGTCGTTAGGTATGTTGAAAGATGAGTTTATTGGAGGAATGTAATATGAACGAACAATTCAGGAAGCCGAAAGGGTTTGGAGAGATTCTTGATCAAACCTTTCGATTGAGTAAAAACCGCTTTGCGGAATTTTTCATGATTTTTTTGATTATCGTCGGTCCGGTTTTCTTATTGCAGGCGATTGTCCAACTGCTCTCCGGACGTGGCTTTTTCCGGGAATTCGAGAGTGGAGACACTTGGCTTGAACAGTTGATCGCCACCTTCGATCAGAGCAATGTGGAGACGACATCGTTAGGGGAGGATATCAGCACGTTATTCGTCGGACTGATCGCCATGATCTTGACGGCGGTGGCTTATGGAGCGATCCTGTTCGCCATCAATCATATTAAAAACGAAGAATCATATACAGTCGGCTCTGTGATTAAACAGGCATTTTCAAGGTTCGGAGGGATTTTGGGCAGCAGCCTGTTATTCGGGGTCATTCTATTTGCACTGTTTTTTGTGCCCCTGATCATCATCATTATCGGCGGTATGGCCGGTGCCTTTATCGAACCAGTCACCGGAATCATTTTCATCATCGTCTTCATGCTTGGTCTGATGCTCGGGGTGGGGTTGTTGGCTACTCGCTGGGGTTTCTACCTTGGAAGCACTGTCCTGGATAAGGAGTCGCCGGGTTTATCCCGCAGTTGGAATTTGACTCGCAAGCAGACATGGAAGCTTTTCGGATTGTATCTCATTTTGTATTTGATTACGGCTGTCGTTAATACAGCCGTGGAGTCAATCTTTGGCATCGCCCTTGGAGCGAGTGTCCTTTTTACCATTCTCGTCAATTTATTTTCACTAATTACGTCGATGATTTTTGCTGTCGGTTATTCGGTGATGTTCTTGGATAGCAAGACACGCAACAGTGGCGAGGATTTACAGGAAATGCTCGATGATTACCAGGATGAACAGCAGTTCCGTTGATGATAACCACAATCAAGCAGTGATTGGGAAGGCAGCAGGCAGGTGATAGGGAATGGCAAGTAACGAAAATGCTAAACGGGAGCTGGAGAAGATCCTCGAGCAGGATGAATACCAAGCATACCAGGAAGAGTCGAAAAACTTCCTGCAGGCATGGTGGGAAAAAGCGAAACAATGGGTGGCCGACCATCTTAGTGACTGGTTTAATTCCCTCACTCCATCGAGCGGGGCGGCAGATGCCGTCCTGCTGTTGATTATTGTCGTCGTGGTGGCCGGCCTGGTGATCGGCATTGTCTTATGGAGCGGCAGGGTCAAGCGGCGGCAGGCATTCCGCGATGTCGCCCCCTTGCAGGGAATGGACGAGCGGCAATGGTCATACGGGCGTCATCTGTCCGAGGTTAGGAAACTTGAGGGAGAAGCTGCTTACCCTGCAGCCGCCCGCCATTTATTTCTCGCCCTGCTTTTATATTTTCATGAGCGGGAATGGCTGGAGGCGAGAATTTGGAAAACCAACTGGGATTATTATGAAGAATTGCAGAAAAGCGATCAGCAAAAAGCGGAGCAATTTTATAAGCTGGCATTGCTTTTCGAAGAAGTCACCTATGGAAACAGGCATTTAGAACAAGAAGAGTACGAAGCGTACCGCCGCCAGGCGATGCACTGGCTGCGTTCAACAGAACACCCTGCCGGCAAGAATGGGTAGCGGAGAAGGAGGAAGCAAGCTTGCGTAAATTATCATACCGAAACACCTGGCTATGGCTGGCGGCTTTTCTCTTGTTGTTTGTCGGGCTCAGTTATGTGATTCAAGGTCAACAACCTGAGGAATACCCGCCGTATCTTTCCACTTCTCCGTCACCTACCGGTACAAAAGCAATGTACACATATCTGGAAAATGAGCGGGGGACGGCGGGGCGTTGGTCTGCGTCTCCCGAACGCTTGCCTTCGGGAAAACACGGCAGCATGCTGCTGATGATAGAACCGTCTTTCATGCCAGATCAAGAGGAAATGGACGCATACCGGGAATTCGTGAAAGCGGGAAATACCTTGATGTTATGGATGAACAACCCGGATGGCCTGTTCGATATACAGACAAGGCAGCAAATGCTGGATCCTGCAGGTACGACGACATTGAACGATTTGGACGGAGAGGAATACCGAGCGGAGGTTTCTTCGGTTTTTCGGTTGCAGGAGCGAGATACCGACGAAGTATTGCTGGAAGATGAAGCCGGAGCGTTGGCGCTGAAGCGAAAACTCGGTGACGGAGCGCTAGTTGTTTCCCTAACCCCCGATTGGACCATGAACCGGTTGATAACAGAAAACGACCATGCGGCACTTTTGACTAAATTGTTGAGTGCTGCAGCAATCAATGATGGCAGCAGCTTGTTGTTTGATGAGTATGTCCACGCTGGCGAAAATGCAGCAGGCGTCACCACTCTGTATCCGAAGTGGCTTTTGGTACTGGCGCTGCAGGCGCTGTTACTCACGATTCTGTGGCTTTGGTACCGCGGCAAACGGTTCGGACCGATCGACATTCCGAGGGAAGAATCGGTGCGATTCAGCGACGAGCAAATCCAGGCAGTTGCAGCTTGGTATCAGCGAGGTCGTTATTACCACGATTCCCTCGTCACGCAAGCCGACTATGTAAAGCAGCTTTTGCTGGAACGGCGGGGGATTGTTTGGAATGGGGATTGGAAAACGGCGGCAGATAAACTGAGCAGCAAAGCCAGGTATATACCAGAAGAAGAAATCCGGGAATATGTCGAGGGATTGGCAGAAGTAGTCGGGAAACAAAATCTCAGCAAACAGGAATATTTACTATGGTCGAAACGAATTGATCGATTAAGGGAAGAGGTGGAAGATAGATGAGAACAGAACTGACCGCTTTATTGGAAAACTATGAACGATACATATACGGACAGAGGACCAATTTGAAACTGCTTTTATCGGCCGTTCTGGCAGGGGGACATGTGTTGATTGAAGGTGTTCCGGGGACCGGTAAAACCCAGATGGTCCGGACACTGGCGAAGCTTGTCGGCGGGGACTTCAACCGGATCCAATTCACGCCGGATCTGTTGCCGAGTGATATTACCGGCAGTATGGTATACAGCATGAAGGATGGTAACTTTCAAACGCTGAAAGGACCGATTTTCACCAATGTCCTGTTGGCGGATGAAGTCAATCGTACGCCGGCCAAGACCCAGGCTGCGCTACTGGAAGCAATGGAAGAAAAACAGGTGACGATCCAGGGCGAGACCTATCAGCTGCCGGAAGTGTTTTTCGTGGTAGCCACGCAGAATCCGATTGAATACGAAGGGACCTACCCATTGCCGGAAGCGCAGCAGGATCGGTTTTTGTTCAAGCTGGACATTGCTTTTCCAGAGTTAGAGGAAGAAAAAATGGCTGTCAAACAGGCTTTGGAGGATCGGCCTGCCCGGCAGGAGGCAGAGGCGCTGCTGGATATTGAAACTTTTTTGGCCATCCGCCGCGAAATCGAGCAAGTCAAAATCAGCGACGAGGTTTTGCATTACACGATGGAACTGGTCAGAAGGACACGTGAGAACGAGTCGATCCGTTTTGGTGCCAGTACGCGGGCGGCGATTTCCATCGGCAAAGCTGCCAGGGCTTGGGCGTATTTGTCGGATCGAGACTATGTAACGCCGGACGATGTCAAAATGGTGGCCCGTCCTGCACTGCGGCACCGCATTCAATTAGCCCCGCACGTAGAATTGGAGGGAGCGACTGTTGACCAGGTCATTCAAGAACTTATTGGGTCGGTTGCTGTTCCGAGATAAAGGAATTTTGCCTACCAGGCGGCTGTTAGGCTTGTATGCTATTTTTTCACTGGCGATGACGCTGCTGGCAATCGGCGGGATGGCCTGGATTTATCTGGCCGTGTGCAATGTGCTGTTCTTGGTTGTCAGCCTGCTTGATCTATTGCTGTCACCAGGGAAAAGAGAGTTGTCGTTCAGCCGGGAAATACCGGAGGAAATGGAGCGGGGCATTCGATACACGATTACACTTCAGGTAGAAAACCGTTCGCAACGATCGGCAGGCTTCCGTATGATTGACCGAATACCGGCAGTTTTCGAGCGGCCGTTTCCCTTGACGGGCCGGATAGAAGGGGAAAGCACTGTCCATGTCGACTATTCGACGAAAGCCACTGAGCGGGGAAAGTACCTGATCGATCAATTATACGTCCGGTATACAGGAACGCTGGGGCTGTGGGAAAAACAAGTCACTCCGGCGCTGGCGGATACAGTCCGTGTCATCCCGGATCTGACTGCCACGAAACAATATTTAGAAGGTGCGCAGCAATTTTTGCTGTATGAAGGGATGACCATCCGCAAGCGGCAGCGTGGACAGGGTGAATTTGATAAAATCAGAAGTTATGTCGTCGGAGATGATCCGAGAATGATTAATTGGCGTCAAACCGCTAAGCTGCAAGAAGTCATGACCAATGAGTACGAACCGGAGCACGGCAAGTATGTCGCGATTTTGATCGATTGCGGCAGGATGATGGGGGCGGAGCTTAAAACGGGAAACCGTCTGGAAAAAGCATTGGAAGCTGCGATGACAGTCGCCGCCGCTGCCTTGCAAAACGGAGACCATGTATCTGTTGTCGGATTTTCCAAGGATATTCAGGTGTATGTGCCGCCTGAGAAAGGGATGGCCCATTTGCAAACGATCCTGCATGCTATTTACAACTTGCAGGTGGAAGCCAGTGAGTCGAATTACGCAGCGGTTTTACAGTACTTACAGACGGCCCAGAAGAAACGCAGCATGATTTTGCTGTTTTCAGATGTCACTGCCTTTTTACAGGAAGAGAGTGGGTTGGTGTATTTGAAACGGCTGCGTCAGCGCCATCTGTTTTTCATGGTCGGCGTCGAGGATGAAACCATGCGGGAAAGAGCGAAACAGTCATCTGACGATGTACGGCATGCGATGGTGAAAAGCATTGCACAGAAACAGCTTTTATATACAAAACAGCAAAAAACAAAATGGGAAAGGCAAGGCCTTTCCCTTGTGGAAACGGAGGAAGACCGACTGGCGGCCTCCGCTGTTTCTCAATACATGGACGTGATCAATCGAGGATTGCTATAGCCTCCGGCTGCCGCTTCATCAGCAATTTGCCGATGACTATATAGGCGGCCAATCCAACGATGGTAATTCCGGCCACAGCATACTTGGCTTCCAAGGGGAGGGCGGCAGGCGTGATAAAGCCTTCGATGATGCCGGCAATGATGAACAGCGGTACCGTTCCGAGCATCAGCATCACCGAGCGTTTTGCCTGCTGCTTCAACTGCCAGCCGCGGGAAAAGTTGCCTGGGACGAACAACTTATACCCCATCAGCAAGCCCGCGCCCCCGGCTATAAAAATGGCGGTCAGTTCAACGATACCGTGCGGAACGATAAACGCCCAGAATTCATAGGATTTTCCGTAGTGCCAGAACAGGGCAGCCAAGGCACCGACGATAAAGCCGTTGTATACGAGTAAATAAACGGTCAACAGCCCGAACGTGACCCCTCCGGCAAAAGCCAGGATGGCCACCTGGATGTTGTTGGTCATGATGGTCGCCGACATATAAGACGAATCCACGGAATTGCTTCCTTCGCCCAATTGTTCGGGCTCGACACCTTGCACCATGTCTGCCGGGAGGATGGCGTACAAATGCATGGGATCGTCAGCCACAGCAAGAAAACTGGCCAAAGCACCGAGCAGGAACAGGAGCATGGCGACCACGACGGCTTTCCACTGCTCGAGGAGAAGCCCGACAAACGTGGTAGTGAAAAATTGCCGGATCTGTTTGCCGCTGGAGGTTTGGTCTTTATAAAGGATGTTATGCGATTTTGACACAAGCCCGTTCAAGTAAGCAGTAACCTCGTCGGATGGGAAGTAGGTCTGGCTGTAGGATAAGTGCTGGGCTGCTTTTTGATAGAGCTGGTGAAATTGGTCGATATCCGATCCGTTGGTTTGTTTCCGCTTATGGAGCCTGGTACCTAGATCCTCCAGTTGCTTCCATTCTTCACGGTGTTGTTTGACGAATTGTTTTACTTGCATGGGTTCACCTCTGATTGACGGTCCAATCGACCGCAGTCTTTGTTTCTATTATAATAATCTTGTAAATAAATAGAAACCGTCCATCGCTTATTTTTTTGTAGAAAGGGGGAGGTCCTTATCAACAATCAAGAACAGGTAAACATTAAAACACCGGAGTACGTCTCCCTGCAGTTTACGACAGCAGGTTTGGGAAGTCGGGCCGCTGCTTTGATCATCGATCAGTTGATATTGACGGTGGTAAATTTGCTCATCATTCTGTTGGTGTTCTTACTCGATTATGCCAATATCGGCAATATTGCGAGCGTGACAGGTTCGACCATGCCGCTGGCTATTGCAGTCATTGTCGTCTTTTTATTGAACTGGGGCTACTTTTTCGTGGCGGAATTTTTCTTTGGTGGAAAAACAATCGGCAAAAGGTTGATGGGGATTAGAGTCGTCCAGGACAACGGACACAGCATTACCTGGCTATCCAGCCTGATTCGCAATTTAATGCGCATTGTCGATATGCTGCCAGCCAGCTACTTGCTCGGCATGCTTCTGGTATTTTTCCATCCGCGCCATAAGCGGCTCGGCGATATCGTGGCCGGCACGATTGTCGTGCATGAAAGGAAAGGGAAAAATAAAAAACAGGCCAAAAACATCGAAAAAGAAGTCGAAAGCAGGGGACTTAGCAAAAACGATTTGAATCTGGATGAGTGGACAATCCGTTCCCTCGGAAAAAAAGAATGGGATTTGCTGAAAATCTATGCCGCACGCTTCCACCAGCTTCCGATAGAGGAACGATATCAGCTGACCCAGCAAATGACCGCCGCATTGCTGCCTAAAATCGGCATTGATAAAAATAAAAAAGATATAAGAGAATTGGAGAACATCCTCCTGGTCTTATACCTGATTTTGCGGGATGAGTGGGAGTTTGAGTGGTAGGAAGATTTAATTCTCTTTCTCTATCTCCGATATAATCTAGGGGTGGATGGTGGATATATTCTCTGGAACAGCAAAAGACGCGATGCAATCTCAAATGAAGGGAATGGCATTACAGTTAGCGAAACTGTTAGGAACAGTATTTTTAGCAGGGATAATAGTAGGAGTTTTACTGGAAATAGTCCCTATACAAGTACCGAGACCAGTAAAAAATTTCCTGATAAACGTTGTTTCATTAATAGCTTTTTATTATGCAATACAGTAATATCTTGGATAGAGGAAATCCGGGCGGCATTTGCTGCCCGGATTTTTTTGGGGAATGGTGTGTTATTTTGTGGAAGAAGATCAACTATGACCGGAAGAAGAGCGAATCCGGGGCAAAGAGGATCAACTCGGAAGAAGAAGATCAACTTAGTCGGAAAGAAGATCAGCTTTGACCGGAAGAAGAGCGAATCCAGGGCAAAGAGGATCAATTCGGGAGAAGAAGATCAACTCGTTCGGAAAGAAGATCAACTATGACCGGAAGAAGAGCGAATCCGGGGCAAAGAGGATCAACCCGGGAGAAGAAGATCAACTCGTTCGGAAAGAAGATCAACTATGACCGGAAGAAGAGCGAATCCGGGGCAAAGAGGATCAACCCGGGAGAAGAAGATCAACAATCAGTGAAAGAAGATCAACTATGACCGGAAGAAGAGCGAATCTGGGGCAAAGAGGATCAACTCGGGAGAAGAAGATCAACAATCAGTGAAAGAAGATCAACTATGCCCGGAAGAAGAGCGAATCCGGGGCAAAGAGGATCAACTCGGGAGAAGAGGATCACTCCTCCTCCTCCCGAGATGAAGATCAATCCTCCGAACGCAGCACCCGTCTGATTTTCGGTTTGGCGGCTCTTGCCCAATTTTTCACGGCGGCTGTTGTGACCCGTTCCTTCCGGGCAATGGCTTTGACTGATAAATCCTCGAGGACGTATAACTGGAACCATGTCATTTGTTTTTCGGTGAGTACTCCTTCCAGCCGTGCAAGTAAGTAGGGATCGATTCCTTCCTGCAAGAAGACGACCACTCGATCGGGATTGGCCTTTTCCATTTTTATGAATTTTTCTTGTTTTTCCTGCTGACGCGTTTGTTTGCGGATGACGCTAAGCAATGCTTTTTCCATCCGAAAATAAGCATAAGTGGAGAATTTACCGCGCGCCGGATCATAGGATTCGTACGCCTTCCATAACGCGATGGTAGCTTCCTGATAGAATTCTTTTTCTGGATCACGGATATTCCATTTATTCAACAGGTAAAAAATCATTTTCTCGTAATCTGCTAAAACATCTTCAAAATTGCGAATCTTGTTCAACTTGCCCTCGTTTCCTAAAGGCGCCTTTATCGTTTATTCCGCGGTACGTCCATCTTAGCTGTAACTGGCTCAAGATTCCTGTGACGAAAGGGCGCTTTTGGGAAGGGGTTCTGTAGGAATCATCCTTGGATACGATTATCAATCTCGGTAGAAAAGTTGCACTTTGAAGAGGAGATTTGCAGGATTGGGCTTTTTTAAAAAAGAATATTCAAATAATTCATAAATATTATATTGACCTATATAAATATATCAAGTAAGGTATGTATATACCAACTTAGCATCTGGAAGGGAGGACGGTGGCCCGAATCCGAACGGGAGACAGACTTTTGCAGCTAGAGCTTTCTTTTTTCACCTGGATTGTAAGCGCTTACCTAGATTGGGAAGATATTTCTGATAAAAAGGAGCGATCGACAATGAGGTTTTTTTCTTGGAGAAAAATGATTGGCTTTATGATGGCGATGGTGTTTTGTTTGATGGCTGCTGCTTGTTCTGATGGATCTGCTTCTGAAACAGACGGCGGTAGTGCTGATAAAGAAATCAGTATAACGTACAGGTCTGGCGGCGGAACCAATAAAGGTTTGACGGACTGGCTCAATCAGGAAGTGATTCCGCAATTCGAGGAAGAACATCCGGATGTCAATGTAAAACTGGCGCCTTTGGAAGTGAATGAAGGGGACTATTTTGCCAAGGTGTCTCTGCTTCTGCAATCCGAAAATACTGCCCCCGACATTGTCACAGAGGACACCTTCATGGTCAACTCCGATGCAAGCGCTGGATACTTAGAGCCTTTGGATGAACGGATTGAAGGCTGGGATGAGTGGGACAGCATCACCGAAAACGTGAAAAATGGCGTCATCGCGCAGGATGGCAAAGTTTACGGCGTACCATATAACACCGATTCGCGCGGTCTTTGGTATAACAAAGAACTGCTAAAGGAAGCAGGTGTGGAAGTGCCATGGGAACCGAAAACCTGGGATGACATCCTTGCCGCTGCCACTGCGGTAAAAGAGAATCTGGCGGATGATGTAGTGCCGCTTTGGATGAATTCAGGAAAAGCAACCGGAGAAGCGACTTCGATGCAAACATTCCAAATGCTGCTTTATGGAACGGACGATCCATTATATGATTCTGAAAGCCAGAAATGGATCGTTGAAAGCGACGGGTTACTGGATTCATTCAAATTCATCGATACGGTTTATGAACAGGGCTTAGGACCGGAGCTTTCTCAGGTATTGAACGGCCAAGGTGGTACGGTCGCTTATCAACAATTGATGCCGCAAGGGAAGCTGGCGATCGGCCTGGACGGTATCTGGCAGACCGGAAACTGGCATGAGGATGGAGCTGCTCCGTGGCCGGAAGCTTTCGATACGCTCGGATTCGCGGCAATGCCTACCCAGAATGGGGAAGCTCCGGGGACGACTTCGATGTCCGGTGGATGGGCACTTTCGATTCCCGCCAAGTCAGACAGCAAAGACCTCGCATGGGAGTTCATCAAACTCGCTTCCACCAAAGAAAACAACCTGAAGCTACAGCTGAAAGACGGGAATCTGACCCCCCGTGAAGACGTGGCACAGGAACCGGAATATTTGGAGATGGAAATGTTCGAGGAAGCATCCTCCTTCCTGGAGAACACCCACTTCCGACCGGCTGTAGACAAATATCCGAATGTCTCCACGGTGATCCAAACGCTTGTCGAAAATGTCGTCTCCGATAAAATAACGCCGGAAGAAGCGGCGGAGCAATACAAACAAGAAGTAACGGAAATTGTCGGGGAAGACTTGGTTACAACCAAATAGCTGATTCTGCTCCCTGCCGGCAGGCTGCGGCAGGGAGCTCCGCATTCACATTCCCAGGGAAAGAGGTGTTCACGTGCGTGCAGATGTTCAAACCCAGCGGAACCAAATCGGCTCTTCTGCAACCGGCAAAAAGAAGAAGGATCCAACCGCTTGGCGTTCGGTTTTGTTCCTGCTTCCTTCCTGGCTATTGTTGCTGGTCTTTTTCATCGGACCTATCCTGCTGACGTTCTACTTTTCTTTTACCAACCTGGCATTGACGGGAACACAGGCACAGAACATTGAATTTGTCGGATTTCAAAATTTCGTTTCCATGTTCGAAGATCCTACTTTTCGCATCAGTGTCATGAAAACCATCGTCTTCCTGTTTCTTTCCGCAATCGTCGGCCAGCAGATTTTGGGCTTCCTGTTGGCGATATTGATGAAAGAAAAAAACCCAACCTTTCGCAGACTGATCGGCATCATCGTGATTGCCGGATGGGTGACACCGGAGATTGTCGTTGCTTTTTGCTGGGTGGCGTTTTTGAATGACAACGGGACGTTAAACATGATTCTCAATGCCATCGGATTGGAATCCGTCACCTGGCTGTACACGTTCCCGATGATCAGTGTGTGTATCGCCAACATATGGCATGGGACTGCGTTTTCCATGATGGTTTTCCAGGCGTCGCTCGACGATGTGCCGAAAACGATCGAGGAGGCCGCAACCATCGACGGTGCTTCCCGGTTTCAGGTTTTGATTCGCATTATTTTGCCCATGGTCAAGGGGTCGATCGTCACGAATATGATCCTGGTCACCTTGCAAACTCTTGGTGTTTTCACCTTGATTTTCACCATGACAGGCGGAGGACCGGGCACGTCGACGCAGACACTGCCTATCTTCATGTATAACCAGGCTTTCGTCAATTATCAATTAGGCTATGGAACGGCGATTTCCTTGGTGCTGTTGATTATCGGCATCATTGCCAGCTTGTTCTACATCCGGTCTATGAAAGTGAAAATATAATGGGGAGGGAGCAATGTGAATCGTTTTAAATGGGAGAGAACGATCCCTTATGTCATTTTATCCATCATCGGCATTTGCTTTTTACTTCCGCTTTTATGGGTGCTGTTTGCCTCGTTTGATGCCAATGCCCAGCAGGCGCTTACGATACCGGACTCGTTCACGCTTGCCAATTTCACGGACATTTTATCCGAGCCGGCAACGATCCGTTCATTCATTATCGGGTTGTTCTTATCCTGTGGCCAGGCGCTTCTGGTCGTCATTGTCGGTGTCATTGCGGCCTATCCGCTTTCCAGATACACGCAGAAATACAAGAAACCATTTATGTATTCTATTCTGTTTATGACTTCGCTTCCGATCACAGCGGTCATGGTACCGGTCTATCAGTTGTTCATTTTCTTGAACCTGCAGGATTCCCTGGTGGGGACCATGCTGTTTTTGACGGCCTCCGGTCTGCCGTATGGAATCTGGATGCTGAAAAATTTCATGGATGCGGTCCCGCCGGAGTTGGAAGAATCCGCATGGGTAGACGGGGCATCGATATGGAAAGGGGTCAGACGGGTGGTGGCGCCTTTGATGATTCCGGGGATATGCACCGTTGCGATTTTTACATTTTCCATGAGCTGGGGCAATTTCTTTGTCCCATACATTTTGATTCAGACGCCGGATAAGTTCCCGGCCTCTGTCACCATCTATCAATTTTTCGGCACTTATGGCATGGTGGAATATGGAAAGCTTGCGGCTTTTTCCATCATCTATACACTGCCGGCGGTAATATTGTACTTGTTTTCGCAGCGCTTTATGTCTCAAGGCTTCAGCTTGGGCGGTGCTACAAAAGGATAATTTTTTCAAAAAGGAGTGTATGCAATGTTTTGGACAATCGAAAAGCTGGAAAGACGGATTCAGGAGTTAGATTCTTATCGATATCGCGATCTTCAGCCGATTCATTCATTTGAAGCGTTACTCGATCCGGAGGGGGGAGTCGGTGAACGCCCGCCTGCTCAGGGGGATTGGCAGGAAATGAAACTGCACGACCGCTGGCAGGGCCGCGATAAATACTTATGGCTTAAAACGAAAGTGGAAATACCAAGTCAGTGGCGGGAACAGAAAATTGTCGGTGTGTTTGATTTCGGTAAAACCGGGGGAGGACATAATTCCGGTTTTGAGTCATTGCTTTACGTAGACGGTTCCCCTTATCAAGGGGTGGACATGAACCATCAGGAGGTGTTTTTCGCCCCATCTGTTGCCGGCGGAAAGGTCGATTTATGTTTCCGGCTTTGGTCCGGTTTGGAAGGGGGCGGCAAGCGGACCATTCAGGAACACCAGTTGAAGACGGCGTTTTTCGCTTTGTTGGATGAGCGGGTGGATGATTTGTACTATACGGCCACAGCGGCCATTGAAACGGTAAAGTACTTAGATGAAAATCAACCGGAAAGGGTTGCGCTCCTAAAAGCATTGGATTCGGCATTCCTGCTTGTGGACTGGTCTCAACCGGGAAGCGAGTCGTTTTATGAAACGGCTTATCAGGCACAGGAACAATTGAATAAGGCAGTCGAGGCGATTCCGAACCATTATCCGGTGACTGTCCGTGCGATCGGGCATACCCACATCGATGTCGCCTGGTTATGGCGGCTGAAACATACGCGGGAAAAAGCGGCACGTTCTTTTTCGACCGTACTCCGCTTGATGGAGCAGTATCCGGACTATGTATTTTTGCAAACCCAGCCGCAATTATACGATTATATCCGGGAAGATTACCCGGAAATTTATCAACAAATAAAAACACGGGTCGAGGAAGGGCGCTGGGAGCCGGAGGGCGGCATGTGGCTGGAAGCGGACTGCAACTTGACCTCCGGTGAATCGCTCGTACGCCAGCTGTTGCTGGGTACCCGCTTTTTCCGGGAACAATTCGGCAAGGAATGTGAATACTTATGGCTGCCCGATGTGTTCGGATATAGCTGGGCATTGCCGCAAATTTTGACCAAGTCGGGAATCAAGACCTTCATGACTACGAAAATAAGCTGGAGTCAGTACAACCAAATGCCGCATGATACTTTTAAATGGCGCGGCATAGACGGAACGGAAATCCTGACACATTTTATCACCACCCCCGAAGATAACCGCTGGTTCTATACGTATAATGGGAAAATCACTCCGAGGACGGTGAAAGGCATCTGGGAAGCCTACCGGGATAAAGATATCAACCAGGAGCTGATTTTGTCGTATGGTTATGGAGACGGAGGAGGAGGCGTCAATCGGGAAATGCTGGAGATGCGCAGGCGACTGGATAAAATGCCGGGTCTTCCGGAAGTGAAAACCGGGAGAGCCGACGAATACTTCCGGCGTCTTCACAAAACCATCGACGGGACCGACCAATACGTCCACACCTGGGATGGCGAGTTGTATCTGGAGTATCACCGGGGCACGTACACAAGCCAAGCATACAATAAGCGGATGAACCGCAAAATGGAACTGCTGCTGAGGGAAACGGAATGGTTGAACACGCTTAAAAGCCTGCGTCTTCAAAATTGGTCGGGTTATCCGGCTGAGTCGCTGACAGGAAGCTGGAAAACGGTATTGCGTAATCAGTTCCATGATATAATTCCTGGTTCTTCGATCCGCGAGGTTTACGAAGACAGCAAACTGGAGTATGAAGAAGCGGAACAATTGGCAAACAGGGCTTGGGCAGATGCCGCCAATACATTGGTCGATCCGGAAGTAGACACCTTCACCATTTTCAACAGTGCTTCCTTTTCACGTGATGAGGTCGTTGTCGTGGAATATGACGGCGATGGCTTGGAATGGAAAAACCACCATGGGGAGGTGCTGGAATCCCAACCAACTGCTGATGGAAAGTGGCTGGTAGAAGCGAAGAATATTCCTTCCCTTGGCACGAGTACTATTCACTGTGAAAAAGGTACAGCTCAAGGTCGGTCTATTTTCCAATCTGGCGAGCATGGAATCGAAACACCGTACTATCGGATCTCCTGGAACGAAGCCGGACAGCTTACCGGAATTTTTGATAAACGGTACGATCGCCAGGTGCTGGCTGCAGATGAACGGGCCAATGTCCTGCAAGTATTTGAAGACAAACCGATGCGTTTTGACGCTTGGGACATCGACTTGTATTACCAGCAAAAGATGAGGGAAATTGATCAGCTGTCCAGTTGTGAGGTCATCGAAAACGGGCCGGTTCGTGCAGTTGTCCGGTTTGCATGGACTTACGGCGACTCCACTGTTGAACAGAAAATGATGGTTTATGCAAACAACCCGCGCATCGATTTTGCAACAGATGTCGACTGGCACGAACGGGAGCAGCTTCTGAAGGCGGCCTTTCCGGTCGATGTCCGTTCCACGGAAGCTACCTATGACATCCAATATGGCAATGTGAAACGTCCGACGCATTGGAACACGAGTTGGGATTATGCCCGGTTCGAGTCGGTGGGACATCAGTGGGTCGATCTGTCGGAGACTGGCTATGGTGTAAGCCTGTTGAATGACTGTAAGTATGGACATGACATCAAAGACAATGTGATGAGGCTCACTTTGTTGAAAAGTTCCATGAACCCTGATATAGAGCAAGATCAGGGGGAGCATCATTTTACTTATTCATTGTTGCCGCATAACGGAGACTGGCGCGAAGCTGGTACTGTGCAGCAGGCATGGGCGTTAAACAATCCACTGACTGTCCAATCAGGAGTGGCGGACTCCCGATCGTTGTTCCGGCTGGATAGTGAACATGTAATGGTAGACGCAGTGAAAAAAGCGGAAGATGATGACCGGATTGTTGTCCGTCTTCATGAATATACGGGAGCAAGGGGAACAATCGAGGTCGTCAGCGATTATGAGATAGTATCCTGGCAAGAAACTGACCTGATGGAACGAAATCCATCTTCTTTAGAAAGGGAGGAACCGTTCCGCTTTGATATCAAGCCTTATGAAATCAAAACCTTTCTAGTGGATTTAAAATAGAAAAAAAGCTGTACGTCTCCTTTTTCCCCCGCCACTGGCAAGTAGTAGGGCGGGGGATTCTTGCACGGGCGACTTACTGAATTCACCAATAATGGAAAACACTGCGACTGATGATTAGCCCTTTTGTTTTAAATGGTATATCATTATGTTAAAGGTCTTAATACCCAGAGGTGACCACATGAAGTCTTTATATGAACAGGTTTACGAGTCGTTAAAGCAGGAAATCATCGCTGCCAAATATAAACCGGGAGACCGGGTGCCTTCGGAAAAAGAATTATCGGACTCTTTTCAAGTAAGTCGGATCACCAGCAAAAAGGCTTTGGAAAAGTTGATGAATGAAGGGTATGTATATCGACAGCGCGGAAAAGGGACTTTTGTATCCGAGTCGACATCGGAAGGCGGGCGGCGGACGGATAAGCCATTATTCGGTTTAATTGTCACCACGTTTGATGACAGTTTTGGAAGCGGTTTGATTGCTGCAATCGAAAGAGCTGCCGACGAAAGATGTTTGTTTATATTGAAGTGCTCTTTAGGAGATCCAAAAAGGGAAGAAAGAATCGTGAAGGAACTGCTTGATTACGGAGTGGATGGCCTGATTGTCTTTCCTGCTCAAGCAGAACACTACAGCTCCGAAATATTGCGGATGGTTGTCGATGAATTTCCGTTGGTGTTGATTGATCGTTCCTTCAAGGGGGTGGCGGCTACGTCGGTTTCCACAGCCAATGAAGAAGCGGCAAAAACAGGGATCGATTATTTATTCGAGCTTGGCCATGAACAAATCGGTGTACTGGCTCCGGATAACTTTGAAACCACCACGATCGAGGACAGACTGGATGGTATTGTCGAGGCATTTGCTGAAAAGCAGGTCGTTGTCAGCCGGGATTTATGGTGTTCAACATTAAAAAGTACTCTCCCGACACCATTGGGTTCCAAAGAAGCGGATATCGAATCGATTAAAACACATCTGAAAGAACATCCGCAAATCACGGCTTTGTTTGCCCTTGAGTATAATATCGCTGTCTTGGCTAAGACTGCGGTGGAACAATTGGGGCTTTCTGTGCCGGAAGACATTTCCGTTTTGTGCTTCGACAGTCCGCCATGGAATGAGCTTGAATGGAATGTCACCCACTTGAAACAGCAGGAAGCAGAGTTGGGAACGCTGGCTGTCGAACGTCTATTGAATATGTATTATGATGAAACCGGTTTTGAAAAAGACAGGCTGTCAGCAGAATTGGTTATCGGCGCTACGACAGCGAATGTGAAAGTAAAGCATCCTAGTTCCTGAACATCAGTTAGCCGAATTCTTTCCTTATTAAACAGTTGAAAACGGGTAGAGGTTCCTTCTATCCGTTTTCCTGTTTCCTGACTGTTGCAGCTTCTTCCCTTTTAAGGAGAGTATTCAACTTTTGTATAGTCAGTGAGGTATTACTAGAGTGATGGATAGGAAGATCTATTGCGGAAAATATTACCTTATGAAAAAGGTTGAGTTCTTCGTTGGTGCATGGTATATTTATAACTCCCTTCGAGAAAGGGAAGCGGCAGAAAAGAGATTCGAGAACATTCTTATTTGAACGTAGCTAAGAAAGTGTTGATTTTTCATCTGTCACATGTTATATTAATTAAGTTGCTGTAGTAACTTGCGACTTTGAAATTGGGGAAAAGTGTTGACTTCACTAGCTTATTCATGTTATATTAATTGAGTTGCTTATTTGAAGCGCAAACAATCCATTTCAAAAAGTTATTGACTTTATTCTAGTAATCTGATATAATAGTTAAGCTGTCGTTGAGGCAGCAAGAGACAATTTGATCTTTGAAAACTGAACAAAACAACCAGTATGTCAAGCAAGATATACAAGCTAGTTTTTTGAACGAGCAAGCATCAAATGATCGTCGATTAAGTTCGCAACGTCCTGTTGCAACATCGACATCAGCACATCCATGTGCAAGTCATTTATGGAGAGTTTGATCTTGGCTCAGGACGAACGCTGGCGGCGTGCCTAATACATGCAAGTCGAGCGCGGGAAGCAGGCAGATCCCTTCGGGGTGAAGCCTGTGGAACGAGCGGCGGACGGGT
>NZ_VZDQ01000005.1:0-27527 GCF_009602435.1 Sediminibacillus terrae
TGCAGGCCTGGTGGCAATAGCGGAGAGGCCACACCTGTTCCCATGCCGAACACAGCAGTTAAGCTCTCCAGCGCCCATGGTAGTTGGGGCTTTGCCCCTGCGAGAGTAGGACGCCGCCAGGCAAAACAAAGACACCCTTGAATGAGTTCGAACTCGCTCAAGGGTGTCTTTTTTGTTGGAAATGGCTTTAGGGCAGAACTACACACAAGACAAAAATGACAAACGTGCCCGTTCTGTAAAGAGATAACAAAACGGGTACATATGGATTCATTTCATATGGGTATATCGAGAGAATGAACAATACGATAAAGGTTTTAAAAGGAGATTCCTTTGGGATCAAATACTTTGGACGATTAAAGCATAAAATTTCATGGCAGCAAGCGATTAAAAAGGCTCTGTAGGTTTATTTCCTCTGCGGTCTGAGTAAAATAGCTGTTTTTAGAGTGAGGTTTTCGATAAAGAGAGAGTGGAAGAAAAATCACACCACCACATTTGACAGAGAACCAAAATCATACGCAGTGGATAGAAAATGCGCAGTAACTGTAATGTCCTATTCAAAAAGCGTGCTAACCACCGCTTCGGTAGCATACTTCGCTTTCCGCGGGCACGGCTTCAGCTAACTAGGTAAAGAAAACCGCTTTACCTAGTGGATCTTCAGCTCGCGCTGTTCCCGCTGGAGTCTACGTATGCTACCTACGCTAAGAAGCATGGTGTTATCGCAAACCTAGAGACTTTTTCTTTGAGTCCGAACAAGCCATCTTAAAAGCTTTGTCAGGAAATGTGTACTTCTTTTCATAAATAGATAGTTGAAGTTCCATTTATTATCCTGTTCTTGGACTTTCTGCTTGTTTTCCCGGCAATCTTTTGATGATACGATGCTTGGAGTACCATGGATGAAAAATGTCTAGTACACGCATTTTTTAACAGAAAGCTGTTCCTAGCGAAGAAAATACCCGAAGACTCCCGCGGGAGGAAAGGCCTCGGTGAGATCCCGCAGAGCGTCAGCTCGAGGAAGCTCACCAGCCGCCCGCGGAAAGCGCAGGGTATTTTCGCAGCATCGAACTCCACCTCTACAAAAATAAGAAGTCATCAAGACGCATTCAAACTATGTCGCAGTTTATACTTTTTGTCCAATAGAAAAACTCCCTGTTTTAAACGAAATATTTCCCTTTCCGTGCCCATCATATCCAAGTCTTAAGCCGATTTCAGGTAAAAAAATAGCACCCAATGCTGCGTCTAGGTGCGGGGGATTGAGCACAAGCTGCTCTGGGCTTATATCATTTGTGTGCAGTCCAAACCGTCCAGCGATCCTTTTCATGGATGCTGTCAGCAAAATAGGCAAGTTGTTTCTTTATGTAACCGACTAGAATACTCATCTCTTTATCCGTGAGTTCGTGAAGAATGGCACGGCCGGTTCTTGACTTTAAATCCTCTTCCAAACAATGGACTGAATTATAATGTTTGCGGGTCTCCCAGAAAACGGTGGAATGGACTTCTGTAAAACCAGAGGCTTGTAAAAACTGTTCCACATCCTTGGCCAGCGGCCTTCTATCCCGTTCAAAAGAAATCAGATTGGGAAAGGCTTCAAAAAAGTAACCACGAATATGATTCTTATTACCTGGCAGTAAACAATCCTCCAATGTCCGATCCTGTATGAAGGCCATCCCGCCCGGTTTCAATAAGCGGTGCATTTCATCAAACAACAAAGGAAGGTCGGTAAGATGATGAATGACAGCCCGGTTCAAAATTAGGTCAAATTGTTCATTTTTAAGACCGGTGTCAGCAGCGTCTCCCCATACAAAGGTAGTGTTTGGTTCGTTCTCACAATATTTACGGGCGGTTTTGAGCATTTCTTTCGAAAAATCCAAACCGACTATTTCCTTTGCACCCATTTGGGCTAGGGCCTTTGTATAAATGCCTCCCCCGCACCCTAAGTCCAACACCCTTTTGCCTTCAATATCTACATGTGATAATAAAAGATTTTCCCAAAGTGGATCCACATCACGATTAGTATAGGAGAGCCTTACTGCTTTGGAATGAAAATCGACGGCCATAGAGCCACCTCCAGTAAACACAAACTTTTGATTATTATATAATTCGTTGGTAATTAAATCCATCCTACTTTGTGATTAAAAATAAATGCCCTGTGTACAAACAACTCCTACTGGATTTTTCATAGAATACAATATAATGAAATTTAGAGTTTGATGTATAGGTTTCGTTAGATTAGGAAAGACTAAGCTAACGGAGGTGGAGAGAATATGGGAAACAGAGGAACTTATGAAACTTGCGGAGTTTGTGGAGTAGAAAAGCAGAAAGGTATTCATTTATACACACTGTATATCTGTTGTGAATGTGAACAGAAAATCATTCATACGGAACCTTCTGATGCAGCGTATCAGTATTACTTGGATAAATTGAAAAATATGAAACAAACAAAATTATATTCATAGATAAACAAGCTCTTATTCCTTGGGGATAAGAGCTTGTTTATTTTCAGAGACAGCCGCTGGGCTTTTCTTAATATAACGGCAAGGGGAAGGGATGTTATACTGAATAAAAGTAAGGATGCAAGGAAGTCATACAAGAATAGGCCGCAAATTATATCTTGTTACAAAACAACCGTTTCTTGGAAATAGTTTTTTCGATAAAGGATGACGTTAATGAACCAACATATAACTCCGTTATTCGGAGCTTTACAAACTTTTTCTCAACAACAGCCAATTTCCTTGCACGTACCGGGCCATAAAAATGGTGAAGTTTTCGCTGATAAGGGTTTGGAGGATTTTGCTCAATTGCTCCGATTGGACGTAACGGAGCTGACTGGATTAGATGACTTGCATGCACCAACCGGTGTCATTAAACAGGCGCAGGATCTAGCAGCAAATTGGTTTGGTGCTGAGGAAACGTTTTTCCTGGTAGGCGGGAGTACCGCTGGCAACTTGGCAATGATGTTGACGGCAGCAAGGCTTGGCAGGAAAGTACTTGTACAGCGTAATTGTCACAAATCCATTCTTAATGGACTGGAATTAAGCGGGGCAGAGCCAGTATTCATTGCTCCGGCTTACGATGGAAGGGTTGGGCGTTATACTGCTCCTGAGTTGGACACAATCAAGCAGGCAATGGACCAGCATCCCGATGTTGGCGCCATTGTCCTGACCTATCCAGATTATTTCGGTACGGTTTTTGATCTTCCATCCGTGGTGGAGATGGCCCATCGGCGAAATATTGCTGTACTGGTGGATGAAGCGCATGGGGTCCATTTTTCTCTTTCAGAAAAATTCCCCGCTTCTGCGTTGGAGTCAGGGGCAGATCTTGTCGTCCAGTCAGCTCATAAGATGGCTCCGGCACTGACGATGGCATCTTTTCTGCATATCAAGTCACCTGTAATTGACAGAGAGGATGTTGCCCATTACTTGCAAATGCTTCAATCAAGCAGTCCATCGTACCCCTTAATGGCTAGTCTGGACCTGGCACGTTACTATTTGTCCGAAATCAAAGAAAAAGCGTTAACTTCCATCCTTGAAAGTGTGAACCGGCTGCGCTATACGCTTTCCGCTGTCGGGGAATGGGAAGTACTTCCAAGTCAAAGCGGATTAGATGACCCGTTAAAAATCACGCTGGAAGTAAACGAGCGTTGGTCTGGCATCCAGGTTGCTAAACTGTTCGAGGAAGAGGGAATATATCCCGAACTTTCTACGGAAAATCAGGTGCTTTTCCTTCACGGTCTTGCTCCTTTTCAAGAATGGGAAAGGCTGCAAACAGCAGTAGAAAAGATTTCTGGACGATTAAAATTCCTTCCCAACCGTGATACAATAGGAAGAGTACAGATTGAACAACAGCAAATCCATTCATTGGAGGCTTCTTATCAAGCGATGAACCGGATGAGGAAAGAATTCATTGGATGGAACGAGGCGGAAGGAAGGATAGCAGCACAGGCAGTCATCCCATATCCGCCAGGCATTCCATTGCTGTTAAAGGGAGAAAAAATAACATCAGTCCATATAAAGATGATAAACTATTTAATAAAACAAGGAATAAACTTTCAGAATCATCATATCGAACAAGGCGTGTATTGTCTGAGATAGGTACAGCTCTAAAGGAGAATGAATGTGCAAGGATACTTTATAACGTTTGAGGGCGGTGAGGGAGCCGGAAAAACCTCGGTGCTAAAAGAAATAGAGAAGAAACTGACGGAGGAGGGCTATTCGGTAACAGCTACGCGGGAGCCAGGCGGAATAGAGATAGCAGAAAAAATCAGGCAGATTATTTTGGAACCTTCCCATACAGCCATGGATGGAAAGACAGAAGCATTGCTATATGCAGCGGCCAGACGCCAGCATTTAGTGGAAAAAGTGCTTCCAGCACTCAAAGAAGGCCGCATTGTGTTATGCGATCGGTTTGTCGACAGCAGCCTGGCTTATCAAGGATATGCTCGTGGGCTGGGAATGGAAGAGGTATACCAAATCAACCAGTTTGCCATCAGTGACTGCATGCCGGACCTGACATTGTTTTTTGATATACGTCCGGAAGTTGGCTTGCAGCGGATCGCAGAAAATGTTTCACGTGAAAAAAACCGCCTGGATTTAGAAAAACAACAGTTCCATGACAGTGTTTATCAGGCTTATCGAATACTTTTGGAAAAGTTTCCGAACAGGATTTCTCCCATCAATGCAGAAAACGACTTAGCCGCTGTAACAGAAGAAGCTTACCAGAAAATTGTTTCTTTTTTGCGTTAAAGAGGAATGATATTATCCTACAAGCAAGGGGTTAAGGTGGACCCTTAGTATGCGGATCGCTTTGTGAACAGGCTTGCTTGTTTAATAAAATAAAATGAACGTAAAGGAGAGAAGGTAAATGAAGCTGATATTGGCAGTAGTACAGGATAAGGACACGAATCGTCTGACAGATGCTTTGAGGGAAGGGAATTACAAAACGACCAAGTTATCCTCTACCGGTGGTTTCCTGAAGGAAGGGAACACCACATTGATGATCGGTTGCGAGGATAAAGATGTCGACGGAGCGCTCGATATTATCCGCAATAACTGCAGCCAGCGTGAACAGATGGTAGCTCCGATTTCACCGATGGGTGGAAATGCGGACTCTTACATTCCACGCCCCATCGAGGTTGAAGTCGGCGGTGCGACTGTCTTTGTATTACCGGTGGAATCTTTCTTTCAATTTTAGGCAAAAAGAGGAGAAGTAATGAAAATATCACAAGAGATGCGTTCAAAAGTGGAGGCATCACCGAAAAATATCCCTCAAACAGTCAGGGGAAGCAAGAGTTTTGGAACCTTAGTAGAATCACAAAGCCATAAGCTAAAAGAGATGGAATTGCAAAAATTAATGTCTGATTTGACCGCTCAAGGGGAAAGACTGGCGCGTGCCAGGTCTTTCCGCGATTTAGCGAAGTACAAACGAATGGTGAAAAACTTTGTCAAGGAAGCTGTGCAATATGGGATGGAATTAAAACATTCCCACAGCTGGAACATGGATGGAAACAACCGAAAGCTCACAACAGTGGAAAACATCGATGAAAAGCTGGTGGAGTTGACGGAAGGAGTACTGGAACAGGAAAAAAAGCCGATTGATATTTTAGGCCTGATTGGAGAAATTAAAGGGCTGCTGGTGAATTTATATACTTAAGGTCAACGAGTAGGGATGAAAGAAAATGAAAACATGGTCTGATATAGCTTCCATACAACCATTGGCAGCCAGGATGCTGACGAATAGTCTGGCGAAACAACGTGTTTCTCATGCTTATTTATTCCAGGGAAACCGGGGAACAGGGAAAAAAGCCATCAGCATGGTGTTGGCGAAGAGTATTTTTTGCCGTCATAAAAATGGTCAGGAACCTTGCCACCAATGCAAGGATTGCCAGCGTATAGAGTCCGGCAACCATCCGGATGTGCATTGGATCATTCCGGATGGCCAATCTATCAAGAAAGAACAAATCCTTCACTTACAAAAGGAGTTTACGTACACGGGATTGGAATCGAATCAGAAGGTCTATATCATAGAAGACGCAGAAAAGATGACAGCCAATGCATCCAACCGGCTGTTGAAATTTTTAGAAGAACCGAGCAAACAGACAACGGCGATGCTTCTCACATCTAACAGTCAGGCCATTCTGCAAACGATTCGTTCCAGATGCCAAATCATGGCACTAAAGCCTTTGAATCCAGCCAACTTACAGAAGCAGCTGCAGGAAGAAGGGTTATCTTCTTCCAATGCGAGATTGATTTCCGCACTTACCAACAATGTCACCGAAGCACTTGAAATAGGCCATGATGACTGGTTTGCTAATGCCAGAAAGATAGTGGTACAATTAACAGAAGTACTCCAGTCGAAACCGGAGGAAGCCATGTTGTTCATCCATAATCAATGGATGCCTCATTTTAAAGAGAGACAACAAATGCAAAGAGGCCTGGATTTATTATTGTTATGGTTCAAAGACATTGTGTACAGCTTTGTCGACAACGAGGACGCTGTCATTTTCATCAATGAAAAAGACAAGCTTTCTCAAGCCTCGCTGCATTGGTCGAAACAGGAGACGACCGATGCTTTGCAGCGGATACTGGAGGCCAAAAGAAAATTGGAACAAAATGTGCATCCGGCTTTGGCGATGGAGCAGCTTACACTTCATTTGAAGAGGTGAATGACAGATGGTAGAAGTGATTGGCGTCCGTTTTAAAAAAGCGGGTAAAATATATTATTTCGACCCAGCCGAGAATATCATTTCCAAAGACGATTATGTTATTGTGGAAACCGTCCGGGGAATTGAATTCGGCAAAGTGGTCATTTCCAACAAACGGGTGGATGAGGAGGATGTTGTTCTTCCGTTGAAAAAGGTCATCCGTTTAGCAACCGAGAAGGATAAATTGTCGGTGGTGGAAAATCAGGAAAGTTCGCATGAGGCACACCGGATTTGCGAACAAAAGATCCGGGAACACAACCTGGATATGAACTTAGTCGAGGTCGAGTACACCTTTGATCGGAATAAAGTCATTTTTTATTTCACAGCAGACGGAAGGGTCGATTTCCGCAACCTGGTCAAGGATTTGGCGTCTGTTTTCAAAACAAGAATAGAATTACGGCAAATCGGGGTGCGCGATGAGGCGAAATTGCTGGGCGGTGTCGGACCATGCGGGCGGATGCTCTGTTGTTCCACCTTCCTTGGCGACTTTGAGCCTGTATCGATCAAGATGGCAAAGGACCAGAATTTATCTTTAAATCCGGCGAAAATATCTGGTCTTTGTGGACGTTTGATGTGCTGTTTGAAATATGAGAATGACGAATATGAAACAGCGAAGAAAATCCTGCCTGACTTAGGGGAGAAAATCACTACCGGATACGGCGCAGGAAAAGTTGTCGGATTGAATATTCTGGAACGACTCGTCCAAATCGAAATTCCCGAAAAGGAAAGAGTAATTGAATATACAATCGATGAGCTCATCGAAGAAGGAGTCATATCTACGCAAGCCACGGAATGATGGGGTGGAAAGACGCGTGAATAAAAAAGAGGTTTTTGAACAAGTCACAGATATGGAAGAGAAAATCGGTCAGCTTTATCAGCAGTTGGGAGATTTGAAAAATTACTTAGCGGAACTGCTGGAAGAAAATCATCGCCTCGCAGTGGAGAATCACCATTTGCGCAATCGATTGGAAAGCAGTACCGAACAAGAAGAACAAAAAGAAACGGGCAAGAGCAGCAGCTCTGAAGTACCGGTTGGCGAAGGCTATGATAATTTAGCACGTTTATATGAAGAAGGGTTTCATATTTGCAACGTTCATTTTGGCAGTCCGCGCCAGGATGAAGACTGCTTGTTTTGCTTGTTATTTCTAAATAAAAGCAAATAGAGGGTCTGGCGTTCTAGCAGCCGGACCATAGGAAACAGGACTGAATTCAAGGGATTTCTTTGATTCAGTCCTTCTTTTCATACAGCATGATTTTATAACGGGTAGGTGAACGGCTATCCGGCTAAAGGAAGAAAGGATTTGGAAACGTGGAAGAAGTTGAATTGAAGAACGGGGAGAGACTTGACTACCTATTGGCAGAAGAAAACATGAAAATCATCCAGAGTCCAGAAGTGTTCGCCTTTTCTTTGGACGCTGTGCTGTTGGCTGACTTCACCTATGTACCGGTGAAACAGGGAAACATTCTAGACTTATGCACTGGAAACGGGGTCATTCCTTTACTCTTGAGCAGGCGGTCCCGCGCCCATATTACCGGTGTGGAAATACAGAGCAGGCTGCACGATATGGCAGAGAGAAATGTCTTGATCAACGAGTTGGAAGACCAGATAGACATGGTCCACGGTGATTTGAAAGACATGCCATCAAAATTCGGAAACGGTCCTTTTGATTTGGTCACCTGTAATCCCCCTTACTTTCAAACACCTAAGGAAAAAGAGCAAAACAGCAATGAGTACCTAACGATTGCCAGACATGAAATTTACTGTACGTTAGAAGATGTCGTGGCATCATGCAGTAAATTGGTCAGACCTGGGGGGAAAGTGGCGATGGTACACAGGCCAGGTCGTCTGGTGGATTTGCTGACTTTGTTTCGAAAATACAAAATCGAACCAAAAAAGCTTCGATTCGTTTATCCGAAGGCAGGTAAAGAAGCCAACATCCTTCTGATTGAAGGGACGCGTGATGGAAAGCCCGACTTAAAGATGCTTCCGCCCCTTTATGCATTTGATAAGCAAGGGAACTATACGAAAGAACTTGGGGAGATCTTGTATGGAAAACGATAAAACGCATATGGTTTACATGCTGGAATGCAAAGATGGGACACTCTATACCGGTTACACAAATAATTTGAAAAAGCGCCTCACGATGCATGAGAATGGCAAAGGGGCTAAATATACCAGGGGCAGGGGGCCGTTTCAGCTGGTTTTCTGTCAGTCTTTTTCCACGAAGGAAGAAGCCATGCATGAAGAATATCAAATAAAGCAGCTTTCACGTATACAAAAGGATAAACTGATTAAATCTTTTACAGAAGGGCATGATGGGAGATGAACATCCAAAGCAGTTTTCAAGGGACTTTCCCCGGAGGAACCCTTTACTTGGTTCCGACACCTATCGGCAATCTTGATGATATTACACTGCGAGCCTTACATACTTTGAAGACGGTCGATTTTATTGCAGCCGAGGATACAAGGAATACCAAAAAATTAATGAACCATTTCTCGATCGAAAAACCGTTGATCAGTTATCATGAACACAACAAGCAGGCGAGAGAAGCGGGGTTGTTGGAAAAACTACTGGATGGTAATAATATCGCCTTGGTGAGCGACGCCGGAATGCCTGCCATTTCCGATCCAGGTTACGAAATGGTAAAAGCAGCAGTGGAACACAATTTACCAGTGGTCACACTCCCTGGCGCCAATGCAGCCTTGTGTGCCTTGGTGGGTTCCGGACTTTCGCCACGGGAGTTTTATTTTTATGGTTTCTTACCCCGGAAGAAAAAGGACAGAGAAGCAGAACTTGATTTGTTGCAGCACATCAGAGCCACGTTACTGTTTTATGAATCACCGCATCGGTTGAAAGAAACGTTGAAGTCGATTGGTGATCAACTTGGAAACCGCAGGGTTTCGCTGGCAAGAGAATTGACGAAACGATATGAAGAATATATTCGTGGGACAGCCCAGGAAGTGCTGCAATGGACAGAAGAAAAGCAATTAAAGGGAGAATTTTGTATTGTAGTCGAAGGCGGGACAGCGACTGCGCAGGCTGAATCAGTTTGGTGGGAGGACTGGACACTTAAGGAGCATGTGGCTTATTACATGGAACAAGGAGAAAACAGCAAGAATGCAATCAAACAAACAGCAGTCGACAGGAACATGCCCAAACGCGACGTTTATCAAGCTTTCCATGTCGAATAAAAAAAGGCCTCTATGCACACATAGGGGCCTGGCATCTATTATTTATCCAAACGAGATTGTATTTCTTTCAGTAACTCCTGTGCGCCTTCAGGGCTCAACACCAACTTGCCATTTGCTAATGACAGGTTGTCATCAGAGATTTCTCCCGTGATGTGGCACGTCATGTTCGGCTTGTATTTCTTCAGAATGATACGGTCATCATCCACGTAAATCTCCAAAGCATCTTTTTCGTTGATACCAAGTGTACGACGAAGCTCGATTGGAATGACAACGCGACCTAATTCATCCACCTTACGAACAATTCCAGTAGATTTCATAAAATTTTCTCCCCTCATTTCGTCAGAATTCGACAAGTATTTAGCAATAGCGTACCAGTGATTTACATAAGTGTCAATTAATTTTTTCTAGAAAATGACTATTTTGTCTAAATACTAATATATTCCCCTTTTTAAAGGGATACCAATAGGCGATTGGACCGATAAAATACCCAGAATTTGCATAAAGAAGTCCTCTTCAAGCCTACTTTTTTCGACAAATTTCGACATTAACCTTTTGGAAATTCGACAAAATGATGTGCCGACTTTTTACAGGACAGGATAATATCCTCAGGTTCTTGCTTATTTGAACGATGTTCAGAATGGAAAAAATCCTGTAAAATAGTCTACAATGTAAACATACTGGTTTTTATTCATCAATTCGGTAAAACCTCGAGCGGTATGTAGGTTCGTAGGAAATACCGGTGAAAATAATGAAGAAGGTTTGAAAGAGGAGGTTCCCCGGATGACAAGGGAAAAGAAGACTTTTTATATCACGACGCCGATTTACTATCCAAGCGGAAACTTGCACATAGGGCATGCTTATACGACGGTGGCCGGAGATGCGATGGCCCGCTATAAGCGGTTGCGCGGTTATGATGTCATGTATTTGACAGGGACGGACGAACACGGTCAGAAAATTCAGAAGAAATCTGACGAAAAAGGGGTTTCCCCTCAGGTATATGTCGATGAAATCGTCAGCGGCATTAAAGATTTATGGCAACGGCTTGATATCTCTTACGTCGATTTTATTCGGACTACCGAAGAACGGCACAAACAAACGGTAGAGAAGATTTTTGCCCGTCTGCTGGACCAGGGCGACATTTACTTAGATGAATACGAAGGATGGTATTGTACTTCCTGTGAATCTTTCTTTACAGAGCGGCAGTTGGAAGATGGGCATTGTCCGGACTGTGGCGGGCCGGTAGAAAAAGTGAAAGAAGAATCCTACTTCTTC
Source organism: Sediminibacillus terrae (assembly GCF_009602435.1). Lineage (GTDB taxonomy): Bacteria > Bacillota > Bacilli > Bacillales > Amphibacillaceae > Sediminibacillus > Sediminibacillus terrae. The sequence goes on from NZ_VZDQ01000005.1 coordinate 11,163, forward strand.
AAAATGAGTAAATATGTAGACAGGCTGTTGGCCTACTATGAAGAAAATCCTGACTTTATTCAGCCTGCAAGCCGGAAAAACGAGATGATCAACAACTTTATTAAACCAGGCTTGGAAGACTTGGCTGTATCCAGGACTACGTTCGACTGGGGGATCAAGGTACCTGGAGACCCGAAACATGTCATTTATGTCTGGATCGATGCACTGTCGAATTATATTACCGCTCTCGGGTATGGAACGGACGATGATGAGCGCTACCAGAAATACTGGCCGGCAGATGTCCACCTGATGAGTAAAGAGATTGTTCGTTTCCACACGATTTATTGGCCGATTATGCTCATGGCTCTGGATTTGCCACTTCCGAAAAAGGTTTTTGCCCACGGTTGGATTCTTATGAAGGATGGGAAGATGTCGAAGTCAAAAGGAAATGTAGTCGACCCCATCCAATTAACCGATCGTTACGGTTTGGATGCGTTGCGCTACTACCTGCTGCGTGAAGTACCGTTTGGTTCAGACGGGGTGTTTACCCCTGAAGGATTCGTCGAAAGAACCAACTATGATTTAGCAAACGATTTGGGCAACCTGCTCAACCGAACAGTAGCAATGGTTGATAAGTATTTTGACGGGGTACTTCCTGCATTTAAAGCTGGCGAGGACCAGTTCGATGTGCAGTTGGAGAAATTGGCTGGAGAAACAGTCGAGAGAGTAGAAGAAGCCATGGAAAACATGGAATTTTCGGTTGCCTTGTCGACAATCTGGCAGTTGATCAGTCGAACCAACAAATATATCGATGAAACACAGCCATGGATTTTAGCAAAAGATGAAGCGAAAAAGGAGAGGCTTGGCAATGTAATGGCCCATTTGGCAGAATCATTGCGCAAAGCGGCTGTGCTGTTAAGACCATTTTTGACAGAGACGCCGGATCGCATTTTCAGCCAGATCGGTATTGAGGAAGAGGCCTGCAAAGAATGGGAAAGCTTGAAGCAGGATGGACTGATAGCACCAGGTACTAAAGTACAGAAACAAGATCCGATTTTTCCTCGTCTTGATGCGGAAAAAGAAGTGCAGATTATCAAAGATATGATGAAAAAGCCGGAAGCAAAGGAAGAGAAAAAGGATTCCAAAAAAGCGGAGGCAGAAGAAATCACTTTTGATGAATTCTTGAAGCTTGACTTGCGTGTTGCCGAGGTGGTCCGTGCCGAGAAAATGGAAAAAGCGGACAAACTGTTGAAGCTGCAACTTGACCTTGGTACGGAACGGCGTCAGGTTGTTTCTGGTATCGCTGAACATTACCGTGCTGAGGATTTAGTTGGCAGGAAAGTGATTTGTGTGACGAATCTCAAGCCGGTCAAGTTGAGAGGCGAGTTGTCCCAAGGGATGATTTTGTCAGGTGAAGACGAAAGCGGAAAGCTTTCCCTCGCCACTGTAACAGATGATCTTCCCAATGGTTCAAAAGTAAAGTAGTACTGAATCTTTTTCATAAAGGAAAAAAACGCTTATCATGAGAGATGGATAGGCGTTTTTTCCGTAATGGAGAAGAAAAAATCGGAGAAAGAATTACCAGGAGGTTAGGGTAACATGCTGTTTGATACACATGTACATTTAAACATCGATCAATTTGATGAAGATCGGGAGGAAGTAATGCGACGCGCCAAAGAAGCAGGCGTCGAATATATGGTGGTTGTCGGCTTTGACAGGGAAACCATTCCGAAAGCATTGGAATTGGCTGAAACCAATCCAACTATATATGCGGCCGTTGGGTGGCATCCAGTAGATGCCATTGATATGAAGACGGAAGATTTAGAGTGGATCGAAGAATTGGCGAGTCATCCGAAAGTTGCCGCTATCGGGGAAATGGGCTTGGATTATCATTGGGATAAGTCACCGAAGGACATCCAAAAGGAAGTACTTCGCAAACAAATCGATCTGGCGAAACGTGTCGGGTTGCCGATCATTATCCATAACCGGGAAGCTACGGAGGATATCATTGAAATTTTGCGGGAAGAAAATGCTGCAGAGGTTGGCGGAATCATGCATTGTTATAACGATTCTGCGGAATATGTCCAGGAATGTCTGGATATGAACTTTTACATTTCTCTTGGAGGACCGGTTACTTTTAAAAACGCCAAGGATCCTAAGGAAGTAGCCAAGATTGTCCCCCTTGACCGGTTGCTAGTGGAAACAGACTGTCCGTTTCTTGCCCCCCACCCGAATCGCGGCAAACGAAACGAACCGGCCTATGTCAAACTGGTCGCAGAAAAAATTGCCGAGCTGAAAGAACTTTCGTTCGAGGAAGTTAGCGATGCAACTACAAATAATGCCTTTAATTTGTTTAAAATAAAACCATAGCTGCCTGCGATTGCGTGAGGATTGCCGCTAAGTGCCATTGTTTGTTCGGATATGTCGTAATTTTTGAGTTTAAAATTGGATAAGCAACGTTCATAATGAGAGAGCCAGTACTAGTCTGGCTCTCTTTTTTTTGCTCCCCGATAGACAACGATTCACAGGGAACACCGGCAATAGCTATACCTGCGCAGGGATGGCCAGAAGAATGAAGGTGATATGCCAAGTTTGCCGGTATATGGGACATGGCATAATCAATTAAGGAAAGGACAGCATTATCATACATTACAATTTGATTAAATGCCGTCTGTCTCTGTTACTTACTTTTAATATATTTGAAACATTGGGCGAACATGCATCTTTCGTTGTTGTAATAGCGGGGTTTGGGGGACTTTTGTACCTTGACTGGACGGTTTGACAGGTAAAAACGTTGTTTATATAATACAACGGGTATAAAGGAGGCAAGCGAGCATGAAATTAATTTCACAGCTATTGTCCGCTTTTAGAACGAAGTCAGTCATCTATGCAGCCAGCGTTGCGGTACTGTTATTAGCGGGTATTTTTACATTTCAAGTAACGAAAGCCCAAGTTTCTGTGAATGCAAACGGAGAAACCACGACCGTTCGTACACATGCTGATACTGTAGGCGACGTTCTAGAAGAATTGAACATCGAATTGGGAGAATACGATAAGCTCTCCCACGACCCAGACGATAAACTCACATCGGGAATGGAAATCAACTACACAAAGGCAATCGACGTAGTAATCACTACTGATGGAGACGATAAAACATATTACACAACTGCTGAAACTGTCGGGGATGTTTTAGAAGAAAACAATATCGACATCAGCGAACATGATCAAGTAACTCCCGCACTATCTGAATCGGTATCGGAAGGATTGCAGGTGGACATTGCCAAAGCCTTTCAAGTAACGGTCGATGACGGCGGTGAGAAGGAAAAGTATTGGACAGTCGGTACCACCGTGGAAGATTTATTGAAACAGGAAAAGATCGAATTAGGTGAGCTTGACCGAGTCAACATGAAATTGGAGGATGAAGTCAGCAAGGATGCCCCTATCGAAATCACGCGTGTAGAAAAAGTAACCGACATCGTCAAAGAAAAAACCGATTATTCCATTGTGACCAGGCAGGATGACAACCTTGCAAAAGGGAAGGAAGAGGTTGTTTCTTCCGGGGAAGAGGGGCTTGTTGCCAAACATTTCGAAGTCACGCTTGAAAACGGAAAAGAAGTCGACCGGAAGTTGATAAAAGAAGAAGTGGAGAAAGAAAGCGAACAGCGAATCGTAGCAGTGGGGACGAAAGTCGAAAAGCCGGCTGTAACGACTACCGCTGCAACATCTTCTTCAGACACTGTCTCCCGGGGCGGCGATGGAAATGGTTCTTCTAAAACGTATTACATGCATGCCACAGCATATTCTGCCAGCTGCAGCGGCTGTTCAGGCGTCACAGCAACCGGAATTAACTTGAAGGATAACCCGAATGCCAAGGTGATCGCTGTCGACCCGAATGTAATCCCATTAGGAAGCAAAGTATGGGTGGAAGGTTACGGCACAGCAATTGCAGGTGATACAGGCGGGAACGTATCCGGCAACCGAATTGACGTTCATGTATCTTCACCAAGCGAAGCACACCGATTCGGCAGCAAAAAAGTAAAAGTGAAAGTACTCGATTAATGATAAAGCAGGGCTTGTCTTCCAATTCAGAGGCAGGTTCTGTTTTTTTAATACTTTTTCCAAAGACCGCAGCCCGAATACACTTCGCTTTCTGCGGGTGGCTGGTGAGCCTCCTCAAGCTATCGCTTTGCAGGGTCTCTCCTGGGCCTTCTATCGAGGCCACTGAAGAACTGATAGTCTATGTAAAGTATAATTATAAAAAACGGTCTGTGTAGAATTTAACTTCCATACAGACCGTTTTTTGTCTAATTCAAGAGGTTTGCTACCGTCTATTCCTTCATTAGTTTAACTTTTCGCTTCATATTAACTGTGAAAATGACTTCGACAAGACGTTCCGAATAATCCAGCTCAGCTTCAAGCGTATCTTCGGTTGGTTTCTCAGGAAACTTTTTCTTCATGGATTCATCGAAGGATTAAATCATTTTACGAATGTTCAAGGATGAGAGACTTCGATTGAATCAAGCCTTTCTCAAGAGCTACCTCTTTTATGTATTCATTCCTTTCATTGTACAAGAAAAAAGAGTGACTTTCTTTTAGAAATCAAAAAAATCACTTCTTTTTCTTTTACCCTCTGTTTATTCCGCGGTGAGCGTTCGGTGGTGACGCCTGCGGGAACAGCGCGAGCCGAAGATCCACTTGGTCAAGTGATCTTCTTGACGAAGTTACCTGAGGCCGTGCCCGCGGCAAGCATCCACCGATAAGCGATTCGTGAGAATCAACAAGAAAGGACTTTTTCAGTGGCCTCGCCTTCTATCCCCCAGGAGTCTACGTGTATTCGGGCTGCTCGGTGTATAAATTTTAAATTCTTTTTGACGCAAGCTAAGCCCCTATATCCCATTGGAGCTGCGCTTTATAACTTAGTGTTTATAAGAAGCAAGGACGAGCAGGCTTGGCTTTATTCGGGAAACAAATTAAGATAGAGTAGTTATAGATATAAACCGTTCAGATAAGCGGAGGATGAAGATGAAAAAGTTGAAGGTGAAAGAAATCATTGTAGTGGAAGGAAAAGATGACACAGCAAAAATCAAACAATCGGTGGATGCAGATACTATAGAAACCAATGGATCAGCAGTCAACCAGTCAGTCATTGAACAAGTCCGGCATGCCCAAGCAAAACGAGGCGTTATTATATTCACAGATCCAGACTATCCAGGGGAGAGAATCAGACACATTGTGTCAAATGCCGTGCCAGGCTGCAAGCATGCGTTTTTGACACGCGCCGAAGCAAAGGCCAAGCATGATAAAGGCCTGGGAATAGAACATGCTTCAAAAGATGCGATACGTCAGGCCCTGGAAAGTGTGTATGAAATAGCAGAAGTCGGCGAGAGCGACATGGATAAATCCGACTTATTCCAATATGGGCTCCTCGGTGGAAGCAAAGCGAAAGAGCGTCGGGAAAAGTTGGGGAATGCCCTGAAAATTGGTTATGCTAATGGGAAACAACTGCTAAAACGACTACACATGTTCCAAATTTCCAGGCAAACGTTCATTGATAGCATGGAAAAAATCTTGAAGGAGGAAGAGGATGAATAACCAAAAGGCAATCGCGACTCCTTTAAAAACAAAAGAAATCTTGGCAAAGTATGGTTTTTCCTTTAAAAAAAGCCTGGGACAAAATTTTCTGATCGACGTGAACATACTAGAGAGAATCATCGCGTATGCAGGCATCGATAAACATACAGGCACAATAGAGATAGGTCCTGGAATGGGTGCGCTGACCGAGCAGCTGGCCAGACATTCCAGTCAGGTGGTGGCTTTTGAAATCGACCAGCGGCTCGTGCCGATTTTAAAAGAAACGTTAGGTGATTATGATAATATCACCATTATCAATCAAGACATTTTACAGGCGGATATTACCCGAGTGATCGAAGAAAATTTTCAAGAAGGACAAAAAATCAAAGTAGCAGCCAATCTCCCGTACTATATAACGACACCCATTCTCATGAAACTGCTGAGGGAGAAACTGCCTGTGGAAAGCTTTACCGTCATGATTCAGAAAGAGGTAGCCGACCGTATGGCAGCCAATCCGAACACAAAAAGCTATGGTTCGTTGACGATAGCCGTCCAGTACTATACGGAAGCAACGATTGCGATGACTGTACCGAAAACAGTATTCATGCCGCAACCAAATGTGGATTCCGCTGTTCTGCATTTGACTGTCAGAGATGAGCCGCCTGTTGAAGTACAAAATGAAGAGTTTTTCTTTGACTTGGTCCAGGCTTCTTTTGGTCAGAGACGAAAGACGTTAAGGAACAATCTGGCCCGACATTTCTCCGATCGTTTGACGAAAGAAACGATAGAAACACTCTTGGAACAGGCGGATATAGACGGAACACGGCGGGGCGAGTCTTTGACGATGGCTGAGTTTGCCCGTTTGGCCAATATGTTTTATCAAAAGGTTGGACAGGCGGGATAGCTGCCTGTAGGGCGTTAGACACATCTTTTTATTCCTCACATAGTCTAGTTAGTAACGAATGGTTGCCTATCCGGCTATGATGAGGTGAAAGCATGAATGTTACTACTGGAGAATTAGTTACCCGCAATTCCTATCATAACGATATACTATTCCGGGTCATCCATATAAAGGAGAATTATGTTCTCCTCCATGGGGAAGATGTGCGATTAGTGGCGGATGCCGATCAAGAGGATTTGCAGATCGTAGAAAAAAGAGACCTGGAGCGCTACCGAAAAAAGGAAAAAGAAAAAGAGGATTATTCCTATCGTTTATTTCGGCAGGACTATCAGCTGATGAAAGAAAAGCGAGAATATGAATCCACAGAGGGATACCAGCAGGATTCCAGTTATTTTCAAATTCCGGCCCGTGTCTTGCATTTGGATGGTGATCGTCTTTACTTGAAGAAATGTATCGATGTGTATCAGCGCATCGGTCTTCAAGTCCATGGTGTCCATCTCAGCGAGAAAGACATGCCGTTGGAAATTGCCGGTCTGGTAAAAAAAATTCAGCCGGATATCATCATCATTACCGGACATGATGCTTATTCAAGGAACAAAGGGATGAAAAGCGATATTTCTGCCTACAGGCATTCCAAATATTTCGTCGAAACGGTACGGGAAGCAAGACAGGTAGTCCCCCATTTGGACCAGTTGGTCATTTTCGCAGGGGCATGTCAATCACATTTTGAGTCTTTGATCAGAGCGGGGGCCAATTTTGCGAGCTCTCCTTCCCGGATCAATATCCATGCCCTGGATCCTGTCTATATCGCTGCCAAAATTGCTTACACACCGTTTATGGATAAGGTCAGTGTCTGGGGGGCCCTCCGAAACACCATGACAGGAGCAAAAGGACTCGGAGGTGTGGAGACCAGGGGATTGCTGCGAACCGGAATGCCTTACTTAAAAGAAGAAGAAACAGAAAATTATTGAGCGTTTTAATAAGCACTTCTGCACATTTGTGGTAAGAAGTGTTTTTTATTTACATAATTTATCGGTATTTAGATAAAATAAACAGTAATTAAGGGAAAAGCGATTTTTCTTGTTGACAGTAATTTTGTTATGCTGTTATAATATAAGATTTTATTTGACTTAAGAACAAGCTTATGGTATAGTAAAAACAGTGAGGTGGAGTGCATTGGCTAAAACATTGGTGGAAATTAAACAAGGTTTAGACGGGCAAATTGGTAAACGCCTGAAGCTGAAAGCAAATGGCGGAAGGAGAAAAACCATTGAACGGTTTGGTACGCTGGCTGAAACGTATCCATCGGTATTTATTGTCGAGCTGGATCAAGACGAGAATGCGTTTGAGCGAGTGTCTTACAGCTACGCAGATGTATTGACAGAAACTGTAGAGTTGAATTTCATCGATGATATGAGCAAGATGGTCGTTGGGGAGCAGTAAACATTCGTTTACTGCTTTTTCTATGCCCGAATTTGTTCTTGCCTGTAAATGATTATTAGCCGGAATAGCCTGTATTCCGGCTAGTGGAAGCCTGCGCTTTTGTCAACTCCGAAAGCTGCAGAAGGAAAGGGCCCTGGAGAGATGCCGTGGCCGCAAAAGCGCGCATTCCTGTTTTTGTTTATAAATTTTCCCATAATTGCACACAAAAGAAAGGTGTAGCCTGTTGTTTCAAGGATACACTAGGAATGTCGTAAAAAGCTTACTTTGAAAGGGGCTGTTCTTTCATGGGCAGGCGCAGAGGAATCATGTCAGACCAGTTGAAAGAGGAAATTGCAAAGGAATTAGGTTTTTACGACACGGTGCAAAAAGAAGGCTGGGGTGGAATCAAGGCGCGTGATGCCGGAAATATGGTCAAGCGTGCAGTTGAGATGGCCGAACAGCAGCTTCAAAGGGACAAATCCTGAATAAAAGGGGTTTGTCCCCTTTTTATCATCAGTATGAACCAGGCGTCAGTATCTTGGCGGTTAAGCATTATGATATGATACTATTTATAAAATAAATATCAATAAAAGCAGGTGGTACGATGCAATTACTTGAAAAAGCACCGGCAAAAATCAATTTGAGCCTGGATGTTCTCTATAAACGGCCAGATAATTACCATGAAATCGAAATGGTGATGACCACGATTGATTTAGCGGACCGGATAGGGCTTGCGGAACTTCCTTCCGATAAAATAATCATCGACTCTGAAAACCAATTTGTCCCGAACGACGAACGGAATCTCGCATATCGGGCAGCGAAATTGGTGAAGGATACATATAATGTAAAAAAAGGGCTGAACATTTTTATTGAAAAGAACATTCCGGTAGCAGCCGGACTAGCAGGAGGAAGCAGCGACGCCGCAGCCGTCATCCGCGGATTGAACAGGCTATGGCAGCTTGGCATGTCTGTAAAGGAAATGGCGGATTTAGGAGCCCGGATAGGTTCTGATGTTTCTTTTTGCGTTTATAACACAACCGCTTTGGCTAAAGGAAGAGGGGAGTTGATTGAAGAACTTCCGGCACCGCCATCCTGCTGGGTTGTGTTGGCCAAACCGGCAATCGGTGTTTCGACACAAACCATTTATCAAAACTTCTCTCCGGACGGTGTGGACCATCCAGACACAAAGGGAATGATCAAAGCGCTAGAAGCTGAAGACTTTGACGCAATGTGCAAGAAAGTCGGAAACGTCCTTGAGTCAGTCACCCTGCCGATGTATCCGGAAGTAAGACAAATCAAACAACAGATGGAACTAGCAGGTGCTGATGCCGTATTGATGAGCGGCAGTGGCCCGACTGTCTTCTCCCTGGCCCATCAGGAATCACGTGCTTATCGTATATATAACAGTCTAAGAGGATTTTGTGATGAAGTTTATGTTGTAAGGATGCTTGGGTATCATCAGCTACTTGATTGAATACGTACATAAGTGTTATGTTTAAGGAAAATATTCGGTTTTTGAGGTGCAAACATGAAAAGAAGTGACCGTTTGGTGGCAATGACAAATTATTTGGTTGAACATCCGTCCCAGCTTGTCTCCCTCCCGTTTTTTTCAGCGGAGTTCGATGCAGCCAAGTCTTCCATCAGTGAAGATTTGGCAATTATAAACCAGAACCTTCAAAATTTGGGGATTGGTTATTTGGAATCCGTATCAGGGGCTGCTGGAGGAGTTAAATACATTCCGGAGTATTCCCAAGAAAACAGTGAGCGTTTCATCGACCAACTGTGCGAAGAACTGGAAGATCCGAATCGGCTGCTTCCCGGCGGTTATTTATACATGAGTGATATCCTGGGAGAACCATCCAAAGTAAGAAATATCGGCAGGTTGTTTGCCAGTGCATTTGCCAATTCAGAGATCGATGTAGTCGTGACTGTCGCCACCAAAGGCATTCCGCTGGCCTATGCAGTAGCTGCATTTTTGAATGTTCCGGTGGTAATTGTCCGACGTGATCCAAAAGTGACAGAAGGTTCGACTGTGAGCATTAACTATGTTTCTGGTTCTTCGAGGAAAATCCAAACCATGGTCCTTTCGAAACGAAGCCTTCAAGAGGGCGCCAGGGTTTGTATTATCGATGATTTTATGAAAGCTGGCGGAACGGTCAATGGGATGAAAAATTTAATGGAGGAATTCCGTGCTGAAGTAGCAGCAATCGGTGTCCTGGCCGAGGCGGAGGACGAGGATGAAGAAAGAGTCGTTACAGAATACACGTCGCTTATCCAAATCACCAATGTCGATGTCAAAAACAGACAGATCGAGGTTCACCGCGGCAACTTGTTTTCCTGAGTATGGTTCATTTCAGAATCGGAAATAAGTGTTGCGATCCACCCGTCATTGCTTGAACGAGGTCGCCGATCGATGTGTTTTTTTTACATGGAACAGCAATGCGCCCAGTGCATATCGATTTTTTGTTCACCAATTTATCTTTTCCCGAAAAAATAAACATCTTTTTTAAAAAAATTTTTAAAACAGGCAGGATTTATTCTTATTTTGTTGAATTTATGGTAATAAGTTCTATAGGGAAAAGGTGGTGAAACATAATGGAAGTAACAGACGTCAGATTACGCCGCGTTAATACCGAGGGAAGAATGCGAGCAATTGCTTCTATTACGTTGGATCAGGAGTTTGTTGTCCATGACATTCGCGTCATAGACGGCAACAACGGGTTATTCGTAGCAATGCCTTCTAAACGTACTCCTGATGGGGAATTTCGCGATATCGCGCATCCGATTAATTCTAATACCAGAGGAAAAATTCAAGACGCTGTATTAGAAGAATATCACCGTGCCGGAGAAGTGGAAGTAGAATATGAAGAAGCGGGTGCTTCTTAAAGCTTGGGAGCAGCAGGGGTCTAATCTTCTTAGATTAGGCTTCTTTTTATGTTTAAAATCGAGAGTTCCTTCTGTTGAACAACCGGAAAAACTTTTTGACTCTATCAAGGGACTTTAGAAAGATAGGCATAACGCTTGGAAACCACTGCCCGGATACAGGGGCTCTCTATTGAAATGCCTTGTGTTTTAAGATATATTCATAACTGGATAAATTATATCAGAAGAGACGCGAATCGATAGCCGGCAGGAAGAATATTCCTGGACTTGCGGCCGTTTTTTTTCGCACCTGCAGATAAAAACAGGGATGAAAATGGAGGTTTCTACATGACCAAAAGGTATGCCGTTGTGTTGGCAGCTGGGCAGGGAACAAGGATGAAGTCGAAGCTTTATAAAGTGTTGCATCCAGTGATGGGACGCCCGATGGTACAACATGTTGTAGATCAATTAAATAAGCTGGATTTGGAAAAGCTAATAACAGTAGTAGGATACGGAGCTGAAAAGGTACAAGATCAGCTTGGCGAAAAAGTGGAATTTGTTATTCAGGAAGAACAGTTGGGAACAGGACATGCTGTACTTCAAGCGGAAAACCTTCTTCAGGACAAAGAAGGAACGACAATAGTCGTCAGTGGTGACACGCCGCTACTGACCAACCATACATTAGAAGCCTTGATGAACCATCATGACAGCGAAGGTGCGAAGGCCACCATTTTAACGGCAGAAGCTCCCGATCCGACGGGATATGGACGTGTGGTCCGAAATGAAAACGACAATGTCGAAAAAGTCGTGGAACATAAAGATGCTTCGACTCAGGAGCTTGCAATCAGTGAAATAAATACGGGCACGTACTGTTTTGATAATCAGGCCTTATTCGCCGCCTTAAAGCAAGTTTCGAATGAAAATGCCCAAGGTGAGTATTATTTACCGGATGTACTGGAAATCTTGAAGCAGAGCGGAGAGAAAGTCAGTGCATTTCAAACGGATACTTTTGATGAAACGATCGGAGTAAATGACAGAGTGGCACTCTCTCAGGCAGAGAAACTGATGAAAAAACGGGTTAATGAGCAGCATATGAGAAACGGGGTTACCATCACTGATCCAGAAAACACGTATATCGCCCCCGAAGTAGTTATCGAACAGGATGTAGTGATTTATCCTGGAACCATCTTGAAAGGTAATACGGTAATTGAAAGCGACGCAGTAATTGGTCCGAATTCTGAAATCGAAAATTGCACGGTAGGTACTGAAACGGTAATCCGTCAAAGTGTCGCGAAGGACAGCGAAATCGGAGCACGCGTGCAAGTCGGCCCCTTTGCCCATATTCGTCCGCAAAGTTCGCTTGGTGACCAGGTGAAAATCGGCAACTTTGTAGAAGTCAAAAAAGCGGCCGTAGAAGAAAACAGCAAGGTTTCCCATTTAAGCTATATTGGCGATGCGGAGATCGGCAAGGGCGTAAATATTGGCTGTGGCACGATTACGGTCAATTATGACGGCGAGAATAAGCACTTGACTAAAATAGAGGATGACGCGTTCATCGGATGTAATTCCAATCTGATTGCGCCTGTTACTGTCGGCAAGGGTGCTTACGTTGCCGCTGGTTCTACCATCAACCAAAATGTTCCGGAAGAAGCACTCTCCATCGCCCGGGCCAGACAGACGAACAAAGAAGACTATGCCAAGAAAATAAAAAAACCGAAAAAAGATTAATGGAGGGCTTATCAGATGGCAACTGGATATAAAGACTCATCACTGCGGGTATTCACATTAAATTCCAATCCGCATCTGGCGGAACAAATAGCTGCCCATATTGGAACGGAATTGGGTAAATGTTCGGTCTCGACCTTTAGTGATGGCGAGGTGCAAATCAATATCGAGGAAAGTATTCGCGGGTGCGATGTCTATGTCGTTCAATCGACAAGCGAACCGGTCAACCAGCACTTAATGGAACTGTTGATCATGATCGATGCGTTAAAACGGGCTTCTGCAAAGTCCATCAATATCGTCATTCCATACTATGGTTATGCAAGACAAGACCGTAAAGCACGGGCAAGGGAGCCAATCACGGCCAAACTCGTTGCCGATTTATTGCAAACGGCAGGGGCTTCCCGGGTTATCACGTTGGATTTGCATGCCCCGCAAATTCAAGGATTCTTCAATATTCCTGTCGATCAACTAGTTGGTGTGCCAATTCTGTCCGATTATTTCCAAGAAATGAACCTGGATGATTTGGTTATCGTCTCTCCAGATCACGGCGGGGTGACCAGGGCACGTCAAATGGCTGATCGTTTGAAAGCGCCAATTGCCATCATCGATAAACGGAGACCTCGGCCCAATGTTTCCGAAGTAATGAATATCGTCGGAAATATTGAAGGGAAGACGGCCATCTTGATCGATGATATTATCGATACCGCAGGGACCATTACGCTTGCCGCCAATGCTTTAATTGAAAATGGTGCAAAAGAAGTGTATGCTTGTTGTACACACCCAGTTCTTTCTGGCCCCGCTATAGAAAGAATTGATCAATCGAAAATCAAGGAACTGATTGTAACCAATACGATTCCACTAAAAGAAGAGAAACAAATCGAAAAAATATCGCAGCTATCCGTTGCTCCATTAATCAGTGAAGCGATCATTCGCGTACATGAACTACAGTCTGTAAGTATCTTGTTCGATTGATAGTATTGCTTAACTAGTCCTGCCTGTTTTTAAGGCAAAAGAAATTATTGAGGACACCGGACTTCTTCCATAGAACAAACAGCGAGAATAGGACCCCAGGAAGTAATCAACTTGTTTTGCCCAATGTTTATGATGTTTACGTATGCCGGTTAGCGGGAAATAATGACAATTAGATTGTTTTTAATTTCAATGGAGGGTGATTAACTTGGCAGTAACTCTTAAGGCAGAGAAACGGGAAGATTTAAAAAAATCACATACAAGATTGATTAGACAGCAAGGGCTAGTCCCTGCTGTTGTATATGGGAAAGGAAAAGAGCCAAAAACAGTGGCTGTGAATAGTATAGAACTGCTTAAAACTGTTCGAGACGAAGGGCGTAACGCGATTATTTCTTTGAGCGTGGACGGGGATTCGGTTGATGTCATGCTGCATGACTATCAAGTGGAACCACTGAGGGACGAGCTGATTCATGCAGACTTCTATGCAGTCAATATGTCTCAGGAAATCGATGTGGAAGTACCAATCCATTTGGAAGGTGAAGCCCAAGGCTCCAAAGATGGAGGTGTGCTGCAACAGCCGCTCTACAATTTGGCTGTCCGCGCCAAGCCGGGTAATATCCCTGAGGAAATCGTCGTAGATGTTGCAAATCTGCAGGTTGGCGAAAGCATTACCGTTTCTGACTTATCTGCAAACGGTGACTATGAAATCACCGAAGATGAGGGCACTACCATCGTCTCTATTTTGACTCCTGATTCGGGTACAGAAGAAGAAGAAACCGACGAAGAGCAAACGGAGCCGGAGTTAGTCGATGCGGAGAAGAATAAAGAGGAAGAATAGGTTAAACCCCAAGAGCATGAGGGTATAAGCACAGTGCCAAAAAACCGAACGATTTCGTTCGGTTTTTTTGTTTTTTTTTCCTAAACTTGCTTAGCAAAGAGTAAATCGTCCAACTCTTCTCTTATGAATAGGGTAAATCCCATTTTCGCTTTAGCCTCATGCTGTGTGGAAAGCTAAAACACGCCTGTAACAACAGGATAAAAGGGGTTCTATCAGAGGGCTACTTAACATTAAGAAACCGAGCGAATTTTAACTACTAATCGAATTCGCTCGGTTTTTGCTTTGGTGGCCATTCTTTCATCCCGGCATTTTTTTTATAGAAACGATCTGTTATTCAATTATGAATGAGGATGTCCGCTTTCTCCAAAGCTTGACATGCTGCACTCAACTTTTCCTCCGTATCTGCTTCTAGAGTATGCAGATGGGTCCCATCCGTAAGCTGGGAGAGATAGGCAGCGTTTGTTGATTGAATTTTATCAAGGAACTGATCTACTTCATGTCGGCTGCTTACCATAATGGAAGCAGTCAAATCGCCGTAGACTGGATGCTCAATACGGACATCTTTTACTGTCACCCCATGGTCTACCAACAGATATAACTCCTCTTTTGTTTGATCTGGCTGGTGGATGCAGGCGATCACCCGTTTGTGCAAGGAATGATCAGGCGTATCGCGTATATATAAATATCCTTGACTTGTTGCCATGATCGGCTCATTTTTTGCTTTCAACAAAGAGATATCCTGGACGATAACTTGTCTGCTGACGGCTGTTTTTTCTGCAAGTTCACCACCGGTAATCGGCTTCTTAGCATCTTTCAGCCACTTCAAAATTGCCACCCGTCTCTTTTCTCCTGTCAGCTTTTGGTTACTCCCCATCTTCCACACTCCTTATCGTTACACTACTGATTTGTCCTTATTGTGTAATAAAGAAATCTGCTAGTAAAGCATTAAGTATTTTTGCTGCCTCGGTAATTTCAGCGTCGGTTGTTTCCCGGCCGAATGAAAAACGGATGAATTCGATGGCCTGATCATCGGTCCTGCCAATTGCTTGCATTGTTCTGGAAGGATCCTGCTGCCCGCTACTGCACGCAGAGCCGGTAGAGACAGCCAACCCTCTCCTATTACATTCCAGCATAACGTATTGTCCCTGAACTCCTGGAAAGCGGACTCCAACAATATGGGGAAGTTGCTCGACTGCACTGCTTTCTATTTCTACATCGACAGGCATATTTGAAAGTAATTCGATAAACTTGGAGCGAAGCTGTTTATACCGCTCTTGATTGACTGGCATTTCATCCTGAAGCAGTTCTGCCGCTGTAACGAACGCCGCGATACCCGGGACATTGACAGTTCCTGGGCGGAATCCTTTTTCATGCGTGGTGTTTGGCAGTAAAGCTTTGTATGGTACAGTCGGATTGATATAAACCGCTCCGACTCCTTTGGGTCCATAAACTTTATGACTCGAAACAGAGATGCTATCAATCGGAAGATCAGCGAGAGTTAAAGGCAATTTGCAAAATGTTTGGACACAGTCGCTATGAAATAAGATGCCTTTTGAATGAAGCAGATTGCCAATTTCATTAATTGGCTGAATGGTGCCTATTTCCCCGTTTCCATGTTGTATGGATGCCAAAATGGTTTCTTCGCGGATAGAGGCCTTCAACTCCTCCAAATCGATCAATCCATGCGAATCTACCGGCAAATAGGTCACCTCATAACCGAAGGCTTCCATACGGGCAAAAAAATGCAGAATGGAAGAATGCTCGATGCTGCTGGTGATTAAGTGATTTCCCTTATGAGCATTCGCTTCTATCAAGGATTGCAGTGCAAGGATATTCGATTCACTGCCTCCACTGGTAAAATAGATGCCATCCTTATCAGCTAGTAGAAGCTGCCCTAATTGATTTCGGCAATTTTCCAAAAGCCGGTTTGCCTGTGAGCCGGCATCATGTAAACTGCTTGAGTTGCCAAAAAAATGTTTTGATGCTTCCATGTACATTTGCAATGCTTCTTCACGTGGGGGGGTTGTGGCGGCGTGGTCCATGTATATCATCTTTTTTCTCCTTTCTTTTTTAAGGAAGTTCTAAATTGCGGGAAAAA
>NZ_VZDQ01000005.1:27617-68749 GCF_009602435.1 Sediminibacillus terrae
GCGGGAAAAATGACGCGTCGAATCTCTGCGTTAGCTCCCCTTTTCCGGTACTCACGTATTAAAAGCATACGCTCCGTTCCTCAAAGCCTCGCTGCCTGGATCTTCTTGGTCCTTTTTGTCCTCATTTCGAACATCGATTGAGGAGGAAGTTCTAAATTGCGGGAAAAATGACGCGTCGAATCTCTGCGTTAGCTCCCCTTTTCCGGTACTCACGTATTAAAAGCATACGCTCCGTTCCTCAAAGCCTCGCTGCCTGGATCTTCTTGGTCCTTTTTGTCCTCATTTCGAACACGGATTGAGGAGGAAGTTCTAAATTGCGGGAAAAATGACACGTCGAATCTCTGCGTTAGCTCCCCTTTTCCGGTACTCACGTATTAAAAGCATACGTCAGCTGGAGTCTACGTGTATTTCCTCCGCTGAGAATCTACTTGCTCTGTATTTGACAGTGATAACCTGGAAAATGTCTGAGCGCCTTGATTTAGCGCCTCATTTCCAAAGCATTCAAAAAGTCAAAAATCATATAATTTCATTGTTTCTTTTCCAGTAGTCAAGACTCACGAGGAATATACTCTGTCTACTCCATCAGCGTAATTAGACTTCTGCGGAGGTGTGGCCGTGCCCGCGGAAAGCGAAGTATGCTGCCGGAGTACATTTAAGCCCCCTCCCATGTCTACAAAATCTGTAGTCGTTTGAAAACTATTTAAATAAATTAAACAAAGCTCTTGTCATTCATTAAATAATATGTAAATATAGGTGTCAAGACACATAGATATACATATTATGTAATGATGTTGTCGGAAGACATTAATATAGGGGAGACGCGACGATGCCTCATACGGATGTAATAATCATTGGCGGCGGTTTATCGGCATTGATAGCTGCCAGGAAGTTAAGCAAGCATAAAAATGTGATTATTTTCACAAAGTCTGCGAAGACCTCAAGCAACTCATACATGGCCCAAGGCGGAATTGCAGCAGCAATTGGCAGGGGGGATGACTGGTCCAGTCACTTCGAAGATACAATGGCTGCAGGCTGCCATTATAATGATGGCGACCAAGTCCGAACGCTTGTCCAACAGGGACCGGAATATCTGAAACAACTCATGGAAGCAGGACTGGAGTTCGACCGTGAGACGGATGGCCAAATGGCCCTAGGGAAAGAGGGAGCCCATTCCCGGCGTCGCATTCTCCATGCCGGCGGTGATGCGACTGGAAAAGCAATGACAACGTTTCTGTTTCGGGAAATCCAAAGCAGCGTCCAGATAATCGAGCAGGAGATGGCTGTTGATTTGGTCATCGAGCAGGGACGGTGCCGAGGTATAAAAACAATCCATAAAGATGGATCGGTAAATTTCCACCTTGCAGAGCATACCATCATCGCAACGGGCGGGGTTGGCAGCCTCTACAAATATACATCCAACCATGCCTCTGTGACAGGAGACGGAATCGCGATGGCTTACCGAGCCGGTGTTGAACTGGTAGATCTGGAGTTTATTCAGTTTCATCCGACCATGCTGTATCGACATGGCGAAGTGCTCGGACTTGTTTCCGAAGCTGTCAGAGGGGAAGGGGCCTGCCTGATAAATGAAAACGGCAGAAAAATTATGGACCATATACATCCGCTTGGTGATTTAGCACCGCGTGATGTGGTGGCCAGACAGATTTTCAACCAAATACAGCAAGGATCGGAGGTTTTTTTGGATATTTCGCCGGTAAGAAATTTTTCAAACCGTTTTCCAACGATTCATCGACTTTGCCAAGAAAATGACCTGGATGGTTCTACTTTACTCCCTGTGATTCCCGGCTCCCATTTTTTAATGGGCGGAATCAAAACAGGGAGAGGAGGAGAAACATCACTGCCAGGATTATATGCTGTCGGAGAGGCCGCCTGGACCGGTGTTCATGGAGCAAATCGCATTGCCAGCAATTCGTTGTTGGAAGGAATTGTATTTGGTACCTTAACAGCAGAAAATATCCTATCTAAATCACCATCTTCATTAGTGAGTCATCCCGTTTTCCCAAATCACCACGCAGCAGGAGGGAAGCTTCCAGAGAAAGAGGCTATCCGCCGGATGATGACGGAATATGCAGGAGTAGAGCGGGATCAGCAAGGGCTGGCGAAATTGAAAGCATGGCTGGAAGAATCCTTCGATCCCTATGCGGTGAAGTCGATTGACAAGAGAGAGACCGCAGAGAAGGTCAATATGCTGACTGTAGCCTGGCTGATTACCACTTCTGCTTTATCGAGAAGGGAAAGCCGTGGCGGTCATTACCGAACCGACTTTCCTTTTTCCAAATCGGAGTGGGGGAAAAAGAGGATAATCCGCCGATTGCACAAGCAAGCCGCGGTGATTTAGGAGGGACTGAAAAGTGAACAATATCAAACTACAAGAACTGCTCCGGCAATTCTATTTGGAGGACATCGGCGATCAGGATTTGACGAGTACGGCAATTTTTCCCCTCCATCAAACAGGGACGGCAACATTTATTGCAAAGCAACAGGGAGTACTGGCAGGACTATCGATTATTGCAGAGGCGTATCGCCTGTTTGACCCTTCAATCCGTGTCAACCTGCTGAAACGTGATGGTCAATCTGTTCTGCCCGGCGAGAAAATCGCAGAGGCGGTGGGGCCAGTCCGCCATCTCCTCACGGGAGAAAGAGTCATTTTAAATTTACTGCAGCGGATGGGCGGTATTGCGACAAAAACGAGGCAAAGCGTTGAAACATTGGGCAGCAGTCATACCAACATTTGTGATACTAGGAAAACGACTCCAGGCCTGCGGATGCTGGAAAAATACGCAGTAAGGTGTGGAGGGGGCAAGAATCACCGCTTCGGTTTATATGATGGAATCATGATCAAAGATAACCATATTGCTTTTTGTGGATCGATCACCAATGCAGTGAATGCAGCTAGAAGCCATGGAGGACACATGGTGAAGTTGGAAGTAGAGACGGAAAACAAAGAACAGGTGATCGAGGCGGTTGAAGCGGGAGTGGATGTGATAATGTTCGATAATCGTTCTCCTCAGGAAGTTGCAGAGTTTGTCAAGATTGTACCCGACGGGATCATTACCGAAGCATCTGGCGGAATAACCGAAGATCGGCTGGCTGCATACCGGGATACAGGAGTTGATTATATCTCGCTTGGCTATTTGACTCACTCGGTCAATGCGTTGGATATCAGCATGCTTGTAGAAAATCAATCGACAGGGAGGAAGCCGCGATGAAAATGTTGGACGTACTTCAGCACACCCAAAAACAAGTATTGCCGGAAAAATATAAGGAATTCACGGAGATGGAGATGACCGAAAGGGTAAAAGAAATAAAAGAAAAATTTGGAGACAGGTTATTTATCCCGGGCCATCATTATCAGAAGGATGAAGTAATGCAATTTGCCGATGCGGCAGGTGATTCTTTACAGCTGGCCCAGTTGTCTGCTGCAAATCCAGCCGAATACATCGTGTTTTGCGGAGTGCATTTCATGGCGGAAACGGCAGATATTCTGACGGAGGATTACCAGCGAGTAATCCTTCCAGATATGCGGGCAGGCTGTTCAATGGCCGATATGGCGGACATCCATCAAACCGAACGAGGCTGGAAAATCATGCGGAAGACATTCGGTGATAGCATTGTCCCCTTGACCTATGTCAACTCGACAGCGGCCATAAAAGCGTTTGTTGGAGAAAATGGAGGGGCAACCGTCACCTCGTCAAATGCCAGTCATATGCTCGAATGGGCCTTTACCCAAAAAGAAAGGATCTTGTTTTTGCCTGATCAGCATTTGGGAAGAAATACAGCATATGATCTTGGTATCCCGCTGGAAAACATGGCGGTGTGGAATCCGATCCTGGATCGATTGGAATATGACGGGGAAGTCGGCGATATTCAGGTTATTTTGTGGAAAGGGCATTGTTCCGTCCATGAAAATTTTCGCGTACCGAACGTCGAACATATCCGTAAAACACGCCCGGACATGAAAGTCATTGTCCACCCTGAATGCAGCCGCGAGGTCGTCGAGCGTTCTGATTATGCAGGATCTACTAAATTTATCATCGATACGATTTCCGGGGCGCCGGCTGGTAGTAAGTGGGCGGTCGGGACGGAAATGAACCTTGTTAAAAGGCTGATGCACCAGCATCCTGATAAAGAAATTATTTCCCTGAATCCGCAAATGTGTCCGTGTTTGACAATGAATCGGATTGATCTTCCCCACCTTTTATGGGCGCTTGAATCATTGGAGCAGGGAGTTGTCGAAAATCAAATAAAAGTGTCTTCCGACATTGCAGAAGGGGCAAAGCTTGCCCTGGACCGGATGTTGGCCAGAGCATAGGGAGTAGTTTTTGATCGGGCGTCAAAAGGGGGAGGACCTTTTTGGGCGCCTGCTTTTTATGCAATAGAAAGTTCCGTTGGGAATGCTGTCCAGTACAGCGCCTGCCCTCTCGGGTCTTAAGACTATCTTCTGTGTGGCAAAAACACGGCCGCTCCGATATGTTTAAGCTGATCGGGAGCCCACATGATGAAGGTCATGCAGGGCGTTGTTACAGGACGGTGATAAATGTAGCCAGTTCTCTTTTATACAAATGCCTCCGCTTTTTTTTATTGCTTTATTTTTGTAGGTAAACTAAGTACAATAAGGAGGTATCAACGTTAATCATGGATAGAAAGACGTGAATGCAATGAAATGTATCGTAGGACTGGGGAATCCAGGGAAAAAATTCGAGCAAACACGCCACAATATAGGGTTTATGATTATTGATGAACTTGCCAGAAGGCATCAAATCAAGTTAAAAAAGAAAAAATTCAATGGCCTTTATGCACTGGAATCGATCAATGGTGAGAAAGTAGTGCTGCTCGAGCCACAGACTTATATGAATTTATCAGGCGAGTCGATCAGACCGCTTGTTGAATACTATGAAATCGATTTAAGCGATATCGTGGTTATTTACGATGAATTAGATTTGCCCCAGGGGAAAATCCGTCTGCGTGAAAAAGGCGGTCATGGTGGTCATAATGGCATACGTTCCATTATTGATCACTTGGGGACGAAAGAGTTTAAGCGAATCCGTGTAGGCATCGGGCGTCCATCCACCCCGATGCCAGTGCCGGACTATGTCCTCGGAGCATTCAGTAAACAGGAGCAGCAAACCATGGACCAAGTTGTCGAAAAAGCAGTGGATGCTTGTGAAGCTTGGCTGGAGAAGCCCTTCTTGGAAGTCATGAATGAATTTAATCGCTAATTCATAGACTGAATTGACATAGGTATAGAAACCTTCCTTACGGAAAAACTGAAAGTGTACGTATAAAACACTTTTTTCCAGAGGAGGTTTTTCGTATGTCGCTTGTTTATCAGTGCAAGCATTGCGGCAATGAAGTGGGCAAGTTGGATCAGCAAGTGCTTGACGAGCAGCAATTAGGTTTTGATACGCTTAGTCAGGATGAGAAAAGGGAAATGATCCAGTATCAGGCTAATGGAGATGTCCATATTAAAACAATATGTGAAAATTGCCAGGCATCCTTGGAGCAACATCCTCATTACCATGAATTGGATCATTTTTTACAGTGATGAACATATTCATCAATAAGGATGGTGCGGGGTTTCCCTCGTGTTTTCGGAGGGAAGCTGTCCACGCACTTCATAGTCGTCAGGTGAATTATTGGAGGTAAAAGCTTTGGTCGTCAGCCAAGGCGTTTTTGTACTTATCCGTAAAATATACTTAACTGTGCATAGGAATAGTAGGGGGAGGCATCATGCAAGGATTAAAACAATATTTAAAGACACAAGACGATATACATTCGGTATTGTCCGGTGTCGAGGCAGGGCTTAAGGAGCAGCTCGTTTCCGGCTTGACTGGATCGGCGAGAGGCATGCTGGCATCATTGATCAATGAAGCTTCCAAAAAGCCGATTTTACTCGTGACACACCAATTGATGCAGGCTCAGCAGCTTTATGAGGACCTGCTGGAAATGTCGGAACGGGATTCTGTTCATCTTTATCCGGTCAATGAATTGATTGCTTCGGAGATTGCTATAGCCAGCCCCGAACTGAAAAGCCAACGAATCGAAGCGTTGAATCAGTGGATGAACAAGGAATCTGGTATTTTGATAGCACCTGTAGCTGCATTGAAACGGATTTTGCCTCCGGCATCCTATTGGAAAGACTACCAGCTGCATTTTCAATTAGAAACGGAAATCAATATCGAGAACTATCTGTCCTCCTTGTTCGAAATGGGATATGAACGTGTCGACATGGTTTCCACCCCGGGAGAGTTCAGCTTGCGTGGTGGAATTATTGACATTTATCCAATTACAGAGGCAAATCCCATTCGTGTGGAATTGTTTGACGAGGAAGTCGATTCCATCCGCTTTTTTGACGCAGAAACCCAACGGTCGTTGGAAAAAGCAGAACAGGTGGTCGTAGGACCGGCTACAGAAATGTTATTGCGGCCTGAAGATATTGCAACAGGGGCAGACAGACTTGAAGAAGAACTGGCCATATCCTTGAAAAAGTTTAAAAAAGCAGAGGATAAGGAAAAACTGGCTGCTGCGGTCAATCAGGATTTGGACCGGTTAAGGCAGCAGGAACGTTTTCAAGAAATGTATAAATATATCGGTTATTTCTATCAGGAACCTGGTAGTTTATTAGATTACCTGCCTGAGAACGGGTTGATCATTTTAGATGAAATGAGCAGAATCCAGGAGACGGCCAACCGGCTGGATGAAGAGGAAGCAGAATGGCATCAGAGCTTGTTGGAACAGCAGCAGATGGTGCATAACCTGACTATTTCTTTTGATTGGCATGATACGTGGACGAAAATGAAACAGCCCCGCCTGTATATGTCTGTATTCCTGCGCCACATTCCTAATACGAATCCGCAAAATCTGGTGAATGTATCCTGTCGAGCCATGCAGCAGTTCCATGGGCAAATGAACTTATTGAAAAATGAATTTACCCGCTGGCAAAACAACGACTTTTCCATTATTATCTTTGCTCCGAACGAACAGCGTGCGGAAAAAATCGAAGCAGTCCTTTCCGATTATGAGATGGAAGCTGTACGGGCATCAGGAGATGTGCAATTGCCGCAATCCAAGCCGCTTATCATGGTGGATAACATAAGCAGCGGATTTGAACTGCCGATGCATAAAGTGGCTATATTGACAGAGAGTGAATTATTCAAGAAGCGAACCAGCAGGCCGAAAAGAAAACAGAAGATTTCCAATGCTGAGCGGATTAAAAACTATCAGGAACTGAAAGTGGGGGATTACGTAGTCCATGCCAATCACGGGATTGGCCGGTATCTTGGAATTGAAACACTGGAAGTGAACGGGCTTCATAAAGACTTCATGCTCCTTAAGTATATGGGAGATGACAAGCTGTTCGTCCCGATCGATCAAATCGACTTGGTTCAAAAATATGTCGGTTCGGAAGGCAAAGAACCGAAGCTGTACAAGCTTGGCGGAAGTGAATGGAAAAAAGTAAAAAGCAAAGTCCAATCCTCTGTTGAAGATATCGCTGACGATTTAATTAAGCTGTATGCCGAAAGAGAGGCGACCAAGGGCTATGCTTTTTCTGAAGATACACTGATGCAACGGGAATTTGAAGATGCGTTTCCTTATCAGGAAACAGAGGATCAACTCCGTTGTATTGAAGAAATCAAAAAAGATATGGAACGGCCGCGCCCGATGGATCGTCTGCTTTGCGGGGACGTGGGTTATGGGAAAACCGAGGTTGCCATAAGGGCGGCGTTCAAAGCGATTGCCGATGGAAAACAGGTGGCCATCCTGGTGCCGACGACCATTCTGGCCCAGCAGCATTATGAAACAATCATGGAACGTTTTCAAGGGCATGCTGTCAACATCGGGCTGTTAAGCAGATTCCGGACGAGGAAACAGCAAAAAGAAACATTGGAAGGCTTGAAAAAAGGATTGGTCGATATTGTCATCGGCACCCATCGCCTGCTTTCCAAGGATGTGGAATATAAAAGTATCGGTTTGCTGATTGTGGATGAGGAGCAGCGATTCGGAGTAAAGCATAAGGAAAAAATAAAAAGGTTGAAAACGAATGTCGATGTCCTGACCTTAACAGCAACACCAATTCCACGGACGCTTCATATGTCGATGCTTGGAGTACGGGATTTATCGGTCATCGAAACACCTCCGGAAAATCGGTTTCCGATTCAAACCTATGTCATGGAATACAACCCGGTCTTTATCAGAGAAGCCATTGAAAGGGAAATGTCACGCGGTGGACAAGTGTTCTTTTTGTACAACCGGGTCGACAACATTGAACGGATGGCAGAAGAAATATCGGCGTTGGTGGAAGATGCCCGGGTCGCATTTGCGCATGGTCAAATGAATGAAGCAGAATTGGAAAATGTGATGTTCTCCTTCCTGGAAGGCGAGTCGGATGTCCTCGTCAGCACGACGATTATCGAGACAGGTGTCGATATTCCGAATGTAAATACGCTGATAGTTTATGATGCAGACAAAATGGGGCTTAGTCAGCTTTATCAGCTGCGTGGCAGAGTGGGAAGGTCCAATCGCGTCGCCTATTCCTATTTCACCTATCAACAGGATAAAGTGCTGACAGAAGTTGCCGAAAAAAGATTGCAGGCAATCAAAGAATTTACAGAACTAGGTTCCGGTTTCAAGATTGCCATGCGTGATTTGTCGATTCGCGGAGCAGGAAATCTGCTCGGTGCCCAGCAGCATGGTTTCATTGATTCGGTCGGATTCGACATGTACTCGCAAATGCTGAAAGAGGCAGTCGATGCCAGGAAAGCCGGGAAAACAGTGGAAGAAGCGAAGCCGTTCGAAGTGGAACTCGATTTGGACTTGGACGCTTACATTCCTGACAGCTATATCGATGATGAGAAACAAAAGATCGATATGTATAAGCGATTCCAGGCCATTGATTCCCAGGAGGATATCTTTGACTTGAGAGAAGAACTGCTGGATCGGTTTGGTGACTATCCAGAAGAAGTCGGCAACCTTTTCCATGTGGCGACGATTAAGAGCGGTGCCAAGCAGCAGCGTGTGCAATCAGTCAGTGAGAAGAAGAATAAGATTGAGCTGTTGGTAGAGGAAGACACCAGCCAGCAAATAGATGGAGCGAAGCTGTTCGAATTTGCCAACCATTATGGACGGATGGTTCAACTGGGTACCGAAAATCGCAACCTGAAAATGGTATTACAATGGAATCGGGAAACCAAACCGCGCCGTTATGAGATCGTCGAAGAACTGATTTCCGGACTGAAAAACACAAAAAGGGAATAGTAGAGCGGAGACGCGGTTTAAAGGCAAAATGTAGAATATTTATGTATAGTTATTAACCGGTGAATCATACTAAAGCCACAACTGGTTATTTCTGCTTAATGTTACCGATGGTGGAAAGAGAACCAGAAAGATCATCAAAGAAAGTGAGGCTACACAGCAGATGAAAGCAACAGGAATTGTGCGTCGAATTGATGATTTAGGCAGAGTAGTGATTCCGAAAGAAATCAGAAGAACATTAAGAATTCGTGAAGGGGATCCGTTAGAAATATTTGTCGACCGGGATGGAGAGGTGATCCTGAAAAAGTATTCACCGATCAGTGAGCTAGGCGATTTTGCAAAAGAATATGCAGACGCTCTATTCGATTCTCTAGGATCTCCCGTACTTATTTGTGATCGTGATGAATTTATAGCCGTTGCCGGAGAATCCAAAAAAGAATATTTAAGTAAAAACATCGGTTCGCAAATGGAGAAAGCAATGGATGAGCGAAACCTGGTGACAGAAAAGGATGCATCAGTCGAGTTGGTGGAAGGAAGAGAGGAAAATATCGCTTCCTACGTGCTCAGCCCGATTATTGCAAACGGCGATCCGATTGGTTGTGTCATGGTCATGTCGAAAACAAAGGGCGATTTAGGTCCAGTGGAGCAAAAGGCAGTAGAAACTGCAGCCGGTTTTCTGGCGAGGCAGATGGAGTAGAAAAAAAGCACGTTGTGTGTGGAAGAGGGATTGGCATAAGGAGTGTTCCTTGTGTCAGTCCTTTTTGTTTGATGGGAAAAGAACTTTGAAAGGGCATGTATAAATAAAATTCCTTGTAAAAAGGCTTTCATGGCTTTACGATAGACAAAGGAAAAGGGAATTGCAGGAAAACAGGGAGAGGAAACCATGGAACAGCTTATTATCGATAAAGTCTTGAATAATAATGTGGTTACTGCCGAGCACGAAACCTATAAAGAGGTTGTATTGATCGGTAAAGGCATCGGGTTCAACCGGAAACCGGGGGATCGCATTTCTGTCGACAAGGCGGATAAAACATTCTTATTGAAGGATGAGAAGGAAAAGGAACAGTACGTTAATCTGCTCCCGTATATCGATAAAGAATTACTTGATTTCATGAATGATATCATGTTGTTTATCGAAGAGAGAATGGGGAAACAACTCAATGAGCATATTCACGTAGCGCTGACGGACCATATTGCTTTTGCAGTCAACCGTGCAAAAAAAGATATGAACTTTTCTAATCCCTTCTTGTTTGAAATCGAAGCCCTTTATCCGAAGGAGTACCAGGTAGCCGTCGAAGTGGTGGAGAAATTGAAAAGGCAGACAAATGTCGATTTTCCAGAAGGGGAAATAGGATTCGTCGCCTTGCATATCCATAGTGCTGTGACGGATAAGTCCCTCCGTGATATTAATCAGTATCACCAGTTGATCACCACCATGATTGAATTGATCGAAGACAATCTGGAGATCAAGCTTCTCAAGCAGGACGTCAATTACTTTCGCCTTATTCAACATCTGCATCGCGCCATTGACCGCGTGCATAAAGGGGAAGCATTGGGGAGAGAAAAAAAGTTGGCGGATATGTTGAAAAAAGAATATCCCGTATGCTATAATCTTGCTTGGAAGTTAGTAAAGGTCATGCAAAAACAATTACATCGATCCGTGGATGAATCAGAAGTCCTTTATTTAACGATTCATTTACAGCGCTTAACCAATAAATCCTAATCATTACGTGTAACTGATTCGATCAGGCATGAGTATGAAGAGATTTTCGGGTTATCTTAAGGGATAAGTATATCCTTTTTAACCTGAGTCTTGAATACTCATGTCTTTTTTATTTGTCTTCCTGAAAACGTTTTAGGAGAGATTGGTTAGCAAAAAATCATTATATTTAGGAGGTATTATGATGTTCAAAAATGCTTTTGGCACGTTGCAAAAAGTCGGTAAAGCATTAATGCTTCCGGTGGCATTGCTTCCGGCAGCAGGTATTTTACTTGCCTTTGGTACGAGCTTTGCCCAGGATACCTTTGTAGACAAGGTTCCTTTCTTCGGCACACCATGGGTGCAGGAAATTTTGGCCGTCATGGCTGAAGCGGGTGGCGTCGTGTTTGATAACCTGCCGTTGCTATTTGCGGTTGGTGTAGCCATCGGACTTGCCGGCGGGGATGGAGTAGCCGGACTAGCGGCAATCATTGGTTACTTAATCATGAATGTCACCATGGGGGTTTTTGGAGATGTCACACAGAAAATGGCAGAAGATAATCCCGCGTATGCCATGGTGCTTGGTACACCAACCCTTCAGACCGGCGTTTTTGGCGGGATAATAGTTGGTTTATTAGCCTCGTATATGTATAGGAAGTTTTTCAATATTCAGCTTCCCCAGTTTTTGGGCTTCTTTGCCGGAAAGCGATTCGTACCGATTATTACCGCTTTTTCAGCTTTGATTCTAGGAATTATCATGTTATTCATATGGCCATATGCCCAAAGCGGACTTAATGCGTTGTCGCACTTTATGCTGGAAACAAACAGAACGTTGTCGGCATTTGTGTTCGGTGTGATTGAAAGGGCGCTGATTCCATTTGGTTTGCATCACATTTTCTATTCTCCGTTCTGGTTTGAATTCGGTTCTTATACCAACGCGGCCGGTGAAATTGTCCGCGGTGACCAGACTATTTTCTTTGAGCAACTGAAAGACGGAGTCGACGAGTTTACAGCAGGAACATTCATGGTCGGTAAATTCCCGTTCATGATGTTCGGTCTTCCGGCAGCCGCACTGGCAATTTATCATACTGCTAAGCCGGAGCGTAAGAAAGTAGTAGCAGGTATCATGGGATCTGCAGCACTTACCTCTTTCTTGACAGGTATTACGGAACCATTAGAGTTCTCTTTCTTGTTTGTAGCACCGGTATTGTTCGGAATTCATACGATTTTTGCCGGACTATCGTTCATGACAATGCAATTATTGAATGTGAAAATCGGGATGACCTTTTCCGGTGGGTTGATCGACTTCATCCTGTTTGGGGTCATGCAAAATAAAACTCCGTGGTGGTGGGTCATCATCGTCGGTCTGGTTCTCGCGGTCATCTACTACTTCGGATTCCGCTGGGCAATACTTAAGTTCAACCTGGCAACACCAGGACGGGAAGATGAGGCGGCTGACGAAGACGATGGAGAAGAAATCGGAGACCTGCCGTACGAAATTCTTTCTGCTATGGGTGGAAAAGAAAACATCACCCACTTGGATGCTTGTATTACCCGTCTGCGCGTCAGTGTCGACGATAAAAATGAAGTGGATAAAAACAGATTGAAAAAGCTGGGTGCCTCTGGTGTTATGGAGGTAGGTAATAACATCCAGGCGATTTTCGGGCCAGTTTCCGACAGCTTGCGTGGTCAAATGCAGGATATTATAGATGGTAAAACACCGAGATCGAAAGAAGACGTTTCACAAATCATCGATAAAGCAAAAGATGCAGAAAAAGCACCTGTCGACCTGAACAATCTTGAATTTGCCAGCCCGTTAAGCGGGGAAATTCTATCCATTACGGATGTCCCTGATCAAGTATTCTCAGGTAAAATGATGGGGGATGGCTTTGCAATCAAGCCGGATCAGGGAACAATCGTATCGCCTGTGAACGGGAAAGTGTTAAATGTTTTTCCGACCAAGCATGCAATCGGCTTGCAGGCAGATAACGGAACAGAAATCCTTATCCATATCGGGATAGACACCGTGAAGCTTAAAGGAGAAGGATTTGAGGCGAAAGTACAAGAAGGTGACTTTGTTGAACAAGGCCAGCCATTGATGGAAGTCGATTTGGACTATATTGCTGAACATGCAGAATCCACCATCACGCCAGTCGTATTTACGAATTTGGAAGAAGGTCAGGAAGTTAGTTTGAAGGCTTCTGGCAAAGTGGACGCAAAAGAAAAAGATATCGTCACGATTCAATAATGGATAGAAGGAAAGACTCTGCCGCGATTACCGGGGCGGAGTCTTTTTTTGGTCCTAGGTCCGCAATGGGAGGGAGTTGCGAATTTTCTATTCATATTCTTCGCCTTTTACCTGGACAACGGTTGAAGAAGTCCCTATCTCTGTGGATATGGGAAAAGATACCGCTGTGCTATAATAGCAGAAGAATTTCAATGTTGGGCAACAGCTATAATATGTGATATGAAGGACGAAATAATGAAAGAAATACAACCTACAAAGCAAATGTTCAAAGGAGCTATCCTGCTTACTGCTGCAGGACTGATCAGTAAAATTTTGAGTGCTGGATACCGCATTCCCTTGCAAAATATAACCGGAGATATGGGTTTCTATATTTATCAGCAAATTTATCCTTTTTTAGGAATGGCTTTAATGTTGTCTTTATATGGTTTCCCGGCAGCAATCTCCAAATTGGTGGCAGAGGAAAGAGAGCGTGATTCTCCGCTTTCCTTCCGTTCTTTTTATGTGCCCGTCACCGTGTTATTAACCACCATCAATTTTGTATTGTTCGCCGTGCTGTTTGCTTTAGCCCCTCAGATGGCCGATGCCATGGGGGACAGTCGGTTGACAACCCCTCTACGGATTGCATCCCTGCCGTTTTTACTTGTTCCGTTTTCCTCTATTGGCAGAGGAGTTTTCCAAGGTCAAAATGATATGAAGCCGACCGCTGTCTCACAGGTAGCTGAACAGGTGGTACGAGTGACGGTCATTTTAGTTGCAGCGTTCATCATGATGAACAAAGGAGATAATTTGTATGAAGTCGGGTCTGGAGCAGCCGCAGGGTCATTGTTGGGGGCATGTGCCGCTGTACTGGTACTGTTGGTGCTGTTCCTTCGCCAGCGCCCTTGGCAGCTTTCTCGATCTGCTTCTTCTGTTCCCTGGAAGAAGTATATCCGGACGATTCTGCTCTATGGTATGTTTATCTGCATAAATTACATGATGTTTTTGCTGATCCAATTTGCTGATGCTTTTACACTGGTTCCGAATTTACAGGAATATGGAATGACCCGGCAGCAGGCGATGGAATGGAAAGGCGTTTTTGACAGAGGCCAGCCGCTAGTTCAATTGGGGACAGTGTTAGGTTCCTCGCTGGCTCTGGCACTGGTGCCTACGGTAACAAAAAAACAGCTGGAACAGCGGCCAAATGAACTGGCCGAACATGTGAAAAGTACCTGGAATTTCAGTTTGCTGCTTTCAGCCGGGGCAACCGCGGGTTTGATTGCTATATTTCCTTACGCGAATGTTCTATTATTTGAGGATAATACCGGGACAGGCAGTCTGCAAATTTTAGCGCTGTCCATCTTATTTACTTCACTCGCCCTGACCCTTTCTTCGATACTGCAAGGATTGGGGGATATCAGGCTGACAGCGGGTATTGTCTTGCTCGGTGTGTCTTGCAAATGGTTGATGAATGAGTTGCTTGTGCCGCTATGGGGGATTGCCGGAAGTGCTGCTGCAACCGTGGCAGGGGTCACGATCATTTTGTGTTTGAATTACTGTCAGTTAAAGCGAAGACTTCCAGATCTACGCCTGCTTCAGTTAAGGTGGTCTTCTTTTGTCTTCTCGCTTGCCGGCATGGTCTTATTTCTTTATGGATTGCACAAAACCCTCGGGGGGCTGATTATTGGAGGGCCAAGAGTAGACTATGTAGCTTATACGCTCATAGCCTGTTTCGGCGGGGCGGCTATCTACGTCTGCTTGTTGATCAGGCTCCATGCATTTACCGACAAAGAATTGGAAGCACTGCCGTTGGGCAATTATTTAACCGGTTTAAATAAAGGAGGAAATAAACATGGCTAACAACGTTGAAATCATTGGTTTGGGGGCAGGCGATATCAATCAGCTCCCTTTAGGGATTTATCGAAAACTGCAAGAACATGAGGGGAAAGTCTATGTGCGGACGCTTGATCACCCAGTAATCGATCAATTAAAACAAGAGGGTGTGTCGTTTGATTCTTTTGATGAAGTTTATGAAAAGAATCAGGATTTTTCTTCCGTGTATCAAGAAATTGCGGAAATGCTGGCGGAAGCTGCCGCGGAGCAAGATATCATCTACGCAGTCCCTGGGCATCCGATGCTTGCGGAAAAGACAGTTCAGTTACTTCTGGAAAACGATAATCTCCATGTGAGCGTGACCGGCGGCCAAAGCTACTTGGATGCCCTTTTTACTACGTTGCGTATCGATCCTATTGAAGGTTTCCAGTTTGTTGACGGCACCTCCTTTAAAAGAAGTGTGTTGGAATACCGTCATCACCTTGTTTTTTGCCAGGTGTACGATGCGTTTATTGCCTCGGAAATAAAGCTGACACTGTTGGAGGATCTTTCTCCGGAGCATCCTGTTACAATCGTGGAGGCTGCCGGCAGCAGCCAGGAAAAAGTGATGACCATCCCGCTGGTGGAACTGGATCAGTCATCCCGTTTGAGCAATTTGACTAGTGTTTATGTAGCACCTGTACCGGATACAGAATTGAACCACCAATTTTTCCGGTTGAGGGAAGTGATTGCACAATTAAGAGGTCCAAATGGATGCCCTTGGGATAAGAAGCAAACACATCAATCGCTGCGGCAGTATTTATTGGAAGAAGCTTATGAGTTCATCGAAGCGGTTAATGCCGAAGATGATGATGCCATGATCGAGGAAATCGGGGATGTACTGCTCCAGGTAATGCTGCACAGTCAAATTGGAGAAGATGAAGGATTTTTCACCATCGATGACGTAATTAGTACATTGACCGAAAAAATGATTCGCCGTCATCCGCATGTTTTCGGAGAAGCCGTTGCCGATACAGCAGAACAAGTGATGGATAACTGGCAGAAAATAAAAGCGGAAGAGAAGCAGGGTGTGCCATCCTTGCTAAGTGGAGTTCCAAAAGAATTGCCGCAGCTTACCGCTGCCGAGGAACTGCAAAAGAAGGCTGCAAAAGTGGGATTTGACTGGGGCAGTTCGGAGCCGATTTGGGAGAAACTCCATGAAGAACTGGAGGAGTGGCGAGAGGCGGTCGAAGAAAAAGAAACCATGGAAATCGAAAAAGAATTTGGAGATTTCTTATTTGCTATTGTGAATCTTGCCCGCTATTATAAAATCAACCCGGAACTTTCTTTAAACCGGACGAATACCAAGTTTCGCGACAGGTTTGCCTATATAGAAAAACAAACGGCTTTAAGCGGTAAGAATATGGGCGATATGACCCTCGAGGAATTGGATCATTATTGGAATGAAGCAAAGAAAATGGAATAACAATATATAGAAGGAAGTGACGAAGCTAGATGCGATTAGATAAGTTTCTTAAAATATCAAGGTTGATCAAGCGCCGGACATTAGCCAAGGAGGTCGCCGATCAAGGACGAATCACGATAAACGGCAATCAGGCTAAGGCAGCTTCGAATGTGGCAGTAGGAGATGAATTGACGATTCAGTTCGGCCAGAAGCTATTGACCATCCAGATTGATTCCTTACGGGAGGTCGTGAGGAAAGATGAAGCTGCTTCTCTGTATACCGTAAAAAAAGAAGAAGCAGTAAACTAAAAAAAACAGCAGCCCTCCGGAAAAACCGGTGGCTGCTGTTTTTATTTTTAGTTAGTCTTCCAATGCATCGACCACTTTTTCGGCAGTGCTTTTGCTTGATTGTGGGTTTTGACCTGTCACTAAATTTCCATCACGGACAGAATGATCTGTCCAGTTTTTTGCTGCTTCAAATACTGCCCCTTTTTCACGCAGTTTCGTCTCGAGCAAGAAAGGCATGTGTTGGTCCAACTGCATTTCTTTTTCTTCGGCGTCGGTAAATGCGGAAACCCTTTTGCCTTGTACAAGCGGTGTGCCATCTTTGTAGGTGACATTCACGAGTCCGGCTGGACCGTGGCATACAGAACCGATGATATTACCTTGTTCTGCGAATTGCTGTAGAACATACAAGAGGGTTTCATTGTCCGGAAAGTCGAACATCGTGCCATGGCCACCCGGAAGGAAAATTGCGTCGAAACCTTCGGCGTCTTCCTTGCTGAGCTTGGCGGTATCCTTTAACACCTCTTCGGCCTCTGCCCAATCAGGGCTTTTTTCGTCAATGCTGTTAGGGTCCAGGGCTACTTCCCCGCCAGAAATACTGGTGACTTTCACTTCATATCCCTTTTCTTTAAATACTAAGTAAGGGACAGCAAATTCCTCCAACCATAATCCGGTTTTATGATCATCTGTTATAGTTGTGTGATTTGTTACCACCATTAGAACCTTTTTCGTCATCATGCCAACCTCCTAATACACTTACTTTTTCTAAAACAGGTTTATCTTATACCATGGAATCCTTTTCACCCAAATTTTTTGCTCTCTCGATTTTTCGGGCTGGGGACGGAGGTTTCATCCTCTTGTTTGTGGTAGACTATCGACAACTAACAAAAGGAGCGTGATGTTTTATGAGCATGGTATCGCTAATGACCAAAACAAGCAGCCAAACAATCAAGGAGGATGCAGCTGGCTAGCAGGCAGTCCTCCCAATAACAGGAGGAAATTATTTGTACAATTTACAAGCACTTGGATACAGGGAGTTTTTTGCAGGACAGCATGGCAGCAAGGAAGGGAAGGTTGGCCGGATTGCGACGGCTTCCAATGGTATTTATAAACTGTTTGCCGAAGATGGAGAGCTTAGGGCGCATTTGAGCGGAAGGTTTCATCATCTCGCAGAGCATACAAGGGATTATCCTTGTGTCGGGGATTGGGTACTATTTCAGGCGGTTGACGGGGAAGACAAGGGAA
Source organism: Sediminibacillus terrae (assembly GCF_009602435.1). Classification (GTDB taxonomy): domain Bacteria; phylum Bacillota; class Bacilli; order Bacillales; family Amphibacillaceae; genus Sediminibacillus; species Sediminibacillus terrae. The sequence continues at coordinate 45,617 of NZ_VZDQ01000005.1, forward strand.
TCATCCATGAAGTGTTACAAAGGAGCAGTTTGCTGTCAAGGCATGCTGCCGGACCAAAACAAGAAGAGCAGCTGATGGCCGCAAATGTCGATACCGTTTTCCTGGTCAATGCGCTGAATCAAGACTTCAATTTGCGCAGAATGGAACGTTATCTCATGCAAGTTTATGAAAGTGGCGCTTCCCCTGTATTTGTTCTGACAAAAAAGGATTTGTGCGGGGATAAGGAAACGGATGAAAAGGTCCAGGCTGTAGAGGAGATCGCATTCGGTGCGCCTGTCCTTGCAATTGATGCATTACATGAAGAAAGCCTGACGTCCTTAAATGGATACCTTCATGAGGGGAAGACCGTTTCTCTGCTCGGTTCATCAGGTGTCGGAAAGTCAACGTTGATCAATCGGCTGCTCGGCCGTGAGGTGCAGAAAACCCAAACGATCAGGGAAGAGGATGCGAAGGGTCGCCATACCACGACCCATCGCGAACTATTTCTGCTTCCAAGAGGCGGCGTGATTATCGACACGCCTGGTATGAGGGAACTGCAGCTTTGGTCCGGAGAAGATGCTGCCGGTGAAACCTTCCAGGATGTCGAAAGGCTGGCTGGACAATGCAAGTTTCGGGATTGCCGGCATGAACAGGAACCGGGTTGTGCCATCCAAAACGCGATTGAATCCGGCGAGCTTTCAGCTGATCGTTATAAAAGTTATGTAAAATTGCAGCGTGAAGCCAAATTCCTGGATTTGAAAGAAAAATACGGAGCACATCGTGCAGCCAGAATGCAGGTAGAAGGTTTGAAAAAAGGGACATGGTAAGCAACATTTATGGAAAAGTTCTGTAAGAGAATTCATGCAAGTACTGCAACTAGAGAGAATATAATAAAGGACGGAACATCCCGATTTTAATGGAAGGCTGTCTGTAATAGTCTTAGATGTGGAAGTTCGATTCGACATAATGTCTTCTTCAGCTTATTTACCTTTCAGTTGAAGAAGACATTTTTTCATATAACTCCCCGTCCATATACATAAGGATTTTCCATATCCTGCTGATGGAAAGGTTAAAGTAGATGGCATATTCACACTATCAAGGCTTACCACCGCATCTTCAAAAAAGGTACTTGGACCAGATATTAACAGGCTTCTTCGTCCCCTTTTTTATTGTATAGAAAATTAAAATTCACCTTTCTGTTGATAATGGGTGAAACAGACACGTCCAGCTCCAGCGCCTACCCCCTCGAGGTCTTAAGTCCACCCTCTGTGTGGCAAAGAGCGTCACGCCGAGGCTGTTCTTAAGCTTGTCGGGGGTGAGCAAGGCGCTTGCGCTTTTGGTCTGGCTTTTACTTCGACTGGTTTATTGTAGATGTTTTCTTTTCCGAAATAAAACCAAAAATATTTCTGACCCTCTTCGGCTATAATGGGAAATGGTCCGGTAAAGCCGACCGTATCTTTGTTTCCTACAATCTCGTAAGAACCTTCTTCACCACTTTCATATTCAACTGAATAATTAAAAGTTGAAGACATGTCCCAGTCATCTTCAGCCTTTGCCTTCTCATCCTCATTAGTGCTTTCTCGTACTTCATTTTCTTTCGAGGATTCATCATTTGGGTGAGAAGTACAAGCGTTCCATGTCCCTATTGTCAGAAACAGAGATAAAAACAGGATACGTTTTTGCAAACAGCACACACCCTTTCCCCATTTATTTGTAATCATTTTACCAAAATAAAAACTTTGTAAGCGGAAATTGTGTACATGACACCTTTTCTTAGCATTTTTGCCCAGGCTTACGTACGTAAGAGGGAATATTTAAATGTACTTCTATTTAAAAGTCTAATAAAACTCGGAAAAACTTGCACCTGTAATAGGTAATTTGTCTGGACGTGTTCTATGCCTGTCCCTCCTTTCATACACTTATAACGATAAAGGGAGGGCTGTACAATGAATTATTATGAAAAAGATCCTTCAGTTCGTGCTCCTCAGGCGGAACACCATATCAAAATGAATAATAGAAGGAATTTGGAAATAACGGGTGTCAAGGAAGTCGATAGCTTCGACAATGAAGAGTTCCTTTTACAGACAGTCATGGGTTACTTGATTGTCCGCGGAGAAAACCTTCAGATGAAAAACCTTGATGTCGGAGAAGGAAATGTTGCGATCAAAGGGAAAATCTTCGAGCTTTCTTATTTGGACGAACATAATGGAGAGAAGGCTAAAGGATTCTTTAGCAAGCTGTTCAAATGACTCTCTCTGTCCAATTCGCCGCGATTTTAATCATGGTGGCGGGAGGGATATACATTGGTGCTGCCATTGATACCTTCCGCCGGTTTGAAAGAAGTTGGAAGCACCGTGTTCTATTTTCTTATGGAATGGAAATCGGGTTTTGGCTGCTCCAGACATTGATCCTATTTTATTTATTATACAAAGTAAATCAGGGAGAATTGCGTTTTTATATTTTTTTGGCGCTTTTGTGCGGTTTTGCGACTTACAAGGCACTATTCGAGCATCTTTACCGCCGTTTGTTGGAACAAGTGATCCGTTTCATCGTCGCGGTTCATCGTTTTTTCACCCGTTTATTCAAAAGCTTGATCATCCAGCCGATTATTTGGCTCTTCCGTCTGTTGCTTATGCTTCTGTCCGGAATCGGAGCAGTTTTATTATGGCTGCTTACGGTAATAGGAAAGATATGTGTGTTCCCATTCCGGCTTCTTTTTAAAATGATATGGATGCTGCTTCCGAAGCCAGTAAAAAAATACTTACACAAACTTGCAGGATTTTATAGTAGAATAAAGAATATGTTAAGAAAATGGCGGCAGTTTATGCACAAAAGAAGGAGGTAGCTGAGTAAGTGGCAAGAAGAGAAAAATCCGTGGCAAAAATTGATTCTCCTTATATGAAGCAATATGATGCCCAAGTAGAAAGACAAAAGAAAAAAAAGAAGCGACTTTTCCGCCGATTGCTGCTATTCTCTATCGTGGTAGTTGTCGTTGTAGGCGGATTGGCAGCCTACCAGGTTAAACAACGATCGTTATATGCAGAAAAGCAGGAGCAGTATCAGAAGCTGGAAAGGAAAATGACTTCTCTTAAAGAAGATGAAAAAGACCTCCAGGAAGAAATCCGGTTACTTCAAGATGAAGATTATGTGTTGGAAATCGCCAGGACGAATTACTTTTTCTCAAATAAAGGAGAAATAATCTTCGAACTTCCGGAGGAGGAGCCATCTTATTGACACGCATTTTACAGCTTATATATAATATATAAGTAGGATACTTTTAAAATTCTAAGGAGGAGCATTTTTTTTATGTCAATCGAAGTAGGCAGCAAGTTGCAGGGTAAGGTAACAGGAATCACTAATTTTGGGGCTTTCGTTGAACTGCCTGGTGGTTCAACCGGCTTGGTTCATATTAGTGAAGTTGCCGATAACTATGTTAAAGATATTAATGAACATTTAACGGTTGGAGACGAAGTAACGGTTAAAGTCATTAATGTCGAGAAGGATGGCAAAATTGGATTGTCGATCAAGAAAGCAAAAGACAATCCGAATGCCGGGCGCCGCAAAAATAATCATAAAAGTAATAATAACCGCGACCGCACGGAAACTTTTGAATCCAAAATGAACCGTTTCTTGAAAGATTCAGAAGACCGTTTGGCTTCTATCAGAAAGAATACCGAGTCTAAACGCGGAGGTCGAGGTGCAAAAAGATAAAACTTGCTGTCTATCGAGAGAGCTGTTAAATGAACTCTGTTACTAATATAAAAAACGGATGCCATGCTTGAATGTATGGCATCCGTTTTTATTATTAGGGTTTTTGTCTCCTATCTTGTTGCATGTTAGTCGCCGTTGATAGAAAATGCGCAGTAACTGTAATGTCCTATTCAAAAAGCGTGCTAACCAACGCTTCGGCAGCATACTTCACTTTCCGCGGGCACGGCTTCAGCTAACTAGGTAAAAAAAAACCGCTTTACCTAGTGGATCTTCAGCTCGCGCTGTTCCCGCTGGAGTCTACGCATGCTACCTGCACTTGAAGCATGCTGTTTATCGCAAGCCTAGAGACTTTTTCTTTGAGTCCCAAAAGCCATCTTAAAGCTGTTCCTAGCGAAGAAAATACCCGGAGACTCCCGCGGGAGGAAAGGCCTCGGTGAGATCCCGCAGAGCGTCAGCCCGAGGAAGCTCACCAGCCGCCCGCGGAAAGCGCAGGGTATTTTCGCAGCGTCGAATTCCAACTCAACAAAAGTAAGAAGTCAGGAAGACGCATCCAAACTATGTCGCAGTTTACAGGTTTTATGAAAAAACGCGTGCTTTGAGAAGCCTTATTATACATAAAAAAAGGCGGCCCAAGGGCCACCTTTTCTGTGTGATAGCGGCGGAGGGGATCGAACCCCCGACCTCACGGGTATGAACCGTACGCTCTAGCCAGCTGAGCTACACCGCCACAAAAAATAGAAAAACATTTTGTCCTCTGTTGTTGAGGCACAAGTGATATAATACAATAGCATTACGAGACTGTCAACAAAAAAATAAGAAATGTGTTTTTTAAAAGGACTGAAAAGCAAGAGCAGCACATGAAGAGAACGGGGGAACCGAAGGATGATTTGCTTAGTAAGGCATGGGGAAACGGATTGGAATTTACAAGGGCGGTTACAAGGAGAAACGAATATTCCTTTAAATGAAACAGGGATCCAGCAGGCAAAGGAATGCAGGGATTATTTTAAAGATATGCACATGGACAGGATTATAACAACACCTTTGATAAGAGCGCAGAAGACTGCAGAAATTATCAATGAAAACTGGCAGAAGCCGATTGAAATCATGGAAGCTTTCAAAGAAAGGTCCTTTGGAGAAGCAGAGGGGATGCCCATGGAAGAACGGAACAGGCTGTATCCTAACCGGAATTATCCCGGTCAGGAGCCGCTTGATGCATTTCGGGAACGAGTCATGAAGGGCATCGAGGAGGTTTCCAAAAAGTATATGGAAGAAGAATTATTGCTGGTAGCCCATGGGGGAGTAATCAATGTAATCTTGTCCACTGTCTCGAATGGAAAAATCGGGACAGGAAAAACCAAATTGATCAATGCGTGCATTAGTAATATTGAATTATTGAAAGAAGGATGGAAGGTTCACAACTATAACCAAATTGATCATCTTTCCCACTATACAAGTAAATAACGACATCCTTTTCATTCTGAAAAAGAACTTGCAGGGAGAAAAGCATGGACACAAAAGCAAAAACCGAACGATTGAATCGTTCGGTTTTATGGTGGTCACTATGCTTTTGTCGTGAGCCCCGTTCTTACTTTTGAGGAGTAGGAGTTTGGTTAGCCGATACTGCTGATTGGATTGACTCCTTATTCTGTTCTGCTTCCATTTCGTCTGCCGGACGTACTTGCTTTAAGAAAAAGGACAAAGCAAAGCCGATTACGGCAAACACGGTTGCAACCATGAAGGAATCATTGATCCCTTCGATTGTAGCGTGCTGGAATGCATACATTTGCTGGTTTGCCGCATCGTTTGGCAAGAAATCTCCCATGTGTGCTGTACGCTGATTACTCATAACCGTTACAAGGAATGCTGTACCGATTGCACCGGAAACTTGCCGCAATGTGTTAGCCATTGCAGTTCCGTGAGAGTAATAACGTCTTGGCAACTGGTTCAAACCAGCAGTCATGATCGGCATCATGATCATGGAAATCCCGATCATCCGGGCACTGTAGATAATCATCATGTGCATATAGGATGTAGAATCCGTTAAGTCGGTGAAAAAGAATGTCATGACTGCCGTAATTGCCAAACCGACCAGTGCCAGCGGGCGGGCCCCGATTTTGTCGAAGAGCTTCCCGGTGATCGGTGACATGATCCCTGAGATAATTGCCCCCGGAAGCAAAAGCAGACCGGATTCCAGCGGTGTAAAGCCGCGGACAATTTGTAAATATAAAGGAACAAGAATCATGGAAGCGAACATTGCCATGGTCACGACCACATTGATAATGGTGGTGAGCGTGAACATGTTGTATTTAAAAACCCGGAATTCAAGCATCGGATTGCTCAACCGAAGCTGACGGATCACAAAAATTATCATCGCCACACCGCCTACTGCAAGGGAAGCAATGACTTCTGTTTCTCCCCAGCCGTTGTTTCCTGCTGTACTAAAGCCATATAACAAACCGCCGAATGCGAAAGTAGACAGGATGATGGACGATATATCCACTTTGGGATTACTAAGCTTCGTGACATTCCGCAATAAGAAGAATGCCAAAATAACATCGATCACTGCGATGGGCAATACGATAAAGAACAATAATCGCCAAGAGTAGTTTTGTACAATCCAACCGGACAATGTAGGCCCGATCGCCGGCGCGAACATCATCGCCAGACCGATAAGACCCATGGCGCTTCCCCGTTTTTCCAAAGGGAACAGGCTCAGAATGACATTTGTCAGAAGAGGCATCATAATCCCGGCGCCGGCCGCTTGTACGACACGTCCGATCAAAATTAAAAAGAAACTAGGTGATATCCCGCAGATCAACGTACCTAGCGCAAACAAACTCATCGCTGTCAGGAATAATTTACGGGTGCTGAATTTCTCCATTAAGAAACCTGTAACCGGGATGAGAATTCCGTTTACCAGCATAAAGACGGTGGTCAGCCACTGAGCTGTATTTTCCGTAATATCCAAGTCTACCATCATCACAGGCAGGGCGATGTTCATTAATGTCTGGTTAAGAATAGCCACGAATGCTCCAAGCACCATAATAAAAATAATCGGCCCTTTCGCAACTTGTGACGCTTCTATAAAAGCTGTTCTATCTTTCACTTTCATTCATCTCCGTTATCTGAAATTTTATTTAAAATAAGACTGTGCAGCTCGACGAGTTTTTCAACGTCCTGGTCGTTTATCTCTTTTAGACCTTCCATTCTTTCCAGGTAGCTTTTATACGATTCCTTTTTCTTTTTCACGCCCGCCTCGGTAAGCGTCAAAACAATGGCACGGCGATCTTGTTCTGATCTGGTTCGTTCTACATAACCAGCCTTGACCAATCGTTCGACAGTACCGCTGATCGTGCTTTTGCTATTGTTTAATTTATTGGCTATTTCGACAAGACCGAGCTCAGGCTGTTCCTCCAGCAACTTCATGATCTGCAGTTGCAGAGTGGTAACCCCTAAATCATTGGCATTGTGCCACATCTGTTTATAGAAGGCTTTGCTCACTTCCCGGAAAGAAGTAATGATGCTTTCTATTTTTTTGTTTTCCTGCAAATCTACCTCTCCTTTACGCTATCCCTTCCTGCAATTAAGAGGGCAATTTAGTTCATATACGAACAATTAGCACAAGAACTATTATAATCTTTTTAGAGGAAAAAGCAATAGAATAAAAGCAAAAAATAAAAGTAAACGCCTTCATGACGGCGTTTACCATTGGGGTAGGAAAATCAAGGTCCTGCAAAGGATTGTGTTTGTATATGCTTATGGTTCGAGAAAAGGAGGTTCAAGAAACCCCAAATTGCAAACGGATAAATCGACAGCATGTTGAGAGCTTGTTTAGATTTTATGTTGAAAATCGCTCTCATCACTGGAATGACGTCGAAGACTTTTTTTGATTTGACCCGTTGTTTTGACAAAAAAAAGAGACGGGATGTGTTTAAATAAACAACACGAAGGAGTGGTGTTTAATGATGGAGACGGCTGAAAGACAGCAAACGAAGCCAATATCATATAAGAAGGCTTTGGAAAATGCAAAGCGTAAGATGGGAGATAAGACGAAGTTATTGTTATTGGAAAAAGGATGGCTGCTCTTGTTCGTCGGTTTCTTGCTAGGACGAGCTATTGTGTTATCTACTATGTCGCCCTTTGCCCTTTCATTCCTCGCTTCAGTTTGGTTTGTTCGAAAGGACAAGTCCTTTCCTGTCATGTTGGCAGTTCTGGCGGGAGCATTCAGTTTAGGGTTGCATCATGGATTGTTCACCCTCATGGCAATGATGATGTTCATTTTCACCGCAGCAGTTTTTAAAAATGTCAAGCACCAACAAAAGCTGCTGCCGCTGCTCGTGCTTATATCCAGTATGATGCCACGGGTATTCAGCTTTTCCTTGTTAAACCAACTGACTGCCTACGAATGGATGCTTGCCGTGGTGGAAGGGATCCTTGCTGCTGTGCTTGTTCTTATATTTATGCAAAGTGTGCCTTTATTATCACCAAAAAGGTACAAACCTGCTCTGAAAAACGAAGAAATCGTCTGCATGATCATTTTACTCGCTTCGATATTGACCGGAACCATCGGGTGGGAGATTCAGGGGGCATCAATCGAACAAATAACTTCCCGCTATTTGGTGTTGCTGCTTGCCTTTGTCGGAGGTGCTGCCATCGGATCGACTGTTGGGGTGGTGGCAGGATTGATTTTAAGCTTGGCCAACGTTGCAAGTCTTTACCAGATGAGTTTGCTTGCTTTTTCCGGTCTGCTTGGAGGGTTGCTGAAGGATGGAAAGAAGGTGGGCGTCAGTATTGGTCTGATTGTCGGAACCTTGCTCATCGGGATATATGGAAAAGGGGTCGAGGCGTTGCTCCCATCCCTGTTGGAAACGTTCATCGCCGTGCTTTTGTTTATTTGTACACCTCACAGTTGGGTGAAAAGGCTTTCCCGCTACATACCTGGGACGATGGAACATTCCAAAGAGCAGGAACAGTATATGCAAAAGGTGAGAGATGTCACAGCCAACCGAGTGGAACAGTTCTCCAACGTTTTTCAGGCGTTGTCTAGAAGCTTTGTTCAACAGCAGCAGACACCGCCGGAAGAAGAATATATAAAAGAAACGGATTATTTTTTGAGCAATGTTACCGAAAAGACATGCCAATCCTGCTTCAAAAAGGACCGCTGTTGGGCGGCGAACTTTGATAAAACCTATGGTCTGCTTACAGAAGTGAAAAATGATATGGAAACGGGTGGAGGCCCTAATAAAATATTGCAGCGGAATCTGGAAGATCATTGTGTCAAATCTGCAAAAGTAATAGAGACGATGCGTCACGAGCTATCCTTTTATGAGGCGAATCAAAAATTAAAAAAGCAAGTGAGCGAAAGCAGGCGGTTTGTGGCTGACCAACTACTGGGCGTGTCGGAAGTCATGGACGATTTTGCCAAGGAAATCATGAAAGAACGGGAGAACCATGAACACCAGGAAACGGAAATAGCTGCAGCCCTTAAACAGCTGGGCATGGAAATTGAAAAACTCGACATTTTCAGTGTAGAAAAAGGCAATATCGATATTGAGATGCATCTTACCTTTTCCCAATATCATGGCGAAGGTCCAAAGTTGATCGCTCCGATGCTGTCCGACATTTTACAGGAAACAGTGGTGGTCAAGGAAGAAGACATCTCGCCGTTTCCTAATGGAGAATGCTTCCTGGCGTTCGGATCTGCTAGAAAATATGCAGTCGAAACAGGGGTGGCCCATGCTGCCAAAGGTGGCGGATTGGTATCAGGGGACAGTTACTCCACAATTGAACTTGGAGCAGGAAAGTATGCGTTGGCGATTAGCGATGGCATGGGTAACGGGGAACGGGCTCATGAGGAAAGCACAGAAACACTCCGTTTGCTTCAGCAGATACTGCAATCCGGGATACAAGAGCAAATCGCCATCAAGTCCATCAATTCCATTCTCTCACTGCGAACGAGCGAAGAAATATTCTCCACGTTGGATTTGGCAGTCATCGATTTACATGACGCAGCGGTCCGGTTTTTGAAAATCGGATCAACCCCCAGCTTTATCAAAAGGGGTAATACGATGCACAAAATCGAAGCGAGCAATTTGCCGATTGGTATCATTCGCGAGTTTGACGTAGAGGTCGTCACGGAACAATTAAAGCCGGGCGATGTATTGATTATGATGAGTGACGGGATATTTGAAGGGCCCAAGCATGTAGAAAACGTGGATGTTTGGTTGAAAAGAAAAATCAAAGAAATGGAGACAGATAGCCCGCAGGAAATCGCCGATTTGTTATTGGAAGAGGTAGTTCGCAACCGCGCGGGAGAAATAGAGGATGATATGACTGTTTTAGTGACAAAAGTAGATATCAATAAGCCGAAGTGGGCAGCATTTCCTGCATATCAGCAACATGCATGAAAGGTTTTGTTCCTTTTTGCAGGTATATTTTTCCTCCAAACGTCGAAAATGGTGATAATGAATGCAAATGAAACCGCCCCAGTCAGAACCAAACATATACCAGTAGGATGGATATTCGAGGAGGAGTAGTTTTATGAAAAAAGGAACATTAAAGCAAATCTTGCTGATTACCGATGGCTGTTCCAACAAAGGAGAGAACCCTTCGGCAGTAGCGGCCTTGGCTTTTGAACAGGGCATTACCGTGAATGTGATTGGCGTATTGGAAGATAGTCAGACGGAACACGACAGTGGACTGCAAGAAGTGGAGGATATTGCGCTGTCTGGTGGCGGCGTCAGCCAAATCGTCTACCAACAAGTTTTGTCAAAAACAGTACAGGCCGTTACCAAACAAGCTATGACACAAACACTTCAGGGAGTGGTCAATCAGGAATTGCAACAAATCCTGGGTCCAAATCAAAGTCTGGAAGATTTACCCCCGGAACAAAGAGGGGAAGTCATGGAGGTTGTCGAGGATCTTGGCGAGACGTGCGATTTGGAAGTGCTTGTCCTGGTAGATACGAGTGCAAGCATGACGGACAAGCTTCCGACGGTTCAGGAAGCATTGTTCGATTTATCAGTCAGCCTGAATGCAAGGATTGGCAGAAATCGGTTCTCAATCTATGCTTTTCCGGGTAAGAAGACTGCAATAAACAAAGTGTTGGACTGGGCACCGCGGCTCGATTCTATATCCTCTGTTTTCCCTAAGCTTACTAGTGGCGGTATTACACCGACAGGACCAGCTTTGAAAGAGGCGATGTATCAATTTGGCAAGAAAAGCTTGCTAAGGAGCTTTAGAAATGAAAATCGATCAGACGTCGAAGAAGCGTGAGCATCCTCTCCCTCCAGGAACGATTATCTCGGGAAAGTGGCATAGAAACCAGTACAAAATTGTTAAAAAGCTGGGAAACGGAGCAGTAGGCACCGTTTATCTTTGCGATCATCAAGGAAATCGGGCTGCATTAAAAATAAGTTCCAGTGGTTCCTCCATCACCACCGAAGTGAATGTTTTGAAAACCTTAAAAAAGGTCCAGGGAAACGGCAGCCTTGGACCTTCTTTGTTGGATGTCGATGATTGGCTCCATCCTTCTGGTGCCAGATACTCTTTTTATGTCATGGAATATGTAAACGGTCAAGGGCTTGGCACCTTCATCCGTTTGAACGGAGATGATTGGCTGGGTACTTTCATGATGCAGCTGTTAGGAGATTTAGAGCACCTGCACCGATCAGGTTGGGTGTTCGGCGATTTAAAGACGGAGAACTTGCTGGTCGCCTCCTCTCCGCCAAGAGTCAGGTGGATCGATGTAGGCGGAACGACACAAATCGGTAGATCCATTAAGGAATATACGGAATTTTATGATCGAGGCTACTGGAATATGGGCAGTCGAAAGGCAGAACCATCCTATGATTTGTTTGCTTTGGCCATGGTGATGCTGCATGTTTATCACCCGGGGAGATTCGACAAAGGCAATCAACCGGAAAAAACTTTGATGAACAAACTAGGATCAACCAGGCAGTTGAAAAGATTCCAGGTTCCACTGAAAAAGGCGCTTAAAGGTACCTATACCTCCAGCAGTCAAATGAAACAAGAGATTGCCACCCTTCTTATGTACCGGCCGCAAACTTCCCCGAAAATGACCAGGGCAACTGCCAGAAAAGTGACTACAGCCAACCGGGATCGGTCCCTGTTGGAAAGCATCAGTATTTTAATTGCTGCAGGTCTGTTTTATTTATTTCATATTTTGTTAATCTAAACCATACCGCCTCTTTTGCAGTACAAAATCGGAAGTGATAGGATTAAAGTGGTTTGGACGAACAAAAGCGGAAGCGACCGGTCAACGGCGCAGGGAGTGGACTGAGCCGAAGGAGATAAAGGAAACACTGAGCGCAGCGAAGATGTTGACTTATTGACGGAGGTGAAGGAAGTCTTCGAGCCGTTGGGAGCTGGAGCTGGACGAACAAAAGCGGAAGCGACCGGTCAACGGCGCAGAAATTAATGGTTAGCCGGTAATGGAGTGGGGAATATGGAAACAAAAGTCAAAGAGTTAATTAAAAGAGAAAAGCTGCTTCATGAGGGGGCTACTGTTCTGGTGGGTGTCTCAGGGGGACCGGATTCACTCGCTTTGCTTCACATTTTAGCTTCGATGAAAGAAGAATGGAACCTTCGGCTGATTGCATTGACTGTTGATCATGGTTTAAGAGGGGATGAATCAAAACAGGATGTTGAATTTGTAAGAGGGATATGTAATTCGTGGAAGATCGAAATTGTTGAAACCTTTTTGGATGTGCCGGCGTATAAGAGAAAGGAAGGCACAGGCACCCAGCTTTCGGCGAGAAATCTGCGATATCAGTTTTTTGCCGAACAAATGGAAAAGTCCGGAGCTGAGTATCTTGCTTTGGGCCACCATGCCGACGACCAGGCGGAATCTGTTCTGATGGGTTTAACGCGGGGTGCGAATATTTCGGCATTGCAGGGTATCCCGATCAAGCGATCGTTCGCCGGCGGGATTATCATACGTCCTTTCATGAGTTCCTCCAGGGCTGAAATCGAGGATTATTGTGTGAAGCATGGGATGGTACCGAGAAGGGATCCTTCCAACGAAGAGGACGATTATACAAGGAATTATTTCCGCTTACACGTCCTCCCGCTTCTCAAAGCAAAAAATCCAAACTTCTTACAAACTGTTCGCAGGCTGAGTGATGCAGCAAGAAGCGATGAAACTTATTTGACCGAACAGGCAGAAAAACTTGTCCTTGCCCATGTAGAGTTCACAGAAGGTGATAAACAGGCGGCGTTTCAGATAGAAACCTTTGCCAAGTTCCCCATTGCTTTACAAAGGCGAGCCTTTCATCTAATATTGAATTATCTATACGATTCGACTTCACCTGACCTTTCATATGCCCATGAGGATCGATTCTTCAGCCTGATTTCAAGCAGTAAAGCAAACGCATCGGTAGATTTGCCCTTAGGATTGAAGATCATCAAGGCATACCATTCAATTACGTTTTCTTTTGCGGCCGAATTCGGCGGCAGCTATTACATAGTTTTGCAAGGCCCGGGCAGTGTCGAACTGCCTGACGGATCCATCCTGTCTGCTTCGGTTGTCTGTGAACCCTTGGAAGATTCCCGCTTTGCCATTACATATGATTTAGCCGGAATAAACTGGCCGTTGTCCATCCGTTCCCGAAAACCTGGAGATAAAATGAGGGTCAAAGGAATGAAAGGGACAAAAAAGATCAAAGATATCCTTATTGATGAAAAAATACCGATTGGCTTAAGAGAGGGTTGGCCGGTAGTCGAAGATGGAAAAGGCAATATTTTATGGCTGGCTGGATTAAGAAGTGCGGTTCTGCCTTCCGGTGGTCATGACGGCAAATTTCTGCGGTTGCATTACGAGAAGAACAGTAACATCTAGGAGGATCAGGAATGAATAACGATATCGAAAAAGTTCTGATTTCTGAAGAAGAAATCAAAGAAAAATGCCAGGAGTTAGGGGCACGTTTAACAAAGGAATATGAAGGGAAATTCCCATTGGCAGTCGGGGTGCTGAAGGGCGCGATGCCATTTATGTCAGATATACTCCGGGCAATGGATACTCACCTTGAGATGGACTTTATGGATGTTTCCAGCTACGGAGGAGAAACCAGATCATCCGGGGAAGTGAAAATCGTCAAGGATTTAGATACAAAGGTCGAGGGTAGAGATTTACTGATAATAGAGGATATCATCGACAGTGGATTGACGCTCAGTTACCTGGTTGATTTGTTTAAATACCGGAAGGCCAACTCGATTAAAATCGTTACACTCTTGGACAAACCCGAAGGCAGGAAGGTAGATATCAAGGCCGATGTTGTCGGATTCCATGTGCCGAATGAATTTGTGGTAGGCTATGGGTTGGACTACAAAGAGAAGTATCGCAATCTTCCTTATGTAGGAGTATTGAAGCCGAAGATTTACGGCGGTGAATAATCTTGTTTGATTGACAGGTATGACTGTCGAAATATTGACATATCTTAAAAGGGTAATCAGTTGTATTGGTCCTTTTTCATATGGTACTATTTACTATAGTTTTCTCGCTTGGGAGGAGGTAGGCAATGAACCGAATTTTTCGTAATGTCATTTTTTATTTCCTGATATTCCTGGTGGTAATCGGAATTGTCGGAGTATTTAATGGACAGAACAATCAAGAAACAGAATATAATGTCAATGAGTTTATGCAGAAATTGAACAATGGTGAAATTTCAGATATGACCATGCAGCCCTCTAATGGTGTTTATCGTATAACTGGAGAATTAACCGGCGAAGAAAACGAAACATTCATCACCAATGTTCCGGATAATCCTGACATCGTTGCCGGTATTACCGATACAGCAACCGACCAGGGGATACTGAATGTTGAAGAAGAGGAGCAACCAAGCGGATGGGTAACATTCCTTACCACGATGATTCCGTTTGTTATTATATTTATCTTATTCTTCTTCCTGTTAAATCAGGCGCAGGGCGGCGGCAGCCGAGTTATGAACTTCGGTAAAAGCAAAGCCAAGCTGTACAGCGAAGAGAAGAAGAAGGTCAGATTTAAAGATGTTGCAGGTGCCGATGAAGAGAAGCAGGAACTGGTAGAGGTCGTGGATTTCTTAAAGGATCCTCGTAAGTTTGCCAATATCGGGGCAAGAATTCCGAAAGGGGTTCTGTTGGTCGGCCCTCCGGGTACAGGTAAAACCTTGCTGGCACAGGCCGTTGCCGGAGAAGCTGGCGTGCCTTTCTTTTCCATCAGTGGTTCCGACTTCGTGGAAATGTTCGTAGGTGTCGGTGCTTCTCGTGTTCGTGATTTGTTTGAGAACGCTAAAAAGAATGCACCATGTATTATTTTTATTGATGAAATAGATGCAGTCGGCAGACAGCGTGGAGCTGGTGTCGGCGGTGGTCATGATGAACGTGAACAAACATTGAATCAGCTTCTTGTCGAGATGGATGGTTTCGGGGAAAACGAGGGCATTATCATAATCGCCGCCACAAACCGACCGGACATTCTCGATCCAGCCTTATTGCGTCCAGGGCGTTTCGACCGGCAAATCACTGTCGATCGGCCTGATCTTAAAGGCAGGGAAGAAGTACTGAAGGTTCATGCCAGAAACAAACCGCTGGATGATTCCGTTGACCTTAAAACGATTGCCATGCGGACACCAGGATTTTCCGGTGCCGATTTGGAAAACCTGCTTAATGAAGCGGCGCTTGTGGCTGCGAGAAGCGATAAACCGAAAATCGATATGCTTTCCGTAGATGAAGCAATTGACCGTGTCATTGCAGGACCTGCCAAGAAGAGCAGAGTCATTTCCGAGAAGGAACGAAATATTGTTGCCTACCATGAGAGTGGTCACACCATCATCGGAATGGTACTGGATGATGCAGACATGGTCCATAAAGTAACAATCGTACCACGCGGCCAGGCTGGTGGATATGCGGTCATGCTGCCGAGGGAAGATCGTTACTTCATGACAAAACCGGAATTGTTGGATAAAATCACCGGACTGCTAGGCGGCCGGGTTTCGGAAGAAATTATATTCGGCGAGGTCAGTACCGGAGCCCATAATGACTTCCAGCGTGCCACTAGTATAGCCCGTAAGATGGTTACCGAGTATGGCATGAGTGATAAGATCGGCCCGCTGCAATTTGGCAGCTCGGGTGGACAGGTATTCCTGGGAAGAGATATGCAGAACGAACCAACTTACAGTGATGCAATCGCTTATGAAATCGACCAGGAAGTACAGAACTTCATCAATCAGTGCTATGCACGTGCAAAAGAGATTCTGACGGAAAACAAGTCCAAGCTCGAGTTGGTAGCTAAAACCTTGCTGGAAGTGGAAACACTCGATGCCAGCGAGATAAAATCGTTATTTGAAGAAGGAAAAATGCCTGACAAAGTAGTTTCCGAGCAAGATGGAAATGTACAAGACCAGGATGAGAATTCCGAAACGAAGGATATGAAAGTGAATATCCAAACAAAATCAGAAGACGAAGCTTCTCATGACAATGCAGAAGACAATGCTCCTGACCAAAATAAAAATAACGATTGATAATTACGCCCTCTTTGAAGTGAGACAAAGAGGGCGTTTTTCTATACAAAACGGTTGGGCGCCTGTCAGGAGTCGAATGATGTGTATATGTCTACGAAATCGATTATAGTAAGTGGGTACGTGAATTTCTCTGCTGGATTCTGGTTTTTGTTTTAAAAGTGGGGAATACAAATACCGTACTGGTTTTAAGTATAATGAACAATCACCTATAAGCGGTGGGATATACAGACAGGGCTCGTTTACTGGCCCTTTTTTGGCTGGTTTGCCTGGTGAATGATTTGAGGTAGAGTTTCGTATGGGGCCCGTGGGTGGTGGTGACGGACCGCTTCCATCCCATCTATTCGGCCTTTAGTTCATTTGGTTTTTTAGCCGGACGCAAATATTTAAGCTTTAAAGGAGAATGATGCAAGATGAGTGACTATTTAATCAAAGCAACAGCTTTTAACGGGACAGTGAGAGCATATGCTGTTCAGTCCACAGAAACGGTTGAAGAGGCCAGAAGGCGTCATGACACATGGGCGACAGCTTCTGCCGCATTGGGGAGAACTATTACCGTTACCTCCATGATGGGAGCGATGATGAAAGGGAATGACAAACTGACAGTCAAGCTCGAAGGCGACGGACCGGTGGGCCCGATTATCGCTGATGGCAATGGACAAGGGGAAGTTCGAGGGTACATTACTAATCCGCATGTGGATTTTGATTTAAATGCAAAAGGAAAACTGGATGTAGCTAGAGCTGTCGGAACGCAAGGAAGCTTGAGCGTGGTCAAGGACCTCGGTTTAAAGGAGCACTTCACAGGCCAAGTTCCGATTATTTCGGGAGAGGTGAGTGAAGATTTCACTTATTACTTTGTGAATTCCGAGCAAATCCCATCAGCAGTAGGAGCAGGTGTTTTGGTTAACCCGGACCATACCATTCTTGCCTCGGGCGGATTTATCCTGCAAGTGATGCCAGGCGCATATGATGGCACAATCGATCAATTGGAACAACGAATCAATAGTATCCCGCCTATTTCCAGCCTCATAAGGGACGGAAACACACCGGAGGAAATTTTAGAGAAATTGATCGGGACAGAAAACCTGAAAATCCATGAAAGTCTGCCTGTCCAGTTTAAATGTGAATGCTCAAAAGAAAGAGTGGAAAACGCTCTGAAAAGCCTTGGAGAGGAAGAAATAGATCAAATGATCAAGGAAGACGGCGGAGCAGAAGCTACGTGCCACTTCTGTAACGAACAGTATCATTTTTCAGCAGAGGATTTAGAGGTTTTAAAAACAGAAGAACAATAAAGAAAAGGGAGGAGCAGGAAAGGCTGCTTCTGCCTTTTATTATTTGCATCTATAGGACGTGTAGAAGGGTTTGTTGGTTCTTTTTCATAAGGAATGCGGGTATATGATTTGCTTTATATGAATAGTGTTAATTATCTGTCTATAGGTGGCGGATTAGTTGACTTTTAGCAGTGTATTCATTACATTGAGTATAAATCCAACAAATATAGTGGGAATTGGGAGTGGTAAATAATGAAGGTAGCGCAATCCATAGCAGAATTGATCGGCAATACTCCGATTGTAAAATTGAATCGGACGACAGATGAAGATAGTGCAGAAGTATATGCCAAGCTGGAATTCATGAATCCTGGAAGCTCTGTTAAGGACAGAATTGCCCTTGCGATGGTAGAGGCTGCTGAGGAAGAAGGCCTTATAAAAGAGGGAGATACACTGATCGAGCCCACTAGCGGTAACACTGGAATTGGGCTGGCGCTGGTAGCCGCAATCAAAGGCTACAAAGCCATTCTGGTCATGCCTGATACGATGAGTATGGAGCGGCGCAATCTTTTGCGCGCTTATGGGGCGGAACTAGTGCTGACTCCTGGAGCTGAAGGAATGAAGGGTGCGATTAAAAAGGCGGAAGAGCTTCAAGAGGCGAACGGTTACTTCATGCCGCAGCAATTTAACAATGTGGCAAACCCCGCCGTTCACGCACGCACAACCGGCAAAGAAATTGTTCAGCAAATGGGCGATCAGCTTGATGCCTTTATTTCTGGTATAGGAACTGGCGGTACTATTACCGGTGCCGGCAAAGTGTTGAAGGAAAAGTATAAAGACATTAAGATTTATGCCGTGGAGCCAGAAGCTTCTCCGGTTCTATCGGGCGGTAAGCCTGGCCCGCACAAGATACAAGGTATCGGAGCAGGTTTTGTTCCGGAAGTCTTGGACACCGATGTTTATGATGAAGTCATCCAGGTTAGCAACGAGGATGCTTATGCTACGGCAAGGGAAGCTGCTAAAAAGGATGGTTTGCTTGGCGGGGTTTCCTCCGGAGCAGCTATTTATGCAGCAAAACAGGTTGCCAAAAAACTTGGAAAAGGTAAAAAAGTTCTTGCGGTCATCCCTAGTAACGGGGAAAGATATCTTTCTACACCGCTTTACCAATTTGAAGATAACGAATAAGTACCAGTCAGCGCCTCCGCTAAGTCATGCGGAGGTGCTTTTTTTGAAATGGGTGCTCGTGCTTTTCTTTGGTCGACTCTCATCGCTCGCGGCATGAAGAATTTCCTTATTTGCGGTAGAATAGGAGTAGATACATACAGTCCGTGAGAAAGAAGGAATACTTATGTCTTTTATCTTAAACACCAAAGTGAAGCAATATAACATGAGCAAGCAAACATTAGTAATGGGAATATTGAATGTAACTCCGGATTCTTTTTCCGACGGGGGGAAGTACAGCGAGGTTGCCGCAGCTGTTGAGCAAGCGGTTTTAATGGAAAAAGAAGGGGCGGATATCATCGATATAGGCGGAGAGTCGACCCGGCCTGGTTTTACCCCTGTAGCTGTCCAGGACGAAGTCGATCGAGTGGTACCCGTGATTCAAGCAGTAAAAGAAGCAGTTGACATTCCGATTTCTATTGATACTTATAAATCAGAGACAGCAAAAAGAGCTTTGGAAGCAGGGGCCTCGATACTGAACGATATATGGGGAGCCAAAAGGGATCCGGAAATGGCGAAGGTGGCAGCTGCTTTTGATGTACCGATTGTTCTCATGCATAATCGCGATAACACGGATTATGGTGATTTGATTGAAGATATGAAAAAGGACTTGCGAGAAAGCATTACTGTTGCCTTGGAATCGGGCGTTAGGAAGGAAAATATAATTCTTGATCCAGGTATCGGATTTGCCAAAACGTCGGATGATAATTTAGTAGTACTGCGCCATCTTGATCAATTCAGAGAACTGGGTTTTCCTATGCTATTGGGAACATCTCGTAAATCGATGATTGGTAAAGTGCTGGACGTCCCTGCACCGGAAAGGGATGCAGGGACAGGTGCGACAGTTTGCTACGGTGTTAGCAAAGGGGCTGCAGACATTGTCCGTGTCCATAATGTCAAGATGATTAAAGATATGACTAGAATGATGGATGCGATGATGGGGAAAGGAGACAACGGAATTGGATAAAATATTTTTGAATAAGATGGAGTTTTATGGCTATCACGGACTTTTTCCCGAGGAAAGAAAGTTAGGGCAACGTTTTTATGTCGATTTGACATTGGAAGTCGATTTAAAAGCAGCCGGTGAAACGGACAGCATGGACGCGTCCATTGATTATGGGCAGATTTATCAAATAACCAAAGCGGTTGTCGAAGGAGAAGCAAAACAACTGATAGAAAGTGTCGGCGAAAAAATTGCCGCGGGTTTGCTTGAAAGGTTTGCCAGATTGCAAGCTTGTAAGGTGAAAGTCATAAAACCGGATCCCCCTATTCCGGGACATTATGACTCAGTGGCAATTGAAATTTACCGGGAGCGTTCCTGATGAATACGGCCTATGTGGGTCTGGGGTCCAACATCCAGCCAAGGGAAACTTTCTTGACCGAATCCGTTCAAGCGTTGGAAGACCATCAGCAAATTATCGTGAAAAAAAAGTCGGACATTTATGAAACCCTGCCAGTTGGTTACACGAAGCAAGACAACTTTTTGAATATGGTGGTGGAGTTAAAAACAGACCTTTCTGCCTGGGAATTGTTGGAGTACTGCCAGTCTATCGAAAAAGAAAAGGGAAGAAAAAGGGAGGTGCGCTGGGGTCCCCGTACAATAGACCTTGACATTTTGCTTTATAATCAAGAAAATATTAAAACAGAGCAATTATTTGTACCTCATCCGAGAATGCACGAACGAGCTTTTGTACTTATACCTTTGCAGGATGTAAATCCAGACGCAATTATTCCTACTCAAAACAAAAGTGTTTCAGCAATTCTTGATGAGCTGCCGACAACGGAGAAAAAGGGAGTTGCGCGATGGCTGGGAAAGAATGGGGAAGAAGGGTAAAGGCATATCGAAAGCTGAAAGGATATACACAAGTCCAGTTTGCCCGAAAGCTTGGTGTTTCGGTATCTGTAATAGGGGAAGTAGAGCGGGGGACTCGCATGCTGAGCGATGAACTGCTCCGCCAGATTACGGACGTGCTGGAGATTTCTGCTCAGGAGCTGGCACCTGAACAGGATAAACATAAGTACAGACATCCAAAAACAGATGTCCATGTTTAACATAGGTATGATTCTTTTGGCCAAAGTTGATCCGTAACAGTGTTCCAACGTTGACACTTTGCAGCACCTTTTCTATACTGAAAATAAAGAGAAAATGCTGCCAGTGCTTTGCTGGCAGTTTTTTCATTATCGTTATAATACAACAGAACATCGTCTTCTACTGTATAGCAGTATGGCGGCCGGGTTATGAATGAGAAATAGAGGATAAATAACAAATGGAGTGAGACCAATGACAGAAGAGTTGAATGACCAGCTGCAGGTACGCAGGGAAAAATTGCAGCATTTACAAGAACAAGGCCTGGACCCATTCGGTACTAAGTTTGAACGGACTCACCTGGCCGAGGAAATCAAACAAGCATATGATGGCTTTTCCAAAGAAGAGCTGGAAGAGAAAGAAGCAGAAACCACCATCGCCGGCCGGATTATGACAAAGCGAGGGAAAGGAAAAGCTGGCTTTACTCATATTCAAGATCTTAGTGGTCAAATACAATTGTATGTCAGAAAAGATAGAGTGGGCGAGGAAGCATACGAATTGTTCACGACTGCGGACATCGGTGATATTATCGGTGTTACAGGAACCGTGTTTAAAACCAAAGTCGGGGAGTTATCTGTCAAAGCAAGCGAATTTCAAATGTTGACCAAATCTTTGCGCCCGCTTCCGGATAAATTCCATGGGTTGAAGGATGTTGAGCAACGTTATCGTCAACGTTACTTAGACTTGATCACCAACCCGGAAAGCAAGGAAACATTCCTTACCCGTAGTAAAATCATTCAATCAATGCGCAGATACTTGGACAGTAATGGCTTTTTAGAAGTAGAAACGCCGATGATGCACGGCATTGCCGGAGGTGCATCTGCGCGTCCATTTATAACACACCACAATGCGTTGGATATTCCTCTGTACATGAGAATCGCAATAGAGCTGCATCTGAAGAGGCTGATTGTCGGCGGCATGGAAAAAGTATATGAAATCGGCAGGGTATTCCGTAATGAAGGTGTCTCCACCAGGCATAATCCGGAATTCACTATGCTGGAGTTATACGAGGCATATGCTGATTTCCATGACGTGATGTCATTGGTTGAAAACATGGTAGCGCATATAGCGAAAGAAGTGCTGGGTTCCACAACTGTCAAATATGGAGATAATGAAGTGAACCTGGCGCCGGAGTGGACAAGGCTTCATATGGTGGATGCCGTTAAGGAGTATACGGGTGTGGACTTCTGGAAGGAAATGAGCGATGAAGAAGCAAAATCGTTAGCCAAAGAGCATGGAATCGACATTAAGGACAACATGACTTTCGGACACATTGTCAACGAGTTTTTCGAGCAAAGGGTGGAAGAAAAGTTGATCCAACCTACCTTTGTATATGGACATCCCGTGGAAATTTCTCCACTTGCCAAGAAAAACCCTGAGGACGACCGTTTCACCGATCGATTTGAGTTGTTTATTGTAGGTCGAGAGCACGCAAATGCTTTCTCTGAGCTCAATGATCCAATAGATCAAAGGGAACGTTTTGAAGCGCAGGTAAAAGAAAAAGAACAAGGCAATGATGAAGCGCACGAGATGGACGAAGATTTCCTGGAAGCGCTGGAATACGGAATGCCGCCGACAGGCGGATTGGGAATCGGCATCGATCGGCTTGTCATGCTGCTTACAAACGCGCCATCTATCCGCGACGTTCTGTTGTTCCCTCAAATGAGAAATAGAGAGTAGTACCAAAAAGGCAGGTTGCTAACGGCGACCTGCTTTTTTCTATCTTGTTACTTTCAAAGTGTTTCCATTAAATCCCTTGTATTCTTCTCTTGATTTACGATAATAATCATGGTAAATTATTAAACGTTGCGTTAATCGCTAACTCATTTACACAAAGCCGAAAACAATTATTGACTTTGTTGCTGATAATTGTTATAATAATTAAGTTGCCGTTTTAATTGAACGGTAATCAGGCGAACAAGCATTATAAAAAACTCTTGACTTTTCATTTGAGAAACGATATAATGTTTAAGCTGCAGATGACGACGCAGCTGTCAATTTGATCTTTGAAAACTGAACAAAACAACCAGTATGTCAAGCAAGATATACAAGCTAGTTTTTGAACGAGCAAGCATCAAATGATCGTCGATTAAGTTCGCAACGTCCTGTTGCAACATCGACATCAGCACATCCATGTGCAAGTCTTTTATGGAGAGTTTGATCTTGGCTCAGGACGAACGCTGGCGGCGTGCCTAATACATGCAAGTCGAGCGCGGGAAGCAGGCAGATCCCTTCGGGGTGAAACCTGTGGAACGAGCGGCGGACGGGTGAGTAACACGTGGGCAACCTGCCTGTAAGATCGGGATAACTCCGGGAAACCGGGGCTAATACCGGGTAATACCTTTCTCCGCAT
>NZ_VZDQ01000006.1 GCF_009602435.1 Sediminibacillus terrae
AGGCCTGGTGGCAATAGCGGAGAGGCCACACCTGTTCCCATGCCGAACACAGCAGTTAAGCTCTCCAGCGCCCATGGTAGTTGGGGCTTTGCCCCTGCGAGAGTAGGACGCCGCCAGGCAAAACAAAAACACCCTTGAATGAGTTCAAACTCGCTCAAGGGTGTTTTTTTATGTTATGTGAATACCCGGTTTTCAGGAAATGGAGAATACGAGCAAAAGTTGACTCTATATTGAGAGTATATAAAGCATAAAGTTTTATGGCAGAAAACGGGTTCATTTATTGAAATCGCTATTTTTATGGATGGAGCTTTCGGTAAAGAAAAATTGAATTGAAAAATCAAACCACCACCTTTGGCAGAGGAGCAAAGTTTTCCCAAAGAGCCGACTGAATTTAAAATAGAAACAATCATTCCCATTCCTTATCATTACATAAGATAAGAGAAAGCCTGATTTCGATTTGCCAGTAACGGGTACTAAATACACAAGAAGAAGGGGGAAGTCGAGTGCAATTATCAAGTTTGATTCATGAAGATTTTACACTAATGGTAATCCGTTTATTTGTAGCCTTGCTGCTGTCAGGCTTAATAGGATTTGAAAGAGAATGGAATAACCACGCTGCAGGATTCCGGACCCATATTTTAGTAGGGGTGGGTTCTTGTTTAATGATGCTTTTATCCATATATGGTTTTGAAACCTTTATGGAGAAATATGATAATGTCCGTTTTGATCCTGCACGTATCCCTTCTTACGTGATTAGCGGAATAGGCTTTTTGGGTGCCGGTACAATAATGGTGCATGGAATCAACATCCGTGGTTTGACGACTGCAGCCTCCATTTGGGCAGTCGCCGGACTTGGCCTGGTGGTGGGAGCGGGGATGTATAGCCTGGCAGGAGTAGCGACGTTCATCATCCTGCTTAGTTTGGTACTCTTGCAACAAGTAGAAAGACTATTTTTAAACAAACGGGCAAATCTCCATTTTGAATTAATTGTTGAGGAAGGTTTGAAAATTGAAAGCCTGCTCCGTATTTTTGAAAAATATCAATCGAAAATCGAAAAGATGGAAGTAGAAAGAGCAGAGGACGATGCAAGGAGTTTGTTTATCGAACTGGAAAACAAAACTCAAATTGATAAGTACGAATTGATTGAAGAGATGTCTTCTCTCGAACACCTAAAAAGAGTAAAAGAGATTTGAAGGAATTATCCCTTAAAAGAAGAAGCTTTATAAAAGACAGGGTAAAAAAACATTATATAGAAGTTTATCCACTATTTTTAAGGAGAAGATATTTACTGAACTTTTTTATTTGCATCCCAGGAAAAGATGAGTATAATAAAAGTAAAGTCAAAGATAGTCAAAGTCAAAGCTGAGGAGGGGAGGGCAAATGAGTAACATATCTGATGTAATCGAGCGTTACTTAAAAGAAATTCTGCGAGAGAATAATAAAAATGCAGTGGAAATCAAAAGAAGTGAAATAGCGAACCAGTTCCAGTGTGTACCCTCTCAGATAAATTATGTGATTAAAACCCGCTTTACAGTGGAAAGGGGCTATATAGTCGAAAGTAAGCGCGGAGGCGGAGGGTATATTCGCATAATTAGAATTGAAAATGAAGATAAAGCGAAATTGATCGATGATATTATGAAAATGATCCAACCTGCGGTAACACAGCAGGCCGCTGTGGATATATTGGAGCGAATGCTGGAGGAAGAGTTGATCACAAAGCGTGAGGCAAAAATGATGGCAAGTGCCATCGATCGAAGCACTCTTGCCTTTCAACTGCCAGTTCGTGACGAGATCCGGTCCCGCATTATGACTGCAATGCTTTCAACTTTAAAATATTAGGCAAAAGGGGGAGTTGGCATGGAGTGCCAAGAATGCCATGAACGTCCAGCTACCTTGCATTTTTCCAAGATTGTGAATGGTAATAAAACTGAAATACATGTCTGCGAGTATTGTGCGAAAGAAAAAGGGTATATGGGATACGAAGATGACGCATACTCCCTGCACAATTTATTATCTGGTTTGTTTAATTTCGACGGAGCATCGGGTCTTAATGAACAGCATGCGAGCAGTAGACCTTCCGAACAAAGGCTCACCTGCCCAAAATGCGGCATGACTTACCAGGAGTTTGCCAGAGTCGGCAAGTTTGGCTGCGCAGAATGTTATCAAACCTTTTCTGATCGACTAAATCCTGTTTTCCGCCGGGTTCATAGTGGAAACACAACCCATCATGGAAAAATACCTTCCAGAATTGGGAGTGGTATTCAGCAGAAACGGAAGTTAGGCGAGTACCGTGAACAGTTGAAACAATTAATTGCAAATGAAGAGTTTGAAAGCGCTGCTCAAGTGAGAGATAAAATTAAACAATTGGAAAAAGACCTCAGCCGTGACGGGGAAGGTGAGGATGAATGAGCTTACAGCAATTTATGAATGAGGCGATCAGTCCTTGGATGAAGGAGAATGGACCGGATAGCGACATTGTGATGAGCAGTCGTATTCGCCTGGCCAGAAACTTTGAGCAAGTCCCCTTCCCGATCATTGCCAGTGCCGATGAATTGGAGAAAGTGCTTTCGTTTTTTCAGAAGGAGTATGAACATCAGTCTTTTTCCAACTATAACGATTTGGCGCTCGTTAAAATGCGGGATTTGAAGCCAATAGAAAAAAAGGTTTTAGTTGAAAAACATCTCATCAGTCCCCATTTGGCAGAAAACGATGAAGAGGCTGCAGCCCTGATATCGAGCAACGAGCAAGTATCGGTAATGGTAAATGAAGAAGATCATATCCGGATTCAGTTATATTTTCCGGGTTTTCAATTGGAAAAAGCACTTGAACAGGCATTTACCTTTGACGATTGGCTGGAAGAAAGAATCAATTACGCATTCGATGAAAATCGGGGTTACTTGACGAGTTGCCCGACAAATGTCGGAACCGGAATGCGAGCTTCGGTCATGATGCATTTACCGGCATTGGCTCTAACTCAAAAAATCAATCGGATGATTCCGGCAATCAGCCAGCTGGGCCTGGTGGTAAGAGGCATATATGGAGAAGGAAGCGAAGCCATCGGGAACATTTTTCAAATTTCCAATCAAATCACCCTTGGAAAATCGGAAGAGGACATTGTCCAAGACTTGCGGAGTGTTGTCAACCAACTGATCGATCAGGAA
Organism: Sediminibacillus terrae; assembly: GCF_009602435.1. Taxonomy (GTDB): domain Bacteria; phylum Bacillota; class Bacilli; order Bacillales; family Amphibacillaceae; genus Sediminibacillus; species Sediminibacillus terrae. The sequence continues at coordinate 3,162 of NZ_VZDQ01000006.1, forward strand.
CGAAAAGCCAGACAGTTACTGGTCGAACAATCGGAATTACAACTTGAAGACAGGGTTTTCCGATCCTACGGCATCCTCCAGCACAGCAGAATCATCGAATCGAAAGAAGCGGCAAAATGCTTGTCGGATGTACAGTTGGGTATTGACGTAGGTTATATCAAGGATATCTCGAAAAGCATTCTGAATGAGTTGATGATATTGTCCCAACCTGGATTTTTGCAGCACTATGCTAAAAGAATGCTTTCAGCAAAAGAAAGGGATGTACTAAGGGCTTCGTTGATCAGAGAACGGTTCAAACTGGAAAATTAATTAATGTAAGGAGGAAGACCTGATATGATGTTTGGTCGATTTACCGAAAGAGCGCAAAAAGTTTTGGCCTTATCCCAGGAAGAAGCGGTCAGGTTAGGGCATAACAATATTGGTACAGAACATATTCTATTAGGATTGGTTAGAGAAGGGGAAGGCATTGCCGCCAAGGCATTAAGCTCTCTCGGACTCGAAACGGAAAAAATCCAGGAAGAAGTAGAACAATTAATCGGACGCGGACAAAAAGTGTCACAGACGATTCATTACACACCGCGGGCCAAGAAAGTCATTGAACTGTCCATGGATGAAGCCAGAAAGCTGGGGCACTCATATGTAGGAACAGAACATATTCTCTTGGGACTCATCCGGGAAGGGGAAGGAGTCGCTGCAAGGGTTCTGAACAACCTTGGAGTCAGCCTGAACAAAGCCAGACAACAAGTATTGCAATTGTTGGGCAGCAATGAATCGGCAGCAGGCCAACACGGCCGTAATGGCTCCCAATCAACTGCCGCCAACACACCGACTTTAGATTCCCTGGCACGGGATTTGACTTCGATTGCCAAGGATGGCAATGTCGATCCGGTTATCGGACGGGGCAAAGAGATTGAACGGGTCATTCAGGTATTGAGCCGTCGTACCAAAAACAACCCCGTATTGATAGGGGAACCAGGTGTCGGTAAAACAGCCGTGGCTGAAGGGCTTGCCCAAAAAATCGTGAACAACGACGTTCCGGAAATATTGCGTGACAAACGGGTCATGACATTGGATATGGGAACAGTCGTAGCCGGTACAAAATACCGCGGTGAATTCGAAGATCGTTTAAAGAAAGTAATGGAGGAAATTCGCCAGGCCGGCAATATCATTTTGTTCATCGATGAACTCCATACATTGATCGGAGCTGGCGGTGCAGAAGGCGCTATAGATGCTTCCAATATCCTGAAACCATCTCTCGCACGTGGAGAATTGCAATGTATCGGAGCGACAACATTGGATGAATACCGGAAGTATATTGAGAAGGATGCAGCACTGGAACGTCGTTTCCAGCCAATCCAAGTAGATGAACCGACAATGGATCAATCCATGCAAATTTTAAGGGGATTGCGTGATCGCTACGAGGCCCACCATCGTGTCACCATTACAGATGAAGCCATCGAAGCTGCCGTCACGTTATCGGATCGTTATATCACCGATCGCTTTTTACCCGACAAAGCCATCGATTTAATTGATGAAGCGGGCTCTAAAGTGCGCCTGCGCTCATATACTGCTCCGCCAAATCTGAAGGATTTAGAACAAAAGCTGGAAGAAGTTCGCAAGGAAAAGGATGCAGCGGTTCAAAGTCAGGAATTCGAAAAAGCAGCATCATTAAGAGACAGCGAACAGCGTTTAAGAGATGAATTGGATCAAACAAAAGAAGAATGGAAGGAGCAGCAGGGTCAAGAAAGCTCGGAAGTGACGGTCGAAGACATTGCCAGTGTTGTTTCAACATGGACGGGTGTCCCGGTTTCCAAGCTTACCAAAGATGAAAGTGAACGGCTGCTCAATATGGAAGAAGTGCTGCATGACAGGGTAATCGGTCAGGAGGAAGCGGTGAAAGCTGTTGCAAAAGCCATCCGTCGTGCCAGGGCCGGATTGAAGGATCCGAAACGCCCAATCGGTTCCTTTATCTTTTTGGGACCTACTGGCGTCGGTAAGACGGAATTGGCACGTGCCTTGGCTGATACGATGTTCGGAGATGAAGAAGCAATGATTCGTATCGATATGTCCGAGTATATGGAAAAACACTCGACATCCCGTCTTGTCGGTTCACCTCCTGGTTACGTCGGTTATGAGGAAGGCGGCCAATTAACGGAAAAAGTACGAAGGAAACCTTATTCCGTTGTGCTGCTTGATGAAATAGAAAAGGCACATCCAGAGGTCTTCAATATTCTTCTTCAGGTACTGGAAGATGGAAGGTTGACCGACTCCAAAGGGAGACTGGTCGATTTCCGAAATACCGTGCTGATTATGACTTCCAACGTAGGTGCCAGTGAATTGAAGCGAAACAAGTATGTCGGTTTCAACCTCGGAGACGAAGATCAAGGCTACAAAGGGATGAGGGATAAAGTGATGGATGAATTGAAAAAGGCATTCCGTCCTGAATTCCTCAATCGGATTGATGAAACGATCGTCTTCCACTCTCTGGAAAGAAAACACATGAATGAAATTGTCACCTTGATGGCAAATGAACTACAAAAAAGGCTGGCAGACCAGGACATTGAGTTCACCTTATCTGACCAAGCGGTGGAAAAAATTGCTAATGAAGGGTTCGACCCGGAATATGGTGCACGCCCGCTTCGTCGTTCGATTCAGAAGAATGTCGAAGATTTACTGTCCGAAGAATTGCTGAAAGAAAAAATTCAAAAAGGGCAAAAAGTCAAAATCGACGTCAACAAAAATGATGAGTTCACCGTTACTGCACAATAAGAAACGCTGTCGGCTAGAGAAAAGCGGAAGGTTCAACCCCTTCCGTTTTTTCATTTCAAAAAAGGTAAATAAATAAAAATTCGGCGGCCATACTGCCATTGCTTCTTAAAAATTCAGCGAAAAAACTTGGGAAAATACACACCCTTCGGAACTTTCGCAGGTGTTCTTGGAGGCTCCGGCGTTTTTTGTGTTTCCAAGGGAAGGGATATTTTTTAATAAATTGATAGAAGTCTGTAACTTGTTCGTTATCTCATTCGTATACAATAGGTGAGGAGAGATTATTTTGGCAAAACGAAAGACAAAGTATGTATGTCAGGAATGTGGATATGAAACCCCCAAGTGGATGGGGAAGTGCCCCAGCTGTCACAAGTGGAACACATTTGTAGAGGAGATGGAAGGATCTTCTTCCTCGAGGCATACATTCCAAGTACCATCTGGATCCAAAACAAAACCAGAAAAAATTACTGCTATCCAATCAGAAGAAGAACCACGGGTTACAACAAAAATGCCGGAGTTCAATCGAGTGCTTGGCGGAGGGATAGTACCTGGCTCGCTGGTTCTGATTGGCGGGGATCCCGGGATCGGGAAGTCGACTCTCTTACTGCAGGTATCTTCCCAGTTGGCAAGAAAACAAATGAATGTATTGTATATATCGGGTGAGGAATCGGCTCGTCAGACTAAGTTGCGGGCGGACCGGCTTGGCGTAACATCGGACAACCTTTACGTGCTCGCCGAAACAAATTTACTGGATATATCCAATCAAATCGAGCAATTGAACCCGTCATTTGTGGTGATTGACTCGATTCAGACTATCTATCGGGAAGAAGTCACCAGCGCTCCCGGCAGTGTTTCGCAAGTGCGGGAATGTACGAGCGAACTCATGCGTATAGCTAAGAGTAAAGGAATACCCATTTTTATCGTCGGCCATGTCACCAAAGAAGGATCGATAGCCGGGCCTAGACTCCTTGAACATATGGTGGATGCCGTCCTTTATTTTGAAGGGGAACGGCATCATACTTTCCGTATCTTAAGAGGGGTGAAAAACCGCTTCGGAAGCACGAATGAAATGGGTATCTTTGAAATGAAAGAGGAAGGCTTGCGTGAAGTGAGCAATCCATCGGAAATTTTCCTCGAAGAACGCTCGCAAGGTGCAGCAGGATCAACCGTGGTTGCTTCCATGGAGGGAAGCAGGCCGGTACTCGTGGAAATCCAGGCACTGATATCTCCCACCAGTTTTGGTAATCCAAGGCGGATGGCCACAGGCATCGATCACAACCGCGTCCCGCTTTTGATGGCTGTTTTAGAAAAACGGGTCGGTCTGATGCTGCAAAATCAGGACGCCTATGTGAAAGTTGCTGGAGGGGTGAAATTAGATGAACCCGCCATTGACCTGGCAGTAGCTGTCAGTATTGCATCCAGCTTCCGTGATCAGGTATCCAGACCGGATGACGTGCTGATCGGTGAGGTGGGACTTACCGGTGAAGTAAGAAGGGTAGCGAGAATCGATCAAAGGGTCCAGGAGGCAGCGAAGCTAGGATTCCAGCGGGCAATTATTCCAGCGAAAAATCTTGATGGATGGACTACGCCGAATAATATTGAAATCGTCGGGGTGAATACAGTTCAAGAAGCCTTAAAAGTGACGCTGGGAGGAAACTAAATGGAATGGCAGGGAAGAAAAGAAGCGAAGGTTATTGAGGCAATGCTGAAGTTTGTAGCGCCTGGTACTCCTATGAGACAGGGCATTGATAATGTATTGAGAGCAAACACAGGGGGCCTGATCGTCGTCGGAAGTCCCGATAAACTCAAAGGGGTTGTCGATGGCGGATTTGCAATAAATGCTTCTTTTTCCCCTGCGAATCTGTATGAATTGGCGAAAATGGACGGGGCCATCCTTCTCAGCGAGGATGCGTCGACCATTCTTTATGCAAATGTTCAACTGATGCCGGAACCGACCATTCCTTCCAAAGAAACGGGAATGCGGCACCGGACGGCTGAACGTGTTGCAAAACAGACAGAAACGCTAGTGATTGCCATTTCAGAAAGAAGAAACGTCATCACTCTATATAACGGCGGTATCCGTTATGCGCTGAAAGAAATGGGCGTTATTTTAACGAAAGCGAATCAAGCGATGCAGACATTGGAAAAATATAAAATCGTGCTTGATCAGACCTTGACCAATCTAGGGGCACTGGAATTCGAAGATTTGGTGACATTAACAGAGATCGTGCAAGTCTTTCACCGGATAGAAATGGTGCTTAGAATCAAAACGGAGATACTTAAATATATTACAGAGTTGGGAACGGAAGGGCGTCTTATTCAATTGCAGCTGACGGAGCTGGTTGCAGATATTGAAGTGGAGGCTGCCCTCATTATAAGGGACTACAGTACGGATTCAGGATTGTCTCCTCAAGAAATGCTGCTAAAAATGCAGGAGGTAGTTTCGGCAGAGCTTACCAGCGAGGAACAAATCATCAAAATGCTGGGATTTAGTCTCGACTCTAAACGCGATGCTATCATTTATCCAAGGGGATACCGGGTTTTAGCCAAGATACCGCGTCTTCCTCACGTAATCATCGATTATCTTATTGATCATTTCGGAGTACTGAACGAAGTAGCCAATGCGTCTACTCAAGAGCTTGTTTCCGTCAATGGGGTCGGGGACGTGAGGGCAAAAAAAATCAAGGACGGGTTGAACAGGCTACAGGAGCAGCTTTTCATCGACAGACATATTTAAGATGGATTGACTATGGTTTGTCACTGTGATAAAATCAATATTTTTGCTCATTTGACTGAATTTGTCAAGTATGTTACTTTGAATTTAGAAATCTGCCTAGAAAGCCAGTCGGCGAAAAGGCGGGTACATTCCATTAGAAAATGAGTTATGGAATACTAAGAAACAATTATTCGGGGATAAATTTTATATACTTGGAGATACTGACTCATAGGAGGTGACCTTGGTGCTGAAAAGAATTGTACAGCTGTTCATCATTATAGCTGGCGGTACTATTGGATATTTGTATATACCAGATTTATTGGATTTGACGGACATTACGAACGGAAACTGGGTTGAGTCACCATATGCGGGTCTAGTATTTGGGGCAATCATTTTATACTTACTATCATTTTGGGTGGTAGATTACATCGTGGACTTTTTGCGATGGGTTGAGGAGACGCTTGTCAAAGCTCCAGTCGGAGACTTGCTGTTCGGAAGTCTCGGATTGATTCTCGGACTTGTAATAGCCTATTTAATCACCATACCAATTTTGGATATTGAGATTAAGCTTGTTTCCCAGGTATTGCCGATATTTGTGACATTTTTATTGGGATACTTCGGTTTCCAAGTCGGTTTTAAACGACGCGACGAATTTTTGAACTTACTGACGATCGCTAGGAAGGAAAAAGAGAAGACGGAAATAGAAGATAGCGATAAAGAATCGAATCTGCAAATGCCAAAGGTGAAAATCCTTGATACCAGCGTGATTATTGACGGTAGAATTGCAGATATCTGTCAGACCAACTTTTTAGAAGGCACGGTATTGATTCCACAGTTTGTATTAGAGGAACTGCAGCATATCGCTGATTCGTCGGATGTCTTGAAACGAAATCGAGGCCGGCGCGGGCTTGACGTTCTCAATCGGATGCAGAAAGAGCTGCCTGTAAACGTGGAGATTTATGAAGGGGATTTTGAAGAAATCCAGGAAGTGGACAGCAAGCTTGTCAAGCTTGCTAAAGTAATCGACGGGGTTGTCGTCACCAATGACTTCAACCTGAACAAAGTGTGTGAGTTCCAGAACGTACAGGTATTGAATATCAATGACCTGGCAAATGCCGTGAAGCCGGTCGTCCTTCCGGGTGAAGAGTTGACTGTACAGGTCATTAAAGACGGGAAGGAACAAAACCAGGGAGTTGCCTATTTGGATGATGGAACGATGATCGTCGTGGAAGAGGGCAAGGAGTACATTGGCAAGACGATTGAAGTGTTAATCACCAGTGTCCTGCAAACTTCTGCCGGCCGAATGATTTTTGCGAAACCAAAATTACTTGAAAAAGCATTATAAAAAAGGTATAACTTATAGAGGAAAACAAAAGTGATAACAGTTCTGTTATCGCTTTTGTTATGAGGGGACTTAAAAAGGCTCCTAGTTCGGAAAACAGTGTAGTGGACAGAAAACCGACTTTGATGATGTCGACATACATAAGAACGGATTGAACAGGGAATCTTCCCTAGATTAAAACTAGGATGATACAATAATGAGGAGTTATCAGGCTATTATACTGGCAGCTGGCCAAGGGAAGCGGATGAAGGCCGGAGAAAACAAACAGTTCATCCACATAAGTGGAAGGCCGCTGATCCTTCATACGCTCGATGTTTTTTTGCGGGATACTTGGTGTACTGCGATTACGTTGGTAGTGAATCCAAAGGAAGAAGAGCGGATGGAAGAGCTGCTGAAATCAGTCTCCTCCCAAAAGGATATCCGCCTGGTAAAGGGTGGAGAAGAACGCCAGCAAAGTGTATTTTCGGGTTTAAAAAGCATGGAGGGATACACCGGGATGGTGTTTATTCATGACGGCGCCCGACCATTCGTGTCCATCGACCATCTTCACGAGCTAGCTGAAACGACGATGGAAAAACATGCGGCATTGTTGGCGGTGCCTGTAACGGACACTATTAAGCAAGTGGTGGATGGGCGTTTGCGGACACTGGACAGAAAAACGCTCTGGGCGGCACAGACTCCGCAAAGTTTCGATTTCGAATTGATTTACCAGATTCATCAGCAGGCAGCAGAACAAGGGCTTCTTGGAACGGACGATGCTTCATTGGCTGAGTATTTCGGCCATCATGTGGGAATCGTACAGGGAAGCTATCATAATATTAAAATCACCACTCCTGAAGACTTGGGGAAAGCACAAGCCTTTTTTGGGAAGTAAGCATAATAACGAGTAAAGGGGATAACGGTCATGTTCCGTGTAGGACAAGGTTTCGATGTCCATCAGTTTGCCGAAGGTCGTCCTTGCATTATCGGCGGAGTGGACATCCCGTATGAGAAAGGGCTTCTGGGCCATTCCGATGCCGATGTATTGCTACATACCATTGCGGACGCATGCTTGGGGGCAATAGGGGAAGGAGATATCGGCAAGCATTTTCCGGATACGGATCCGTCATTTAAAGACGCGGATTCTGAGCGTCTGCTGACACATGTATGGCAGTTGGTCGGGGAACGCGGGTATAAACTGGGCAATCTAGATTGCACGGTCATTGCGCAGGCTCCCAAAATGGCGCCGTACATTGAAGCAATCAGGAGTAACATTTGCCGGATATTGGAAGTGGATATATCGCAAGTGAATGTAAAAGCGACAACTACGGAAAAACTAGGGTTTCCGGGAAGAAAAGAGGGAATTGCTGCGCAGGCCGTCGTGCTGTTGCATAATGATCAACAATAAGCGGTATTAGTGGTAGAATGGGTACAGACGTGAATGCTTGATTATTAGCAGTGTAAGAATAGATTGGTTAACAAAAGGAAGGAGCTCGGCAAGATGACGAACGAAGTAAGGGTGCGCTATGCGCCCAGCCCAACCGGACATTTACATATAGGAAATGCCCGAACTGCTTTATTCAACTATTTATATGCCCGTCATCTGGGCGGTAAATTCATTATCCGTACGGAAGACACGGATGAAAAGAGAAACGTAGCGGGCGGTGAAGAAAGCCAGCTAAGTTACTTGAAATGGCTCGGGATAGAATGGGACGAAGGTGCTGACATTGGCGGGGATTATGGTCCTTACCGGCAGACGGAACGATTGGATTTATATCAAAAGTACGTAGATGAACTGCTGGAAAGAGACCTTGCATACAAATGTTATATGACGTCTGAAGAACTGGAACAAGAGCGGGAAGAACAGCGTGCTAACGGACAAGTCCCGAAATACTCCGGTGCCCACAGCAATCTTTCAGACGAAGAGATTCAGCAATTTGAAGCGGAAGGTCGCCAGCCGAGCATCCGTTTCCGTGTGCCGAAGAATGTTACGTATAAATTCAATGATATCGTTCGCGGCGATATTTCGTTCGATTCCAGTGATTTTGGAGATTGGGTGATCGTAAAGAAGAACGGGATCCCTACCTATAACTTCGCTGTGGCAATTGATGACCATCTAATGAAAATTTCCCATGTGCTTCGCGGAGAAGAGCATATCTCCAATACCCCGAAACAAATGATGATTTTCGATGCGTTTAATTGGGAACCGCCAAAGTTCGGTCATATGACGTTGATTTTGAATGAGAACCGCAAGAAGCTGAGTAAGCGGGACGAACATATCCTGCAATTTATCGAACAATATAAAAATCTTGGTTATTTGCCGGAAGCATTGTTCAATTTTATAACACTGCTGGGCTGGTCCCCGGTTGGAGAAGAAGAATTGTTTACCAAGCAGCAATTCATCGAAATGTTTGACCCGGATCGTTTGTCGACATCACCGGCGATTTTTGATCCGCAGAAATTGAAATGGATGAATAACCAGTACATCAAAAATATCGATTTTGATCATGTTGTGAAGCTGACGTTGCCTCATTTAATTCACGCAGAAAGACTGCCGGCAGAGATGGATAAAGAACAGGAAGACTGGGCGCTGGAATTGATCGGGCTGTACAAGGATCAGTTGAACTATGGAGCGGAAATCGTGGAATTGACTGAGTTGTTTTTTCGTGAAGAAATTCAGTATAGCGAAGAAGCCCTGGAAGTCCTTCGGGAAGAGCAGGTTCCAGAAGTGTTGTCTGTTTTCGCCGATAAGCTTGAAGCGAGTGATGAGTTCACACCGGACGCAATCAAAGCTGAAATCAAAGCGACACAAAAAGAGACAAAACAAAAAGGGAAAAAATTGTTCATGCCGATCCGTGTGGCGACAACCGGCCAGGTTCATGGACCGGAACTGCCTAATTCGATTCATTTGTTAGGGAAAGATACTGTACTGGCGAGACTGCGTTCTGCCGTTGAACAAATCAGTGAGTAAAGCTTCACATTTTCTTTGATTTGTAATATAGTAATACTACAAAATCGAGCGTTGAAGAGGAGAAGTAAAAAACGGCAGGCTTAGAAAGAGAGAATCACCACCGGCTGAAAGTGATTTTAAGCTTCCGTTTTCGAAATGCACCTCTGAGTCCCTTATTGAAACGAGTAGGTAAGGGCGGCTGCCTGCCGTTAACCAGGAACTTGAGTTGGGGGATATTTCCCCAAACAGAGTGGAACCGCGCTTAAGCGTCTCTGTGTATCTATACACAGAGACGCTTTTTTTAAAGATAAGAAAGTTATATAGCGCCTGCCTCAGGGTCTTAATCCAACCTTCTGTGTGACAAATGACCGCCGCTTCAAGGTAGTCTTAAGTTTGTCGGTGCCTGCACGATGCGGGTCATACAGAGGATGTCGCGGGTATAGCCAGAACTCTTTTAAACAGTCGCTTGTGCTTTTTTACTAAGATAAGGAATGAGTTCTTTCCATATGAGGATTCAGAATCAGGGGATGATTCAACAAGAAGGGAGGCGGTCTTACGTGGGTTTTTTCAGGATGCTGAAAGAGGATATTCTAGTCGTGTTTGACCAGGACCCGGCTGCCCGTACTTATTTTGAAGTGGTTTTAACCTATTCAGGATTGCATGCCATCTGGGCGCATCGGGTGGCGCACGCTCTTTATAGCAAGAAGTTTTACTTTATTGCCCGGGTAATTTCACAATTCAGCCGTTTCTTGACAGGGATTGAAATTCACCCTGGGGCAAAAATAGGAAGAAGATTTTTTATTGACCACGGAATGGGTGTGGTGATCGGAGAAACATGTGAAATCGGTGATAACGTTACAATTTTCCAAGGGGTTACCTTAGGAGGCACGGGAAAAGAGAAGGGAAAAAGACATCCAACGATTAAAAACAATGCTTTAATTGCAACCGGGGCAAAAGTGCTCGGTTCGATTGTCATTGGTGAGAACTCCAAGGTGGGGGCTGGATCGGTGGTCCTCCATGATGTTCCAGACCACTCAACAGTTGTTGGGATTCCCGGACGAGTAGTTATACAAAATGGGGAACGCGTACGAAAAGACCTCGATCATCATAAACTGCCTGATCCCCTTTCGGAAGTGATGAAAGATATGGACGCTGAAATAAAGGCTTTGCGCAAGGAATTGGATGAATTAAAAGGAGTGAAAAGTCATGACGATACAACTCTATAATACATTGACCCGGCAAAAGGAACCCTTCGAAACCATTGAAGAAGGAAAGGTGAGAATGTATGTCTGCGGTCCAACTGTTTATAACTATATCCATATAGGGAATGCACGGCCTGCCATTGTATTCGATACAGTAAGAAGGTATTTGGAATATCGTGGATATGCGGTCAACTATGTGTTGAACTTTACGGATGTCGACGACAAAATAATCAAAGCCGCAAATGAGCTTGGGGAAGAAGTGCCGGAGATATCGCAGCGGTTTATCAATGCCTATAAGGAGGATGTCGGTGCTCTGGGTGTTAAGCAAGCTGACCATCATCCCCGCGTAACGGAAAGCATGGAGGAGATTATTGATTTTATAGCCTTGCTTATAGAGAAAGGGCATGCATATGAAGCAGACGGTGACGTGTATTTCCGCACCCGTTCCTTTGACAATTATGGAAAACTATCCCACCAGTCGATCGACGAGCTTCGATCAGGCGCCAGAATCCAGATAGGGGAGAAAAAAGATGATCCCCTTGACTTCGCTTTATGGAAACAGGCGAAATCAGACGAAATTTCGTGGGATTCTCCCTGGGGCAAGGGCCGGCCGGGGTGGCATATAGAATGCTCGGCCATGGCCAAGAAATACCTGGGAGACACTATTGACATTCATGCAGGCGGACAGGATCTGACTTTCCCCCATCACGAGAATGAAATAGCTCAATCGGAAGCCGGCAATGATAAGCAGTTTGCGAACTATTGGATGCACAATGGTTACATCAATATAGATAATGAAAAAATGTCCAAATCCCTAGGGAATTTTGTGCTGGCTCATGACCTGATAGAACAGCATGATCCCCAGGTAGTACGATTCTTCATGTTGAGCGTCCACTACAGGCACCCGATCAACTTCAGCGAGGCATTGCTGGAGAGTGCAAAAAATAGTCTGGACCGGATCAAAAATGCCTATTTGAATCTGGAGCATCGCAAGCAATCCAGCACTAATCTTGACGGAAACGAGGAAGAATGGCTGGATAAAGCGGAGGGCTATCAGAGAAGATTCATCGAGGAAATGGACGACGACTTCAATACGGCCAATGCCATAGCTGTATTGTTTGATATAACGAAAGATGCCAATGTTTACTTGCAGTCCAAACAAACTTCCGAACGGGTCATCAACAGACTGATGGAACTGTTGGAACAGCAGACAGACGTCCTTGGCATACGGTTGAAACAAGAAGAAGAATTGCTGGATGAAGAAGTAGAAGCATTGATCAAGCAAAGGATTGACGCAAGAAAGAACCGTGACTTCGCATTGGCGGACCAAATCAGGGATGATTTGAAGGAACAAGGAATCATTCTCGAGGACACCCCCCAAGGCACGCGGTGGAAGAGGGGCTGAGCATGGCGGAGTTCGACGTGAAACAAATGAAGAGCCTGACGCTCGCTTACATGGGTGATGCCGTTTACGAGATTTATGTAAGGCATCACCTTATCAGCAAAGGAAACGTAAAACCGGATCAGTTACACCGGTCGGCGGTCGCGTTTGTCTCCGCGAAGTCGCAGGCCAAAGTGATTAACGATTGGCTGGAGAAGGATTGGCTATCCACGGAGGAAGAGGGTGTCGTCCGGAGGGGGAGGAATGCCAAATCCGGAACGGTGCCTAAAAATACTGATGTCCAAACCTATCGATATAGTACTGCTTTTGAAGCGTTGTTGGGCTATTTGTATTTGAAAGGAAATACAAATAGGCTGGAACAATTAGTGGCGGCGGCCATAGCATTCGTAGAAGGAAAGGGGTTGATCAATAATGGCTGAAGAATGGATCATTGGCAAAAACCCGGTTACTGAAGCATTGAGATCCGGGCGTTCGATCAATAAAATTATGATCTCAGACCAGCTGCAAAAACAGGCAGCACATAAAATTCAATCACTTGCCAAGGAGAATGGCGTGACAGTGCAGCAAGTGCCGAAACGAAAGATAGATCAACTGGTCGAAGGCAACCATCAAGGTATAGCGGCAGCCGTTGCAGCTTACTCCTACAGCAGTCTCGAGGATTTATTCACGGCAGCCGAAAAAAAGGACGAGCCTCCTTTTTTTATGATATTAGATGAAATAGAAGACCCGCATAACCTAGGGTCTATTCTCCGTACCGCAGATGCTGTCGGAGTTCATGGGATTATCATTCCAAAACGCCGGTCGGTCGGTTTGACTGCAGTGGTGGCAAAAACTTCGGCTGGAGCGATTGAGTATATTCCTGTCGCCCGCGTCACCAATATTGCGGCCACCATCGAGGAATTAAAGGAACGTAACGTATGGGTAGTCGGCACCGCTGCTGACGGATCAGAGGACTACCGGGAAATGTCGGCAGATATGCCATTAGCGCTTGTCATCGGCAATGAAGGCAAAGGGATGAGCAGGCTGGTGAAAGAGAAGTGCGATTGGACAGTAAGGCTGTCGATGAAGGGAAAAGTTTCCTCGTTGAATGCCTCTGTTGCTGCGGGTCTGCTTATGTATGAAGTTTTCAGAAAACGGAATCCGCTTGGTGAATAACGATGGATGTATTAGTGGTGGATGGATACAACATCATCGGTGCCTGGGATGAATTGAAAAAATTAAAGGATCATGACCTGGCTCAGGCCCGTGATCTTTTAATTGCAAAGATGGCAGAGTACCAAGCATACAAAGGAATACGGACCATCATCGTGTTCGATGCTTATTATGTACAGGGGCTGGCGAAAAAGCAGCAAAATTTCAAGGTGGAAGTGATTTTCACGAAAGAAAAAGAGACCGCAGATGAATGTATCGAGAAATTGATCAAGCAATTGAAAAATGTAAAAACACAAGTTTATGTCGCTACTTCGGATTTTACGGAACAACGGACCATTTTTGCTCAGGGGGCACTCCGCAAGTCTGCCCGCGAACTATATATCGAGATGCAGAATATCGAAAAAGAAATAGAAGAAGACCTGCAGTCCTATCGCAATATTCAAACTTCCACCAAGATTCCGATTCAAAAAGATGTTTTGGAAGTGTTCGAAAAATGGCGAAGAGGCGGACATTAGTCGACACCTGTTATTGACGATTGTGAAACGCTTACTGTATAATATTGCTATATTCACGGCAGTATAGTCGGGGGGAATCCTGGGTGACCATCACACACACGGAGACAGACGATCAGGAACTAGGCTATGAGAAACTTGAAGACGATGAACTGATTGAGTTGGTTCATCAGGGACAAACCTATGCCTTGGACTATTTGATTACGAAGTACAGAAATTTTGTCAGGGCAAAAGCCCGGACCTACTTTTTAATCGGGGCGGACCGGGAGGATATAGTTCAGGAAGGCATGATTGGTCTCTATAAGGCGATTCGTGACTACAAAGGGGACAAGCTTTCTTCTTTTAAAGCATTTGCTGAACTATGCATAACCCGTCAAATTATCACTGCAATCAAAACAGCCACCAGGCAAAAGCATATCCCATTAAACTCCTATGTTTCATTGGACAAGCCTATTTATGATGAGGAATCAGACAGGACACTCATGGATGTGATTGCCGGATCAAAGGCCGTCGACCCGCAAGAATTGATTGTGAATCGAGAGAAATTCGGTGACATGGAATATAAAATGTCAGAATTGTTAAGCGAATTAGAACAACAAGTGCTCAGTCTGTATCTGGACGGCAGGTCCTATCAAGAGATTTCCGTCGAATTAAAACGACATGTAAAATCGATCGATAATGCCCTTCAGAGGGTGAAGCGCAAACTGGAGCGTTACCTGGAAATCAGTGAGTTGAGTTTATAAACGTGACGTTGACAGGCTCCTGTTCCCATGCTACATTTGTATGGTGAAAAACCCTGAAACGGGGTGATAGGATGGGACGAAAAATAGTACTGGCCTGTGTTGACTGCTTGAGCAGAAACTACAGTACAGATAAGAATAAAACAGAGAATGCCGAACGGTTGGAAGTTCGCAAGTTTTGCAAAAGATGTGGAGCTCATACCCTGCATCGGGAAACGAAATAAGCAAAAGCCGGTCTATTGGCCGTAAGTTTGGGGGTAAAGCATGAAACTTATCACATTCTTTAAAAATGTTTCCAGGGAAATGAAAAAAGTGAGCTGGCCAAAAGGCCGGGAACTAACAAGCTATACAATTACAGTTGTGTGTACCGTTGCGTTTGTAGCAGTCTTTTTTGCTTTGATCGATTTGGGAATTACGGAAATTCTTAATCTATTGTTTGAATAATCATTGGTAGTTTATGCTATAATATAGTTAATCATACTTTTACCAGCAAAACCCGTGAACTGCGGGTTTTTTAAATTGGCAAAAATAATCAGTTTTCAATAAGGGAGGGAAGGGCAAGGGGATTGTCCTGAAATCATGGAAAAAAATTGGTATGTAGTCCACACTTATTCCGGCTACGAAAACAAAGTGAAGACAAATCTGGAGAAACGTTTGGAATCAATGGGAATGGAAGATAAGATTTTTCGAGTGCTTGTACCAGAAGACGAGGAAACAGAAATCAAGAACGGGAAAAAGAAGGTAGCTAAAAAGAAAGTATTTCCGGGTTATGTATTAGCGGAAATGATCATGACAGATGATTCCTGGTACGTAGTGCGCAACACCCCGGGAGTGACCGGATTTGTAGGCTCGACAGGTGCAGGCTCCAAACCCATCCCTCTCTTGCCTGAAGAAGCAGAGTTCATATTGAAACGGATGGGGATGCAAGAACAGGTCACCGAAGTGGACTTTGAAGAAAAAGAAAGCGTCCGCGTAACTGACGGGCCTTTCACGAACTTTACTGGCACCATCGAGCAAATTGACCTCGACAAGCAAAAAGTAAAGGTGCATGTAAACATGTTCGGCAGAGAAACTCCTGTAGAACTAGAATTCTCCCAAATCGAAAAACTATAATAGATGACGTAAGTAAATCGCAGGATTCCAGAAGGCGATGGCTGTTTGCCTGGTATCGTCATTGATCCCGGCTTGAGCTGGGAAGAACAGGTATTCAAACAACCCCTTGCATTTTGTTCGTAAAGATGCTAGAATTTTTATGTTCTTTATGCCCGGTGTATAAAGATATACGTTGAGTGGGAGGGGAAGACCCTATTACCACATCACGGACTTTAAGGAGGTGTGTCTCGTGGCTAAAAAAGTTATTAAAGTTGTAAAACTTCAAATCCCTGCAGGGAAGGCAAACCCAGCACCGCCAGTTGGACCGGCATTGGGTCAAGCAGGTGTAAATATCATGGGATTTTGTAAGGAATTCAATGCCCGCACGCAAGACCAGGCTGGCATGATCATTCCAGTAGAAATCACGGTATTTGAGGACCGTTCATTTACATTTATCACAAAAACTCCGCCTGCTGCTGTGCTTCTTAAAAAAGCAGCTGGGATCGAAACGGCATCAGGTGAACCAAACCGTAATAAAGTCGCTACTGTCAAACGCGACAAAGTAAAAGAGATTGCGGAAACCAAAATGCCAGATCTAAATGCTGCTAACGTGGAAGCGGCTATGCGTATGGTTGAAGGTACAGCGCGTAGTATGGGAATCGTTATCGAAGACTAATCCCACAGCGACTCTGATGAGTGAAGAAGGTTGCGATGATGGCGGAAGTGCCTTTCGCAACCTTTTTGTAGGACAGGGATTAAATCGTGATTGCTTCTGTGGCAATCATGTAGCGCGAGCCCGGCTGCCGAAGACGGCCGGTGAAGCTCGTTCCGCTTTTTAAAGTGGGAGGTATAACCGTTAAAACCACAATCAAGGAGGAAAAAATAATGGCTAAAAAAAGCAAAAAGCAACAAGAAGCTTTGAAACTTGTTGACCGTTCAAAAGCTTATGAAATAAAAGAAGCAGTAGAGCTAATCAAGCAAACCGCCAAGGCTAACTTCGATGAAACAGTAGAGGCTGCGTTCCGTTTGGGCGTTGACCCTAAGAAAGCGGACCAACAGCTTCGCGGTGCAATGGTACTTCCGCACGGAACTGGTAAAACTCAGCGCGTTTTGGTTTTCGCAAAAGGCGATAAAGCCAAAGAAGCTGAAAACGCTGGTGCCGACTATGTAGGAGAGCAAGACTTGATCAACAGAATCAACCAAGGCTGGTTCGATTTTGATGTTGTTGTAGCGACTCCTGACATGATGGCTGAAGTTGGTAAACTTGGACGCGTGTTGGGACCGAAAGGCTTGATGCCGAACCCTAAAACCGGAACGGTGACTTTCGAAGTCGAAAAAGCAGTTCAAGAAATCAAAGCCGGTAAGGTAGAATACCGTGTAGATAAGTCTTCCAACGTTCATGTGCCAATCGGAAAAGTATCTTTCGATGAAGCTAAGTTGATCGAGAACTTTGAAGCAATCACGGATACCTTGGTAAAAGCAAAGCCGCAAGCGGCAAAAGGTATTTACATGCGTAATGCTTCCGTTGCATCTACGATGGGGCCTGGCATCAAAGTAGACGTTTCTAGCTTCGTTCGCTAAAAAGTCTATTGACTTGTCATGAATGTTTAGCTATAATGTACAATGTTGCATAAGTTAAAGTAACTAAATATAAACGTTGTACCGTAGACAGCAGGTGCTGAACAAGCTTAATGTCCTGCCGAGGTGTGTGAATAGAAAACAATCAGTTGAATGATTGTTTCATCGAAAACAAAACCTCCATGTCTGCATGGAGGTTTTTTCATGTACTGACATAGGATCCCACGGTATGATGAAAAGTCAATAGGAGGTGGAACAATGTCCAAAACAATTGAGCACAAAAAACAAGTTGTAACGGAAATCGCCGACAAGTTCCGCGAAAGTAAATCAACAATTCTTGTCGATTACCGCGGTCTTGACGTTGCCGAAGTTACTGAACTTCGTACACAATTGCGCGATGCCGGTGTCGATTTCAAAGTGTACAAAAACACGATGACTCGCCGTGCTGCGGAAGAAGCGGAGTTGGCTGATTTGAACGAAACATTGGTTGGGCCGACAGCTATTGCATTCAGCACTGACGATGTAGTGGCTCCTGCAAAGATTTTGAACAACTTTGCCAAAGAACATGAAGCGCTTGAAATCAAGGCGGGTGTCATCGAAGGAAGCATCGCATCCATTGAGCAAATCAAGGAGCTTGCCGACCTGCCGAACTACGAAGGTATGCTTTCTATGCTGCTTAGCGTACTTCAAGCACCTGTCCGCAACTTCGCTTACGCTACTAAAGCAGTTGCAGAGCAAAAAGAAGAACAAGGCGCGTAAGCCGGTACTTGTTTACAGAGATTTAACGAGAAGCGTTTAAAATAAAACTAATTATCCCAAGGAGGAAGAAACATGTCTAAAGAACAAATTATTGAGCAAATCAAAGAAATGACAGTTCTTGAATTGAATGACCTTGTAAAAGCTATCGAAGAAGAATTTGGAGTAACTGCTGCTGCACCAGTTGCTGCTGCAGGTGCTGCTGGCGGCGGAGAAGCTGCTGCAGAACAAACTGAATTCGATGTTGTGCTGGAAAGCGCTGGATCTTCTAAGATCAAAGTTGTTAAAGCAGTACGTGAAATCACTGGTCTTGGCCTTAAAGATGCAAAAGATCTAGTTGATAACGCTCCAGGAGCAATCAAAGAAGGCGTTGCTAAAGAAGAAGCTGAAGAAATGAAATCTAAGCTTGAAGAAGCAGGCGCTTCTGTTGAATTGAAGTAAGGAATAAACAAGCCCGCCTTTACCGGCGGGCTTTTATTACCTTTAATGGGTCGGGTTTCTGCTCCGGTAAGTATGAAACACCTACACACCGGTTGTGCTTGAAAAGGTGTGAATGGTCGAATGAGTTTGTGCCCGGCCGTTATATCCTCTGAACCATTTTATCTAAGAAAAGCAGGTGCTTACCATTATGACTGAGCATTATTATTCAAGAAAACCAACCTCAGAAAGTGATCCGATATCATGGCATTACAAACTGAGAGGTTTTGACTTTTCTTTTACCACTGATCACGGAGTGTTTTCCAGAAACGAGGTAGACTTCGGCTCCCGTACTTTGATTGAAGGCTTTACGGAACCGGCGGTCACAGGCGGGTTTCTTGATCTTGGCTGTGGCTACGGGCCGATAGGCTTGGCATTGGCGAAAGCTTTTCCGCATCGTCATATCACCATGAGCGATGTCAATGAAAGGGCGATCGACTTAGCCAGAAAAAATGCAATAAACAATCAGGTGGAAAACGTAGAATTTAAAATAAGTGATCGTCTCCAGTCCTTCCAAAACGAAATGTTTTCAGCTATAGTAACCAATCCCCCTATCCGTGCAGGGAAGAAAATAATTTTCGATATGTTTGAAGAGAGCCATCGGGCGTTGCTTCCGCAAGGAGAGCTGACTGTTGTCATTCAGAAGAAACAGGGGGCTCCTTCTGCGCAAAAGAAATTGGAGCAAGTGTTCGGCAATGTCGAAGTGGTTATGAAAAACAAAGGTTATTACTTATTAAAATCTATAAAACAATAAGTTGCCGCCGGTTTTGTGCCGGAAATTTTATTATTGACTCGCCGTACCTGTTGTGGTAATATTGAAAAATGCCAATAGGCGACTTCCCTTGTCAAGGATTATTTTGCTTATTCACGTATAATCTTTTTTGATAAAGGAAAGAATGGTGAAATCGGATAATTTTTCCTATTGTTTCAAGAGAAATAAGGGAAGAATCATGTCGTTTTACCACTTTAAAAAAATTTAAATTTTTTTAAATGTCGCAGTATGCTTTCCAGCGGCAACAGGCAAACTGCCGGAAACCCGTTTCTAATCTAACGTTAGATGGATGGAAAATGTGATACAACATTCGCTAGCTGCGAATGTCTCAATAAAAATCTTGTGAACGATTGTTTTTGATTTCACAAGTTTGTTCGGTATGTTTACCGGACAATTTTGCGCTTATCACCGAATGCTCGTTTTACTGCTGAACAAGAGGGGTGTGATGGTGCGAAATCGCTTCACCTTAAGCTCGGCGAAAACGATATTGTTTTATTTTCAAGCATTATTGCTTTCCAGGCAGCAATGGTTGAATCTTGTTTTTTGCCGACAGTCTTGACGGTGGGCAGCGTTTTTTCTAATTCTTGATTTGAGGGGTGAATCAGTTGACAGGTCAACTAGTTCAGTATGGACGACACCGCCAACGCAGAAGTTATGCACGTATTAGTGAAGTACTAGAATTGCCAAACCTTATCGAGATACAAACAGCTTCCTATGATTGGTTTTTGGAAGAAGGTTTGCGCGAAATGTTCCAGGACATCTCTCCGATTGAAGACTTTACAGGGAACTTATCCTTGGAGTTTGTGGATTACAGCTTGGGTGAACCTAAGTATCCTGTCGATGAATCGAAAGAAAGAGATGTTACCTATAACGCTCCTCTTCGTGTTAAAGTCCGGTTGCTTAACAATGAAACTGGCGAAGTGAAAGAGCAGGAAGTGTTTATGGGAGATTTCCCATTGATGACCGATACTGGTACCTTTGTGATCAACGGTGCCGAACGGGTAATTGTATCCCAATTAGTTCGTTCACCAAGCGTTTATTATAATGTAAAACATGACAAGAACGGGAAAAGGGGTTATACAGCAACTGTAATTCCGAACCGTGGAGCCTGGCTTGAGTTTGAAACTGATGCCAAGGATGTTGTTCATGTTCGTATCGACCGTACAAGAAAGCTTCCGATTACGGTTCTTTTGCGTGCGCTCGGATTTGGTACTGATCAAGAGATCATTGATTTGCTAGGCGATAATGAATACTTAAAAAACACATTGGAAAAAGACAACACGGAAAACAGCGAAAAAGCGTTGCTTGAAATATATGAACGGCTGCGCCCTGGCGAGCCGCCGACAGTCGATAATGCCAAAAGTCTGCTTGTATCCCGCTTCTTTGATCCGAAGCGATACGACCTTGCGCACGTGGGCCGATACAAAATGAACAAAAAGCTTCATATTAAAAACCGTCTGTTCAACCAAGTCCTGGCTGAAACCCTCGTCGATCAAGAAACAGGGGAGGTCTTGGCGCAAAAGGGCGACACAATTGACCGCAGGCTGCTTGATAAACTCCTTCCTTATTTAGAAGGAACAGAAGAAAACACCGGGGATCAGATTCTGGAACCGCACGAAGGTGTGCTGGAAGATCCTATAAAAGTACAAACGATCAAAATCGTTGATCCAACTGACCCTGAAGGTGAAAGAACATTGAATGTCATCGGCAACGGCAATGTGGATGATAGTGTCAAAAACATTGCACCTGCTGATATCCTGGCGGCGATCAGTTATTTCTTCAATCTGTTGCACCAAGTAGGCGGCACTGATGATATTGATCACCTTGGAAACCGCAGGCTGCGTTCTGTCGGTGAGCTTTTGCAGAATCAATTCCGGATCGGTTTATCCAGAATGGAGCGTGTGGTTCGGGAACGTATGTCGATTCAGGACACCTCGTCCATTACACCGCAGCAGTTGATCAATATAAGGCCTGTTATTGCCTCCATTAAA
The DNA here is from genome assembly GCF_009602435.1 of Sediminibacillus terrae. Taxonomy (GTDB): domain Bacteria; phylum Bacillota; class Bacilli; order Bacillales; family Amphibacillaceae; genus Sediminibacillus; species Sediminibacillus terrae. The sequence goes on from NZ_VZDQ01000006.1 coordinate 24,589, forward strand.
GAATTCTTTGGCAGTTCCCAGCTTTCCCAGTTCATGGATCAAACGAACCCATTGGCGGAGTTGACCCATAAACGTCGTTTGTCTGCTTTGGGACCGGGCGGATTGACCAGAGAACGTGCTGGAATGGAAGTTCGTGACGTTCACTACTCCCACTATGGACGTATGTGTCCGATCGAAACGCCGGAGGGTCCTAACATCGGACTGATTAACTCCTTATCTTCTTATGCGAAGGTAAATAAATTCGGCTTTATTGAAACGCCTTACCGCCGTGTCGATTTAGAGACGGGCAGGGTGACGGAGCATATCGATTACCTGACTGCCGACGAAGAAGACAACTATGTAGTAGCACAGGCGAATGCTCGATTAAACGAAGACTGGTCGTTTACCGACGAAGAAGTAATTGCCCGTTTCCGCGGGGAAAACACTGCAGTTCCTCGCGACCGGATTGATTATATGGACGTTTCTCCAAAACAGGTTGTATCTGCTGCAACAGCATGTATTCCTTTCTTGGAGAACGATGACTCCAACCGTGCTTTGATGGGTGCGAACATGCAGCGACAAGCTGTGCCGTTGATGCAGCCGGAAGCACCGAGAGTCGGGACTGGTATGGAATATGTGAACGGAAAAGACTCCGGAGCCGCTGTCATTTGTAAACACGAGGGGATCGTCGAGCGGGTAGAAGCAAAAGAAATCTATGTCCGTCGTATTTCCGAAGTGGATGGAAGACGAGTGGAAGGCGACTTGGATCGCTACCGTTTGCAGAAGTTCATTCGTTCCAACCAAGGCACTTGTTACAACCAAAAACCGATCGTAAGCGTCGGCGACCACGTCACCAAAGGTGAGGTGCTTGGTGACGGACCTTCCATGGAAGATGGGGAACTAGCGCTGGGACGAAATGTCTTGGTCGGTTTCATGACATGGGAAGGGTACAACTACGAGGACGCCATTATCATGAGTGAGCGTCTGGTGAAAGATGATGTATATACTTCTATTCATATTGAAGAGTATGAATCAGAAGCACGTGATACAAAATTGGGACCTGAAGAAATTACACGCGATATTCCGAATGTCGGAGAAGACGCACTGCGCGACCTTGACGAAAGAGGGATCATCCGTGTCGGTGCAGAAGTCGAAGATGGTGACTTGCTGGTAGGTAAAGTTACACCTAAAGGGGTAACAGAATTGTCGGCAGAGGAACGCTTGCTCCATGCTATCTTTGGTGAAAAAGCACGTGAAGTGCGCGATACTTCCTTGCGTGTCCCTCATGGTGCCGGCGGTATTGTATTGGACGTGAAGATTTTCAACCGGGAAGACGGCGATGAACTTCCTCCAGGTGTAAACCAGCTTGTCCGTGTATATATCGTCCAAAAACGTAAAATTCATGAAGGAGACAAAATGGCAGGTCGACATGGTAACAAAGGTGTAATTTCCAAAATCTTGCCTGAGGAAGACATGCCATTCCTTCCAGACGGAACACCTATTGATATTATGCTGAATCCGTTAGGAGTACCTTCCCGTATGAATATCGGACAGGTACTGGAGTTGCATCTAGGTATGGCAGCAAGACAACTGGGCCTTCATGTAGCTACCCCTGTTTTCGATGGTGCCAGGGAAGAAGATGTTTGGGAAACACTTGAAGAAGCCGGAATGCCGCGGGATGCGAAGACAATCCTTTATGACGGCCGTACCGGTGAACCGTTTGACAACAGGGTTTCTGTCGGTGTCATGTATATGATCAAGCTTGCCCATATGGTAGACGACAAACTGCATGCCCGTTCTACTGGTCCTTATTCACTCGTTACGCAGCAGCCTCTGGGCGGTAAGGCTCAATTTGGCGGACAGCGTTTCGGTGAAATGGAGGTATGGGCATTGGAAGCCTATGGTGCTGCTTATACCTTGCAGGAAATACTGACAGTGAAGTCAGATGATGTTGTCGGACGTGTGAAAACGTACGAAGCAATCGTAAAAGGCGACAATGTTCCGGAACCAGGTATTCCTGAATCATTCAAAGTACTGATCAAAGAGTTGCAAAGTCTTGGCATGGACGTGAAGATGCTTTCCGCAGATGAGGAAGAAATTGAGCTTAGGGACATTGAAGAAGACGATACTCAATCCGCAGACAACCTGAATATTGAAGTGGAAGAAAGCTAATTCCACTTCTTGTTCACTCAGTCTGTACTTAGGTTAAAACCTGGATACTAAAAGGGAGGTAGGCCCCTTGCTAGATGTAAATAATTTCGAATTTATGAAAATAGGTTTGGCTTCACCTGATAAAATTCGATCTTGGTCTTTTGGTGAAGTAAAAAAACCGGAAACCATCAACTATCGAACGCTGAAGCCGGAGAAAGATGGATTGTTTTGCGAAAGAATCTTTGGTCCTCAGAAAGACTGGGAATGTCATTGTGGTAAATATAAACGTGTCCGCTATAAAGGCGTAGTTTGTGACCGCTGCGGTGTCGAAGTTACCAAAGCAAAAGTCCGGCGTGAGCGGATGGGGCACATCGAGTTAGCTGCCCCAGTTTCTCACATCTGGTATTTCAAAGGAATTCCGAGTCGTATGGGTCTTGTCATGGATATGTCCCCACGTGCTTTGGAAGAGGTTATTTACTTTGCGGCATATATTGTTACGGATGCTGGAGATACGGCACTAGAGAAAAAACAATTGCTTTCCGAGAAGGAATACCGTGCATATCGTGACAAGTACGGTCAGTCCTTCCAAGCGCAAATGGGCGCTGAAGCAATCCGCAAACTTCTCCAGGATATTGATTTAGATAAAGAAGTCGACCAACTTAAGGAAGAATTGAAAACGGCACAAGGACAACGACGCACACGTGCGATCAAGCGTCTGGAAGTATTGGAAGCCTTCCGCAACTCCGGAAACGAGCCTTCCTGGATGATATTGGATGTATTGCCGATCATCCCGCCAGAGTTGCGTCCGATGGTACAGCTGGATGGTGGGCGCTTTGCCACTTCCGATTTGAATGACTTGTACCGCCGTGTGATCAATCGGAACAATCGTTTGAAACGCCTGCTTGATTTAGGCGCGCCAAGCATCATTGTTCAAAATGAGAAGCGCATGCTTCAAGAAGCTGTCGACGCATTGATTGACAATGGACGTCGCGGCCGTCCGGTTACTGGACCCGGAAACCGTCCGCTCAAGTCGCTTTCCCACATGTTGAAAGGGAAACAAGGCCGTTTCCGTCAAAACTTGCTCGGTAAACGTGTTGATTATTCCGGCCGTTCCGTAATCGTTGTGGGACCGCATTTGAAGATGTATCAGTGCGGACTACCGAAAGAAATGGCAGTGGAACTGTTCAAACCGTTCATTATGAAAGAGCTTGTCGAGAAAGGGCTCGCCCATAATATAAAATCGGCAAAGCGCAAAATTGAACGATTGCATCCGGAAGTATGGGACGTTCTTGAAGAAGTAATCAAGGAACATCCTGTTCTGTTGAACCGGGCGCCAACCCTTCACAGATTGGGAATCCAGGCATTTGAGCCGACGTTGGTTGAAGGAAGGGCGATCAGGCTCCACCCGCTCGTATGTACAGCGTATAACGCCGACTTTGATGGTGACCAAATGGCTGTACACGTTCCGTTGTCTGCCGAAGCGCAAGCCGAAGCGCGTATCCTGATGCTTGCTGCGCAGAACATTTTGAATCCAAAAGATGGCAAACCGGTTGTTACGCCATCTCAGGATATGGTACTCGGTAACTATTACATTACGTTGGAGCGTAAAAACGCAGTAGGCGAGGGGATGGTTTTCAGAGATCTTAACGAAGCCTTGATCGCTTACCAGAACGGTTACGTCCATTTGCATACTCGAGTTGCCGTAAGTGCAGCTTCTTTAGGCAATGAAACATTCAGCGAAGAACAGAAAGGCAAGTTGATTATCACTACAGTGGGTAAACTGATCTTCAATAACATGCTTCCTAATTCGTTCCCGTATATGAACGAACCAACACAGGAAAACCTGGAGCTTCGTACACCAGAAAAGTACTTTGTGGATAAAGGGGCAAATGTGAAAGAAATCATTGCCGAGCGGGAGATCATTTCTCCATTCAAAAAAGGCATACTGGGTGACATAATCGCCGAGGTATTTAAACGGTTCAAGATCAGCGAAACATCGAAAATGCTTGACCGCATGAAAGACCTAGGATTCAGCTATTCAACAAAAGCCGGTATCACTGTCGGTGTTTCCGACATTGTCGTACTGGCTGAAAAAGAAGAAATACTTGATGAAGCCCAAGGCAGAGTTGATAAAGTCTTGAAACAATTCCGCCGCGGTCTCATAACCGAAGAAGAGCGATATGACCGAGTCATTTCCATTTGGTCACAGGCTAAAGATACTATTCAAGATAAGCTGATGAAGTCTTTGAATCCACGCAACCCGATTTTCATGATGAGTGATTCCGGTGCCCGTGGTAATGCATCTAACTTCACACAGCTCGCCGGTATGCGCGGACTGATGGCCAACCCGGCAGGACGAATCATTGAATTGCCGATCAAGTCAAGCTTCCGTGAAGGATTGACGGTACTTGAATACTTTATTTCCACTCACGGTGCCCGTAAAGGTCTGGCTGATACAGCGTTGAAAACAGCTGACTCTGGTTACTTGACCAGAAGACTTGTCGATGTAGCCCAGGATGTCATTATCCGGGAAGAAGACTGCGGAACAGATAAAGGTTTGACCGTACAGTCGATTACAGAAGGTACCGAAATGATCGAACCGTTGATCGACCGTCTGATCGGAAGAACTTCGTTCCAGGTTGTCCGTCATCCAGAGACACAAGAAGTGCTGGTCGATAAGAATGAGGTCATCACAGAGGATACTGCCAAGCAGATAGTAGATGCTGGCATTGAACATGTGACGATCCGGTCCGTCTTTACTTGTAACACCAAGCATGGAGCTTGTAAAAAATGTTACGGCAGAAACCTTGCTACTGGAGACGAAGTGGAAGTCGGTGAAGCAGTCGGTATTATCGCCGCCCAGTCTATCGGTGAACCAGGTACACAGCTTACAATGCGTACGTTCCACACTGGTGGTGTAGCAGGAGACGATATCACCCAAGGTCTGCCGCGTATCCAGGAGCTTTTCGAAGCGCGTAATCCGAAAGGTCAAGCAGTTATCAGTGAGATCAAGGGAACAATCCAGGATATCAACGAGATCAAAGACAAGCAGGAAATCGTTGTACAGGGTGAAGTGGAAAACAGATCATACACTTCTCCATATGGTGCACGATTGAAAGTCGCTGTCGGTGACCAGGTAATAGCCGGTCAGGAACTGACAGAAGGTTCGGTTGACCCGAAAGAGCTTCTGAAGGTTCAAGGCATCGACGGAGTACAACAGTACTTGCTGAAAGAGGTTCAGAAGGTTTACCGGATGCAAGGTGTTGAGATTGGCGATAAACACGTTGAAGTGATGGTTCGACAAATGCTTCGTAAAGTCCGTGTTTCTAATGCAGGGGACACCGATGTGTTGCCAGGTTCACTGCTTGAGATCCATCAGTTCAGAGATGCCAACAAAAACGTATTGCAGGAAGGCAGGCAGCCGGCTGTCGGCAGACCTGTCATTCTCGGTATTACGAAGGCGTCTCTTGAGACAGACTCCTTCTTATCAGCTGCATCCTTCCAGGAAACAACACGTGTCCTTACCGATGCCGCTATTAAAGGAAAACGAGATGAATTACTCGGCCTGAAAGAAAATGTCATTATCGGTAAGCTTGTACCAGCGGGTACCGGCATGCCGACATACAGAAAAATACAGGCTGAATTGGATGAAGTGGAAGAACCTGTTGATGTGCAACAGGCAGAAGAAATAACCCATTAATTACTTTGTAAAGACAAGGTATAGCAGGGAAGCTGACAGGAAACGGCAGATTATCGCAATCTGCCCGTTTTCCTGCCTCTATATAAAAAATCCTTCCAAATTAAGTTGACATTGAAATTCCAGGATGATACTATATTTGAGGTGCTTCCGTTTATCCTTGTTACTTTGGAGGATAGCTAATGTCTTATGATAAAGTGGCACAGGTTAAAACTGGTTTGATAATAGGAACCAAGCAAACATTGAAAGCCATGAAAAATGGCGAAGTAAGGGAAGTAGTTATTGCAGATGATGCTGATCTGCAAATAACAGAGAAAGTGTCGCGTCTTGCAAATGATTTGAGCATCCCATGCAGCAGGGTGGATTCCAAGAAGAAACTAGGCGAAGCATGTGGCATAGATGTAGGTACAGCGACTGTGGCAATCAAGCAATAAAGTTTTGGCGAATCGTAGTTAATCGCGAAAACTTTGTTTTTTGCCTCAAAATGAACCACCTGGATATGTGGTATTACAGAATGAAGTTGAAAGGAGGAAAAACAAATGCCTACAATTAATCAATTAGTACGCAAAGGCCGTGTGAGCAAAGGAAAAAAATCCGACTCACCAGCATTGAACAAAGGGTACAACAGCTTCAAGAAAACCTTGACTGATCAATCTTCTCCGCAAAAACGCGGGGTGTGTACTCGTGTTGGTACTTTGACACCGAAGAAACCAAACTCTGCACTTCGTAAATACGCTCGTGTGCGTTTGACAAACGGTATTGAAGTCACTGCTTACATTCCTGGTATCGGACACAACCTTCAAGAGCACAGTGTAGTGCTTATTCGCGGAGGTCGTGTAAAAGACTTGCCAGGTGTACGTTATCACATCGTCCGTGGAGCGCTTGATACAGCCGGAGTAGAAGGCCGTGCGCAAGGACGTTCGAAGTATGGTACAAAGAGACCTAAAAAATAATGCAGCAATTGCTCATTCTTAAATAGATAAACAGAAAGGAGGAAATCATATGCCACGTAAAGGACCAGTAGCAAAACGTGATGTATTGCCAGATCCGTTACACAACTCTAAGCTTGTTACTCGTTTGATCAACCAAATCATGATTGACGGACAACGAGGTAAAGCTCAGAAGATTCTTTATAAAGCATTTGAACTTGTACAAGAACGCAGCGGCCAAGACGCCATGGAAGTTTTTGAACAAGCGATGAAAAATGTTATGCCAGTACTTGAAGTACGCGCACGCCGTGTGGGGGGTTCTAACTACCAAGTACCTGTAGAGGTGCGCCCCGAACGTCGCCAGGCGTTAGGCCTACGTTACATTGTCAACTACTCCCGTCTTCGCGGAGAAAAAACAATGGAAGAACGCCTTGCAAACGAAATCCTTGATGCTTCAAACAACACAGGTGCATCTGTCAAGAAACGCGAAGATATGCACAAAATGGCTGAAGCCAACAAAGCATTCGCTCATTACCGCTGGTAATCTAAAAACTAAACATTATATCAGGAAGGAGAAAGATGCATGGCTAGAGAATTCTCCTTGGAAAAGACTCGTAATATCGGTATCATGGCTCACATCGATGCTGGTAAAACCACTGCTACCGAGCGTATTCTTTTCTACACAGGACGTATCCATAAAATTGGCGAAACCCACGAGGGTGCTTCTCAAATGGACTGGATGGAGCAGGAACAAGAGCGTGGTATCACCATTACTTCTGCTGCGACAACTGCTCAATGGAAAGGTCACCGTATCAACATCATCGATACACCAGGCCACGTGGACTTCACAGTCGAAGTAGAACGTTCCCTGCGTGTACTTGATGGTTCTGTAGCAGTTCTTGATGCTCAATCTGGTGTGGAACCACAGACAGAAACCGTTTGGCGTCAGGCTACAACTTACGGTGTTCCTCGTATTGTATTTGTAAACAAAATGGATAAAGTAGGTGCAGACTTCCTTTATTCCGTTGGAACACTGGGCGACCGTCTGGGAGCAAACGCTCATCCAGTTCAATTGCCAATTGGTGCAGAGGATAATTTTGAAGGAATTATCGATCTGATTTCCATGGAAGCATATTACTACATGGATGACCTGGGTACCCGTGCGGAAGCACGTCCGATTCCGGACGAATATAAAGAACAGGCTGAAGAATATCGCACCAATTTAGTTGAAGCAGTAGCTGAGCTGGACGAGGAACTTATGATGAAGTACTTGGAAGGCGAAGAAATCTCCAACGAAGAGTTGAAAGCTGCTGTTCGTGCCGCTACGCTAAGCGTTGAATTCTATCCTGTTTTCTGTGGATCTGCCTTTAAAAACAAAGGGGTACAGTTGCTGATCGACGGTGTCATCGACTACCTGCCATCACCAACTGATGTACCTCCGATCGAAGGACATGTACCACAAACAGAAGAAAAAGTTGTCCGTAAATCCGATGACAATGAGCCATTCTCAGCATTGGCATTTAAGGTTGCAACCGACCCTTATGTCGGAAAACTGACTTTCTTCCGCGTATATTCCGGTACATTGAACTCCGGTTCTTATGTACGAAACTCTACGAAGGATAAGCGTGAGCGTGTAGGTCGTATCCTGCAAATGCATGCCAATTCCCGTGAAGAAATTTCAACCGTTTATGCCGGCGATATCGCTGGTGCTGTCGGACTGAAGGATACTGGAACAGGGGATACACTTTGTGACGAGAAGTCACTGGTAATCCTGGAATCCATGGAATTCCCTGAGCCGGTTATCGATGTAGCTATCGAGCCGAAGACAAAAGCAGACCAGGACAAAATGGCTGTTGCGCTAGGCAAGCTGGCTGAAGAGGATCCAACTTTCCGTACAGAAACAAACACGGAGACAGGCCAAACAATTATTTCCGGTATGGGTGAACTTCACCTGGACATCATTGTTGACCGTCTGAAACGTGAATTCAAAGTTGAAGCTAATGTTGGTGCTCCACAGGTTGCTTATCGTGAAACTTTCCGTGCTTCTGCTGAAGTAGAAGGTAAGTTTGTAAGACAGTCCGGTGGTAGAGGTCAATACGGCCACGTTTGGGTCAAATTTGAGCCAAACGAAGAAGGCGCCGGCTTCGAATTTGAAAACAAAATCGTTGGTGGTACTGTTCCTCGTGAATACATCCCTTCCGTAGAAGCTGGTATCAAGGAATCTATGGAAAACGGTGTGTTGGCAGGATATCCATTGATCGACGTCAAAGCGACCTTGTTCGACGGAAGCTACCATGACGTTGACTCTAACGAAATGGCCTTTAAAGTTGCCGCATCAATGGCACTTAAGGCTGCAAAAAACAAATGTCAACCAGTCATTCTGGAACCAATGATGAAAGTCGAAGTTACGATTCCGGAAGAATATATGGGAGACATCATGGGTGACGTAACATCCCGTCGCGGACGTGTTGAAGGTATGGGCGCTCGTGGTAATACACAAGTCGTAAATGCTTTCGTACCGCTTTCCGAGATGTTCGGTTATGCAACGGCGCTTCGTTCCAACACACAAGGAAGAGGTCAATATACGATGCACTTTGACCACTACGAAGAAGTACCGAAGAGCATTTCCGAAGAAATTATCAAAAAAAATGCTGGTGAATAATTGATTTTTTTCTGTTCATCGCGTATAACTTGTATTGTAAGCTTAGAAACGACTTCTTGGTTGTTTCTAAGCGGCAAATACATTGATTATAAAATCAACACTTTTACTTACTTAAAGGAGGAAATATAAATGGGTAAAGAAAAATTCGATCGCTCCAAAGACCACGTTAATATTGGTACTATCGGTCACGTTGACCACGGTAAAACTACTTTGACTGCTGCTATTACTACAGTACTGCACAGCCGTTCTGGTTCTGGTACTGCAATGGCATATGACCAAATCGACGGTGCTCCAGAAGAGAAAGAACGCGGAATCACTATCGCAACTTCTCACGTTGAGTACGAAACTGAAAACCGTCACTATGCGCACGTTGACTGCCCAGGTCACGCTGACTATGTTAAAAACATGATCACTGGTGCTGCACAAATGGACGGAGCTATTCTTGTAGTATCTGCAGCTGACGGTCCGATGCCGCAAACTCGTGAGCACATCCTTCTTTCTCGCCAGGTTGGTGTACCGGCAATCGTTGTATTCTTGAACAAAACAGACATGGTAGACGATGAAGAACTTCTTGAGCTAGTAGAAATGGAAGTTCGCGACCTACTATCTGAGTATGACTTCCCTGGTGACGATGTACCTGTAATCAAAGGTTCTGCTCTTAAAGCTCTAGAAGGTGACGAAGAGTATGCAAACAAAATCTTCGAACTTATGGATGCTGTTGATGAGTACATCCCAAGACCAGACCGTGACACTGAAAAACCATTCATGATGCCAGTTGAGGACGTGTTCTCTATCACTGGTCGTGGTACAGTTGCTACTGGCCGTGTTGAGCGCGGACAAGTTAAAGTCGGTGACGAAGTTGAAGTTATCGGTCTTGCTGAAGAAGCAGCTAAAACAACTGTAACTGGTGTAGAAATGTTCCGTAAGCTTCTTGACTATGCAGAAGCTGGCGACAACATTGGTGCACTTCTACGTGGTGTGGCACGTGACGATATCAACCGTGGCCAAGTTCTTGCAAAGCCAGGTTCTATCACTCCACATACAAAATTTAAAGCAGAAGTCTATGTCCTTTCTAAAGAAGAGGGTGGACGTCATACTCCATTCTTCGGTAACTACCGTCCGCAGTTCTACTTCCGTACAACTGACGTAACTGGTGTTATCACACTTCCAGAAGGCGTAGAAATGGTTATGCCTGGTGACAACGTAGAAATGAGCGTAGAACTTATTTCTCCAATCGCTATCGAGGACGGAACTAAGTTCTCTATCCGTGAAGGTGGCCGTACAGTAGGCGCCGGCGTTGTTGCTTCTATCCAAGAATAAGTTGGAACAATGAAAATTAAGCAGACAGCTAAAAGCTGTCTGCTTTTTCGTTATTATGAAGATGCAACGAGATAGAGACAAATGTGTAGCTGTCAAAACAGCAAAATCGAGATGATCAAAATCTCGAACATTTCGAATCCGACCGCCTTTTTTCTATAAGGTACCAGCTTGACCTGACAATTAATAAAGATTAATGACCTCCTCTGTGAAAGAATGGTGTAAAAATTCCGCACCGGCAAGGGAATTCGTTTCTAACGGCAGCTTTCTTCTTGAATGGTATCGTTGCATATTGAAAACTACATTAAAGGATCTGTTTTATCCCATGGGAGGAATATATAGTTAGCACTAGTCGTGATTGGCTCTCAGAGATTCTGTCAGGATTGCTTTCTTACCAACTACCAATCTGCCAAGAAAGTTTTGATAAATCGAGGTTAGAGTACCGGGACCCGACGAAAGCAACATACAGAGATTCATCTGTAGAAAACCCTGCATAAACATTTCATGGAAGGCGCTGGATTTGTGCGCAGCGAATCGAGGATCATACGTCAGAATGAAAGGAATTTTAACCAAGGATAATTTTCTCGTTTCTCTTTTCATCCATTGCATAGTCAACCGAGTTCATAAAGGAGTTCATGTTATGTCCTTGCTGTTATTCGTGTTTCAAACACGGGATAACGGTAAGAACGCTTTTGGATTCAAGTGGAGTTGTTTCCATAATAAATAATTCGGTCCAGCAACTTTCGCAGTTTTTCATTTTATTACCACCAAAAAACAGGAATAATACCTTGAAAACAGGGGTGAACCTCCTGTATAATACGGGAAGTGCCGTTGAAACTGCGCCTTAAAGGAACTTTTCAAAAGAGAAGGGTTGTACTTGTTTTGAAACAAGTGCTTTCGCGTTATTTTTTCGAAAGGCTCCTTTCTTCACATTTAAGGTTGCAATGACCGCTATTATTCTATATAATAAGTAATGTTGGTCATAAAAGGCGATGATGCGGAAGGTTGTTGGCACACCCGGCCCCTTTGCCATGGCGGGGATGCCAAGGAATTTTCGCGGAGAATGTCTATTATAAAATGGGCGAAAAAAGGAGGGAAAATAATGGCAAAAGAAAAGATTAGAATTCGTTTAAAGGCGTATGATCACCGTATCCTGGATCAATCTGCCGAGAAGATTGTAGACACAGCGAAGCGTTCTGGTGCTAATGTATCCGGACCAATCCCGCTTCCAACCGAAAAATCAGTGTACACAGTACTTCGTGCCGTACACAAATACAAAGATTCTCGTGAGCAATTTGAAATGCGCACACATAAACGTCTTATCGATATTGTAAGTCCAACACCGCAAACGGTTGACTCGCTAATGCGTCTTGATCTGCCGTCTGGCGTGGACATTGAAATTAAATTATAAAGAATTCAAAGATATTAGGAGGTGTGACGGATGGCGAAAGGAATCTTAGGTCGAAAAATCGGCATGACACAACTTTTCAGTGAAGAAGGAGAATTGACTCCTGTAACTGTAATTCAAGCCGACCCGAACGTTGTTCTTCAAAAGAGAACACTTGAGAATGACGGATATGAAGCAATTCAATTGGGTGTAGCTGATCAAAAAGAAACAAAGGCGAACAAGCCGGCAAAAGGGCATGCTGAAAAAGCAAACACAACTGCTAAGCGCTTCATTCGTGAAATCCGTGATGCTAACCTTGACGACTATGAAGTAGGCCAAGAGGTTAGTGTTGAGATTTTTCAAACTGGAGACAAAATCGATGTTACTGGAACTTCTAAAGGGAAAGGATTCCAAGGTGCAATCAAGCGCCATAATCAATCCCGCGGACCAATGACCCACGGTTCTCGTTACCACAGAAGACCAGGTACCATGGGTGCCATTGACCCGATGCATGTTTTCAAAGGCAAAAAACTTCCTGGACAAATGGGCGGAGAGCAAGTAACACTTCAAAACCTTGAAGTAGTAAAAGTCGACGCTGAACGCAACCTTATTCTTGTAAAAGGTAATGTGCCGGGAGCGAAAAAATCATTCGTTAAAATCACGAGTGCAGTTAAGGCTAACTAATCATAAACGAAGGGAGGATATGTCATGCCTAAAGTAGCACTTTATAACCAAGGCGGATCACAAGTCGGCGATTTAGAACTTAATGATGCCGTTTTTGGTATTGAACCAAACACACACGTTTTACACGAAGCTGTTGTTATGCAACGCGCTTCTTTACGCCAAGGAACACACGATGTAAAAAACCGTTCTGAAGTACGCGGTGGTGGACGCAAACCATGGCGCCAGAAGGGTACAGGACGTGCCCGTCAGGGATCCATCCGCTCTCCGCAATGGGTAGGCGGCGGAACTGTATTCGGCCCTACACCACGCAGCTATAGCTACAAACTACCGAAGAAGGTACGCAGATTGGCGCTAAAATCTGCTCTTTCCTCTAAAGTGAACGAAGAAAGCCTGGTTGTCCTTGATAGTCTTGCATTCGATGCACCGAAAACAAAAGAAGTGGTAAACGTACTTGCTGCTCTTAATGTAGATGGTAAAGCATTGATCGTAACTGCCGATCAGGACGAAGTTGTTGCACGTTCTGCTAACAACTTGCCAAACGTGAAGGTTTTGACTGTGAGCGAAGTTAACGTACTTGACTTGCTTACGCATGACAAGCTGATCTTGACAAAAGAAGCAGCTGAAAAAGCAGGGGAGGTGCTTGCATAATGAAGGACCCACGAGATATTATTAAGCGCCCGATAATCACGGAACACTCTGCTGACTTGATGGCAGAAAAGAAATACACCTTTGAAGTGAACACCAAAGCCAACAAAACAGAGATAAAAGACGCTGTTGAGTTGATTTTTGATGTGAAAGTAGAAAAAGTCAATACAATGAATCTCAAAGGTAAATTCAAGCGGATGGGTCGTTACGGTGGATACCGTCCAAACCGCAAGAAAGCCGTTGTGCAATTGACAGAAGACAGTAAAGAACTTGAATTCTTTGAAAGTGTATAAATAAAACCTATTAAAAAAGGAGGGAAACAAGATGGCGATTAAAAAGTATAAACCAACTTCTAATGGTAGACGCGGCATGTCCACTTCCGATTTCGCTGAAATCACAACCGACAAGCCGGAAAAATCCCTGTTGAGCCCGATTCACAAACGTGGCGGTCGTAACAACCAGGGTAGATTAACAGTTCGTCATCAGGGCGGCGGCCACAAGCGCCAATATCGTATCATCGATTTCAAACGCGACAAAGATGGAATACCAGGACGCGTTGCTACAATCGAATACGATCCAAACCGCTCCGCAAATATTGCATTGATCAATTATGCTGATGGTGAAAAGCGATACATCCTTGCACCTAAAGGCCTGACTGTAGGTACTGAAATTATTTCTGGACCAGAGGCTGACATCAAGCTTGGAAACTCGCTTCCACTGCAAAACATTCCAGTAGGTACTATCATTCATAACGTAGAATTGAAGCCTGGCCGCGGCGGACAACTAGCCCGTTCTGCAGGAGCTCAAGCTCAAATTCTGGGACGTGAAGATAAATACGTATTGGTACGTCTGGTATCTGGTGAAGTACGCCTAGTACTCGGCACTTGCCGCGCTACAATCGGACAGGTAGGAAACGTAGAACACGAATTGATCAATGTTGGTAAAGCAGGACGTTCTCGCTGGAAAGGCAACCGTCCAACTGTTCGTGGTTCTGTAATGAACCCTAACGATCACCCACACGGTGGTGGTGAAGGTCGCGCGCCTATCGGTCGTAAATCACCAATGTCTCCTTGGGGCAAACCTACGCTTGGTTACAAAACGCGTAAACGCAACAAGCCGACGGATAAATTCATCGTTCGTAAACGTAAAAAATAACGGGATTGAAAGGCGGGAGACAAACCCCGTCTGTCAATCGCAAAGGGAGGTTTATGTATGGGTCGCAGTTTGAAAAAAGGACCTTTCGCAGATGACCATTTAATGAAAAAAGTCGAAAAATTGAACGAAGACAACAAGAAGCAAGTTGTGAGAACTTGGTCTCGCCGTTCAACTATATTCCCTAACTTTGTTGGTCATACCATCGCTGTATATGACGGTCGCAAACACGTACCGGTATATGTCACCGAAGATATGGTCGGACATAAATTAGGTGAATTCGCGCCAACCCGCACGTTCAAAGGGCATGCTGGCGATGACAAGAAAACAAAACGCTAATGAGAGGAGGCACTCTTGATGCAAGCTAAAGCCGTTGCGAAATCTGTTCGTATTGCTCCTCGTAAAGTTCGTTTAGTCGTAGATTTAATTCGAGGAAAAAAAGTCGGAGAAGCCGTTGCAATTCTAAACCATACACAACGCGGTGCATCACCAGTTGTGGAGAAGGTATTGAAATCAGCTATCGCTAATGCTGAGCACAATTATGAAATGAACCCGGATGATTTGGTAGTATCTGAAGCATTCGTAAACGAAGGCGTCACACTGAAACGTTTCCGCCCTCGTGCAATGGGTCGTGCTAGTCAAATCAATAAAAGAACCAGCCATATCACTGTGGTTGTATCAGAACAGAAGGAGGGATAATCAGTGGGTCAAAAAGTTAATCCTGTAGGACTTCGTGTCGGCGTCATCCGTGACTGGGAATCCAAATGGTACGCTGGCAAAGATTATGCAGATTTGTTACATGAAGACATAAAAATTCGTGAATATATCGAAAAGCGTCTGAAGGATGCAGCCGTTTCAAGTATTGAAATTGAACGTGCAGCCAATCGCGTGAACATTTCTATTTCAACTGCAAAACCAGGAATGGTTATCGGTAAAGGCGGTTCCGAAGTAGAAGCATTGCGTAAATCTTTGAATGCTTTGACTGGTAAGAGAGTTCACATCAACATCGTTGAAGTGAAAAAAGCAGATCTTGACGCTACGCTGGTAGCTGAGAATATCGCACGTCAATTGGAAAACCGTATTTCTTTCCGTCGTGCTCAAAAACAAACGATCCAACGCGCTATGCGTGCGGGAGCCAAAGGTATCCGCACTCAAGTTTCCGGTCGTCTTGGTGGAGCCGACATTGCCCGTGCAGAACATTACAGCGAAGGAACTGTACCACTTCACACACTTCGCGCTGACATTGACTATGGTACTGCTGAAGCAGATACTACGTATGGTAAACTTGGTGTCAAAGTGTGGATCTATCGTGGAGAAGTCCTTCCAACTAAAAACAATCAATAAGGAAGGGGGAACGCATTATGTTAATGCCTAAACGTGTAAAATATCGTAAACAACACCGCGGCCGCATGACAGGTAAAGCGAAAGGCGGCACGACTGTTGCATTTGGTGAATATGGACTACAAGCTTTAGACGCTTCTTGGATTACTAGCCGTCAAATCGAGGCTGCTCGTATTGCAATGACCCGTTATATGAAACGTGGCGGTAAAGTTTGGATCAAAATCTTCCCGGACAAACCTTATACTGCTAAACCTCTTGAGGTTCGGATGGGTTCCGGTAAAGGTGCCCCAGAAGGATGGGTCGCTGTAGTAAAACCAGGTAAAATCATGTTTGAAATCGCCGGAGTTTCTGAAGAAGTGGCACGTGAAGCATTGCGTCTTGCTTCTCATAAACTGCCGATCAGAACGAAATTTGTAAAACGTGAAGAAATTGGTGGTGAAATCAATGAAGGCTAATGAAATCAGAGAATTAACCACTGCCGAAATTGAACAAAAAGTTAAATCTTTAAAAGAAGAATTGTTCAACCTGCGTTTCCAACTAGCCACCGGCCAATTGGAAAACACCGCACGTCTTCGTGAAGTTCGTAAATCAATCGCACGCATGAAAACTGTTGTACGTGAAAGAGAACTAAGCGTTAATAACTGATAAACCTGAGAGGAGGTTAGCCTCACATGAGTGAACGTAACAATCGTAAGGTCTATAACGGCCGTGTAGTATCAGATAAAATGGATAAAACCATTACAGTATTAGTCGAAACCTACAAATTCCATAAGCTTTATGGAAAACGTGTTAAGTACTCGAAGAAATTCAAAGTGCATGATGAAAACAACCAAGCGAAAATCGGAGATGTTGTACGCATCATGGAAACTCGTCCGCTTTCAGCTACGAAGCGTTTCCGTCTAGTTGAAATTGTCGAAGAAGCGGTTATTATTTAATAAAGTTCGCTCGGAAGAATTCCGAAGGGAGGTTCAAGCAGTATGATTCAACAAGAAACTCGTTTAAAAGTTGCAGATAACTCAGGAGCACGTGAAGTGCTTGCGATTAAAGTTCTGGGCGGTTCAGGCCGTAAAACTGCCAATATCGGCGATGTGATCGTTTGTACGGTGAAACAGGCAACACCAGGCGGCGTTGTTAAAAAAGGTGAAGTCGTACGTGCTGTCATCGTCCGTTCTAAAAGCGGAATGCGCCGTAAAGACGGATCTTACATTCGATTTGATGAAAATGCAGCGGTAATTGTACGTGACGATAAAAGTCCACGCGGTACTCGTATCTTTGGACCGGTAGCACGTGAATTGCGCGATGCTAAATTCATGAAAATCGTTTCCCTAGCTCCAGAAGTACTATAAGCGAATTAAAAGCCTTGTAAGGAGGTGCAGCAAGCATGCATGTTAAAAAAGGTGATAAAGTTCAGGTAATAGCTGGCAAGGATAGCGGCAAACAAGGCACTATTCTCGAAGCATATCCGAAAAAAGAGCGCGTGTTGGTGGAAGGCATCAACGTCGTGAAAAAGCACGCAAAACCTTCTCAGGATAACCCGCAAGGCGGAATTCTTAACCAGGAAGCACCAATTCATGTTTCCAATGTAATGCCGATCGATCCGAAAACCGGCGAACCAACTCGCGTTGGACATGAAGTGCGCGACGGCAAGAAAGTCCGTATAGCTAAAAAATCCGGTGAAGCATTAGATAAATAAATCAGCGGTGAAAGGAGGGCTACTCGATGAACGAATTGAAGAAAAGATACCAAGAGGAAATCGTTCCTTCATTGGCAGAAAAATTTAATTATGAGTCAGTAATGCAAGTGCCTAAAATAGAAAAAATCGTAATCAACATGGGTGTGGGTGATGCTGTTCAGAACACGAAAGCGTTGGATAACGCCGTTGAAGAACTATCGCTGATCTCCGGACAACAGCCAGTGGTTACAAAAGCAAAGAAATCAATTGCAGGATTCCGTTTGCGTGAGGGAATGCCTATCGGGGCAAAAGTAACCCTTCGCGGTGAGCGCATGTACGAATTCCTTCAAAAGCTGATCGGAGTATCATTGCCACGTGTGCGTGACTTCCGTGGTATCTCCAAGAAAGCATTTGACGGACGCGGTAACTATACGCTTGGAATTAAAGAACAATTGATTTTCCCGGAAATTAATTATGATAAAGTCAATAAAGTTCGCGGTATGGATGTAGTTATCGTAACCACTTCTAATACTGACGAAGAAGCACGTGAACTTTTAGCTCAGCTTGGCATGCCTTTCCAAAAATAAGCATTAGAGCTAACACAAGGAGGGAAAATTGTGGCTAAGAAATCAATGATTGCGAAACAAAAACGCAAACAGAAATTCAAAGTACAAGAGTACACACGGTGCGAACGCTGCGGACGTCCACACTCTGTATTGCGCAAATTCAAACTTTGCCGTATTTGTTTCCGTGAACTTGCCTATAAAGGTCAAATTCCTGGTGTCAAAAAAGCAAGCTGGTAATCCCCGATCAGGGAAGGAGGTAATGAATAATGGTTATGACAGATCCAATCGCAGATATGCTTACTCGTATTCGTAACGCCAACATGGTACGCCATGAGAAGCTAGAGGTGCCTGCTTCTAAGCTTAAAAAAGAGGTTGCAGACATTCTGAAGCGTGAAGGCTTCGTACGCGATTACGAATTTATCGAAGATAACAAACAAGGTGTTCTACGTATTTTCCTTAAATACGGTGCTAATGAAGAAAGAGTCATTTCCGGGCTGAAGAGAATCAGTAAGCCAGGATTGCGTGTCTACGCTAAAGCCGACGAAATACCAAAAGTATTGAACGGACTTGGCATCGCAATTGTTTCTACTTCAAAAGGCGTTTTATCTGACAAAGAAGCACGTGCGCAAGCAATTGGCGGCGAAGTGCTAGCATATATTTGGTAATTTATTCAGACAAGATAGGAGGTGCTTTGAATGTCTCGTGTAGGTTTTAAAATTTTGGAAATCCCAGAGGGTGTGGAAGTCAAATTAGATGGAAACACCGTTACAGTTAAAGGTCCTAAAGGAGAGCTTTCCCGTACTTTCCATCCGGACATCGAAGTGAAAATCGAAGATAATGTTCTTACTGTAGAGCGTCCTAGCGACAGTAAAGAGCATCGCGCCCTGCATGGTACTACCCGCAGCTTGATCGGCAATATGGTTGAGGGAGTCCATAAAGGATACGAAAAGAGCCTGGAGATTAATGGTGTAGGTTACCGTGCTACGAAGCAGGGCAATAAAGTAGTCATTAACGCAGGATATTCCCACCCGGTGGAAATCGAACCACGTGAAGGAATCGAAATCGACGTTCCTGCCAATACAAAAGTTACCGTAAAAGGTATCGACAAAGAATTAGTCGGAGCTGTAGCGGCTAATATCAGAGCCATTCGTCCGCCTGAACCTTATAAAGGCAAAGGTATCCGTTACGAAGGCGAATATGTACGCCGTAAAGAAGGTAAAACTGCAAAATAAGGTAGGTTTGGGAACAGAAAGGAGTGACCTAGATGATCACAAAGCCCGACAAGAACGTTGTGCGTAAAAAGCGCCACACTCGTGTACGTAAAAATCTGTTCGGAACAGCTGAACGTCCGCGTCTGAACGTTTACCGTTCAAACAAACACATCTACGCACAGCTTATCGATGATATGAACAGCAAAACGTTGGCAAGTGCATCTACTGTAGACAACGATCTAAACCTGGAAGCAACAGGTAATGTAGAAGCTGCTCAAAAAGTAGGCGAATTGCTTGCTAATCGCGCAATCGAAAATGGACACAAGAATGTGGTGTTCGACCGCGGAGGTTACTTGTACCACGGCCGTGTAAAAGCATTGGCAGATGCTGCTCGTGAAGCAGGTCTTGAATTTTAATCGAAAAAGGAGGGACATATATTGCGTACTAACATTGACCCGAACAAATTAGATATCGAAGAACGTGTAGTTACTATAAACCGTGTCGCAAAAGTAGTAAAAGGTGGTCGTCGTTTCCGTTTTGCTGCACTAGTCGTTGTCGGCGACAAAAACGGTCATGTAGGATTTGGCACTGGTAAAGCTCAGGAAGTACCAGATGCAATCAGAAAAGCAATCGACGATGCAAAGAAAAATCTAATAACTGTACCAATCGTAGGAACAACCATCCCCCACGAAATCACTGGCGGATTTGGCGCAGGAAGCATCCTGATGAAACCTGCTGCAGAAGGTACCGGAGTTATCGCAGGCGGACCTGTCCGTGCGGTACTTGAACTTGCTGGTATTGGTGATATCCTATCCAAATCACTTGGATCCAACACACCAATCAACATGGTTCGCGCCACAATCAATGGATTGAGCGAGCTGAAGCGTGCAGAAGATGTTGCCAAACTACGTGGTAAGTCAGTAGAAGAACTGTTAGGATAAGGAGGGAAATCACATGGCTAAAAAGTTAGAAATTACCCTCACGCGCAGTGTCATTGGCAGAAGTGAAGGCCAAAAGCTTACAGTCAAGACACTTGGCTTGAATAAAATCCGTCAATCGGTAGTCCGTGAAGATACTCCTGCCGTCAGAGGCATGATTAATAAAGTATCTCACTTAGTATCGGTAAAAGAAGTATAATTAACGAAAAGCGCAAAGAGGAGGTGCTCGCATGAAACTTCATGAATTGAAGCCAGCAGAAGCTCGCAAAAAACGTAATCGTGTAGGCCGAGGAATGTCTTCAGGTAATGGAAAAACAGCTGGGCGCGGACATAAAGGACAGAAAGCTCGTTCAGGCGGCGGTACTCGTCCTGGTTTCGAGGGCGGCCAAATGCCTTTGTTCCAACGTCTGCCTAAGCGTGGATTTACCAACATTCACCGCAAAGAGTTTGCGATCGTAAATTTGGATACTCTGAACCAATTTGACGAAGGCACAGAAGTTACACCTGAGCTTTTACTTGAAACTGGTGTTGTCAGCAAGCTAAAAGCCGGCATTAAAGTTCTTGGAAATGGTAATATTGAAAAGAAACTTACCGTAAAAGCTCATAAGTTCTCTGCTTCAGCTAAGGAAGCTATTGAAGCAGCGGGCGGTCAAACAGAGGTGATTTAATGTTCCGTACAATCTCCAATTTTGTGCGCGTGGGTGACATTCGTCAAAAAATCGTATTCACCTTATTGATGCTGATCGTATT
The DNA here is from genome assembly GCF_009602435.1 of Sediminibacillus terrae. GTDB lineage: Bacteria > Bacillota > Bacilli > Bacillales > Amphibacillaceae > Sediminibacillus > Sediminibacillus terrae. The sequence goes on from NZ_VZDQ01000006.1 coordinate 45,670, forward strand.
TCGGCTTGGTACGTTCATTCCCGTACCTTTTACCAATCGTGATGCCATCGGTGATATGAATGAACAAAGTGTGTTTGGATTTTTGAACACGTTTGGCGGTGGGGCTTTGCAAAATTTCTCCATCTTTGCTATGGGGATCATGCCTTACATTACCGCTTCGATTATCATGCAGTTGTTACAAATGGATGTTGTACCAAAATTCACTGAATGGAAGAAGCAAGGTGAAGTAGGGCGTAAAAAATTGGCCCAGTTCACGAGATATGGAACGATAGTTCTTGCTTTTATCCAGGCTGCTACCATGTCTATCGGGTTTAACGCTATGACGAACGGAATGCTGATAGTAGATCCTGGTTTTGGCAAGTTTGCAGTTATCGCGCTTGTTTTAACAAGTGGAACCGCATTTCTTATGTGGCTCGGTGAGCAAATCACAGCCCATGGCGTAGGAAATGGGATTTCGATCATAATATTCGCCGGTATTGTTGCGGCAATTCCGAACGGCGTTAACCAAATATTTGAACAGTACTTTGGCGGAGATGTCGGCGATGATCTGTTTATCAACATAGTCATTGTCGCTTTAATTGTGTTGGTGGTTTTGGCAGTGGTTGTCGGAGTCGTTTTCATCCAGCAAGCATTGCGTAAAATCCCGATTCAATATGCCAAACGTTTAGTAAATCGTTCGCCAGTCGGCGGCCACTCTACTCATTTACCGTTAAAAGTAAATGCAGCTGGAGTAATCCCGGTTATCTTTGCTGTCTCCTTTATCGTGGCACCGAGAACCGTGGCCGGATTCTTTGGAAATGACGGCATGGCGGGAACGATTCAAACCATTTTTGACTATACACAGCCAATAGGAATGGTGATTTACGTAGCCTTGATCATTGCTTTCACTTATTTCTATACATTTGTTCAAGTGAATCCTGAACAAATGGCTGAAAACCTGAAAAAACAAGGCGGATATGTTCCTGGCATACGCCCGGGTAAAAATACCGAAACGTATTTGACCCGTGTTATGTATCGACTTACTTTTGTAGGAGCTTTGTTTTTAGCAGCCGTTTCTGTACTTCCACTAGTCTTGGGCAGTCTTGCTAATCTGCCACAGACAGTACAAATTGGCGGAACAAGCCTCTTGATTGTTGTAGGAGTTGCCTTGCAGACGATGAAACAACTAGAGAGTCAGCTTGTAAAACGCCATTACAAAGGCTTTATCAAGTGAACCGGTCATGCTGTCCTTGCTGGTGCCTTGCATGTTTAGCATGACAGCAAACCGAGTTTCTTTAGAAGAAATGAGAGCGAGGGGAAAGTCATTGAATTTAATCCTGATGGGACTGCCAGGTGCCGGTAAAGGGACACAGGCAGAAAAAATAGTTGATAAATATCAAATCCCTCATATCTCAACAGGAGATATGTTCCGTTTAGCTATTAAAGAAGGAACGGAGCTCGGTAAGCAAGCAAAATCTTATATGGATCAAGGGGAGCTTGTCCCTGACGAGGTCACCATTGGTATTGTCCGTGAGCGGTTAAGCAAAGATGACAGCCAAAAGGGCTTCCTGTTAGACGGTTTTCCTAGAACGATTGCCCAAGCAGAGGCTTTGGAAAATCTTTTGGCAGACATGGGAAAATCCCTCGACTATGTTTTACACGTAGAAGTGCCAAAAGATCAACTTATCGAGCGGTTAACTGGCAGAAGGATTTGTCCGACTTGTGGAGCTACTTATCATGTTCAATTCAATCCGCCGCAAGTAGAGGGGATTTGTGACCGTGATGGTTCAGCATTGATCCAAAGGGATGACGATAAACCTGATACAGTTAAAAAACGCCTTGAAGTGAATGTAGAACAAACACAGCCAATGCTTGATTATTATCAGGAAAAAGGGTATCTCGCTGAAGTCAATGGAGACCAGGATATCGATTTGGTATTCCGGGAAATTGATGAAAAACTGCAGAACCTTTCTAAATGATATTGGCAATACATCCTGTGAAACGCGAGATGCTGCCGATGGATAAGACACATCAAATCGGCGAATTGCGTTAAACTGAGTATATCGGTGCCGGATTTGGATAATATTGCTGAAAGGTAGATTCAGCAAGATGATGCAATTCCAGTGCATACAAGGTATAATGGATTTCGCAGGAGATTTGCGCATCAGTTATTGTCGAGCTTGTGCAAGGAACGCCGGATAACCGGAACTGTCGAACGGCTTAATGTGCTGAACGAGTTGAGTCCGGGAAACACAAATCCTATCATGGCGATTCGGCTTGGATGTATCCTGTCGATAGAGTCGATAGCGATACGAACAATCTGCTGCTGGTAACAAAGATGCCTTATGAAATAGGTTTATAAAAGGCAATGCCAGGTGTCCGCCTTTCTAATATATCGCATGCCGATCCAGGCATGGTCCTTGCCATTTAACCAATGGTGAATGCAGGATAATCAAGTGATTTCTTGCAGATGATTGGACAGTTGTCACCCAAAATGGTAAAATGTGTGCTCACTTTGAACACACCTTTGCCATCGCAAAAGAAGGTTTTCAAATATTAACAAAAGCCTAAGTGAAGGTGATTGTGGTTGAGTGAATCAGAGTCGAGTCCGCGAATAGGTCAAGTTGTTCGTATTGCACGGGGACGGGAAGCGGGTCAATATGCGATTGTCATCCAAATGCTTGATGATCGATTTGTCTTGCTTGCTGATGGAGAAAAAAGAAAATATGATCGGCCGAAGAAGAAGAACCTGCATCATATTGAATTAATGGATTATATATCTCCAGAAGTCCAGAACAGCCTTCTAGAAACTGGTCGCGTAACAAATGGTAAGCTGCGTTTTGCTCTATCAAAATTTGTCAATGAAGTAGTGACTGATTTGAAGAAGGGAGATCAACTCGATGGCGAAAGACGATGCAATTGAAGTGGAAGGAACCGTTACTGACACGTTGCCTAATGCGATGTTCAAAGTTGAATTAGAAAACGGTCATACTGTTTTAGCTCATGTCTCTGGAAAAATTCGTATGCATTTCATCCGGATTCTTCCTGGAGATAAAGTGACGGTTGAGCTTTCCCCATATGATTTAACAAGAGGACGTATCACGTACCGTTATAAATAAATGCTCCGATCCAAAAGGAGGTATGGATGATGAAGGTAAGACCATCTGTAAAACCGATTTGTGAAAAATGTAAAGTTATTCGCAGAAAAGGCAAAGTCATGGTAATCTGTGAAAACCCTAAGCATAAACAAAAACAAGGCTAATTTAAAGGAGGTGCACGTATCTAATGGCACGTATTGCTGGTATTGATATTCCGCGTGATAAACGTGTAGTGATTTCTCTTACCTATATTTATGGTGTTGGTAAATCAACTGCAAAAGAAGTATTGAAAGAGGCTGGAGTTTCAGAAGATACACGAGTTCGTGATTTAACCGAGGATGAACAAGCAAGAATCCGTCAAGCAGTAGAACGGTTCACAGTAGAAGGAGATCTTCGCCGTGAAGTATCCCTGAACATTAAACGCTTGATCGAAATCGGTTCTTATCGTGGCATCCGCCACCGCAGAGGGCTTCCATTGCGTGGACAAAGAACGAAGAACAACTCTCGTACTCGTAAAGGCCCACGTCGTACAATCGCTAACAAGAGAAAATAAGCTAAAGGAGGTTAGTTAATCAATGGCACGTAAAACAAATACACGTAAACGTCGTGTGAAAAAGAATATTGACAGTGGTATAGCTCATATCCGTTCGACTTTCAACAACACTATCGTGACCATCTCGGATGTTCAAGGTAACGTTGTAAGCTGGAGCAGCGCTGGCGCTCTTGGTTTCAAAGGCTCCCGTAAATCTACTCCTTTTGCTGCCCAAATGGCTGCTGAAGCTGCTGCGAAAGCAGGTATGGAGCACGGTTTGAAAACCTTGGAAGTAACAGTGAAGGGTCCTGGTGCTGGACGTGAAGCGGCAATCCGTTCACTTCAAGCAGCAGGTTTAGAAGTTACAGCTATTCGTGACGTAACGCCAGTTCCTCACAATGGCTGCCGCCCACCAAAACGTCGTCGTGTTTAATTTATCCGTATATAATTTGTCACCCTGTCTATAATGGGTTATGATAGCTAAAAATGCAGGAGACCAGAGGATCGTTGATCTAACCTGGTTACCCTACAGCATCGCAAATGACAGAAAAGCATACGAGTTGCATAGTGCAGAGAACGGTAACTGCCTACCTGGGGAATTTCGGTTAGACCGGTAACGTCTAACCGGGGTTTCGACGTTTTGAAGGAGGGTTTTAATTAATGATTGAGATTGAAAAGCCAAAGATTGAAACGGTCGAGGTGAGCGATGACGCTACCTTTGGCAAGTTCGTCGTAGAACCGCTTGAACGTGGATATGGTACTACACTAGGAAACTCCTTGCGTCGTATCCTTTTATCCTCACTTCCCGGTGCGGCTGTGACATCGATTCAAATTGATGGAGTGCTTCATGAGTTTTCTACCATTGATGGAGTAGTAGAAGACGTGACAACCATCATTTTGAATTTGAAAAAGTTGGCTCTTAAAATCTATTCCGATGAAGAAAAGACATTGGAAATCGATGTTCAGGGCGAAGGAAAAGTTACAGCTGCCGACATTACTTATGACAGTGATGTGGAAGTATTGAACCCGGATCTTCATATTGCTACATTGGGAGAAAACGCTCATTTTCGCATGAAGATTGCAGCTGAACGCGGCCGCGGTTATCGTCCGGCAGAAGCAAACAATCATGAAGATTTGCCGATTGGTGTCATTCCGGTAGACTCGATTTTCACTCCGGTGGAACGAGTGACTTACCAAGTGGAAAATACGCGTGTCGGCCAGATCACCAATTTCGACAAATTGACGCTGGATGTATGGACTGATGGAAGTATACGACCTGAAGAGGCTGTTTCATTGGGCGCCAAGATTTATACGGAGCATCTTAATATTTTCGTAGGACTTACTGATGAAGCACAAAGTGCGGAAATCATGATCGAGAAAGAAGAAGATCAAAAAGAAAAGGTTCTTGAAATGACAATCGAAGAATTGGATTTATCTGTCCGTTCTTATAATTGTTTGAAGCGTGCCGGCATCAATACGGTACAAGAGCTTGCTCATAAGTCGGAAGAAGATATGATGAAGGTCCGCAATCTTGGACGCAAATCATTAGAAGAAGTAAAACATAAACTAGAGGATCTTGGTCTAGGATTACGCAAAGAAGATTGATAAATGAATAGACACCTTTAGATATTTCGAAAAAGGGAGGGATAATCCATGGCTAGAAAACTAGGTCGTACAACTGATGTGCGTATGGCACTACTTCGCAACCTTGCCACAGACTTGATTATTCATGAACGATTGGAAACTACTGAGGCGAAAGCAAAAGAACTTCGCTCTGTTGTTGATAAAATGATTACGCTTGGTAAGCGCGGCGATCTTCACGCCCGTCGTCAAGCAGCTGCATTCCTATACAATGCAGAAGCAAACGAAAACGAAGATGTCATCCAAAAGCTATTCTCTGATATCGCTGCACGCTATGAAGAGCGTCAAGGCGGTTACACTCGAGTCCTTAAGCTGGGACCTCGTCGTGGAGACGGTGCAGAAATGGCGATTATCGAGTTGGTTTAACTTTAAAAGCAATTGCTTGAAGGGCAGGACAGAATCTCTTCCATGAGGTGAATCCCGGCCCTTTTTTGTTTTATATTCATTTAGCAGTCTATGGCGTTATGTTCGCTTATTCCCTTGGGGGTCTGTCCCTCCTGTGCATAGCGAAGAACTGCCACGGAGAGGTTGCGCTTGGTTTTTCGGGCATAAACACGTTTGGCGCTTTCTTTAGAAGCCGATGTGAGTTGGTTCGACAGTTTGTTATTTCCGGGGAAATATTCGTCGAACAGCCTAAGGGGGGGGATGAAGATGGGGAAGAATGTATTGAAATTTGAACACGTCTGGTTCCGTTATGGAGAAGACTTGCCGTGGGTACTGCAAGATGTCAGCTTTGAAATCAGCAGGTCTGAATGGGTGGCGGTGATTGGTCACAATGGGTCTGGAAAATCGACGATAGCGAAATTGATGAACGGTCTCTTATTTCCACAGAAGGGCAAAATTCTGATCAATGGACTGGAAATAAATGAAGAAACCATATGGGATATCCGTAAGCAAGTTGGAATGGTCTTCCAAAACCCGGATAACCAGTTTGTCGGTACCACAGTCCGGGACGATGTGGCTTTCGGATTGGAGAACAGAGGGATACCCAGAGAAGAAATGATCAAACGGCTAAAAGACAGTCTTGCAGCAGTAAGAATGGAAGGCTATGAACTACATGAACCCCATCGCTTATCCGGCGGTCAGAAGCAACGCGTGGCGATAGCAGGCGTTTTGGCCGTTTCCCCACAGATCATCATTTTAGATGAAGCTACTGCCATGCTTGATCCCAATGGTAGAAAGGAAATAATCGAAACAGTAAAAACGGTAAAAGAACAAGATGATGTATCGCTTGTCACCATCACACACGATCTGAATGAAGTGACGTTGGCAGATCGGGTGCTCGTGATGAATGAGGGGAAGGTATGGATGGAAGCTTCCCCCAAAGACATCTTCGCCAAGCGGGATGAACTAAAAGAAATAGGTTTGGATATACCTTTTGTTACCAAACTCGCTGCTGAATTAACTGATCGGGATGTTATTCTTGATTCAGAACCTTTAAACCATGACGAGCTGCTGGAGGAACTATGGAGATTTCATTTAAACAGGTAAGCTATACGTATCAACCCAATACACCATTTGAACACAGAGCCATCAATGACCTGAGTATGGATGTCTCTTCAGGATCTTTCACCGCCATTATCGGACACACAGGATCGGGAAAGTCGACATTGATTCAACACTTAAACGGTTTGTTGAAGCCTTCATCTGGGGAAGTAGTCATCGGTTCCTATCGCCTGCAGCCAGAAGGTAAGCTCAAGGGGATCAAAGAACTGAGGAGCAAGGTGGGGATTGTCTTTCAATATCCGGAACATCAATTGTTCGAGGAAACGGTTTTCAAGGACATTGCTTTTGGCCCTTTGAACTTTGGTGTTGATCGTCAAGAGGTCGAAAAGCGTGTAGGCGAGGCAATGTCAGCTGTCCAGCTGCCGGAAGAGTTGCTTGTCCGATCGCCTTTCGAGTTAAGCGGGGGACAAATGAGGAGAGTAGCAATAGCAGGGGTGCTGGCTGTTCAGCCCGAGCTGCTTGTTTTGGACGAGCCTACAGCCGGTCTTGATCCGAAAGGACAAAAAGAAATGATGGATATGTTTCATCGCCTTCATAAACAAAAAAGTTTGACGACTATTTTGGTCACCCACAGTATGGAAGATGCTCTGGCCTATGCAGATCATGTCATCATTCTAAATAAAGGGGAAAAATATTTGGAAGGCAAACCTGAAGATGTTTTTACCAGACAAGCAGACCTCCGAAAGGTTCAACTCGATGTTCCAGAAGTCATCCAATTCATAACAAAAGCGAAAGAAAGATTTCAAGCGGATCTCTCCTATCACGGACAGACCATTCAGGAATTGGCGGAAGAGTTGGCGTTGATCGTGAAAGGGGCAAGTCGATATGAATAATGCCTTTATTATAGGTCAATATGTCCCAGGGGAATCCATCGTCCATCGTTTAGATCCGCGCACCAAAATGATCATCATTTTTTTATTTGTCATCGTGGTGTTTTTTGCAAATTCTGTCTGGAGCTATGGCCTATTGACCGTGTTTTCCCTGCTGTGCGCGCTTACAACCCGCATTCATTTTTCTTATATACTTAAGGGACTGACCCCGGTATGGTTTTTGATTGTTTTTACGCTGCTGCTGCATTTAATCGTCACAAAAGAAGGGGATGTTCTCTTCCGTGTTTTTTCCTATCCGATTTATTCCGGGGCTGTTGCACAAGGAGCTGCCATATCGTTGCGGTTTTTCCTGTTAATCATGGTTACCTCGCTCCTTACTTTAACGACGACTCCAATCGAAATCACCGATGCCATCGAAAGCTTGCTCCAGCCATTGAAAAAAGTAAAGTTTCCTGTCCATGAGCTGGCCTTGATGATGTCGATTTCTCTCCGGTTCATCCCCACTTTAATGCAGGAAACAGAGAAAATCTCCAAGGCACAGGCCTCCAGAGGAGTGGATTTCCGTACCGGTACCGCTAAAGAGCGGATTCAGGCAGTCGTTCCCTTATTGGTTCCATTGTTCATCAGTGCGTTTAAACGGGCAGAAGAGTTGGCGATGGCCATGGAAGCAAGAGGATATCAAGGCGGTGAAGGCAGGACAAAGCTGAGAGAACTGAAAACCGGCCGGCTGGACATCAGCGTATATGCGCTGTTTGCTGTTGTGGTTATCTTATTATTTATCATACGTGACTAAGAAAGTGGGTTTATAAGACAGTGGGACGGATAAAATGTACTATTAGCTATGATGGAACTGGGTTTTCGGGATATCAAATCCAACCGAATGGACGTACTGTACAAGAAGAAATAGAAAAAGCGTTGACGAAAGTCCATAAAGGCGACTTCGTTAGAGTAGTAGCATCAGGACGAACCGATGCCGGTGTCCATGCAAAAGGTCAGGTCATCCATTTTGATTCCGATATTCAGATGCCGGAGCCCAATTGGAAAAAAGCTTTAAATGCCTTGCTGCCAGACGATGTGCGAGTAATCAAGGCGGAGAAAGTAAAGGATGCGTTTCACTCACGCTATGATGTAAAGGAAAAGGAGTACCGTTATTTTGTATTGAATGCAGAGGAAAACGATGTATTCCAACGGCACTTTTGCTGGCGCAGGAACGGAGAATTCGATATCGAAGCGATCCAGAAAGCTTGTGCACAGTTAGAAGGCAGGCATGATTTTTCTTCTTTCTGTTCCGCTAAAACAGACTTGCAAGGGGATAAAATCCGCACGATTTATCAGGCTGGTTGTCACAGGGATGGAAACATGATCATTTTTTCCTTTAAAGGCAGCGGTTTTTTATACAATATGGTGCGAATTTTGGTGGGAACATTGCTGGAAATTGGCAAAGGGAAAAGACCGGCTTCTTCGATCCCGCAAGTGATTGCCGCTGAAGACCGCAAAGCCGCCGGTGAAACAGCGCCGCCGCAAGGTTTGTTTCTATGGAATGTCACCTATTCGGAAAGTGAAAAAAATCCGTTATAAAACAACGGTTCCTAGTGTAACATTTCCTTGACATCCCTCCTTAATTGTTATAGTATGATTAATGGCATTTTATTTCTATACCACGATTAGCCCCGGAAAGTTAATTCGTGTAGAATAGATGAAATACGCAATCTGCCCAGTCCATTCGAGTAAGGAAGAACAGAAAACGACAAGTGGAGTTATCGTTCTGATTCCGTGGATTTGGGAAGTCGAAGTTAGATAAAAGATTATGGAAATTGAAATTCAGGAGGTACTGAACATGCGCACAACTTTCATGGCGAATGAAAATAATATTGAACGCAAGTGGCTTGTTGTGGATGCTGAAGGACAAACGCTTGGACGTTTGGCAAGTGAAGTTGCTGCTATTCTTCGCGGCAAGCACAAACCAACATACACACCGCATGCTGACACAGGCGATCATGTAATCATCGTAAACGCAGAAAAAATCGAACTTACTGGTAACAAGCTTAATGACAAAATGTATTACCGTCACTCCAACCACCCAGGTGGTTTGAAGCAGCGTAATGCGAACGAAATGCGTACGAAATACCCTGAGCAAATGCTCGAACTTACAGTGAAAGGTATGCTTCCAAAAGGCAGCCTTGGCCGTAAAATGGGTAAGAAATTGCACGTATTCCGTGGCCCGGATCATAATCATCAAGCACAAAAACCTGAAGCATACCAGCTTCGCGGATAATTAAAAGGAGGTAAACGATAGTGGCACAAGTACAATACTACGGCACCGGACGCCGTAAAAGCTCAACTGCACGCGTGCGTTTAGTACCAGGGACTGGACGTATCGTTGTCAATAAACGTGACGCTGAAAGCTATTTCCCATACGAAACACTTCGTACAATCATTAAGCAGCCTCTAGCTGCTACAGAAACAGAAGGAAGCTACGATGTACTAGTAAACGTAGACGGTGGAGGATTTACCGGCCAAGCTGGCGCAATCCGCCACGGTGTAGCCCGTGCTTTGTTGGAAGCAGATCCAGAATACCGCTCTGCTCTTAAAAGAGAAGGCTACCTTACTCGCGACTCCCGCATGAAAGAACGTAAGAAATACGGTCTTAAAGGCGCTCGTCGTGCACCGCAATTCTCGAAGCGTTAATATTTCGAAAAGCAAAGGCTCTCAACCATATTTGGTTGGGAGTCTTTTTTTGGGCTCTGCACTATCTGTAGGTATTAGAAAAATTCCACAAAAAATTACAAAAACCCCTATCTCTACCGTTGAATTGTTCAAAGAAACAAAAGAGCAGATAGGTGGTGTGTGTACATGTCTCCAACAAAGTTTTAGATAAAGGATTTATAACATAGTTGTATAATGTATACTTTAGAAGCAAAAAAGATAGAAACCATAAAACACTTACAATGGGGGAGGGGAATATGACACATACCATAAAATGTATTCAACTGCATAAGGAGTTTAAAGGTGACGGTGTAAATACAATCGCTCTTAATCAAGTGAATGTGGAGTTCAAAGAAGGAGAGTTCGTCTCTATTGTGGGTTCATCTGGATCAGGCAAGTCCACTTTTTTAAGCCTGGTCGGAACATTGGATAAACCATCAGGGGGGACTGTGCACTATGGAAAATTAGACTTGAAAGGGTTTAATTCAAAAGAATTAGCTGATTTTCGATTTGAGAACATCGGGTTTGTTTTTCAACAGTATCACCTACTGCCTACTCTGACGGCTCTTGAGAATGTGATGGCCCCGTTGTTATCCCGGAAGGTTTCTTATGATAAAAAGCAGCGGGCGGAACAGTTGCTGGAAGAGGTAGGGCTTGGGGATAAAATGAATTCTCTCCCTTCCCAGCTTTCAGGAGGGCAGCAGCAGCGTGTGGCTGTAGCCAGAGCTTTAATCCATGAGCCGCATTGGCTGTTGGCGGACGAACCTACCGGCAACCTGGATACCGAAACAGGCGAAATGATTTTTGACCTGCTCCTCCGGCTCAATAAGGAGAAAGGCTGTGGGGTCATTTTTGTCACCCATGAATCAGCCCTGGCTGTGCGTGCTGATCGTATGATCGAAATGAAAGATGGCAACGTCATAAGGGATACGGGGGTATCCGGCCTATGATACGATTGATTTGGAATTCCTGGTGGCGGAATAAGGAACGATTCATTTTGTTGCTGATCGGTGCATTGATTGTAAGCATCGGATTAAGTTACCTGGTGGGAACGACGCAAGCAAGTCAAGGAACCATCGTCGATGAACTGCAGAAACGCTGGAAGTCTTCTTATGATATAGTCGTCCGTCCTCCAGGAAGCAGAAGCGTCACAGAAGATAAACAGTTACTGGAACCTAACTATCTCAGTGGACTGAGTGGAGGAATCTCCCTCGATCAATATGAAGCAATCCGCTCCATGCAAGAGGTAGAAACAGCCGCTCCCATCTCGATGATGGGGTATGTCGATTATGGCACGACACTTGCAAAAGTAACTTACAACGAACCAGGCATATACCGATTACATATGCAAAACGCAACGACAAACGGTGTCAATACCTATGAGGACGAGAACACGCTATATTTCACTATTGGCAGCTGGCAGGCTCCGCAAGGCACCCAGCAGGAATATGGGGTAACAGGATTTAATGGAGAGCTGGTCAACAGTAATAATATCCTGGTTGCAGGAATCGATCCTGAAGCGGAAGCCCAATTAACAGGATTGAATGATGCTATTTCGGATAAATCGGAGCAAACCAGGAGCTTTTTCAACAATAACTCATCTGTAAAAATCAAAGATATCGGGGGAGGGCTGCAAAACATTCAAATCCCTGTCCTGTTGAGCACCGAGTCGTTTGTCGAAGGAACTTCCACTTATACCATTGAGAGAATCGAGCAATCATTCCAGCAAGATGAACAAGAAGAAGTCATGAACCAGGTCAAGGAGCAGGGAGGAAAGCAATACCTCGACGACCTGGAAGCAAATCAGATCGATCACTTTACCTTCACCTCAGAAGAATCCCACCAAAAAACCATCGAGCTGATCAAAGGAAACAATGAGCATAACGAGGCATCACTCGATTCGTTCAATTGGATGGCGTTCCGGCCGTCCCCCGTCACTTACCGTGAAGTCAACAGTCCGTTCGGAGAACGCTGGCCATTTGCTTATCAGGTAAAACCCTACGCCGTTCCTGCGGATAGTCCGCTGGCACAGAAGCATGCCTACCGTCCTATTACCATGTTTTCCGAAAATAGTGAAGGCTGGCCCCGTCTTGAACTCGATTTCCAGGGATTATTTGACCCTTCCCAATTGAACCTGTCCAAGGATCCACTGAACGAACTCCCCATGGAAACTTATTTTCCTTCAAGCGCAAAATGGGTCATGGATAGTGAGAAGAACCCTATCAACCCTCCAGAGACGATGAAGCCATTGAACAATCCTTATGGTTTTTTAACGAAACCTCCGCTTCTGCTGACCACCATCGAGGCTGCTTCTCAAGTGCTCGGAGATGAACCGATTTCGGCAATCCGCGTAAAAGTGCGGGGAGTCGATGAGATGTCCGATTCGAGTGAACAAGTGTTAGACCGAATTGCCAGTGAAATTGAAGAAAAAACCGGTTTGATCACGGATATCACCTTGGGATCATCCCCACAGCCAGCAATTACCCACATTCCTGCTTCTGGTGAGCAGGAGAGCCTTGGATGGGTCGAACAGCCGTGGATTAAGCTTGGTTCTTCAATTTCCATTTTCAAAGAGTCAAGGATGGGCTTATCCGGTGTTATCGCCAGTGTCATCATCGTAGCTATCGTATATGTATTTGCCTCCAATATTATGATGATGTATGCACGTAAAAAGGAGTTTGCCCTATTGCTTGCTGTAGGGTGGCGACCGAAGCAACTAAGCTTTCTGTTATTTATAGAAGCTCTTATCCTTGGGAGCTTTGTGTCTTTAGTCAGCTGGTTTATTCTCGGAATCATTTACGTCACGAACGATGTGCAGACCTCCATATGGAGACTGCTGTCCATCGCCATATTCGGGCTGTCGATTTATTTGTTGGGTTCATTCATTCCGAGTATTCTCGTACGGCGAATTTCTCCATATGAAACGATTAATAAAGGAGAAGTGACAGCAAAGAAAAGACATAGCTTTCAAGCCTTCACAAGCTTCGGAATGGCAGCTAATCAATTGATGACCCAATGGAAAAGAGCGTTATTATCCATTGTATCAATTGCACTGCCGACTGCTATGTTAATCTACTTTTTATTCATCACCTTTCAATTACGTGGGACGATGTACACTACCTGGCTGGGTGAGTTTGTAGCCATGGAAGTTGGTGTCATGCATTATATCGCGATGGGGGTAGCGATGCTGATTGCTATCCTGACGACGGCAGAAATTATGTGGCAGAATGTTGCCGAGCGTCAGTCGGAATTCGCTGTCCTGAAAGCATTAGGGTGGAGGAATAGTACGGTACGGATGCTTGTCCTTTGGGAAGGGGCTATCACTGGATTGCTAGCCGGAGTGTTCGGCCTTTGTCTATCCCTAGGTCGTTATTACGATTAGTTACAGCCAATTCCCGGCTGAATCTGTCTTCTTTTTCACGGCTACGCTTTTGATTCCTGTCTTTACCGGTATTGTTGGAGCCACCCTTCCTGCAATGAAGGCCGTTCAATTGACGCCAAGTGAAGGTTTTCGTGGAGGAGTTTCAAATACCAGGCAGACAGAAAAGGCATTCCGTTATGTATTTAGTATTGGCGGGGCTGCCCTGGCTGGCGGAGTGGCCGCCATCATGATATTTGCCATTCCAGACAACCCACAGGTCCAGTCCAGCAACACGTCTACTAATGATGTCGATGGTACAGCAGGGTCACTTGAGGTTTCTGCCCCTTCTGATGAAGAGATGATGGAAGAGGAGGACGAATCCGTTCAAGCCGGGAATTTCATCGAGCAAGAAAAAGAGACTGCTTATAAAACATTGACAATCGGGGAGAAAGTGTTTGAAGCGGAGGATAAAGAAGTTGTGGTAGAACGTGTTGACCCTCCAGCGGCCCTTAAGACAGAGAAAGAATTAATTACCCTGCGGATTTCCTATCATAAGAAAGCGGGAGAGGGAAGTGTTGTTTATAAACCACAAACATTCCCGCTGATAAATAAGAATGGAGAGTTTTTCAATCCTATCGAATTCGATGAAATGACGGAATCGACATGGAATGGAATTAGAGTCAAAGGAATAACAAAAGTGATTACAGAAGCCACGTACGAGATTCCCGAAAGAAGTGAAAATATTGCATTTAAGATGTACGGGAGTTGGACACCTGGAAATATCATAATTGAATTAGACTAGCTAAATAGAAGAAATAGAAGTAGAGAAATTATATTGCTTAAGGTAAGAAGTACGCTCTTGAGGGTATCGTCGTGCACCGCAATTCTCGAAGCGTTAATATTTCGAAAAGCAAAGGCTCTCAACCATATTTGGTTGGGAGTCTTTTTTTGGCCATTTCACTGCCGCTATCTGGTTACGCTCGTAAAACCTGTCATAAACATCCGACTTGTCCCATATAGTGGACAACAGGAAGATGTTTAGGAGGCCGGGGAGCATGAAAAAATACATAAAAGCAGCGTTATGGATGTTAGGTGTCGTCCTGTTGGTGCTGTTAATTCAATATCCGATTCAACAATCAACCGATTCGTGGGATTCATGGGCATTGCCATTGTCAGGAAAAGTGATTGTGCTGGACCCCGGCCATGGCGGTCCAGATGGCGGAGCGGAAGGAAGCGACGATACACAGGAAAAGGAGATCGCCCTGCGTGTAGCAAAGAAACTGCAAAATTACTTGCAGCAGGCCGGGGCCCTTGTATTCTTGACGAGAGAAAAAGACGAGGATTTGGCTGCCAAGGAAACAAGAGGTTTGTCACGAAGAAAGTCGGAGGATATCCGTAATCGTGTGGAATTCATTAAGGATAAGGAAGCGGACTTTTTCGTCAGTATTCATCTGAATGCTCTTCCTGCTACCCAATGGTCCGGAGCGCAAACTTTTTATTACCCTTCTGATGGAGCGAACGAGCGGTTGGCGACATTAATTCAGGACGAAATCAAACGTAATCTGGAAAATACCACACGGGAGGCACTTGGGTTGAAAAGTATGTATTTATTGAAGCATGCCGAAGCTCCGGGAGCGCTAGTGGAAATTGGTTTTTTATCGAATGTGCATGAACGTGAACTTTTAAAAACAGACGATTACCAGGGGAAAATGGCAGCAAGCATTTATGAGGGCATTCTTCGTTACGCAACAGAAGACGGAGAAGATAAATAATAAATGGGTTACCCATCCTGAAAACGTATTACTTAGCATCCCGTACAGATATGTTATACTAGCATTGTGGGAAAAGGACAGCGATCAAAGGATGGTGACACAATTTGCTTACCCAAGAGCAGGTTTTAGAATTATTAAATCCAATCGAAGACCCGTTTTTACATACAACGTTCGAGAAGACTGGCGGAGTAATGGAAGTACGCATCAAAGAAGAAAAGAAGCATGTCAGTGTGAAATTAGCGATTGCTAAAACAAACACCGCTGAACAAATGCAGCTCCAACAGGAGATCGTCAACGTATTAAAGAAAGCGGGTGCAAACACAGTCGGACTTCGTTTCGAGCAGCTGCCGGACGAAGTGATTGCGAAGTACCAGCCTGCAGCGGATGAGGAGAAATCGAATTCTCTGCTAGGCGGGAATGCCAACACCAAATTTATTGCGGTGGCCAGCGGCAAAGGCGGTGTCGGAAAGTCTACGGTGACCGTTAACCTGGCTGTGGCATTGACCAGACTTGGCAAGAAAGTCGGCATCATCGATGCTGATATTTATGGATTCAGCGTACCGGACATGATGGGGGTAGAAGAACGTCCAGTCGTGCGGGGCGAAAAAATCATTCCTGTAGAAAGGTTTGGTGTCAAGCTGGTATCCATGGGATTTTTTGTGGAAGACAATTCTCCCATCATTTGGCGTGGACCGATGCTGGGAAAAATGCTGACAAGCTTTTTCAAAGAAGTAGAGTGGGGAGAGCTTGATTACTTGCTGCTCGATTTACCGCCAGGAACTGGAGACGTTGCTCTGGATGTCCATTCCATGCTTCCTTCCTCGAAGGAGATCATTGTGACGACTCCGCATCCTACCGCGGCCTTTGTTGCAGCGAGAGCCGGGCAAATGGCCATGCAAACCGAACATGAAATCATCGGGATTGTAGAGAACATGGCTTATTTTGAAAGCAAGACTACCGGGGAAAAAGAATATGTCTTTGGAAAAGGCGGCGGAAAAAAACTGGCTGAATATCTGAAAACAAAGGTGATCGGCCAGCTGCCACTGCAGCAGCCTTATGAAGAAGAGGATGTATTTGCCCCTTCCGTTTACCAGGAAGATCATCCGAACGGGAAAGAATACCGCAAAATTGCAGCAAAAGTGATCGACAGCTTCGAATAAATTTTTTAAAAAAGAGAGCAGTCCTTTTCTGGACTGCTCTTTATGTTTAACAAGAGAAGGATCAACCTCCGCCTCCGCCCCCATCGGATCCCTGCCCAGAGCCCTGTTGTCCACCCTGGCTTTGCCCGCTTCCGCCGCCACCGCCGCTCTGATCTTGTCCAGAGCCTTGTGATGGTTTCATTTCTTCTGCTGCTTTTAAAATTATCTCGCTCATTTGGGCTTTGAACATAGGGGAATCCATCGTTTCCTGTATTGTTTTTTCCAGATGCTCGCGGAATTGCTGGCTTTTCATGGCACTTACCATCTGCTCAGTCATTTCCGGGTTTTGAAATAACTCGATCATTTGTTTTTGGAACGACGAATCACTCATCAAGCCTTTTAATACATCTTTGTGCTGGTCCTGGATGGCTTTGGAAAACGACTCGACAAACTTCGGGTCGTCAAACATTTTTGTCCAGTACTTTTTTCCTTCTTCTGAAGTTAAAGCTTTTTCGACGGAGTCTTTTACTGTATTTCCTTCAATCACATAGGTCTTCTGCATTTCCTCATCGGAAAGTACTTCCGTGATGGCTTTTTTACCTTCGTCCGTCTTCAATATATCGGTAACCATTTTCTTGGTTGTATCATAGTTGCCTTCTTCTCCGCTCGTGGTGTTACCACCGCCACCACATGAGCTTAACAGGAGAAGGGATATACATAGTAATAAATGTGGCATGAGTTTAAACACACAGGATCCACTCCTTTTATTTGCACTCACTTAGTCTTAATATGGTTAGAAGCAGAAAAATTATGTATTGCTGAAGAAAAAACGGGGGATTCATGATAAAATACGTTAGGGACAAGGTATATTAATTAGGAGGATATCGAGTGAACAGTAGAAATTGGGTTCGCATGTTTTTAACTACCCTGCTGGTTGGAGCTGTTTCCACCCTGGTGACCAGTTTTTTTGTAAAAGCCGGTTCTTATGGGGAATATCTTCAGCCGGTCGACCTTTTTGAACTATTGGGTTTAGTAATATTCTTCACCGCCCTCGGACTGGTATTCAGTTTGATCAGCCAAATGGGGTTCTTTGCTTATTTGACCATCAACCAATTCGGACTGGGAATGTTCAGGAGACTTTGGCTGCCGATCCAGGTAGTGCTGATTCTCTTCACTTTGTTTGATTTAATTTATTTCCGTTACAAGTCTGCTGACGGGGAAACATCCATCTTTGTCTATTTGCTGGTGGCTGCTGTATTGTTCGGGTACAGCTTGATAATAGCCAGAATCAAAGCAAATGAAACCAATGCCAAGGCGTTTATCCCGGCGTTGTTTTTTATGTTTGTGGTCACTTCCATCGAATGGGTGCCTGGTTTGCGGTCGACTGGGAGCGATTACGAATGGTTGATGATTATTCCGTTATTATTATGTAACACTTATCAATTATTATTGCTCCATCGGATCACCAACCAAAAAGCGGCAGAGGAAGGAAAGGAATTAACTTCTGCAGCCAATCCTGTGAAAAAACAGAATAAAAAACAAAAAAGCAAGCGTAAATAATAAACGCTTGCTTTTTTTCAAATATTAATCAATTGTTTTGGACTTTGCTTCTATCCTGGAAATCAATTCTGAAATGGTGACATACTGAAAGCCCTTGTTCTTTAATCCGGGAAGCAGTGTTTTCAATGCTCCTGGAGTCTGTTTGACGGAATCGGATGCATGGAGAAGGATAATGTCTCCGTTGGTTGTATTTTTCATCACCTCGTCGATGATTTCTTGTTCCCCGGGATTTTGCCAGTCATGCGGATTTACGTTCCACTGAATGACGTCGAACCCCAACTCTTCGGCCATTTTCAGTATTTCTTTGTCAAAATGGCCGCTTGGTGTACGAAGCAGCTTGGTATCGGGGTATCCAAGCTTGCGGAACACTTCTTTTGCATACAATAAGTCTTTTCTTACTTGTTCCTTCTCTTGCTTCAAGTAGCTCTTGTAACGATATCCCAGCATGCCGATTTCGTGTTTCTCTGCAATTTTGTCAACGATTTCCGGATGCCGTTCAGCCCATTCGCCACTCAAGAAGAAGGTGGCTTTTACTTCATGCTTGTTCAATTGTTCCAAGATCGGTTCCACTTTTTCGTTTCCCCAGCTAATATTGAAGGTAAGGGCGATATTTGGATCCTGTTCACTCCCTTTACTTAATGCGGCCGGACTTTCCTTCGTAGAAAAAACAGATAAACTACTTTCATTGTCCACCCATATAATAAATGCAGAAAAAAGTGCCGCCACTACGATGAAGGCCCAGCGCTTCCATCGGTTCACTTTCATGACATAAAAATGTTCCATTGCTCCCCTCCTTTAGGACTTGCTTTATTTTATGATGGACAACGTCCGTTCATGAACCAAAGGGAAAGAAGATTTTCCATCCATAAGTTTTTGAATTTTCCGTTTGTAGGCGGCCTATTATAAAAAAGGGAAGGACGGGTATCATAGTAGAACATTTATACACTTATTGGGGGCGATTGAATGGTAGGACTGTTAGTCGACGAAAGAGAACGGAAGGAAATGGAGTACCTCATAAAACGGGAGTTGGAGGAACTCTTATTGGATATGCAGGATGATCGGATTGATCATATAGTGAGACGGGCAATGAGGGAACGTTACCGTATTCTCTTTCAATTGTTTCGCAAGGTTGCTGAGGATAAGGAGTGCAGAAAGTACATATTGAGTTGAGAAGGACGATTAACACCCATTCTCTTTGTGGTATAGTCATGGTAATGGATATTATCAGCATGGAGGGTGGTCATGATGGAGATAGAAGCAATCATTTATGACTTGGACGGCGTGATAACCGATACAGCGGAATATCATTATTTGGCTTGGAAAGCTCTGGCAGACGAATTGAATATCTCTTTTGACCGTTCCTTTAATGAACAGCTAAAAGGATTGAGCCGAGTCGACTCTTTGGAGTTAATTCTTCAGCAAAGTCATCAAACTTATACAGCAGAAGAAAAAAGACAATTGGCGGAAAAGAAAAATGAACACTATCAGGAACTTATACAAAAGGTCAGCCCAAACGATTTATTGCCTGGTGTAGAATTATTTATGAAAGAAGTAAAACAAGCTGGCATAAAAACGGGTCTTGCATCCGCAAGCAAGAATGCACAGACTGTCATTGAACGATTACAGGTGACAAACTTACTGGATACGGTGGTTGATGCTGCCAAAGTGGAACGGGGGAAACCTGACCCCGAAGTGTTTGTGACTGCAGCGAAGCAACTTGGGGTTCCTACAGCGCATTGTGTCGGTATTGAGGATGCAAGTTCTGGTGTAAAGGCAATCAAAGCAGCGGGGATGTATGCTGTTGGAATCGGGAAAGAGAAGTATCTAGCGGAAGCGGATTGGGTCATACCCGATACCAGTCATTTGGGTTTGAATAGTCTGGAGATGAAAATCAGCGAGGATAACCAAGCATGATGTACGGGGGCCAAGTCTTTAAAAGGGAATAGGCAGGAAGCCTTTAAAATTTACTATTGATAATCAAATGGTGATGTGGTATATTATTTTTTGTTGCAAGTCAGCGCTAAATGTCTGTGTTCAACATTAAAAATATTTTGTTCCAAAAAACATTGACACTTACTTGTAACCATGTTATATTATATTTCGTCGCCAAAAACGACACATTATAATTTGATCTTTGAAAACTGAACAAAACAACCAGTATGTCAAGCAAGATATACAAGCTAGTTTTTTGAACGAGCAAGCAAGCTCAACTATTATGGAGAGTTTGATCTTGGCTCAGGACGAACGCTGG
>NZ_VZDQ01000007.1 GCF_009602435.1 Sediminibacillus terrae
ATCCTGCAGGCCTGGTGGCAATAGCGGAGAGGCCACACCTGTTCCCATGCCGAACACAGCAGTTAAGCTCTCCAGCGCCCATGGTAGTTGGGGCTTTGCCCCTGCGAGAGTAGGACGCCGCCAGGCATGTCATAAACACCCATGAATGAGATTGGCTCATTCATGGGTGTTTTTTTATGTACTTTAAATACCCGGTTTGACAAAAGAAAATAGGACAAACGTATATCGCCTGAAACCAGGTATGGTTGGTTTAAGCCATGCTTTTGTCCAAGTGAAGTAAGTTAAGTCACCACCCATATGTATGAGCATTTAATAAAGCGGATGGAGGGAGACTAAATGGAACAAACCATCATTCATATCATCAACATGCTATTGCTACTGTTATTGTTGGCTTTAGGAGGTATAATGTACTTTGGAATGCACTTCGCTCCACAATCGGATCCTTATACTGCCGAACATATTGCCGTAGGGATGATTTTTATTTTATGGGGCCTCAATTATGGGATTCAGCTAAAGTTGTGCACGGTCAAAAGCTTAGTAGCAAGCAATCTACTGCTTGTATGTGTTGTTGCCTTGTATGTTTTCTTCATTTACTATCCGATAACCTTTTTGGAGTTTTTTGTGGAATAAGCCCTTTTTAGCATCATGAACTCAGGATCCTGTTGTTATACTTGGTTGCACCACTGTTAAATTTATTGAGTTTCTTTAAACTTATCAGCCCGCTGGTTGTCATCATCAGCAGTAAATTATATAATCGATATCGAAACTCGATATCGATTACCGCTTTCAGTGCAGATCAAAAATGAAGGAAGGAGGACCCGAGTGGATAATAAAGTATTAAGGAAATTATTTTTAGGCTTTATTCAAATACATATCTTACATCACGCGAAAGAGGATGCGATTTATGGTTCTTGGATGCTGGAGGAATTACAGGAACATGGTTATGAAATCAGTGCAGGGACTTTGTATCCGATTTTGCACAATATGGAAAAGGATCAATTATTACAAAAAGAAGAAGTCAATGTAGATGGGAAGATTCGAAAATATTACCGTATAACAGATAAAGGTGATAGTGTCCTTCAGGAAGCCCGTGCAAAAGCTTATGAATTGTTTAAAGAAATTACGTAAGGAGTGATGATCCAGAATGTCAAAATCCTTAGAGAAACAAAATCATTTTCATGTCCTCTTGCAAATTTTCATTGCCTCGACGAAGTTAGGATTGACATCATTCGGTGGCCCTGTAGCACATTTGGCTTATTTTAAGGATGAATATATCGATCGCCGGAAATGGCTGACGGATAAAACCTATGCCGATATTATTGCGTTGTGCCAGTTCCTCCCTGGTCCGGCAAGCAGTCAGGTCGGGATTTCAATCGGCATGCTGCGTGGCGGGATTTTAGGTGGATTGGTATCCTGGTTTGGGTTTACTGTGCCATCCATCATCATACTTGTCGTTTTTGCGAAGCTTTATCAAACGTTCACACTTGATGGGGGAGGTTTTATCCACAGCTTGAAAATCGTCGCAGCAGCCGTTGTCCTTCATGCGTTGATAGGATTGGGGAAAAAACTGACGCCTGATAAAACCAGATTGTCGATTGCCATTGCAGCCGCATCTCTGATGCTGATGTTTCCATCGGCCTGGATGCAAATTGTCATCATATTGGCAGCTGGATTGTTGGGTTTAAAACTATTCAAGGACAGAGCAGAATCTAACATAGAACCATTCAAGGTTACCATCTCTAAAAAAGCAGGAGTTGTTTCCTTGGGAATCCTAATTGCATCTCTTATCGTGTTACCATTGATTGCACGTGCGACCGACAATCGATTAGTGGATATTTTCGATACGTTTTTCCGGGTCGGTTCATTGGTATTTGGGGGTGGCCATGTTGTTTTACCGATGATTGAGAGGGAAGTGGTACCGCCGGGGTTATTGTCACCTGATCAATTTCTTGCCGGTTATGGAATGGCTCAGGCAGTGCCAGGTCCGTTATTTACATTTTCAAGTTACCTGGGTACCTTGATGGAAGGAATAGTCGGTGCGATTTTTGCGACAGTGGGGATTTTCCTGCCATCGTTTCTGCTGGTCATTGCGGCTTTGCCATTTTTAAATGTTTTGCGCCAGCATTCTGCCTTCCAAGGGATACTGATGGGGGTCAATGCAAGTGTGGTTGGCATTTTATTAGCTGCATTTTATGATCCGGTCATCAGCAGCTCTATTTTTGATGCGACGGATTTTGCTCTTGGCGTCATTCTGTTTGCATTATTGAATATATGGAAGATGCCCGCATGGCTCATTGTGCTAGTCGGGGTCGGTGGGGGATACATCTTCGGAATGCTGTAATCCAGGACAGGAGAGGAAATCGCTGATATATCAATTGTTTTGCGCTATTTCAGCAAAATCAAGATTCTTGAGGTTATCTTTCCCTTTTTCAGCTAATTAAAAAAAGCTAAACAATTAACAAGCTATACATGAAGGCCCCCACCTATGGCTTTCCTGTAAAATTATCAAATTAGAAGAGTGGATTGTTAGAAACATATCGTGAATCTAGGAAGGTGTGAGTATTTTGGAGCTGCTTATCAGTTTTATGATAGGTTTTTTATTCTTAGCGGTCGGCATTCTGGATTTTTTTATGCCTTCTAAATGGAATCACATCACAAGAATAATCATAAGGTTTGTCATTCTATTCATTGGTACTGGATTTACTTTTTACGCTTTGTTAAGGCTGTTTGGTTACATTTCATTATAAATGCAACCAGACGCGTGTAAAATCCTTGGCATCTTGGCCGCTCAAAGAGAGAGAACGCTCGGAATTTCCCTCCCAAAGCGTTCTCTCTTACTAGTCATTCCAGTAATCGTTCAAGTGTTATTAGATTATTCTTCCTTTCCGTCATAGCTGATTAAATTAGTGAAAATTCGGTATCCACCTGGAACAAGGTTCTGGATCTGACGATACCAGACAAGGTTTGTATAAAGGTAAGTTCCTTCTCCATAATCAGTCAGTAAAATGCCGCCCTCGAATTGGTCCCCGTCGAGGTCTGTCATTGTTAGGAAGGTTTCATACTGTTCATCCCATTCCATTGGAAAGTATAATCCTCTTTCCTGAATCCAGCCTTCCCAGTCTTGTTCGGTAATCTGATTTGGTTGATTGAATAAGGGATGCTCGGGCTGTAAAATATTATACTCGGATGTTTCGTCTGTCACCCTCCATTCAATAGACGGAGATCCTATGGTCAAAGGATAGGGAGCGGTATTAGCTGGGTCCCAGTTGTCACCCGGTTTATGATACTGAACCACCACATGTCCGCCATTCTCTGCATATTCCAAAAGCTTGTCGCTTTGCTCGACCAAGTCATCCCGTGAAAGGTAAGCACGGATACCGGTCACGACTGTATCAAATTTTGTCAGGTCCGCCGTTTCCAAATCCTCGATTTTAGTTATATTCATACCGACTTCTGATAGCTTATCCGCTACTTTGTCAAAACCTGAATCAATATAACCGACTTGAAGATGTTGAGGAAATTCTAAATTCAGCGCCATTCCATTTATATCGGCGTTTTTAATATTGTAGAAGGTTCCGATATGCTCATAATCTATTTCCTGGACTTGTTTCTGCAGCACCTTTCCATTTACGGCTGCGGTAGGGGTGATGACAAAAGATTCATCTGTTAAATCCTCAGGAGGTTCAATGGAAAAAGTAATAGTTTTTTCTATCTCCCCTTTCTCAAAGGAGACATCTTTATTGTCTGCTTGTTCCCAACCTTCGGGAAGCTGTAGGGAAATTTCTGCTTCCAATGGACTTCGTGTATAATTCGTTACCTCCACGTCGATTGCAACTGCTTTTCTCGATTGAGCAGTGTTTATCGCTAATGTTTCTGGATCAGCTTTCAATCCCACCTCCGGAAGAACTGCGATTGTTTCTTCAGGATTATGCGATGTAGTAGAGGTTACACGGTTCACCTGGTAAGAAATAGTTGTTTGAAGAACCGGCTTATCATAAGGGTGATAATAATCTGCTTCCTCCGCTGCTGTTACGGAAAACTTTACGTTCTTTACTTCCCCAGGATGAAGGGCGAAAGCGCCTTTTTTACCTTTGATTTCCCAGTCTTCGGGTCCTGTTAAGTTTGGAGATACGTCCTTCAACGTTTTCTGCCCGTTGTTTTTTAATGTCACGGTAACCGTTGCTTCAGCACCCTGGGCGAAAACAGGTTGATCAATGGTTGTTGTAACTTCCAGTTGAGAAGCAACAAGGCTTGCTTGTTGTAGTTGGTTTTCTTTCACCTCGAGGCGGTGTAATAAATCGTTTTTATCTACTTGTCTAAAGTTGAAGCGTTCTACTTTTCGTTTTGTTTTAAAGAGTTGTTTTAATGCTTGATGAGACTTTTCCAATACTACCTGGTTATTTGGATAAGCATCGATTACTTCGTCCAGTTTTTTCTGGAGCTTTCGTAAGTCCCCTTTTATTTTGTTATCCGATTTTTTTAAGTTGTCGGAGTATGTCTTGAAGTCATAACTTAATCCTTCGAAGATAGAGCTCTCCTGGTCCGGAATTTCTCCTACCGATGACTTCACCAATTCTAAGTACTCGATTTGCGAACCGGGCTCAATGTCTCTCCCCATACCTTGGCTTTTATGCAAGTACCTTGATTGTTCACCTAATTGTGGATACGTCATGTCATAAATCGGGTCATAATCACCGACTTCGATATTGACGGTTGCATCGGCTTCTGAAGCTGGCAAGTAAAGTTTTTTGATTTGCCACGGGTGCAAACCTTCTTCCAATTGTTCTGGGAAAACGGTAGGATCGGCCGCATCTTCAAAAGCTTTCATGCTTAGTTGGGCAATTGCTCGGTGATGTCCATGCTGGCTCTCCACATCACGAAATGACGGCATAACAATGTCAGGCTGATACATTCTAATTCTTTTGATAAAACGTTCATAGGTGGTTTCTTCTCCCCACTTTGTCAAGGTTTCGTCTGGAGATTTAGAAAAACCGAAATCATAAATTTCGTCGTTGGTCGTTTCGCTTAAATGAAAAACTTCCACACCTGTGATTTTTGATGCTTCAATCATTTCTCTGGAACGGATGATTCCTAATCCGTTTCCAAGTTCCTCGCCTATTTCGTTTTGTCCTCCTTCTCCGCGATTTGCAATAATACTGGCTGTATGGACTCCAAGTCCTCTGGATAGATAAGCAAGCAAGTGACTGCGCTCGTCATCAGGGTGGGCCCCTGTGTTCATGAAACTAGTAATGGTGCTCAAGGGTTTTACAGCACTCCAAAGTTCAGGATTGTGGTCGTTTCCAGAACTTTTCCCAAAGGCTTGGGTTGAAATAAACGAGGGAAGGAAAAGGGCTAAACAAAGCAACAAATAACTACATTTTCTGATCATTAAAAAACTCCTTTCTCCACTAGTATGTTTTCCTTGCCAGATGGAATGTTAAAGTTCACCTCCTCGGACTCCAGTCGATAAGTAAAAGGCATTTAGGTTAGTAAACTTTACTAATCAACTGCCGGCAAGGTTTTTACTTGTTTTTAACGGTAGGGAAAAAATGAAAGGGTTACAACTATCGGAAAATCCCTGATTCGGGAGGAAGTTAGTCTATATCTTAAAAAAACAAAGGTTTCCTTTGTTTTTTTTCGTTTTACCTCCATTTTCACTAGAAAAGGGTATAAAGGCTTAAAAAGTATGAAAGCGCTTTAAAAACCGGAGAAAATTCCTTTCGCTTTTTGGGAAAAAGGATGGAATTGGAGGAACGGGAGAGGGAGATATCCAGGTAATCATGTCATTTCTAGTCGAATAAACAGGTGTATCTGACTATAAAAAACCAGTCGGCAGAGCGCAAATAAAGATTAAATACATCGTTATTCTTACATGCGACGGGTTATCTCTAGAAAAATAAAGATATTGCTTGAATAACGAAGAAAAGAAAAACAAATGAGAGGAAAAAGCCTAAAATCCAATAATTATTTAAAAATTCAGCGTTTTACAAATATAAGCGTTTTCATATACGATGTGTACAGTTGATAAGTAAACCTAACTAACTATGCTTGTCTAGGTAAAATACAGGATGCTGACAATTTGCATAGTCAAGGCATGGCAAAATCCGATTGTTTAAGGGGCTTATGTAATGCATAAAGTGGAAAAAGGAAATGCGGCATACATTAAAAATATGAACAAAAGACTGGTGTTACAATGCGTCATCGAGCATCAACCAACATCCAGAGCCGAAATTTCGAAGGAAATCAATATAAGTAAACCCACTGTTTCAGGACTCGTTGACCAGTTGCTGGAAGATGGATGGATATATGAGACCGGAAGTGGCGAAGCATCAGCTAATGGGGGGAGAAAACCTGTCCATCTATGCTTTAATCCCAGTTTTGCTTTTGTGATCGGTGTAGATATTGGTGGAACAAAGGTAGCATCAGGCATTAGTGATTTAAACGGGAATATTTGCGCTTACCGTGAATTTCCTACACAGGAGAACTTGGAAAAAGGGTTATTGGAAAATATCCGAATGGATATAGAGTCGATGAAAGAGGAATTGGATATTTCTGAAGAAAAGATTTTGGGGATGGGAGTAGGCGTACCCGGCATGACGAATGTAGAGGAAGGTATTGTGTATGAATCCCCTGCTCTTGGCTGGAAGCAATACCCGATAAGGGAAAACCTTGCCGAATATTTTGAGTTCCCGATATTCGTGGATAATGACGTCAATATCAATGTACTGGGAGAACACTGGAAAGGTGCTGGGCAACAAAAAACAAATTTGATTTATATTGCAATTGGAACTGGCATCGGCAGTGGAATCATGCTTAATGGTCAGTTATATCGTGGAAGCAATTATAGTGCCGGAGAAATTGGTTACTTGGTAACAGACCGTGTCTATGCGAAAAACTACCACCCTGTTTATGAAGGTTTCGGATTTTTGGAAAGCGTGGCCAGCGGATCATCGATTGGTGACCAGTTATCAAAGAAAATGGATTCCAAGGTGACAGCCGAAGAAGCGTTTATGTTGTATCGCCAGGGGCATAAGGAAGCAGCTGAAGTTATTGATTCAGCAGTAGAGAATTTGGCTCTCGGGATAGCGAACTACGTCTCTTTGTTCGACCCTGAAGTCATCATTTTAGGAGGTGGTGTAAGCCGGTCTTACTCTGTGATTAGTGAGAAGATAAATGACATCCTAGAAAGATTTGCTCCTAAGAGATGTGAAGTAGTAGCTACGACATTTGGAAGAGAAGCTGGGGTTATTGGTGCAGTTGCTTTATTTCTAAAGGAATTTGATACTATTTTTTCTATTTAACAAGGGGGTATTTTTGTGGGGAAGGTTAAGAAGACTTGGCTATTAAGTTTGTTTGCCGCATTGTTGTTTGTGATGGCAGGCTGTATGGCCGGAAGTTCGGACGAAGAAGCTTCTGGAGAAGGTGAAAGTGAAGGAGATACAGCAGCATCAGGTGACGAACTGGAAGAGAAAGTAGTCGTGTATTCACCACATGGTAATGATATTTTAAGTGAATTTGAACAGCAATTCGAGGCGGAATACGGCATCGAGATGGAGTTCCTTGATATGGGTTCTCAAGAGATTTTGGACCGTGTTCGATCCGAAGCCAACAATACACAGGCTGATGTATGGTGGGGTGCCCCGCAGGTCAATTTTGACCAGGCCAAAGAAGAAGATTTGCTTGCTGAATATAAACCTTCTTATGCCGATACGTTAGACGAGTTATACCATGATGAAGACTGGTATTGGTCCGGTACTTCGATCACACCGGAAGTTATTCTCTACAATAATAAAGAGTTGTCTGAAGACGAAGTGCCAAAAGACTGGGATGAACTGGTTGACCCAAAATGGGAGGATGAGCTGATAATCCGTTATCCGTTGGCTTCTGGAACGATGCGGACAATTTATTCTGCCATGATTTATCGGACATACAAGGATACGGAGAGCCCGGAAGAAGGATATGATTGGTTGGAAAAGCTGGATGCCAATACAAAAGAATACTCTGCGAACCCGGAAATGATGTATAACCAGGTAGCAAAAGGAGTAGGATCATTGTCGGTTTGGAATATGCCGGATACCGTCATGCTCGCTGAAGAAAAAGGTTATCCGTTTGATTATGTGATCCCGGAAAGCGGCACACCTGTTTTGACAGAAGGGATTGCCATTGTAAAAGACGCTCCGCATCCGAAAGCGGCGGAAGCTTTTTATGAATTTGTCAACACGAAAGAGGCTGCAAAATTACTCGCAGAGAAATATTATCGGATCCCGACTAGGGAGGATGTAGAAGACCTTCCGGAATGGATAACCGAAACGGAAATCAAGCCGATGGAAATTGACTGGGGTACGTTCCAGGAAAAATCTCCGGAATGGATGGAATATTGGGATAATAACATTAAAAACACAGAAAAAGACAAAAGTGAAGAAGAATAGAACCTCTATCCACCAATGAGGAGACGGATTAACAATAGGGAAACGAAGCCGTGGCGATGCAACTGCCATGGCTTGGTTTTCCTGAATTAGAGGAGTTGGTTTTCGATGTCAACGGTGAATTTGTCTACGATAACAAAGCGATTTGGTAATGTAACGGCAGTAAAAGAACTGGATTTAAAGATAAAAGAAGGCGAGTTTTTTACATTCCTCGGACCCAGCGGCTGCGGCAAAACAACAACACTTCGCATGATAGCCGGATTCTATTATCCTACCGAAGGAAAAGTGAAGTTTAATGAGAAAGATATGACAACAGTGCCGCCGGAAAAAAGAAATACCGGAATGGTATTTCAAAACTATGCTCTTTTTCCGCATATGACAGTCTATGAGAATGTAGCCTTTGGGTTAAAAGTCAGAAAGACAGACAAGAAGGAAACCAGAAGCCGTGTAGAGGATGTATTGAACAAAGTCCGCCTTGGTCAGTATATCGATCGTCAGGTAAGCCAGTTGAGTGGTGGTCAGCAGCAGCGTGTTGCTTTGGCCCGTGCGCTTGTCATTGAACCGGATATCCTGCTATTGGATGAACCATTAAGCAATTTGGACGCCAGGTTGAGAGACGAAATGAGAAATGAGATTTTACGGCTGCAACGTGAGTATGGTATCACTACTATTTATGTCACACATGACCAGGTGGAAGCCCTGACAATGTCTGACAGAATTGCCGTTTTCAATTTTGGCGAATGCCAGCAGGTTGGAACCCCTTCTGAAATCTATAATAAGCCGGTCAATGACTTTGTAGCAGCTTTTATAGGAGAGACAAACCTGTTTTCAATCAAACCGGACAAAGAGGAGGAAGGAACCGCTGTTTTTCAATCTGCGGATTTTGACAAGTCCATCTATGTGGACCACACCGAAGAAAATATCGCTTCTTATGCTGAGGGAGAAGAGCTGGTCATGTCTATCCGCCCGGAAGCAGTACGAATCCTGAAAGACTCTGTCGATGGAAATAATGTGTTCAAAGGAAAAGTCTCACTAGTCCAATTCACGGGAGCTTCCGTGCATACCTATATTGAAATGGAAAACGGTGCTCAGATCAGGGCTACCGATTTAAACCATGGACCGAGTACTTATCTGAAAGAAGGTACTTCAGTTAGCTTCCAGCTACCTCAAAATCAAATCAGAGTGATTCCAAAGGCGGGGGAGTGAGAGAGTACATATGTTGAATGCTGAAAGAAAAAGAACCATCCTTTTATTGATTCCCATTGTATTAGTTCTGGTTGGATATGTGTTATATCCATCCATTGAAACATTGATTGAGAGTTTCAAGAAAAACGGTGCATTTTCCTTGCAAAATTATGGTGATTTTTTTGGGTCGAAAGCTGCTTCCAATCTTGAAGCATTGTGGAATTCCGTCTATATATCGTTGCTATCTGTTTTTTTCAGTGCGCTGATCGGTATTCCTTTGGCTTATATTTTTAATCGATATGATTTTCCAGGCCGACAATTCTTCTCGAACATAGCAATCATGCCGATTGTCCTGCCATCCCTGGTGGGTGTCATGGCCTTTATGTTTCTGTACGGGGAAGCGGGGTTGGTGCCGAACGCACTAAAGGATTTATTTCATCTGTCGGAGGTTCCGTTCAGCATCGGTGGTATATCTGGCATTTTATTGGTACATGCCTACACCATGTATCCGTATTTTTATATGACGACTTCCTCTGCATTGAATAATATCGATCCCTCTTTGGAAGAAGCGGCTTATAATTTGGGTTCGAGTCGACTCAGTGTGTTTTGGAAGGTGACATTTCCTTTATTGACGCCGGGATTGGTTGCTGCCTCTTTGCTTGTATTTATGGTGTCGATGGCCTCGTTCAGTGCACCATATTTACTAGCCGGCGGATTCCGGGTGCTAAGTCTGCAAATCTATTTTTCTAAGACAAATGGAGATTTAGACATGGCTGCCACCCAATCTGTGATTTTATCGGTAGTATCGATTGCTTTTCTTTTATTTATGCGCTGGTTTCAAAATAGAAAAGACTATCGAATGGCCAGCAAGGGAATTGGTGCCCACCGTAGTGAAGTAAGCAATCCGCTTCTGAAGTGGTCGATGGTATCGTTAGGGATCATTGCGATGATTGTATTATTGCTTCCTCATGTCACTCTGCTTGTGTTGTCACTCGTGCCAGAAGGGGCATGGACTTGGCAGACATACCCGCAGGCATTCAGTTTTGAAAACTTTCGTTTGCTGTTTGAAGATACAAATATTTGGGACCCGGTCCGGAACAGTTTGATCATGGCTGCAATCGCATGTGGCGGAGTTTTTGTATTTGGCATCATCACCTCCTATGCGCTTGTTAAACGGACATTTATCGGGAAAAATTTGTTGGATATTCTGGTCATGATTCCATGGGCTTTGCCGGCAACGGTTGTCGGGATGAATTTGATTCTTGCATTCAATGAGCCGTCTGCCTTCTCATTCGGAAAGGTTCTCGTAGGAACCTTTTGGATTTTGCCATTGGCTTACTTTGTGCGGTTCATCCCGCTGGTAGTACGCTCTACGAACGCTGTTCTTGAACAAATGGATGATTCCATCGAGGAGGCTGCTCAAAACCTGGGGGCAAAATGGTTCTATACCTTTCGCAGGGTTGTTCTCCCTTATATCATGCCGGGAGTATTGAGCGGTTCACTTCTTGCCTTTGTGCAGGCAGTGGGAGAGTTCCCTACTTCGGTGCTTTTATATACGCTGGGAAACAGACCGATATCCATTGAAATTATGAATCAGCTGCGAATGTTCAATTTGGGGCAGGCAGCTGCATATGGAATGATTCAAGTAGGGTTGATTGCGATCGTTCTGTTTGTTTCCTACAAGTTTTTCGGCGTGAAGTCTGAAAATACACTTTAAGAAAACCGCACTAAAAACGGCGTTGTTTAATAATGAAATCATTGGGGTGTTTTGATATGAGTTCTTTGAAAGAAAAATTTGAGGCGATAGATGGTCAGCAATTCCCCGGAAAGACATACGCAGAAGCTTTATTGAAGCATGTGTTCTATGAGCAAAAAGAGCATTTATTCGAAGCCATGTTCATGATTCACAAAGCACATACCACCATGCTTGCTGAACAACATATCATTTCAGAACAGGAAGCAAATCTGATTCTGAAAGGTGTAAAAGAAGTAGAGAAAACGGAAACTTCCGGTCTGAATTACACAACCGAATTTGAAGATTTGTTCTTCCTGGTAGAGTCGAGAATCGGTAAGATTATCGGTGATGAGCTTGCCGGGAAAATGCATATTGCCAAAAGCCGAAATGATATGGGAGAAGCAATGTATCGCATTGTCATAAGGGATTATATCATATCCGCTCTCCGGGAAGCCGAAAACTTGAAGGAAGCGTTGCTGTATCAGGCAGAAAGACATATCGACTCCATCATGCCTGCGCACACACATACACAGCCTGCCCAGCCAACTACATTCGCCCATTATTTGGTGGCGGTTACGGATAATTTAGACAGAGACATCAAACGATTAAAGAATGCTTATCAAACGGTCAACCAGTCTCCTATGGGTGCTGCAGCTATAACGACATCAGGCTTTCCGATTAACCGTGATCGGGTAGCTGAATTACTGGGATTTGATGGAGTAGTCGAAAACTCTTACGATGCGATAGGCACAGCCGATTATTTAATTGAAGCTGCTCAAGCTTTGATTAGTTTGATGACAAACATGGGGAGATGGATTCAAGAATTTCTCCGGATGGCATCTAAGGAAGTAGGATTAATAAGAGTGTCCGATGCCTATGTTCAAATCAGCAGTATAATGCCGCAAAAACGCAATCCCGTTTCAATCGAACATTCAAGAGCCTTGGCAAGTAGTGCAGCTGGTGAAGGCATGACTGTCATCCACATGATTCATAACACCCCTTATGGCGATATCAATGATACCGAAGACGATTTACAACCGCACTTGTATGAAGGGTATCGTAAAGGGATACGGGTGCTCCGTCTGATGCGGGCTGTCGTTCTTACAATGGAGTTTAATAGGGAAAGGGCGTTTCAACAGGCAAGGGAAAATATGATTACGATCACCGAGCTTGCTGATGTCCTGGCCCGTGATTATGGCTTCTCTTTTCGAAAAGCACATCATCATGCCAGTATCATTGCCCAAAAAGCAGATGCTGCAGAGTTAGAGTTATATGAAATCCCGGTAGATACAGTGAATAATTGGCTTGAAGGCGTTCAGCTCAAAGACGAAGATTGGCGTGAAATAGTGGACCCCTCCTGTTTTGTAGAAAAAAGGAGGGTGATGGGCGGCCCGAATCAGGAGTTGGTCAAGGAAATGATTCGAAAAAGGAAGCAAAACATTACTGGCAGGATGTTCGATGGCAATGTTAACTAAGATGTCAGCAAGTCAAAAGACATACTAATGCGCCAAGTGATGCCTGAAGTATCTGCTGTCTAGGATAGGAGGTCACAACTCGTGGCCTTGTCAACTTAACCTTGAACTAAGCTATCTTGCCATAGGTGGTGTTGGTGAGAAATTCTTATAGGGTAGTGTTATACCTAACCCACTAAATTTATCGGTGAGGAAGATGGATATGAAAGCAATTGCAGTTTACTGTGGTTCGAGCAGGGGGATAGACCCGATTTATATGGAAGAGGCCAAGAAACTGGGGGAAGTACTGGTGGATAATGGCTTGGATCTTGTTTATGGAGGAGCAACAGTCGGTTGTATGGGAGCAGTTGCGGATTCTGTTATGGAGGCAGGAGGGAAAGTGATAGGAGTGATACCTGAGCGGTTGAAAAATGTTGAAATTGCTCATCAACAACTTTCCGAACTACATGTCGTCAAAACAATGCATGAAAGAAAAGCCTTAATGGCAGAGTATGCAGATGGTTTCATTGCATTGCCTGGTGGTGTCACTTTGAACGGTATTTTGCGCATATTTTAAGTACTATTTTGCACGAGATGAAATATAAAAATCTATCTTCATGTAAAAGATAGATTTTAATAATTACTTGATTCCGATAACTAAACTGTCTCGTGCAGCTTCAACAACTTCTGTTGTAATGGTTTCAAGATTATTAATTTCAAGTATCCTTTCAATCTGGGTGAAGAGTCTTTGTATAAGCCTGAAGTTTCCTCCAGTAATCTTAATAATACTAGTTATTGCTTCGTAATCAGAAAAATCTTCAAGTTTTATAGAAAGTCCTAACTCTTCCCATTTATACTCCAAAATATGATGAGCTTCATCTTTACTGAGTTTATCAAACTCATGGGCAAATCCAATTCTGGAATAAAGTTGAGGATATCGAGCTAATCTTTTCTCAATTCCAGGCATTCCGATCAATATCAT
>NZ_VZDQ01000008.1 GCF_009602435.1 Sediminibacillus terrae
TGCTAAGTCATTTCGATCATATAAATCCCTTAGTTGTTCCAAATTTTGCACTTTTAATCGATCTATTTCGTCAACAATTATAAGATCAATATCTTCATAAGTATCAGTAGAATATTCTTCTTCCCCTCCGTTATTTACCTTATAAATAGCTTTAGTCATACCCATTTTACCACCAATAATACTAATTTCGTCAGTCATTTTAGTAGCACGTATTGCTGGCGCTGTATAAAAAATTGTTCTAGCTTTAAGAATCCTTTCATCTGTATCTAAACCAATTTTTTTCTTATATTTATAATCTATTTGTTTTTCGATATAATCCCAGTTTGAATAATATCTTGAGGATAACGTTTTTCCTACTCCCGGTAGTCCGTAACAAATTCCTATATATTTATATTTGATACAAGCATCACAAAACTCTGCAAATCTTTTATACTCTTTTGTTTCAATAAACTTCTGTGATTTATTCATTGAAATACCTCTTGAGTTTTGACTTTTTAGAATCAGATTTATTCGACTTGTTCTCCAAATCTTTTTGCTGTGATAAAGCAATTTCTTCTGCAACAGTTCTTCTGGTATCAATTTGCTTATTGAGATTTTTACGCACCTTATTTCGTGCGGAAACAATATCTTTTAAATCTACTTGGTAATCAGATATCTCAGGGGAAATAGCAGTACATAAGTATTTGTCTTGATAGAACACTCGAATCTCTGCAATATCCCTTGGATCATAACGAATAATGACTGTTTCACCAATATATGCAGCTAGATTTGTATCTATATACCTTAAACCTTGGAAGTGAATACCATCCGAATGAACCTTCCTCGGTTTTGCTACATTTAACAATAATAAATCTAGGCTTTCCAAACTATCTGGCATATTGGGGAGGAATCCAGAATTATTCCAAGCTTTGATGGGTTCTTTTTTTGTTGTACCGTGAACCCTATGATGATAATTATATATAATGAAATTTGATAATTTATCATCAAGTTCTTTAAGAGTAAGAAGAGCAGGGCTGTGCTGATTTCCAATATATCCAGGTAAATCTTGTAGAAACAACTGATTAATAGTTAAAAAGAATCTTTCAATTTTCCCACGCCCTCTTGGAACTCCTACTGTAGAAAAAACAAGATTAATTTTTAAATCAATTGCTACTTGTTCCAAATGATTGGAGGTAAAGTCACTTCCATGATCTGTATAAAACTTTTCAGGGATACCACATATTTGCCAATCGGGGTTTCTTTTTCTCCATATTGCTTGGTGCAAAACTAAAGATGTTTGTATAGCAGACGGGTCTTGAAAAGTTAAAAAATATCCAGCAACTGCTCGACTATAGTCATCTAAAATAATTGTTAGCCAAGGTCTTTCCGGTTTTCCCTTTTCATTTAAAACAATTATATCTAATGGGGTATGATCAGCTTGCCAAATTTGATTAGGATAACTAGCCTCTCGTCGGTGAATTAAATCATAAGTGTTTTGATATTCTTTTTTTCCTTCATAAGCTAGTTTTTTTAGTCCTTGTGATAAAGACTTTGAAATAGCATAAACCTGATAGTAACTGGGTTGCTTCCAATTATTCTTTTTGCATGTCTCACAAATCTTCCTATGAATAGAAGTGACTGAATTTCTTTTGTGACTAAGTATTAAATTCTTAATCTCTTCTTGTACTTCATTTTCCACTTTAAATATTCCAGAATCTGTTCGACTCTTTCGAATCAATCCAATTAATCCAAATTGCTGATACTTACTAACCCAATAGTGAAGTGTACGTTTTGAAACACCAGATTCCTCAGCAATAGCTTTCAAGTTTTTCTCACGGTTAATATATGGCTCAATTAACCTGTATTTTTCCATAGCTATTTGTCTCTGCTCTTCTGAATACGAAGTCAATGATGGAAGTTCTTTTCCCATATAGAAACAGCTCCTTTTAATTAATGAAGCTAATGCTATTAGTTCCTCTAATTGTTGTCATTGTTTAAATATCGATATAGAGTGGCTCTACTTATACCAGTCATTTCTACAATTTCTTTAACGCTGTATTCTCTAGTATTATAAAGATTAATGGCTTTTGTAATATCTTTAGTTCCTACTTTTGGTCGTCCTCCTTTTCTTCCTCTTGCTCTAGCACTTTTTAGCCCCTCTTTAGTTCGTTCAACAATCAAATCTCGTTCGAACTGGCTAAAAGCTTGAAAAACAGTCATCATTAACCTCCCTTGCGGGGTGGTAGCATCAAAATTTTCTTTCACACTGATTAATTTTACATTTTTCTCTTCAAAGTAATTAACTAGATCGATTAAGTCTTTTGTGCTTCTACCTAATCTTGAAAAACTTTCTACTACAACAATATCCCCAGGTCTCAATTTGTCTTTTAGACGATTTAGCTCTGGTCGGTTTGATTTTGTTCCTGTCATTTTTTCTGTAAGAATTTCATTACAATTATATTTTTCTAATAAATCTAATTGCCGTGCTAAATCTTGCTGACGAGTACTTACTCGAGCATAACCATAAATGTACTGACTCATAAAAAAATACCACCTTTTCAATATAATTATATCATAAAGGGTGGTATATGAAACATAGATTTTGAGCAATCTTTAAAGACAATATTTCTTATGGCTTTGAGCTATTTAATATTCATAGTAAAAACGTCTCAAAAACATTCGTTTTTGAAATGTGTGACTTTCCAAAAAATATCATTATATAATATTTATTAAAAATCGGATAATGCGAATAGTATGAAGTAATTTAGCCAATATAATATTATAAATGGATTTTATAGGGAGTTTTTTGATGACAAAAATCAACATCACACAGCTTTTTACGATTTTTATATTAAGTATGGGGTTAACTAATCATGTCATTGTTATCCCGTTCTTAATTAATGCTGCAGGTCGTGATGCATGGATAAGTGTAATTATTGGTTATATATTAACCCTTTTGTTCTCCTTATTATTATTGTATGTTACAAGGAAATTTCAATCAGTATCTATTTTTGAATGGATATCATCTACATATTCCAGACTGCTTAGTCGAGTAATTGCTTTTTTATTGTTCATTTATTTAACTATAACTGGTTTTATTACTTTAAAAGAAACGGTATTATGGATAAATGAAACTTTTTTGTTTAATACACCGGTAGTAGTGGTATCTTTATTCATTCTAACCGCATCCATTTATATTTCATACGGTAAGATAAATGTAATTGCCATTTGTGCAGGTGTTGTACTTCCATTCGTTATTATTTTTGGTTTGTTTGTCGCAATTGGTACCATTCCTGATAAAAACTTTACACTTATTACGCCTGTATTAGTGGAGAATGGGTGGAAGGAAGTGATTCATGGTTCACTTTTTGCATTTGGTTCAGCCATTGAATTAATTTTACTGATATTTTTACAGCATCGCGTCGATAGAGAACTGAAGTTTTTACACATTTTACTTCTCATCATTTTTTTATCCATTCTAACTGTCGGACCACTACTTGGCAGTATCTCAACTTTTGGAGTAGAGGAAGCAGGGAAATTGAGATATCCTGCCTTTTTTCAGTGGCGTATCTTAGGGATAGGTAATTATTTCAATCATCTCG
This sequence comes from Sediminibacillus terrae, assembly GCF_009602435.1. Taxonomy (GTDB): domain Bacteria; phylum Bacillota; class Bacilli; order Bacillales; family Amphibacillaceae; genus Sediminibacillus; species Sediminibacillus terrae. The sequence continues at coordinate 3,582 of NZ_VZDQ01000008.1, forward strand.
ATTTTTTTTCCATTTATCAATGGTTATCTGGTGCTTTTATCCATATAAGCATGATTTTATATATGATTACATTGCCCTTTGACATTAAGAAGAAAAAACAGCGTTTTTATATTCAAGCCTTTATTTGTGTTATCTATCTAATTGTCATTACATTACCTATTTCAAATGAAGAATTCTTCACCTTTTTATCACGATTTTATTACATTGGAAGTATCTTTTTTGGTGTTTTTATCACAGTTTTTATTGCCTTTTTAATTAAAACTTCAACGAACAGGGTGTCTACAAATGAAAAGGGATAATTATCAAATAGATGAACGGTATATTAAGAATCTTTTCCGACATTCAACAGATGTATCGGTTGAGAAACAACACCTATATGGAAATAATAATAAGGAACAAATACTTATTATTTACTGCAATGGGTTAATTGAACATAAATTATTAATAAATAGTATACTTCCAGACATTCAAAACAAATATTACCGTGATGGATTAAAAGGTGTTGATAATATAAATTGTTCCGAACGCATTACATTGCGTAAGCATGAAATAAATGTTGATAATACGCTTCAAGAAAAAGTTTTCAATGGCTATACAGCAATACTGATTACTGAAACTTTATATTTCTTTAATACATCCAGTCCACCAAAACGATCACCAGAGGAATCTCATACCGAGGTATCTTTGCGTGGTCCAAGAGACGCTTTTGTTGAAGATTTAAGTACAAACATTGCTTTAGTGCGAAAACGGCTTAAATCGAATTCTTTTGTAACAAAGTCTTTTACCCTTGGTAAAAGAAGTCAAACGCAAGTTCGATTAGTATACATAACGGATATACAAAATAAAAAAGTAATTAAGGAAGTTACACATCGTTTAAAAAATATAGATATAGATATTGTAAACAGCGACAACCAATTACTAGCACTCCTTGGTGGTTCTAATTACTCTCTTTTTCCATTAATGCGATCTGTCTCTCGACCAGATGGTGTTGTCAGTAGTCTAGTTAGAGGCAGATTTGCTATTTTTATTGATAATGTTCCTAATGTTTTAGTTGCACCAGCAAATTTAGGAGTGATTCTCCATACTGCAGAGGATGAACATACACCTTATTTCTATGCTTCTTTTGAGCTTTTACTTAGACTTTTGGGGTTGATGTTGTCCTTATTTTTACCAGCTTTTTGGGTATCGTTATCTGCATTTAATGTAGACCAAATTCCACTTCCGTTACTTGCAACAATATCATCTTCTAGACTAGGTATACCTTTTAATACAGTAGTTGAAGTAATATTAATGATTAGTTTATTCGAATTATTTCGCGAGGCTGGTGTCAGATTGCCAAAAGCGGTGGGGCAAACTGTAGCAGTTGTAGGTGGATTAATCATAGGTGATGCAGCAATTAGAGCAGGTTTAACGTCTCCAACTATGTTGGTTATTACTGCAATTACAGTTATATCAACCTTTACACTAGGTAGTCAGGTTCTTTATGGTACAGTTTTAATCATACGACTCTTTTCAATTCTTCTTTCTTCTGTTCTAGGAATGTTTGGTTTTTTTATTAGTATCTATTTAACACTTGGCTATCTTGCTAAGCTAGAATCTTTTGGTATTCCTTATCTAAGTCCAGTCTCACCATATGTAAAAAACGATTTCTCTAAATCTTTACTGAAATATCCTGTTGACCAACAAAATGAACGCGCAAGAATCCTTGACACAAATGATACTGACCGTCAGGGAGATGAAAAAAAATGAAACAATTAATCGTCCTGCTGATGATAGCATTCGTATTATTGATTTTAACAGGATGCTGGGATGAACACGAAATTGGTGAAGTGAATTACGTCACAACAATAGGAATTGACTATAAAGATGAAAAATATATAATGTATGTTCAATTACTTGATTTTTCCAATGTAGCTAAAACGGAAGGTGGCAAATCGGGACAACCCGTGCCATTATATATAGGCACTGGTTCAGGTCGTACTATTAATGATGCTATCTTCGATTTATATCGAACATCCCAACAAACTATGAACTGGTCACATATAGGAGCAATTATCTATTCAGAGTCTGTTTTGGAAAAAGGTATAAAAAAAGTGGAGGAATCCTTAAAGAAAAATGGAGAATTTCGTTATACACCATGGATGTTCGGAACAAAAGAGTCAATTGAAAAAATACTTAGCTCAACTGGCTTTTTTCAACTGCCACCATTATACACGATCTTGTATAAGCCAACAGATACATATTATCAATATTCTTATATAAAACCGATGCGTTTGCATAAATTTATTTCGATTTATAATGAACCAGGAGGAACAGCTTTGCTGCCTTCTATTTCTATTAACGAAACAGATTGGAAGGAATCTGTTACAGAACCAAAAACTAAAAGCACCTTAAAAATAAATGGTGCTTTTCCTGTAAGTGAAGGAAAGTATAAAGAATGGTTGTCATATGAAGAGCTTACTGGTCTCAGATGGACGCAAAAAAACATTAAAAATACACCAGTAGATATTATTGAAGATAATAAAATTAAGGGTGTTGTAAGAATAACGTCACCTTCTGTAAAAATAAATGTAGTTAGGGATGGAGAAAAATTCCATTTCAACATACATGTTGATGCAAAAGGAACATTAACAGATTTGGAAGAACACCTTTCCTCAAAAAAAATAGAAGAATTGGTAACAAAACAGATTGAAGCAGAAATAAGGTCCACTTATCAAAATGGAATTGATAAGGAAATTGACGTATATAGTCTAAAAAATATACTTTTCCATGATAGGGTTAAACCACAACAATTAAAAGATTATACATTATCTGCTAATTCTATAAAAAATGTTACAGTAAATTTTCTCTTAGAAAACAGGGGTTTATATGATTGAAACTGGAGTTAGATAAACTTAGTTGCTAATTCAAATAATTTATTTATAAATATTTAAAACAGTAAGACAAGGAGAATAAATTACTAAACAATGAAAAAGATTAAAATAAAAATGTCTGAGAGGTTAATTCAAAACTTTTGTTAAAACCGTTTTAATTTATCTATTCTCCTTCATAATATCCATGAAGGGAAATATTACTCCGAGTTACAATTGTTTAGTAGTCATATTGAGAAACTAAAGGAAGAAATGCTTCTATGTGAAAATCCTGAACTTTAAAGAATTATTAAGGAGAAAATCACCTTTATAAACAACATAATTAAACATTTAGATAGAGAAACAATATAAAAAATCTCTCTTATCTTGGACTGCCCCTCAATAACAAATGGGGGTGCTTTTTTATGCCAAAATCCTCTCTCACATATTCTGGAATATTTTCCACATACTAAGACTACTAGTTCATTACATAGTGGAGGTTCATATGTGGAAAAGGAAACAGGATAACAAGAAAAAAAACATTCCAAGGGGACATCCACTTTTTCCATGAAATTGGAACAACTAAGGGATTTATATGATCGAAATGACTTAGCG
>NZ_VZDQ01000009.1 GCF_009602435.1 Sediminibacillus terrae
AAAAATTGAAAAAGGGGAAAAGTTTCCGATTGCGACAGATTACGGGAACTGGTGGCGAGTCCTTTATTCTGATCAAGTGGGTTATGTACACAAAGATAGTGTTAAAGCAGAGTTTAAAAATGGTGATAACTATTTCCGAGTTTATAAGGATGATTTACCAGTTTATGAAAATGAGAAAGGTTACCTCATGAAAATCGGAGAGCTTGATAAAGGTCAAGTATTTCCAATCGCAACTGATTATGGGAATTGGTGGCGTATTAATTTTGGGGATTCCTTTGGGTATGTGCGAAAATCTAACACCGGATATGCAACAAAGAAAGAAATGAGAAATATAAACAAAAACTATGTTAATTCAGAAAAAAAATTTCTAGTTCTTAATAATAACTCTGTAGTAGATAATTCATCAGGTGAATTGGTTCCATTCGGAGAATTAGAGAAGGGAGTTATTTATCCAATTGCCGAGGATTACGGGAACTGGTGGAGAATCATCTACTTGGGCAGAGTAGGATTTGTTAAAAAGTCGGAAGTGATTGAATATAAATTAAAAAGCTTGGATGAATTAATTGAAGAATATAAAGTGAAGGGTAATTCAGATTCAGCTAGTCGTGTTAAATTATTTTACACAAATCCAAATGAAAATTATATTTCTATAGCAAATAATATGCTTAATGATATTTTTACTATTTCTAGTTATGGAACATTTGATTTTTCTAATGGAATCCCGTGGGGAGAAAGTCCTTTAATGGGAGAAGAGATGTCTCGTTCATACTATCGAGCTCTACATGCACAATTCTTTCTTAATGATTTAGTTGCAGCTTATAAAGAAAATCATAACAAGGAATATATTCAAAAAGGTTTTGAGATTATTGAGGACTGGATTTCCAATAATCCGTATGGAAATTCTCGTCATGAGTTATCCTGGCACGATGAAGCATCTGCTCGTAGATTGGTAACTTGGATAAACTTTTTTGATACAGCCAAAAGTATTTTGAATAAAGAACAAGTTAGGTTATTGTTTGTTAGCATGTCAGAACACGCCGACTTGTTAGTAAGTGATGCTTTTCATACAACACATACTAATCATGGAATGTTTCAAGATGAAGCATTAATAGCGTTCGGCGACTACTTTAATGAATTTTCGAAGGAACAATTGTATTCTGTAGTTGGAAAAACTAGGTTGAAAGATTACTTTAATCATATTGTTTCTAGAGAGGGAGTCCATTTAGAGCATTCACCAGGGTATCATTTGACAATAGCTAAATCTGTAAAGAGATATAGAGACTTTTTTTCAGCACTTAATGATTTAAATCAATATGAATATTACGATAAGCTGTATAATAGAATGGCGAACTATTACGTGTGGGTTATTAAGCCGGATGGAACTCTACCTTTAATAGGAGATACATTTAAAAATGTAAAGCCACCTACTAACTTATGGGAAGACAATCCATTCTATAGGTATTCCTTAACGCAAGGTAGAGAAGGGTTAAGACCTGAAAAAACCAGTGAAGTTTATAAAGATGCTGGGTATGCCATATTCCGAGATGACTGGGAAAAAGGTAAAGATGCAACCTATATCCATTTTACTGCTGCCTACCATACGGATTATCACAAACACTCAGATGATTTAAGTGTTTGGATTTATACAAAAGGTCACGACCTTATTACTGAAGCGGGACCAAATGGATATGACTATGATTTGCCATTTACCGAATTTGGATATTCTTCATATGCACATAATACACTTATAGTTAATGATGCTGGGTTGCCAAGAACTGATGGCAAGTATGATTCCACTTACCTTACAGATTTCTATATAGATGACAACTTGAGTAGTGTTACCGGTGTTAATAGAAGGTATGAGGATGTAGAACATAACAGAAATTTGAAATACAATAAAAATTCACAGGCAGTAACAGTTACGGATACTATTAAATCTAGTAAGGAAAACAACTACAAATTACTTTGGAATTTAGCAGAGGGAGTAGTTCCACAAATTAATGGGAATCAAATCAGGTTGTTGATTGATGGCAAAGAAGTGGCATCAATGGAAATCAGCAGTTCAAGTAAGTTTTCTATAAAAGATGTTAATGGTCAGACAAGTCCTGAGATATTAGGTTGGCACCTTGATAACGGCAAAGAACCTACGAAAACACATGCAATTGTGATTGAAGCACAGGAAAAAGATGCAGAAATTGTAACAACTTTTCATCTATAATTTAGTAATTTAAATAGGTGTGAGAGCGGAACTCTCACACCTATTTAATGGAAGAATTTTATTGTTTTTAGCTATATGCCGATATATAATAATAGCAGACTATTAATAATAGTCTAACTACAACTAGAGGAAGGAGTATTTAATGGTAAAAAATATATTTAGAGGTCAGTTCTTTCTCATTTCTTTGTTTTTATTTATTCTAACTATTCCTTTTTCTGTGACAGCTGAAACTAATCCGGAAAGTCAAGATTTGGGAACAATAGAGCTATTCAGGACCACGGGAAATTTGACAATAGGTGGATTTTCTATTAAAGATTCAACCTATTTCTATGGTTATGAAAACGAAAATGGGGTTAGTATTCAGTATGGTAATACCAACAAACTTATCCCCAAGGAAGCGCTAGTAAAAGTTGAGTCAAATGAAAATGTATCCGGATTGTTTGAGTTTGAAACTGCTGACACGCAAGTATTGGCAAAGGGAACCACTCTATACAAAGAGGCTGGCGAAGGAAGCCCTTCAGGTACCATTCTTAATGAAACGGATTACCCTGTGTACGAGGAAAGTAATGGGCATCCTGTCATTTACTTAGGAAATGTGGCATTTCACCTGTCCGATATCGAAAGTTCTGCTGTAGAGGGAACGGCAGATGCAGAGCTTTCTGAAACAGTGGAAGGCGAGGAAAACACCAGTATAACCAAGGAGACTGAAGCGTCCTCTGATAAAGCTGCGTCGGGAGAAAGGGAAGATGATACTTCTGTTGTAGACAATGGAACAACAGAGGCAGAGCCTTCCAAAGATGCAGAAAAACAGGATGGCGCAAGTTCTGAAGAAGAAGCTGTTGACCCTGTTCAGGAGGAAGAGCAATCTGGGACGGCATTAACCCAGGAAGAAGAAAAGAAAGTTGATACAAAGTCTCTTAATAAGGTAACCGTTCAAAGCGTGAATCCGTGGGATGGCTCGGAAGCGGGTTATTTTAAAGTGACCGACACTACCACAGTCTATGACAATCGAGGGAATGGCGCTTTAAGACCGATGGGCCAATTGGAAGAAGGCCAGGTCT
>NZ_VZDQ01000010.1 GCF_009602435.1 Sediminibacillus terrae
TGAGTATTGCGGAGAGATTGAGCCATTAGTGTGGAGATTTGAGCCACTGTTTGCGGTCAACTGAGCCATTAAGTGCGGGGGTGAGAGCCACTTTGATGAAAGTAGTTAATAATATAAACAACCACTGGAACTTCACTGGCTCCAATGGTTGTTTATATTATTATTTAAATCTCTTATCTCTTAATTCCTTATCAATAATCTCAATAGCCCAGCGAACTAGTTCCTCCTCATCTATATCCTCTTCGTCGTTCCAAATGCAGGAGGGTAATAGTTTTTCCTCTAGAGCCTGCTGAACCTCATCAGGTAAATACCTATGAAGAAAATATCTAGCTATACGATTTTCAACTTCTAGTGGAATCATTTTGATACCCTCAATCCATGACGTTCCCGCATCGAAACTTCACCATCAACTAGAATCTTATATGAATCATGGACGATTCTGTCAAGAATCGCATCTGCTATTTGTGCCTGTCCTAGTTTTGAATGCCATCCCTCTGGTGAAAACTGGGAACAGAAAATAGTAGAGGCTCTTTTGAGCCTTGCTTCAATAATCTCCAACACATGTAGTACATTCTCCTCTGAGAGCTCTGTTAGTAGCCACTCATCCAGGATTAATAAATCAATCTTTTTGTACTTCTGAATTAACTTACGGAAGCTGCCATCTGCTTCATACTTTGCTACAGCTAATTCATCCAGTAACTCTGGTAACCTTATATATTTCACTTTATAAAATTGGCGACAAGCATGTACCCCAAAGGCATTGGATATCCATGTTTTTCCGTTCCCGGATGCACCCATTAAAATGAGGTTATGGTGATTCTGAATGTAATTTCCTGTTGCTAACTCTAGTATTTGATTCTTGTCTAGATTACGATCCGGATGATATTCGATATCTTCTATGGCTGCAGTTGGTTCACTGAGTGTCGCCTGTTTAATTAGTCGTTCAAGTCGATTCGATTTACGTCTATCATATTCATAATCTACCAGGAGGTTGAATCTATCATCAAAATCCATGTCCCTATAATCATTATTCTGCTTTTGCTGCTGATATAATTCCGCCATTGCACCCATCTTCATTTCTATTAATTTACGTAAAGTTTCTTGATTCATTATTTAGTTTCCCTCCCAAAGTATTTTGCTCCACGGACAAATCCATAGTCATCTGATGTAGTGCGAGGCCTACTATTATTCGCTTTCTTATTTTGTTTTCTCTTCTTATTTCTTTCTAGGACACTTTTAAAAACAGAAACCGTTGGGTTTGTTGAAATTTCAAGTAAGGTTTCTGCTGCTTTTTCTATTTCTTCATTTGTGTATTTTTTAGCTGTATTCCTCAGTGTGCTGAGGCTATTTAATGCTTTTTTCTCCACATTTATCTCCAAGATAGAAGAGACAAATTTAGTCATTGATGGTCCAATTGTTTCTGCCCACTTACGGTTATTTTCAGGATTGTGGTCTAAATATAACCGGTGATTATCCGGCATATGGTCAGAGTTGGTAGATAACTGGCCAATATCACCATCCAATCGCTTATGGGATGCAATTCGTACTTCTTTGAAGTAAACTTCAATTAAATCCTTGGTTAGTCGTATATCGACGTTCTCTCGGACATAATCATATGGAACGGAGTAATACATTCGTTCAACTTGGATGTGGTAGTTCAGTTGAACTTTAGCTGTTCTCCATTCCGCCAGTTTATACCTTGTTTGAGGAAGCTGTTGAAGGTAGGATTTCTCTTCTTCCTCAAACACCTTTTTACGCGAACCTGGTCGCTTTTGAAATTCAATGGTGTTGATTTCTTCTAGCTTTTCAAAGATTTTCTGATTTAGATCTTCCAGATGAAAACAATGATAGTTTCTTAGTGGAGCGATAATCTGCCTGGAAATATATCCAACAGTGCCTTCGACACTCGCTTTATCTTTTGGCCTTCTAACACGACTAGGAACAATGACAGTGCGATAATAATCTGCCAGTTCACGATAAGCTTCATTTAGAAGAGGTTCTTGACGATGTGCTTTTGTAACCCCTGTTTTTAAATTATCGGGAACCATTGTTTCAGGAACTCCATTAAAATACTCCAATGCATGAATATGAGCGATAAGCCAATTAGCTGATTTCATATCTAAAAAGGCTTCAACATAACTGAATTGACTATAGGGTAAGGTCGCAATAAAAACATACGCTGGAATCGTTTCTCCTGTTGAACGGTCATTAATCTTCAATGTAGTACCAGCCCAATCTACTTCCATCACTTCACCAGGTTTTCTGCGAATAGGCATGGTAAGTTTATACTTTTTCGCATATTTCCCATAGTTCTCACAAAAAGTACGATAGGCATAGGGGATCTTTCCACCTTCACGTGCCTCTGTCGAATACTCATGATGCAATAGAGACAGGGTCACATTCTTCTTTTGTAGTTCCTTATGCACTCTTTCCCAATCAATTGGGAAGTACCCTTTCTCAACAGCCTGTTTCTCTGGGAAGAGAAACGCTTCTAGCCATGGATTGGTCATGGTGTCATTCAAGCTTTCCACGCCAAGTTTTTTGGCACGTTGAATGACATCTGAAACTGTATTCCTTGAGTGCCCAGTGCTAGAACTAATCGTTCTTTGACTGACTTCTTCAAAGTGAAGTTCCAGAATCTTTAGGTAATTAACCATAAAAAAGCCTCCTGTATAATAATGTCATGCTTGCTAGCATGCAAGGTTATTATACAGGAGGCTTTTCCTTTTTCTATTTATAGTGGCCCTGCATTCCGCAAAGGGCGGCTCTTTCCTCCGCAATGACTGGCTCAAAACTCCGCATAAGTGGCTCATTTTCACTGCAATAATCA
>NZ_VZDQ01000021.1 GCF_009602435.1 Sediminibacillus terrae
TCTTTAGAATTAGTGAGTGAATGTGGTGCAGGCGGGAAACCCTTTCGGTGGGCCTTTCAGGCCGAGGCCGGTAACAGAGGCTTTCAGCCGCAGAGCAAACCACCAGTTCACACTGGTGGTTTTGATTGTGGCCGCTATGCTTTTATCTTGGCCCGTTTTATTTCTGGATAGCGTTGTGCAAAAATCTATCTGGTTGCAGGAAGGAGGAAATGATAGAATTTGCATCATTTCTTGAATCAGTCTTCCTGACATCCTGTCTTATTTTATCAGCGGGTTTATGGCTGCTCTATAAGTATGAATATGCGGGATGGCCAAGAAACGAGAAAAGGAGGGATGAATAATGTTATGAAAATTTCGTCGATTCATCCCAAATTATTGCTTGAAAATGATAAAATATGTAAAAGACAATCCAAGGGGGAAGTATGGTGTCATCATTACAAGAAAAAATCAATGCAGCAAAAAAGGAAATCGAAAAAGCAATTATCGGAAAGGAATTGGCAGTAGAACTGCTGTTCACAGCTATATTGGCGGAAGGGCATATTTTACTCGAGAGTGTACCGGGTTCTGGGAAAACAAAGCTTGCCAAAAGCTTTGCGACAATCATCTCCGGAGACTTTCAAAGGATTCAATTTACCCCGGATGTACTGCCCAGCGATGTAACAGGAATCCAATTTTATAATCCGAAGACGCAGGAATTTGAACTTCGGACAGGCCCAGTATATGCAAATATTCTACTTGCCGATGAAATAAACCGTGCTACACCGAAAACGCAATCAAGTCTGCTGGAGGCAATGGAAGAAAAGCAGGTGACAGTGGATGGCGAAACGGTGACACTTCCTGTTCCGTTTTTAGTGATTGCCACGCAAAACCCTGTGGAAAGCAATCATGGCACTTTCCAATTACCGGAAGCCCAGTTGGATCGTTTTTTATTTAAAATCGATATGGGCTACCCATCTTTAGAAGAAGAGCAGACAATCCTTGATACATATAAGGAAGCTGAACCCTTTGCTGAACTGCAGAAGGTAATAGGAATTGAAGAGTTGACCGCTTGGCGGAATCAAGTGAAACAAGTAACAGTTTCACAGCCTGTGCGTGACTACCTGCTTAAACTGGTAAGGGGGACCCGTGAACATCATGAAATCGAATTGGGCATCAGTACCAGGGGGGCACTGGCATTGATGAAAGCAGGGCAGGCTTATGCCTTGATCAAAGGGAAAGCGTATGTCAGTCCCGCAGATATAAAATTGCTCACCCCATATCTGTTTGAACACCGACTGATTTTGAACATGGAAGGTTCGATTCGCAAAACGCCTGCCCAAGTACTGGAGGAAATAATTAGTCAAATAGATGTACCCGTAGAAACAGGAGAACCTGTATCATGAAGGTGGAAAAAAGAATCGGCGACCAGTTGAACTATGGGTATGAATTAATGGTGTTCCTGGTCATCGTGATTTTCGTTTTCAGCATTATTTTCAACCGTCCCATATTATTCGGGCTAGTGGCACTGATTACGGCATACTTGCTTATCAATAGGCTATATGAAAAAAACATCGGAAATCATTTGGGTATCGAAAATCCGGCGAAAAGCATCCGGTTGTTTCCGGGAGAAGAGAGTGAAATCGCCTTTTCATTCAACAACCCTTCCCGTTTGCCGATAGTGAACGGCAGACTGTATTTCGCAATCAGTGAAGTGATAGAAGGGAACGGGATCAGTGAAGAAAAGGGAGCATCCCATAAATTCGGGATTCCCTTTTCTATGGCCAGAAAAGGAAAAACGACTGTCACCTTCCCTTTCAGGGCGAAACAACGAGGGACAGCGAGAATACATAACCTTCATTACCTATTTCCACACCTTACTGCTTTTGATTCGATTCGTTTGAATTTCAATGGTTTTTACCGCACGGAGTTGATTGTCTATCCTGAACCGTTGCCCATCCAGGGTGTGAAAAGTATTTTTGTACAAGCGCCAGGGAACCAGCGCGCGCTGATTTCCCCCTTTGAAGATACGATGGATGCCGCTGGAGCACGGGACTATGTCAGTTCCGACTCTTTTTCCCGCATTCATTGGAAAGCGACTGCACGATCGGCAAAACTGCAAACCAAAGTTTATGAACGTAGTCTGGATTTCACCTGGGTGATGGTCGTTAATATGGGGGAAACAAGCAGACTCGGCAACCGGTATTTTTCTGCCTCAATGGAGAAAATTCTTTCCCGAGTAACCTATTTATGCCATGTCGCCGTGCAAAAAGGATATCCTTTTGAAATTTATATCAATTTACAGCGTCCCGGCAGAAAACGTTTCTTTTCGATAGAAGCTGGAAGCGGGAAAACCCATTTAAAAGAAGCATTGGAGATGTTGGCGAGAGTGGATAAAAACTACAAGCTTGAAACCTCAGGTGCGTTGCTTCATTTTGTAGATAACCATATGTATAAACAAAAATCGGTTGTGTTTTTCGGAGAAATGGATGGGTCAAGCGAATACTATGCGGATAAGTGGAGTAAGCAAGGGATGCCGGTGTTTTATGTGGAAGAATCGGAAGAAGAAGGGAAAATGAAAAGTTGGGGGACTTACCGATGAATCGTACAGCCCTGACGATTACTCGTATTTATCAATTCACAAGTGAATCGGTGTTAATTTATTTGCTGGCGGTGCCATTTTTATGGGTATTTCGTATGGAATATTCGTTTTGGCATTATCTATTGCTCGTCTGCATCCAAGCGCTTATTGGTTTATTGATTTTGCAGGCCACAGCAGTAATGGCTCCCCTCATAACCCTTAGTATTGCGGTTGCGGCAATGGCTGTGATTGTCTTTCATATCCCTTGGCCTGCGGCTGTCTTAACAGGTGTTTTACTGTGCTGGAGATTTATAAAACATCAAGAGAACGCCGACCATCAGCATGAAAAAGCCATTCTTGGATTAAGTTTTTTCCTGTTGGCGGTTTACCTGCTCTTAAGCACTGATTTCACTTTTTTGGCGATTGGACTTGTTCAATTTTTATTGATCATGTGTGGATTTTTACTTCGCAATATTTTCAGCATGGACAAGGACCGGGGGTTCGGAGTTTATATCGTAAGTGGAACAATAGGTGTTTTCGCTGCAGCCGGAATAGTAATAGCTTTACTTTATAATGGCGCCCGATCCATATATTTATTTGTCGGTGGTTTGTTGTCTTCTTTGGCGGGCGGGGCAATGGCAGCCTTGCTTAGTCCTTTTGATTTGGAGCCTGACCTGAAAAAGACTGAACGGGACGGAAATTCGATGGAACAAAATCAAGGGGCAGAGGATCCTATGCCCGATCGTCCTGAAGAATTTAATGGAGAAACGGTGGATCGGATTTTTCATTTTTTGGAATGGTTGGTGATAATCGGGGCGGTGGTCCTCATTGTGTGGATAATCCTTAAATTATACCGAAAGCGGGTGCAAGTGGAGACCGCTGATAGTGATAACTCAATGGTCACTTATGAATCTTTATCTGATCAAGACCAGCAAAACGGATGGCGGCTTTTCAAAAGGCGGAAACCCCAGTTAGATGATACTGTCCGTCAATTGTTTCTGGAATTTGAATTGTTTGCCGCCAAACTAGGATTGGGAAGAGAACGGTTCGAGTCGATAGAGGACTGGTTTCGACGAATCGATTTACAGGTGGACGACACAGAATTGTATCAACGGGTCCGTTATGGAGACGAGCAACTGGAAGAGGAAAAAATAACGGAATTTCGTGAGGAAATAGCAAGATTAACCTCCCGTTTGCAGGAGAAATAGAAGGAAAGGTACAGGGATTTTGAGGCTGGGACAATTAGCATAGTGAAACAAAAACACCGAACAGTTACCAATTTGTTTGGTGTTTTTAATTGGGAAAAAACAAACCGTATTACGACCAGTAGAAAATACGGTTCTATATCTTCTTGAGAACATAGCGGAGGCAAGATACGGAGACTCCAATAGGAGCAGCACGAGCTGAAAATCCCGCAAGAAAACGGTTGGTGCTTGCTTAGGGAGTTGAAGCCGTGCTCATGGAATGCCTAGTATCTTGCCGTATCGATAGGAAGCATGCATTAAACACATTTAGAGTTCGTTCGGTTTTTCTTTGGTGGAGGTATTGTTATTCCACCGCTGTTTTCTCTTTGTTTTTTCTACCTTTTCACATGGCAGCTCATCACGATAAATTCAATGTTGTTGTTCATAAAAGCGCCTTGTATGATGAAGCCCGCACGTTGATATACAGTAACGGCCCGTTGATTGAAAGCCGCCACAGTCAAACGCAATTTTGAGGGTCGAAAGGTTTTAATGCCGAAATCCATGCCTCTGGTCAAGAAACTGGCTCCCAACCCTTTTCCGGTCAGATCCGGCCGGAGACCAAGCCCGATATCAAGAGCTTTTTCCTCATAGAACCCCTCTTTTTTCCCGGCAGGTACATGCGCGCTTTCTCCATAACAAAAATACCCTATCAATGATTCGTTTACCGTCGCTCCATAGTAAGCACCGTTTAACAGTTCATTGATCAAAGCTGGGCTTTCGTCATGACTATATAAGTCATAAGGCTTCTCATACTTCCAAGCTGAGATTTCCCGAGCGCTTTCCTCGTTTAATGTGTCGATTCGTACAGGCAATCCTCCGATCAAGCTCATGGCACCTTACTCCTGTCTCCAAGCAATTATAGTAGTGAAACTAATCATATTGTAACACAAGTATATGCGGATTCCTGCTCAACCTGCAACAGATGCCGTGTCCGAAGTTTCTTGGTTTGATTCTACTATTAGGAGAGGCTTTATGCTTCCCAATCCATTATGAGGAGGTGACGATATGGACAAAGGAACATGGATTAGAACCGTCGTGCTGGCTTTGGCTCTGGTAAATCAGGTGCTAGTCATGTTTTCCAAATCTCCGCTTCCAATCGACAATGAAATGGCAGAGCAAATAACAGCCAGTATTTTCACTGTCTTTACTTCTGTCTATGCTTGGTTCAAGAACAATTACGTGACGGAAAAAGGAAAACAGCAGCGGGATGTACTAAGGCAAAATGGATTATCAAAATAAAAGGAGGGATCGATAAGTGGCACCAATTTTAATCATTGATCCCGGCCACGGGGGAAACGATCCAGGTGGGGGTTCCAATCAGTATTGGAAGGAAAAAGACCTAAACCTGCAAATCTCATTATACCAATTTCAACGATATCAAGAGCTGGGTATTCCGGTTGCCATCACTAGAACAAAAGATCAAACGCTGACTCCGGAAGAAAGAACTCGTCTGGTACTGGAGAGTGGCGCCGATTATTGCCATTCGAACCACATCAATGCTGGGGGAGGGGATGGTGCAGAAATCATCCATTCCATCTATAACGATGGCAACATGGCGGAATTGATAGGAGAAGAATTACAGAAGTCCGGACAAAACCTCAGGGAAATCTATACGAGAACATTGCCTGGTGATACGAACCAAGATTACTATTTTATGATCAGGAATACAGGCAAGGTAGAAACGAATATTATAGAATATGGCTTTGCCGATTCGAAGAACGATGACATTCAACAGTTGAGAAAAAATTGGAGGGCATTAGCAGAGGCTGTTGTAAAGGCATTTTGCCGGTTTACAGGTTATCAGTATAGTTTCCCTTCCGAGTCACTTGAAGGTGAAAGTGAACCGGTTAATGTATTTCCGGCAAAGCAATCATCAAACGGTGCCCCACTCGGTCAGACACTGATCCTGCCCGCTGAAGCCGATTCCTGGCGTGTTTATCCATTAGGTGTTTCTCCTGTAAAAGGTAACGAAAAAGGGTTGTTAAAACCTGCGAAATTCGGTGGATTAGAATACAGAATTGAAGGCACAACCCAGCCGGAGGTTTACATCATCGAGACGGCAGACTATGGCAAGGTTCAAATCTATGCAGATCCAAGTACAGGAGCAAAAGTTGCCCAGGGAAACAAAAACAGTAAAAATCAACAGACTTTCGCCGGCCACAGGTTGGAAAGCAAAGTGGATAATTTACGATACTACAACCGCCCCTCTTGGAGTGACGCCCATATGGTGAATACTATTGACAAGGGAATCGGGTTTCCGGAAATCGTCGACAAAGTGAAAGTGGGAAAAAGTTATCAATACAAAGTCAAAAATTCCAAAGGATCAGTTTATTATCTTACAGCCAATCCCTCGTACGTCCGCGTCCTTTGACCTTATCTTCAGAACAGATATGAAAGAATAAGAAAAATCGCGGGCAAAGTCGGGGACTGACCCTCTTCCAACAAAGTCTGCAAACTTCTGCAGAAAACCGTTGGTGAGGGTCAGTCCCCATAGTGATTTCCTTCTCACGAAAAAAGCGGTATAATAGAATACCAAAATAGGGAAATAACAAGTAGAAATAAGAGGGAGTGTGCTGTCCTCCCTCTTTCTTGCTATTTTGCTAGAGAAAAAGGAGTGGTGTTGGATGAATAGTAGATATAATCCGCGCTGGGATTTGGAATCTATTTTTCCGGGAGGAAGTGAATCGGCCGAGCTTCAAAACTACATATCCGTTTTGGAAACGGATTTACAGCAGCTTTCCCAGCAAGTGAAAGGGTTTCCGTTGCCTGAAGAGCCTGAAGATGTGGCTTACATGGAAAGCATGATAAGCTTATTGGAAAAAGTATCCAAACAAGTAGGGGAGGTGTCGGCATTTGTCAGTTGCCTGACGGCTGAGGATGTACATGACTATAAGGCAAAACTGCTCGTAGGTAAAAGAAGCGAACTCAGTGCAGCATATGCTGCGAATTTAACGATACTGGATCGTAAATTTGTACAAATTGATTCAGATGTATGGAACGGCCTCCTTCAACAACCGACACTCTCACCGTTCTCCTTCATTCTTGATGAAAGGCGGCGAAAAGCGATGGACAAACTGCCGGTCGAACAGGAAATACTTTTGAACGATCTGGCGGTAGATGGTTATCATGCTTGGGGTGAAATGTATGATGCCATTGTGGCGAAAATGGGAATAGATTGGGAAGAAGACGGAAAAAAAGAACGGTTATCCATCGGACAGGCGGCTAACTTATTGAGCAGTTCCGATCGAAACGAACGTAAGTCCGCTTTTGACAAGCTGGAAAAGGCATGGCTGGAGAAAACGGATTTGTTCAGCGAAACGATCAATCATCTAGCTGGTTTTCGCCTTCAGACATACAAACATCGGCATTGGGAAAATGTTTTGCAAGAACCAGTCCAGTATAACCGAATGAGCGAGAAAACACTAAATGCGATGTGGGAGGCAATATCCAATAACAAAACCCCTTTTGTATCTTACCTCAAACGAAAAGCTGAATTGCTCGGACTTGAAAAATTGAGCTGGTTTGACCTCGATGCCCCAGTAGGTGAGAATAACAAGACGATCGATTACGATGATGCTGCGAGGATCATCATCGAGCAATTCAGCCGCTTCAGTACCGGAATGGCAGAATTTGCCCAAATGGCCTTCGATGAACGCTGGATCGAAGCAGAAAATCGTCCTGGTAAACGTCCGGGAGGTTTTTGTACAAGTTTTCCCGATAGTCAGGAAACGCGTATCTTTATGACTTATTCAGGTACTCCTTCCAATGTAGCAACATTGGCTCATGAGCTGGGACACGGATATCACCAGTTCGTGATGAACGATATAGAAATTTTGAATCAAGACTATGCAATGAATGTAGCCGAAACAGCTTCTACTTTCGCAGAAATGATTGTAGCCGATGCCGCTGTGAAAAACGCCGAAACAAAAGAAGAAAAAATCTCATTACTGGATGATAAAATTCAACGTAGTGTGGCGTTTTTCATGAATATCCATGCCCGTTTCCTGTTTGAAACCCAATTTTATGAGGAACGGAAAAAAGGTCTTGTTTCCGCTGAACGTCTGAATCAATTGATGAAAAAAGCACAAAAGGATGCGTATTGTAATGCGTTGTACGGATATGATCCGACTTTCTGGGCATCTAAACTACATTTTCATATTACCGATGTCCCTTTTTACAACTTTCCTTACACATTCGGCTATCTGTTCAGCCTAGGCATTTATGCCGATGCATTGGAAACTGAACAAGGATTCGAGGACAAATATGTGGCACTTTTAAGGGACACTGGACGTATGACCGTGGAGGAATTGGCTAAAAAACATTTGGATGTCCACTTGGACAGAATGGAGTTTTGGGAGAAGGCCATTCAATTGTGCAGAGACGATGTGGAAGAATTCTTAAAGCTGACCGAGCGATGAAGACTTGTCAATACAGTGGAAATGGGTCAAAAGCACGGCGGTCAAAACGAAAACCGAACGATTACAATTCGTTCGGTTTTTATATTTTAAAAAGCATGGCAATGCACTGAGTGACTAGCAAATGAAGCAAATCTCACTCCGGCAGGGTACTTCGCTTCGCACGATAATATCCCGGTCTCTTCTCTCTATGGAAAATTTCGCTTCATTCAACATTGCTTGATGGAGGATACGATACGGTTTTCGAGGATGCAGTTTAAAGGCGGCAGAAAAAGATATGTATATACTGCCAGTTTAAGCTGCTTGCTTTAAGGCTAAAGAATAGAAATGAATGTTGTAGAAGGGAGTCTCGGTCATGTTAGCGCATCAGATCGTTTTGCTATTATTTATAGGTTATATCGTTTTTTCCATCGACAAAAAACAGAAGTATTTTCCGGTGCCGATGGTGTTGGTACTTTTAGGAATCGTGCTATCGTTTATTTCTTACTTCGATTCTCTCAAAATAACGAAAGAGATTATTTTCAACGTTTTTTTACCAGCCTTGTTGTTCACTTCCGCATACCAGTTTTCGCTTGATTCGTTAAAGAAAAATAAATGGATCATTGCTTCGCTTACTACTGTAGGCCTAATGGCGACTGCTGGACTTCTGGGAGTCGCCATCTATTTTATCAGTGGACCTTTCCTTCAAATTTCCCTGTTAGGAGCGCTTTTAATTGCGGCAATCCTGACACCGACTGATCCTGTCTCGGTCGTTTCCATATTGAAGCAATCAACGGGAAATGAAAAAATTGCCGATATTGTAGAAGGTGAATCGATGGTTAACGATGGAACAAGCATCGTTGTCTACTCGGTACTTTTGACCATGTATAAAAGTGGAGAATCGTTCTCGATCGGTTCCTTCTTAGGTGAATTTTTACTCGTGTCTGCAGGCGGAATCATTCTGGGGATCATTTTTGGCTGGCTTCTCAGCAGGGCCGTCCATTATACACATCATAAACAATACCAGGTTATGCTCAGTATTATCGTCGCGTACGGCAGCTTCCATATTGCAGAAAAAATCGGGGTTTCTGGTGTCTTGGCAACTGTCACTGCTGGGATCATGCTCTCCTGGGAATTCGGTAAAACGGAAAAAGAAGACTATTTCCATGAATCACTTGACGGATTTTGGACCATTGTTGAGCCGTCTGTGTTAGCGCTCATTTTCTTGCTTATTGGCATTGATGCGGCAGATTATCTTGCATTTCCAGGCTGGATCCTTGCTTTTATCATTTTTGTTTTATCGCTTGTTGTCCGTTTCCTTGTACTGGCTGGTTTTACGAGCGTCGTTCCTGCCTGGAGAAAAAAATTCAGTGCAGGGGACGTTGGTTTAATTACTTGGTCCGGGATAAAAGGGACGATGTCGGTCGCCCTATTGCTGGGATTAGAAGCTGGGGTGGATAAAGATAATGTTCTAGTTTCATTGACTTTCGCCGCCATATTGTTGTCATTAGTCATTCAAAGTGTCGGCGTCTATCCACTGACAAAAGAAAAAGAAAAATAATCAGCTTGTGAACATTTTTTCTCGACAGATGGTGCCTTTCTTTTCTTAATTGAATAGACTGCAATAGAGGTGAACGCCCATGCAGAAAATTTATTTGGTGCCAGTCGATGACAGTGAGCAATGTCTATCCGCAGTCGACCATGCTGTAGAAGCGGCGCTTGCAAGTGGATATGGAATCCAATTGTTGAACGTCCAGCCGAAAATCCATACCCAGTATGCGCAATCAAAAGTCGGGATAAAGAAGTTGGAAAACTACAAAAAGGAAACATCCGGCAAAATCCTGGATCGGGCAGAAAAGAGGACAAAGGGGCTGGTGGAGGTTGTATGTAAAACGCGCTGGGGAATCCCTGCAGTGGAAATATGTGAAGAGGCCAAAGGGAAAGCGATAAAGGGAATTTTTCTAGCTCCTAGAAAACCAAAGAAAAAGCTAGGAAGCATCACTTATAAAGTCCTGCAAAAGTCGACTGTACCAGTGACTGTCATTCCAGTTTGACGATAAGCATTGATACTACCGCTTGGCACGACTTTCCATTCGCGCCGGATTTTTGCAGTACAGGGCAGTTTTCGTTATACTTTGTTTAACAAAAAAATGGTGCCGAAGCCTTCAGGGGGAGCCAACTGGCTGAGAGTGGACGTAGTTGTCCAGACCCTTTGAACCTGTTAGGTGATGCTAGCGTAGGGATGGCGGCTTCCTTGATGGCAATGAAGCAATGCAACGGGTATTTCCATCAGGAAGCTTCCCCCGCATTGCTTTTTTGTTGTCGTTAACCAAAATGAAGGGGGTGGGCACTATGGAATCAAGGCAAACACTATTTTTGGTCGAGGTAGCCATTATGTCTGCTATGGCGCTCGTACTTGATATTATTCCTTTCTTGTCGTTCAAAATCTGGCCGCAAGGCGGCTCTGTCTCATTTGCCATGATACCAGTATTCCTTGTTGCTTTCCGATGGGGAGTAAAAGGCGGATTGTTAAGCGGCCTATTGTTCGGGGCTTTTCAAGTCGTGACCGGTACAGCTTATATTCTTACACCTTTACAGGGATTGATTGAATACGGTTTTGCATTTACAGCTCTCGGAACGGCAGGAGTGGTATCTGCAAAAGTACAAGAATCATTGAAAGCTGGAAAAAATTCAGCATTTATTGTGTATATTGTACTTGGAGTGCTTTTGGGATGCACTGGACGCTTTTTGGGTCACTTGTTGGCGGGAGTTTTCTTCTTTTCGGAAAACGCACCCGAAGGACAACCGATTTGGCTTTATTCCGCTGTATATAATGGATCTTACATGCTTCCGGCATTTATTTTGAGTTCGATTGTCATTTCCTTTTTGTTCTACAAACAGCCAAGATTGGCAGAAGCAAGGTCTGGGTCGCAAGGAAAATGAGTATAGGGGAAGTAAAAGGAAGGCGGGATTCTTAATGAAGGAACTTATCGGGAATTGTAATCGTTGTGATGATGCTGTTTACTGTAAAGATGGTTTTTTTGATGGTGTTCTCCATGAGGGGAAACTGCTTTGCATTGTTTGTAGTGAACAAGCCGAATCGGAAGAAGCATCAACGAAAAGATGAATATGTTTTAAGTACATGGATTGGATGTAATGATTAAAGCTTCTCGGACTTGCCGTTTCTTTTTCCGTAAGGAAGCCAAGATAAAAAGGGGCTGCCGCAACAGGAGGGAACTGAAAAACGTCCTTTTTGTTTTCGGCGTTTGTCGGGGGATTTCACAAGTTGCCTGTCAGCGGATGCTTGCCGCAGGGGCGGCCATAGCTGACTATGTCAAGAAGGTCACATGACCAAGTGAATTTTCGCTCGAGTCCTTCCTGCAGCCCTCACTAAAACCCTTTGAAATTACGCGAAAAGCGGTCTGAATGGAGTGAACTCCCATACAGACCGCTTTTTTTAGGATTCTGCCTACCCTGGCATTCCAGTTTTGCTTCCACCTCTTACAGAGTTTCGGTTAATAATTGTTCGACATTGTCTGTATTGGTGACCACTAGCAAAACTTTTCCTTCATCTAACTCTTCTTCATAATTGTTGGCTTCCACATCCGACAAACCAACTTCTTTCAGCTTGGTACGAAGCTCGTCTCCTTTTTTATTGAACATATTACCTACGGCGCTCTTTAGATTCATTTCGTTCAATCCGATGGTGTTGGCGTCAGCATTATCTGCAACGCGTTTCGTACGGTCACTGTCATGTGCGAGAACATAAACGTTATCTTTATCAATGCCCTTTTGACTTAGCTTGTTTACATCCTGTTGCAACTGTTCGTCATTCGTATATTTGCGGATAAATGGTGACATTGAAAGTCCTCCTTTTTTATTTTCCATTTCATTAGTAAAATACCCGTCCTGCATAGAACGAAACACTTGGATGGGGGGCTTAATTCGATGCCCGGTATCAGAAAAGAGTCAATTTTCAAGTAAAAACATTGTTGTTAAGGGAGGGATGCTCTAAAATAATTACAAGTCATTAAGGGGAGGATGAGGATGGAAAATAAAAAAATAGTAGCAACTTTTTCGATTGTCGGAGTGGATCCGGATACAGGAGAACACGGGATTGCTGTTCAATCAAAGTTTATTGCGGTAGGAGCTGTCGTCCCCTGGGCGAAGGCAGGGGCGGGAGCAGTCGCTACCCAGGCATTTGCCAATCCTTCATACGGCCCGCGGGGGCTTGAGCTCCTTGAAAAAGGTTATGCACCAGAAGAAGTTATCGAACAGTTGATCAAAGATGACCCGCAGAGGGAAGAACGTCAGGTCGGAATAGTGGACGCAAAGGGAAACAGCGCTACTTTCACTGGGAAGCAATGTTATGATTGGGCAGGTGGAATCCATGGCCGAAACTTCGCAGCCCAGGGGAACATCCTTGTAAATGAGGCAACTGTTGCCCAAATGGCGAGAACCTTCGAACAAACGGAGGGGAATCTGGCTGAACGTTTGCTGGCATGTCTGCAAGCGGCACAAGAAGCTGGTGGAGACAGCAGAGGAAAACAGTCGGCAGCACTGTATGTTGTAAAAGAAAAAGCTGGGTATGGCGGTTTGAATGACAGGCTTGTCGATTTACGGGTTGACGACCATCCGGAGCCGATTGAGGAAATCGCGCGTCTTTATCAGCTCCAACAGCTTTATTTTGGAGAGACCAAACCGGACAATATCCTTCCGCTTGAGGGAACCGTAAAGCAGCAGGTGATTTCTGGCTTAATGGGCAAGGGTTATATAAGGAGCGAAGGAGTCTCCGATGAAGAACTTCAGAAGCGCTTGACGGAGTACCTCCATACCGAGAATTTCGAGGAAAGGGAATTAGAACCAGGGAAGATAGATAAAGAAGTATTGGAGTTTTTAAATAAGCAGTAGCTTTAATCTTTAGTCGTCTTAGCCAGGTCGGGCTAAGGCGTTTTTTATAGGGGCGGTTTTGTGTTTTTTCCTTGTTTCAAGAAGAAGTCCAAGGAATCCTCCAAGAATGCTTTTCGAGGAACGGAACTCTGTGTACTCCCGTTGCATAGGCTATAGCACTCACACAAGCAGTACCAATTGAAGGGGGTTCCTTGCTATGGAGTTGACTTTTTCCCATTGGTTGTACGGTTTTTTTACATTTTTAATCATCCTTACCATGATTTTTCGGAAGGGCGTGGTACTGCCGACACTGCTGGGTACCTTTCTAGTTGCCTGGGTTTATAAAGGGAGCCTTATCGGTGGGTTTACTGCTGTTTTCAATGCCAACCTTGTGGCGGCTAAAGAATTGTTCAATATCTTTTTGATTATCACTTTTATGGTCGCGCTGCTTCAATCATTAAAAGACTTGGATGCCGACAGACGGATGATTCAGCCGATTCAACGGGTGATGGTCAACGGACATTTAGCTTATTTTGTATTAGTCGGTGTGACTTACGTTATTTCATTATTCTTTTGGCCTACTCCGGCTGTTCCGCTTATTTGCGCACTCCTCGTTCCGGCAGCCATCCGTGCCGGACTTCCTGCAGCAGTGGCAGCAGTGGCTGTGGCTCTTGCCGGGCAAGGAATGGCGTTGTCTTCCGATTATGTGATTCAAGTCGCGCCAGGATTATCTGCCGCGTCTGCTGGTGTGGAAACAGCAGACGTATTGGAGAAAGGGCTTATTTTATCATTGATAACCGGGCTGATCGCTATATCTATTGCTTATTTTGTCAACCGCCGGCACATTCGTTCGCAGGATGATCCCAGAAATGAGAAGGAACTGAGCATGATGAGAGGGGTGGAAGAACAAGATCAATCGATAGAGGGGAAACAGAATGTCCCGTTGGTGGGGAAATTTTTTGCTGTAATTGTTCCATTGTCCATGTTGGCTGTCATGATATATATGGTATCGACAAAGCTTAATTCCGGAAGAATGGGAGGATTCGAGGGAGGAGACGGTGCTGCCTTTATCGGTGGTGTCGCTGTGGTATTGTTGCTCTTGTCGACCGTGGCATTTGGCAAGCACCGTGCCCTCGATTACATTAGTGAACATATTACCAATGGATTTGTTTTTGCATTCAAAGCAATGGGGCCGGTTATTCCGATTGCGGGTTTTTTCTTTCTCGGAAGTGCCGATTTTGCCAGTGCCATACTTTCCGTCGAGACAGATAAAGCGCCTGGGCTGCTGTTTGATTTAGTCCAGTCTTTTCAAGCATATCTGCCAGAAAGCTCGATATTGGCAGCGTTCAGCATTTTGCTCATCGGAATCATTACAGGACTGGATGGATCTGGATTTTCAGGATTGCCATTGACAGGGGCGTTGTCTGGTGCTTTGGCGGATGGAACAGTTGATCCATCTGTCCTTGCAGCGATCGGTCAAATGGGATCGATCTGGACTGGGGGAGGAACAATCATCGCCTGGTCTTCATTGGTGGCCATTGCCGGATTTTGCGGAGTGCCTGTCATGGAACTGGTACGTAAAAACTTTTTGTCTGTAATGGCAGGCTTATTTATATCCACATTGCTTGCGCTATTTATATTTTGACATTTTATCAGAGGGGCAGTCCGGATGGAGGGGGACAGTCCCTCTGTTCACTAGTGAACGAAATGTTTCCTGAAGTGGAGGGGGATGTGATACCATAAGAAAAAACTGTACATAATCTTTGAGGGAAAGGATGGTTGGATGAAAGCTTTTGTCCATCAAGGCGACACGATTGCTTTTAGAGAAATAAAGGAACCTGTAACCGGAAAAGGGATGGTTAAAATCAAGCTGAAAGTGGCTGGTTTGAATCATCGGGACCTGAATATTCCAAAGAGAAGAGGCAGCCAGTCTGAGCCTTTAGTGCTGGGTTCGGATGGTGCCGGGACAATTGTCGAAACCGGTGCAGGTGTCACCGCTTTCGAGGAAGGGGACGAGGTGATCCTCAATCCGGGGTTAGGGTGGTATCATAATAGCGATGCCCCTCCTGCAGGTTTTGAAATCTTAGGGATGCCTGATGATGGGACATTTGCTGAATATATTGTGATAGCAGCTGACCATGTTGAAAAAAAGCCCGCTTTCCTGACATGGGAGGAAGCGGGAGTACTCGCTTTGTCAGGTTTGACAGGTTACCGGGCCTTGGTGACCAAAGGAAACATCCAGCCAGGTCAAACCTTGTTCATTCCCGGTGCCGGTAGCGGAGTTGCAACCTTTTTAATCCAATTCGCGAAAGCCATGGGTGCTCGTGTCATTGTCTCTTCCAGAAGCGAAAAAAAGCGGGAAAAAGCTCGCGAACTAGGTGCTGACAAGGCTATCGACACTAACAGTGACTGGCAAGAAGTTTTAGCAGAAGAACAAATTGACCTGGTGATTGACAGTGTCGGAAGAGCTACTTTCAACCGGTCTTTGGATATTTTGAAAAAAGGTGGCAGGCTGGTCAGTTTTGGAGCTACGACCGAAGACGAAATCACGATCAACATACGCAAGTTTTTTTACGGTCAATACCAATTGTTCGGTTCCACAATGGGAAGCAGAGAAGAGTTGCGTGCTATGCTGCAATTCATGGAAGAACACAAGATTCGTCCGGTAGTAGGAAAAATCTTCGATTTGGAGGAAACAAGTGCAGCATTCAATTATTTGCTGGAAGCAAAGCAGTTCGGCAAAGTAGCGCTTAGCATTGAAGGAGGAAACATCTCCTGAACAAACGTGCCCCGTTCCTGAGAATTTCCAAGGAATGGGGCTTTTTTATGATAAATTCTCAATGACAGCCGCTCAACCTTTTGGTTTGAATAAAATGGCACCGATCATGCCGAAAATAATCGCGGAAGTGATACCGGAGCTGGTCATTTCGAACATCCCCGTGACCACTCCGATCAAACCATGCTGATCTGCCTCCTGCATGGCACCGTGGACCAGTGAATTGCCGAAACTGGTGATAGGTACTGTAGCGCCTGCGCCTGCAAAGTCGATTAGTGGCTCGTAAAGGCCAAAGCCGTCCAGCAGTGCTCCAATTACTACCAAAATACTAAGTGTATGGCCGGGAGTCAGTTTGAGAATGTCGAACATCAACTGTCCGATTACGCAAATAAGACCTCCAACGACGAATGCCCAAAAAAACATCATGGCGTTGTTTCACCTCCAGATTCAATTGCCACAGCGTGTGCAATACACGGGATGGACTCTTTCTGCTGGGTAGTTAAAGGCGACAACAAGGCCCCGGTGGCGACAACCAATATACGGTTCAATTCGCCTCTTTTCATCCGATTTAAGAAGTGGCCGTACGTAACGACCGCAGAACATCCGGCACCGCTGGCGCCAGCATTGACATGCTGTTCTTTTCTATAAATAGTCAGGCCGCAATCGACATAGTTTTCATCAGGGATGTTGGTCCCATTCTTTTCAAAGAGGTCCAATGAAATTTTACGTCCAATCTTTCCTAAATCACCGGTGATGATTAGATCATAATAAGACGGTTCAAGATTGAGATCGTTGAGATGTGCTTCAATTGTATCCACCGCTGCAGGTGCCATTGCCCCGCCCATATTGAATGGATCATTCAGACCCATATCGATTACTTTGCCGATAGTCGCAGAAGTGACAACCGGTCCCTGTCCAGAGTTGCTCAGTAAAGCAGTTCCCGCGCCTGTCACTGTCCATTGGGCTGTCGGCGGTTTTTGTCCCCCATATTCAGTGGGGTAGCGGAATTGTTTTTCAACGGCAGCATTGTGACTGGAAGCCCCGGTCAATACATAATTTGCTCCGCTGGCATTCACTAAGAATGCACTGAGGGCTAGTCCTGCCATAGAAGTAGAGCAAGCTCCAAAAAGTCCGAGATAAGGGGTGCCCAGTGTTTTCGCGGAAAAACTTGTCGGCGTGATTTGATTGATCAAATCACCAGCGAGAAAAAATTGAATTTGTTCTTTGGTCAATCCCGCTTTGTCGATTGCTTGCTGACTCGCTTTTTCGAGTAATACTTTGTGGGCTTTTTCGAAAGAATCTTGTTCCATATATAAGTCGGGATGAAGCAGGTCAAAGTCTTCTGCTATGTTGCCCTCTGCCTCGAATGGTCCGCCGACGGTCCCTGTCGATATTATTACCGGTTTGTTGGCGAACGTCCAAGTTTGTTGACCAGTCAGCATCATAATACCCCCCATTGAATGAGTAATGTTTTAATCAGCGCAATGACAAAAGCAGAAAACACACCAAAGAGAATGACAGACCCGGCAAGCTTGAACATATTGCCGCCGACCCCGAGGACAAATCCTTCCGCTCGATGTTCAATTGCTGCCGATATCACTGCATTGCCGAACCCAGTCACCGGAACAGCAGAACCAGCTCCTGCAAATTGGGCAAGCTTATCATATAGGCCGAACCCTGTCAGCAGCATAGTAAAAAAGATTAGCGTTGCCACTGTAGGGTTTCCCACATTCTGCTCAGTAAAATGGAAAAAATGAATATAAAAAGTGGATATCAGTTGACCGAATGTGCAAATCAGACCACCGACAAGAAATGCGCGGATGCAATTTTTAAGGATAGGCCGCTTCGTTTCCCGTTGTTTGGCGAACTGTTTGTATTCTTGATTTGTTTGTTTGTTAGATGTCATTGTCATCCCTCGTTCTTTATGCTTCATCTGAAATCAATTTCTTGATTCGGTTGGTTTCTTTGTCTAACTTTTGCTCGGATACATCTTTTGTTTGCAATCGGCTTTCCAGCTCATCGAGTTCTAAGTAAATTTTCTTATCGGTAGAAACGGTGACCTTTTTATCCTTGAATTTCTTTTCCAAGTCCGATGTGATGTTCTTTTCCAATTTTTTAAGCCGAAAGCGATCCATTTGCCGGATTTCTATGGCAACTAGCAGCTGATCAGATGTATTGACTGCCCTTGCTCCAATCACTTCTTGTTTCTTTAAAATGGTCCTTTTTGCTTGGTTGGCTATTTCCTGGCTTATCTCTGATTTATTGCTTACTTGCGTTAAATCGTAATCGGGATTATCGCTGGCACTGCGTCCATCCTCATTATTTGCACAGCCTGTCACTGAAAGGGAGATCAGCAACAAAGCTGGCAGAAAAGCTTTTTTCCGTATTTGTTTCATATGCATCACCTGTGATTTGTAAGTGTGAAAAGCAAAAGCTGGCAATGAATTTCCTGCTGTCTTAGCATGAACCTCTTGCAGGCAAATATACTTTCTATAAATTACCTGAGGGATATTTTTTTCAATAAAGTAATCAGAGGAAATGGCAGTGGATGTATAGTATAGGGTAGAGGAAGTATGGTGAAAGTCTGGTTAAAAGCACGGCCGCCAAGCAAAAACCGAACGATTCCATTTCGTTCGGTTCTGCTTAGGTCCCTATGTTTTTGGCCCAGCCACTTTTGGAGAGCCATGTTGGGCGTTGTTCTTATAATTCCTGTTTGTTTGGTGGAGCCATAAAATCAATCCCTATCGGTGTCTTCACTGTCCGCATCAGAATTTCATCTATATCCCTCATCGTTTCATCATCGATAAAGAAATCCCAAAGATTATCTAACGGAGCTAGTTGTTCTGGATGTCGGGCTCCCCATAATGAAATGGTGGACCCAGGCTGTTGAAGGTTCCAGCGAAGAGCCAATTCAAGCACATTTTTATTAAATCTGTCTTGGGCTAATTCATCTAATTCTTTGACTGCCTTCAAGTATTGTTCGAACCGTGGGGATTGAAATTTCGGATCCGTATCGCGACGGATATCTCCTTCGGAAAACTGGCTGTCCTTGGTGATATTCCCCGATAAAAGCCCCCTGGTCAGCGAGCTGTACAGAAATGCGGTCAGCTCTTTTTCTTCCGCATAGGGCAAGAGTTCATTTTCGCTATTTCTTTCAAACAAATTATGTGGTACTTGGATAGCGTGTATAGGTGCAGCTTCCCGGAAAATATCCATTTGCTCTGTACTAAAATTACTAAGCCCGATCGCACGGATTTTCCCTTCTTTATATAAATAATTCAAAGCTTCTGCTGTTTCATAAAACGGGGTCAGCGTATCCGGCCAGTGGACATGGTATACGTCGACATAGTCGGTTTGAAGATTGCGCAGGGTCCGTTCGATATCTTGATGAATAAAGGCCTTCGTGGAATCGCGGAACAATCCGTCTTTTTCGTTCCAATTGAGCCCCGTTTTAGAAGAAAGGGTAATCTCGGAACGATTGAGGGAGGAGGAGTGTAGCGCCTTTCCAATTATCTCTTCCGCTTTTCCAAAACCATAACCCGGCGCTGTATCAATCAGCTTTATTCCTTTGTCCAAGGCAGCATGAATGGTTTTTTGCGCTTCCTGTTCATCCGTGCCACCCCATTGAAAACCTCCAATAGCCCATGTTCCCAATCCAATTCTACTTGTTTCTATATTGGTTTGTTTCATTGTCATATTTTCCATGATTTCCACCTCCATTTATAATGGGCACTGATAATTCGATTCCCGTTATTTCTGTCATTCAATCTTAAAAAAATTGTCGGCAATATGAAACTTTTTCCACAGTGTCTTCGTCTATAATATAGGAGAAAGGTAATACATAAAGGTCGCTTAAAGAAATATGGAGGGGGAGAAAGATGGTAAAAAAATTGCTGATGATTTGTTCAGCATTAGCTGTTATTGGGGGAGCGGCAGCCTACTGGTTTGTGGAAACTTCCAGTGCAAAGCTGGCTGAACCTGTACAGGTTAGCGAGCAAATGGAGGATTTTATTATGCACGTCCAGGTTGAAAAAAATGAAGATGGCTTTCAAGTACTAAGATCGCTTGAATATATTGGGGATGAACCAATTGTTTTGTCCCACCGAACGCCTTTGATATCTCTCCGTGTCAATCACGACACGAAAAATTTCACAGGCAGTCCCGTTACCAAAGAATTGAACCCTGGAGATGTATATCATCCCCAGGAAGCAAAAACATTCAACCCTTTAAAAAAAGGAAGTCATACTTTGTATATGGATTGTGAATTTTACGTTGACGGTGAACGCAAAAACATCAAAGCTCATAAAGAAATGATTTTTCAGTGATGATGGAAAAGTCGGAATTTTCCATCATTCATTTTCCCTCATTCAATGGTCAATTCTATTGATTTTGTCGGTTGGTCGGATTGGTACCAGTTTTCAAGTGATTCTTCGGTATCCGATATAGCTGGTATCGTGACGGACAATACTTGGTTGTTTTTCCAGGTTGCCGACAGAACCGGCCAGTGATATTCATTTTTAAACGGTTCGCCACTATCCATCAGTGTCCTTTGCCTGCTCATTTGTTCCAAGTCGACGATCACCATTTTGTCTTTAGTGAGCTCTGTTTCCAAGCCAGGCTCTTTTCTGTTGAAAAGCAGGAGCAGAAGATCATTTTCAGGCGATATAGAAGCGGATTTAAACATCGCTAAATCCGCGGCAAGGTAAGAACCGCCTTCTTCCTGCTGATTCAGGAGGAGGTAAGAGCAAGCATCTGCTCTGCAGGAAAACTCCAAAAGATAAATTGTATCTTTATCCGGAATATCTACTCTCGTTAATGCCATATCCTCTATTTCTGCTTCTCTGTCTGCAACGGCCGATAAATAGTGCTTCAAAATCGTAACTTGGTTTAAATCAATCACGACTTGTTCGTTCGGCAAGGTGAATTCAAGGAGCATTTCCTCTTGCCCTGATATATCATCGTTTTCTTCCGTGTCTTTTTCTACTAAGACAGGCTTTTTTTCTGTTGCATCCGTTTGTTCTTCCGATTTGACCACCACCGGTTGAGAATCATTATTTGAACATGCACTAACCGCCATAACGAATAGTAACCCCATCAAAAACAGCAAACCTGCACGCATAAGTGTCAACTCCTGCCCATCATTTTAATGCTTTATTATCATTATACAGAAAGTTTCTTGGAAAGAGTTAGAAATATGGTCCTCTTTTCTTCAGGCTGAATGCAGAGAAATTATTTACTTCCACTCCGGTGTGGGGAGAAAGGGAACTGACCTTCATACACATCAATAAGGAAAGAGTTTCTAATTTTTAAAAAGTGGTAAGAGTATTTTATAAGGTGGTTGTTAATAGAAATGAGTAAAACATATTTATTGGCAGGGAAGGTGCTGACAATGGGTGACTTAATTGACTTTGACCAAAAAAGAACCAAGAAAAGAATGAAAGATACTGCCCAATCGAAGGGAATTGTATACGAAATTTATTTGATCGTCGTAAAGTATGTCTATAAATATGCGGATAAAGAAAGCGTCGATGCCAGTGACTTCTTGACTACAGAAGCTGACTTGTCCATCATGTTTGCAGGTGACAAAAACAAATTCAGACAGGCGTACGATGAATTGATGCGTTATTGGGACTTGTCGAATGTTTATGAGCGGGACGTCCAGGCCGGAAAGGAATTCCAGCAATTTCAAACGATTGGAGACTTGTGTTTTTATATCGAAGAAAAAGTAAACAAACAAAAAGGTCTGTAATGCCTAACACCTCAAGTTGGAACACCATAAAATCCAATTGTGAAAAACCAACTGGATAGGAATATAGAAAAGAATCCTCTTTCCAATCAAAGGTGACAAATATCTGCCCCAGGCAAGGTGCTTCGCTTTTCAGGGACACTCCTTGATAGTATTGCGTAACTAAGACCGAACGACTTCGAGTGCTTACCATCGAATGACGTTCGGTTTTATTAGCCATCATGCTTTTGTCCAAGCTACATCAATGCTTTTTACAATTTTTCGGCTTCATCCGTTTCGTGTTCGGCTCCATGTTTGATGTAATCCTCATTGAATGCTTCCAACTCTTCCGTCGTCAAATCTGTAGTACTGTTCTTCTTTTTACCGTTTGTTTTAAAATATACAATGACACCGATAACAAAGGCGAGTATGATAAGTAAAAAAATCCATGTCATTACAGTATTCTCCTCTCGTGAATGGTATTTCTATATTTTCCCTATTTTTTGTTTTCTAATCGGCCTATTTCACAATTTTCCGGCATTTTCTTGTAAGCCAAGCGTGTTTGAAAAACGAAATAAAAGGCTACATACCTGTATACTTATCAGCGAAAGGGGATAAACATGGCAGGAGAATTATTTTCCTATCAAAAAGCAGATCAATTACTGAATCCCGAAAGAGAGGAATTGGTTCCGATCAATCAAGTCATCGACCTGCTGGGTTTGCAGGGAAATGAAAAAGTGATTGATTTAGGGGCTGGTAATGGTTACTTGACTATACCTATAGCAAAACAAACCGATGACCGGGTCGTTGCGGTCGATGTCCAAGAGGAAATGCTCGTACAACTGGCTGATCGAGCTGTTGATCAAGGCCTCGAGAATATAGACAGAATGCCAAGCGGGATCGATTATTTGAACTTTCCTGATAATTCATTCCAGAGAGGCGTCGCTGCATTTGTCTTCTATGAAGTGGATGAACTGGAAAAAGCTTTGCAGGAAATCCATCGGGTCATCAGTGAAGAGGGAAGGCTGCTCATCATAGAATGGGAGAAGTCGGATCATGAAGAAGGTCCACCCATGGATGTACGTCTTCCTAAAGAAGCCCTTCAGGAAAAGTTGGAAAAGACTGGATTTAACGTCGAGAAGGGGAATTTAAACAGCAACATTTATTACTTGGTGGCGGAAAAAGAAAAACAGATCTGAAAAAAGGTCGGAATTTGTATTGACAGTCGGAGATAAACTAGGGCAGGAGTCTGAAACAAAATCCATCTGGATAGCGTTTTGAAAAAGCATCCCGCTTTTTATAATGAAAGTAACTTATAAGAAGCGGGGGAACGAATGTGAATATTTATGAAGTGGAAATCGAATTGGAACAGAGAAAGCATAAAATGCAAACAATAGAATAGTGGATATTCGACCAGTTGAATTCAGCTGGTCTTTTATTTTTATATCGGATTTTACAGCACAAAATTAATTCCTTCAGGAAGTTGAGGGAGATAGGAATCCGTCCCGGCGGCTTAGTGGAAGGGGCTCTTTTCCAGCTGGCCCGGGCTATTCCTTTTATAAGCAGTAGCAGGCAAGCGAGTATGACCATTTTCCTGCTTTCTTGGCAAATCGGAAGTTTACTTGTTTCCGCAAGCAGGTATTTATTAGTACCGGGCCTTAAGAATGAAAGGATGATCAGGATGAATCTGTTTAGAAGGATAGACAAAATTCAGGCTGGGATAGAAAAATGGATTATTACCTCGGCGATATTCGGGATGACCATTATACTGTTGGCCAATGTATTCGCCCGGATGTTGGGAAATAGCCTGACCTTTGCTGAAGAGGTTGGACAATTTTTTATCATCATCGTGACCTTTATCGGACTAAGCTATTGTGCGAGAAGAGGAAGGCATTTGAAAATGACGGCAATTGTAGAATTTTTGCCTTTTAAAATCCGCAAAATTCTCGTACTGATCATTACATTCACAACCTCCCTCTTGCTTTTTTACTTATGTTACATTTCTTTAGACTATACCATCACCTTATACCAGTTGGGGAGAGTAACCGCGGCACTCCGTTTTCCGGTGTATTTGATAACATTGTTTATCCCCATCGGATTTCTGTTCAGCGGTCTGCAGTATTTAAGGGAGTGCTGGCTGAATTACAAGTATAAAGACGAAATGATCGATGGTACGGAAGACCCCCAATGGGGGAGAAAGGAGGCAGATGAAACAACATGATTTGGATGCTATTGGGAATAATGTTTCTGCTTTTGTTCCTGGGTTACCCGATAATGGTACCGTTAATTGCGGCCCCGCTGGTAGTTGCCTTGATATTTTTTCCTGAATTAAATCCAATGGTTCTGATTCAGCAGTTCTCCATCGGAATCCAGACATTTGTGCTTTTGGCTGTTCCTATGTTCATATTTGCAGCTGATATTATGTCTTCAGGGAAAACGTCTACCAGGCTTTTGGATCTTGTAGGAAGTTTTATTGGACATATCCGCGGTGGTTATGCTATCACGACTGCTGCCGCCTGCGCTCTGTTCGGTTCCATCTCTGGTTCTACCCAGGCAACGGTCGTTGCTGTAGGAAAGCCGACAAGAGAAAGACTGAAAGAAATCGGTTATAAAGATAAACAAGCCATCCCGCTTATTATCAATGCGAGTGATCTTGCTCTCATGATCCCGCCAAGTATAGCGATGATCGTCTATGGGGTGGTTACCGGAACTTCTGTAGGTGAATTATTTATTGCCGGCATTGTACCTGGTTTGATCATTTTCTTGTTCTTTGCCCTTTATAGTTACTTTTTGGCAACGGCTAAAAAATTGGGTAATGAAAGGAAGGCGACGTGGAAACAGCGAGGCAGGGCTTTTAAAAAGGCAATATTGCCATTAGGTTTCCCGATTGTCATTATCGGCGGAATATATTTGGGGATATTCAGTCCGACGGAAGCTGCTGCTGTATCTGTTTTATATGCTTTCTTGTTGGAAGTGGTGATATACCGCGACGTAAAACTAAGTGAATTGCCCAAAATAGCAGAATCGACTGCCATTGTTACTGCTGCAGTATTTATATTGGTGGCGGCAGGAACTGCGCTTAGTTGGATTTTGTCCTATGCAAAACTGCCCCAGGAAATAACGGAGGCTGTATTGGGAAGTGATCCTTCTGCGACATATGTACTTTTCATTGTTGCTGTCTTTTTCTTTGTCGGTTGTATGTTCGTCGATCCTCTGGTCGTCATTTTGATTTTGACTCCGATTTTCTATCCAGTGGCGATGGATGCAGGTGTTGACCCGATAGCACTCGGAATCATCGTAACCTTGCAGGCTGCAATCGGTTCGGCGACCCCTCCGTTCGGAGTAGACATCTTTACGGCAATAGCTGTTTTTCAGCAGCCATATAAAGAAATAATCAAGGGGATCTGGCCGTATATACTTATTTTAGTGGCAGCTTCTGCTCTGTTTATTTTATTTCCGGAAATCATTACATCTTACCAATACTTTTATTCGGAATAGAGAGAAGGTGATAGGATGAGAAAATTAGCTTTATTGATGTCGATTTCCATTTTGCTCTTGTTGACTGCTTGTGGTTCCGGAGGGGCGGAAACGACAAGAGGAAAGGATGCTCCGGAGTATGTGTTCCGTTTTGCTCATGAAGAATCACCGGATTCCGTCCAAAATACCTACGTAGAAGAGTTCAAAAAAATCATCGAAGAAAAATCCGACGGAAACATCAAAATAGAGATCTATCCGGTAGGACAGCTGGGTAATGCTACTACACAGGCTGAACTGCTTCAAATAGGCGCCATTGACTTTGCAGTTATTTCACCGGGCAATATCGGTACGATCGTCCCTGAATCACAAGTGATGCTGCTGCATTTTCTTTTCTCTGACGACATGGAAATAAACAAACAAATCATGAATAACAGCGAGGCTCTATATGGTCCATTGGCAGATGCATTTGAGGAAA
Source organism: Sediminibacillus terrae (assembly GCF_009602435.1). GTDB lineage: Bacteria > Bacillota > Bacilli > Bacillales > Amphibacillaceae > Sediminibacillus > Sediminibacillus terrae. Next base: position 25,539 of record NZ_VZDQ01000021.1, read on the forward strand.
AGAAAATAAAAGTATTATCCTACTGGACAGAAGGATTCAATCAATGGACGACCCAATCTAAAATAGAACAGCCAGAAGATTTTTCAGGAGTGAAATTTCGGACCATGCCATCTCCGTTAATTGTTTCTTCTTATGAGCAGTATGGGGCAAATCCGACTCCTGTACCTTATGAACAGGTGTACAGCGGGTTGCAGTTGAACATGATCGAAGGTCAGACAAATCCTATGTTTGCGATAGAACAAATGAAATTTTATGAGGTGCAGCAGTACCTGACTATGTCTAAACATTCTCTATATACGACCACCACAGCGGTCAACCCGGATTTGTACGAAGGACTTCCTGAGAATGTAAGGAAGATGATTGACGAAACGGTTGCGGAGATGAAGGAGAAGGCCTTTGCGATTCAAGAAGAAACCAATAAACAGGCGTTAGAACAAGTTGAAAAGAATAGTGATATTGAAATCACCGAATTGACCGATGAGCAAAGGCAGGCTTTTCGTGAAGCGAGTAAGCCGGTCAGACAACAATATATCGATCAAGTCGGTGGAGATGCGGAAGAAATCATCACAAAATTGGAGAAGGAGATAGAGGAAGCAGAAAAAAACAGCAAATGACACAATAGCCAGACTGGTCCCGAAATGGGAATCACCGGTCTGGCTATTCTGCTATGCACAAGGGAGGCAACATCGAGTATCATCCAAAGCTACAATAAAGCCCCGCACTTTTGAAACTCTTGAAGAAGCAAGAAATGTGGAGCCGCCTCCCGACTATATCAAACGTGCTCATACTTTAACGGTGAAAGCAGGAAAAAGGACGTTTGCTTACAGTACGATCATTCGCTTTCTGCAGTCGAAGGTACGATCCCGTTTCGGAAAAAAGAGTGCCGTTTTTTACACAAAAAGCATAACTCGCATCACGTGTTTAGAGTCAGGCCAAATCGGCCAATAAAAAAGACAAAATCCGTTTGAGTCGGATTTTGTCGAGTAAAGATGGAGAAAAGGATGATTATATATGATAAACTTCTTGATAAGAAGTTATCAGCAAGTTACTTAAATGACAAAGGAAATGTCATTGTCTACTTCTGCTTTATGTCGATTTCTGATTTTTGCTTGTTTCATATTTTTGTTCAACAGTTGCTTGATATGTTGATATCCTTCGTCCGGTTTTTCACCATCAATGACGATTACCAACGGCTTTTTACTTGAAGCTACCAGGAAAAAAGAAAGCATTTTCGGAAAGTTTCCCGCATCGGCCACCTGCCCGTTTTGGTATAAATATACGTCATAAGCACTTTTTGAAACATAACGATACAGGTTCATTATTTCATGTGTTGTCAATTGATAAGTTAAATCTACTTGATAGGATGTAATTTCTTTCAAGGTCATCACCTCTCCGATTTTTGTTGTCTGATCTGTCTATCTAATCACGCAGAACTTATAAGTAACAAAGTAAACAAGCCAGCCGGTCACTAAGTTTTTCATGTTGGTATATAGATACCCCCGTGCTGCAAGGATAAAACCCGAAGAATCGATAAATATTAAGATAGGCAAACAACAATCACAGCAGTTAGTTTAATATAGAAACGCAGCAGTTTTTGGTACAATGGAGTAAGAAATTGGCTGGTTATAGAAACAAGCAGCCTTCACATATTGCAGGTCCGATCAAATTGGTTAGGAGGAAATCATGAAAACATTTAAACTAATTTCTCTTGACGTGCTGGAAGATCAACATGAGGAAATCCGTCCACGGAACATTCCTTTGCTTGACGGGTTGATCATCAACCGGGAAGATGACCAAAACCGTTGGCTGCTCGAAGCTTATTTGGACAAGTCTTATGAGTCGTATTTCCATGCATTAAAAGAAGAGAATGAACAAGTGATGTTACAGGGGAAGATTACCAAAGAAAGTAACCAGCCGGCTACTTTCATGGCTTCTATAACCGATATCAACACAATTGGTGAACATATCAATGTGCTGTTTTTGAGCACCCTTGTCGACCGTAAAAAGGGAGAGATAGAGCGTACATTAAAAACATTGATAGAAGAAGGTTATCAGGGAGACGAATTGCTTGATGAATTTAAAGACAGGGTGTGAAAACTGTCCCGGCAACGCCGGCTGTTGGTGAAAACGGCCGGTGCGCTTTGATCCGATCCTTACGTGAGCTGTCCCGGCTCATTTTTTGGAATTTTTCAAAAGTCGTCTGCTGGCTGTCTTCCTTGGAATGATCGGACTCAAGACCTTTCCGTTATTTGCAGCACACAGTCAACGTTCCTTCGAGGGGACAGATAGTAGCCTGGAATGAATCATGAACTTGAGGGGGCCTGTCACTATGGTAAACAAACCAGAAGAAGAAAAGGAGTATCTGCGATTTCCGACAAAACACCAATTTTCACACAAAGCTGGCAAGACCGTTGATCGATCTCTAACTGTTTTTTATATTGGTTTGGATTCTTTAAGACAGATTTTTTATACATATAATGTAAAGAATGAGACAGGTTTTCTCAGGAAATGTGCTGACAGGATTCATCATTTTTGTTCAGAAATAGTGGTGACAGAGGGAGGCGAAGGGTTGTTACTTCATGTTCATGGTCTCCCTAGTAAGAAGGCGGCTGAACAACTGGCCCGCAAGGTCATCGAAGGATTTTCGGAACCTTTCTTGATGAATGGAACAGAAATTTTTTTGACTGTGAGTTTGGGTATTTGCCAGGATTTCGATCAAGGAAAGTCCCGAACCGAGTTGATCAAAGGAGCGGAGATGGCATGGACGTTAATAAAAGAGAAACCGGGAAGTAATTTTCACTTTTTCAGTCCGGATATCCTCACTACATGGAAGGACACATTCAACCTGGAGTTTTCTTTGAGAAAAGCATTAAAAGCAAATCAATTCGAACTCCATTACCAGCCGCAGAAAGACATAAAAACGGGAGGGATCGTCGGATGTGAGGCTTTATTAAGATGGAAACATCCCGATGAAGGCTATATCCCGCCAGATCACTTCATACCATTGGCTGAAAGCAGCGGAATGATGATTGAATTGGGCGAATGGGTTTTACGGGAAGCATGCAGACGAAATAAACAATGGCATAGTAGTGGAACTTACCGCGGACTTATCGGCGTCAATTTATCAGCAAAGCAGTTACAACAACCCGGGATGGCAGAAAAGGTGAAAGGAATACTGGCTGAAACCGGTCTTTCTGCTGCGTATTTGGAGCTTGAAATCACAGAGAGTGCAGCAATTTTCCAAAACAATGAGGTGTTGGACAATCTCATGCAGTTGAAAGATCTAGGTGTTCACCTTTCCATCGACGACTTTGGTACGGGCTATTCCTCTTTGAGATACTTGAGTATATTTCCAATCAGTAAGTTGAAAATCGATAAAATGTTCATGAAACAAGAAGTACAACATAACCAGGCAATTGTAAAATCAATTATCAGCATGTCCCATTCCATGGAAATGAAAGTGATAGCGGAAGGTGTGGAAACAAAGGAACAGCTTGTTTTCCTGGAAAAGGAAAATTGTGATGAGGTGCAAGGTTATTATTTTTATAAACCACTTCCCCTCAAGGAAGCAAGCGAGTTGCTTTTGCAAGCACAGTGAAGGGATAAAATCAAACAAACCCCCCGACGACCGGGGGGCTGTTTTTGTTAGATGGTTGAATGAGGTTCAATTAGCAGTAGAAAGCTGCACCAACGATGATGAGTAAAATGAAGAGAACTACGATCAAAGCAAAGGAGTTACCATAGCCGCCGCCATAATAGCCGCCGACGTTGCCTCCGCCGCAGTAACCTCCACCATAAGGGTAACCAAAGGACATACATACTCACCTCCTGAATGTTTACAATTTACTATATGGAAAGTGCGGATGGTTTGTATGGACGTATGCCTATTAGAAAGAAAGTAAAGCAGGAATTGGGCGGGAGGGATAAGGGAAAAGCTTATTGCGGAAAAAGGACTGTTTCAACATACACTTCAACCTTTGGAAGCAGTCCTTTTCTGATTGTTGGTCATCCAGCCGACTCTTCCATTAGTGGAAAGTCGTCGGTATTTCATTCTTCACTGTTTTTTTCTTCTTCGCTGATCAGTTCACGCTTTCCTTTCAGCAGCCGGACTTGATCGTTTTCATAACCTGCTTCAAAACGGTAATGGTAAACTCTTGTAAAAACTTTATCAGGGCTGCTGCGCTCTTCATGCTTCACTTCCATGTTTACTTCTGCACGGTTGTTATCTTCGTTAAATTGGATATCCATTTCCGATGTCTTGGTATCCACGATATAGATGTAATCCTCACGGAATTGCTGGTAGCTCGTTTCCGTTTGCCAGTCACTGCCGAGCAGGGTATATGCATTGATGAAATCACGGATGGAGATACTTTCGAAAAAATAGTTGATCATATATTTAGCGTCTTCTTTTAACTTATCTGGATCCAATTCTTGAGCGTTGGCAATAGCACTTTCGTAATCCAGATTCTTTTTGTCTGCTTGTTCTGACCATTGTTTTGCTTGGTCGATCACTTGCTCCATCGGGATGCTGAATCCCATACTTCCATCATCCATTCCGGCAGAATTGACGGCAATCACTTTACCGGAAGCGCGATTTATGAGGGGACCGCCGCTGTTTCCGTGATTGATTTGTGCAGAGATTTGATAAGCATTCTCATAATCAAAACCATCAATTTCAAAGGAACGATTCAGCCCGGAAATTATTCCCAATGTAACAGAGTTTTGAAAGCCTAGTGGACTGCCGACAGCAAGAATTTCATCTCCCAGTTCAGCCTCGAAACTAGTGTCGAGAATCGCTGGAGACTGATTGGCGAGTTGAGGAACACGAATGACAGCGATATCGAGGTTATCCCCTTTTCCCACCAAGGCTGCAGTGTAAGTTTGAGCATTTGCGGTTTTGACATAGATCGTTTCGGCTTCTTCGACCACATGGGCGTTGGTTATGATATCGCCTTTGTCATTATATAAAAATCCGGAACCGATTTTTTCATTCCATTTATCCAACGCTTCTACCTGGACGACGTTTTTTTGTGATTGGTGAATAATCGATTTTAAATTCACTGTGTCCTGCTGTTCTTCAACTTGGTGAGCAAGCGTGTTTTTCAATTCCAGTGATCGTCCATCCCACTTTTGGTACATCAGAAACACTCCTGCCGCTCCGATAAATAGAAACAAAACGGTTAAAAGAACCGGAAGTATAAATTTTCTGTTTTTCATTATCTCACTCCGTCTTTCTGTAAGTCATTAGTCGAGGAACCATTTTACTTTCTCGATTTCTACATTGGAAGTATCCTTTGCTTTGGTATCAAAATGAGTGAACTCAAACTTGCCTTCCTCTCCTGGGTAGAGGGTATCCGGATATACATATACTTCATTGGTCAACAACTCATCGCCATCTGGATCGAGAATCTTATAATCAACCGATATGGAATAAACCGGGACCGTGGCGATACTTTTCAGTTTACCACTGACTACGGCATTTCCTTGTTCATCCTTGGAAATGGACACCTCGGTCATTTCGACGGCGTCATTTTTATTTTGATCCTGTTCTTTTTCTGCAGCGGTAACCGCTTGTTCGATTCGGTTTTGCTGTTCTGTTTCGAAGGCTGTTTTTTCTTTTTCTATAGTGGTTTGCAAGCTTTGCAGTTTGTCTGAATCGGGAACATAATTCAGCCCTTCTTCCACGACATCCCTTGCGTCGGTGAATTGTTTTTGGGACAACTGTTCATTCGCCGTCGAGAAAATGTAAGAAATGATTTGTTCTTCTATGCTTGCGGAGATGTTTTCCGCTTCTTCACTATTGATCGCCTTTGCTTGCCATAATAATGTTTTCAACTTTTCAATCGAGGGATCTTTTTCCATCGCTTCTTGTAATTGATTAAGCTGTATTTCACTTCGTTTTTCAACGACTTCGTCTATAATGACATCGACTGCTTCTCCGTCGTAGACCTTTAAATTATTTTCTGCTTCATCTATCTTTTCCAGAGATTTTTGGTAGTTTTCCTCTGATGCATAATCTGCTGCTTGTTTTAAGTCCAGCTTTGATTGGAGGGCAACCTCCATAAATGATTTATTTTCAAGGGCAGCAGGGAAATTCTCTTTTTCCCGAAGAGCTGTTTTAAAATGGACGAGCGCTTCGTCGTATGCACCATCCAAGGCTTTTTCTTCACCAGCCTTAAATGCTTCCTTGGCCTGATGAGACTGATGCTGTAAATAAAAATAGCCAAAACCGACAGCCACTATAGTGATAATGAAGGAGGCGACCGGTAAATACCAAATCCGTTTGCTGATCGTCGGTTCTGCAACACGATCATAGCGATCCTCCGGTAATTTTTTTCCGCATTGAATACAAAACAGTTCGTCATCGTTCGTTTTGCTTCCACAATATGGGCAATAAAGCATTAGCACACCCGCTTTCTTTTCTGGGAAACTAGTTTTATGTCGCGAGTCCCAAAGAATAGTTTACCACAATCCGGGCAACATCCGTACCCATTATTTGTTAATAAATTTTTGGGTTATGGGGGAAAAATAATCAAGAAAGACAGGCAATTCAGCAAAGTTTGATGGAGATGTTGCCGGATAGGAAACTATTGATTACAATAGAATCGGAGGTGTAGAGGATGATAAGTACTGCTTTGGCAATCGTTTCAGTCGGAATTCTTCTTTTGAATATCGGATACTGCATATTTGATAACAGTTAAAGGAAGCTTAAGCGATAAAACCTCCCGTTTTAAAATGGGAGGTTTTGCATGTCAATCACCTGTATGGGGAGTTTTGACCAGTTGTTTCAGCAGACGGGTGATATGCTTCTGGTAATCTTCATCATCGTTCAGTTTTATACCGAAAATATGATGATTGTAATGGCGTTTTTCCCAAACGACTGTTCCGACAGCCTGACAATCTGTTTTCATTAATTGGAAAGTAACTTGTACCATATCTCCTTTTTTTAGGGGACAAGCTTGCCCCTGTTTAACCCTGATGCCATTCATGCTGACGTCGAGAACGGAAGTGTGGTGGATCGTTTTTTCGTTTTCGGTGAGAATTTTTATCTTCCCGTTTATAGGAGAGGCAAACGTATACCGGTATGCCTCGTTGCGTTTATAGTACATCTGTAATCCTCCCAGGAAAATAGTACCTTGAATCTGGTCTATAATAATGTTTTACGTGGATAGGTGATATTGTCGAAATATCTGCCTATCTTTTTATTTTATCATAAATTGTTATAAAATTTTGTCTAATTTTGCGATTCCCTTTACTTATCCTAGTTCCTCTGACATAATCATGTAGGTTCAAAAAAAGAAAAAGTGAAAGGTCTTGGGAACGTTGAAGGGGAATATAGCGGGAAGAGAAATACATTATTTGCAAGAATCGATTGCTGAAAAACGAAGACAAATGATTCAGGCGGCAAACACAAATGGGCTATCCAGTCTCATTACCCTGAAAATCAGTCAAGAACTCGATGGTTTGCTTAATCAGTATACACGAGTCCGACAAGTGATCAAGTGAGATTCCAGAGAAAGACAAGCTAACTACATCCAGAAAAGCAAATGGAGGAATGAAATCAGCAAGCTGTTAGGAGGGTAACCAGGCCGAAGATGGATAATTCTCAGTCGCTTTTGGAAAAAATCGAATACTTACGCAACAAGATGACCAGCGTCGCCCTCCGCAAAGGCTTCACAAGCAATGAATCCATTTCATTAAGCCAGGAATTGGACCACTTATTAAACACCTATGAAAAGAGTAAAAAAAACAAGCATAGATCGTAGAAAAGCAAAGTACCTCAGCTAAATGTAAAACGGAACCTGCCGAGAGGGAAAGGGAGCGAATTGGCGTTGCGGATGCCGCCAAAGGAAAAGGAGGGGATGACAATCGGCAAGTAGGAAGTCTTCTGTTTTGACAGAAGATAGTAATCATGCTGATGCATTCCTTGTGTGACGAAGAACCTCATACAAGGAATGCATAGTGTTCAACTTTAGCAAGCACCAAGCACCCGGCTTTTTTACATGTTTCGCTCCAAAAACTTCTCCAGTCTGTTCAGTCCTTCTTCTAATGTGTGCAAATCATAGGCATAAGAAAGACGCAGAAACCCTTGTCCCCCTTCTGAAAAAGCATCGCCTGGAACAAGAGCCAGCCCTGCTTCCTCAACTAATCTTGACGCTAACTCATATGAGGAAATTCCATCTAGTTCTATACCGATGAAGAAATAAAAAGCCCCGTCAGGTTTGATGACGTTCAACCCCATATTCACCAGTCGTTCATATACATAATCACGTCTTTTTCTATACTGATGTCTCATTTCAATAGGGTCTTGTCGACCGTTTTTCAATGCTGCTATTGCAGCATGCTGACTGATGGAGGTGGCACAGGATACGTTATATTGATGAACTTTCAGTATATGTTGACATAGCCATGCGGGACACAGCAAGTAGCCGATGCGCCATCCAGTCATAGAGTGGGATTTTGACACGCCGTTGATTATGATGGTTTTCTCCCTGACTTGAGAAAATGTACCGAGTGAGATATGTTCATGCTCATATACGAGTTCACTGTAAATCTCATCTGCCAGAATAAAAATGTCTTTGTCAGCCAACAAATCGGCAATCTCCTGAAGTTCTTGCCTGTTAAGACTCATTCCCGTCGGATTGGAGGGATACGGGAGGATGATACATTTTGTTTTATTCGTGATGTGCGTTTCAATCAAATCTTTCGTCAGTTTAAAAAAGTTTGGGCGAGTATCGACGTGGACAGGCGTTCCGCCCGCCAGGCGGATTAAGGGTTCGTACCCTGGATAAACAGGGGAGGGGAGGATCACTTCATCCCCTGTTTCGATAATCGTCCTCAAGGTAATATCGATTGCTTGGGAAGCCCCGACTGTGACGATGACTTCATTGCTCGGATTGTAGGATAACTGGTAATTATCTTTTGCGAAGTCGGTGATTGCCTGACGCAAAGGGAGCAAACCGGCGTTATGTGTGTAAGTTGTCTGATTTTGATCGATCGCTTGTATGCCGGCGTTTTTCACATGATCAGGAGTAGGGAAATCAGGCTGCCCGATTGTCAGGGAGACGATGTCCTGCTTATCACTTACCATGTTGAAAAACTTTCTGATTCCTGATATTTGCAAGGATTTTACTTGGTCATTTAGAAGATGTTCCACATTTCCGACCTCCTGAAAAGTTCTCTAATTGTTCACACAATTATGATAAATGCAAGGTATTATTTTAGTATAATGAGATAGAGAGAGAATCAATCAAGTATATAAGGGGTGATCGTTTTGCGAAATCGTCCTTCCGCTTTCACCGAACTGGTGAAGAGAAATAAAGAGGAGTTGTTAAAAAACCCTCAAGAAATGGCAAAAATGGAAAAGAAACTCGATGCAAAACAAATAAAAAGAACCAAATAACCTGACTGGTAAACTGATGATACCATAATACAGAGTAATCTAAAACCAGAAAGGCCAAGGAACCGACATTGTCAAGGACAAAGGAATAAGCCAGGAAAACCGAACGTGCACCGATGCCAGCCCTCCGTGCCCGTTCGGTTTTTCCTTTGCTTTTTTTGTTGTTAGCTGGATAGGATCGTGATGGAACAACTATTTTCGCTTAAATTGGACGGTTTTTCCAGCGGATTTTCTTTTCCCCGCATTCCCCGTTTTTAATATTTGCTTGAAATGCATAAATTCGATATAATATTCCTATTTTGAACCTAGTAATTTCCAATTAAGCAAATTTGTCAAAGGATGTGTCTATATGATGCAGGAAGTCGGTTTGGTACTGGAAGGAGGCGGCATGAGAGGTGCCTATACAGCTGGGGTGTTAGATGCTTTTCATGACAGCGGGATTGTTTTCCCTTTTGTTGCAGGCGCTTCAGCTGGGGCTTGTAATGCTACTTCCTATGTAGCGGGGCAACGCGGGCGGAATTATAAAGTATTGGTCGAATATGGAAGCCATCCAGAGTATATCTCACTAAAAAGAGCTGTTACGAGGAAAGAGCTGTTCGGAATGGATTTTATTTTTGATGTTCTGCCGAATCAGCTTGTTCCTTTTGACTTCGCCTCTTTTTTTAACAGCAATATCCGTTTTGTGGTTAGCACCACTGATATCGACACGGGGGAACCAGTATACCATGATACTTTTCACTCGAATGAAGAATTACTTACTATCATCCGTGCTTCCAGTTCCCTTCCCTTTGTCGCACCTAGCATCTCCGTACAAGGCAGGAATTTAATGGATGGAGGAATCGTTGATCCCATTCCCTTGCAGCCATCAATCGATGCGGGAAACCGTAAGCATGTAGTGGTGCTCACCCGAAATCAGGGCTATGTGAAAAAACCAATGAAATTTTCCTGGTTGTTGAAACGGTCATTTAAAGAACATCCTGCGCTTGTCACAGCCATGCAAAATCGATATAAACGGTACAATGAGATGGTGAAGCGGCTGGAAGAGATGGAAAGAAATGACCAAGTATATATTATTCGGCCGAAACAGCCATTGGAAGTAGGCAGAATCGAACGAAACAAGTCCAAATTGGATGCACTTTATCAGCAAGGTTATCAGGAAGGGAAACAGCAAGAAGAGGCGGTTATTCGCTTTGCCAGTCCTGTGGAAGAGCCTCTCATGTCCTGAGAAGTATAAAGTCTGATGCAGGTGGATAGGCTGAAATCAAAGGGAATGAAGAGGTGAGCCTATGAACACTTGGATTGATAAATCTGAATTCGGTTTTACTTCCATCGTGAATAAAAATCAACTGCATACTTTAGGAATTTCAGATGATTATTTGTATGTTATATTGGGTTTCGTCACTATTTTGATTTGTTTTTGGCTGATCAGGCCGTTGGTAAGGTTTATGGTTTTGCTGAAATGGGATGATTTAATAGCCTATCTGATCGGCGGAATATTGTTGCTGTCTTCCTTGCTGCTCCTTATTCGGCCAACTGGGGAAGGGGTCCAAGGTCGAGGCGGCCAGCTATCCTATCTTTTGCTCGGTTTTGTGTTGTTCGGAGCTTGTTTATGCGTGCTGAAAGTCATCAAAACGATGGTTAAACATTTTAATAAACAAGCCGGATCGTAATGGGAAACGGTAAAAAATTCCTTTCTGCAACATGGCGAAGAAAGGAATTTTTTATGGATTTATACCCCTTTTCATACTATAGAGGATATATGGTAGCCGTGTTGTTTATTTTCCGTTTGCAGTCTGTTTGATATTATTGAGGTATTGTATGACTCAGCCTGCTATGATGTCGTCAAAAAGAGAAGGGCCGAGTTTTTCTAAGATTGCATGACATTGGATGTGCTCGGCTTTGTTTTTATAGGAGATGGAAGAATCACGGCGTCTGTTATTCTTCCCCTGTGACGCCCATCTCCTTCTGCATGGCGGTGTGCCATTTAATCGCATTTTCTGCCAATTCCACCGGTGAAGTATCGGAGATTGTGATAAAACTAACTGCTTCTCTGTTTCTGTCAGTCTGTTAAAAGCGTCTTTAAGAGTGGAAGATTGATCCATATATTTATTCAGCTCATAGAGAAAATCCTGTAACTCCAGCATACGAAAACCTCCTTTTACAAAACCATTTCCGAATGGAAACCGAACTAAACCAATAAATCGCTCTCAGGTAAAACAAATGGTTCTCTGTCCAATGTATGGTGTGATTTTTAAAGCCACTAACTCCTTCTCGAAAGGCTCCTTCCATCAAAAAGGCTATTATTCTCAAGCCGCAGAGGAAATAAACTCGCTTTCCGCGAACGAACGTCCGAGCCTTCTCGCAAAGCCGCCGCAGAGTCTCGGACGCCTGTTTTTTTAAAAGGTCTTGGCTTATTTCCTTTACTACGCACCATTTCACTCTAAAAAGGCAAAAACCGAAGGAACTCGAAGTCTAAAACATTCGAATTCCTTCGGTTTTTTATGCTATGTGCCCATCAATCAGTTGAAGTCTTGGTTGGTCAGTGCTTTTTTTGTTTTCTTCGCGGCCGTCTTTCCCACTGGCCGAGTGAAGAGGGAGTATAATAAGAAGAAGGTTGTTTACGATCGGTTTCCTTTTTATCAGGAAAAGACCATCCCAAATAAGAGGAGAGTATTTTTTTCGCCTGCGTCAGGCTCATTTGCGGCTTCGGATTGCGAAAATCTTTGTCAGTCGCGCCAAGATGTTTCACTTCTTGGAAATCTTGTTTGGCAGGCGGGACATGAAAGTAAAAGTCGCTTACTTTGACCAGCAGTGTGGAGTGTTGCCGACTTAACTTCGGTCGGTCAGAGAAATGCAAGCCGATTTTTTCGGCGTGTTTTTCCTCAAGCAATTTGTTGATTGCCTGCTTTTTCATATCGTACAACTGCCGGGGATTCGGGGCAGTCTTTGCATGGCGATTCACAATGAACAGCGCTTTGGCAATATCATTCAGACTGTTCGTTTTGTTATTCATATAACTGTCCTCCTTTTCAACGAGTTAGAGGTAAATGGGAAATAATATCCGGGCCAGGGAGAAAACCCCGGCCTGATGGAAAGTCCCTTAGTTGCTCATTTTTTTAATGTCTTCTACTATTTTGTCCATTTGCGCTGCTTTAGTGCCATCATAAGCTTTGATGGCATTTCCTTCCGGAGAAACCAAGTAAAAGCTTGTTGCGTGTAAATATTGATCGGAATCATCCAATTCTTCGACTAATGCTTTGAATGAATTAATCGAGAACTCTTTTATTTCGGAAAATTCATATCCCGTAAGCAAGTCCCAATTGTCGAATTCGCCTCCGCGTTCTTTGCTATACTGTTTCAACTTTTCAGGAGAATCGTGTTCTGGATCGATACTGAAAGAAACAAGACGTACATCCAGGTTTTCCTCTTTTAATTTATCCTGGAGACGAGCCATGTTAGCTGTCATTGGAGGACAAACTGTTTCACAGTTAGTGAATATCATATCAGCCACCCAAAACTGACCGTCCAAATCCTCTTTGGAAACTGTATTGCCATCTTGGTTTTTATAGGAAAAAGGTTCGACTTCATAGGAAAAGTCCCCTTCATATTTTGGTCCGCAGGCAGCCAAGAATAGCAGAGAAAAAATCCCTGCGGCCATTGTCATCCTTTTTATGCTCATCTCCAAAAACCTCCGTGAATCCTTGATCTGTTTGTCCATCATTTTAGCATGGCTGGTTAAAAAATACTATGTCCGTTCTGTGACGTATCTTTTTTAGCGTCGTGCTACTGTTTCGATTGTAGTTGAAAAAGAGTGATTTCAGGAGCACATAAAAAACGGTAGGGAAGCCTGGTGGTCCCTATCCCTCTGCTAACATACAACTGCAAGCGATCTCCAATCCGGTAATTCCCTTCAACATATTTCTCCGCGTAGGCGGGTGTGTAAATATGCCCGACCAATGGAATTTGCACTTGCCCCCCGTGACTGTGCCCGGAAAACTGTACATCTATCGGATATTGTTTTGCTTTGTCCGCATAGTCCGGTTCATGAATCATCACCATCGTAAAAGCATCTGGATCGGTCCCTTCCAAAGCCTTACTCAAGTCAGGACGACCGAGCATCACATCGTCCACCCCTGCCAGGGTGATGGAGTCATCGCCTTTCGTCAAGATCGCATGATTGTTTTGTAAAAGCTTGAAGCCGCCGGCATCCATGGCTTCTCTTACTATTTCTGTCCCATAACCCCCGTGATCATGGTTGCCGTAAATCCAAAACTTTCCCTCCGGCCCATGGATTTTTTTCAAGACATTTTTTATCCTCTGATCCCATTCAAACTGATCCGGTTCATCTACTAAGTCTCCTGTGAACAAGACAATATCCGGGTCATGACTGTTGATTTCCGCTGATAGCTGGTCTAATTGCTCTAGTGAATAATGAAAACCGACATGTGTATCAGAAAACTGCAGTATTTTTAACCCATCGAAAGATTTAGGGATTTTATCAGAAGTGAGTGTTTCTTTATGAAGTTTGAGCATGCCAGGTTCTATCTCTCTGGCATAATAGTAGGTTCCTCCTCCCACACCGAACAATGCAAGGACAGAAGCTGCCATTTTTTTAAGGAATGATCTGCGGTTCATCTATGTCCAAACCCTTCTTATGCTAGATTAATCTAGTAGCATTATAGCATGGAATGGAAATTTTGCATGGACATAAAAAAAATGAAGTGATGTGGAAGGGTTTTCATAGGTTCTATGGAAATGTTTAAGGGAGGGGGGATAGGAATGGAAAATGAGACAGTCATCATCACAGGAGGCTCCAGCGGGATGGGGAAGCATATGGCCAAACGAATGGTCGAAGGTGGAGCGAACGTAATGATTACAGGAAGAACGGAAAAAACTTTGCACGATACAGTGAAGGAATTGGAAAATGCCGGACAAGGCAAATCCGCCTATACAGTGATGGATGTCAGAGAACCCGACGAGGTGACATCTTTGTTGGATAATACGATTTCAACTTTTGGAGGGGTAGATCATTTAATCAATAATGCTGCCGGAAACTTTGTATGTGCAGCTGAAAAACTGTCCGTCAACGGCTGGAAAGCAGTAGTGGATATTGTTCTGAATGGAACTTTTTATTGCAGCCGGGAAATCGGTAAATACTGGATCGAAAAGAAGCAAAAAGGGAGTATTATCAACATGGTGGCGACCTACGCATGGAACGCAGGGGCTGGGGTCATCCATTCGGCGGCCGCAAAAGCCGGGGTGCTTTCGATGACCCGGACACTGGCGGTCGAATGGGGGAGCAAACACGGTATCAGGGTGAATGCGATTGCCCCCGGTCCAATTGAGCGGACAGGAGGAGCTGAGAAACTGTTCGAATCTGAGAGTGCAACGCAAAAAACACTGGAATCTGTTCCGCTTCACAGGCTGGGGAAACCGGAAGAAATTGCAGAGCTGGCATATTTCCTTTGTTCGAAACATGCTGCCTATATCAATGGAGAAGTAGTGACCATGGATGGAGGGCAGTGGTTGAATAAACATCCTTTTTAATTAATCCTTTCACAATTTAAGGATAAATCACTTTCCATTACAGAAACTCAATAAAGTGCAGGAATAGAACTCTTTTGTTACCCTGGTGTTTCAGCAAAAAGCAGACAGGGAATAATTCCGTTCATTCTTTGGCTGATGAGGGTTCGGGGCAGGTGTGGAGGAAGGATGAACGCTATTTGGAAAAGCTTGATTCATTTGCCCATACGATTCCAGCTCCGTATAATTTCAAAAAGAAAAACCGGACGGATTCGATTGCTCAGGAAATCGAATCGTCGTCCGGTTTTTCTTTTGTCAGAATATGCGTTTGTCTCGGTAGCTTGTCAAACTAAATAAAAAATGACTGAAAAAAAGTGAAGGGCGGTTCCTGCCAAAACAAATAAATGCCAGATTGCATGGTGGAATTTAAATCCTCTCCACATGTAAAAAACAGATCCGATTGTGTACAGGATACCGCCGACTACAAGCAGAAGCAGTCCGTTAAAATGAAGGTTCTCTACAAGCGTTTTCCAAGCGAAAACAATTTGCCAGCCGACGACAATATAACCGATAGTAGAAACGAACAAAAAACGTTTGACAAAAAAACATTTAAAAATCGTACCGGCGATCGCTATCCCCCAGACGATGCCGAACAAGGTCCAACCTAGCCAGCCTTTTACTGCCACAAATAAGAAAGGGGTATAGGATCCGGCGATAAAGAAATAAATGGAGGCATGGTCGAGAATTTCAAAAACATCTTTTCCCCGTCCTTTGGGTAAAGCATGGACAAAAGTCGAAGAAAAATATAGTAAAACCATCGTTGTGCCAAAGAGAGTGAAACTTACCACATGCCAGACTGTTCCGTACTGCGTTGCATAAACAATCAGAGTTACCAGAGCAGCGATGCTGAATACGGCGCCGACTGCGTGTGTTATTGCGTTGGCGATCTCCTCGTTTTTTGAAAAAGTATGGGTTTGAGCCAAATTGATCGTCCTTCCACAGGGGGAATTGTCCCCAGCTTCGTTAATGTCCCTTTATTATACACTTATTGCCGGATATTATAAAGAATAGCGTTTCAACCGGAGAAGTGAAGTGTAAATAGTAGGTGGCAGTTGTCGATTTTAGTCGGTAATTCCTCGTGGGCAATCAGGATGATGGAATGGTTTTCAAGACTCGATTGTGGTAAAATTATCTTGGATACGAAGCGTGAAACTCCTTCAACTGCTAAAAAGGAGTGTCAACAAATGAACAGTACACAAAGCAAAGAAATGACAGAAATGGTAGTGGAAGATTTAATGATCCCTGCCGAGAAAGTAGCACATGTTCAAATGGGTAACCCCTTAGAGCATGCTCTGCTGGTACTGGTGAAATCTGGTTATTCGGCAGTGCCTGTGCTTGATGCTTCTTTCAAATTGCAGGGAACAATCGGCAAAACAATCATTTTAAATGACATCCTCGGACTGGAACGGTTTGAAATGGAGAAATTATCAGTTACCACAGTCCGTGAAGTGATGAATACGGATATCCCGTGCCTAACCAAAGAAGATGATTTTTTAAAAGCATTAAAAGCGGTGATCAATCATCCTTTCATTTGTGTCGCTGATTCGCAGGGTTATTTCGACGGTATTGTGACAAGAAGATCGATTTTAAAGCAGTTGAACAAAAATCTTCACGCAAGCAAGCATCCCCCGGTCACAGAGATGGTTAACGGGAAAAATTGAAAATAATCGTCGGTTAGGGTTCTTGCTCCGTCAAGGGCCCTTTTGTATGCAAAGATTGCTGCATATTATCCTGCAAAAATGGAAAAAGTGTACAGGAAGCACGGCAAACAGAATAAAATTCTTGTACCCTTATTTGAAAATTTGATAAAGTGTAAAGCAGAGTATGATAAAAATGGAGGGACAGTAAATGAAAATGATGGATGCAAATGAAATAATTTCTTTCATTTCTAATAGCAAAAAATCGACACCAGTCAAAGTATATCTAAAAGGCAGTCAATTGAATACAATTGACTTTGGTGAGCTTATTCAGGACTTTGTCGATGAAAAGACAGGCGTTCTGTTTGGTGAATGGAAAGACATAGCAACTGTACTGGATACATACAAAGAACAAATAGAAGATTATGTGGTCGAAAATGATCGCAGAAACTCGGCTATCCCATTACTGGATTTAAAAGAAGTCAATGCTCGAATTGAGCCGGGTGCGGTTATACGAGACCAAGTCGAAATCGGGGACGGCTGTGTCATTATGATGGGAGCTATGATAAATATCGGATCGGTTGTCGGTGAAGGCACTATGATTGATATGAATGTAACACTTGGAGGAAGAGCCACTGTCGGTAAAAATTGTCATATAGGCGCCGGCGCAGTACTTGCCGGTGTAATCGAGCCGCCTTCGGCCAAACCTGTGGTGATTGAGGACGGCGTAGTTGTCGGAGCAAATGCCGTTATTCTTGAAGGAGTAACCGTGGGAGAAGGGGCAGTTGTTGCTGCTGGAGCAATTGTTACGAAAGATGTACCAGCCAACACTCTTGTTGCTGGCACTCCTGCAAAGGTTCTGAAGGAAATAGATGACCAAACGAAGTCTAAAACAGAAATAAAAGCAGAACTAAGAAAATTGGATCAGTGATGATCAAATCACTTTGACAGCAAAAAGCAGGAGATTATTCTCCTGCTTTTTGCAATTAGGGATGAATGGATCTCACGGTCTGAGAATTTTGCTGACCCGTTGATTATAAAAAGCATGTAAGAGCATATTGGAAGTATCTAGTAGGGGAGGATTGACCATTGAATCAGCAAGAATTAGTGAATATAAGAAGGGATTTGCATCAAATACCGGAATTAGGATTCCAGGAATATAAGACCCAGCGATACTTGCAGGAAGTAATTGCCTCTTTTCCGCAAAAGCACCTTACCATTAAACCATGGAGAACTGGCTTATTGGTGAAAGTATCGGGAAACAAAGCTGCACGGTTGATTGGCTATCGTGCAGATATTGATGGATTGCCAATAACAGAAGAAACAGACTATCCGTTTTCGTCAAAGCACCAAGGGAATATGCATGCTTGTGGACATGATTTTCATATGACCATCGCATTGGGAGCATTACAACGTTTGGCGGAAAAACCGATAGAGGACGATGTGTTGTTTATATTCCAGCCGGCGGAGGAGGGCCCCGGTGGTGCTTTGCCGATGCTGCAGACAGCTTTGTTGGATGATTGGAGACCGGATGTTCTATTTGCTCTTCATGTAGCCCCTGAGCTCCCTGCCGGCACGGTTTCTTCCAGAGGTGGTTTACTCTTTGCCAATACGAGCGAATTGTTTATCGACTTTAAGGGTAAAGGCGGCCATGCCGCCTATCCCCATTTGACTCATGATATGGTGGCTGCCGCCAGCAGCTTTGTCACCCAGTTGCAGCAAATTGTGGCCAGGCGGATTGATCCGTTGCAAAGTGCCGTGGTGACGATCGGAAAAATCACTGGAGGCTTTGTCCAAAATGTGATTGCAGAAAATGCCCGCCTTGAAGGGACGATCAGGACTCTTGATCCTGCAGCAATCGGCCTTGTGAAACAGCATATAGAACAGCTCGCTAAAGGTCATGAAATAAGTTTCGATTGCAAAATAAACATTGATTATGGGTCCAATTACCACCAAGTCTACAATACAACGGAATACATTGAGCGATTCAAACGAATTGTTTCACAAGAAAAACTATCGTGGAAAGAAGCAAAAGCTGCTATGACAGGCGAAGATTTTGGATATATGTTGAAGGAGATTCCTGGATTCATGTTTTGGTTGGGGGTCGATTCCCCTTATGGATTGCATCACAGCAAATTAAGCCCTGTGGAAGATGCTCTGTCGACTGGTGTACTTGTTGTGGAAAAGACGATAAGAAATTTGTGAAGGTGAAAGCTTTATTCGTTCTTCTTCTATAGTATGGTCCTGGAATTTTTCCTTTTCGCTAAGAACTGTTTTAGACGGAATTACGATTTTTTGGAACATTTTCAGCTGACGCTGCTGGCAGATCCCGGCTATTTCTTCGTATACTCTTTGTTTTTCAGGGTAGTCTATTAAGGATTATTCTAACTAGGAGGTATTTGGATGCCGCGAATAGGAATAGAAGGTACACTTTCGGATGTAAAGGGAGCATTACAGGAGCGGGGTTATGAATTGGTTGAATTGAGACAAGAATCAGATGTGCAAAATTGTGATTGCTGTGTCATTTCCGGCCAGGACAAAAATGTTATGGGAATGGCGACGGCAAGTACTCAATCTACTGTCATCAATGCCAACGGGATGACTGCTGATGAAGTTTGCCAGCAGGTTGATAGTCGTTTTCAGTAACGAGACCGATAGAGAAGAGGCCGGCTCCTGGTAAAATGAAGCCGGCTCTTCTCTGTTTCTTATTTAGATTGTTTATCAACATTGACTTGGTGGGGATATGGAATGTCGATGCCAGCTGCATCGAATTCTTCTTTGATCCGTTTCCTTAAATCCCGCTCTACTTCCCATTGCAGCATGTTTTCCGTTTGGCCGAGGACCCGCAGAACGATATCAGAGGAGCCGATACTTTGCACTCCCAACACGTCAGGGCCTTCTGCGAAACGTTCATCGTTTTCGCGGAAGTCGTCGCAAATGCGTTGGAGGACTGTCATTGCTTCATCAATGCTGTCTTCGTAGCTGATTCCGATATCCACCAGCGCCCGCATGGTACCGCGAGAATGGTTGCTGACACTGGTGATTTCCCTGTTCGGAACAAAATTCAACGTCCCATCGAAGCTGCGGATTTTGGTTGTCCTTAGCCCGATTTCTTCGATGATTCCATCGAATCCTCCCAGGGTTACATACTCATCCACTTCCACCTGTTTTTCCAGCAAAAGAAAAAAACCTGTTACGACATCGCTGACTAGACCTTGCGCTCCGAACCCGATGGCAAGACCCAGGACACCAGCTCCTGCAAGCAACGGGCCGATCGGGATTTCGAAAATACCGAACAGCATAACGATGAATAAAAAGATAAGCACATACGAGTAAACATTGATCAGCAGCTTTTCCAATGTTCTCATCCGGCCTTCAGAAATTTTTTCCCTTCTTCCTGCCCCGGAAAGTGTTTTAGCAATGATTTTTTTTCCGAGCGGTGCGGCAACTGTGAACCCGATGATCAATAGAATGATTTGTAATCCATAGCCGATTACCAGTTCGAGGAGTGCCCCGAAATCCAGTGACAAGCCTTCTTGAAATATGTCCATACTAAGTCTCCTTTCTATGTATTGTTAGGTTAAAAGAAAAAAAGACTGTTTGCAACTAAACAGGACAACCACCACCATTTTTCCTGATAATGCTCCAGATTTATCAAGGAATTTTGCATTACCTGAAGAAAAATGTTTATTTTTGACTAGGAATCGTTCGTCCTTTATAATGTTTTTTGTAAATCAACAGCGTTCGTTGAAATATAGAGAAGCAATGTGGAGGGATTACATATGGCAGAACGTATGGTAGGAAAACAGGCTCCTAGGTTTGAAATGGATGCCGTACTATCTAATAAGGAATTCGGTAAAGTATCATTGGAAGAAAACATGAAAAATGACAAATGGACAGTGCTTTTCTTCTACCCAATGGATTTCACTTTCGTGTGTCCGACAGAAATCACTGCGGTTTCAGATCGGTTCGACGAATTCGAAGATTTGGATGCAGAAGTTATCGGGGTATCTACCGATACCATTCATACCCATCTAGCATGGATCAACACTTCCAGAGAGGAGAACGGTCTAGGTGACCTGGAATACGCGTTGGCAGCCGATACCAATCATCAGGTTGCCCGTGACTATGGAGTCCTTATTGAAGAAGAAGGGGTTGCTCTTCGCGGACTCTTCATCATCAGTCCAGAAGGTGAGTTGCAATATCAAGTAGTAAACCACAACAACATCGGACGAGACGTCGATGAAACGTTGCGTGTATTGCAAGCACTTCAAACTGGCGGTCTTTGCCCGGCGAACTGGAAACCAGGCCAAGAAACTTTGTAATTCGGTTCCGTAAAGACTTAAACGGGTCTAACACATCGTGTTAGGCCTTTTTCACGAAAGAAGGAGGAAAAGGGAATGAAATTGAGAACACCTATGCCTGAGTTGGAAGGTGCTACCGAGTGGCTAAATGGAGAAGTGTCAAAGGAAGATTTAGTCGGAGGTAAGCCGACTTTGATCCATTTTTGGTCTGTAAGCTGTGGACTCTGTAAAGAAGCGATGCCGAATGTCAATGAGTTCCGTGATGAATATAAAGATGACTTAAATGTCGTAGCCGTTCATATGCCGCGTTCAGAAAAAGATTTAGATCTGGACCAGATAAAGGAAGTTGCTGAAGAACACGGGATTTCACAACCCATTTTTGTAGATAACAAACATGCATTGACAGATGCATTTGAAAATCAATACGTACCTGCTTACTATGTATTCGATGCAGAAGGAAATCTACGTCATTTCCAAGCAGGCGGCGGTGGTATGAAAATGCTGCGTAAACGTGTCAATCGGGTCTTGGGTCTAAATGAGAAAAAATAGAAAGACAGCAGGAGAAGGGATTATCCTCTATTCTCCTGCTTTTTTGTTTATATGGAAATTACTCTTCGTAATTATTGGCAATACGATAAAGCACGGGCGTTCGTCCGTGGAAAGCGAGTTTATTTCTTCTTCGGTCTGAGCAAAATGGCTTTTTTAGAATGGGCCTTTCGATAAAGAGAGGGTGGAAGAAAAATCACACCACCCTAATCGACAGAGAACTTTATTATCATTCCCCTTTGTATCTGCAATGACTAACACAGGTTTTCAAAAATCAATCTTCACCATACAAAATGCCTGCCATCAAAACATGTGATCAATGTCCCGGTTTCCTTCAAGAATGGTTGGATTCCTATAATTAGCAATCGATTAAAAATTTTAAAAAAATTGAGTCAAATGGGTGGAAAAATATTTCGTTACCCGATATATTTATATTTACGTGAAAAAATCATCAGGAGGAGGGATAGTCTTGGACACTTTTAAAAAATTGAAAAACTATTATTGGCCATTTAAAAAATTGTTTTTTGCATCCTTGTTTTTCGTCATGCTTGTAACAGCAATAACAGTCATTTACCCTGTGGTTCTGCAATTGACCATCGACAATGTCGTGTTGAAAGGCCAGTACTCGTGGGTGCCGTATTTATCAGTGGGATTTATTCTCATCATGGCCGTGAAAGGAGTCGCAAACTTTTCCCAGCAATACTTGGGGGAATTGTTCGGTGTCAAATCAGTCTATACATTAAGGGACAGTCTATACAAAAAATTGCAAAGGCTTTCGTTCACTTATTATGACAACGCTAGAACAGGGGATTTGATGTCCCGTCTGACAATGGACGTGGAAGGTTTCAAATTTTTCCTTGCTGCTGGCTGTAAAGAATTAATCAAAGTCGTTTTGTTGATGGTTCTAAGTCTGAGTGTCATGTTTTATTATTCCGTACCTTTGGCGCTTGTGACAATGGCCGCCATGCCTTTTTTGGCAGTCGTAGTCTATAAGTTCGACCGGCGTGTCCATCCCTCTTTCCGGAAGATAAGGAAATCGATGGGAAGGCTCAATACACGAATTCAGGAAAATGTCAGTGGAATGAATACGGTAAAGTCGCTTTCAAAAGAAGATTTTGAAATCTACCGTTTTACCGATAAGAATGATAATTACAAAGATAATTATATTGCCACCTCTCATATTTGGGCACGTTACTTTCCGCTCATGGAGTTCATCGGCAATATCTGCATGGTCGCTTTGCTCGCCTACGGCGGTTATTTGGTCATCAGCGGGAATCTAAGCATGGGTGCACTAGTGGCCTTTTTCAGCCTTGTCAATTATATACTGGGACCTTTGATGCAGCTTGGATTCATCGTTAACATGTTCTCCCAGGCGAAGGCATCCGGGGAACGGTTATTGGAAATTCTGGAAGCGGAAGAAGACATCCAGAACACCGAGGATCCTGTAGAAGTTCAACGGTTGCAAGGTCATGTGACTTTCAATAACGTTACGCTTACGTATTCGGAAGATGATGATTCTGCTCTGAAAAATATATCCTTCGACGCACCTCCTGGAACCGTGGTCGGATTAATCGGAGCGACAGGAGCAGGTAAAACGAGTATTACCCAATTGATCACGCGTTTCTATGAACCTGAGGCGGGTGAAGTGTTGGTAGATGGAAGAAAAGTGGAGGAATACGATATAAAGTCATTACGGCGAAACATCGGATTTGTGTTACAGGAGTCTTTTTTATTTTCCACCTCGATAAAAGAGAACATTGCATACGGTAATCCTAATGCCAGCATGGAAGAGATTGTGGATGCAGCCAAGCGGGCACAGGCGCATGATTTTATCATGGAAATGCCTGCCGGTTATGAAACCATGCTTGGTGAAAGAGGAATGGGACTCTCTGGTGGCCAGAAGCAGCGGATTGCGATTGCCAGAGCTATCTTGATTGATCCGAGCATTCTTGTTTTAGATGATGCCACCTCGGCAGTCGACATGGAAACAGAATTTAAAATCCAGAAGGCGTTGAAAGAAGTGATGAAAGATAGGACCACTTTTATCATCGCCCATCGGATTTCTTCTTTGAAACATGCAGACGAGGTATTGGTCTTGGAGGATGGCGAAATCGTCGAAAGAGGCAGACATGAAGAACTGTTGACGAACGGCGGACCGTATCAGCGGATTTACGATATTCAGTATCAGGATAAACAAGAAATCATGAGTGCTGCAAAATAAGGGGGGAGTATTATGGCAAAAACAATAGCTAATCAGCCCAAACGGAGCAGGCACCTTAACCGTTTTTATTACCCGTTGGACCAGGCGGTGGAAAAACCCTTTAATTGGAAACAAATGCTGCGTCTGCTGACATTTGTCAAACCATACACAGGGAAGCTGGTGCCGGGTGCCATCGTTGCCATGCTTATTTCCACACTGATCAGGATGGCTGTGCCTGTTTTGATTGGTAAAGTGGCAATTGACATAGCGATAAAAGATAAGGATGTCGGTTTTCTGACATACCTTGTCATCGGTATTTCGTTATTGTATTTAGTGAGTTATCTTGCGAATACTTTTCGGATAAAATGGGTGAACATACTTGGGCAGAATGTGATTTATGATCTTAGAAGGAACCTTTTTTCCCATGTTCAGCATTTATCCCATAACTTTTTCGATAAACGTTCTGCCGGTTCGATTCTTGTCCGGATTTTGAACGATGTAAATTCTTTACAGGAATTATTCACCAATGGAATCATCAACCTGTTGATGGATGTCGTCATGCTTATCGGTATTGTAGTCATCTTATTTGTGCTTAGTCCTCCGCTTGCATTAGCGGTGATGATTGTACTGCCGATCATGTTCTATATTTCAACAAAGCTGCGTCGAAACATTCGCCGGGCATGGCAGGATGTGCGGATTCAGAAATCAAGGCTGAATTCCCATCTGAATGAAAGCATGCAGGGAATCCGTATCACGCAGTCTTTCTCACAGGAAAAGGAAAACACCGAGTTTTTTGATGGCGTGAACACAGATAACTACGAAAATGAACGCCTGGCTACCAAAAAAAGTGCATATTTCGGGCCTTTCGTAGAGATGAGTAACGCCATCGGCACAGTTATCCTGATTGCTTATGGATCACATTTATTGTTGCTGGGAGAAGCGAATGGCGGGATTGAAATTGGTACGTTTGTTTCATTCGCTTTTTTCCTCGGTATGTTCTGGGAACCGATTTCGAGGCTGGGGCAGATTTATAATCAGTTGCTTGTTGCAATGGCTTCTTCGGAAAGGATTTTTGAATTCCTCGACGAACAACCGAATGTAGAAGAGAAACCTGATGCGAAGACGATTGAAAAAATGAAAGGGCATATCGAATTTGATAAAGTTCAGTTCTCTTACGACGAAGACAGGATCGCTTTACACGAAATTTCATTGGAAATGAAACCCGGCCAGACCGTGGCACTGGTAGGGCATACTGGATCCGGAAAATCGACGATTGCAAACCTGATCAGCCGATTTTATGATCCTACCAAGGGTGCTGTGAAAATCGACGGAATGGATTTGCGGGATTTAAAGCTTGATAGTCTGCGAAAAAATATCAGTGTCGTGCTCCAGGATACGTTTATTTTTTCAGGTACCATCATGGAGAACATCCGATTTGGAAGACCTGATGCCACAGACGAAGAGGTCTATGATGCAGCAAAAGTCGTCGGTGCGGATGAGTTCATCAGCCGACTGGCCGATGGCTACCAAACGGAGGTCGAAGAAAGAGGGAACATTTTATCAGCAGGTGAGCGACAATTATTGTCTTTTGCTCGGGCATTGTTGGCAGATCCGCGAATACTGATTTTGGATGAGGCAACAGCCAGCATTGATACAGAAACAGAAATGAAGATTCAGCAGGCTTTGCGCAAGCTGTTGAAGGGGCGTACGGCCATCATGATTGCGCACCGTCTCTCCACGATAAGGGAAGCGGACCAGATCATTGTACTGCAACACGGTAAAATCCTGGAAAAAGGCAACCATCAGGAACTGATGCAGCGACGTGGGGAATATTTCGATTTGGTCAAATCACAATTCCAGATGTTGAATGCACTATAAGATAATGTAGTTGAAAAAAGCTTGAACCACAACGCAGAAACCGAACGATATTCGAAATGCTAAGCATTCGAAAGCGTTCGGTTTTTTCTTTCTATAGGACTCTATAAAGTAAGCCATTGAGACATTTTTCTTTTATACAGATTGTTTGATGAATGATTGTCATAGTTTTTTTAGATATCCTCTACTCCGTTGGCTATCTCTTTTATTCACGCATGTAGGAAAGGAAGAAAAATCATGTTAAGGATTGCGCCGCATATATTGGGAGTGGCGATTCCCGAATTGTACAGAAACAGGTGCAATTTTTCCGTTTATCCTTGTTCTGTAAAGGAAAATAAAATGGAATAGGGTGATTTCTTCCAGAAGTTAAGGAGGAAACAGAAAGGGAGGATGCAATATGTTTGCTGACAGTGTAGCGATGAGCAGAGCGTTGACGTCGTTGACGCTAGGCTTTCATATTATATTTGCCACCATCGGGGTGGGCGTACCGCTGATGATTTCGATTGCGGAGTTTATCGGGATAAAAAAGGGAGACGCACATTACATTTTGTTGGCCAGGAGATGGACACGCGGTTTTGTTATTACCGTTGCTATAGGTGTAGTGACTGGTACCGCGATTGGGCTTCAGTTGTCTTTATTATGGCCGAGCTTTATGCAAATTGCCGGTAACGTCATCAGTCTGCCGTTATTCATGGAGACATTTGCTTTCTTCTTCGAAGCCATATTTCTCGGAGCATATTTATATACATGGGACAGGTTTAAAAATCCGATTTATCATTGGATAATATCCATCCCGGTGATCATTGGCTCTACCATGTCTGCGGTTTTCATCACGACGGTCAATGCATTTATGAATGCACCGCAGGGTTTTGAATTGAATGGCCGAACCATTACATCCATTGATCCCATAGCGGCTATATTGAATCCGGCGACACCCGCAAAAGTTTTTCACGTAGTAACATCCGCTTATTTGGCATCTGCCGCTATACTGGCTGCCATCACTGCATTTAACATTTTGAAGAAAAAAACCAACCCGTACTATAAAAAAGCGTTGAAGCTTACGATGACATCGACTTTGATTTTTGCACTCGCTACAGCCATTGCGGGAGATGTATCAGCCAAATACTTAGCAGAACACCAGCCGGAAAAATTAGCCTCATATGAATGGCATTTTGATACGGAAAGAGGTGCAGATTTAATACTGTTTGGCACGTTGAATGAAGATAATCAAGTAGAACATGCCATCCGGCTGCCGAACTTTTTAAGCTTTTTGTCTTTCGGAGATTTCAATAGTGAAGTCACAGGACTGGAAGAATTCGACGAAGAGTTAGTGCCCCCATTATGGATCCACTATTTGTTTGACGGGATGGTGACACTCGGCATGTTTGCTCTGGGAATTGCCATGCTCTATTTGATTTCGCTTAGGATCCGACGCTGGAATGAAGAACACCCGCTGCTTTTATGGCTGATAATTATCAATGGCCCGCTTGCCATGCTCGCGATCGAATTTGGCTGGATTCTTGCTGAGGTGGGACGTCAGCCATGGATTTTGAGAGGGTATATGAAGGTAGCGGAGGCGGCTACGACTTCACCGCATGTAGGTTGGATGTTTTTGCTGTTTTTAGGATTATATATTGTTCTGGGGGTCATGGGGTTCCGAGTATTGAGAAAGCTGTTTAAAAACAATCCGGCTGAATTAGAGCTTGAACAACGATTTCCACATATTGCGAAAAAGGATGATGGCCAATGAGTTATGAAGTGATAGGAATTATCGTCCTGTGGCTGTTTCTTTATGGTTATTTAATTGTCGCTTCGGTCGATTTTGGTGCTGGTTTTTTTGCATTTTATGCCAAGCTAACCAATAAAGATCATATCATCAATCAATTGATATCCAGGTACCTTTCCCCTGTCTGGGAAGTGACCAACGTTTTCTTTGTTTTTTTCTTCGTCGGCCTTGTCGGTTTTTTTCCCGATACGGCGTATTATTATGGCCAGACCTTGCTGATACCCGGCAGCATTGCCATCGTATTGCTGGCTGTACGAGGCTCATTTTATGCTTTTGAGAACTATGGATCGAAGAAAAGCAACTTCTATATGTTTTTGTATGGAGCCACCGGCCTTTTGATTCCTGCCTCTTTGTCGACGGCAATGACTATTTCGGAAGGCGGGTTCATTCAGGAAACGGAAGACGGAGTAATCTTGCTCACAGGGGAATTGATGACAAGTCCTTACTCTTGGAGTGTCGTGTTTTTAGCGATTGTTTCCGTTCTGTATATCAGTTCTGCATTTCTCAGTTTTTATGCAAATCGAGCCAATGACTGGAAGGCTTTGGAACTTGTCAGAAAATATACATTGTTTTGGAGCTTCCCGACCATCATTGCTTCTTTAACAACCTTCATTGCGCTCAGCCAGCATAATATTGAGCACTACCAAAATATGATTGATTTGTGGTGGATGTTTGGATTGTCGCTCGTTTGTTTTTCTGCGGCTATGTGGTTGATATATCGGGGGATATACTATGGATTGGCATTTATTTGTGTCATGCTTCAATTCTTTTTTGCTTTTTTTGGCTATGGAGCAGGGCACCTTCCATACTTGCTGTACCCATATGTGACCCTTGAGCAGGGTGCTACCCATGAGGCGATGGGGCTTGCCTTGGTCATTGCTTTTATTCTGGGCCTGCTGTTGCTGATTCCTTCGCTCTATATGCTGATGCGCATGTTTTTGTTTGACGCTGATTATGTAAAAGGGAAAAAATAACTTTCCCCTGCCTCTTATTCAGAAAATATGGTAGAATGATGGAAGCATCGATAAGATATGGAGGAAGAGGCATGGGTAGAGAATTTGCAGTCATCGGACTAGGACGTTTTGGAGGCAGTATTTGTCGCGAACTTAGTAAAGAAGGGATGCATGTATTAGCGATTGATTTGGCTGAGGATAAAGTCAATGAATTCAAAAATATTGCATCCCATGCCGTTATTGCTGATACGACAGATGAAAAGGTGTTAAAAGAACTGGGAATCAGGAATTTTGATCATGTTATTGTTGCAATCGGTGACAATATTCAATCCAGTATTTTGACGACCCTGATGCTGAAAGAGTTGGGCATCAATAAAATAACGGTAAAAGCACAAAATGATTATCATGAAAAAGTACTAAACAAGATTGGTGCCGACCATGTTGTCCACCCGGAGAGGGATATGGGGAAAAGAATTGCCCATAGTATGATATCCAACAATATCCTCGATCACTTGGAGCTTTCAGATGAATATAGTATTGCTGAAGTGAAAGCAGGCAGGAAGATGAGCGGGAAAACGTTGATCGATTTAGATATCCGTGCAAATTATGGCTGCAACGTAGTGGCGATCAAACAGGCGAAGAATATTAATGTTTCCCCAATGCCAGATGAAGTGATTGACCATGATGATGTATTGATTGTCATTGGAGCTGACAAAGATATAAGCAGATTCGAAAAACATTTGGTTGTAGATGAGGACTAGCCGGAAACACAACAGGACAGGACAATAGAATTCCAAGTAAAAAAGACGATGATTCGAAGTCAAGGCTATCGAATTCGTCCTTTTTTATTTAGATGCGGTTGTTTTTGTTCCTGTTTCATTCCGCACTTTTGGAAGGGTCCGTTCCATCCCTTTACTCGTTTGTTTTCTCTCCATACAAATTGGTTCTCAGTCAAATGTGGTGTGTTTATTCACTCCAGCATCTCTTTATCGAAAGGCTCACTCCAAGAAATGGCTATTCTCCTCAGGCCGCAGTGGAAATAAACTCGCATTCCGCGGACGAATGCCCGAACCGCCTCGCGAAGCCCGCCCAATCCCCGATAATTCTATGATAAGATGACGTTGCATTCATATCCCACTCTATTTCCTTTGGTGTCAGCTACTTAGGGTAACAAGGAGAGAGGAAATACGTGTATTTTTTGTCTCTGTACGGATCCGCATCACGACTGGAGTCAACACCACATCAGTATAGAGCCTGCAAAACACAAAACGGAGACGGATTGGCAGTCGTTATAACTGCAATCAGTCTCCGTTTTTTATTATACTTCCATAATGATTGGCAAGACCATAGGCTTCCGCTTCGTTTTCTCGTAAAGGAAAGGCGCGATTGTATCGGTAATCTCATTCTTGATCTCCGACCATTGTGTCGTCCGTCTCTCCATCACTTTGTTCAAATGTGCCGAAACGAGCTTCTGAGCCTCTTTTATAAGATCTTCAGATTCCCTCATGTACACGAAACCACGGGAAATGATGTCAGGACCTGAGGCAATTTTGAATTCTTTCATATTGATACTTACGACTACCATGACCAAGCCTTCTTCTGAAAGAATACGGCGGTCACGAAGGACAATGTTTCCGATATCCCCGATACCGCTGCCGTCCACATAGACAGATCCGGAAGGGATTTTGCCGGCTACTGCAGCATTATCTTTGCCCAGCGCTAGCACATCACCGTTATCCATCACAAAGCAATTACCTGGATCAATATCACATGCGTTGGCCAGCTTTGTATGTTCTTTCAGCATTCGGTATTCACCGTGTATCGCCATAAAATACTTAGGCCTGATAAGGCGAAGCATCAGCATTTGTTCCTGTTGGCTGCCGTGACCCGAAGTGTGAATGTCATTTAATGGTCCGTGGATGACATCCGCACCGGCCCGATATAGCATGTTGATGGTTCTGCTGACGCTTACGGTATTTCCAGGGATTGGAGAGGAAGAAAATACAACCGTATCGCCAGGGATGATTTGTATTTGCCGGTGCGTACCATTGGCAACTCGGGAAAGGGCGGCCATGGGTTCGCCTTGGGATCCTGTGCAAAGAATCGTCACTTCATTTGCCGGAAGTCTGTTAAGCTGATGAGCATCGATAAAGGTATCCTTTGGAGCTTTGATATATCCCAGCTCCTGACCAATATTGATGGATGCTTCCATGCTCCTGCCGAAAACTGCCACTTTGCGGTTGTGCCGCACAGCGGATTCGACTACCTGCTGGAGTCGGTGGATATTAGAAGCAAAGGTTGCGAAAATCAATCTGCCGTTAGTCCTTGCAAAAATGTCGCTGATACTTTCCCCTACTACGCGCTCGGACTTGGTAAAACCAGGTACCTCGCTGTTTGTACTGTCTGATAATAAACAAAGAACACCTTCTTTGCCGATTTCGGCCATTTTCGCCAGGTTGGCTGGTTCTCCTACCGGTGTGAAGTCAAATTTGAAATCCCCGGTATGAACGATGTTTCCTGGTGGTGTTTTGATGACGATTCCATAGGAATCAGGGATGCTATGAGTGGTTCTGAAAAAGGTAACTGATGTTTTCCGAAATTTGATGACATCGTCTTCTTGGAATGTATTTAATTTTGCATTCCGCAAAAGGCCATGCTCGTCCAGTTTGTTTTTGATTAATCCAATCGCAAGTTTTCCAGCATAAATTGGGACATTGATTTGCTTCAGCAGATAAGGAATCCCGCCGATATGATCCTCGTGTCCGTGGGTAATGAATACCCCTTTGATTTTATCTTGGTTTTGCACCAGGTAGGTATAGTCGGGAATGACATAATCGATGCCCAGCAATTCATCTTCGGGGAACTTTATACCCGAATCCACGATGATAATTTCATCCTGGAATTGAATTCCATACATGTTTTTGCCGATTTCCCCAAGCCCTCCGAGTGCAAATACGGCTGTCTGATCATTTTTTACAAATTTCATTGACTAAACAGACTCCACTTTAAAATCAGGGGATTGTTTTTCATATTCCAAATGCGTTTCATCAAGTTGCTGGATAAACTCGATATTGATTTTGCGACTGGCCAGTTCTTTTCTAACTTGTCGTTCTGATTCAGCTTCAAAGTATAAGCTTTTCGTGCGCTCCCGCACGGGTATTTCTTCCGGTAACTCCTGGTAAAGTACTTTATATACCATAAAAAAAATCTCTCCTTAACTTGTATTACCAGTTATATCCTTTTTCATAGCATGTTTATTTTCAGTAAAATACAGTAATCAAACGCAGCAGGGTTTTCACTTAACGGCAGTCATTTTCAAATGTACTAGGTACGCCTTTGCGACCGCGACCTAACAGACCTTTCCATTGTTTTTTCAACTTTTCCCTCAAACGTTTTAACATTATTACTTACAGCTCCTTTCCTTATACACAAAGAAAAGCAACAGAAAAACGTTTACCGATCCAATCCCTATTAATTTATAGTATAGTATGAAATGGCAAATATTGAAATAGAAACGCGCCTCTAAATTTATTTTTTTCTGTTTCAGCCGTATTTTCTTGAGTTTTTTGCTGCCTCGTGTGATGATATTTTTTACTGAAAGAGTCAACTTATACTAGCTTGAAGTAGAAATACCTGCTGTATTTTGTTGAAGTCAACGATAAGTGAAGCACCGACGCAATCGGAAACTGTGCAAAAATGGATATAGGGGGAAGGAAAATGGTGGATAAAATTGTGTTTCTCGATATAGATGGAACCATCGTAGACCATGAAAAAAAGATACCAGCCGAAACCAAGCAAGCGGTAAAGCGTTTGAAGGAAAACGGCGTTCATGTTGCAATTGCGACAGGGAGAGCTCCTTTCATGATTGAAGATATCCGTAGAGAATTGAATATAGATTCCTACGTTTGCTTTAACGGTCAATATGTCGTTCTCGAGGGAAAGACTGTATATGAGCATCCTCTGACGGTAGAGCAGTTGTCCGCTCTCACTAAAAAGGCAGAGCAATCCGGTCATCCGATGGTGTTTTTGAACCATGAAGAGATGCGGGCATCCGTTAAGGAGGACCCATTCATTACAGATAGTTTATCCAGTTTGAAGGTTGCTTACCCGGAAGTGGATCCTGACTACTTCTATAAAAAGCAAATTTACCAGGCGTTGTTGTTTTGTGAAGACCAAGAAGAGAAGGTTTATCAGGACCAAGATGATTCTTTTACACTCATCCGATGGCATGATTACTCCTGTGATGTGTTGCCAGGAGGAGGATCAAAGGCCGTCGGGGTGGAAAAGCTTATCGAGGCTAGCGGACTTAGCAGTGCAGATGCCTATGCATTTGGCGACGGTCTTAATGATATCGAAATGATCAAGCATGTAGGCACTGGCGTTGCCATGGGAAATGCTGTACCAGAACTGAAAGCGGTGGCTGACCATATCATCGGGAACGTGGATGAAGCGGGTCTCGCTAAGGGAATGGTCCAAATCGGTTTGTTGTAACGGATACTAGTGCTGTTTATCCTGGTAGAAGGCTGGTCGGAATCGAACTCAAAAGAGGGCAGGGTCACATCCGGTGTACTGGAAAGGAACTTCTGTTACCAGGATGGAAGTTATTCAATGCCGGTTGGGTGTTTCGGTTTCCGCGGAGTCGGATACCGCTAATTTGCTGAAGAAAAGATCTGTGTCTGGCAATAACAATGGGCCAGGCATTCACTTGACAAGCGTAAAAAGAAGCCTGCTTTAGGCTCATTGTACTGAAAATCAAAAAACCGAACGAATTCGATTACTTGGCAATATCGAATATCGTTCGGTTTTGCTTTGACCACATGTTTTTCAAACGCTTATTCTATTGGTTTGGAATTTTCCGGTGCTTCGAACGGATTCACGGGGTTAATGTAATCGTAAAACATGACGCCATTCAAATGGTCGATTTCGTGTTGGAAAACGATGGCGGCATAACCCTTCAGCCGCAGTTTAACCGGGTTTCCCTCCAAGTCAGTTGCCTTTACAGTAATCCTGGCATATCGGGGGACATAACCCGGGACTTCTCGGTCGACAGACAAACACCCTTCCCCTGTGGAAAGGTAAGCTTTTTCAACAGAATGACTGATGATCCGGGGATTGAATAGGCCGTGGCTGTATTGTTTACCATCGAAATCCTCAAAATGGACGGCGATCATTCGTTTTGAAATCCCTATTTGGGGAGCGGCAAGCCCTACACCAGGACGTAAATTATATTGTTCGGCGGTTTCTTCGTCCTGGCTATTTTTTAGGAACTGCAACATTTCCTCAAGTGTCTCTTTTTCCTCTTCTGTTGACGGCAGAGAAACTTCTTCGGCAGTTTCGGTTAAAATCGGGTTGCCTTCCCGTACAATATCATCCATTGTTATCATATCTTTCACTCCTAGCTGCAAACTATGCTGGTTTTTAGTTTAACACAATCGGAAGATAGCGGGAATCGAAATACTTTTTTATACAACAAGAATGTTTAGAGTTTGTCTTCATAAACTAAAACTAGGAAAATCACGGAAGAGAAAATCGCTTTATAAACCATTGGATTTATTATATGATTAAACACGTAATCGAAACTACATAAAAGTCATTCATCTAGAAGATAGGAGGGGAATCATTGCAAAGGATCCGTATTATCATCCTTTTAGGGATACTTTCGGTGGTGCTTGCTGCCTGCAATAATCAATCCACGGAAGAAAAAATGTACGAGCATCTGGAGGAGGCTGTTTCACTGGAAGAAGGCTTTGCGGAACAACAGCAACCCTTGGTTGAACTCGAACAGCAGGAAAAAGAGCTATATAATGAAATCATTTCCCTGGGCATGGAAGAGTTCGATAAAGTGAAAGATTTGTCTGAGGAGGCTTTAGGGCTGATAGACAAACGGGAAGAGCGACTGGATACTGAAAAAGAGAGTATAGAATCGGCAAAATCGGAATTCGATGAAATTGAATCATTGGTCGAAGAATTGGAAGATGAAAAAGTTCAATCCACTGCCAAAGAAATGATCAGTGTCATGGATGAAAGGGAGCAGGCATATCAAGGATTGAACGAGGCCTATCACGCAGCCTTGGAGCAGGATCGGAAGTTGTATAAAATGTTACAGCAGGAAGACTTGGAAGAGGATCAACTAAGAGAGCAAATCGATGTCATCAATGAACAGTATGACAAAGTGATTTCTGCCAATGAAACCTTCAATGACAAGACGGAAGCCTATAATCAATTGAAGCAAGATTTTTATGAACAGGCTGAGTTGAATGTCGAATATGAGAATCAATCGGAAAGTGAATCAAATAAACAAAAATCGGAAGGCAATGATTCACAAGACGAACAGGATGAACAGGATAAAGAAAGTACAAAGGATGAATAAGGCCTGGACTTAAAGCTTGTCCACTGAAGTCAAACCGAGCGAATTCTTAATCAAATTCGTTCGGTTTTTGTTTGTCTGTTCTCTGTACAACGTGTTGTTCGAATGCTTGGTTCGCATTGCTACGGCAAGATACTGCGGCATTGGCACGGCTTCCACTTCCTCGGAAAGCACCAACCGCTTTCTAGCGGGATTTTCAGCTCGTGCTGTTCCCGCCGGAGTCTTCATATTTTGTCTGCTAAGTTTTCAGGAACTGATTTCCACATGATCAAGACAAGGTGATCCGTATTCGTCTATTGGCTGATAGGTACCTACACAAGACGAAGATGAAAAATCAGCATGGGGGTTCCTTTATTCCTTGGAACTTGAACAACAGCATAAAAAGGATAAAGAAAAAGTGCTGGTTACCAAGAGGCTTTGCATTTTACACATAACGGAATTAGACTGCACGGAAATTACACCACAACAAAAACGGGTGCAGCGTCAAACAAAAATGCTCCCCTTATCCGGTTCCGCATGATAGGGAAATCCTAAAAGCCATTGATACAGTAATCTAAAAAACTTGAAACAGCTGTGAATAATAATGGAAGGCTGGAGTCTGGGCCATTATTCCGCCAGGAACAGAGTCTTAGAAAAAAATACAATCTACAAAGGTAAAGTGTTTGACCATCCCATATGAATGAGCTAAAATTAAACCAGAGTGAAAATTGTACCAGTCAATTTAAAGATAAACTATGTAACAGTTTGTTGGTTGCTTTATCAAACGATTAAGTGATTGAAATAAAGGGTATTGTATTTTTATCATAATTGGTACAGATTTTTTTAACTTTGGGGAAGGCTAGAATCATAAAGCAATATTGCCTTTGTGCGTGCTTTCCGATCAAGTTGCCGAAAAGTTGTTTCGGCCCACTCTGTATTACTTACCCCGTTTAATCGGGGACAAATCTAAAGGATAAGAGAAAGGAAGAGGTGAGTCGATTTGAAACGTACTCTTGAAAACATCGAAAACCAATTTGAAACGTTTCGAATTCTGAATGAAGACGGCGAAATCATCAATGAAGATGCCATGCCCGAGCTTTCGGATGATGAATTGAAAGAACTTATGCACAGAATGGTGTATACCCGTATTTTGGATCAACGCTCGATTGCGTTGAATAGACAAGGACGTTTAGGATTCTATGCTCCGACTGCAGGACAGGAAGCTTCTCAATTGGGAACTCATTATGCATTGGAGAAAGAAGACTTTATTCTTCCAGCTTACCGTGATGTGCCTCAGTTGATTTGGCACGGCCTGCCGTTGTATCAAGCATTCTTGTTCTCCCGTGGACATTTCCATGGCAACCAGATGCCTGAAGGTGTGAATGCACTTAGCCCGCAAATCATCATCGGTGCTCAATATACTCAAGCTGCCGGGGTAGCACTTGGTATGAAACGCCGCGGTAAAAAATCTGTTGCAATCACTTACACTGGTGACGGCGGTACTTCTCAAGGCGACTTCTATGAAGGAATCAACTTTGCGGGTGCATATCAAGCTCCGGCAATTTTTGTGGTGCAAAACAACCAGTTTGCAATCTCTGTCCCTGTGGAACAACAAACAGCTGCTACAACGCTGGCACAAAAAGCTGTGGCTGCAGGAATCGAAGGCATCCAGGTAGACGGCATGGACGTATTGGCTGTGTATGCAGCGACGAAAGAAGCGCGTGAACGTGCCATTAACGGAGAAGGCCCTACTTTGATTGAAACATTGACTTACCGTTATGGACCTCATACGATGGCTGGTGACGACCCGACTCGTTACCGTACTGAAAACATGGATAACGAGTGGGAAAAACGCGATCCGCTTGTACGATTCCGCAGCTTCCTTGAAAAGAAAGGCCTATGGTCTGAAGAGGAAGAAAACAAAGTGATCGAGCAAGCAAAAGAGGAAATCAAAGCGGCAATCAAAAAAGCTGACGAGCAGCCAAAACAAAAGGTGACAGACCTTATCAAAAATATGTACGAAGAACTTCCATCACACTTGGAAGAACAGTTGGAAGAATACACAGAAAAGGAGTCGAAGTAAATCATGGCTCAAATGACAATGATCCAAGCAATTACAGATGCCTTGCGCACTGAATTGAAAAATGATGAAAATGTGCTGGTTTACGGGGAAGACGTCGGTAAAAACGGCGGTGTTTTCCGTGCTACTGAAGGGCTGCAAGATGAATTCGGAGAAGATCGCGTATTTGACACACCGCTTGCTGAATCAGGCATCGGCGGTATTTCCATCGGTCTTGCTTTGCAAGGATTCCGTCCAGTACCTGAAATTCAATTCTTTGGCTTCGTTTATGAAGCAATGGATGCCATCAACGGACAAATGGCTCGCATGCGTTACCGTTCCGGTGGTACGAAGGCACAGCCTATAACAATCCGTTCACCATTCGGCGGTGGTGTTCATACACCAGAATTGCACGCCGATTCACTGGAAGGATTGATTGCGCAACAACCGGGCATGAAAGTTGTCATTCCTTCTTCTCCTTACGATGCAAAAGGATTGTTGATTTCATCCATCCGCGATAACGATCCGGTTGTGTTCCTTGAACACATGAAGCTTTATCGTTCTTTCCGGGAGGAAGTTCCGGAAGAAGAATATACAATCGATCTTGGAAAAGCCGAAGTGAAACGCGAAGGTGCGGATGTGACACTCGTTGCTTATGGTGCGATGGTCCATTCTTCATTGAAAGCAGCCGAAGAACTTGAAAAGAACGGCGTAAGTGCGGAAGTTATCGATTTAAGAACCGTAATGCCGATCGATATGGATACAATCTTGGAATCTGTGAAGAAAACAAATCGGGTAGTAGTGGTCCAGGAAGCACAGCGCCAGGCTGGTGTTGCTGCGCATATCATTGCCGAGATTCAAGAGCGGGCGATTCTTCACCTGGAAGCTCCTGTACTGCGGGTAACTGCTCCTGATACGGTATATGCGTTCTCTCAAGCAGAAGAAGTTTGGCTTCCAAACTATAACGATATAATTGAAAGAGTCAACCAAGTAGTTAATTTCTAAAGAGAACCTGAGATAGGAGGCAATATAAATGGCTTTTGAATTCAAGCTTCCGGATATCGGTGAAGGTATCCATGAAGGCGAAATAGTAAAATGGTTCGTAAAAGAAGGCGACCAGGTCAATGAAGATGACGTGCTTTGCGAAGTGCAAAACGACAAGGCCGTTGTTGAAATTCCGTCTCCAGTAGAGGGAACTGTCAAAGATGTGAAAGTAGAAGAAGGAACGGTTGCCGTTGTAGGCGACGTCATCATTACGCTTGACGCAGAAGGTTATGAATCAGAAGACGGTGGAGAAGAAGAAGCTCCTGCAGAGGAAGAAGCTCCTGCGTCCGAAGACAAGACTGCTGCAGATCAAGAACAGCCTGCCGCAAGTGCGGATGACAGTGATGAAGATTCTGATAAACGTGTCATTGCAATGCCTTCTGTACGTAAATATGCTCGTGACAACAACGTGAAAATCTCTAAGGTACAGGGTACAGGTAAGAATGGCCGAGTTACCAAAGAAGATGTAGACAGTTACTTGAACGGAGGACAGCAGCCTGCCGCTGAACAAACAGAACAACAACAGCCGGCTGACGACCAATCTGCTGCTCCTGCTGCTGCTCAAACTGTTCCGGAGGGTGAATTCCCTGAAACCCGCGAGAAAATGAGCGGCATCCGTAAATCTATCGCTAAAGCAATGGTTAATTCGAAAACAAAAGCTCCACACGTTACACTTCATGATGATGTGGATGTTACTGAGCTGGTAGCTCATAGAAAGAAATTCAAAGCTGTTGCTGCTGAACAGGAAATCAAGCTTACGTATCTTCCTTATGTCGTAAAAGCATTGGTTTCTGCTCTGCGAAAGTATCCGATCTTAAATGCATCCATTGATGAGAATACGGATGAAATTGTTCAAAAACATTACTACAATATCGGTATTGCTGCTGATACGGATAAAGGATTGCTCGTACCAGTTGTCAAAAATGCCGATGCTAAATCCATCTTTGCGATTTCTCAAGAAATCAATGAATTGGCAGTCAAAGCAAGAGATGGTAAACTTAGTCCGAATGAAATGAAAGGTGCTTCAAGCACTATTTCCAATATCGGTTCTGCAGGCGGACAATGGTTCACACCTGTGCTTAACTACCCAGAAGCAGCCATCTTAGGAATTGGACGTATCGCTGAGAAACCTGTCGTACGTGACGGTGAAATTGTAGTGGCTCCAGTACTGAGTCTGTCTCTAAGCTTTGATCACCGTATCGTAGACGGCGCTACAGCCCAAATGGCACTAAATCAAATCAAGCGTCTGTTGAACGATCCACAATTAATTATGATGGAGGCGTAAATTATGGTAGTAGGAGATTTCCCGATCGAATTAGACACACTAGTAGTCGGCGCCGGACCAGGCGGTTATGTAGCCGCCATCCGGGCTGCCCAAACCGGCCAGAAGGTCACTATTGTCGATAAAGGCAATTTGGGCGGTGTTTGCTTAAATGTCGGCTGTATTCCTTCCAAAGCTTTGATTCAAGCAGGGCATCGTGTCGAACAGGCACATGGCGAAGATGAGCTTGGAATTAAAACGGAAAACGTCAGTGTGGACTTTTCAAAAGTTCAAGAATGGAAAGGTTCCGTTGTCAATAAACTGACTAGCGGAGTGGAAGGACTTCTTAAAGCAAACAAAG
Source organism: Sediminibacillus terrae (assembly GCF_009602435.1). GTDB lineage: Bacteria > Bacillota > Bacilli > Bacillales > Amphibacillaceae > Sediminibacillus > Sediminibacillus terrae. The sequence goes on from NZ_VZDQ01000021.1 coordinate 64,894, forward strand.
TGGACATTGTAAAAGGGGAAGTTTACTTTGTCGATAAAAATACAGTAAAAGTAATGGACGAGAAAAATTCTCAAACTTATACGTTTAATAACTGTATAATCGCTACAGGTTCCAGCCCGATCGAACTTCCGACTTTCAAATTCTCCGACCGTGTGCTTGATTCTACCGGAGCACTCAACCTAAATGAAATTCCGGAAAAATTGGTAGTGATCGGCGGAGGTTATGTCGGTACAGAGTTGGGTACTGCTTATGCCAACTTCGGTACGCAAGTGACGATCCTGGAAGGTACGAAAGATATCCTGGGCGGCTTTGAAAAGCAGATGACGTCTCTGGTGAAGCGCCGTCTGAAATCCAAAGGTGTTGAAATTGTCACCAATGCAATGGCCAAAGGGGTAGAAGAAACCGACAAAGGTGTTAAAGTGACCTACGAAGTAAAAGATAATCAAGAGGTTATCGAAGCCGATTACGTACTTGTCACAGTCGGCCGTCGTCCGAACACTGCTGAAATCGGCCTCGAACAAGTCGGCATCGATTTGGACGACAGAGGATTGATTAAGATTGACAAGCAGTGTCGCACAAACGTAGATAACATCTTTGCGATTGGTGATATTGTTGCTGGTCCTCCACTAGCGCATAAGGCGTCTTATGAAGGTAAAGTGGCAGCCGAAGTAATCGGTGGAGAAAAATCAGAAATCGACTATAACGGTATCCCTGCTGTTGTATTTTCTGAGCCTGAACTGGCCACAGTTGGATACGATGAGCAAAGCGCCAAGGATGATGGATATGAAGTAAAAGCATCTAAATTCCCATTTGCTGCAAATGGCCGTGCTTTGTCTCTTAATGAAAGTGATGGATTTGTAAAACTTATCACTAGAAAAGAGGACGGTTTGGTTATTGGAGCTCAAGTTGCCGGACCAAATGCCAGTGACATGATTGCCGAACTTGGCTTGGCTATTGAAGCGGGAATGACAGCGGAAGACCTTGCGCTTACCATTCATGCGCATCCAACGCTTGGTGAAATCACCATGGAAGCAGCAGAAGTTGCTCTTGGTACACCGGTTCATATTGCTAAATAAATTTAAATGTAAAAACCTCCAGAAGTTCTAATCTACTTCTGGAGGTTTTTTAGTTTGGCTCAATACCGAATGTGGTGGTGTGATTTTACTTCCACCCTCTCTTTATTGAAAGGCTCATTCTAAAAAAACTATTTTACTCAGACCGCAGAGGAAATAAACTCGCTTTCCGCGGACGAACGCCCGAGCCTCCTCACAAAGCCCGCTGTGGGGTCTCGGCCGCCCGTTTTTCCGCAGGATCCTCGCTTATTTCCTCTGCTACGCTATTTCGCTCTATAGAGCCTTTTAAACCGATTGCTGCCATAAAATTTCTTTTAGAAATCAAAGAAAATCACTTCTTTTTCGTGTACCCTCTGTTGATTCCACGATGAGCGTTCGGTGGTGACGCCTGCGGGAACAGCGCGAGCCGAAGATCCACTTGGTCAAGTGTTTTTCTTGACCAAGTTAGCTGAGGCCGTGCCCGCGGCAAGCATCCATCCAAAAGCGATTGGTGAGTATCAACAACAATCTTTAAAATCTCTTCTAGATTAGAAAGGAATTTTTCAGTGGCCTCGAGGGAATGAGTGTGTTTTTTGCACAATGCAGGAATACCCATCACGACAGAAGGCACCACCACATTCAGTATAGAGCCTAAGATTCAGGGACACTCCTCTTTAAATTGAAAGAAAAGCGGCCTGGGGTGGAAATTGCATTCCCCTCAGGCCGCTTAAAATGCTGCTTATCCTAGTATTTCAGTTCTTCAGTGTCCCAACCCTCCTAATGGTGGGTTTAACCAGTCGGTGGTGCGGTAACATGCTCTGAAGCTTTCTCAATTGACTGTTTTCAGCAGCTGCTGTAACACTTCTGATTTTTTTGTATCACCGCTTAAAGTCGAAATTGTCTCTCCATCTTTCACAATAACAAGTGATGGATATTCACCAATTTCTTTCCTTTTCGCTGCTTCTTTTGTGGTTTTTTTACGCTCTATACTATCCAGTTGTTCAGGATAATCTTGTTTTAAGTCCCAAATGGCGGTTAAATATTCGTTTTCTATTTTGGGATTTGAATTGGTTGAATAATAAAAGACCTGATAATCACTCGGTGCGAAGCTTACTTCTTCGATTGGATGCTTCGCATTGCAACTAGTGGAAAACAAAACTAAGCCCACAAAAATCAAGGTAAGCCATCTTTGCTTAGTGATATGCCGCACCTTCCTTTTGTTTGATGTCGTATAGCTACATCATAACAAAAAAAACGCCAAAAACAGCTTTTATAACCTAATTGTTAACAAAATGAAACAGGAGCGCGAATCGTGTAACAAAATGAAATGAAAGCAACAACGGTGTGACGGAGTCAGTTTCAATTTGGACAAAAGGATGCCCGTACCTGCGTGAAGAAATATCCAATAGCATTCGATTTATCTAACAATGGGATGACGGTAAAACAGACTTTCATTCCGGATGCTTCTCGAACTTCCGTCCAAGGACGGAACCGCTTCCTTCAGGGTTGGATGAAATGCAAAAAAAACACCGAACGGGTCGAATCCCGTTCGGTGTTTGCTCTGGCGGAAACCTTTTATCCCAGCCATTGTTATCTGTTTTCTTTCTTAGGCCGGCGTAAGTCCACTGTGGCCGCTTCCTCCCGAAATGATTTGACCAGTGAGAATACGACCAAAATCATAATAATAGCAAATGGAAAAGCAGCAATGATGGAAGCTGTTTGCAACGTTTCCAGCCCCCCTTGCCACAGCAGGATAGCTGCAGCAGCCGACTGGATGATACCCCAAACAAACTTCACGCGGTTTTGTGGATTCAAACCGCCGCCTGTGGTCTGCATTCCTAGTACAAATGTTGCAGAGTCCGCAGATGTGATAAAGAAAGTACTAATCAGCAATACAGCTAAAATCGACATGATCAAGCCGAGAGGATAGGACTCCAATACTGCGAATAAAGCGATTTCTGTTCCCATGTCATTAACGTAATGAATGATGTCCTGTCCACCATAAAATTCAAGATTTATTGCAGACCCTCCGAATACAGAGAACCACAGTGCGCCGAATATAGTAGGCACTAGAAGGACGCCTAATACGAATTCCCTGATAGTCCTTCCTTTTGAAACTCTGGCAATGAAGGTACCGACAAATGGTGCCCATGCAATCCACCATGCCCAGTAGAATATCGTCCAGCCTTGAATCCAAGTGTTGTCCTGATCAAAAGGCGTTAGACGGAAACTCATGTTGACTATGTTGGCAGCATAATTACCAAGAGAAGTGGTGAATAAATCCATGATGAAATTAGTAGGTCCGGCAAATAATAGAAACAGCATTAACAGAATCGCCAATACAATATTCGTGTTACTCAGGTACTTTATTCCTTTGTTAAGCCCTGTCATGGCTGAGAGCAAATAAAGCACGGTCACGATGGCGATTATGACTAACTGTACAGTCATCGTCCGGTCTATACCCGGAAAGATGAAGGCAAGACCGCCACTGATCTGGATAGCCCCGAGACCTAGAGAAGTGGCGACACCGAAGATGGTCGCAAACACTACGATAAAATCGACAAGGGTGCCCCAGCCGCCTTTCACTTTTTCGCCGAATAATGGCTCTAGAATGGAACTTACCAGACCGGGAGCGCCTTTCCTGAATTTGAAATAGGCAAGAGCCAGGGCAATGACAGCATAGATTCCCCAAGGGTGCAGTCCCCAGTGGAAGAAGCTGTAACGCATTGCTGTGCGGGCAGCTTCGGCAGAACCCTCGCTAATATTTCCGTCTGGTGGAGTGTGAAAATGGGAAAGTGGCTCGGCAGCTCCCCAGAAGACTAATCCTATGCCCATTCCGGCACTGAAGAGCATGGCAAACCAGGTTAAGTAATTATACTCTGGGCGATCTTCGGGTTTACCAAGCCGTATGTTTCCGTACTTGGAAAAAATAAGGAAAATCGCAAACACCAGGAATCCAGTAGCTGATAATAAATAGAACCAGCCGAACTTTTCAACGATAAACCCTTGGATGGAACTAGTCACATTATCTAAATTGCCATTAGGCAAGACACTATCCGGAACCAAGCCCCAGACGATAAAAATGATAGCTACAGCAAGGGAAATATAAAAAACTCTGGTAATTTTATTCATTTTTTCTCGTTCCTTTCCTTTATTATTTTTTTAATGAACTCTTTGCTGTTTATAAAACCACAATTATTTATTAAAACATAATTTGTCCATCTTTCAAAATGGTTTGCTGTTTCTTGGTGTCAAGGAATGGTCTTAATATGTCCATCTTTTTGTAGGTGATTCTTTGGTATGGGGGGAAGAGAAGAGAGTCCGCTTCGTCAAAACTCGACAAAAAATTGTGCATAAAATAAGAGTACCCCTGTCAGCTTTGCTTTAAACACCTTTAAAAATCCTTCTTTTTCACTAGAAAATTCTTGTTTGGAGTGGTTCCCAACTTTTAGTCGATTATTTATAATAAAGAGACAGGATATGACAAACAGCAGGAGGTTTAACGGTGAAAAAACGCATATTCATTTGGATGGGAATAATCAGTCTGCTTATTGTTGCCGGCTGCAGTCAATTGTCTACTTCGGCAGGAGATGACAAAGACAAACAACATACGGAAAAAAAAGAAGATGTCGAGGAACAGTCAAAGGAGACAGATGTGCAAGAAAATCAGGCGAAAACCGATACGGATAAAAGCAAGAAATCAGAACAAGCAACGGCCCAACATGAAAAGGAATCGGATGACAGGACCGAAAAGCCTCAATATGAACTGACAGATAACTGGTCGATTCAACCTATCGATGATCAAGCAAAAGAAAACGTAGTGCTGTTGACCATTGACGATGCACCAGACAAGCATGCACTTGAAATGGCTAACACGTTGAAAGAATTAGATGCCAAAGCAATATTCTTCGTCAACGGGCACTTTTTGGAGAGAGAAGAACAAAAGAAAATATTAAAGAAAATACATGATATGGGATTTTTAATTGGCAACCATACATACCATCATCAGGCTTTGGTCGATGCGACGAAGGAGGAGCAAAAAAAAGAAATTGTCAGTTTGAATGATTTAATTGAAGAGATCATTGGAGAAAGACCGAAATTTTTCAGGGCGCCTAATGGCCAGAATACTGATTATTCAAAGCAGATCGCCAAAGAGGAAGGGATGCTTCTTATGAATTGGTCTTATGGCTATGACTGGAATGAGGAGTATATGGATGAAGATGCGCTTGCTGATATAATGGTGAATACCGAACTATTGGGTAACGGGTCAAATCTGCTGATGCATGACCGTGAATGGACCGCCAAGGCTCTGGAAGAGATCGTGTCAGGTTTGCGGGGAAAAGGATATGAAATTGTCGATCCAGGATTAATAAAAACCGCGGACGAATAGAGTTTCTGCTCTTTAAAAAACAAGAGCCTGGGAAAAAGCATCGTGACCAAAATGAAAACCGAACGATCATTCGTTCGGTTTTTTTGATGAGCTAAAAGCAAATGCTATGAAAAGTGCAACGTTCCACTCCGGCAAGGTACTTCGCTTTCCGCGGGCACGGCTTCAGCTAACTTGGCAAAGAATATCGCTTTGCCAAGTGGATCTTCAGCTCACGCTCATCCCGCTGGAGTCTGCGTACCTTGCCTCCGTTGAAGGAGAGACCTTCTCTTCAGATGTGTTTTCCGTGTTGCCCTATTTCTGTTACAGATAGAAAGCTGAGCTGCGTGGAAACCGCTTATTTATGCTATTATCAGATTGTAAAGAATAAAGGAACTCCCATGCTGATGTCACTGTTTAGATACCTATCAGCCAATAGAAGAATACGGTTTATCTTGTCTTGAACATGTGGAAAATCAGAGCACAAAAACGTAGCGATTCGAAGCACGTATCAAACAACAGGATAATAAGAAAATATACAAATAAAACCGAACGAATTTGATTGGCATTTGGAATTCGCTCGGTTTTTGCTTTGTTGGTCATATTTTGTCCCGGACACTTGTATTTAGCGATTACCTGAAGGCTTTATGTTCTTTTATCACACGGATGGAATGTAAGGTTTCGTCTTCAAGTCCTTGAACAGGCAGCCCTGTTTTCAAATTTTCCTGGATATATCGGATGTTTTCTGCGGTAATGATTTCTCCAGGTATGAAAATCGGAATGCCCGGTGGATATACCATGATGGATTCAGCACTGATGCGGCCGGACGCTTCCAGGAACGGAATGACTTCAGTATCAGCATAAAAAGCGTCGCGTGGCGACATGGATAAAAGCGGTATTTCAGGTATTTTAACAGGAACACTTTTCTGAATGGCGTAACCGCTGCGTTCCCATGCCAGTTTATCCAAGGCTTCGACAAGAGCTTCTGTTTCTTTTTTCTTGTCCCCAGGAGTAATGATACAGAGAATGTTATACATATCCGACAATTCCACTTCAATCCGATAATGCTTTCTAAGCCACCCTTCTACATCATATCCGGTAAGACCTAAGTTTTTAACAGAGATGATCAGTTTGGTCGGATCGTAATCAAATGTGGCCTCGCTGCCAAGTATTTCACTGCCCACACAGTAAAGGTTCGGGATCCGATTAATAGCGTCTCTTGTCAAGTTTGCCAAATGAATGGTCTCGTCGATGAGTGCTTGTCCATTTACTGCAAGATGCTTTCGGGCAGCGTCAATCGAAGCAAGAAGCAGATAAGAAGTAGACGTGGTGGTGAGCATCGAGAGGACACTCTGGACCCTTTCATGGGAGACCAAGCCTTCTCTAAGGTTAAGTACAGAACTTTGGGTGAGCGATCCTCCCAGTTTATGAACACTCGTGGCGGCCAAGTCTGCGCCTGCATCCATTGCAGACAAGGGAAGGTCGTTGTGAAAATGAATGTGGACGCCGTGTGCTTCATCGACCAAGACTGGTACCTCGAAGGAGTGGGCTATCCCGACAATTCTTTTTAAATCGGCAGCAATACCAAAATAGGTTGGATTGATCACCAACACTCCTTTGGCATCAGGATTGGCGCTTAACGCCTTTTCTACAGCTTCAGGTGTGATGCCGTGGGAAATTCCGAGTTCTTTATCCACTTCCGGATGGATGAAAACTGGAGTGGCACCAGAAAAGATAATGGCAGTCGTTACCGATTTGTGAATATTTCGCGGAACGATAATTTTGTCGCCAGGTCCACAAACGCTTAAAACCATTGTCATAATAGCGCCGCTGGTTCCTTGGACGGAGAAAAAAGTATAATCAGCAGAAAAAGCTTCGGCAGCAAGCTCTTGGGCTTTTTTGATCATTCCTTGTGGGTGATGGAGATCATCAAGTGGTTCTATATTGATCAAATCAATACCGAGAGCATTATCCCCAATGAATGCCCGGAAATCTGGATTCATTCCAACGCCTTTTTTGTGGCCGGGGATGTGGAATTGTATGGGATTCCGGTTCATATGATTCACTAGTCCAGTAAATAATGGAGTTTGTTCCTGTGATGTCATAATTCAAAACACACCTCTTTATAACGCTTTATAAATAGCTCTATTTTAATCAAATCCTTCCGCTCACTCCACAGAGTGCGCAGTGTATGAGAAATTATAGCAAAACAATGGAAGAATCGCTACTTTTAGAAAAACGGGGAACGACATGATAGGATAAAGGGAAAGGAGGAGGGATAGCATGAATTGGGATACCCGGGTGACGGAGTTATTGGGAATAGAATATCCAATCATTCAGGGAGGGCTTGCTTATTTAGCTTATGCGGACTTGGCCGCGGCTGTTTCTGAAGCAGGTGGACTAGGACAAATAACGGCCATGAGCCTTGCAGATAAGACTCGTTTGCAGCAGGAAATAAGAAAAGTGAGGAAAAAAACCGGGAGACCGTTTGGCGTCAATTTTTCCATAGGGCAGCAGCGCCGTCCGTTTGAGGGGATGGTACAAACGGCAGTTGATGAAAAGGTGCCCGTTATAACGGTGACAGGAGGAAATCCAGAACCAGTATTGAGAATGACGAAAGGGACAGGGATCAAAACAATGGTGCTCGTAGCAGCCAAACGACAGGCACAAAAAGCGGAGCAATTGGGAGCAGACGCGGTAATGGTGGTCGGCCAGGAAGGTGGCGGACATATCGGAAGGCAAGACACAGGAACATTCGTTTTGATTCCGGAAGTAGTGGAAGCAGTATCCATTCCTGTAATCGCCTCTGGAGGGATAGGAGACGGAAAAGGACTGATGGCGGCCTTGGCTTTAGGTGCAGAAGGGGTGGAAATGGGGACAAGATTTATCGCCACCCAAGAATGTATTCATGCACATCCGGCATATAAAAAAGCGTTATTAGAGGCAGGAGATCGTGATACTGTGGTCATCAAGCGATCGCTTGGCGCTCCTGCAAGAGCACTACGCAATAAATGGACGGAAAAGATATTGGAATTGGAGCAAGAGGCTCCTGGATATGAAGTTTTGCAGCCTTATATAAGTGGTGAAGCGAACAAGCGATTCATATACGAAGGAGAGGGCTCAAACGGATTTGGATGGGGTGGTCAAATTTCGGCAAGAATAGACGATATCCCCAGCGTGAAAAATTTAATCATGAGAATGATCGGCGAGGCGTCCGACATTCGAAGATCATGGAGTGTAGGGAAGGAGAATGATCTGTGAATTACAGTTATCCAATTGAAGAAACATGGACTAAAGAGGAAATCATCGATGTAGTGAATTTTTATTCCTTGGTGGAGCAGGCGTATGAGAGTGGTGTGAAACGGGAAGATTTGATGCTCGCATATACCCGATTTAAACAGATTGTTCCTTCAAAAAGTGAAGAAAAACAGCTTTGTGGAAAGTTCGAAAAAGATTCCGGTTACTCTTGTTACCGAACCATAAAAAGTGCAAAGGAAGCAGCGAATGGAGAAAATATAAAAATGTAAAGTACATAGGCTGGATCGTGGAAATAGGCCATACAGGCTTGCCCCTGATGCCTCTACATAAAATTTGTTGTGGTTTTCGGTCACCCGTCAGATGGGATTTGTCAATTCCTCATGAAAGGTTATTCCGGTCACGATCTAAACAGCTTTTTTTAAACCACTTAAAAAACTGTTCTCTGTCAAATGTGGTGGTGTGATTTTTCACTCCACCCTCTCTTTATCGAAAGGCTCACTCCAAAAAATAGCTATTTCCCCAATAAACTCGCTTGAGCCTCCTCGCAAAGCCCGCTGTGGGGTCCCGGTCGTCCGTATTTCCGCGGTAGTCTCGCTTAGTTCCTCTGCTGCGCTATCCCTTTCTTTTTTCCGTTGGTGTCGCAACTTTCAGGTAACAAAGAGAGAGGGAATGAGTGTGATTTTTTGCCTTGTTCGATTCCGCATACCGGTAGGGGACACCATCCCATTCAGTATAGAGCCAAAAAACCGGACGGTTTCGAAGTTTAGAATTTCGATACCGTCCGGTTCTTGCTTTCGGTCAAGATAGATTTGTACCGACCGTTTTTTCACTGTTTATTATACAGGACGAGCAGAATCTCAGATCAGGTCGTCAGTTGTCGCCCCGACTTTCCACAGCAAGCTTATAAAACGGCAACAAGGTGTCACAAGTCCGCTTTACTTCCTTGATGAATTTGTTTCCATCTTTTGCAATGGGACTGTCTGGAGCTATATGTTTACCTACTAGAAACTCTGCCTTTTTCACATCTCTGAATCTGATCAGATTTTCTTCGCTTAAATCGGAAATGGGCAGTGCCGCCTTTTTTGTATGATCAAGTGAGACGACAAAATCTTCCGTTAGCTGTTTCAAAGCATCATATTCATCCAGGAATGTTTTTGCAATGGTTTGTTTTTCCGGAAGTTCATAAATCAATGCCAGCCATATAAATACATGATCATCAAACAACCCGACCTGAAAATGAGGGTGTTTCTTGTACCCTCTTTTGTTGGCGGCTACCGCCAGCCAGGTATCTGCAGGTGGATTGACAGATCTTCGCGCGTGTTGTGCTATATGTAAGAACATTTCGTTCCCAAGTTGAGCCGATAGGTGTTCTGTCAATTCATCGCCTATCAGTTGAAACTTCGGCTGGATACGTTCTCTGATTGCTTCCATACGGGCATCCAATCCTTCGATATCAAATGTGGCGAAATCTTCTCTCGTAAAACCATTAAAGTCCATATTACGCTCTTCCTTCCATTCTTTTGCTGTTTTTATTTTACCATAGTAATCAGACAGAACAAACGGAACAGCCTGTGTTTAAAGGGGTGGACAGAGGGGTAATAAAAAATTAACAAAATGATAAAGCTAACTTAGCAGGAAAATAAACGACCATAAACCAAAGGGAAGGGGATAAAATGAAATACGTAATGGAAGCAATTAAAAAACGAGAAGCAGAAGAAAAACTTCCGGCAATCAAATTGGAAATCGATTATGAACTAATTACATTGTACGATGCCATGAAAAGTGAAGATGAGAAAGCAATGGATAATTCCAAACAACGATTGAATGAATTGCGCCGGGAAATGCTTGCATTGTCTTAAAAGGAATGAGCTTATGCTCGTTCTTTTTTATGCTTTTTTCAAGGAAGCTGTATTTGAAAGGGTCGGAAATTAATGGAAATAACAGGTGCTGATTGCTTTTCCTTTGTTTCGTTTCCGGTCGGGTAGGCAGCTGCCAAAAGACAGTATGGACGGTTTATTTCTTGGAAGGCAAAACTGCGTGGAAAAGAGAGAATTCTATTGAGTATCTCCGAACCTTTTCTTGTCCGAAGATGGAGAATGGCAGAATACCAGCCTGGAAATCTGACGTATTTTTCTTTAGAATAAAGAAAGATATAGGCCGGATGGGCATTCACCATCATGATGCTGTGTTAGGCAAATACGAAAAAAGGTGTGTTAGGTATGAAACGAGACGATAGACAAAAGCTGTTTGATACAGCGAAACAGTGGGTCATGGAAGCAGGAGAGAATATACGGGCAGCGATAGATGAGCCGTTGAGAATTGACACCAAATCCAACGCAAATGATTTGGTGACACATATGGACCAACAGACGGAGCAGTTTTTCACGGAGAAAATCAGAAGGGAATTCCCTGAACATTCTATACTTAGTGAAGAAGGATATGGAGATGACTTAAATAGTGATAAAGGGGTCATCTGGATTATCGATCCTATTGACGGAACAATGAATTTCGTCCATCAAAAACGCAACTTTGCCATTTCCGTTGGAATTTACCAAGACGGAGTCGGGGAAATTGGATTGATTTACAATGTGATGGATGATGTCCTTTATGCTGCCATGCGAGGCGAGGGGGCATACCGGAACGAAAAAAAACTTCCTCGATTAAAGCAAGAGCTTCCATTGGAGGAAGCGATTCTAATCCTTAACAATTTTTGGACATGTCCGAACCATAAAATAGAAGAAACCAAAATGCAGTCTCTAGTTAAAAAAGTCAGAGGCACAAGATCATATGGTTCTGCTGCATTGGAACTCGCTTATGTAGCCGAAGGAATAGCTGACTGTTACTTGACGATGAAGCTGGCACCATGGGATATTGCCGGTGGTATGGTTTTGGTCAACGAAGTTGGCGGTTTGACGACGAAAGCTGATGGAAGACCGATCAATATACTGGAACAAAACACTCTTTTATCCTGTAATGCTGAAATTCAACAGGAGTTAGTGGGAGAGTATATCAAGCTAAAATAAAATAGGCTCTCTGAAAATGCGGTGGTGGGATTTTCATTTCCACCGCTTGCTTTATCTTTAGATTCAATCCGGGGACATACGATTTCCCTCCAGTCGCAGAGAAAATAAATCCACCTCCTGCGGACGGATGTTCGAGTCTTCTGGTATAAGCCGTTGCGGGGTCTCGCCGCCCGTTTCTCTAAAGAAAAAGAGGCGAACTTTTTCCACGACAAGTAAAAATCATCAGCAATTTAGTCTTATGCTGATGATTCCCCTTCATCCTGTCCTATGGAATTGTTCCTCATTGAGTATGGTTGGCATGAGTCAGGAAAACGACTGCCTTCTCCGTTTTCTTGCCAGCCCGAACCCCATCAATAGAAAGCCTGCCAGAATAAACAAAACCATAAGCAAATAGTTCCGGAATCCAATGGCAATACCTGCCGCTACGAAACTTGCTATAACTAGGACTGCCAACAGCAGCATCGGCAACTGAATTTTTTTCATGACTCTCACCCCTAATCTTCTAAAATTAAGTATAACGGAATTTCCTGTAAATGAAAATGGTCTTTTCTAATGCTAGCACAGAGAATGATGTTCTAGTATGATAGATAAGGGAGTGATTCGGAAAGAAGGAGTGAAAAAGGTGGAGGAAACAAATGAAGCAATCGATATAGGCAACAATTTGCCTATTGTCGATTTTCTGTTTAATACGGCGGCAAACGGCGACCTCCTGATTGGTTTTCTTTTGTTGTATTTGACAATTGGCATCCTGCTGGCTATTAGTTATAAATTGGGTTTTGCAAGAAAATTGCCGCTGCTTAAATCTATAATTGTCTATGTGTTTTTATTTATCGGAGCTTTTATCATTGCGATGCTCGGTCTTAAACTTCCGATGGCAGAGTGTCTGGTCATTATAGCGCTGGTGCTTGGGATTTATCGTTTCCGGCTGGCTCAAGACCGAAAACGGCGGAAGAACCAGACTGAAAGCAATTAAAAAAAGAAGGAACGTACCTGCTGCCTGTAGAGCGGTCCGTTCCTTCTTTTTGTATTAAATCAGGCTGTTTTTTTTCTTCTTTTCTTTGTATAACTTGAAATTTCCCGTGGCGTGTCGCTTGTTTGTGTTTTTTTCTACTCTATCATAGCAACTTTGACAAATATACATATGAATTCGGCGGTTTCTTAACCTTTTCGCCTGCAAGCAGTTGCTGTCTATATTTTCAATGATGTCACATAAGACACATTTTACTTTCATAACATTATCACCTCACGGTAACTCTTTCTATCATTGTAACATAGGTGATGGACAGACTTCTAATCCTTTTTCAAATAAACTGGCTAAACAGAAAGGGGCGGTCCGGAAATACGGGGTTCCTCCTCTGTCCAAAAAGGAAAGACCCCGTATTGAACCTTCACTGATTTAATTGTTGATTGGACTGATCATTCTCGATATCGTCTAATTTCTGTTGATCCTTTTTAGGTATTACTTCTTTATTTTGATCGGGTTCTTCAGGCTGATCATCATTGATGGGTATTTCCGGCATATATCTGCCGACCACTGCTGAAAGCTCGTCGACAAACCCCTGGACAGGATGACCCTGTTGGATTTTGTCAGCCATGTGCCTGATTCGTTCCATCCCGTCGGCGTCTGCGATGACAACTGCTGTTTTTCCGTATGGATCATGATGGAGCGCTTCCGCAACAGAGTATTTAATGGTACTGACACGTGAACGATCCAAATCTTTATCCACATCTATTCCCACTACCGCATAGGGACCGGCAACCACTGAAGATGCATCATTTACGTTCGGGACATCTGCAGCCAGGCTTGCCAAATGATCCGCTATCTCTTGGTTGGTATAGTTTTTTTGCTGGCCATCTCCTGGGTCAGAGTTTTCCACTTGGATGGTCGGATCCTGGTTCTCCTGATCAGGCAAGCTTTCTTCCTGCTGACAGCCAATCAATACGAGACCTAGCGACAAAATACTTGCACATAGGAAAATAAACCGTGAAAACATAAGGGCACTCCTCCTTTTACTCCTATCTTCTCAATTCCTGCACAGTTTATGCATGGTAAGAGAAATGCGAGGTGTATGGGATATCCTGATTGACAACTGGATGGAAAGAGGAGGGGCGGGAAAAAACGAGCGATAACTGGACACCATGTTTTTGTTCCAGCTGCAACTTTGTTGATGGTTTTTCGGAAGGTTGTGAGAAGAGGTGGGAAAAACATGGCTGACTTGATAAATGAGGGGGGGAGAAACAAAAGAAGGATATAAGTGGAATCCTCAATGGGAAGAAGGAGGTGAGTCATTCAGAGCGATCTGCTGATGCCCACCTGTCTTCCGAGGATTTAGTGCCCGCATCCAGGTTGTTACAGTCAACGTTTATCGATCGAGCAATAAAAAGCAAGTATTCAATATATGCATTGCCTTTCGTTCCGTTTGTTTATTCAATGATTATTTTGGTTACACCTTTAATCGGTTCTTGCCGATTAGAACCATCTGCAAAATAAACATGGACAGGTCCATTGTCTTTAATCGGTTTTCCATTTTCGGCAAACAAGAACAATGAATCTTTTAAAAGGGATAAAGAGATGACTTTTTCCTGGTTGTTTAAAACAAGTCTTGCCTGGTTCGCATCTGATTCTATTTCTGCTGTTTCGAGAAAGTCTTTGATGGGCATGAGATAGGTTCCCTTCAGGATTTGTTCTTTCTCGAACCGATTGATGCTTCTATTTACCGGTGGTTTACTGCTTTGCTGGTTGATTTCACGCTCCCAGCGGGTCGAAGCCTGCTTCAATACTTCCTCTGAATCTTCTTCAGGGTTGTCATTCGAAGCGGTGAATGCACTTTCCATTTCTATTTTTCGGTCATCAAAAATCCACACAGTGGGATCCAATGTGATTTGATAATTTACTTTTCCCGTAAGCTGGACAATCATCTGTACCAGTCCCTTTCTGTCTCTTTTATAGTATTCGTTTACAAGAATAGCAGACTTGATGTTGAATTTCATCTTTTCAGTAAATTGTATCCGTTAGATAAATTAATTCGGCAAAGAGAAGATATTTCTGTTCTTACCTTGCATTTTTTTCGGACAACAGCTAATATAAATAGAAGAGAGTCTGGTAAATGGAGGGGATTTTGTGATACCTGAAGTGGCTGTTAGCAATCGTGATAAAGCCTATGCCCTTCTAGAGGCTGATGCAAATAAAATATTGAAATTGATTAAAGTACAAATGGATAATCTGACGATGCCTCAGTGTCCTTTATATGAAGAGGTTTTAGATACGCAAATGTTTGGCTTGTCGCGTGAAATTGATTTTGCTGTCCGCTTGAACCTGGTCAGCGAGGAAGATGGCAAAGCATTGCTGGAAAATCTCGAAAGACAATTGAACGTGTTGCATGAAGCAGCCCAAAAATCGTAGAGAAGGACGGCCGAATACTGTCCTCATAAGAGGAAAACCTTTGCCAAAACCGGCGGGGTTTTTTTGTTACTTGTACAAAACTATGCAGCTGTACCTATATATAATCATTCTTCCCTGTGATATATTTTATATAACTGTGAAGTTAGTATAAAAGGGTTTTGGTTATCAATACATAGTTAGGAGTCATCACATTGAAACAGAAATGGAAAGATTTAGATTTCACGCTCTTTATAACCCCGTTGCTATTGACTGCATTCGGTATTGTGATGATTTACAGTGCCAGTATGGTAATTGCAGTTGTTAAGAATGAAGTACCCAGCAATTATTTCATGATCCGGCAGCTAATGTGGTTCGGCCTTGGCCTGATTTTTTATTTGTTTTGCAGCATGTTTGCATACCGTCATTACCAAAAGCTCATCAAGCCAATGATTATTGTTATAGTTCTATTGTTGATTGCTGTTCTCCTTTTCGGAAGAGAGACGAACTATGCGAAATCCTGGCTGGATATTGGCCCCTTTGGATTCCAACCGTCTGAACTGGCTAAGTTGGGATTGATCATATACCTGGCGTCGGCTTATTCCAAAAAGCAGCAGTATATCGACGATTTTTTTAAAGCGGTACTGCCGCCCTTAGTCATGACGGGAATTATCCTGGCATTGATCATCAAACAACCGGATATTGGTACAGCCGGAGTGATTCTTTTGATAGCTGCCACAGTCATATTCAGTTCGGGGATAAAATTCCGTCATCTTTTCCTTTTGGGGGGGACAGTCATTGTCATTATTGGATTGGCAGCTACCCAAATGGTTACTCCTGAACGGATTTCACGATTTACTGGCGCCTATCAGCCGTTTGACGATCCTGACCTGAACGGCTTCCATCTCATTCAGTCCTATTTGGCCATTGGTACAGGTGGGATAACGGGACAAGGGCTTGGACAAGGTATCCAAAAGCTCGGCTATCTCCCAGAACCGCACACGGATTTCATCATGGCTGTAATTGCAGAGGAGTTAGGGTTCCTCGGCGTCATCGTTGTTCTTGGGATGCTTGCGGCGATTGTACTTCGTGGGTTATACATCGCGAATCAATGCAGAGACAGTTTTGGCTCTCTGTTGGCAATCGGTATTTCTTCGATGATCGGCATTCAGGCATTTATTAATCTCGGTGCTATTAGCGGGCTATTGCCGATAACCGGAGTGACTTTGCCATTTGTCAGTTATGGAGGTTCCTCTTTGCTGATTCTGTTGATTTCCACAGGAATACTCAACAATATTGCCAAATCTGTCCGGGCAAATGAGCAAAGGATGACCAAAGAAACCATACCAGATGAAAAAGAGTACGAAAAAAACAGAAGAACAGTGAGACAACGCAGGACCTGGTCGCAATCGCAGTAATAATAATGTACTGGGAGAGAATACAAAACTACTTGAAAAAGCACCCTTTCCAACTCGGGAAAGGGTGCTTTTCTTGGTGTCCGGAAAGGATATTGATAAGTGTCTATGGATATTAAATCGCAGGAACAGCCTCATCCAGCTCAAGCGCTATCCATTCTATACTCCGTTCAACCTTCGAACTTGACGCTCCGGGAAGAAAGTAAGACAAAATAGCTTAGAACACCAAAGTAAACAGAAATGATTAAAGCGTGAAATAAGGCAGCTGTCAAATTAACCATGCTGAAAATCACTATTGCGCCCAATGCAACTTGGATGATCATCAGGAGGGATGCCGCCGTCCATCCCCAGAGCATTACGCGATTATGTTTATAACGCCGGTAAATCTTGACCAATAAGTATAATGTCCAAATAAATGCCAAGCCTGCGGCCAATCTATGTCCCATTTGAATCCATTGTGTAAAATGAAACTCGAGGGCAAAAGGTGTTCGATTATCGCAAAACGGCCAACTTTTGCATGCCAGGCTGGCATGAGCGTGACGGACCAGTGCTCCTGTATAGACAACGAGCAATATATAAATAAACAACCCGTAAAAGTGGCGGCGGATTCCTTTTTCGATGATCAGGGAACGTGCATCGAACTTCTGATCAATTTCGAAAATAAGCAAGGTAAGTAAAAACACTGCCGCAAAAGAAATCAGCGAAATGCCGAAGTGCATGGCAAGAACGAAATCTGACTGGGACCACAATACAGCAGCAGCACCGATCAAGCCTTGTAGTACTAAAAAGAAAATGGAAACAAATGATAGAAACTTCACTTCTCTGATATGACCGACATATTTCCATGACAGAACCGACAACAGCAGCACAATGATCCCTGCCGCCCCTGAAACAAGTCGATGACTCAGTTCAATAATCAATTCTGCAGAAAGCTCGCCTTCGCAAACAGGCCAGTTTGCTCCACAACCCATTCCAGAACCGGTTTTGGTTACCAGTGCTCCTCCGAGCAGGACGAGTATCATGGTAATCGTGGCAATGATAGATAAACTTTTAAGGAACTTAACCAAGGTTCCACCTCACAATCTTAGTGGAAGAGTATTTTAGGCTGTCAATCAGCCATCCAGATAACACGTCCAAACATACAAGGGTTATACTACCACGTTTGACAGCGATTTTCACTATAAAAAAATCAAAAAAAGCCTTGCATTGTTGATATTTGTTTGCTAGAAATAAATATGAGGATTTGATCGTCTTATTTATCGACACTGTAAGGGTTGATTCGACCGCAGTTTTGGCTCTTTCCTAATTGATTAAAGGCTTTTGTGCCTTTAATTTTATTTTGCCCTTGCGTTCACAAAATTGTCATCTTTTATTCAAGCTAAAAGCCGGTTTTACAGTGTTTAGTTAAATAGATTGAATTTCAAATCCGTGATACAATATGGATATAACCTGCGTAGTTGTTAAAAATAGGTTATACTAACAACGTTGACGATCAACCAATTTTGAAGAGATGAAATCAACTGAACGTTTTCATCCAGGCGTTTGATTGTAAAGGGAGCTGGAAGGAGGGTTGTAGGCTAGAATGAATAAAGTAGAAGCAACTTCTTCTCATGTAATAGGGAAGACAGACAGCGAAGACAAGTCTGCTCTCTGGGCGGATATAATGGCTCTCATTAAAGTAGGTATCATAAATTCCAATTTGATCACTGCTTTTGCCGGATTCTGGCTGGCGCTGTATTTTACTGGAGGCACTCTGTCGGATTATTGGGGCAGGTTGATCCTGATGGTGGCTGGTACGGCTTTATTGATTGCCGGCGGCTGCATACTCAATAATTATTACGATCGAGACATCGATCCAATCATGAAGCGGACGAAAAATCGTCCCACTGTTACCGGAAGCATCCCGCTGAAAGTGATTCTGTGGATGGGGATTTTTGCTTCATTGACAGGGGTTGTGCTCTTGTCGTTCACGACTTGGGAAGCAGCTTTGATAGGTGCTTTTGGATGGTTTGCCTATGTCGTTCTTTATACGATGTGGACGAAAAGAAGGTATACAATCAACACCGCTATCGGCAGTTTGTCAGGTGCAGTACCACCGGTGATCGGGTGGGCGGCAGTTGACCCAAGCCCGCATGCTGCGGCTTTTATTTTGTTTTTGATTATGTTTCTATGGCAGACGCCGCATTTTCTGGCGCTGGCCATTAAAAAATGTAAAGAATATAAAGCGGCGGGCATACCGATGCTTCCGGCCGTGCACGGTTTTGCCATCACGAGAAGACAAATGGTCATCTACGTCGCATGCTTATTGCCGTTGCCTTTTTACTTATTTTCACTGGGAAAGGTATTCTTGATCATTGCCGGACTATTGAATGCAGGCTGGCTGATTATGGGCATAAGCGGATTTTTCATGAAGAATAATAGGAAATGGGCAAACATCATGTTTGTTTATTCTTTGAATTATTTGATGATACTATTTGTAACCATGGTATTAGTAACGCTCCCGGGTGTTGTTAATTAATTTAGAATACGTTTGAAAAGTTCCATGATAATCAGCAGGTTGATACGGCTTGTTCGTACCTTGGCTTCAAATGTGTTACGGTGGATTTAACAAGCCGTCCTGCTTACATACTGACGGACTTACACCTGTGTATTCTAATTATTTAAATAAAAGGACACAAGAGAAAGAGAGGTATCATTTGAATGAAAGGTTGGATGGGAAAGTTCCGGGCACTCGGTATATTCGGTTTCTTGATGCTTGTATTGTCAGGCTGTGGAAAAGAAAATCTAAGTGCCTTAACACCTAAAGGTTATGGATCCAAAGCTGCCTTGAACCTTATCAATATTTCTTTGGGCGTCATGATATTTGTGTTTATCGTCGTCATGGTGATTTATGCAATCGTCATTGTTCGTTTCAGAAAGAAAAAAGGTCGCGAGGATTACATTCCACCGCAAACAGAGGGGAACAAAGCGTTGGAAGTGATTTGGACCGTTATCCCTATTATTTTACTTGTCATCATTGCGATTCCTACTGTCGCTATTACGTTTGATCTTGCAGACGAAAGCGCTGCAGATGAATCATTGAACGTGAATGTAACTGGTAACCAGTTCTGGTGGCACTTTAATTATGAAGGGGAAGAAATTCAAACAAGCCAGGACTTATATATCCCTACTGGTGAAAAAGTATATTTGAACATGAAAACCAGTGATGTACTTCACTCTTTCTGGGTGCCTGCGCTCTCCGGTAAAATGGATTTGCATCCAGAAAACGAAAATACCATGTATATTCAAGCCGATGAAGAAGGGGTTTACGATGGGAAATGTGCTGAATTTTGTGGTACATCTCATTCGTTGATGGACTTTAAAGTAATTGCTGTAAGTCCTGAAGAGTTCGACCAATGGGTGGAAGATATGCAAAATGTGGATCCGGAAGCACAACCGGAAACAGCTGACGCCCAGGAAGGACAACAATTATTCCAGGACAACAGTTGTATCGGCTGTCATGCGATTGGCGCATCTCCGGCTGCCACCGGTCCTAACCTGACAAACTTCGGTGACCGGACAACTTTGGCTGGCGTGAAAGAACATACCAAAGATAACATTGTTGATTGGATCATGGACCCTGAAAGCATGAAACCAGGAAACAAAATGGCGGATGCCAATTATGATGTCAGCCGTGAGGAAGCAGAAAAAATCGCTGACTATTTACTACAATTACAACCATCGGATATTACTCCTGAAAGTGCAGAGACAAACGAGTAAAAAAGGGATGGAAGAGGTTAAGGGAGGTTTAAAAGCGTGAGTACAGCAGTTGCGCAAAAAAAAGGCTTCGGCGCATTTATCTGGGATTACTTAACCACTGTCGATCATAAAAAGATTGCCCATTTATATTTAGTGGCTGGTGGTTTGTTTTTCCTGGTAGGTGGACTAGAAGCATTATTGATCCGTATTCAGCTAATAAAACCAGATAATGATTTTGTTAGCGCCGGTTTTTATAATGAGTTATTGACTATGCACGGAACGACCATGATTTTTTTGGCTGCAATGCCATTAATATTCGCTATCATGAATGCTGTCGTTCCATTACAAATAGGGGCTAGGGACGTAGCGTTCCCGTTTTTGAATTCGCTGGGTTTTTGGCTGTTCCTGTTTGGCGGTCTTATTCTTAACTGTGGCTGGTTCCTTGGAGGGGCTCCCGATGCAGGATGGACTGCCTATGCACCGTTATCAACGGTATCGCCGGGCCATGGTGTGGATTTCTATGTACTGGGTCTGCAAATATCCGGTGCAGGTACATTGATTGGGGGCATCAACTTCCTCGTCACCATTATCAATATGCGGGCGCCTGGAATGACTTACATGCGTATGCCGCTATTCACTTGGACGGCGCTTGTGACAAGCACACTGATTCTGTTTGCGTTTCCAGCACTGACAGTCGGCTTGTTTCTGTTAATGTTCGATCGTTTGTTCGGATCCGGATTCTTCAATGCCTCGATGGGCGGTAACTCGGTCATTTGGGAGCATTTGTTCTGGATATTCGGACACCCTGAAGTTTATATTCTGATTCTCCCTGCATTCGGGGTATTCAGTGATGTACTATCGACGTTCTCGAAGAAAAGACTGTTCGGTTACACAGCAATGGTATTTGCGACAACATTGATCGGTTTCCTGGGATTCATGGTCTGGGCGCATCACATGTTTGCAACCGGACTTGGACCGGCAGCCAACTCTATTTTTGCAATTGCAACAATGGCTATTGCGGTTCCGACAGGTATCAAAATCTTTAACTGGCTGTTCACCTTGTGGGGTGGTACCATCACCATCAACTCTGCTATGTTATGGGCGTTAGGGTTTATTCCTTCGTTTACGATTGGTGGAACGACAGGTGTTATGTTGGCAGCCGCAGCAGCAGACTATCAGTACCATGATACGTACTTTGTTGTCGCTCACTTCCACTATGTCATTGTCGGAGGGGTAGTGTTCGGCCTGTTCGCCGCCATGCATTACTGGTGGCCGAAAATGTTCGGCAAAGTTCTTAATGAAACATTGGGGCAAATTACATTCTGGACATTCTTTACCGGATTCCATTTGACATTCTTTATTCAGCACTTCCTAGGCTTGATGGGAATGCCTCGTCGTTACTGGACGTTCTTGCCGGGGCAGCATCTAGAAACAGGAAACCTGGTGAGCAGTATCGGCGCGTTTTTGATGGCAATTGGCGCTATTGTATTTGTCATCAATGTCATTTATACGTCGGTAAAGGCACCGAAAGTGAGCGGGGACCCGTGGGACGGCCGGACACTGGAATGGTCGATACCTTCGCCGCCGCCACATTACAACTTTAAACAAACGCCATTGGTGCGTGGACTTGATCCTTTATGGATTGAAAAAATGGAAGGACGGAAGGGCATCACTCCTGCAGAACCGCTGGATGACATCCATATGCCGAATCCATCCATTCTGCCATTTATCATGTCGCTCGGCCTGTTTATCGCAGGATTCGGTTTTATTTATCAGGTCGACAATTTGTCATACCTGTGGTTAGTGATTCTTGGCATGGGTATTACACTTGGTTGTATGTTGACCAGATCGGTGAAAGATGATCTTGGACATCACATCCATAAAGAAGATTTAGAAAAAGAGGGGGCTGAACAATAATGAGCGATCAAACATTGAATCCGGAAACAATGCCGGAACAGCCCGAAAGAGCTACATTGGAAGGTAAAAACAAATTTTTAGGATTCTGGTTTTTCCTAGGCGGGGAAACGGTTTTATTCGCAAGTTTGTTTGGTACTTACCTTGCATTGAGAAATTCGACTAATGATGGACCAGGTGCAGAAGAGTTATTCGGTCTGGAATTGGTATTTGTTATGACCATGCTGCTATTGACCAGCTCACTTACCAGTGTATATGCGATGTACCATATGAAAAACAATAGTTTCGGCAAAATGCAATTATGGCTGGGGATCACTGTCCTTCTGGGTCTTGGTTTCCTTGGTTGTGAGCTATATGAGTTTTATCATTACATCCATGGGGAAGGCTTCACACTTCGTTCCTCTGCGTTTGGGTCGGCCTTTTATACACTTGTCGGCTTCCATGGGGGCCACGTGACATTTGGTTTACTATGGATTATAGCCTTGATGGTGCGAAATGCAAAAAGAGGATTGAACTTATACAATGCACCCAAGTTCTATATCGCCAGTTTGTATTGGCACTTTATCGATGTTGTATGGGTATTTATCTTTACGGTTGTATATCTGATGGGGGTGATCTAAGCCATGGCCGAGAACACCAATATTCATGAAAATTACAAACGAAAGAAAAACAAGGAAGAAATGAAACAACAGGTTATCACCTTTGCATTGATGATTGTATTTACACTCATTGCATTCGGCATGGTGATGGCTGATCTGAGCAAGTTGTTTGTCATACCGGTTTTATTGGTACTGGCTGCAGTTCAAGTAGGATTTCAACTTTACTATTTCATGCATATGAGCCATAAGGGACATGAAATGCCAGCCCTGATGATTTATTCCGGAGCATTTGTTGCATTTATGACTGTCTTGACTCTATCTGTATTGATTTGGTGGTAAAACCTATAGGGCCCGGGAGCAAATTCCCGGCCCTTTTTTTGTTGTATAGGAATTTATCCAATTAATTGTCTGTGGAATTATTGGCTGAAACAGCCAAGACCAGCTCCAGCGTCTACCCCTCGAGTCTTAAGCATGTCGGAGGCCCAAAGGAAGTGGGACATGCAGGCGTTGCCACAGGATGTGGCGGCTATAGCCTGCGCTCCTTTAAACAGACGGTTGCACTTTTGTCCGTTTGTTCGTAACGATATGACCAACGTAGTGGATAGAAACTGCGACATCGTTGAATTTGTCTTCCTGACTTCTTCCATTCGTCGAATGGGGTTCGGCGCTGCGGAAATACCCTGCGCTTTCCGCGGGTGGCTGGTGAGCTTCCTCGAGCTGACGCTCTGCGGGATCTCACCGAGGCCTTTCCTCCCGCTGGAGTCTCCGGGTATTCCTCCGCTAGGAACGGCTTCCTGTTTAAATACACGTGTAGAATACTTTTTTTATTCATGGGACTCCACGCACTGTTTTATCAAAAGCCCTAGCTAGGAAAACAAGCAGCGAGACCAAGGACAGGTGAAAAGATGGAACTCTAACTGGCTTTTTATGAAAAGAATACACATTTCCTTTTAAGATGGCTTGTTGCTTCTTAAAGAAAAAGTCTATAGGGGATAGTCAGCATGCCTCTTAGCGCAGGTAGCATACGCAGACTCCAGCAGGAACAGCGCGAGCTGAAGATCCACTTGGTAAAGGGCTTTTCTTTGCCAAGTTAGCTGAAGCCGTGCACGCGGAAAGCGAAGTATGCCACCGAAGCGGTGGGTAACACGCTTTTTGAATAGGCAGTCCAACTTCCCATTACAGTTACTGCGCGGTTTATATCCAATGGGAACTTATCGCTACATTAGACGATGGTTATAGATTTTAAAAAACAGTGTAAACGCGATATAATGTAGGAGTGTACAGGAAAGATGTCAATCTGTTTTTAAATTGTCACAATACACGCTCAATAAGTTTACAGGATGCGTTATAATGGAAGAAGTAATTTTTTAGATGGAGTGAGGTTGCTATGTGGCTGGAATTACAAATTTTTGGTTTTCGTGCATTATGGAGTCCCTATTATTTGCTGTTCGTCATCGCCCTGGGCTTGATATATTATTTGATCACATTCACTTTCAGAGAGAAGTTCACTGATAAGGGTCGGCCAAGTCGAAAACAGCTGATCTATTTTTACACGGGATTAGTAATACTTTACCTTATCAAAGGATCACCAATCGATTTACTGTCCCATATCATGTTTACTTCCCACATGATACAAATGTCGCTGTATTATTTAGTTTTTCCGATTTTGATTATCAAAGGAATTCCAGAATGGATATGGAGAAACGTTTTTTCGGTGCCAGGGTTAAAGCAAGTTTTGCACCTTCTGACAAAACCGTTGATCGCATTGCTGTTGTTCAATGGGTTATTTTCCATGTACCATATGCCGGTTATTTTCGATTTCGCCAAAGCGAATGTAGTAGCTCATGCCGTCATCACGACGGTAATATTGTTAGCGGCGTTTCTGGTATGGTGGCCGATATTTACTCCTATCAAAGAAATGGACAAACTTTCCCCTTTGATGAAAATCGGTTATATATTTGCCAACGGGGTGTTGATTACACCGGCTTGCGGTTTAATCATTTTTTCTGGGCATTCGCTATATGCCACTTATAGTGAAACAAGTGGTTGGATTCAAGCAATGTCGCTTTGCGTTCCTCAATCCGTTTTAAATGGACTGCCTTTGACAGGACCGCAAATGTTTTCTCCGATACCCGTTTTGGAGGATCAGCAGCTAGGCGGGATTTTGATGAAAATCATGCAGGAAATTGTTTATGGGTTCGTCTTAGCGCGGATTTTCTTTGGCTGGTTCAATAAGAGTGTGGACAAGGTTGATCCGTTGCCATCCACTAATACAACTACAGAAGCATAAATCGTTTTCTATTCAGAACAGGGAGAGGTTAAAGTCTTATGCCGATATTGCCAACGATCAGCACGTTTTTTATTGTATTGAGTGCGGTACTTATTGCCATTGGCTGGTATCTTATTGCAAAAAACAGGTTCGCCGCTCATAAACGTACGATGATAGCAGCTGCAATTAGCGCTTTGCTATTTTTTATCATCTATATGTCCCGGACCATTTTTATAGGAAATACCAGCTTCGGCGGTCCTGATGACATCAAGCTATACTACACGGTATTCTTGATTTTTCATATTATCCTTGCAACAGTGGGAGCTGTTTTTGGAATAGTGACACTGACTTTGGCTTTTAAAAGAAAAATCAGGAAACACCGCAAAATAGGACCGGTTACGAGTATTATCTGGTTTTTTACTGCCATAACCGGTGTAGCAGTATATCTGCTTTTGTATATCTTTTTTGATGGCGGAGAAACTACAAGTATGATAAAAGCCATCCTCGGTTTATAAAATTTGTGGTGAATATCTGGAAAGGGGCTGTCCCGATTGTCATAAACATGATGGGGCAGCCCCTCCTTTTATAAAAATATGGAGAAGGATGAATCTGCAGGGTTATTTTGGCGGACAAATTTCATTCATTTCGTTCTTAAAGGCTGCTCTCACGTTTATTTCTTGGAATCCGATGGTATATAGGCTATATAAACATGTACGAAAGGATCGGTTCATGATGGATATAGAAAGTGCGCGGTTGCTAATAGAACCTATAACATTAGAAGAAGGCCAAATGCTTATTAAAAACCCAATGGAGTACTATTATGACAAACATATTCCCTATGATGTCGAATGGCCTCATTATTCATTGAAGGCTTTGCTTCCTTATTACTTGGAAGACTTGGAAAATGGAAAAGTGTCACTTGGCATGGGCCCGTGGATTATTCGCGACAAACGAAAGGGGCGGATTATCGGCGAGGCTGGATTTAGAGCTTTTGACGAACAAAAAAAGACGGCTGAACTCGGTTATAGGATTTTGCGAAAGAAACAAAATCAAGGATATGCGACAGAAGCTGTAAGTTCCCTGTGTCAATGGGCTTTCTATCAGCAAATCAAAAAAATCAGAGCTTGCTGTGACAAAGAGAACCTAGCTTCTCAGCGAGTACTTAAAAAGAATGGCTTCAAAAAGGTTGCCAATGAAAAAGGCATTTTAATATATGAAAAAAGAAGAGCTGTTCAAAAGAAGAGCATTCAAGGAACCAATTCCTTGTAAAAAATCGGCCTATCCAGAGTAAAAGGATAGGCCTTTTCAAATGCTTTTCCGTTAAATTTTAAAGTTCCATTTAATAATTCCGGCTTCTTTCGCTGAATTAAAAGCTATAACCAGTAAAGGTCCCAGGATAAAGCCGATGATTCCTATCAACTGGAGACCGAGGTACATGGCAATCAGTGTGGCTAAAGGGGAAAGTCCAATATGACGTCCCATTACTTTCGGTTCTACGGTCCTTCTGATTGCCAGCAGGATAATCGCCAATACTGCAAGCTGAATGCCCATGACCGTATCACCAGCCAAAAGCATATACAAGGCCCACGGACCAAGTATCACAATCGATCCGATGATCGGGATGAAATCGACCAGCCAAATGATAATAGACATGATTATAGCGACTTCCGGTGTTATATACAGAAGGCCGATTAGCGATACGACAAAAATGATGATGCTTACGAGAAATTGTGCTTTTAAAAATCCGAGGACGACATACGATAAACGAGCATTCATAAACTTGACTTTTTCTGCCGTTTCCTCTGTAAGGTGATTGTAAGACATAGCTTTTAGGCGCGGCAATTCAAGCATGAACAAAAATAATGCGATTAAGTAGACAAGCAGGCTGACGAGGTATTCCGGTACTTTCGCCGCTGCCGAAGCGATTTTGTCAAGTTCGAAATATTGTTTGACTTTTGTGCTCAGTAACTCAATGTTTCGTTTAAAACCATCCTTCACCTCTACTACAAAATCGGAAGGGAGATTTTCGGTGAAACGATCCATATCTGTTTCCCATTCTGTAAACTTGGTATTTAACTGGTTGACATAAGAAGGTGCATTTTCGGCAAAATTGACTACATGAGTAACAGCCCGTGTCACAAAATAAGTACCGACCAGACTAATGACAAGCAGAAAGATAAGAAATATGATCGTTACAGAAAATTTACGGTTCATTTTAAAGCGGTATTGGAGCCATCTGATGGCAGGGTTCAAAAACATGGCGGTTAGAAGAGCCAGAATCAAGGGAACGGATACCGGTAAAATGAAATACCCGGCAATGAGAATAAGTATTGCTGCTATAATTAATATCCATTGGCGTTTTGACAAGTAACGGAACAATTGGTTATGTATCTCCTTTCCAGCACGTGAACTATATGAATGCAGTTGCGACAAGCAGTTTTGTGAAGTAATAATGTATACAAAGAAAACTGCCCCCGGGCAGCATTACTGATTAAGGTTGGTAAGCAAGTGAACAAGAATGCTCTCTAAAGTTAATCATAACATGTTTTTTTGTAAGTTTGTTGAAAAAACAATTAACTTCTTGTGAACAAGAATAAGACTATTCAGCTGGGCTGAAAGGGGAGAAAAAACTGCCGGCAGCCAGCCGGCAGTTTCATCACATTATTTTGCAAAACTGTCCAATTCGTTTTTGGCTTTCGCCAGTAAACTTTTTGTGCGGTCGATGACACTCTCCGGAAAATCTTCTCCTTCGCCATATTCGACTCCATGAGGATAATAATGTTTTCCCAACAGAGGCGTCGAAAGTTTGATGACAGCATCTCCGCGGTCAACTTCTCCCTCGACAGCGTAGCCTTGGATTCTTATGTAATAAGTGATATTTTTCTCGGCAGACCCAATTTTATAATCGTATGTAACCCTTTCATAATCCCACTGACCGGCACGGACAAAAGCGATTTCGTCCATAAGATGGTCCAACGGTTTTAAATCCATGATCATTCCTTCGATTCCTGTTCCTTCTATTCTCATTACTTCCACCTCGCAAAAATTGTATATCTAACTTAATAATAGTATTTATTGCAGGAAGTTGCAATTATTATCGTATCGAGAATTCCAGTTCGACCATCTTTTAATAAAACTTTAATGGAGGTGAAGTTTTGTAATGGAAGTGCGATTTATATAAAAGGTTTAGGGGAAGAATAGCTACAGAGTGGGGAGTACCATTCATAACACAACTAGGAGGTACTGCAATGAAAAAACTTAAAGAGGTTATGACAACCGATCTTTCTGTTTGTTCAGCAGATGATACGTTGACAGAGGCTGCCAAAATCATGACCGACCATAACGTCGGTGCTGTTCCCGTATGCGGGACCGATCGGGAATTACTTGGAATGATTACGGATAGAGACTTGGTTGTACGCGGATTGGCGAAGGAGAAAAGCCCTTCGTCCAAAGTAAGTGATGTAATGAGTGGGAAACTTTACTCTGTAGCTCCTGATGCTTCTGTTCAAGAAGCAAGCAGCTTAATGGCGGAAAAGCAAATTCGTCGTCTGCCGGTTGTTGAAAACGGTAAGCTGGCAGGAATGGTCTCGCTTGGAGATTTGGCCTTGGAGGAAAAATCCAATTTAGCGGCCGGCCATGCTTTGGAGGAAATTTCCGAGCGGCCGGAACTTCACTGACTTTTCACGTATGATGGAACAGACTGTCCCCAGAAAGGAAACGGGGACGGTCTGTTTTAGATTGTACGGTACGAAGTGATAAAAGATGGAGGGGATTCGTTCAACTATCCAAGGAGAAAATGGATTTCCTCAATTTCTTTTCATAAAGTAAGATTTCGATTATTATAATTACTTAACAGGCAAAAAAGGAGTTTAAAGGGCTATGAGAGGAATCGGAAGGTTGATTGTGCTGGTACTGATCGCGGCGGGGGTTTTTTATTTAGTCAAAATAGGGGACTTTAACCCTGATGAAGCGGTACAGAAAGTAGAACAAAAATTAAAGACGAAAGAAACGGAGATGGAAAGCAAAACCACTCCGGATCATTTCACATCGAACATTAACTTAGAGGGTGATTTGTACAGCAGAATCGGGGAGTCAACGGATGCATTGCAGAAAAAGCTGGGAAAACCTGTTCGTAAAGATAAAAGCTCCTATGGATACGACTGGTGGGTCTATACAAACAAAGAAAATCAATATATGCAATTTGGTGTGGAAGATGGACATGTTGTCACTATCTTCGCCACAGGGGATGACTTATCGATCGATCCGGTCAGCATCGGACAAACCTATGAGGAAGCAGCAGCACATTTCGAATTTGCCAAAGAAGTATCTATATCCGAAGGAGTCACTTCCTATAGATTCCAGTTGACAGAAGATGAATTAGCAGTTCGTCCACTCGTAAAACTGGACAAGCAAACTTATATGCAGTTATATTTTGATACATTCACGGAAAAACTATCCTCTGTCAGGGTAGTTACCAAAGATATCTTATTGAAACAGCGACCATATGAAATTTACTACCGCGGTAAGCTGCCAGAGAAACCGGAGTTGACTGATACAGAATGGGAAGAAGTACAAAAAGGAATGGAACAACAAATATTCGATATCACCAATGTCATCAGGAAACGCCACGATAAAGGAGCGCTCAATTGGGATGATCCTATTGCGGAGGTCGCCTTTTCGCACAGTAAGGACATGTCGGACAATAACTATTTCTCCCACTATTCCCAAAACGGAGAAGGGTTGAAGGAGCGGCTTAGCGAACATGACATCTATTATCTGTCAGCTGGTGAGAACATAGCTGCCCAATACACTGACGGACCTGCTGCTGTCGAAGGTTGGCTGAATAGTGAAGGTCATCGTGAGGCTCTGTTGAAGGAGGGTTATACCCACTTAGGTGTCGGTGTCTATCGGTATTATTATACGCAAAATTTCATGCAGAAGCCTTAATATAGAGATAAGGGGAAGCAGCAAAACGATTGTTTTCCAAAGTGAAAACCGGACGATAATTCGAATTCAAGCAATCGATGTCGTCCGGTATTTCTAGTTTTGTAACAACTGTGCACATATACGTACACAATGCAGGTTGCTTTCTTTCCACACAGAGGATGGATGTAATTCCAGCTGACAGACACTTGTCCTCCATGGGTATTTCACACGTTTTTTCAGCCTTTCATATAATGGAGGAAAAGGATATGGGGAGCAGGTGATTGTCAATGAGTGATTTGCATCCTTCTATACGAGAATTTAAGACGTTCGTTAAAAAGCATCCGGGGCTAATAAAGGAAGTCAATCAAAACGGAAAGTCATGGCAGGATTTTTATGAAATGTGGATTCTGCTCGGGGAAGAAGATGAAAAGTGGAAGGAATTCCAACCGGGAAATCTGAAAGGGGCTCAGAAAAAAGGGGAGTCTGAAACAGATGATTCTCAAGGTAAGCAGCAACAGCTTGCTAGTCAGTTTATGCAAATGATCGAGAAGGTAGATTTAAACAAAGTGCAGGGCCATATGCATCAATTAAATGGTGCGATAAACAATATCCAGACATTGATCGGCCAGTTTCAAGAGTTTAAAAAACAATCTCCTGCAAAAAACTCTATGCTGCATCAGACACCTTGGAGTAAAGATTAGGAGGGGTAGCATTGCAGCCAGCCATTTATCAGCAGCTTACGAACCGGCCAGACTTGAAGCATTTTATCAGAATGAATCCTGAATGGTACCGGAAATTGACTCGAAACCCGGAAGAAGTTACCGAACTGGAAAAAGCAGCAAAAGCTTTTTACGGGAAAACAATTCCGCAGCGGATCGAACGGTTGAGTGGACAAATGCAAATGATTTCGATGCTTATCCAGATGGCCGGATCCATGAAGGATTGAAAAAGGCTCTTTTCGCATACATTGTTGCTTATTAATCAGCACATTTGACAGAAACTGCGACATCGTTTGAATTTTTCTTCCTAACTTCTTGCATTCGTTGAGTGGGAGTTCGACGCTGCGGAAATACCCTGCGCTTTCCGCGGGCGGCTGGTGAGCTTCCTCGAGCTGAAGCTCTGCGGGATCTCACCGAGGCCTTTCCTCCCGCAGGACAGGTGTTTTCGGTGGGACGAGTAATCGCAGTCCCAAGGAAGGCTGCGGCAGCGATGCATCGCACGAAGAAAATTGTTTTGTATTTTCGAGGAGTCTCCGGGTATTCCTCCGCTAGGAACAGCTTTCTGTTTAAAAAAGCGTGTACTAGGCATTTCATTTTTCCAGGCGCTGTATCAACAAAGACATAGCTAGGAAAACAGACAAAAAGTCCAAGAACAGGAGAAAAGCGGGAATTACAACTGTCTTTTATGAAAAGAAGTACACATTTCCTGACAAACGTTTTTAAGATGGCTTGTTGGTTCTCAAGGAAAAAGTCTACGTTTCCGTTAATCAGCATGCTCCTTAGCGCAGGGAGCATACGCAGACTCCTGCGGGAACAGCACGAGCTGAAGATCCACTTGGTAAAGCGGTTTTCTTTACCAAGTTAGCTGAAGCCGTGCCCGCGGAAAGCGAAGTATGCTACCGAAGTGTTGGTTAGCACGCTTTTCCTCCCATTACGGCTACTGCGCAGGTACTTTTATGTGCAAGAGCAAAAATTTATAAGAATCCGCCTTGTAACACATTATACGTTTGAGACAAGCCATAATTTGTTGGTCCTTTATCCTTGCAAGTCATATGAATGGTCCATAATCCGGTTCTACATTACTAAAACGACTGATTCCGCTTTTCATTTCAGTCCATTGTTGATATTATATAGGATATGGAGGTGGATACAGTGTTTGCCACTTTAGAGTTAGTAGATATTATAGATAAGTCTGAAGCACTTGGCCAAATGATTCTTCAATCCGATGTCATGGAAAAGTACCATCAGCAAAAAAGACAGCTGGAAGAGGATGATGAAGCACAAAAACTGATTGCTTCCTTCAATCGTATGAAAGAACAGTACGAAGATGTTCAGCGATTCGGAAGGTATCATCCGGATTATAATCAAATTATGAAGGATGTCCGTGCTTCTAAAAGGGAAATGGACATGAACGAAAAAGTTGCTTCGTTTAAAATAGCTGAACGCAATTTACAGCAATTTCTCGATGAAATAAGTGATTTGGTTGCCCATAGCGCCAGCCAGCAGGTGAAAGTTCCCAAGGACGGCGCAGCACTACAGGACAGTGGATGCGGCTGTGGAAGTGGCGGAAGTTGTGGCTGTCAAGCTTCATAATTATAAATGAGTGGCTGGACCTCTTTGCCGAAGGATAGGTCCAGCCTTTCTATTTCAGGGGATATTGCTGGGTGCGAAATATTCTGATAAAATGGACATAAATCAGTAATAAGCGAGGATCCTATATGAGAACAAAAAGACAAGGATTGATTGTTTGGTTCCAACATATGAAAAACATCAAACAAATCAAACGATTCGGTCATTTAATATACGTATCAAAGCAGCGAAAATACGCTGTGGTTTATGTGGACCAACTGGAAGCAGAGGAAACGGTGGATAGACTGAATAAATTGCCGTTCATATCCAAAGTGGATTTTTCATATAAACCTTACGTCAATACCGAATTCGAAAATGCCAAAATGGACAAAGCGAAAGAATACGATTATAAAATGGGTATTTAAAAAACATCCTGGCCGGACTCTCGGCAGGATGTTTTTTTGCGATGATAACAGCTTTGACTTGCGAGCTTACTGTTCAATAAGCAGGATATGGACACCCTGTTGTTAGTGGATTTTCAGCAGACGGTTCATATGAAATATTCCGATCAGATACTGAAAATATAACGATTTTTCATGAAATTCGGCAGATGATTTGACCACTAAGGATTTAATTTCATGCCCCTGTTCGGAAGCTGCCTTTTTGAATAATTCATATCTTTTGCTCAGAGTCGTTTCCGGATCGGGGACGCCTTCCATGCAAATATAAATGGGCTGGAATTCGCCTTGTTTGGAAGGTTGCATGATGAGAGCCGGCGAAGTTACCTTCCTGCCACTTTTTTCTGTCCTGAGGGAAACGAAGTGTGTAATCCTGTCAGTCATGTTTTCCGCTAGTTCACAAAGTTCATATATATCGGCGTAACCCTCTCCAAGTTCAATTAATCGTTGAATCATTTGTTCACCTCTCTTCCCTAATACTTTAGCATGGGAGAAAGCCATTGCAAATACCATCCTATAAGGAGAGGTCATAAAAAAAGCCTGCAGATTAATCTGCAGGCCCTTTTTGTTCTCTGAATAGAAAACAAAAAGGCAAAGGGAGAGGAGAAACCGGAAGAAGAACTTATGGGGAAACGTAAGCCTTCTCCGTGTTCTGAAGCAGCCGTCAGGATAGCCAGCTGCTTCACTACGTTAGTATGGACGGATTGAAAAAATATATACACTCTCACCGAACAATATTTTAAAGTAAGGAATATTTCCGCAGAATCCTGTTTTATGGTAGGATGGAGGTCGAATATAAAGCGAAGAGGTGGACACGGATGAGAGTAATTTCCGGCAAATATAAAGGAAGGCAATTAGATCCAGTGCCAAACCGGCTGACCAGGCCAACCACGGATAAAGTGAAGGAAGCTTTGTTTCAAATTATCGGGCCGTTCTTCCAGGGAGGGAATTGTTTAGATTTGTTTGCTGGTTCGGGCGGACTCGGGATTGAAGCATTGAGCCGGGGAATGGAAAAAGCGGTATTTGTCGATAAGCAGCCAAAAGCTATCCGGACTATTCACGACAACCTTCGCACCCTGGTACTCGAGGACGCTGCGGAAGTATTTCGTACTGATGCTTTCATGGCCATGAAAGCGGCGGGCAGGCGCGGACTTCAATTTGATGTCATCTTTTTGGATCCACCCTACGGTAAGGTTTCCTATGAGAAATTATTGGAAGCTGTAGATACATATCACCTGGCGACGCAAAAAGGCTTGATTGTCTGCGAACATGAAAACAGAGAAAAACTGCCCGATCAATATGCAGGTTTTTCACGAAGGCAGACGGAAGTTTACGGAAGTACTACCAGCATTACTATCTATCAGCGGAAGGAGCAATAGGTATGGAACGACTTGCTATATGTCCGGGAAGCTTTGATCCCGTCACCTATGGACATCTGGATATAATTCAGCGGGGAGCAAAGGTATTTGATAAAATCATCGTGACCGTTTTTAACAATCAATCGAAATCTCCGCTATTCTCTGTAGAAGAAAGAATCGAATTATTAAAGGAAGTTACCCGTGACATAAAAAATGTAGAAGTGGATTCCAGCAGTCAGCTGTTAATGGAATATGCCAAACAGAAGAGAGCTTCGGCGATAATTAGAGGGCTGCGCGCAGTCAGCGACTTCGAGTATGAAATGCAAATAACATCCATGAATCGCAAGTTGAATGATGACATTGAAACGTTTTTTATGATGACGAACAATGAATATTCTTTTTTAAGTTCAAGCATGGTAAAGGAAGTTGCCAAATATCAGGCTAATGTATCTGATTTGGTTCCAAATGCCGTGGAACTTGCCCTCCGGCAAAAATTCAAATAAGTGAAAGTGGCTGTGCCATCGCCGAACAGGCAAAAAGATATGTGACACAGCCTTTCCGATACATTTCACTTTGTCAACGAATTAGCCGTCTAAGCAGGATCAGTGCTCCGCATGCCAGGGACAACAGGGTGATCAACGGTCCGTATTGTTGAAGCGGTTCAAAGGCAAGGAGCCAGTCCTGGCCGTTTGAGGCTGCGAAAACAGGAATGCCGGATCCTGAAGAGGAAGCCAATTGGTCTAGGTACAGAGGCTTGAATAAAAAGATGGCCAGCGTGCTGGCAAAAATACCATGCAGGATTCTGGCAAAGAAATATGGTGTGAAGCGAATGTCACTTTCGGCAAGTATGCTTGCGACTTGCGCCTGAACCGAAAATCCATTGAATGCCAGGATAAAACTCACTACAATGACCGCTGGCAGCATGTTTGGCAAATTCGTACCCGAAATCATTTGGGCACCGAGGGTGATTTCGAACAGTCCTGAAAAAAACGGAAGTGCCAGTTCTCCTGGAATGCCAACCATTGTGAAACCCAGGGAAATACTGGCTGCAAGGATTTTAGAGATGCCGATCAAGAATATCAGTTTATTGAACACGGAAAACATGATGATGAATCCACCTATCATCAATAATGTTTGAATGGATTGGATGACGGCATCACCGAATATTTTCCCGAATGGACGAGAGTCCTGCAGTCTTGTACGGTGAAGTGCCTGCAAAGCATAGAATATGGATACACGTTGTTTTTCTTCTCCCCGCTCTTGCTTGTCACGGCCGTAAAAACGCATGCAGAGCCCGACAAGTGTATTCCCCCCGTAATGGCATACTGCCAGTAAAATCCCCAATTGGGCATCATGAAAAAAACCGACAGAAACGGCTCCAAAGATGAATAAAGGGTTTGAAGCATTCGTAAAGGAGACGAGTCGCTCTGCTTCTGTCTTTGTCAATTGTTCTTCCTGCCGGAGTCGCGTGGTAAGTTTAGCTCCGGATGGATAACCGCTGGCCATCCCCATTGCCCAGACGAAACTTCCGGACCCTGGTACATTGAAAAGTGGACGCATGATGGGTTCACACAGAACACCGATGAAACGGACAACCCCAAACCCGATTAATAGCTCTGCAGTGATAAAGAAAGGAAGCAGAGAAGGAAACACAATTTCCCACCACATGTTCAGTCCCCGTATACTTGCTTCCAGTGTCTGATCTGGAAAAGTAATTAGTGCAGCTGCGAGGAACAAAGCTGTTCCGGCAAACAAAATCGATTTTATTTTAGATTTCAATACCCCGGCCTCCCAGTTGGTGAGCTTACCACATTTCTGTACTTCTATTAGGGGAAATAGTAGAATATGAATAGCTCCTATAGTACAAGCAATCCTTTAACAATATACGCTCATAGTTCTTGGTTTTATGCCATAATATAGGTAAAAACATTCAGGTTAAAGGGGCGTTGCAGGGTGGATCCGTCTATAGGATTGGCGTTGGGTTCTGGAGGGGCGAGAGGATTCGCCCACTTGGGTGTTTTAAAAGCATTGACTGACAAAGGGATTGCGATTGATTGTATAGCAGGAAGCAGTATGGGCGCACTGGTAGGTGCATTGTATGCATCTGGTCAGAGACTGGAAAGCTTGTATCAGCTTGCCCGGACTTTTAAAAGAAAGTACTTTTTGGATTTCACGCTTCCGAATATGGGTTTTTTGCAAGGGGACCGAATCAAGGAATATATCCGTTTGTTTACCTTTGATAAAAATCTGGAACAATTCGATATACCGATCGGTATAACCGCGACAAATTTATTCGATGGAAGTAAAAAAGTGTTTACAAAAGGAAATGCAGCAGATGCTGTCAGGGCGAGTATATCGATACCAGGCATATTCGTTCCGGTAAAAATAAACGGGCAGTTATTTGTTGACGGGGGAGTGGTTGATCGTGTGCCGGTCTCGGTTGCCAAACAGCTGGGAGCGGATGTCGTGATCGGCGTCGATTGTGCTCATTTTACGGTTAATACCGAGGTGGAATCCATTTATGATGTCATTATTCAAAGTATCGATATAATGCAGGATGAGCTGGTCAACGCAACGGGTGCTCAAGCAGATATTCTGTTGAAACCGGACGTATCTGCCTATAGCTCCCGTGCATTCAAAGATATTGAAGCGATAGTCGATGAAGGAGAGCGGGAGACACTGCGCAAAATGCCGGAGATTGTCCGCAGCATCGAAGATTGGAAGGAGAAAAAGGGATGAAATTCAATAAAAAAACTCTGATTCCCGCAATCATTGTAATAATCATTGCGGCTTTTTTGGTTAGCTACCGGTTACCGTATTATATATATAAACCGGGCGGAGCCGATGCATTGAACCCAATTGTAGAAGTAGCCGGCGGGTTCGAAAGTGAAGGCGATATGCATTTGGTGACTATCAGGGGAGGACAAGCAACCCCGTTACAATACTTATGGGCTTCCATACGTCCCCACCAGGATATTGAACCGATTGACGAAGTGTTTCCTGAAGGAATTTCACAGGATGAGTACTTTCAGGCCCAGCTGCAGATGATGGAAAGCTCACAGGAAGCTTCCACGGTTGTTGCTTATCAAGCGGCCGGCAAACAAATAGATATTGAATACGAAGGTGTCTATGTAGTGGCGGTGATTGAAGGGATGCCTGCAGAAGGTAAGCTTAAAGCAGGAGACAAAATTGTTGAAATGGACGGCCGCAGACTTGAATCATCGGAAGAATTGATCGATTATGTATCAAGTAAAAAAGCCGGTGACCAAATAGAAGTCACAGTGGAAAGAGAAGAAGAAACCGTCAAAAAAACGATTGAATTGGAAGAATTTCCAGGACAGGAAAAGATAGGAGTCGGTATTCAATTAGTTACCAACCGCAATGTAGAAGTAGAGCCGGAGCTTAAGTTTGCGAGCGGTAATATTGGCGGCCCGAGTGCTGGTTTGATGTTCAGTTTGGAAATTTACGACCAACTGACGGAAGACGATTTGACGAAAGGCCATCAAATCGCGGGTACAGGAGAAATTAATTATGAAGGGAAAGTAGGCCGTATTGGCGGTATAGACAAAAAAGTAATAGCTGCAGACAAGGAAGGCTGTGAAGTATTTTTCGCTCCAAATGAAGAGGGGGCGGAAGACTCCAATTATAAGGTTGCTGCAAAAACAGCAGAGGAGATTGGAACGGATATGGAGATTGTGCCTGTCGATACGTTTGAGGATGCATTGAACTATCTCGAGGAAATGGATGGCTAAACGGCTGTCACGATTAAAAGAGCCGGAAAAAACATGAAAGTAAAGCAAAAACCGAACGATGTTCGAAATGTAATCATTCGAACCCGTTCGGTTTTTTGATTTAGCCTCTCCAGTTCGTTGCTTATAAAGGAAAGAATGTATCAATGTCAGTAGATGTCCGGCTCCAGCGCCTACCACCTTGAGGTCTCAAGCAAAGCCTTTTTGTGGAAAAGAAATTTCGATGCGATGCTCGCCTTAAGTCTGCGGACGCCCGCACGATGTGTTTCATGCAGGCGTTTCCCCAGGAAGGACGTGGCGAATGCAGCCTGTACTCTTTTAAAGACGTTTGCGCTTTTCTAAAGCGAGTCTACGTTCTGCCATTAGAGTTTTCAAGATGGTACTAAATCGGACTTTTATTCATTGGCTGCTATGTAAGGAGAGACCAATTCCTGTCGGCGCAGCTTACTTCTTGTATCGTTACTGGAGACACTGTAATAGGCGTTTGAAGCTTTTTCATCTATCGCGGCAAGCTGGGTCTTCTGCTTCTTTAACTGAGAAACCAGCGGAACGCCGATTTCTTTTCGTTTATGGTTCAAGTAAGCCCGTCCCGTTTCATTCATTGCCAATATCCGAAGATGCGGGACGTGGTCCGTGTTTAACAAAGGCTGAATCGTTTGTTTTTGATTATTAAGCAACAAGTGAACGAAGATCCGTTGCAATCTTGTCCAAGTGTATCGTTTTGTTTTTAGTGCTCTCATCCACTCGACAAAGCTATCTGCTTTGGCAGCAGTTTCTTTCAACCGATATTCCAAGCCCTCCTCGACACCGTGGATTTGTCGTATTTCTTCAGCCTGCATGGTAAGGATGCGGTATTGAAGGAGATCGAAGTAATCTTGCCAATTATGCCACAAACCGGCTTCCTGCTTGTAGTCCAGCAGGATTTGCCGCACTGGCTCGGGCAGCGTTTTTTTGACTGTTTCCGTAATCGCCTGATGCTGATGCAGCTCGTTTCTTATGCTGGTTGCGCTTGCGATGGAATGGTTGATTTCCGGATCGTGATAATCGTTGTGCACACGTTTGATCGTTAATGCATCCATGGATAAATCATATTCTTTGATTGCTTTCACATAGCTGTAACCAAGGATATTGTTCGGCCGGGACAAGTCGATCGTTCCCGAATGCAATCCGATTGCCTGGTAAGCAGACCTGCTTGCCTCGGGAAAAGAGAGCCCCTCTGTTAACGACCGCTTTAGTTGCTGGTCATATTTCTTCCTGTTTTGGCTGAAACGGTCATACGCCTGGATAAAAGGGTCGATTTCACCATGTTCGCTTCCGAAACAAACAGATTCGACCTTCAATTCCTCCAAAGTAAGCAAAGCTCCTTTTGCAAATAAATCGCTGTTTTGCACAGCGAATACTGCTGGTAACTCGATGACAAGATCGACACCGCACTGAACTGCTGCTTTTGCACGGTGAAACTTGTCGATTATTGCCGGCTCGCCCCGCTGCAAAAAATTACCACTCATAACAGCCACTATGCAGTCGGCTGCGGTTTTTTTCCGCGACTTTTGCAAATGATAGAGATGTCCAAAGTGAAACGGATTGTATTCCACTATCAGTCCACAAGCGTTCATGCGATCCAACTCCCTGTTAATGGTTTGTTTTCATTTTACCAAATCAATTGTCCCTCTGCAGTTTAATTTGGTTGTCAAAGGAGAATATGTTAGTATACTAGAATATGATTTTCTTGCATGTGTTTGATTTGGAATAAAATAAGCTCTGTAAAGAAAAAATATTGACAAATGCCAGAATACCTTTTAAAATATTTTTTGTTGCCTTGAGGTGATATCAATGAAATTTTCTCTTCAAAAGTTGAAGATGGCCGGGACGGAAGGCTATTCATTTGAAGACCATGTAGATATTTCTGAAATAGAAGAAATGAACAATGATATTCGGAAAATTGATCCTGTATTGGTCAAGGGTCGAGCAACCACACAGGGGAACGAAATTACCTTTCATTTTTCGATTGACGGAGAAATGATTCTTCCTTGCGCCAGAACTTTAGTGGATGTTCCTTATCCATTTCACATTGATGCTTTGGAAGTTTTTTCTGCATCACCATATTACCAAGAAGAGGATGAATCAGAAATTCATCCTGTTGATGGAGAAATGCTTGACTTAAACCCTTATATAAAGGAAAATGTTTTATTGGAAGTACCATTCCGTGTATTTTCCGATGATCCGAAGGTGCAGGAAAATGCTCTGACGGAAGGGGAAGGCTGGGAATTGCAAACCGAGGGTAAATCGGAAGAAAAAGTCGACCCGCGTCTGGAAAAACTGCAATCATTGCTGAACAAAAATGATCAAGAAGAAAATCGCTGAAGATAGCTTTTCAGCTTCATCTTTGCCTTATTACGATGAGCGGAAAAATAGTGTTTCTATTTTTTCTTCCAGATAAGGAATGATTTTCGTTACTAGTTGAAGGAGGTGTAAGACATGGCAGTACCAAAAAGAAGAACTTCTAAAAAAGTCAAAAACCAACGCCGTACGCATAAAAAACTGCATGTACCGGGTATGATTGAGTGCTCTAACTGTGGTGAATACACAAAACCGCACCATGTTTGCAAAAATTGCGGACATTATGACGGAAAACAAGTGGTTGAGCAATAATATCATCAATAGGCGCCATTATAAGGGAATCACCTTTTGAACTAGCTATACGGCAGTTTGAAAGGTGATTTTTTTTTGGGTATTAATCGTGAACCATTGTGTGGCAAAAGACCGTCACTTCGAGGCTTTTCTTCAAAGGGGTTTCCGTAATCACGGGCAAAAGTGTTTCTATAGGGGATGCCTTTGAGCATACAGCGTAGGTAGTGGCCTTTTGTCATCAAAGAAAAATAGAACGGACAATTTTATTCTATCATTCCTATCTATTGCATACATTGATAGCAAACCGTATACAGGAGGGATGATATGAACAATACGAGACAGGACGCTTGGAGTCAGGATGAAGATGTCCTGCTTGCCGAGACTGTTCTTCGTTATATTAGGGAAGGGAAGACTCAACTCGAAGCTTTCAAGGAAGTTGCCAATCGTTTATCCAGAACCCCGGCTGCTTGCGGCTTCCGTTGGAATGCATCGGTAAGAAAACAGTATCAGCAGGCCATCCAGCTTGCAAAACAAGAGAGAAAGCAGGCGGATCATTTTCCTGTCTATCAACCGGAATTAAAAAACACTGGCAAGGATTCCGGCTTCGAAGCCGCCATTTCCATGCTGGAAAAGCTCCGGCACAATTATGAATCAGCCAACAAGCAATCAATTGATACAGAAATTCAGCAGCTTAAATCAGAAAATGATCAATTGAAAGAACGACTGAAAAAATATCAGGATGCTTGGAATGAAATTGGTGATATATGGAAAAGGGTGGAAAACCCGGAGGGGAAACGACAGGTTAATTAGAAGTTCAAAGAAGTTTAAAAGAGCCGTCTTCAAGAGTCTGCCACAGGCAGTACTCAATCAGGACGGCTTTATCATTGTGCTTCATGAAACACTTTGCTCGGATACACCTTCAGGAGTCCAAATTAATGGATTTTCTCCCAGGTCTCTTTCCATATTATATTTTGCTTTCTGAAAGCCCATCTTCTCCCAGAAACCATGAGAATTGATTCTGGGGTTCGTTTTAATCGGCAGTTGATATTCTTTTGCGAAATCGACCAGTCGTCTCCCGTATCCTCGTCCCTGGTAATCGGGCAATACTTCCAGCTTCCACAATTCAAGATAATCCTGCGGGGGAGTAAAGTACTGATCATATTTTGCATTTACTTTATACAGGCTCATCCTGGCAACTAAAGCGTTTCCATAATAAATGCCGAAAAAAGGAGATTCGCTGTCATTTTCAATAATGTTGCTTTCTAAATCCTCGAGCATGGAAAGTTCCTGGTTTCCATACTCTTTAAAACGCTTGAACTTTTCGAGCGTCTTGTAATTGACCAAGAGTCTTTCTACCTTGACTTGATGCATTCCCATTTCCCCTTTCCTGCTATTGAACTGGCTGCACCCAATTCCCTTTAAGAAGCTTACCGTTACAGTTGGAAAGCCTTCTTGATATCTTATCGCTTCCACCTTTATTATAGTATAAAAGTTTTCAGAATGAAACGAATTGTATTAATTTACTGGTAAGCGGAAAAGTATTGCAGATATTTTGCGCATTCTCTGCTACAATCCTATTAGTTGGATTTATTGGAGGTAACCAAATGAAAGTCGGATTAATTGGCGGAGGGGCTGTCGGTCTTGTTACTGCTGCCCGTTTGACAAGTGGGGGGCATCAAGTAACGGTATATGTGAGAAGGGAAGAGCAAAAACACGCTATCAATGAGTATGGAATCCTTCTGTTGCCGGATACCAAGAAATTCGAAGTCTCCGCATTGCTGTTAAAAGAGTTGAGAGAAGAAGATGTACTAATGATTGCGGTGAAACAATATCAGCTACCGGAAATCCTCCCCATTCTGCAATCCCATCCACACGTTCCGATGATTTTTTTGCAAAATGGAATGGGGCATCTGGAACTGCTCAAGCCGTTGGAGGATAGTCATTCTGTGTTCCTTGCCGTGGTTGAATATGGCGCTATGAAGCATGACGATCATACCGTCGAACACACCGGAGAAGGGTTATGTAGAATGGCTTCGATTAGTGAACCCTCTTCAACAAGCAGCCGGATTGCAGACAGGCTGGCGACACCCTCCTACCCGATAATTGTGGAAGAGGACTGGCACGATATGTTGGCGCAAAAACTGATAGTAAATGCAGTCATCAATCCGCTAACTGCATTGTTTCGGATTAAGAATGGAGACCTGCTTGAGAATGGGCATCTTTTGTGGCTAGCTGAAAAATTGTGCGGGGAAACGTGCGGAGTACTCGGGTTGAGCAAGGAAGATTCGTGGTTAAGAATTAAGAGGATAGCTTATCAAACAAAGGAGAATCATTCATCCATGTGCAAGGATATAGAAGCTGGTAGAAGGACGGAAATAGATGCGATTTCTGGTTACATACTAAAAAAGGATAAGTGCGGACTTGATTATACGTCTTTTATCTATCACAGCATAAAAGCTTTGGAGATGGACACAGGGGGATGGAAGGATGATTGATTTGATGGTCTGGTTGTTCGCCTTTAGTGTGACGCTTCCTGTGGTCATTTCCTGGCTGTTGTATACCATTGTAAGAAAACTAAGCAACAATCGCTTGAAAGCACTTCATGTTTCGGTTAATTACACAACGCTATTATATATTCTATCAGTAGGA
Organism: Sediminibacillus terrae; assembly: GCF_009602435.1. Taxonomy (GTDB): domain Bacteria; phylum Bacillota; class Bacilli; order Bacillales; family Amphibacillaceae; genus Sediminibacillus; species Sediminibacillus terrae. Next base: position 107,966 of record NZ_VZDQ01000021.1, read on the forward strand.
GTCATTTTTTATCATTTATACGGCACAACTTTTTATGGATACATTTTTATCTTTCTCGTTGTGCTCCTCGGCTTTTTTATCGTCATGCAATACAAAGCCAAGGGAGAAGTGCTGTTTCTGATCGCTTGGAGACGGTTTTGGAGGCTTAGCTTCCTTCTCTTCACACTGCTTTACTTTCTGCTAGTCATATACGGTATAACTGCAGGGATTCTTTCCGTGTAAACATAATAAGTGAATTTGCCTATTCTTTTATGTAAAATACGAATAGGCAAATTCAAATAAAGGAGCAGGTAATAGTGCGGATTGATCCAATTGAAATAAATACACAAACAAAACTGATTTCTGGATACAGATCTGGAGACAAAGCGATTCAGGATAAATTCGATTATCGGCCTTTTCATCAGGAAACTTATGTGCAAAGGGCCAAGGATATCAGCGGAAAGCAATACGACCGTGAGGGACTGTCCGCTGTCTTATCTGAGTTAAATGCAAACTGGGGCGGAGTTCAGGCGACAATGCATAATATAGAACGATTGAAAGACGAAAACAGTATGGTTGTTGTCGGCGGACAGCAAGCTGGACTATTGACCGGTCCTCTCTTTACGATACATAAAATCATTTCCATCATTAATTTTTCCAAGGAACAGGAAAGTCGGTTGGGAAGGCCGGTGATACCTGTTTTTTGGATTGCCGGTGAGGATCATGACTTCGAAGAAATCAATCATGTCATGATGCCGCAGGCTGACCGCATGAAAAAAAACAAAGTCGGACAGCGTCCAGAGCAAAAAAGATCCGTCTCCGACCTGGAAATAGATCAAGATCAAGCGGGAAAGTGGCTGGAAAAAGTTTTTTCGCAGCTTCAGGAAACGGACAATACAAGAAGCTTATATTCTTGCTGTCAGGATATACTGAAAAGTTCTGGCACGTATGTGGATTTTTTTTCCAAAATAATTTTGCGTTTGTTTGGAGAAGATGGGCTGGTGTTGGTGGATTCAGGAAGTCCGTCAGTGAGAAAGCTGGAGAGTGACAACTTTCTGGCCATGATAAACAACCAGTCTGAGATCAGCCGGGGTGTATATCAGGCGATTCAAAAAAACAGAAATGAAGGATATCCGGTAGAACTAGATGCCGAGCCGGATAGCGGACACCTTTTTTATCATCTTGAAGGGGAAAGAATTTTACTGTTCAAGGAGGAAGGGGACAGGTGGGCCGGAAAGCAAAATGAATGCAGTTTTACAACAGCGGAGCTTCGTCAAATTGCAATGGAGCACCCTGAAAGGTTAAGCAATAACGTGGTCACTCGTCCATTGATGCAGGAATTGCTATTTCCTACTCTTGCTTTCTTTGGCGGGCCCGGTGAAGTTGGCTATTGGTCGGTGTTGAAACCTGCTTTCCATGCCCTGGATGTCAAGATGCCGCCAGTCCTTCCGCGACTGTCCTTTACATTGGTTGATAAGAACACAGAAAAAGTCGCCCGCAATCTTTCTTTAGCCATCGATAGGGTGGTGGGGAGGGGAGTGCATGCTGAAAAAACAAACTGGATTGCTTCCCAAACCAATCCACCGATAAAGGCGCTGACCGAACAGGTGAAGAAGTCTATAGAGGAAGCGCACCGGCCGTTGCGGAAAGCCGCCGAAGAAATACGGGCAGACTTGAAACATATTGCTGATAAAAACCTGGAGTATTTATACGGAGATATCGATTTTATCGAAGACAGGATCAACAAAACCTTGCAGGATATGCACCGTAAGACATTGGAAGATTATGATTCGGTGAATCTTTGCTTATATCCGGAAGGGGGATTGCAGGAGAGGTCCTGGAATGCCCTGCCTTGGATCAATCATCATGGTAAAGATTTTATCAAACATCTCACGGCATCGTCCTTTGATTATCGTATAGCGCACTATATTGTTTATTTGTAAGCGTGACAGAAACACCTCCACTTTCCACCACTTTATATTTGGATGAACCAGGATAATTTGGAATGACAGAAACGCGCCGCATTTGCGGGGCGTTTTTTTGTGTTGGGTAAAAAGAAGCCGGGTGCATGAGAAATGAAATTGACTTGGCGGTGAAAGGCTTGTAACCAAAGTTTTTTTCAGTGTGGAAAAGCGTTTATTACAGGTCTTTTACTTGTAAATAAGTTTTAATAAAAAATAAGTGGTGAATAGTGGGGGAATGTGGTACGATTAATTTAGAAAGTGGGGGCGGTCTCTATGTTCATGGGGGAGTTTCAACATAATATTGATACAAAAGGCCGGATAATCGTCCCTGCAAAATTCAGGGAAGGGCTTGGGGAAACCTTTGTCCTTACTCGCGGTTTGGATCAATGTTTATTTGCTTATCCTATGGACGAATGGGCGCTTTTGGAAGAAAAGCTGAAAAAGCTGCCGCTCACCAAAAAAGACGCCAGAGCGTTTACCAGGTTTTTCTTTTCTGGTGCCGTGGAATGTGAAGTGGACAAGCAGGGGAGAATAAATATACCAGCACCTTTGCGGAAATACGCCGGGCTGGAAAAAGGTTGCGTGGTTATCGGTGTCTCGAACAGGATTGAATTCTGGTCTGACAGCGAATGGGAAACCTATTTTGAAGCATCTGAAGACTCCTTTGCAGAAATCGCGGAAAACATGATGGATTTTGATATTTGATTTAACAATAGACAAAGCGTTAGCGGGTGATGGTATGTTTGAGCATTTTAGTGTGCTGAAGCAAGAAGCAGTAGAAGGTTTGAATGTAAAACCGAATAGTACGTACATAGATTGTACCCTCGGCGGGGGCGGGCATTCCGAAATGATAGCCAGCAAACTCGGGGCGGATGGGATGCTGATTGCTTTCGATCAGGACGATCGGGCGCTTCAAGCCGCCAAGGAACGACTTGCGCCATATCAAGGGAAAGTGCTATACATACATTCGAATTTTCGGAACTTGAAATTGGAATTAGAAAAAAACGGAGTAGATGAAGTTGACGGGGTGTTGTTTGATTTAGGCGTTTCTTCGCCACAGCTTGACGATGGGGAGAGAGGATTCAGCTATCAACATAATGCAAGTCTGGATATGCGGATGGACCGCTCGCAGGATTTCACCGCTTATCAGGTTATTAATGAATGGCCGTATGAGCAACTCGTCAGAATATTTTTCCGTTATGGAGAAGAGAAATTTTCAAAACAAATAGCGCGAAAAATTGAAGAACGTAGAAAAGAAAGGCCTATCGATACTACATTTGAATTAGTCGATATTATTAAGGAATCGATCCCTGCCCCGGCCAGAAGAAAGGGCGGGCATCCGGCAAAAAGAATCTTTCAGGCTGTCAGGATAGCGGTGAATGATGAACTCAATGCTTTTGATGAGGCACTCCATCAAGCTGCAGAAATCCTTTCTGTAAATGGGCGGCTATCTGTCATCACTTTTCACTCATTGGAGGACCGGCTCTGCAAGCAGGCTTTCAAGAAGTGGAGCACTACACCGCCACTGCCTAGGAATATTCCGGTGATTCCCGAAGAAAGCAAGCCGCCGTTCAAACAAGTCAATCGTAAACCGATTCTTCCGGAAGATGAAGAACTGGATGCCAACCGGCGATCCCGCTCCGCAAAACTGAGAATATTAGAGAAAGTAAAACCTTGGAACGATGAATTCAGTTATCAAGAAGGGTGGAATAAGAGATGAGCACATCACCATTGAAGAATTGGCAGGGGTCCTGGCAAGAAACAGGCCGGCAAACCTTGCCAGATCAAAAGAAACAGGTCAAAGTAAAAGTCCAGAAGAAAAAATGGATTACAACCGGAGAGAAATTCATTTATACTATATGCAGTGCTGTGCTAGTGGGGGCATTGTATTTTTCCGTCTCATTGAGCAACTCTACTGATGCACTTAATAGAGATGTGCAACAACTGGAGCAGCAAGTGAAAAGCCAGCAGGAACAAAATCAGAATTTGGAGTATAAAGCCAAAGAATTGAGCAACCCGGACCGGATCCTGGAAATCGCCAAGAAAAACGGCTTGAAAATCCAAAATTCGGAAGTGAAGCAGGCAACACAAATATCTGAATAAGTAAGGATGGAGATATGGCGTGCGAAAAAATAAAACGACCCATGTCATGTCATCGGTGTTTATGTTGTTGTTCGTCGTCGTATTCCTTGTTTTATCGGGACGCTTTTTATACATACAAGGAACTGGAGAAGTAGACGGGGTATCCTTGCAGGAGTGGGCCGATGAAAAACGGACAAACTCGTATGTGATTGAAGCGGAGAGAGGCCAAATATTGGATCGCAACGGGATGTCTCTTGCATACGACCGGGCAGTTTACCAGATTTCCGCCATAGTCGATGAAAGCTATTCGGAAGGATTGGAAGAAACGAAACACGTAGAGGATATCGATAAAGCGGCTGAACAGTTGGCACCGCTGCTGAATATGGATGCTGCAAAAATAGCCGATATCATGGAAAAGGGACAGGAACAGGGTAAATTCCAGGTGGAGTTCGGCGTTCACGGAAAAAATATCACCCAGGAAACAAAGGAAAAAATAGAAGAATTGGAGATTCCGGGACTCAACTTCGAAAAAGATTCCATCCGCTATTATCCGAATGGCACTTTTGCTTCCCAGGTGATAGGCATAGCTCAACAGCAAGAGGACAAGCTGATAGGAAGAAACGGGATAGAAGCCGAAATGGATGATGTGCTAAGTGGAAAGAATGGGTCTATTTCCTATAAACGGGACAATTTTAACACAAAACTGCTTGATCCTGACGAAGTGATCAAACAGGCCGATGACGGTGAAGATGTCTACCTGACTCTCGATCAAAAAATCCAGACATTGTTGGAGGATGCGATGAGCCAGGTCGACAAGGAGTACAGCCCTGAAAAAATGACGGCGGTGGTAATGGATCCGAAAACAGGGGAAATACTGGCAATGAGCAATCGGCCCAGTTATAACCCGAATAACCTGGGGAAAGTGAGCAACTGGTATAACGACGTTGTCTCCAATCCCTTCGAACCTGGTTCCACTATGAAAATTTTCACCCTTGCTGCAGCGATAGAAGAAGGGGTTTTCAATCCGGATGAAACCTTTGAATCCGGTTCTTATCAAAATGATCAAATGAACAGTCCGATACATGACTGGCGCAGGAACTGGGGAACCATCACTTATAAAGAGGGGATACAGCGATCCTCCAACGTTGCAGCTGCCAAACTTGTATGGGAAAAGCTGGGACCCGATAAGTTCCTCGATTATTTGAAGGCTTTCCATTTTGATCAGGCAACCGGTATCGATTTACCGAATGAACAACCGGGACATATTCTATATGACTGGCCAATTGAAAAAGTGACAACAGCGTATGGTCAGGGTACGACTGTCACGCCGATACAGTTGATGATGGCGGCTTCTGCCATAGCCAATGACGGGAAAATGATGAAGCCTTATGTTATTTCCAAAATTGTCAATTCAGAAACTGGCCAGGTGATGAAAGAGAATGAACCTGAGCAATCGGGGCAGCCGGTTTCGGGTCAGACAGCAAATGAAGTGAAGGACATTTTAGAGACGGTTATCACTTCTGAACATGGTACCGGTCATAATATCTATAACTTAAGTGATTATTCCGTCGCAGGTAAAACCGGTACGGCACAGATTCCGGACTCAGAGACTGGGCGATATATGACGGGAGAGGAGAACTATTTATTCTCATTTCTTGGAATGGCGCCAAAGGAAGATCCCGAATTGATGATGTACGTATCGGTAAAACAACCGGATCTGGCAGAAAATGAATCCGGCTCGGCTCCAGTATCCTATATATTTAAAAATGTAATGGAAAACAGTCTGCATTATTTAAATATTGAGCCGGACCAGGAGAGCGAGCAAAAAGTGGAAACGGTCAGCATGCCGGATATAGACGGCATGTCCGTTAATAAAGCAAAAGAAAAAGTCGAATCAAAAGGTCTGAAGGCCGCAGTTATCGGAAGCGGTGAAAAAGTCGAAGCTTTCAGCAGCCGGCCTGGCGAACAATTACTGACAAATGAAAAAATCTTTATTTTAACCGATAAACCAGAAATGCCGGACATAACCGGATGGTCGATGCGTGATGTGCTCAAATTCGGAGATGTATCGGATATCGAGATAGAAACCATGGGTAACGGTTTTGCGGTTAAGCAAAGCATAAAAAAAGGAACGTCACTGAAAAAAGATGATTACTTAGTGGCTGAATTCTCCCCGCCGCGCCATGAAGAGGATAATAAGGATAAAGAGGAAGAAAACCTACAGGCTTCCGAAGAGAGCGCCGGGGAACAATGAAAACAGCAGTGTTCTATTCGTTTTCACTCATTCATATATTGGATACAAGCATACCTTCGTAAGGAGATGTCCTATGAAACGAGTATCCAATGTTACAATGAGAAAACGTTTAGTCACTGTTTTTCTTTTGGGGATTATAGTTTTTGGAATCATCGATATCCGGCTTGGTTACGTGCAATTTGTCCTTGGTGACTGGCTCACAGGGGAAGCGAAAGAACTCTGGAGCCGGGACATCATTTTTGAACCGGAACGTGGCGATATTTTGGACAAGAATGGCGAGGTGTTGGCAGAAAATGTTTCTGCCCCTACTGTCATGCTGGTTCCTCGCCAAATCAAAGATCCGGAAAACACTGCAGCATCCCTGGCGAAAATCCTTAACATGGACAAGGAAAAGGCTTATCAAGAGGTAACAAAAAATGAAAATATTGTGAGGCTCCATCCGGAAGGGCGGAAAATTTCGGAAGAAAAGGCTGATGCCATCCGGGCATTGGGGCTGGAAGGGGTTTATATAGCGGAAGACTCCAAACGTCACTACCCAAAAGGGTCTTATTTAGCTCATGTGCTTGGTTTTAGTGGAATCGACAACCAGGGGCTCATGGGATTGGAACAGTATTATGATGAACAGTTGAGCGGCGAGAAGGGCAGTCTCTCCTATTTTTCAGATGCCAAAGGACAACGGATGGCAGATTTGGCAGATGTGTACAATCCGCCAGTGGACGGAGATTCCTTGAAACTGTCCATTGATTCAAGGGTGCAGACCATAATGGAGCGTGAGTTGGACCTTGCTGTCTCGAAATATAATCCTGATGGAGCGATTGCGATTGCTGTAGATCCGAAAACGGGCGGGGTCCTTGGAATGTCTTCCAGACCGGACTTCGATCCTGAGCATTACCAGGATTATGATGCAAGTGTATATAATAAAAACCTTCCGATTTGGAGTACGTATGAACCAGGCTCAACCTTCAAAATCATTACGCTTGCAGCGGCATTGGAGGAAGACGCAGTAGACTTATATGAAGAAGAATTCTATGATGATGGATCGATCGAGGTTGGCGGGTCCACTTTGCATTGTTGGAAAAGTGGCGGACATGGCCACCAGACTTTTCTGGAAGTCGTTCAGAATTCTTGCAACCCAGGTTTTGTCACGCTAGGCGAACGGTTGGGGAAAGAGAAGTTGTTCTCCTATATTGATGATTTCGGTTTTGGAAAAAAGACCGGCATCGATTTACAGGGAGAAGGAACGGGGATTTTATTCAAACCGGAGAATATCGGGCCGGTCGAATTGGCGACAACTGCTTTTGGCCAAGGTGTTTCGGTAACGCCGATTCAACAAGTAATGGCTGTGGCTGCTGCTGTAAACGGGGGATATTTATATGAACCATATATTGCAGAAGAATGGCTTGACCCAAAAACAAACAAAGTCGTTGAAAAAACAGAGCCGACCCTTCGAAAGCAAGTGATATCCAACGAAACTTCTAAAGAAATCAGGGAAGCGTTGGAAAGCGTCGTTGCCAAGGGTACTGGAAGAAGCGCTTATGTAGAAGGGTACCGTGTAGGCGGAAAAACGGGAACTGCCCAAAAAGTAGGGGAAGACGGCAAATATATGAGCAATAACCATATTGTTTCCTTCATCGGCTTCGCTCCAGCCGACGACCCGGAGATTGTCGTGTATGTCGCCATCGACAACCCGAAAGATACGGTCCAATTCGGAGGTGTCGTGGCAGCTCCGATAGTCGGGAGGGTTATCGGAGACAGCTTGAGAGCTCTTGGTGTTGAAAAGCGCACAGATGGATTGGAAAAGGAATATCAATGGCCTGATCAACCTTTGGTGGAGGTCCCGGATTTAATTGGATTAACAAAAAGCGAATTGATGGAATACATGGTGAATTTATCCATAGAAACAAACGGCAAGGGCGAGTATATCATTGACCAGGCGCCTGAACCCGGGACCAAATTAGAACAGGGGAAAGAAGTAAGAATATATCTTTCTGAAAAAAAACCGGATGAAAATTAGCAGCCCATCCGGTCAAGAGGAAAAACTTCTGTTATAATAAAGTGATGTTAATGAATGTTACTGAAATCGTTCAATCGTCCAGGGAAGTCTTTCTCTTATGGCGATTGGGCGATTAACAGTGAGCAAAAAAGGGAAATCAGGATGAATGTGCACGGAAATTGACGATGAAATTGGTTATAGAATGTTAGGATGTGTAATGATATGAAACTTACTGAGATTGTCGGTGCTTTGCAGTTTTATCGACAGACGAAAGATATCGAAAACATAACAATAAAAGGCTTGGAGATAGATTCGAGAAACGTCGCACAAGGCGATTTGTTCATTTGCATCGAGGGTTTCACTGTCGATGGCCACCAGTATGCCCACCAGGCTGAGAAGCAAGGCGCTGCAGCACTGATCGCTGAGAAACCGGTGGATGCTTCCATCCCCGTCATTTATGTGAATGATACAACGAAAGCAGTAGCCCTTCTGGCCAACAAATTTTATGATTATCCGACAGAGAAGCTCAACGTAATCGGGATTACCGGAACGAATGGCAAGACATCTGTTACATATTTGCTTGAAGCAATATACAAAGAGCAACAGAAAAAGACCGGTTTAATCGGAACGATACAAATGAAAATGGAAGATGACTGTTTCGATGTCAAGAACACAACCCCGGATTCGCTGTTTTTGCAAAGAAGTTTTCATCAAATGGTGAACAGGAAAATCGACACCGTTTTTATGGAGGTCTCATCCCATGCGCTGGACTTAGGCCGGGTTTATGGCTGTGATTTTGATATCGCCGTTTTTACCAACCTATCTCAAGACCATTTGGATTATCATGCAAGCATGGAAGATTATTTGCATGCCAAAAGCTTGTTGTTTTCCCAATTGGGGAACAGGTATGATCAGAAAAAACCGAAGTTCGCCGTAGTCAATAATGATGACCCCCATTCCGCGTTGCTGGCGAAGAGCACTTCGCAACCTGTTGTCACTTACGGAATCGAGCAGCAGGCAGATATTCAAGCTGTCGATGTCAAGCTTGACGCCAATGGGTCCAGTTTCTTGCTGAAATCATTCGATGAAGAAGTGCACATCACTAGTAAGTTGATGGGGAAATTCAGTATATATAATATGCTTGCGGCAGCTTCTGCCGCTCTTTGTGCCGGGGTTCCGTTACATACGATAAAACGCGCCCTGGAAACCACCACCGGCGTTAGTGGACGATTCGAGCCTGTCAATCTCGGTCAATCGTTCGGAGTGATTGTAGACTACGCACATACACCCGATTCCCTGGAAAATGTGTTGGAAACAATACGCTCATTCGTGAAAGGAAAAGTATATGTCGTGGTTGGTTGCGGAGGAGACAGGGATAAAACGAAACGGCCATTGATGGCTGGTGCAGCTGTGAAATATGCTGATTTGGCTATCTTCACTTCCGATAACCCTCGGACAGAAGAACCGCAGTCTATCTTGAACGATATGGTCGCTGGTATCAAAGGGAATAACTTTCAAGTCATTGAAAATCGCAAGCAGGCAATTGATGAAGCAATACGGATTGCAAAGGAAGATGACATTGTACTGATTGCCGGAAAAGGCCATGAAACCTATCAGCTTGTTAATGGAGAGGTTCATGATTTCGATGATAGACTGGTAGCAGCTAATGCAATCAAGTTTAACAGGAATAAGGAGAATTGAGTCATGTTGTTTACCACCGAATTTTTGGCGGAAGTGTTTGACGATCACAAAGGTGCTGTCCAGGATGGCATCGAAATAAATGAAGTGATCACAGACAGCCGCAGACAAAGCCATAAATCGTTATTCATTCCCCTTGTCGGAGAGTCCTTCGATGGGCATGATTTTTTAAAGGGAGCCTTCGATAACGGGGCAGTTGCAGTTTTATGGGAAAAAGACAGGGAACTTCCTGAATTCCTCCCAGCCGGTTTCCCGGTATTCTATGTGGATGATACATTGGAAGGATTGCAACTGTTGGCACGCGAGTATCGAAAACAAATCAATCCGACCGTTATCGGGATCACCGGCTCTAACGGAAAAACGACCACCAAGGATTTAATTGGAACAGTTACTGCTTCCTACTTTCGCACCCATCGGACAAAGGGCAACCTCAACAACCATATCGGGGTTCCATTGACGATCTTGTCAATGCCTCCACAAACTGAAGTGCTCGTTTTGGAAATGGGGATGAGCGGGTTTGGCGAAATTGAATTGCTCTCCAGAATAGCGCAACCGGATTATGCGGTGATTACGAATATCGGTGAATCGCATATTGAATATTTAGGATCCAGGGAAGGAATAGCACAGGCTAAATCAGAGATTTTAGCTGGATTGAAATCAGACGGTCTTCTATTTATCGACGGAGACGAAGAGCTGCTATCCGCTCTGAAGCAAAGGAAGGACACCGTCGGTTGTGGATTTCATCCTGACAATCAGATAACAGCCGATCATATACGAATGCACACAGATAAGACCACTTTTCGATTTAATGGGCATACCGTATATGAATTAAATATGCTTGGAGAACATAATGTTAAGAATGCATTATTTGCGATAGCTATTGCTGATCGATTAGCAATCCCGGAGCAATATACAAAATCTGCGTTATCGAATCTGGAATTAACCGGAATGCGGTTCGAGTTTGTGAGCGGAAGGAATCACTCCACAATCATAAACGATGCATACAATGCTTCGCCGACCTCGATGAAAGCCTCGATCAATGTCGTTCAGCAATTGTCTGGATATCAAAGGAAAGTTCTCGTTCTAGGGGATATATTTGAACTGGGCGAGCAGGCATCCACTCTCCATCGACAGGTCGCTGAAGCCATTAATCAGGATATCGATGTGCTTTTCACAGTCGGCAGCAATGCACAAGAAATATCAGATGCGAAAAAAAATGAACTTCCGCTTGTAAAGCACTTCGAGGCGCTGGGTGATTTAACAACGGCTCTTCTGCCATTATTGGAGGAAGGAACACTTGTCCTTTTAAAGGCATCCAGGGGCATGAAACTGGAACAGATGCTCGAAGACATCGCCGATCAATAAATGGCTAGAAAAACAAAATGGGCGGGTTTTTGCAATAAAGGAGGAAATAAATGTGAATGAATATGTTTTACTAATGACCATGGCAATATCTTTTCTGATTACCGTCCTGATATCTCCAGTATTTATCCCATTCTTACGTAGATTGAAGTTTGGACAAAGTATTAGAGAAGAAGGTCCCAAATCCCACATGAAAAAGACAGGAACCCCTACAATGGGCGGAATCATGATCCTCGTCAGTGTGGCTATCACGACCCTCGTGATGATCGGTAAATTCAATCCGCACCCATACGGCTTCCAAATTGTATTATTGCTTATCGTTTTACTTGGTTTCGGCTTGCTGGGTTTTCTGGATGATTTTATCAAGGTAGCAATGAAGCGGAATCTTGGGTTGACCTCCAAGCAGAAGATGGCTGGACAAATTGTCATTTCCCTGATATTTTACTTTATTTTGAAAGCGAACGATTTCCCTACCTATATCCAAATCCCTGGTACGAATATTCAATGGGAACTCGGTTGGGCTTATGCAATCCTGATCATTGTCATCCTGGTTGGCTCTTCCAACGCTGTGAATTTAACTGACGGTCTTGACGGTCTGCTGGCAGGAACGGCAGCTATAGCTTTTGGAGCTTTCGGTATTCTTGCATGGTACGGGTTTACACAATTCGAAGTAACCATTTTTTCTTTGGCAGTGGTCGGTGCTTTGTTGGGTTTTCTGGTATTCAATGCGCATCCTGCAAAAGTGTTCATGGGGGATACCGGTTCACTGGCCCTTGGAGGAGCAATTGGAGCGATAGCCATCCTTACAAAGATGGAAATATTGCTGATAGTCATCGGCGGTGTTTTTGTCATCGAAACACTTTCTGTCATTATTCAAGTTATATCATTTAAAACAACAGGCAAACGGGTGTTCAAAATGAGCCCTTTACACCATCATTATGAGTTGATGGGATGGTCTGAATGGCGGGTTGTAACGACATTTTGGCTAGTGGGACTTGTGTTTGCGGCACTCGGGATTTATATCGAGGTGTGGTCGTTTTGAAAACATTGATTAATTTCCCATATGAAAAAATTCTTGTACTCGGGCTTGCGAAAAGCGGGACGGCTGCAGCGAAATTGCTTCATGATAGTGGGAAGGAAGTACGCGTGAATGATTTAAAAGCTGATCAAGACAGTGATCAGGTCCAAGAATTGACCGGTTTAGGAATCGAAGTAGTAACAGGTGGACATCCGCTTTCTGTATTGGATGAAGTAGAGTTGTTAGTAAAAAACCCCGGAATACCATATGAAAATCCAATAGTCAGAGAAGCTGAAAACAGAAAGATTCCGATTATCACGGAAGTGGAGTTGGCAGGGAGACTTGTAAATGATTCTATCATTGGAATCACCGGCTCAAATGGAAAAACAACCACGACAACCCTGATTTATGAAATGCTCAATCAAAGTGGCTGCAAAACCCAACTCGCCGGGAATATCGGCAATGTCTCTTGCGAAGTCGCCCGGCACATGACCGAGGAAGAATGGATGGTTATTGAGTTATCATCATTCCAGTTGCTTGGTATCGATCAATTCAAACCGAAAATTTCGGTCTTACTCAATCTGTTTGAAGCTCATTTAGATTATCATAAGTCATTCGAGAATTATAAACAGGCGAAAGCTGGCATTATGAAAAACCAAACGGAAGATGATTTTATCGTGTTTAATGCGGATGATAGGGAGATTGCAGATATTGCAGCTCGATCTGCTGCAGTGAAAATCCCCTTTTCCAAAACAGAAAGAATGCCGGAGGGCGCCTGGTGTGATGATCAATATTTATATTTTAGACAGGAAAAGGTCATTTCATTGAAGGAGATCGTGCTTGTCGGCAGCCATAACCTGGAAAATATCCTGGCGGCTGTCAGTGCGGCAAAATTGAGCGGGGCTGACAATGATGGAATCAGACAAGTACTGAATACCTTCACTGGGGTAAAACACAGGCTTCAGTTTGTCAGTAATGTAAATGGCCGGTTGTTTTACAATGATTCAAAAGCCACCAATATACTGGCGACCAGCAAAGCGTTGTCGTCATTCAGTCAGCCGACGATTTTGCTGGCAGGCGGACTGGACCGTGGCGGCTCCTTTACGGATTTAATCCCTTCATTGGAAGGAGTCAAGGCGGTCATCGTTTTCGGAGAGACCGCAAAAAAATTGGCTGGAACAGCGAGAGATGCAGGAATCAAGACAATTGAATATGCTAATGACGTAGAAGAGGCTGCCCGAAAAGCTTATCAGCTTTCCGTGGAGGAAGATGTGATTTTGCTATCACCGGCATGTGCAAGCTGGGATCAATACCGCACTTTCGAGGAAAGAGGAGACATGTTTGTAAAAGCTGTGCATACATTAGAGTAGGGGGCTTGTACTACTCACCCCCATTACCGTTAAAGAAAGGGAATTGGGGGTGTTTTTTTGGCTGAAGATCGGGTGAATAATGCAAAAAATTCTCCGGACTATCTGCTTGCGGTAACGATTTTCACTCTCCTCACAATCGGCGTGATCATGGTTTACAGCGCTTCTGCTATCTGGGGAGAATATAAATTTGATGATGGGTATTTTTTTGTGAAACGGCAGCTGCTATTTGCGGGCGCCGGCATTGCGGCAATGCTTGTAGTCATGAACGTACCTTATTCTTCTTGGCAGAAATATGCCAAACCATTGCTTTTCATCTGTTTTATTTTGTTGCTGGCTGTATTGATTCCAGGCGTTGGTTTGGTGAGGGGAGGAGCCAGAAGCTGGATCGGTGTTGGGGCATTCAGCATTCAGCCTTCCGAATTCATGAAACTTGGGTTGATTATATTCTTGTCGACTTATTTGGCAAGCAACCAAAAATACATCACTTCTTTTAAAAAAGGGTTTCTCCCTGCACTATTGCTCATATTCACTGCTTTCGGGCTGATCATGTTACAGCCAGACCTGGGGACAGGCGTTGTCCTGGTCTTGACCTGCTTTGTCATGTTATTTGTGGCAGGAGCGAAAATTTCGCATTTTATAGGTCTTGGAGTCCTGGGAATTGCGGGATTTCTTGGGTTGATTTTGTCAGCTCCTTATCGAATCAACAGGATCACTGCTTTTTTGAATCCATGGGAGGACCCGTTGGGGAATGGCTTTCAAATCATACAATCTTTATACGCAATCGGTCCTGGAGGCTTGATGGGGTTAGGGCTGGGGCAAAGTCTGCAAAAATTCTTCTACCTGCCCGAGCCGCATAACGATTTTATTTTTGCCATTGTCGCAGAAGAGCTCGGTTTTATCGGAGGGACCTTTCTGATCGTGCTTTTTGGTGTGTTTTTATGGCGTGGAATCCGAATTTCCTTATCGGCGCCTGATACATTTGGAAGTTTGCTAGGTTTAGGGATTGTCGGGATGGTTACCTTACAAATCATGATCAATGTCAGTGTGGTAATCGGTTTGATTCCTGTCACAGGCATTACGCTTCCTTTTTTGAGTTATGGAGGTTCCTCGTTAACGTTGACCCTATGTTCCATGGGGATTTTGTTAAATATCAGCCGGTATGCAAAATATTGATTTTTTATCAGGGCAACTTGCAAAGCAAGAGGTCGAATCCTATGTGATTTGGCCTCTTGTTATTTTATGAAAACACCGCTCGGGTCAGTGTTCGCATTTATTCTAACCAGTATTTGGACTACCTGCTAAATCGCCCTGTTTTTTTGGGCAAGCTTTTCAACTTGAATGAAGACCCCGTCGGCATGGGGCTGTGTCTTCCGGTTACGCTTTGCATCGGGATTCCTCGACCCAAGGGAGCGAAGAAGCCGTTTCATGTAGCACCCTGGCTGAAGCGTTCCCTACGGAAAGCGCAGGGTATTTTCGCAGTGCCGAACTCCCACTCAACGAATGTAAAAGAAGTTAGGAAGACAAATTCAAACGATGTCGCAGGGTTTCTATCAACTTCTTTCTTACAACTACAAATCGAATGAGGTGAGATTAAGGGGGTATTGGGGGAAATAGCCTAATTGCGACGAAAGTATCACTTTAAAATATGACGAAGCATAAAGAAAATATGATATAATTTTAGCAGGAACAATCGCAACGGCATCCAGAATGTCGTTTGTTTATGTTTCAGTATTAAATACCTCGTTTTAAATGGTTCCATCAACACATCTTTATTTTAAAAAGGAAGATAAAAATGAGTCAAAAAAAAGTAGTGTCCATTGAAGACCGGATCCCGAAACTGAAACAGGCACGCAAGAAAAAAGCAAACCGCCGATTGATTTTTTATCTTTCTATTTTCTTTGTTTTGATTTCCATCGTAGTCTATTTGCAATCACCCCTAAGTCAAGTCCGCCATGTTGTCGTGGGTGGAAACCAGTACATAGACAGCCAAGAAGTTAAATCGTTGAGTGGGTTGTCGACTAATGACAACTTTTGGAATGTGGACAAACAAGCTGTAAGCAACAAAATACAACAGCATCCGATTATTCGGAAAGCGGAAGTGGAAAGGCGATTTCCGACTACCATCGAAATAAAAATAAAGGAATATAACAGAGTGGGATATGTCATGGAAGACGGGGCCTATTATCCAGTTCTGGAGAACGGGAAAAGTCTCAAACAGGAAAAAATGAAAACAGCGAATGGAGATGCTCCTCTACTGTCTGGTTTCAATAAAGAAACGTACTTGCAGGAAATGACGAAAGAACTCCAGCGTTTGCCATCGAGCATCGTTGGGTTAATTTCGGAAATCAACTGGGAACCTACAGATGAAAATCCTTATAAAATCTCCCTTTATATGAATGACGGCTATGAGGTTGAAGGAACGATTCGCAACTTTTCAGCGAAAATGAAGGCCTATCCTTCGATAGTGGCTCAGTTGGAGCCTGGAAGTGAGGGAGTCATTCACATCGGTGTGGGAGCTTACTTTGAATCCTATCAAAAAGAGGAAGAAGAGGGAGATCAGGCAACAGAAGAAGGTGATCAGGATGAAGCTGAGGGGTAGACATGTCGTTCTGTCATTGGTTTTGCTTGTTTCCGGTTTCTTAGTAGCCATCAGTTACGAACACACCAAACAAGAATCGAAAGTAGTACAAGTCAATGATCAGGAGTGGGAAAAAGATTATTACTACCGGCAGCAGCTGATCAATCTCGAAGAAAAGAACCGAGAATTGAAAAAAGATTTGGAAAGCAAACGAAAAGAAATACAAA
Organism: Sediminibacillus terrae; assembly: GCF_009602435.1. Taxonomy (GTDB): domain Bacteria; phylum Bacillota; class Bacilli; order Bacillales; family Amphibacillaceae; genus Sediminibacillus; species Sediminibacillus terrae. The sequence continues at coordinate 124,491 of NZ_VZDQ01000021.1, forward strand.
ATCTTGAGGAAGAATTAGGGGGACAGACCGAAACAATCGATAATTTTGTCGATCGTAAATTGGAATTACAAATGATTACCGGAGAGTTGCCTGTGACCGGAAAAGGTGTCCAGATAACTTTGAGCGACGCCGATTATGTACCTTCAGAAGAAAATGCGAATCAATATATTGTCCATGAACGTCACATTCATCGCGTAGTGAACGAATTACTTAGTGCAGGAGCGGAAGCAGTTTCTATAAATGGCCAACGCGTGTTTAGGGACAGTTATATAAATTGTGTTGGACCGGTTATCTCTGTTGATGGGGTTACCCATCCGGCTCCTTTTTCCATTTCGGCGATCGGAGACCAGGAAGTCATGTACTCGAGCATTAACTTAACCGATGGACTCGTAGATGAATTGGTCAGTGACAATATTGAAGTAGAAATGGAAAAGATGGAAGATATCCAGATGAGTGCCAGAGTCGACCAGGAAAGGGGATAGCAGTGAAAATCAAACAGAAAGTAATCATCTCCCTTGTTTTTGGCCTGATTGGGCTTATGGTAGCTATACAATTTCAAACAAACAGAGAACCCGACGAGCGGGACACTAGAGATCTATGGGAAATTAGGTCCCAGTTGCAGGAAGAACAGAAATTCCAGCAGAATCTGTATCAACAAATCAGAGATGCGGAACAGACGATCGATCAGTATGAAGAAACATCAGAATCCGAAAAGGTTCAGACGCTGAAGGATTCATTGGAAAAATTGAGGAGCAAGGCTGGATTGACGGATTTACAGCAGCCAGGAATCGTCATCGATATTTCTCCCCTTTTCGTTGAAAACGAGAATGGGCAACCATACCCTTCCATTGCTCCGGATCTGCTCAACCGTCTTATCAATGAGCTGAACACATACGGGGCGACAGACATTCAAATAGCGAATGAACGGATTGTCGATATAACACCGGTACGTTCGGTCAATGGAGAGACATATGTCAATAACCATCCATTGCCCTCGGTCCCGCTGAAGATAAAAGTGTTGGCGACCAATCCCGAAAGACTTAAGGACTATATGGAAGTCAGCCAATCAAAGGACGACTTTGCCATAGAAAATCTCGATATGGAATTCACCTATGAAGAAAAGGTCAACTTAACTGGATATCAAGGACCTGTTCAAATTAATTCTATGCAAGTTTTGGAAGAGGCGGGTGAAGAATAAATGTGGCTTCCTATTTTATTTTTAATCATCGGGGTAGGATTGGGGTTGCTTACGGATATCCGCATTCCTGACGTATATGCGGATTATTTATCGATTGCCGTACTTGCTGCTTTTGATACCTTGTTCGGCGGAATAAGAGCCTACTTGGAGGAAAAATTCGATGAAAAAGTTTTTTTGAGCGGTTTCTTTTTCAATGTATTGCTCGCTGCGCTTCTTGCATTCATAGGTGTACAGCTGGGCATTGATTTATACTTGGCTGCCGTTTTTGCATTCGGAGTCCGGTTGTTTCAAAATATCGCAGCAATCAGACGATATGTCATCGATAAAAAGTATATTTCAAAGAAATTGGCCAAGTGGCGGAGAAATTAACAGGAATTCGCTGCAGTTTGTAGAATAGGATAGTAGTTATATGGGTTTATATCCTCGATGGAATGGGAATATAGGCTAAGTTGGCTATCTGTTTGTTTGGCTGCCGCTTTGACAAGCTTATTTTTAAAATTATTGCTGATTTTTATTGCTTACAGTCGCCAGATAGCTTAAAATTTCCATATACTTTACTGTCAAGAAATGTTTTACTTAATAGGAGAGCTTATTTTCTTTGTAAAAAATAAAAATGTTCGATAAGATGTGAACTATTCAAAATGTTTTAGACTGGGAGGTGCCTTTCTTTGAACAACAGTGAAATACTAGTCAGCCTGGATATAGGTACATCGAAAATCAAAGTGATAATAGGGGAAGTGCTTAACGATTCTTTGAATATAATTGGTGTCGGTACAGCAGCTTCCAATGGAATGAAAAAAGGTGCCATCGTCGATATAGATCAAACGGTGCAATCGATTAAAACGGCTGTTGAACAGGCAGAACGAATGGTAGATATGCATATTGACCGGGTCGTCGTCGGCATAAATGGCAACCATATTCAATTGCAGCCATGTCATGGAGTGGTGGCAGTTTCGAGTGAAAACAGGGAAATAGGCAATGAGGATATCGGCAGGGTGATTGACGCGGCACAAGTGATTTCGATCCCTCCGGAGAGGGAGATCATAGATGTAGTACCGAAGCAGTTCATCGTAGATGGGCTGGATGAAATAAATGATCCGCGGGGAATGATAGGAGTCAGGCTGGAAATGGAAGGAACTATCATTACTTGCTCAAGGACTTTATTACATAATATTTTGAAATGTGTTGAAAGAGCCAACCTTGAAGTGCTCGATATTTGTCTGCAGCCATTGGCTGCCGGTTCCATCGCACTATCCAAAGATGAAAAGAATCTGGGAGTGGCATTGATTGATGTAGGAGGCGGAAGTACAACGGTTTCCGTATTTGAAAATGACCACTTAGCAGCCACCAGTGTCATTGCTTTGGGCGGAGACAATATAACCAAGGATTTGTCGATTGGGCTTCGTACTTCATCTGAGGAAGCCGAACAAATCAAACTGGATTATGGACATGCTTTTTTTGATGATGCACGGGAAGAGGAAACGTTCGATACAACCATAATCGGCAGCAATCAAAAACAAACATTTAATCAACTGCAGATTTCTGATATGATTGAAGCTAGATTAGAAGAAATTTATGCTTATGCTGAAAGAGAAATAAGAAAAATGGGTTACAGGGAGTTGGCAGGCGGCTATGTACTTACCGGTGGAACAATCAGCATTCCAGGTGCATTGGAACTTGCCCAGGATGTATACCAATCCAACGTCCGCATTGCTATACCGGATTACATAGGTGTCAGAGAATCACAATTCACCTGTGGCGTAGGTATCTTGAAGTTTGCATACAACAATGCGAAAATACAAGGAAAAGAGATTTCAGCTTCTGTACAGCCAGCTGAACAGGATTTACCTAAACAAACGAAACAGAAACGGGCAGCAAATCAAAAGGATACATCGTCTAACAAGAAAAAAGAATCCGGAATCGCTAATCTGTTTAAATACTTCTTTGATTAAACAAGCGTTCCCTTACAGAATCTATAACTTCGATGAATCTTGTAATCTTGCAAATTAGGAGGAACGAAAATGTTAGAGTTTGATACAAATATGGACCAGCTTGCAACGATTAAAGTAATCGGTGTAGGCGGCGGCGGAAGCAACGCGGTCAATCGTATGATCGAGCATGGAGTTGAAGGTGTAGAATTCATCGCTGTCAACACGGATGCCCAGGCGTTGAATTTGTCAAAAGCAGAAGTGAAGATGCAAATAGGATCAAAATTGACACGTGGACTGGGAGCAGGTGCCAATCCAGAAGTAGGCAGAAAGGCAGCAGAGGAAAGCAAGGAACAGTTAGAAGAAGTCCTTCAAGGCGCTGACATGGTGTTTGTCACTGCTGGTATGGGCGGCGGAACCGGAACGGGAGCAGCCCCTGTTATTGCACAGGTTGCTAAGGAAATCGGTGCCTTGACTGTCGGAGTTGTGACCCGGCCGTTCAGTTTTGAGGGCCGGAGACGTTCTACACAGGCAGTAAGCGGAATAGACGCACTGAAAAGCAACGTCGATACCTTGATTGTGATTCCAAACGACCGTTTATTGGAAATTGTCGACAAGAATACCCCGATGCTTGAAGCATTCCGCGAAGCAGACAATGTCCTTCGCCAAGGTGTTCAAGGGATTTCCGACTTAATTGCCAAGCCGGGCTTGATTAACGTTGACTTTGCCGATGTCAAAACTATCATGTATGACAAAGGTTCTGCATTGATGGGAATCGGTGTGGCAACAGGGGAAAATAGAGCGACTGAGGCAGCGAAAAAGGCCATTTCTTCTCCGCTGCTCGAGACTTCTATTGATGGTGCGCACGGTGTACTCATGAACATTACCGGTGGAGCTAATTTAAGCTTGTATGAAGTACAAGAAGCGGCAGACCTAGTGACTTCAGCTGCCGACCAGGAAGTTAATGTTATTTTCGGCTCGGTGATCAATGAGGATCTTAAAGATGAAATCGTGGTAACAGTTATTGCGACTGGTTTTGATGAATCGCAATTGAAATCCAACCAACCCAAACAACGTCCTGCGGTAAGCAACCAAACACAGACTGCCGGCGGAGAAAAACGTAAAGAAGAACCACGACGTGAAACTCCTGTACAAGGACAGCAGGTAAAACAAGAAGAGGATACTCTCGATATCCCTACATTTTTACGGAATAGAAACCGCAGAAGATAAAGTTCTGCAAAAACCCTTCAAGTTAAATGCTTGAAGGGTTTTTTGTTTATGGAACAAACGATTCTGTACTGAATGTCGCGATGCTCTCTGAGGTCTGGATAAAATGCGTTTTATGAAGAGGCGGCGGGATGAAAAGCATATCCTTGCATCCGTTTGGCAGAGAAAGGAAAACAAATTCTTACTGTTTTATCAAGAAAACATTTTGACAAAATCACTGATAAACTCTGAAAATAAGTTGTTTTAATGGTTCAAGAAATGACAGACTTCTATTTTCCAGTTCGTTATACTTGCTACAAGTCCTGATTGGTAGATTGAAAGGAAGAGTGAACGTGACAATCTATTTAGATGCTGTCTGGCTTTTGAACTTTCTGTTGGATTGGATGATTTTAATCCTAACCCATTATATAGCCAAAAATCCCCGGAACCGGTTACGGCTCGTTATAGGTGCTTTTGTCGCTTCCTTGCTTGTACCACTAACTATTTTTTATCCAGAGTCTTTTTTTACTGCTTGGTGGGGCAAAGGACTTTATTCCCTGTTGATCGTTTGGACAGCGTTTGGATGGCACAATGCCAGGTCTTTTCGAACCAGCCTGGTATGGTTCTACTTCGTTTCCTTTATCCTTGGTGGCAGTTTGATGGCTCTTCACTTTTTGATTGGGCAACAGGTACTGGCATCCTCAAGCGGAATGCTGACTTTCAAAACTGGTTTCGGAGATCAGGTCAGCTGGCTCTTTGTATTGATCGGTTTCCCTTGTGTCTGGTGGTTTACCAAGAACCGTATGGACAAGCACGCATTTGATAAACTGCAAATCGATCATCTCTTTCCTATCACTTTGACATTCCGTGGAAAAAGAGTATCGTCCACCGGTTACATGGATAGTGGAAATTCACTGGTAGACCCGGTGTCGAAGGAGCCGGTCATCATTTGCGAACAGTCCATATTACTTCAATGGTTTAGTGAAGAAGAACTTGCTGCGTTTCGGGATGTGCAGGAAAATCTGCAATTGGAGAAGCTTCCAGAGGTTTGGTCGGACAAATTACGCCTGGTTCCATATCAGGGAGTCGGCGGCAGGAGTACATTCATGCTTGTTTTCAGGCCGGACTTGATTGATACCTATTACCGGGATAAGCAAATTGTCACAAGCAGGATACTTATCGGCATGCAGTTTGGAAGCCTTGCGACAGATGGCAGTTATCACTGTCTCCTGCATCCGGGCATTCTTAAATATTCTACAGCGACATCTGCTTAAATATCGCAAAAAGGAGAGGATACAGATGGGGAAATGGAAGTTGAAACTGCAATTATGGTGGTATAAACTACTTATCAAACTGCGAGTGAAATCCAAAGAAATTTACTATATTGGAGGCAATGAAGCATTGCCTCCTCCACTTAGCAAGGAAGAAGAACACGAGCTATTAAAGCGTCTGCCGGTCGGGGATAAGGCTGCAAGGGCGATGCTGATCGAACGGAACTTACGGCTTGTCGTTTATATTGCAAGGAAGTTTGAAAACACCGGAATCAACATCGAAGATTTGATCAGCATCGGGACCATCGGTTTGATAAAGGCCGTCAACACTTTCAATCCTGAAAAAAAGATAAAACTTGCTACATATGCTTCCCGCTGCATAGAAAATGAAATACTTATGTACTTGCGCCGGAACAATAAATTAAAAACGGAAATTTCCTTTGATGAACCGCTAAATATTGACTGGGATGGCAATGAGCTTTTGTTATCCGATGTCCTTGGAACAGATGAGGATATCACCACCAAAGACTTGGATGCCAACGTAGACAAAAACTTACTTCGAAGCGCCCTGGAACAATTAAATGAACGTGAGAAACAAATCATGGAATTGAGGTTTGGCCTGATAGGCGAAGAAGAAAAAACACAAAAAGATGTGGCCGACATGCTTGGGATATCCCAATCGTATATTTCCCGTCTGGAAAAGAAGATTATCAGCAGGTTGAAGAAAGAATTTAATAAAATGGTCTGAAGCTTTGGGGGGCGTTGAATTAAAACGCTCCTAGCAACTTTTGGGCGTTGGACGGACTGCATAAAAATCCTCTCTGAGGAGATACTGTTCCATGAATAGCATCTCCAACAGGGAGGGTAAGGCACATGACAAGACATAAAGTAGAAATTTGCGGAGTAGACACATCAACATTACCTGTTCTTAAAAATGATGAAATGCGGATTCTTTTCAAGAAAATGCAGGCAGGAGACCTTGCTGCAAGAGAAGAATTGGTAAACGGCAATTTACGGTTGGTCTTAAGCGTCATCCAACGGTTCAATAATCGTGGTGAATATGGAGATGACTTGTTTCAAGTGGGCTGCATCGGCTTGATGAAGTCCATCGATAACTTCGACCTCGGCCAAAATGTGAAATTTTCAACTTACGCAGTACCGATGATAATCGGTGAAATTAGAAGATACTTAAGAGACAATAACCCGATCAGGGTTTCAAGGTCTTTGCGCGATATAGCTTATAAAGCGCTGCAAGTAAGAGAAAAACTGATCAGCAAAACCTCTAAAGAACCAACACCTATGGAGATTGCCGAAGAAATGGGGATTTCACACTCGGAAATTGTTTTTGCGATGGATGCCATCCAGGATCCAGTCTCCTTGTTCGAGCCGATTTATAATGATGGCGGCGATCCAATCTTTGTGATGGATCAATTAAGTGATAATAAAGATAGGGATAGCACCTGGCTGGACAATCTTTCGTTGAAAGAAGGTATGCAACGGCTGAATGAAAGAGAAAAAATGATTCTGAACAAGCGCTTTTTCCAAGGGAAAACACAAATGGAGGTAGCAGAGGAAATCGGCATTTCTCAAGCCCAGGTTTCCCGCCTCGAGAAAGCTGCAATTCAAGAAATGAATAAAGAAATGTTTGAATGAGCATTTCGGCCTTGTTAATTACTAGCTATAACTGACCCAGATATCGAGAAAATCATCAGCAAACAGACAAACTGCTGATGATTTTTTGTTTGAGTTTTTAGCTTGTTTTGTCAGCTAAGGTTTTTGTATCAAGTTGTTCATCTTCTAAATAATATGCTAATACACTGAACAGGAAGGTACCCCCTGGCAAAGGAAATACCTGAAAACCAGACAGGAGTAAAAATTTGGTGTGAACCGCGAGAGCGTTAGCCCGAGGAAGCTAATCACCTCCGGAATGTACAGGGTATTTCCGCTAGACTCAGTAGAAAAGAGGTAAAGATGGTCTGTTTGAATATAAAAGGATGGACAGCTGATAATTTGCGGTTTGGTTTTAACATCTTTGAAAAAGAAGGGGACCAACTTGTCATTTTTTCCGAAAAACATGCCCTTTGTTTGCATATAGTGAATAGAAAAGGCAGGTGTAACCATGATCACGCTTTCAGAACTGCAAATTAAAGATGTGATTGTTGTAGATGATGGCAAAAGGCTCGGAAATATCACCGATCTGGAAATCGATGTAGATCGTGGCAGGATTACGTTTCTTGTAATCGGTTTGAAAGGAAAAATGATGGGGCTTTTCGGAAGGGAAGAAGAAGTAGTAATCCCGTGGGAAAGTATTGTTACGATCGGTTCGGATGTTATCCTTGTCAAAAAGCAGAAAGAACCCACCTTGTACACCGAAAAGAGTGAATAATATCAAACATCAGCAAAAATTCTTGCAAATATGATAAAATGAATGAAAAAATAAGGAGGAGAATCATGAAAGACCCCTTTCAACTATCAGAAGAATCGGTTCTTTCTATCGAGGGCTGGAGTGAACGGGCACCTGGATTGAAAGCAGGATTCACCACAAGGCAAGGCGGGGTAAGCCTCCCTCCTTTCGACACTTTTAATTTAGGGTTACATGTAAACGACGATCAAGATGCCGTGATAGCTAATAGACAAAGATTAGCCGGACACACCGGGTTTCCTTTGGAAGATTGGGTGGTTGCCCAGCAGGTACACGGAACCGAAATAGCAGTCGTTTCTGAACCAGACAAGGGAAAAGGATCTCATTCACAAGCTGATGCCATCTTGAATGTCGATGGTTTAATTACAAATCAAACGGGTATTTTGTGTACAGCTTTCTTTGCTGATTGTGTTCCGCTTTATTTTTTTGATCCTGCATCCCGTTGGATTGGAATCGCACACGCAGGGTGGAGAGGAACAGTCAATGGAATGGCAGAAAAAATGGTTTCCCTATTGCAGAAAAACGGTGTAAAACCGGAAACACTTGTTGCGGCGATAGGTCCATCCATCGGGGTTGGAGCTTATCAAGTGGATGACAAGGTAATCGGGCAGGTGCCGGACGGAATGGAAGAGGCCGTCCTACAGGAAAAAGAAACGGGCACTTTTTTGGATTTACAGCGATTAAATGAATTGTTTTTACGGAAGGCAGGCTTGCCGGCTGAAAATATCAACAGGAGTCAACTTTGTACCTTTGAAGAAAGCCACTTATTTTTTTCTCATCGAAGAGACGAGGGGAAAACAGGTCGGATGCTGGGTTTTATCGGCTGGCAAAATTAGTGGAAAGGAGATATTCTTGTGGACGTAGCAAAGAACCTAGAGCAAATTCAGCAAAATATAAGAGAAGCTTGCCGGAAGGCCGGCCGGAAAGAAGAGGAGATTACACTCATCGGCGTGACGAAATATGTTACAATTGACCGGACAGAGGAAGCATTGGCAGCAGGAGTTCGCGATTTAGGAGAGAACAGGCTGGAAGGTTTTTCGCAAAAATATGAGGCAATCGGTGATAAGGCCGCCTGGCATTTCATTGGATCATTGCAATCCCGTAAAGTAAAGGATATGATTAATAAGATAGACATGCTCCATTCTCTTGACAGGTCCTCCCTGGCAAAAGAAATAAATAAACGGGCCGAGAAATCGATTCCTTGCTTTGTGCAAATCAATACAAGCGGAGAAGAGTCGAAACATGGAATCGGACCAGAGGAAGCGCTGGAATTTGTTGAAGGGCTTGCGAAATATGAAAAAGTCCAAGTTGTCGGTTTGATGACGATGGCGCCATTTGTCGAAGACGAAGCAACTATCAGGCAAACCTTCCGCAGGCTAAAAATGCTTCGCGACGAAATAGCGCAAAAGCATTATCAGCATGCCCCTTGTCAATACCTGTCCATGGGAATGAGCAACGATTATCAGTTGGCCATAGAAGAAGGTGCGACCCATATTAGAATTGGTTCTAAGCTTGTCGGCCAAAAATAGCTCGAGGTGAAAAGAATGAGTTTTAAAAACAAACTAAAAACTTTTTTTACATTGGATGATGAATACGAGTATATCGAGGAAGAAGAAGAATTGGAGGTTCCGGAAGCTGCTTCCCAGCAAAAAGGCCAGGGGCAGAACGTTGTGAGCCTGAAAAGTGTTCAGCCTGCATCAAAGGTAGTTCTTCTGGAACCACGTACATACAGTGAAGCACAAGAAATCGCTGATAACATTGTCAATCGCAGAGCGGTTGTGATCAATTTGCAGCGTGTAGACCATAACCAGGCAAAGAGGATTGTCGATTTTTTGAGCGGCACCGTCTATGCTGTTTCCGGAGATATTCAAAAACTCGGCAGTCACACATTTCTTTGTACGCCGGATAATGTTGATGTCTCTGGCACGATTTCCGACATGTTCGAAGAAGATTTAGACAAAAGGTGGTAGTCACAGTGTATCAACTATATACAATATTATTTTATGCGATTGAGATTTACAGTTTTGCGCTGATTGCCTACATTTTGATGTCCTGGTTCCCCGGGGCAAGGGAATCCTCGTTTGGAAATTTTCTGGCCAAAATATGCGAACCATATTTGGAGCCGTTCCGAAAAATCATACCGCCGCTTGGCATGATAGACATTTCTCCTATTGTTGCAATCCTGGTGCTTAATTTCGCGACAAGAGGATTGGCGGTATTGTTCGGCTTTGGCGGCTTTTAACCCGCATCATCCAACTAAAGTATACGGCTAGGTGAACAAATGGATATTTATCAACATTTTCGTAAAGAAGAAAAGCCCTTTATCGATCAGGTGCTTTCCTGGCAAGAAGAAGTAGGACGGAGTTATCAGCGGAAATTGACGGATTTTCTAGATCCGCGCGAACAAAAAGTTTTCAGTTCGTTGATTGGCAATAATGACGACTTCCGCTGGCGCTTAAATGGCGGGAGTCCGTCATCAGAAAGAAAAAGAGCAATACTGGCCCCTTATTATGAAGAAATAACGGGGAGTGATTTCGAATTAGCATTGCTTGAGGCTTCTTATCCTGTGAAATTTGTCAGTCTTGGACATCGCGATGTTTTGGGCGCATTTCTTTCCATGGGAATCAAACGTAAAAAACTCGGCGACTTGATAGTACGGGATGGATTTATCCAAATTATAACAGCTGCCGAAATCGCATCGTATGTCCGGATGAATTTGACAAACATTAAAAAAGCAAGCGTCAACTTTGAAGAAGTGTCGTTTGGGCAATTAATGGAAAAAGGCGAGCATTGGCAGGAAAAAAACATGACAGTGGCTTCACTGCGGCTGGATGTGCTGGTCAAAGAGATTTATAATATTTCCCGGCAAACAGCTGTACAATTCATCGAAAAAGGATTGGTGAAAGTCAATTTCCGAGTCGTCGACACTCCGGCTTTTATGCTTGAGCAGGGAGATTTGTTGTCTTTAAGGGGAAAAGGCAGAAGCCATGTAAAGGAAATCCATGGTCTCAGTAAAAAAGAAAAATGGAAAATTACTGCGGAAGTTTTGAAATAGCCAAAAATCATGGAGGATTTCCCCCGGTTTTGTCGAATTAATCTGTTACAGTTTAGTGCACTTTTTTATATTTATTTCATACTAACAGACAGGAGGTGGCCGATGTGCCATTGACACCGCTAGATATTCATAACAAAGAGTTCACCCGGAAGTTCAAAGGATACGATGAAGATGAAGTGAATGAATTCCTGGACCAGGTGATCAAAGATTACGAGACGGTCATTCGGGAGAAAAAGGATTTGAAAGAAAGGTTAGACCAGTTAGATGAGCGGTTGGGCCATTTTACCAATATTGAAGAAACTCTGAATAAATCGATCCTGGTGGCCCAGGAAACTGCCGAAGAAGTGAAAGGAAATGCCACGAAAGAATCCAAACTGATCATCAAAGAAGCGGAAAAAAATGCTGACCGGATTATCAATGAGGCATTGCATAAATCCCGTCGGATCGCAATGGAAGTAGAAGAATTGAAAAAACAGGCAAAAGTTTTCAGAACACGTTTGAAAATGCTGGTAGAAGCCCAGCTTGACATGATTGAAAATGATGATTGGGACGGATTGCTGACCACAGAAGTAGATCCGGAAACAGAATATGAAAAAGAGGCAGTCGAAAATAATTATTAAACCTTGACGTTTTCATGAATTTTACATATAATTCATAAACATAAACGCTACTATTTCTGTAAAATAAATTGATTGATAAATACGAAGACAGGGACAGTACAGGAAGAGAAGTCTGTATTAGCGATCCGGGGACGGTGTAAGCCCGGAGCAGAGCCTTTCTGGAAGATCACCCTTTAGTATCCGCGTTGAAATAGAGTAGGGGCGGACGTCTTGTTCACGTTACGAATTTCAAGTGGGAGGATTTTGAGAAGTCCTTCTAAAAGGGTGGTACCGCGAGTCCTTCTCGTCCCTTCGGGATGAGAAGGGCTTTTTTTATTTTCCTGCCATTCGTGGATTGTCTAGACTATTTGCAGATGGATTTGCACAGCTAACAAGGAGGAAAGAAAATATGGATTATAAGCAAACGCTACTGATGCCACAGACAGCTTTTCCGATGCGGGGAAACCTGCCGAACAAAGAGCCGAAGATGCAAGAAGAATGGGATCAGAAAAAGATGTATGAAAAAGTCCAACAGCGTACGGAAGGAAGACCGCTTTTCGTCTTGCACGATGGGCCGCCTTACGCTAATGGGGATCTGCATATGGGTCACGCTTTGAACAAGATACTGAAAGATTTTATTGTCCGGTACAAATCTATGGCCGGCTTCCATGCGCCTTATGTTCCAGGTTGGGATACCCACGGATTGCCGATAGAACAAGCTCTGGCAAAAAAGAAGGTCAACCGTAAAAAAATGACGGTCGCTGAATTTCGGCAAAAGTGTGCGGAATATGCCTTGAAGCAAGTCGATAACCAGCGGACCCAATTTAAACAGCTGGGAGTACGCGGCGACTGGGAGAATCCTTATATTACGTTAAATAAGGATTATGAGGCTGCTCAAATCAAAGTTTTCGGTGAGATGGCAAGAAAGGGATATATTTATAAAGGCCTTAAGCCGGTGTATTGGTCTCCATCTTCCGAGTCAGCGCTTGCCGAGGCGGAAATTGAATACCAGGATAAACGATCGGCTTCCATTTATGTTGCCTTTGATGTTAAAGATGGAAAAGGTGTACTGGATGGCGATGAAAAATTCATCATTTGGACCACGACTCCGTGGACCATCCCTGCAAACCTGGCGATCAGCCTGCACCCTGATCTGGAGTATGCTGTGGTGAAAGTGGATGATAACAAGTATGTAATCGCCCATGACATGCTGGAGACCGTTACACAGGTGCTTGAATGGAGTGAACCTGAAGTAACCAAGACATTTAAAGGTAGGGATGCAGAACGGATCGTCACGAAGCATCCATTTTATGATCGTGATTCTCTTGTAGTTCTCGGTGAGCACGTTACGACGGAAAGTGGTACAGGATGTGTCCACACAGCACCCGGACATGGGGAAGACGACTTTCATGTAGGCAACAGATATGGCCTGGAAGTGCTTTGTCCCGTTGACGAAAGAGGGAACTTCACCGATGAAGCACCAGGTTTCGAAGGCCAGTTTTATGATTCTGCCAATAAAGAGATCACGCAAAAGCTGGAAGAAGTGGGTGCCTTGCTGAAACTTGAGTTCATTACGCATTCCTATCCTCATGACTGGAGAACCAAAAAACCGACTATTTTTCGAGCGACCAATCAATGGTTTGCATCTATCAAAGATTTTCGTGAAGATATCCTGAATGAAATCCAACGAATCGATTGGTATCCAGGCTGGGGTGAAACTAGGTTGTATAATATGGTCCGTGACAGGGAAGATTGGTGTATTTCACGTCAAAGGGCGTGGGGAGTACCGATCCCGGTGTTTTACGGAGAGGATCGTACACCGATCATCACCGAGGAAACGATTGATCATGTTTCCGAATTGTTCAGTGAGCATGGATCGAACATCTGGTTTGAATGGGAAGCAAAAGACCTGTTGCCGGAAGGATATACGTCCGAGCACAGTCCTAATGGGAAGTTTACAAAGGAAACAGACATCATGGATGTTTGGTTCGATTCCGGTTCTTCCCATGAAGCAGTATTGAAAGGGCGCCCGGAGCTTCAGCGTCCGGCAGACGTTTATCTGGAAGGCTCCGATCAATACCGCGGTTGGTTCAATTCCTCCATTTCCACCGCGGTGGCAGTTACAGGCAAAGCTCCATATGAAGCAATTATCAGCCATGGATTTGCCCTGGACGGCCAAGGCAGAAAAATGAGTAAGTCAGTAGGAAACGTTGTCGTTCCTTCTAAAATCATGAAACAGTATGGTGCGGACATTTTAAGGTTATGGGTTGCTTCTGTCGATTATCAGGCAGATGTAAGAATTTCGGACGAAATCATCAAGCAGACCTCTGAAGGGTATCGCAAGATCCGTAATACGTTCCGGTTTATGCTCGGAAACCTGCAGGACTTTGATCCTTCGAGTGATAAAGTTTCCTATGCAGAGTTGGAGGAAGTCGACCGCTACATGCTGATCCAATTGCAGGAACTGATCGAGAAAGTTCGACACGCTTATGATCATTATGAATTCTCGACTATTTACAACAATATCCATAACTTCTGTTCGATTTCTCTGAGTTCTTTCTATTTGGATTTTGCCAAAGATGTGCTATATATCGAGTCGGCAAACAACCATAGGAGAAGAAGCATCCAGACGGTATACCATCAAATCTTGACAGCATTGGTGAAATTGTTGTCACCGATTATTTCCCATACCGCAGACGAGGTTTGGCAGTATATCCCTGGTACAGAAGCGGAAAGTGTTCAATTGACCGATATGCCGGAGCCAAAACAATTTGATGGCCAGGATGAATTAAAGCGAAAATGGGATCGGTTTATGGATATTCGGGATGATATTCTGAAGGCGTTGGAAGAAGCGCGAGTAGAGAAAGTCATCGGAAAGTCGTTAGAGGCAACGATTCACGTTGTGCCAAATGATTCTCAAACAAAGGATTTGCTCAACAGTATCGAACATCTCCAACAATTACTGATTGTTTCCGGTTTGGAAATCCAGGAAAGCAATAAGGAAGCCAAACAATATGAACATGTTTCTGTTCAGGTTGAAAAGCATCCAGGAGAAAAATGTGAACGATGCTGGGTATCCTCGAATACAGTCGGAGATGATGAACAGCATCCAGAGCTTTGTTCCCGCTGTGCGGAGGTTGTGAAAGAGCATTACGCTGATATCGTTTGATTTGAAACGGCTAGCATCAAGCAGAAAAAGGCAGCTGATACCCGGCTGCCTTTTTTATATCGTTTTTTTCTTGAGGATTGTTGCTTGATGACACGCGGTTTAGCACGGCTCTAAACTGAATGTGGTGGTGACCCCGTAAAAGTTTTAAAACGAGATTCCTTTGGAAGCAAAGACTTGAACGATTAAAACAAAATTTTATGGCAGCAAGCGGTTAAAAGTCTCTATAGAGCGAAATAGCGTAGCAGAGGAACGAAGCGATACTCCTGCGGAAAAACGGACGACCGACCCCACAGCGGGCTTGGCGAGGAGGCTTGGGCGTTCGTCCGCGGAAAGCGAGTTTCGTTCCGCTGCGGCCGCAGGAAAATAGCTGTTTTTTGGAATGAGCCTTTCGATAAAGAAAGGGTGGAGTGAATACCACACCACCACATTTGACAGAGTACCTTTAGCACTAAAACAGGAGCTCCATTTTTACAGGACGTTGATTTGTGGTAAACTTTAGTTTGTAAAAGAAAGCGATAAGAACGGGGGAAGCAGTGTGCAATATTACATACTGGCAGTAATCATTGTCCTGATAGATCAACTTTCAAAATGGTGGATTATCAAGAACATGGAAATAGGCGAGCAGTTTCCTGTTATAGAGAATTTTTTCTATATTACCTCTCATCGAAATACAGGTGCAGCATGGGGCATGTTGGAAGGACAAATGTGGTTCTTCTATATTGTTACGGCTATTGTAGTACTGATCGTAATTTACTATATCAGGAAGTTTGCAAGAACCAGCAAGTGGATGGGATTGGCACTGGGATTAATTCTGGGTGGAGCGGTCGGCAATTTCATTGACCGTTTGTTCCGGAAAGAGGTCGTAGACTTTTTTGATGTTTATTTAGGCAGCTATGACTATCCTATATTCAATGTTGCTGATTCCGCACTTGTTTGCGGAGTGATCATTATTTTAATCATGACCTTTGTTGATGAGAAGAAGAAAGGAAGAACTGCAAAATGACGAATTCCAGTCATATGGTACAAGCCAACCAGACCGGCATGAGAATCGACAAACTCTTGGCTGAGGTCAATGAAGGTGCTTCTAGGTCGCAAGTACAGGAATGGATAAAAGATGGACTTGTCTATGTCGATGGAAGTCTGGTTAAAAGCAATCATAAATGTTTGGAAGGAGAAAAAATCTCCTGGGAAGTTCCGGAACCGGAAGAAATGGAAATAAAAGCAGAGGATATTCCTTTGCCCATCGTCTATGAAGATTCGAGTCTTTTAGTGGTAAATAAGCCGAAGGGAATGGTCGTTCATCCTTCTCCAGGTCACTATAATGGAACCATGGTAAATGCACTTCTTTACCATTGCCATGATTTATCCGGAATCAACGGGGTGATCCGGCCGGGGATCGTTCATCGGATCGACAAAGACACGACAGGTCTGTTGGTTGTAGCTAAGAACGACCAGGCTCATTTGTCATTAGCTGAACAATTGAAAGATAAAACCATGTCCAGAAAATATCAGGCTATCGTTCACGGGGATATCCAACATGAATATGGAACGATCGATGCCCCATTGGGAAGAGATCCGAAAGACCGGCAAAAACAAGCAGTAGTACGTGATGGAAGGTCTGCTGTCACACATTTTCAGGTTATCGATCGATTCGGGTCTTACACCCACGTAGAATGTGTTCTCGAAACCGGGCGCACCCATCAGATCAGGGTACACATGAAATACATCGGACATCCCTTGGCGGGCGATCCGAAATACGGACCGAAAAAAACACTGGATGTCGAAGGCCAGGCACTGCATGCCGGATTGTTGGGGTTCACTCATCCGCAAACGGGAGAACGGATGGAATTCGAAGCTCCGTTGCCGGATGAACTACAAACAATTTTAGCGAAACTTAGAAAATGAGGTTGACAGCAGTCGGTTCTTTTGAAATAATCGTAGATAGAAATTGTAGCAATTAGGAGTTTACGTTGTACGATAATTGAATAGAATCCTTTAAAACAGTCCCGTGAGGCTGGAAAGGAACGGATAGTTGACAAACTGCAATGGTTGAAGTATGTCCAAATCCCTTCTTTCCGCTCGCGAAAGAAGGGATTTTTTATGAATTAAAAGTTTGACTGGGGGTTGCAGCACGATGGAAAAAAAAGCTACAGTCTTGGATGATGCGGCAATAGGCAGGTCGCTGACAAGAATAGCCCATGAAATCTTAGAAAAAAACAAAGGGGTACAGGGCTTGATTCTTGTCGGTATAAAAACGCGTGGTATCCCGCTGGCAAAGCGTCTCCAAAAAAAAATCGCCCAAATTGAGGGTGTCGAAGTACCGATAGGTGAATTGGATATCACGCTTTACCGGGACGATCTTTCCAATGTGGAAGAAAATCAGGAACCGCGTTTGAATGAAACAAAGATTGACGGAGACATTTCCGGGAAAACACTGGTGCTGGTGGATGACGTTCTATATACAGGGAGAACAGTCCGGGCCGCGATGGATGCTATTGTCGATCAAGGAAGACCACAACAAATACAACTAGCAGTGTTGATTGATAGAGGTCATCGGGAGCTACCTATCCGGGCTGATTTCATAGGAAAAAACATTCCGACATCCAAGGAAGAAATCATAGTGGTGGAACTGGATGAAACAGACAGCCATGATGATGTAAGTATCTACGAAAAATAATAAAAGATAATATACGGACCTTTAAATCGAGTCCCGTGAGGCTTGCAAGGTCGCGATTGGATACGTGTGCGTAATTTCGACACGTTTACCTCCTTGCGATCTAGCAAGGAGGTTTTTTTGTTGGAAACAAAGATTAAATCAACAAGGTTACATCAGAGGAGGAAACAAAATGAGCAGCAAACAAATCGTCATGGATGTACAAGACATTCCTAAAATTCATAAATGGCTTACTTTGAGTTTACAGCATTTATTCGCCATGTTCGGTTCAACGATTCTCGTGCCTTTTCTCACGGGATTGTCTCCGGCAATAGCGCTTGTATCCAGTGGAGTGGGAACATTGGCATACCTTGTGATTACCAAAGGAAAAGTACCGGCTTATTTAGGCTCGAGTTTTGCGTTTATTTACCCGCTAACGGTCGTCAGTGAGTCAAGCGGCATCCCCGGTGCCATGGTAGGAAGTTTTTTAGCAGGTCTGGTATATGGTCTGGTTTCACTCCTTATCCGCACTTCTGGATTGAATTGGCTCATGCGGATTTTACCTCCAATCGTTGTAGGACCAGTGATCATCGTCATCGGTTTAAGTCTTGCATCGACAGCGATCGATATGGCGATGTATGTACCGGGACTTGATGAGCAGGTGTACAGCGGGACGCACTTATCTGTGGCATTAGTCACGCTGGCTATCACCATCATCGCCACCATGTTCTTTAAAGGCTTCTTCGGTCTTATTCCGATTTTGACCGGCATCATCGGCGGCTATATCTTTGCTTTGTTTCAAGGAATTGTCGACACAAGCGAAATTGCTGCTGAGTGGGCTTCGTTGACCTCAGCCGGCTCTATCGGAGAGTTTTTCGCTGCTTTATTTCAAAATCCCGGTTTTGTTCTGCCTTTTGTGGATTATTCTCCATTGGAAGTAATCAGCTGGCAAATCGCTTTTGCGATGGTGCCGGTTGCCCTTGTGACGATTACGGAACATACAGGGGATCAAATGGTGCTGTCGAAGGTCGTTGGCAGGAATTTCATCAAGCAGCCAGGCCTGCACCGTTCCATCCTTGGCGATGGGACAGCTACGATCATTGCATCTCTGCTCGGTGGGCCGCCTAACACTACGTATGGTGAAAATATCGGGGTACTGGCAATAACCAGGGTATTTAGTGTGTTCGTCATCGGAGGAGCTGCGTGTCTTGCTGTCTTGTTCGGATTTGTCGGAATCATAACAGCTGTGATAGGTGCAATTCCTTCCGCAGTGATGGGAGGCGTATCGATTTTATTATTCGGTATTATCGCTTCAAGTGGTTTACGTATGCTGGTTGACAATCAAGTGGATTTAGGAGATAAGCGAAATTTGATCATCTCTTCTGTTATTTTAGTAATCGGGATTGGCGGGGCGTTTATTCAAGTAACGGATGACCTGCAAATAGCCGGGATGGCGTTGTCAGCCCTCATCGGTGTTTTGCTGAATCTGGCTCTGCCTGGAAAAGAGAAGGGATATGGAAATGGAAATATGTTCAGTGATACCGAGCCGGAACCTGTTACAGAAGGAGAAGGCAAAGATTGACCTGACAAACAATGGAGGGACTGTATTCTTCTCGCAAGCCGAGAGGGACAGTCCCTCGTTATAAAGGAGGAGGAGATGAAGATGGACCACTTTTTATCGATGAAAGATCTTTCTGAACATGAAATCTTAAGGTTGTTAAAGGAAGCGGAGGCAATTAAAGCAGATGGGCTGAAACCTTTTGAAAAGCAATTGTTTGCCGGGAATTTGTTTTTTGAACCGAGTACCCGGACGAAAATGAGCTTTGCAGTTGCCGAACGAAGGCTTGGTTTGGAAAGTCTGGATTTCACCGGTGAATCTTCGAGTCTTTTAAAAGGGGAAACCATCTATGATACGGCCCGAACTTTTGAAGCCATAGGGGCGTCTTTACTGGTGATCAGGCATCCCGAAGAAAACATGGCTGCGAGGCTGGCCGCTGATTTATCCATCCCGGTCATCAACGCAGGAGATGGAACAGGAGAACATCCAACCCAGTCACTCCTTGACCTTATGACCATCTATCAGGAATTCAATCGGTTTTCAGGTCTACGGATAGCCATAGTCGGCGATATCAAACATAGCAGGGTGGCTAGATCAAATGCTTTGGCTTTAAAAACACTTGGAGCGGAAATCTACTTGTCATGCAAGCCGGAATGGGAAGATCATTCGCTTCCTTATTCTTATGTATCAATCGATGAAGCTGCGGAAATTTGTGATGTGGTCATGTTATTGAGAATTCAGCATGAAAGGCATGGACTGAACAATGGGAGAAACCCGATAAACTATCTTCAGCATTACGGCTTGACGGTAGAAAGGGAACGTACAATGCTGCAGCACGCAATCATTCTTCATCCGGCACCGGTGAACCGGGGTGTCGAAATAGCTGACGAATTAGTTGAGAGTCCGAAATCACGGATTTTCAAACAAATGGAAAATGGTGTATTTGCAAGAATGGCAGTGATTAAGCACCTATTAACAGACAGGGGGATTATCGATGACATTGACATTGATCAACGGGATGCAATTATCAGCAGATAACCAATTGGAACAGTGTGAAGTAATCATGGAGGATGGACATATCCTGGAAATCGCAGGTAAGATCGAGGAGCCGCGGGGTAAGGTGATAGATTGTCAAGGGAGATTGATAACACCCGGATTCATCGACGTGCACGTCCATCTTAGAGAGCCTGGCGGCGAAGCGAAAGAAACCATAGAAACCGGAACCTTGGCAGCAGCCCGTGGCGGTTACACAACGGTATGCGCCATGCCGAACACCAGGCCAGTCCCCGACAACAAGGTAACGTTGAAGCAAATTCAGGAAATGATTGCTGACAGAGCCCATATCAGGGTGTTGCCGTATGCTTCTATTACGGAGCGGCTGCTTGGGGATAAGCTGACCGATATGGAAGCTTTGCAGAGGGCCGGAGCATTTGCTTTCACTGATGACGGTGTCGGTGTGCAGTCGGCAGATCAAATGCTTCATGCAATGCATCAGTCGGCAGCCATTGGAAAAGCAATCGTTGCACATTGCGAGGATAACAGTTTAATACATAAAGGTGTAGTACATGAAGGAATGGTCAGCCAAAACCTGGGTGTCCCAGGAATTCCATCCGTATGTGAATCGGTCCAAATTGCCAGGGATGTCCTTTTAGCAGAGGCTGCGGACTGTCATTACCATGTCTGTCACGTTAGTACCAAAGAGTCCGTCCGGGTTATCCGGGACGCTAAACGGGCGGGGATACAGGTGACAGCAGAAGTGACTCCGCACCATCTGTTACTCAATGAAGGAGATATCCGGACGGATGATGCTAACTACAAGATGAATCCGCCCTTGCGATCCCTTGAAGATCAGCAGGCCCTGCTTGAAGGGTTGCTGGATGGGACGATCGATTTTATTGCAACAGATCATGCACCCCATACGGAAGAAGAAAAAAGCATGGGATTGATGGCCGCGCCTTTTGGCATAGTGGGTTTGGAAACGGCTTTTGCTCTGCTGAACAAGAAACTGGTCGAGCCAGGGGTTTGTAGCTTGAAACAGCTGGTAGACTGGCTGACGATAAAACCGGCAGAAGTATTTGACCTGCCTTATGGAAAAATGGAAATCGGAGGAAAAGCTGATCTTGCTGTGTTAGACATAAGAGAAGAATGGACAATCGATCGTAACGATTTTTCTTCTAAAGGAAAAAACACCCCCTTTGCAGGCTGGGATGTGACCGGCAAGCCGAAGTTGACTATATTTGCTGGGAGAATTGTTTATGAGGAGGATGAAAAGGATGCAAAAACGGCAGCTCGTTCTTGAAGATGGCACTCGCTTTTTGGGAACTGGATTTGGAAGTGATCGGGAAATTAGTGGTGAGGTTGTCTTCAATACAGGTATGACAGGTTACCAAGAAATTTTGTCGGATCCTTCTTATTGTGGGCAAATCGTAACAATGACTTACCCGTTAATCGGTAACTATGGAATCAATCGGGATGATTTTGAAACGATAACCCCTTCCATTCATGGATTGATTGTGAAAGAGGTATGCGACTTACCATCCAATTATCGATCAGAAGAGACGCTGGACCGCTTTTTAAAGGCCAATGACATACCGGGACTGGCCGGGATTGATACAAGAAAACTGACCAGATTGATTCGGAATCATGGAACCATGAAAGGCTTGTTCACATCAGCAGACTGCTCTGTGGAGAGGGCCATGCAACTTCTTCATCAGGAAATCGGTATCACCAACCATGTAGAACGTGTTTCCACGGTGAAACCATATGTGGTGCCCGGTCGAGGCAGACGCATCGTACTTGTCGATTTCGGAATGAAACACGGAATATTAAGAGAGTTGACCAAACGAAACTGTCACATAACGGTAGTTCCCCATCATTACTCAGCGGAGAAAATCAGAAGGCTTAAACCGGAAGGGGTCATGCTCTCTAATGGACCTGGCGACCCAAAATATGTCCCGGACGCTGTTCGGATGATAGAAGAAATCATCCCTGACATTCCAGTGTTCGGCATTTGTCTCGGTCATCAATTGATTGCCTTAGCGTGCGGCGCGGATACGGAAAAACTCCGTTTCGGACACCGGGGGGCCAATCATCCCGTAAAAGACTTGACAACAGGGAAAACCGTCATGACTTCACAGAATCACGGTTATACCGTGACGAAAGAATCTCTTGCCGGGACAGAGTTAGAATTGACCCAATTAGCATTGAACGACGGAACAGTAGAAGGATTGGCGCATAAACGCTATCCGGCTTTTTCGGTGCAGTATCATCCGGAAAGTTCGCCGGGACCGGAAGATACGTATCAATTATTTGATCGATTTCTTGCCAACATCATCACCCATCAATCGGAAGAAAAAAGGGAGGAAGTATCATGCCGAAGCGTACAGATATAAACAAGATTTTAGTGATCGGTTCAGGACCGATTGTCATCGGGCAGGCAGCAGAGTTCGATTATTCCGGAACACAGGCTTGTCAATCGTTGAAAGAAGAAGGTTACCAAGTGATTTTGGCTAATTCAAATCCGGCGACCATCATGACCGATGATACAGTGGCCGACACAGTATATATGGAGCCATTGACTACCGACTTTTTGATAAAAATCATTCGTAAAGAACAGCCGGATGCTATTTTGCCTACGCTGGGAGGGCAAACCGGCCTCAATATGGCCATGGCATTGGAGCAGACAGGCATTCTTGAGGAGTATGATGTCGAGTTGCTCGGAACGTCCCTTTCGGCGATACGAAAGGCAGAAGACAGGGAAGTGTTCCGCAGCCTGATGCACGAACTCGGTGAGCCTGTACCGGAGAGCCAAATCGTTCATTCTGTCGAAGAGGCTCTGGAGTTCGCAGGAGAAATCGGGTTTCCACTGATTGTTCGACCAGCATACACATTGGGCGGAACAGGAGGAGGCATGTGTTACGACAAAGATGAATTGATGGATATTACCAGAAACGGGTTGGCTTTATCACCTGTAACACAGTGCTTGGTTGAAAAAAACATTTCCGGTTTTAAAGAAATAGAATATGAAGTGATGCGTGATAAACAAGACCAGGCGATTGTCGTATGTAATATGGAGAATGTTGATCCGGTAGGTGTCCATACCGGCGATTCGATTGTGACCGCCCCTTCGCAAACACTCAGTGACCGCGAGTATCAAATGTTGCGCAATGCATCTTTGAAAATAATCCGGGCTTTAGAAATCGAAGGGGGATGTAATGTCCAACTGGCACTGGATCCCTCCAGTTTTCAATACTACATTATTGAAGTGAACCCGCGTGTCAGTCGTTCATCGGCTTTGGCTTCAAAAGCGACAGGGTATCCAATAGCAAAGCTGGCAGCAAAAATTGCACTTGGGCTAACACTTGATGAAATAATCAACCCAATAACCGGAACAACGTATGCATGTTATGAACCAGCGCTTGATTATGTGGTCACTAAATTGCCACGCTTCCCTTTCGATAAATTTGTCAGCGGGAATCGCAGTCTTGGAACCCAAATGAAAGCGACTGGAGAAGTAATGGCAGTCGGCAGGAGTTTCGAAGAATCCTTATTAAAAGGCATTCGTTCCCTTGATATCGGAACCGAAGAACTATGGATGGAGAAATGGACATATAAGACGATGGATGAGTTAATCGAGTGCTTGAAAAAGCCGGATGATGAACGGATTTTTGTGATAGCGGAAGCATTCCGGCGCGGCTGTACGGTAACGGAATTGTTTGAGACGACGAAAATCGATCCGTTCTTTTTGACGAAAATACAGAGATTGATCAAATTGGAAAAAGACGTTTCAGCACACAAAAATGACATGGAACGATTGATGGAAGCGAAAAAAGCAGGATTCTCCGACACTCAAGTTTCCAGACTTTGGGAAACAGATGTTGATTCCATTTATGAAATGCGCAAGCAATCCGGTTTGTTACCGGTATATAAAATGGTCGATACATGTGCTGCGGAATTTGAATCAGAAACCCCTTATTTCTATAGTACCTTCGAAGAAGAAAATGAATCGATTGTGTCTGAACGCCAAAAAGTGCTTGTAATCGGATCAGGACCGATTCGAATCGGTCAAGGAATCGAGTTCGATTATGCGACTGTTCATTCTGTACTTGCTTTAAAACAGGCTGGTTATGAGGCGATCATCATGAACAGCAATCCGGAAACAGTTTCTACCGATTTCAGTGTTTCTGACAAGCTATATTTCGAGCCGCTGACATTGGAGGATGTCATGCATGTGATTGAATTGGAAAAACCAGAAGGGGTTATCGTCCAGTTCGGTGGTCAGACTGCAATCAATCTGGCGGAAGGATTGCAAAGAAGAGGCGTGGCAATCCTGGGAACCAACCTGGAAGCGATTGACACAGCGGAGGACAGGGATAAATTCGAACATCTAATGAATGAACTTGATATTTTGCAGCCACAGGGAAAAAGTGTCCGTCAACTTGATCAGGCGGTCGCAGTCGCTGAACAAATCGGCTATCCAGTTCTTGTCCGTCCTTCTTATGTTATCGGAGGCAGCCAAATGGAGATTGTTTATAACAATGATGAATTAGCTGCTTATCTAAAAAAAAGCAATCATATCAAGCATACCCATCCCATTTTGATCGACAAATATTTGACGGGTATCGAGCTGGAGGTCGATGCTGTCTGTGATGGAGAAAATATTGTTATACCGGGTATGATGGAACACATTGAACGGGCGGGAGTACACTCCGGTGATTCTATCGCCGTCTATCCTCCACAACGAATCTCGGACAGTGCCAAGCGGGAATGTGTGGAAATTACCATGAAAATCGCGAGAAGACTTAGTGTCAAGGGCCTGATCAATATCCAATTTGTCATACATGAAGACAAGGTCTATGTATTAGAGGTGAATCCCCGGGCAAGCAGGACCATTCCATTTTTAAGCAAAATAACAGGAGTGCCGATGGCAGCTTTGGCTACAAGGTGTATTTTAGGAGAAAGCCTTGCCGATGCGGGATTTCCGAATGGATTGCTTCCAGAACTGCCACAGGTTTCGGTTAAAGTCCCGGTATTTTCCTTTGCAAAGCTTCGCAGTGTCGATACGATGCTGGGGCCGGAGATGAAATCGACTGGAGAAGCAATCGGAAGGGACAAAACACTGGAAAAAGCTCTTTATAAAGGATTGATTGCTTCCGGACTGTCGATTCCGCAAGAGGGAGCGGTGCTTTTGACCGTTGCCGATAAAGATAAACAGGAAATGATCGAAATCGCCAGGCGGTTTCATATGCTCGGTTTTAGACTTTATGCAACCGAAGGGACCAGTGAATTCACTGCGGAGAAAGGCATTCCTGTCCAAAAAGTCGGCAAAGTAGGAGCTGCCGGTGAAACCGTATTGTCCATTATAGAAGAAGGCAAGGTACAGGTTGTCATCAACACGTTGACTTCTGGCAAACAGCCCCGTTCAGACGGTTTCAGGATCAGAAGGGAAGCGGTAGAACATGGAATTGCTTGTCTGACGAGTCTGGATACTGCTATGGCCATATTGAATGTCATTGATTCCACTACCTTCACGGCAAGTCCAGTGTCTGAAAAAAGGGCGGTATTCACGACATGATACAGACAGAGCTGACCGTATTGGCAAATAACAAGATAGCAGAACAAACAATCGAGATGCAGCTTGGTTTGGCCAGCGATAAGCTGGTGACAGAGGCAGAAAAGTTTATGCCAGGGCAGTTTCTTCACGTAAAAGTGGGAGAAGCAGACACGCCAATGCTAAGAAGGCCGATTTCCATTGCGGATATGGATAGTGACGGCAATATAACCATCATATTCAAAATATCAGGCCGCGGTACAGATATGTTGGGTAAACAATCTGTCGGGAGTCAGATCGACGCTTTGCTGCCATGCGGTACAGGTTATCCAGTTGAAGAATTGAATCTGGATACAGCCTTGCTAATCGGTGGTGGAATAGGCGTCCCGCCCCTGTACTATCTGGGAAAAACGTTGGCATCCCGGGGTACCCGGGTCATTTCCATCCTTGGATTCCAGAAGGAGGACCAGGTATTTTATAAGGAGAAATTTATGAATCTCGGAGAAACCATTATTGTGACAGATGACGGAAGTCTTGGGGAAAAAGGATTTGTCACGGATTATATGTCAAAGCACATCGCAGAGTTTGATTGTTTTTTTTCATGTGGTCCGACACCAATGCTTCGTGCGGTAACGGAAAAGCTTTCCGGCAGACGGGGCTATATTTCAGTCGAACAGCGTATGGGGTGCGGAATCGGTGCTTGTTATGCTTGTGTAGTTCCGTCTAAAAGTGAGACAGGTTTCAAAAAAATCTGTAAAGACGGACCAGTATTTGCGGCAAATGAGGTGAATTTATGATCTCTCTGGAAACAAAACTTCCAGGTTTGCATCTAAAGAACCCGGTCATGCCCGCTTCCGGTTGTTTTGGCTTCGGCCGTGAATTCAGTGAACTATTTGATTTGAACCAGCTTGGAGCTGTTGTCATCAAAGCAGCTACTTATGAATCAAGATACGGTAACCAGACACCGCGTGTAGCCGAAACAGCTGCAGGTATGCTTAATGCCATAGGCTTACAAAATCCCGGTGTAGAAGCAATTTGTAAAGAAGAGTTACCGTACCTTTCCCGGTTCGATATACCGGTGATTGCCAATGTAGCCGGAAGTACGATAGAGGAATATGTGGCAGTGGCGAAAATGCTGGACGAAACCGGCCTGATTCAAGCCTTGGAACTTAATATATCCTGCCCCAATGTAAAAGAAGGGGGAATCCAGTTCGGCATGGATCCGGGCCTTGCCGCAGAAGTGACAGCACAGGTGAAAAAGACAGTTGATACGCCGGTTTATGTCAAATTATCCCCAAACACAGCTGATATAGTGCAAATGGCAAAAGCAGTGGAAACCGCCGGAGCGGATGGGTTATCGATGATCAACACCTTGACAGGCATGCAAATCGATTTACCTTCCAGAAAGCCATTGCTGGCCAATCAAACAGGGGGGTTGTCCGGTCCCGCTATCAAACCGATCGCTATCCGGATGGTTTACGAAGTGAGGCAGCATAGCGGACTTCCAATCATCGGCATGGGCGGCATATCCACCGCTGAAGATGTGTTGGAGTTTCTCCTTGCAGGGGCCAGCGCTGTAGCCGTGGGCACTGCGAACATCCATGATCCGTTTGCTTGCATGAAGATAATTGAAAGACTTCCACAAGTTTTGCAAAAGTATGGTTTTCAAAACATGGAGGAAGCAATAGAGGGAGGAAATAGACATGAAGCCGATTTATCTCGCTCTTGATTTTCCAGATTGGCAGGAAACGGAACTTTTCCTACGGAGCAATCGACTGCAAGGGGTACCGGTGAAAGTGGGAATGGAACTTTTTTATCGAGAAGGGCCACAGGTGATTGAAAAACTGAAGGATGACGGTCACTCCATATTTCTGGATTTAAAGTTACATGACATTCCGAATACGGTTTATAAAGCGATGAAGAATTTGGCGAAATTGGGGGTGGATTTGGTGAACATCCACGCCTCGGGAGGAAGCGAAATGATTCGGGCTGCCAAACAGGGATTTCTAGAAGGTAATCCGGGACTAAACAGTAAATTAATCGCGGTGACCGTGTTAACTTCCATGAACGATCGCATGTTGTCAGAAGAGCTGCGGATTCCGGTTGGTGCAGGAGAGGCGACTCTAAACCTGGCGAACTTGGCTAAAGAAAGTGGAGCAGACGGAGTCGTTTGTTCACCGTTGGAGGTTCCTATGATTAAAAGAAGTTGTGGATCTTCCTTTTATACCGTGACTCCAGGCATCCGTTTGAAAAGTGATCATCATCAAGACCAGCAGAGGATCACCAGCCCAGCTGAAGCTAGGCACAACGGGGCAGATGCAATCGTGATAGGACGCAGTATAACAGCATCTTCCGACCCGAAAAGCAAGTACCAGCAAGTTATGAAGGAGTGGAATGATGGAAAGAAAAGATGAAATAGCGAAAGATTTATTAAAAATCGGAGCTGTGAAAATCAGTCCTGATGATCCGTTTACATGGACCTCTGGAATGAAATCGCCAATTTATTGTGACAACCGATTAACGATGTCCTTTCCAGAAGTAAGAAAAAAGCTGACATTGGCCTTTGCCGACATGACAGACCAGATGGATAAAAAATTCGAAGTCATTGCAGGATGTGCTACTGCAGGGATTCCGCATGCCGCCTGGTTATCGGATCATCTAGGTTTGCCGATGGCCTATGTACGTTCAAAGCCAAAAGGTCATGGAAAGGGCAATCAAATCGAAGGCGACATTAAAAAAGGACAACGAGTGATTGTAATAGAAGATTTGATTTCTACAGGAGGATCTGCTTTGAATGCTGTCCAGGCTTTACAAGAGAAAGGTGCAGAAGTGATGGCGGTATTTGCTATCTTTACATATGGACTTGCCGGCACGGCTGAAGCATTTGCTGAACAAGGAATATCGTTATCAACCATTACAGATTTCGAAACGTTGGTAACCATCCTGGAAACAGAAGGAGGGGTATCAGAGAAGGAAAGCAAGCAATTATTTGAATGGCGTGAAGCATTACAGGGATCGGCACATCGTTCTTAAAAGCTGCTTACATAAACTGAGACCCACTGAAAAACTGAAGTTTACAAACGGTCTGTGTGGAATTTGATTTCCATACAGACCGTTTTTCGTCTAACTTTGAGTGGAATGCGCCCTCTATGCTTCAGAAGGTTTACGATATGTTTCCCATTTGCGGTGAAAATCGCCAAGGTACCTTGAATGCTCATGCTTTGGAGACCCGAATATCTATTCGGTCATGCACCCTTCTTGACCAAGTTAGCTGCGGCAAGTGTGCACGGACAAGTAATTCGTAGATTCTATAACAAATGTTGACAGCTATTTTAAATTAATAAGAAATTTTTTCAGTGGTATCCCAGAAGGAGCTTCATCATGGGGAAAGATTGTTTAGTCAGGGCAGACAAGTGGTAAATGAACAAATGAAAAGGAATATTAGTCCAACAAAGTCTACTAAAGGAGTGACAAACATGGAATCCCAACAACAAAATGGTAGTAAACTGGTCGTAGGTATGGCTGCCGGAGCCTTGGCAGGAGCGGCCCTTGCAATGCTTAATTCCAACACTCGTTCAAATGTGAAGCAGAATGTGAGTGGTATGAAAGAATCAGTGTCTAGCATGGCTGCCGATGTTAAACAAAATCCTCGGGAAACAAAAGATCAGCTTATGGATAGAGTAAAAGCAGCTACAGATGCACTAAAGGATGCTGCCAACAATGTTCAAGAACTTTATAATAAAGTCAACGGTGAATTTAAAAATGAATTGAAGGACGTGCAGCACGATACTCAAGAAGCCGTATCAACTGCAAAAGACGTAGGCAGCAAAGTGAAGGATGCAAAAGAACAACTGGTAAATGGTTCTTCAGATACAAGCCAATACAATCAGCCTCATTAATTGCTCGACAAGAAAAAGCGCCCGTGGTTCAGACAAGGAACCATGGGCGTTTTGAATGTTGGGGCGAAATGATTCGGCAATTTCCTGACACAAACCAAACAGAAAATGCTCTATTTAATTTTCATCCAGTGAAGCTATGGAAATTTGTTCCACGGTTCCGACTCCGTTTTCGCGAATTTTCACATCCATTTCGACTCTGTCTCCCTGCTGCAGAAAAATGGCAAGCGGTGCTTTACTCGCATTTACGGTGTAAATCGTCGTATCATCTTTCAATAAAAATTGAACGGACTGACCTGATGTAGTGGAAGTAACCAATGATCGGTTCACTTCGCCACTGATTGTTTTTGCTTCAACATCTTCGCTAGCTTCCGGGTTACCGGCCTCTTGTGCCAACTGCATGCGGTACGCTGCAAGGGTTTCCTCGGCTGTTTCCCCGAACACGACGAAGTCAGAATCATTGGCTTTGATATACGCATATTGCTTAAACAGGCCATTTGGATCCAGTACGTTCACGACCCATGTCGGACTGCCATCAATATTGTACAAGATGGGCATGGACCCTTCCCAATTCTTTTCGGGAAATTCCTTGTTTACAATCTGTTTAGCCCCTTTACTATCCATTATTCCGTTATTTTTTTTGCCGTTATAATAGGTCAACTCTGCTGTTTTGGCATTGATTAGTGTATAACCTAATGCTGAGTCGATGTTCTCTTTAGGGGAGGCCATATCTGTAAAATAGTACATTTCCCCTTTATTGTCGAAGATCGGCGTGACGGTATTTTCCGTACCTGATTCATTCGGTATTTTCACATCTTTTTTCCCGAACAAGGAATTCAACCAGCCATGCACATATTTTCCGAAGTAATTGTTCTGTTTACCAGCCATTTCCGAACTGATAGGGCTGTCGATGAATGCAGGTGCTTCGCTTGGATCATAAAGTTGCACATCTCCGGATTCAGGGTCTACCACTGCCACTTTTAACTGATCCATGTCTGGCTTGTTCGTAAGCTTGATCGGTTTATATACAGTTTGGACATACCATGGTTTCCCTTCGTCATCCACTTCGATTTGTGCTTCGCCGCTTTGCACATAGTCTGGATATTCATTATAGATGATCCGTTGCACGTTATGATTAAAAAAGCTTGAATTTGTAAATAGCATTTTACTTTCAACGAATTCAGGCTGGGCGTCGATATTGTCCGCTGGAATGGTGAAAAATCCTTCTGTCTCTTTTCCGCGCAGATACTTCCAAAAGCCGGTGAATTCTACTGGTGCCACATACATGATTTCATTATCGATTTTTTGAACCTGCAGCTTTCCTAAATCATAGAACTGGGTGTTCGGCACAACGCTCATTGCTTTTTGTACTTTGTTGCGGGCGAATTCAGGCGAAACAGTTATAGGCGTGTCATCTTCATTGAAAGGTTCCGCCTCTCCTGCCTCTTGTTTTGCAATCGATTCATATGAGTTGTCAAGCGCTGCCAAGCCAATAAAAAAGCTGACCGGCAGTGCCAGTATAATTAGGATGATTAAAATTCCCGATGCAGATCGGTGAGGCTTCTTGTATGAAAAAGGCATTCCGTTTTTATAATAAAGCAGCGGGATAAGCACCAGACAAACGATGAAATTTTCGACCAAAAGATTAGGTGCTGTCAGTGTCGGCAATGCAAGGTAATTGAAAAGGCCGCATAGAACAAAGCCTGTAATGAATATAATGATCCAGTTGCGGATCATCGCTGGTGTTGGCTTTCTTCTGATCATAGCCAACACACTGAATAAGAAAAATAAAGGAAAGGATAAAATAGTTGCCAGTAGTATTCCCATCATGTAAATTCTCCTAACTATTGTCTGTTTATGATTGCTGCAGCTTATCTATCTTACGGATGAGAATAAGATTAGGTTTCATTTTTCAAGAAAATAGAATAACAGGCGGCCAGATCATGAAAGTATTTGGGACCCAGCAAAAAGTGGCCGGAACCCGAAAAATCACTCGCATAACAGAACGAAACGGGATAGGAGGTATGAGAAGACCTTCTTTTTGGATGCTTTTTCCTCAATGAAAAAAATGAAACAGGATGGATTTTCCTTTGATGAATTCCTTTCATTCATGAACTGCTTCGCCTAGGTCTCCGACAAACTTGAACAAAGCCTCGGCGTGGCGTTCTTTTGCCACACAGAGGCTTTGCATAAGAGTGGGGAGGATAAAGGAAACGCTGAGATTTATACTTTCTTATCTTTTAAACAAAAAACGGACGAGTTCGCATGTGTGCCACTGCGAATCATCGTCCGTTTTTGTTTTGGTCTCGAAGTTTTATTCGGACCACCCTCGCTCACTCGGGTTTTTTCTTTAATCTTTCAATCAAGTCAGCTTCAGGAGTCACAAACAAGGTTTTCTGATTGTCATAGGTGACAAACCCGGGCTTTGCTCCGTTTGGTTTTTTGACATGGCGAATCAACGTGTAATCGACTGGGACCGACGACGAATGCTTCGACTTACTGAAGTTTGCTGCCAGTTGGGCCGCTTCATATAATGTTTCCTGACTTGGATGACGATCCCGGATGACCACATGGGAACCAGGTATGTCTTTCGTGTGAAGCCAAATATCATCTCGAGCAGCCACACGGTTGGTCAAGTATTCGTTTTGTTTGTTGTTTTTTCCGACAAGAAGCAGTGTGCCATCGCTTGCGTAGAACTGCTCCGGTTCCGGTTTTGCAGGTTTGTTGGTTTTTTTCTTTCGGGCAGGCTTGGATTTTAAGTAACCTTCTTCCCTTAGCTCCTGCCGTATTTCTTCGATATCTTGTTCTCTTGCCTCTGCGATTTGTTGCAGCAGATCATCAAGGTAGTCTATTTCCTGCTTCGCCTTGGAAATTTCTCCGAGGACTACTTGTCTGGATTTTTTAAGTTTTTGATAAGTCTTAAAAAGACTTTGCGCATTCTCGCTCGGCGTTTTATTTACATTCAATTCGATGGTGATTTTCTTTTGTTCCGGATCATAATAATCGATTACTTCTACTTGTTTATCACCTGGTTTAATCTGATGCATATTGGCAGTCAGCAATTCACCAAGCCGCTGATACTTATCGGCTTGTTCAGCCTTTTTCAGCGTTTGTTCATGTTTTTTGATTTTGCGGATGTTTTTATCCCGTTCATTTTTTAAAAAACGTGAAAGGTCTCCGGATTGTTGCTTTACACGATCTCTTTCTGCTTTTCCGGAATAAAAAATATCCAGCATTTTACTGACTGAGTCACAATGGACAGGTTCACCATCTTTAGACTCCAGCAGTAACACATAGAAATCCTCTTTGTTTTCACGATAAATCACAGGTCGATAATGGTGGTGTATCAGTTTATCCTGTATAGCTGAAAAAACCTGCCTGAAAGCATCGCTTCCACCCAGTCCGGACCGATAGACGATTTCTTTAGCAATCACCGGGGAAAAGCCTGTGAATTGATTCACTATTTGCTGATCCAGCCTGCCGGAGTTAAAGTCCAACTTTCGGACAAACGATTCCGGATCCAGTTCAACTGGGTTGATTTTCCCCTGGTCTGGAGGGAGTTTGTAAAGACTTCCTGGCATGATCGTCCTGTACCGGTTTTGTGCGGGAGGTACGTGCTTGATACTGTCTTGGATGACTTGTTTTTCTTTGTCGATCAGCAATATATTACTGTGTTTTCCCATTACTTCGATGATCAATGTTTTCTCTGTCTCGTCACCGATTTCATTTTTTCCTCTAAAATGAAACATGACAATTCTTTCATTTTCATATTGAACGATATCTTGTAAAAATCCTCCGGATAAATGCTTTCTTAACAGCATGCAAAACATGGGAGGGGTTTTCGGATTCTCGTACACATCGTCCGTCAAATGAAATCTTGCATAACTAGGATGGGCGGACAGCAGCAATGATTTATTGCTTCCGTTGCTTCTGATCGTGAGAATCAGTTCTGTTTCGGTTGGTTGATAAATTTTAAGTAGCCGCCCTGCTGCCAGTTGATTGTTTAATTCGCGTACAGCAGCCCGAGTGACTATTCCATCAAAAGCCATGGAATCACCTCGTCCGTAATTATAGCATTTTTTTGGACGAGTCTGAATACATATACAACAGACAGACTAGGACATGGAGGAATGTGATGTGAAATGGTACCAATTAAAGGCGGAAGAAACAGCCCGCAAACTAGGAGTCGACCTTGAAAAGGGGCTTTCAAACCAAGAAGTTGAAAGTAGAAGAAGAAAAATGGGAGCAAACGTACTTGAAGATGAAAAACAGACTTCATTATTGCTGGTTTTTCTGAAACAATTTCAGGATTTCATGGTGTTGGTATTACTAGCCGCAACCCTCATATCCGGTTTGCTAGGAGAATATATTGATGCAATAGCTATCATGATCATCGTGTTGATCAATGGGTTGATCGGATTTTTCCAGGAACAGCGTGCTGAAAAATCACTTGCCAAGCTAAAAGAGCTCTCAGCACCGTTGGCTCATGTGAAAAGAGATGGGGAGTGGGTGAAAGTCCCGTCAAAGGACGTAGTCGTAGGTGATCTGATCAAAATTTCGAGTGGAGATCGTGTGCCGGCGGATGTGCGTCTGACTAAAGCGAGCAGTCTGGAGTTGGAGGAATCGGCATTGACAGGCGAGTCACTCCCTGTAGCTAAAATGGTCGACCCGCTCGGACAGCATCAGTTAGAGCCCCAGGATCAACGTAACATGTTGTTCATGGGAACACTTTCCAGTAGGGGCAGCGGTGAAGGAATAGTGGTCGGAACAGGTATGAATACCGCCATGGGTCAGATTGCCTCTTTATTAGTGAAAACGGAACAAATGGCGACCCCGTTGGAGAAAAAGCTCGCTGAATTGGGGAAATTGCTGATAATCATTGCCTTATTACTGACGCTGTTCGTTGTATTGATTGGAGTCTATCAGGGCCATCCGCTATATCAAATGTTCCTGGCAGGTGTATCTTTGGCAGTTGCAGCGATTCCGGAAGGGCTTCCGGCGATTGTTACGGTGGCATTGTCATTGGGAGTGCAGCGGATGATCAAACGGAAAGCGATCGTCCGGAAGCTTTCGGCTGTAGAAACATTAGGAAGTGCATCGGTCATCTGTTCAGATAAAACGGGTACTATGACGGAAAACCAGATGACGGTAAAAGAAATTTTCACCCCGGGCCACTGGTATCATATTACAGGAGAAGGATATGACACCAATGGGTCTTTCTACGAAAACGACAGGGAAACCCTTCCTGACCAACTCCGTTCAATGTTGCTATATGGTACATTGTGTAATCATGCATCCCTGGTACAGAGGAAAGGTAAATGGGGAGTTGATGGGGATCCGACAGAGGGCGCTATCCTGGTGGCCGGCCGCAAAGCAGGCATTACGGACGAAACGCTTGCTTCCTTCAAAATCATTAAAGAAATTCCGTTCGATTCGGACAGGAAGCGGATGACTGTTCTAGTCGAAGATGAAAAAGGAAACAGGTTTTCCATTACGAAAGGCGCTCCCGATGTTTTAATGGCCCGGACGGCATTTATAGTTGATGGTCAACGCAGGGCAATGAAAGCGGCTGATCAGACGAAAATCGAGCAGGCGGTTGCCGCGATGGCAGGAAAAGCGCTCAGGACAATCGCAATTGGTGTGAAATCAGTTCCTTCCGGTCAGACACCGGATGATTTCAGTCTGGAAAAGGATTTAACTTTACTTGGTGTAACCGGGATGATTGATCCCCCGCGAAGAGAAGTGAGAGGGGCAATAGCGGAGTGTAAACAGGCAGGAATAAAAACGGTGATGATCACTGGCGACCATGCCCTGACAGCCAGAGCGATAGCCCGGGATTTAAAACTCCTTCCTGCCGGTGGACAAGTGCTGGAAGGCAGTCAACTTAGCAACATGACAGAAGAGCAACTGAGCGATGTGATTGACGATGTATATGTGTTTGCCCGGGTGACCCCTGAGCATAAGTTGAAAATTGTGAAAGCATTCCAGAAAAAAGGACATGTCGTGGCGATGACTGGAGACGGAGTAAATGATGCTCCAGCGATAAAAGCGAGCGACATCGGTATCAGTATGGGAAACAGCGGAACAGATGTAGCAAAAGAAGCATCCGCACTCGTTTTGCTGGATGACAATTTCGCCACTATTAAATCTGCCATCAAGGAAGGGCGCAATATTTACGAGAACATCCGGAAATTTATCCGATACTTGCTCGCTTCCAATGTCGGGGAGATACTTGTAATGTTATTTGCGATGTTGTTGGCTTTGCCGTTACCACTCATACCTGTTCAAATTCTTTGGGTAAACCTGGTTACCGATGGCTTGCCTGCAATGGCCCTTGGTCTTGATCAGCCTGAGCAGGATGTCATGCGCAGAAAACCTCGAAGTCCCAGGGAAGGAATTTTTTCAAGAGGACTGGGGTTTAAAATCATCAGCAGGGGGTTGTTGATCGGCTTGGTGACACTGGTTGCCTTCATGACCGCCTATCAAGACAATCCTGATAACCTGCGGTATGCACAGACAATGGCTTTTACTACGCTGGTTATGGCTCAATTGATACATGTGTTTGATTGTCGTTCGGAGCGATCTGTCTTTTCACGGAATCCATTCCAGAACATTTATTTAGTCGGTGCGGTGATTTCTTCGATGTTGTTATTGCTAGTCGTATTATATTTTGAACCACTGCAGGAAGTGTTCCATACAATGGATCTGTCCTTGAAAGATTGGATCCTGATCCTCGCCTTATCAGCAATACCGACAGTAGTGTTCGGTTTCTCCAAAAAGTAAAAAAAACAAGACCCTGATGTTAAACGAGGTCACTGAAAAATTGAAGGTCTTTGAAAAGTAGAATTTAAAAAAAAGCGGTCTGTATGGAATTTAATTTCCATACAGACCGCTTTTTATCTAATTTCAAGTGATTTGTGCCCTCTATTCCTTCATTCGTTTAACGATTCGTTTCACATTAGCTGTGAAAATCGCCATCGCGCCTTGCATGCGCATGCCTTCGAGACCCGCAGATGAGGCCGTGCCCGCGGCAAGCATCCATCGATAAGCGATTCGGGAAAATCAACAACAAACTTTAAAATCTCTTCTAGGTTAGG
Source organism: Sediminibacillus terrae (assembly GCF_009602435.1). Taxonomy (GTDB): domain Bacteria; phylum Bacillota; class Bacilli; order Bacillales; family Amphibacillaceae; genus Sediminibacillus; species Sediminibacillus terrae. The sequence continues at coordinate 161,093 of NZ_VZDQ01000021.1, forward strand.
TTAGAAAGGACTTTTTCAGTGGCCTCGGTTAAACAAGGGTCTTGTTTTCGTTTGTTGTATGGGATTGTCTCTCCTCTCTGTAACATTTTTCGTTTACCTGAACCGCGAAGCAGCTATAGAGGGGGATATATTCAATCGATACACCGGTATGAAATGATTGCTTGTTACGTGCTGCAGGTTGTTTTAAGAGAATTTCAATTGAATGCGAAGGTGTGTGTTTCTCTGTAAAATGATGGTTTGAAGCGCCGGGCTTTGCAAACGAAAAGGGAAACCTTCCTGCAAAAATGTCCTTTGTAAAAATAATTTTTAAGAGGGAAGAACCTGGTTGTATAGGTCAAAAGGGCTTAGTTGATAGGCAGAATCACCAAAGTTTGTTATGATGAACGAGGATTGTACAGATTGTTGGAATATTTCATCCATAGTATAAAGGCGGGATATCGATGGTCCGTAGTATGACAGGGTACGGTAGAGAGGTATGCACCATTGATCGAACGGGAATTACTGTAGAAATAAGAAGTGTCAATCATCGCTTTTTAGATATTTCGCTCAAAATTCCCCAGTCGCTTTTGTTTTTGGAAGGCACCATAAAAAAAGCGGTGAAGGGGTACTTCAGTCGGGGACGCGTCGAAGTGCACATTCATCTGGACGAGGAGGGTTTGATGAAGAGGAACCTATCCGTCGATTGGGAATTGATGGGTCAATACATAAATCATCTGAGAGAGATAAAAGAGAGGTATCATTTGTCTGGTGATATCCCTTTGGAATTGGCAGCCGGCCATGTTGAATTGTTCCGGATCGAAGAAGAAAGAAAGGAGCAAGGCGGTCTGTCAGAAGCTATCATTGAAACGATAGAAAGAGCCTGCGGCCTGGTTTGCGAGATGAGAAGCAAGGAAGGCGGTCAATTGGCAGAAGACATGCTCTTACGCATGGAAAACATTAAAAAACTGTCAAAATGGTTGGGAGAACGCAGAGATATTGTTATAATGGAGTATCGAGACAGGATAATCAACCGGATTCAGGGTTATTTAGACAAGGATGCCAAGGATGATACGAGAATTATTCAAGAAGCTGCCTTGCTTGCGGAGAAGGGGGATATCACAGAAGAGGTGACCAGGCTCTTAAGCCATGTCGACCAATTCCGGCTGACGATTCTACAACGGGAACCAGTCGGCAGGAAACTTGATTTTATCCTACAGGAAATGCTCCGGGAAACGAATACAATCGGCTCTAAATCAAACGATGTACAAATTAGCGAAAGGATAGTCGATTTGAAAAGTGAAATAGAAAAGGTGAAGGAACAAACACAAAACATTGAATAATCCTTCGGTAGTTTGAATATCGGTCTGAAAATCGAAAATTATGTCAGTCTGGGCGGAGAGCCTGGAATTTAGGGGGAACACATGGTGAGCTTGCGATTGATAAATATTGGGTTTGGCAATGTGGTGTCGGCGAATCGGATTATTTCGATTGTATCGCCTGAATCAGCACCAATCAAAAGAATCATCACGGTAGCGCGAGACAATAATAAGTTAGTGGATGCCACGTACGGACGTCGTACTCGGGCAGTTATCATTACAGACAGTGACCATGTTGTGTTGTCTGCTGTGCAGCCTGAAACTGTCGGGCAGCGGGTGATCAGTAACGATGAGATTTCGGATGAATAGGTAGGAGGAAGCGTTTTGATCAAAGAGAAAGGGATATTATTTATTTTGTCAGGTCCTTCTGGTGTAGGAAAAGGAACAGTCAGGAAGGCATTGTTTGACCGGGATACGGAATTGAAGTACTCCATTTCCATGACCACACGTGGAAAGCGTGAAGGTGAAGTGGAAGGAGTCGACTATTTTTACAAGTCCAGAGATGAATTCGAGGAATTGATCAATGGGAACAGACTGTTGGAATATGCGGAATACGTCGGCAACTATTATGGGACACCTCGAGATTATGTAGAGGAGACCCTGGAATCGGGGAAAGATGTCTTTTTGGAAATAGAAGTCCAAGGAGCACTTCAAGTAAAAGAAAACTTCCCGCAAGGGGTTTTTATCTTTTTGTTTCCTCCGAGCCTGGAAGAATTGGCAAATAGAATCATCAATAGAGGAACAGAAACAAAAGATATTGTGAATAACAGATTGACAGAAGCAAAAAAAGAAATCGAAATGATGGATGCGTACGATTATGTTGTGGTAAACGACCAAATCGAGAATGCAGTAGATAAAATTCAAGCTATTGTAAAGAGTGAGCATTGCAAACGCGATCGCGTAGCGAAACAATATAAAAAAGTACTGGAGGCTGAACTAGGATGATGTTAGAACCGTCAATCGACGCACTGCAGGAGAAAATCAATTCAAAATACACGTTGGTGACATTATCTGCACGGCGGGCAAGGCAAATGCAGGAAACGAAAAGTTACATGGTAGATAAGCCTAAATCAAATAAGTACGTAGGTATTGCCTTGGAAGAGATTCAGAATGAAAAGCTCACTTTCAGCCGGGAAGAGGAATAGGCAGTAATCCATCCCGGTATGTTATCAGTTTTTCTTCCTGTCAGGAGGAAACCACAACCCGCCCTTGCTGCGTTCCGGCTGCAAGGGCTTCCTTTTTTTCAAGACAGAGCACTGCTGTGATTAGCGAGGAAGACCACTTATGGAAAACTTGCTGTATCAACACCTTGCTTTCATTGATGAAAAAGAAAAGGACAAGAATGTCGAGTAATCGATCTGTTAAAATGGATCAGCACAATGTGTTGCATGAAAGGGGATAACCATAATGGTTAAGGGGAAGAAAATCGTATTGGGTGTCACAGGCGGTATTGCTGCATACAAGGCATGCACACTTACAAGCCGGCTGACCCAGGCAGGTGCCGATGTGAAGGTGATTATGACAGATAGTGCTGTCAAATTTGTCTCACCATTGACTTTTCAGGCGCTTTCACGAAATCCTGTCTTTACGGATACTTTCGATGAAAAAGATCCGGCGAAAATCGCACACATAGATCTGGCCGACTGGGCAGATCTAGTATTGATAGCACCTGCTACCGCCAACATAATCGGGAAAATGGCAAATGGACTGGCGGATGATATGCTGTCCACGATAATGCTGGCTACACAAGCTCCTGTTTACATTGCTCCTGCCATGAATGTCCACATGTATGCCCATCCGGCGGTTGTTGACAATATGAAAAAGCTGGAAGGTTGGGGATATAGGTTCATAGAACCAGGGGATGGTCTGCTTGCATGCGGTTATGTAGGAAAAGGGCGTCTTGAGGAACCGGACGCGATTGTCGAAGTACTAAAAAATGATCTGGAGCGACAAACCGTTGCACCGATTTTGAAAGGCAAACGGGTCTTGGTTTCGGCTGGACCGACAAAAGAAAAAATCGATCCGGTACGTTACTTCACCAATCATTCATCAGGGAAAATGGGCTTTGCCATCGCCGGCGAAGCGGCAAAAATGGGGGCGGAGGTGACATTGGTATCTGGACCAGTGAGCCTGGACACCCCTTCTGGCGTTCACAGAATTGATGTAGAAACAGCTGAGCAAATGTATCGGGCAATGATGGATCAGTTTGATGGAAAAGATATCGTCATTAAAGCTGCAGCTGTCGCTGACTATCGTCCGGCGACTTCCTATGATGACAAAATGAAAAAGAAACCAGGCAACTGGACTATCGAAATGGAAAGAACCGCAGATATCCTGAAAGAGTTAGGAAAAAGGAAACAGGATCAGTACCTGGTGGGATTTGCCGCAGAAACAGCAAATCCATTGCAATACGGGAGAAAAAAACTAGAAGCGAAAAATCTGGATGCTATTGTCGTCAACAATATCAAAACAAAAGGTGCAGGATTCGGAACAGATACCAATGAAGTTACCTATATTAACAACCTGGGTTTAGAAAAAACGATAGAACTTGCCGGAAAAACCGAAGTGGCCGGTCAAATACTCGATTTGATTTCTACAGCATTGAAGGATGAGAGCCGGTGAACATTGCCAAAGTAGTAGTAGATGTACCAGCTAGTCAAACCAATCGTTTATTCGACTATCTAGTTCCGAACCACCTCATCGGCACTGTCCGCCCCGGTATGCGCGTTGTCGTGCCGTTTGGTCCCAGGAAAATCATGGGGTTTGTCTTGGAATTGACAGACCGGTCTGATTTTGACAAGCTGAAAAAAATAAGCGATGTAATGGATGTCATCCCCGTGTTGACGCCGGAACTGTTGGAGCTTGGAAAATGGATATCGGAAAAGACGCTCAGTTTTTATATTTCTGCTTACCAGGCTATGCTGCCGCAGGTTTTGAAAGCAAAATACAAGAAAGAATTGCTGCGGTTGACAAACGAAGAACTGCCCGATCTTTTAGAGGAAATCTTTGCCCATCGCGACACCCTGGCTTATGAAGAGTTTATGGAAAGGCAGGGAAATCTGGCGGCATTACAAAAAGCGATACAGGAAGGGCTGATTGAAGTCCGGTATCTGGTGAAATCCAGAGAAACAAAAAAAACAGAAACGATGATCAAAGCTACAAGGGACTCCATGGAATTGGAAGCTGCGATAGCGGAGCTTCCTCCGCAGGCTTCCAAGCAAAAAGAAATCCTTTCCTATATGGCCGAAGTTTCAGAACCCGTAAGTCAGAAAAAACTGTGTTCCTCACTGCATACAACTAGAGCACCCATCAAACAGCTAATCGAGAGGGGATTGCTCACTGACTACCAGGAGGAAATTTATCGAAACCCTTACGAGGATGAAAATTACCAACGGACGTTTCCTTTACAACTGACAGAAGAACAAGCTGATGCCATTGCTCCGATTCAACAAGACATCGCCGAAGATGAGCATGATGTATTTTTGTTGCATGGGGTTACCGGAAGCGGAAAAACAGAAGTTTATCTTCAATCAATTCAAAAAGTGATAGAAAAAGGGAAAGAGGCAATCGTATTGGTACCAGAAATAGCCCTTACACCGCAGACAGTACAGCGGTTTAAGGGACGGTTCGGCTCTAACGTGGCTGTGCTTCACAGTGCGCTTTCAGCAGGTGAGAAGTTTGACGAATGGCGAAAGATCCAACGTAAAGAAGTGCAAGTTGTCGTCGGCGCTCGCTCGGCTGTGTTCGCTCCTTTCGAAAATCTCGGGATCATTATCATCGATGAGGAACATGAAACAAGTTACAAACAGGAAGATCATCCCAGGTATCATGCCAGAGATGTCGCCATTTTCCGGGGCGCCCACCACAACTGTCCTGTAGTCCTTGGAAGTGCGACACCGCTGCTGGAAACCTATGCCCGTGCTCAGAAAGGCGTTTATCAGTTGCTGACCTTGAGCAAGCGGATGAACAATGCAAGCATGCCAACCGTGGATTTAGTGGATATGCGCCAAGAACTCCACGCGGGAAATCGGTCGATGTTTTCCATGAGGTTGAAAGAAGCGATAGAAGATAGACTGGAGAAAAAAGAGCAAGTTGTCCTGTTTTTAAACAGGCGTGGTTACTCGACCTTTGTGATGTGTCGTGATTGCGGGCATGTTGTCGAGTGCCCTCACTGTGATATAGCACTGACCTATCACCGCAAAAATGAAAGGTTGAAATGTCATTACTGCTCTCATGAAGAACCGATGCCCGTTCAGTGTCCGTCCTGTCAAAGCGAAACCATCCGTTATTTTGGAACCGGGACTCAAAAGGTAGAGGAATCTTTGACCAAACTAATTCCTCAAGCACGGATCATCAGAATGGATGTAGATACTACCAGAAAGAAAGGGGCACACGAAAAGCTGTTGAATCAGTTTGGCAACGGTGAAGCAGATATTTTGCTCGGAACGCAAATGATTGCAAAAGGACTGGATTTTGCCAATGTCACGCTAGTAGGTGTACTGGCTGCTGATTCGTTGCTCCATCTCCCGGATTTCCGTGCCGCCGAGAAAACATTTCAACTTTTGACTCAGGTCAGCGGCAGGGCTGGTCGACATACTTTACCTGGAGAAGTGGTCGTCCAGACCTATACACCGGAACATTACAGTGTCGAGCTGGCCAGCCAGTATGACTATCCAAGCTTCTACCGAAAAGAAATGGAGATGCGCAGAGCTTTTCATTATCCGCCATATTTTTTCTTGACCTTGATAACAGTCTCACATCCAAACCAGGTGAAAGCAATTGAAGTCACTAAGAAAATCACACTGCTGTTGAATAATGCGTTATCTCCTCAAACTTCGATTTTGGGGCCTACACCTTCACCACTGACAAGGATCAAAGATAGATATCGTTATCAATGCATGATAAAATACAGAAATGAACCAGGCCTAGGTAAGTCTATCCGGAAAATTCTAGCAATGTTCGAAGAAGAAATCAGACAAAATGATTTATTGATCAACGTAGATATGCAACCCTATCAATTAATGTAGAGAGGAGACTTACATGAAACGGATAATTTTTATGGGTACTCCGGATTTCGCTGTTCCAGTCTTGAGGCAGCTTGTCGAGGACGGTTATCAAGTTGTCTTGGCTGTGACACAGCCGGATCGCCCAAAAGGAAGAAAAAAAGTGATGACACCCCCACCGGTAAAAGTGGAGGCGGAAAGCCTCGGGATTCCCGTCTATCAACCGGAGAAAATAAAAAACGAGTACCAATATGTGCTGGACCAGGACCCAGACTTGATTGTGACGGCTGCTTTTGGGCAAATTTTGCCGAAACCCCTTTTGGATTATCCAGCCTATGGTTGCATCAATGTCCATGCCTCGTTACTGCCTGAACTGCGTGGTGGAGCGCCGATCCAGTATGCTATACTTCAAGGCAAAACAGAGACGGGAATAACCATCATGTACATGGCAGAGAAGCTGGATGCCGGTGCAATATTGACACAAAGCAAAGTGTCCATCGACAGGGAAGATCACGTCGGAACGCTTCATGACAAGCTCTCGGAAACCGGCGCCCGATTGTTGAGCGACACTATGCCAAAGCTCTTGGCAGGCGAGTTGCAAGCAGTTGAACAAGATGAAACGAAAGCGACCTTCGCTCCGAATATTAAACGGGGCGATGAAAAGATCGACTGGACAAAATCAATGATCGAGATTTACAACCAGATACGTGGTTTACACCCATGGCCAGTTGCTTTCACCACCTATGACAATCACATCATGAAAATATGGTGGGCGGAACCGGTCGACAGGTCTTTCGATGGCGAACCAGGCGAAATTGTCGATTTAACCGACGACGGCATGTTTGTGCTATGTGGCGACAAGCAGGCTGTAAAAGTGACCAGCTTGCAGCCCGCCGGAAAAAAACGTATGGATACAGGAGACTTTCTCAGGGGGACTGGCAGCAATATCAAGTGCGGGGACAAGTTAGGAGAAGAAAATGGCTAAATATCAATTGCGAATAACTGCCCTCGAAATTTTGGTAAGGGTGGGAGAGAAGGGTGGATTCAGCCATTTACTGATCGACCAGGCCATACGAAAGCAAAAATTCGATCAGAGGGATGAAGCCTTGCTTACAGAAATCGTTTATGGGACTATACAACGCAAACTCACACTGGCTTATTTTTTGGATCATTTTCTGGACAGCAGAAAAAAAGTCGATGGCTGGGTAAGATGGTTGTTATATATGTCGATGTACCAGATGAACTACTTAAACAAAGTCCCGGATCATGCCATCATCCATGAGTCAGTCGAAATTGCCAAACAAAAAGGGCATAAAGGTATTTCTTCCTTTGTCAATGGTATCCTGCGAAGTGTGCAACGAAATGGTTTTCCCGATTTGACAGAAATCGAAGACCAGTCAAAAAAGCTTTCCGTCGAGACGAGCCATCCATTATGGCTTGTAGAGCGTTGGATCCACATGTACGGGTTCGATACTACAGAAAAAATGTGCCACTCCAACCTGCAGCATAAACCGATCAGTGTTCGTGTTCAACCATTAAAAATATCCAGGGAAGAAGCACTGAACCGATTGGAGGAAGAAGGATATCAGGCAGAGTCATCGATTTTTTCTCCACAAGGAATCAATGTATTGTCGGGAAACGTACTGAAAAGCAGCTTATTCCAAACAGGGATGCTTACTGTTCAAGACCAGACCTCGATGTTGGCAGCGGAAGTTCTGTCTGCCGGTCCGGAAATGATTGTCCTCGATGCATGCAGTGCACCAGGAGGAAAAACGACCCACATTGCAGAAAAAATGAACAACCGTGGAGAAGTCCATGCCTACGATCTTCATAGCAAGAAGGCAAAGCTCGTATCGAAACGGGCAATGGAATTGGATTTGACGATTGTCGAAGCAAAACAAGCGGATTCGAGGCAATTGGCGGAAGTGTATGAACCGGAACATTTTGACCGGATACTGCTGGATGCTCCCTGCTCCGGTTTAGGAGTATTGCGCGGCAAGCCGGACATCAAATACCATAAAAATCTGAATGATATCGAAACTTTGTCGGTCATTCAGCGTGAATTGTTGGAAAAGGTGTCCGCTTTGTTAAAAAAAGGTGGTAAACTGGTATATAGTACGTGTACTGTTGATAAAGCTGAAAATGAAGCTGTGATAAAAGAGTTTTTAGCTGGTCATGAAGAATTTCAAATCGACAGGGAATTTGTTGAAGAACTGCCTCGAGATTTAAAAAATGGGGACGGTCTCAGTGAATGGGGGCTTCAAATTTTCCCTTACGAGTATGGTACAGACGGATTCTTTTTAACAAGACTTACAAAGAAGTAATCGATAAAAACTGGTTGCACGTTAGCTAATCGAGCAAACGAAGTTATGCTTGAGGAGAGAAGGTGAGCGAATGAACGGTTATTATTCGACCGATCAAGGGAAAGTCAGGGCGCACAACGAAGATGCCGGCGGCTATTTCAGCAACGCGGGCGGTCAAGGGTTGGCTGTGATAGCAGATGGCATGGGGGGCCATAAAGCCGGCGATGTGGCAAGTCAAATGGCGACCTCCTTGCTAAGCGATATATGGAAAGAAACAGCTGAACTTGCTTCTCCGGAAGATGCCGAGTCATGGCTGGACGACACGCTGTTGCGAGTCAATCAATCTATTTTGGATTATTCCCGTGGCCATGAAGAATGTGAGGGGATGGGAACGACCATAGTGGCTGTTATCTGTGCCCAAGATTTCATTACGATAGCCCATGTAGGAGATAGTAGATGTTACCTGATAAACGAACAGGGGTTTAAACAGGTTACCGAAGACCATTCATTGGTCAACGAATTAGTCCGTTCCGGCCAAATCTCGAAGGATGATGCTGAACATCATCCAAGGAAAAATGTTTTATTGAAAGCTCTTGGAACAGAAGAGAGCGTTCAGGCTGACATTCAGTCGATTGGATGGGACAAGGGGGATAAGTTGCTCCTTTGCTCTGATGGTTTGACAAATAAATTGAGTGATGAGGAATTAGAAGGAGTGTTGAGCAGCTCCGAAGTTCTTCAAGATTCTGCCCGGCAATTGATCGATATGGCCAATGAACGAGGCGGGGAGGACAATATTTCCGTGGTACTGGTGGATTATGATTCATCGGGAGAAGGTGAATCATAGTGCTGAACGGGAGAATTTTGAATGAAAGATATAAAATAAAGCAAACGATCGGTGGCGGAGGAATGGCAAATGTCTACCTTGCCAGGGACATCATCCTTGAGCGGGATGTTGCCATCAAGGTGTTGCGGCTGGAATATGCCAATGATGACGAATTTATTGCAAGGTTCCATCGGGAGGCACATTCGGCAACAAGCCTTTCCCACCCGAACATCGTCAATATTTATGACGTCGGGGAAGAAGAAGGCATTTATTATATGGTAATGGAATATGTAGATGGGATGACGCTGAAAAAATACATACAAACGTATGGCCCTATCGCTGTCGATGAAGCTATAACCATTATGAAACAAGTCACGTCTGCGATTACCCACGCCCATGCCAATGATATTGTGCATCGTGATATCAAGCCGCAGAATATCCTGATCGACAGTTATGGAAATGTGAAAGTTACGGATTTCGGCATTGCCGTTGCGTTGAGTGCCACTTCATTGACGCAGACCAATTCCGTGCTTGGTTCGGTCCATTATTTGTCACCGGAACAGGCGCGAGGGGGAATGGCAAATAAAAAATCAGATATATACTCGCTGGGAATCGTCCTGTTTGAACTTTTGACCGGTCGATTGCCTTTTTCTGGTCAATCGGCAGTTTCCATCGCTTTGAAGCACTTACAGAGTGAAACGCCGTCTGTGAAAAGATGGGAGCCTGACATACCACAAAGTGTCGAGAACATCGTTTTGAAATCAACTACAAAGGACCCCTTCTATCGTTATGAAACGGTGCATGAAATGGAAGAAGATTTGGAAACAGCTCTGGACCCGGAAAGAATGGATGAGGAAATATTCAAGACGCCAGACGAAAACGGGGAAGAAACAAAAGCGATTCCAATCATTACAGAGGACACATTCCAAACAAAATCCACGGAAGAAACCATCGTGCACGACAATACGAAAAACAACGGTGCAAAAGATAAAAAGAATAAGAAGCAGAAAAAGAATAAAAAGCGAAAACGCAAAAAGACTCTCATATGGGTTGCCATTTGCATGTTTGTCCTTTTGGGCGGCATAATTGCGGCTTTGTTTTTCATACCAGGCCTTCTGCAGCCCAAAGATGTTGAATTAATCGATGTAAGCGGAATGGAATACGAAGAAGCTTTAAGCAAGCTGGATGATCTTAATTTGGAAGTGGAACGTGAAGCCATGTTTTCGGATGAAGTTCCTGAAGGAAGTGTCATCAGCACCGATCCGGAAGCGGGAACGACCGTAAAAGAAGGGTCCACAGTGACCGTCTTTACAAGTGACGGGAAGGAAAAAGTTACTTTTGATGATTATATCGGCAGGGATTTCAGTCAAGTGGAAAGTCTGCTGGAACAGTCCGGTTATAAAAATATCAATGCATATGAAAAGTTTTCCGATAGACCAGTTGGTGAGATTATCACACAGATACAACCTCAGCCGGATGCAGAAGTAGTGCCGGATGAAACGAATGTCATTTTTGAAATAAGCAAAGGTCCAGAAACTGTTACATTGCCATCCTATGAAGGGATGACTGAATCAGAGGCACGAGAAGCCATTGAAGACGAGGGGCTGCGGGTGGCTGTTTCGGAAGAGCATTCTGAAGATGTGAAAGAAGGAAATGTCATTCGCCAGAAACCGGAACCATATAGTGATGTCACGCTGGAATCTGAAGTGGAAATTTTCGTCTCCACTGGTCCGGAAGAAAAGCCGCCGATTAACCATTCCGTTACTTTTACTGTGCCTTATACAGGAGATGAATCGATTCCGGACGACGAACAACAGGAAGAAAAGCCTGAACAGGAAGTGAGGATCTATGTCGGTGATCTGGATCGTGATATCACAGAACTCTTTAAAGAGGAAACGATAACGGAAGATACAGAGTTCACAATCAAACTGACGATTCCTCCAGGAGAGGATGCGGAATACCGCGTCATGCGAGATGATGAAATGATAATCGAGAAAACAGTTCCATATGAGGACGGGGAAGGTGACTAAATGACAGCGGGCAAGATCATAAAGGCATTGAGCGGCTTTTATTATGTGAAAGCAGAAAACGGCGATGTATTCCAATGCCGCGGCAGAGGGGTTTTTCGGAAAAACAAAATCAATCCTCTGGTTGGGGATATGGTGGAATTCGAGGAAAGCAATCCTGGAGAAGGGTATGTCGTGGATATCCAACCGAGAAAGAATGAACTGGTAAGGCCGCCAGTAGCTAATATTGATCAAGCTATCATTGTGGTTTCCGCGGTAAAACCCGATTTTAGCACACTTTTGCTCGATCGTTTTCTTGTGTTGATAGAGTCTAAACATATCCAGCCGATCATTCTTATATCCAAAATGGATATGCTTGATCAGCAAAAAACGGCAGTTATTGAACGCTATCGAGAGGATTACCAAAAAATAGGATACTTTGTCCAGCCGGTTTCCTCGAAACAGGAGGAAGGCTTGGCCAGTGTGGAAAAGATGATCACAGGAAAAATATCCGTGATTGCCGGACAGTCCGGTGTAGGGAAGTCTTCTTTCCTAAATGCGGTAAATCCATGTCTTAATTTGGAAACAAATGAAATCTCGGAAAGTCTCGGTCGGGGCAAACACACCACTAGACATGTTGAATTGGTAGAAATAAACAATGGGTTGGTGGCAGATACGCCTGGGTTCAGTTCGCTGGATTTCACAGAAATCGAGCTGGAGGATCTCCCCGACAGCTTCCCGGAAATGAGAAAAAGACAGGGGGACTGTAAATTCCGGGGATGCATGCATTTCAAAGAGCCTAAATGTGCAGTGAAAGCTGCTGTGGAGGCAAATGAAATTCCGGAGTACAGGTATCAACATTACTTGCAATTTATAGAAGAAATTCAGAATAGAAAGCCGAGGTACTAACTAATGAGCGTGAAAATAGCACCATCGATTTTATCAGCGGATTTCGCAAAATTGAAGGAAGAGATAGAAGAGGTTGAAGCTGCAGGTGCCGACTATATCCACGTGGATGTGATGGATGGTCATTATGTTCCGAATATCACAATAGGTCCACTGGTCGTAGATGCAATCCGGCCCGTTACAAGCCTGCCGCTTGACGTCCATTTAATGATCGAGCAGCCTGAACAGTATATCCAGGCCTTTGCAGATGCCGGGGCGGATATTCTCACTGTGCATCAGGAGACGTGCACCCATTTGCACCGTACACTGCAACTGATAAAGAAAGCCGATGTGAAAGCAGGAGTCGTTATCAATCCAGCTACACCCGCGGATTTTATCAAGCCAGTCTTGCAACATGTAGACCTCGTATTATTGATGACCGTTAATCCAGGTTTTGGAGGCCAAAGCTTTATATCCGAAGTTTTGGAAAAAGTGAAGACGATTTCGGAATGGCGAAAAGAAATGAATTTGGATTTTGAAATCGAAGTGGATGGAGGAGTAAATGCTGAAACAGCAGCCGATTGTGTAAATGCAGGAGCGGATGTGCTCGTGGCAGGAAGTGCGGTTTTCTCAAAAGAAGATAGACGACAAGCGATCCAAGAAATAAGAAATTCCTGCTAAGAAAGCTCGTTATACCGTGTTGCAGCCCGAAAAAAGCTTATTGTTTTCTTCAATAAGACAAGGGCTTGAACTCTGGACGGGAGGGTGCAGAAGCTGTACTGCGGCAGGCATGACCTGTTTATAAACTACTGGAAGATCCAGAGGAAATCCGAACGAGTACTCGAAAAAATCGAACTCGTTCGATTTTCTTATGCGTCTCCATATAACTTGAAACATTTACCGTTGACGGAAGAAGCCTTGCGATAAAGAGTTGGTGGAGTGGAAATCACATCATCAGATGTTACAGATGATCTTTAAATAGCAGACAGGAGCGCTGAAAAGCAATCATCAAACAACAGGGTGAAAGAAAATATCGGAATATAGTTCCTTTAGTTTTCCCTTACATAACCACCAGAATGCATGTAGTCGTTCTTTTTCTATCCTGCCATGAGGCAGTGTCGGGATGTTCGGAAGGTTGGGCGGCAATCAGCAATTTTCACTGCAAAGGAGAAAAGTATTGTATGGCAATTGGAATCGTAGGAGGGGGTCCTGAAAGCTATGTCCCCGACTTGAAAGCATATCCGGATGTGACATGTTGGATCGGAGCCGATAAAGGGGCTGTTACACTCATTCAACAAGGTATGAGTCCTGATTTGGCTTTAGGTGATTTTGATTCCGTCACAAAGGAAGAATTGAAGATGATACGGGCTTATGCCAGGGAAGTGAAAGTTTTCCCGCCTGAAAAGGATGAGACCGATTTGGAGCTGGCGGTACTGGAAGCGCTCCAACGGAAAGGTTCATCCATTTACTTCTTTGGCGTGACCGGCGGACGACTGGACCACAGCTTGGCCAATGTACAGCAACTATACAGGTTGGAAAAACAAAACATCCAGGGAACAATCATCGATAAAGGAAACAAAATTTCCCTTGCTTTTCCGGGAACCATTCAAGTCAGGAAAGACAATATGTACCCTTATATTTCTTTTCTGCCCTTTACACACAGCGTCAGCGAATTAACTTTGCAACATTTCTACTATCCATTGGAAAGTGGATACTTGGAGTGGGGATCCACCTTATGCATGTCCAACCAGCTTCTTTCAGAAAAAGGTACTTTTTCTTTCAGTGAAGGCATATTAATGATTATAAAGAGCCGTGATGTACTTATAGATGAATAAAGTCATATACTGTACAAAGTGACTGCGCAGCCATCCGGAAAAGAGGAGGGGGATTTCATGAAGTTCTATACCTTTAAACTCCCGAGGTTCATAGGAGGATTTGTCCGAGCACTCATCGGTACCATTAAAAAAGATTGAGCAGTTGAACAGTAACGTCTGTAGCTCATTATGGAAAAAGCAAAAAGCACCCGGACAGGGTGCTTTTTGCTTTCAACCATTTTAATAATGCATGCGTTCTGCAGAACGCATGCATTACTGAATGTCTACATTATACGCGTTCAACTTTACCAGATTTCAATGCACGAGCAGAAACATATACACGTTTCGGCTTGCCATCTACCATAATGCGCACTTTTTGAACATTCGCTTTCCAATTACGTTTATTCGCGTTCATGGCATGAGAACGGGTATTACCTGAACGAGTTGTACGACCTGTAACAACACATTTACGTCCCATGTTTATCCCTCCTAAAACCGTAAATATCTTCACATACTTATACAATTTATCATATGCCATCGAATAATGCAATTATTGTTTTCTCGCAATATCAAGAAAATCAGCTTGACAGATGGTTTGTTTTCGTCCATTGTATAAAGGGGTTTGTATAATGTGAAACTGCTTTCATCTGGCTTATGTTATAATAAAATTACTTTAGACTTTTAGAAACAAGGAGGAGTCATGATGTCCATTGAACTCACGACAAAGGATGGTCACGTAACGATAACCAATGATGTTGTCTCCACCGTAGCTGGAGGAGCGGCAATTGAATGCTATGGCATTGTTGGCATGGCCTCTAAAAACCAACTTAGAGATGGATTGGCGGAAATTCTTCGAAAAGAAAACTTTTCCCGGGGTGTTGTAGTAAGGCAGGATGGGGAAAATCTTCATATAGATATGTACATTATTGTCAGCTACGGAACAAAAATTTCCGAAGTAGCCCATAATGTCCAATCACAGGTGAAATACACACTCGACAAGACATTGGGATTGTCAGTCAATTCGGTAAACATTTACATCCAGGGCGTGCGGGTGACGATTGATTGAAAAGAGTATATTGCTGTGGATAATCCACGTACTTAAAAAGAAAGGCAGGTAACCAGCCGGACAATTGGAAGGTTGGACAGCTGTCCAGTTAGTTGATAGAAGGAGGAAGTTTTAGTGACGGTACGGACAATAGACGGTGCTGCTTTTGCCCAAATGGTATTGGCGGGATCTCAGCACCTGACGAATAATGCGAAAATGATTGATTCTCTCAATGTATTTCCTGTACCAGACGGAGATACAGGGACAAATATGAATTTATCGATGACCTCTGGGGCGAATGAGGTTAAAAACACCGATTCGGATCAAGCTGGGGAAATCGCCCAGGCATTGTCCAAGGGATTATTGATGGGGGCGAGGGGCAACTCAGGGGTTATCCTTTCTCAACTGTTCCGGGGATTCGCCAAAGGCATAGAAGGAAAAGCTTTGTTGGATGCCGCTGCATTTGCGGAAGGTTTAGAAATGGGTGTCAAAACAGCCTATAAAGCAGTAATGAAGCCGGTTGAAGGAACAATATTGACAGTTGCCAAAGATGCAGCAGCTAAGGCGACGGAGGCAGCGCCGGCCGCTGAAGACATGACGGAATTTCTGGAAGAAGTGTTGGACGAAGCGAAAGCATCTCTGAAGCGGACGCCTGAACTGCTTCCTGTCCTGAAAGAAGTCGGAGTAGTGGACAGCGGCGGTCAGGGATTGGTAACTATCTATGAAGGGATGCTTGCCTCCTTGAAAGGAGAAGAACTTCCAGAATCCACTGGGTCCACCGTCGATTTAGATGACTTGGTGAATGCCGAGCATCACAAAATGGCGCAGGATTTCATGGATACAGAGGATATCACCTTTGGATATTGTACCGAATTCATGGTAAAACTCGAAGAAGAAAAAATGAAGGACCACCCGTTCGATGAAGAAACCTTCCGTAATGAATTAGGGGAACACGGCGATTCCCTTTTGGTCGTGTCTGATGAGGAAATCGTCAAGGTTCACATTCACGCTGAATACCCGGGAGAAGTTTTGACACTTGGTCAACGGTTTGGCAGCTTGATTAATTTGAAAATTGAAAACATGAGGGAACAACATACTTCGATTGTCGGCGAGAAAAAGAAACGGAAGCATACCGATGGGCCGGCTGAATATGGAATTGTGTCGGTGGCCATGGGAAATGGACTCAAAGCATTGCTGGAAAGTCTGGGGGCAACGGTTGTCATTCAAGGCGGACAGACGATGAACCCAAGTACACAAGATATTGCCGATGCCATTAAACAAGCAAATGCACGGAATGTGATTGTTCTGCCAAATAACAAAAACATTGTCATGGCAGCAGAACAGGCCGCCGATCTTGCGGAAGAAAATGTAGCTGTCGTAGCCACGAAAACCATCCCGCAAGGCATGAGTTCGTTGTTGGCCTTTCATCCGGATGCTACACTCGAACAAAATCAGACAAACATGTTGGAAGCAAGCAAACATGTAAAAACCGGCCAGGTAACCTATGCTGTAAGGGATACGCAAATCGATGGCCTTTCTATCGAGAACGGTAGTTTTATGGGCCTTGCGGATGGAAAAATCAAATCCACGAATAAGGACAAGCTTAAAACGGTACAGGATTTGCTGCATGAAATGATAGACGAAGACGATGAAATTGTCACCATTTTGCAGGGAGAAGACGCTGACCAGGAAGAAGTGGAAGCTCTTGAAACCTTTTTAGCAGAGAACTTTGAAGATTTAGAAGTCGAGATTCATGAAGGTGATCAACCTATATATGCATTTATCATAGCGGTCGAATAAAAAAGCAAAGCCCTCCCCTCGTTTGGGAGAGGGCTTTTTTTGCCCGTTGCCAAGCTGTGCTACAACTTGGCCGGAAACCGTCTGTCAACGGTTTTATTACGGATAATTGGCT
The DNA here is from genome assembly GCF_009602435.1 of Sediminibacillus terrae. GTDB lineage: Bacteria > Bacillota > Bacilli > Bacillales > Amphibacillaceae > Sediminibacillus > Sediminibacillus terrae. The sequence continues at coordinate 178,239 of NZ_VZDQ01000021.1, forward strand.
GGTATTCGTAAGCGGAAGCCTTTACAATAAAAGGGGAAGGAGATGGAAGTATGAAATACAAATCTGTGTTTGATATCATCGGCCCGGTAATGGTTGGTCCATCCAGTTCGCACACTGCAGGTGCCGCCCGGATCGGAAGAGCTGCAAGAAATTTGTTCGGAAGGGAACCTGCGTGGGCGGAAATACATCTCTATGGATCGTTCGCCAAGACATATAAAGGCCATGGGACAGATGTAGCTATTGTTGGTGGTTTATTGGACTATGATACGGACGATCAGCGTATAGGCAAATCGATCGAAACGGCGGAAAAAAAGGGAATGAAAATTTCCTTTCACGAGGATGAAGCTGCCACAGAACACCCTAATACCGCCCGGATCAAAATCGGTGACGGCGAGGGAGACCTAGAACTTGTAGGCATTTCCATAGGCGGGGGAAAGGCCGAGATAACAGAATTGAATGGCTTCGAGTTGAATTTGTCCGGGAACCATCCCGCTATTCTTGTGATGCACAACGACCGTCATGGTGCGATTGCTTCCGTAACACAGATACTTGCCAAACATGAGATCAACATCGGTCGGATGGAAGTTTCGCGTAAGGATGTTGGGAAAGAGGCACTCATGGTCATTGAAGTGGACCAAAACGTAGAAGAAACGGTAATGCGTGAATTGGAAAATGCTTCGCATATTCTTCAATTGTCTAAAATCATAGATTGATAGAGCAGGTCTGTATTTGCGAAGCAGTCAAACGCAGTTATCAACAGAGAGGAGTTTTACATGTGTTCCGAAATGCTGCTGAACTAGTCGAAATTGCAGAAAACGAAAACATTAAAATTTCAGAAGTGATGATACGTCAGGAAATGGACGTAAAAGATAAAACTAGGGAAGAAGTTTTCGCCCAAATGGAAACAAACCTGTCGGTCATGGAAAAAGCTGTGGAAGAAGGACTCCAAGGAGTAAAGTCTCATTCTGGTCTGACTGGCGGAGATGCTGTCCTCTTGCAAAAGTACCTTCAGGAAAAGCAACCGTTATCTGGAGAGCTTCTTTTGGATGCAGTGAGCAAGGCGGTTGCTACTAACGAGGTTAACGCAGCAATGGGCACCATATGCGCCACACCGACTGCCGGAAGTGCAGGCTGTGTACCGGGTACCCTGTTCGCTGTTAAAAACCGTCTTCATCCAACAAGGGAAGAAATGATACGTTATCTCTTTACGGCTGGCGCATTCGGCTTTGTCGTAGCCAACAACGCTTCTATATCGGGAGCCGCAGGCGGATGTCAAGCCGAAGTGGGTTCTGCGGCTGCCATGGCGGCCGCGGCAATCGTGGAAATGGCAGGAGGCACCCCGCAACAAAGTGCCGATGCGTTTGCTATTACGTTGAAAAACATGCTTGGGCTGGTTTGCGATCCAGTTGCCGGCCTTGTAGAAGTTCCCTGCGTAAAACGAAATGCAGCGGGTGCGTCCAATGCAATCGTATCTGCGGATATGGCATTGGCGGGAGTTACGAGCCGGATACCGTGTGATGAAGTGATCGGTGCGATGTATCGGATAGGCAGAGCTATGCCTTCGGCTCATAGAGAAACGGCTGAAGGCGGATTGGCTGCCACTCCTACCGGCCGTGCGCTGGAAGCCAAGATATACGGAATTCCTATGAAGAAAGAGTGAATACCTTGTTGAATGACCCGGTAACAAATGTGAAAGGAATCGGAGAAAAGTTGGGGCAAGGGTTGAACAGCTTAGGGATTCACACTATAGAAGATCTGCTGTTTTACTTTCCTTCCCGGTACGACGTATATGAAATAAAACCGCTAAGTGAACTGTTGCACAATGACAAGGTAACCATCGAGGGAGAGGTGATCAGTGAACCTTCCCTTGCTTTTTATGGAAAAAGAAAGTCGCGTCTTTCATTTAATTTACAAGTAGAACATGTGACAGTCAAAGCTGTCATGTTCAATCGATCGTTTGCCAAGAAGCAATTGCAGGTCGGAGATCTAGTGACGGTGACAGGAAAGTGGGATCAACATCGCCTGCAAATAACTGTCAGTAATTACAAGAAGGGCAGTGCAAAAAGCGACGCAAAAATACAACCAGTCTATGCCCTGAAAAGTGATGTTTCCAACCTTCAGATCAAAAAGGCTGTCACTACAGCACTATCTCAATTTCAGGATAGTCTCCAGGAGATTTTGCCTCAGGACTATTTGTCTGCATATAAACTTCCAGGCCGCTTGGAAGCCGTGAAGCAAATGCACTTTCCTGATAACCACCAGGTCTTGAAACATGCTAGAAGGCGGTTCACGTATGAGGAGTTTTTGCTTTTTCAATTGAAAATGCAGCTGCTCAGGAAGCGTAAGCGGGAATCCACGCATGGAAACAGCCTCGAGTATGAAAAAGGAGCCGTGGATGAATTTGTCGAACGACTCCCTTTCCGGCTAACCGCCGCCCAAATTCGTTCACTTGAAGAAATCTTGAAGGACTTGCAATCCCCATACCGGATGAACCGTTTGTTGCAGGGGGATGTCGGTTCCGGGAAAACCGCTGTTGCGGCCATTGCCTTGTATGCTGCAATTACTGCAGGGAAACAGGGGGCGTTAATGGTCCCGACGGAAATTCTGGCCGAACAACATTTTCAATCCTTGACAGAATTGTTTGCCGATCAGGCAACTGTTGTATTGCTGACTGGCTCTGTCAAAGGAAAGAGAAGAAAGCAAATTCTGCAAGAAATCGCCGCGAAAAAAGCGGATATCATAGTCGGTACGCATGCTTTGATCCAGGACGAGGTTCACTTCAGGGACCTTGGCCTTGTCATAGTCGATGAACAGCATCGGTTCGGTGTGGAACAAAGACGCATTTTGAGGGATAAAGGACTTCATCCCGACGTTTTGTTCATGACTGCGACCCCTATTCCGCGCACTTTGGCTATCACGGCTTTTGGTGACATGGATGTGTCCATTATCGATGAGATGCCGTCAGGAAGAAAGCAGGTTGAAACTTACTGGGTAAAAGAAAACATGCTCGACAGAGTCTTGCAATTCATCCAAAAAGAAGTCGACAACGGTCACCAGGCATATGTTATTTGTCCTCTGATCGAAGAGTCTGACAAATTGGACATTCAAAATGCCGTCGAACTTTATGAGCAATTAAAAGAGATTTATGCTCCAAAAACCAATGTCGGCTTGATGCATGGCAGGCTTCCTTCCGACGAAAAAGAGGAGGTCATGCGGGAGTTTGCTGTCAATGACATTCAAGTGTTAGTCTCCACCACTGTAGTGGAAGTAGGGGTAAATGTGCCCAACGCAAGTGTCATGGTCATTTATGATGCTGAAAGGTTTGGGTTATCCCAACTTCACCAGCTGAGAGGGCGTGTGGGCAGAGGAGAAGCCCAGAGTTACTGTATTTTAGTGGCCGATCCAAAAGGAGAGGTCGGAAAAGAGCGGATGAAAATCATGACCGAAACGGCAAACGGCTTTGAGTTGTCGGAAGAAGACCTGAAACTCCGTGGCCCCGGTGACTTTTTCGGCAAAAAACAAAGCGGAATACCTGAATTCAGAGTCGCTGACATGGTCCATGATTACCGGGCGTTGGAAACAGCAAGAATGGACGCACAAAAAATCCTGGAATCAGGTTCACTTGATGAAGACCCGCAATTCAAACAGCTTGCCATGCAAGTATATAACGATAAAATCGTCAAGGGAGAAACCCTCGACTGAGGACCAGTTGATCAGGTGATTTATGCTTGCATATTCGCATTTGGTATTATATATTACTATTAGTACCTAGTCATAATTTGGACGGTGGAGAGATGAAGCGAACGAAAAAGGAAAGGCAGCAGCTGTTGAAACAAACAATAGAAGATACGCCTTTCATAACGGATGAAGAGCTGGCCAAAAAATTCGCAGTCAGCATACAAACAATCCGGCTTGACCGGATGGAAATGTCGATACCAGAACTACGCGAGCGGATTAAATCGGTCGCTGCCAGTCAATGGAATGAAACCGTGAAAGCTCTGCCAATTGACGAAGTAATCGGGGAAGTGATCGATTTGGAGCTGGATGTGCGGGCGATTTCAATATTGGACATCGGCAGCGAGCATGTTTTTTCCAGAAACCGCATTGCGAGGGGGCATCATTTATTTGCGCAAGCAAACTCTCTGGCAGTCGCTGTGATCAATGATGAACTGGCTTTGACAGCGAAAGCGGAAATCAAATTCACCAGACAGGTGAAGCAAGGTGAAAGAGTGATTTCCAAGGCGGCGGTGAGTGGTAATGATGCGAAAGGGAGAACAATCGTGGAGGTCAACAGTTTTGTTGAAAATGAAAAAGTGTTTTCTGGTGACTTCCTGATGTTCCGTTCCCATCATCAAAAAGGAGAGTAAGTCAATGAAGATAGCAATTGATGCAATGGGGGGCGACAATGCCCCAGATGAAATTGTTTCCGGAGCGATCGAGGCCGTGAAAGAATGGCGGGATTTGGAAGTGACCCTGATAGGGGACGAGGAAAAAATATCCCCACTGTTAAAAGGTGCGGAAAGAATACATGTGATACATACTACGGAAATGATCACCGGAGAAGATGAACCCGTCCGGGCAGTAAGGCGCAAAAAAAACTCCTCTATGGTATTAATGGCGGAGGAAGTAAAACAACGTAAAGCAGATGCTTGCATATCAGCTGGAAATACCGGAGCATTGATGAGTGCCGGTTTATTTGTGGTAGGGCGAATGCAAGGGATCGATCGTCCAGCTTTAAGTCCGACATTGCCCACCAAGGATGGCGGCGGCTTTTTATTGCTTGATGTGGGAGCAAACGTCGATGCAAAGCCAATCCATTTGGTGCAATATGCAATAATGGGATCCGTTTATTCCGAAAAGGTCCGAAAGATAGACAATCCCCGTGTCGGTCTTTTGAATGTCGGGACCGAGGACGGAAAAGGAAATGATTTGACGAAGCGTGCTTTTACTGAACTTACAAACGCGCCGATTCACTTTGTGGGAAATGTGGAAGCGAGGGACTTGCTCGAAGGTGCTGCTGATGTAGTAGTAACCGATGGGTTTAACGGGAACATTGCCTTAAAAACGATTGAAGGAACGGCGATGACGATGTTTTCCATGCTGAAACAAACGTTCATGTCAAACTGGAAATCCAAATTGGCAGCCGGCTTGGTAAAAGCGGAGCTGAAGGAATTGAAGGACAAGCTGGATTATTCTGAGTATGGTGGGGCAGGCTTGTTCGGATTGGCGGCGCCGGTCATCAAAGCCCATGGTTCATCCAATGGCAGGGCTATCTATAATGCTGTCAAACAAGCACGCAATATGGTCGAGTTAAATGTTACAGAAACGATTGAAAAAACGATAAAAGAAATGCAGTTGGAAGAGGAGGAATAACATGAAACGTGTTGCTTTTGTTTTTCCGGGACAAGGTTCGCAGGAAGCCGGAATGGGAAGAGATTTATTCGAGAACTTTGAATCGGTTAGGCAATTGTTCCGCAATGCGGATCAACAACTGGACGACGACTTGACGACCCTCATGTTCGAAGGACCGCAGGAAACGTTGACTCAAACAGAAAACGCACAGCCCGCCTTGCTGTTGACCAGTGCTGCTATAGCTTCCGTATTAAAGGAACAGGGTGTGGAACCCGTCATGACAGCAGGTCACAGTTTGGGAGAGTACAGCGCGCTCGTATCGGCAGGAGCGATCAGCTTGGAAGAAGCGCTGCCGCTTGTCCGGTTGCGCGGGAGGCTGATGGAGAGGGCTTTTCCCGCAGGTAAAGGAGCAATGGCGGCCGTATTAGGCGGTGAAATGGAGACGATCACCTCTGTGCTTGATTCCGTAAATGAAGAAACAGGAGAGATTGTCGATGCTGCAAATTACAACTGCCCTGGTCAACTAGTGATTTCCGGTACAAAGCAGGGCATCGAAACCGCTGGAGAAAAGCTGAAAGAAAATGGGGTTAAAAGGGTGCTACCTCTTAACGTCAGCGGGCCATTTCACTCTCGCTTGATGAAGCCTGCAGCTGAAAAGTTCGCCGAAGAGTTACAACAGGCAAATTTAACCGATGCAAGAATCCCTGTTTATGCGAATGTTACGGCAGCTCCTGTGACAGAACGGGAACAGATTGCAGAATTGTTAGTCCAACAGTTGTATTCACCAGTAAGATTCCAGGAAATCATCGAAGCGATGCTGGATAAAGAGCTGGATGCGATTGTCGAGGTTGGCAACGGAAAGGTATTGACAGGACTCGTAAAGAAAATCCACAGACGCATGAAAACTTTTTCCGTGCAAGATACGGAATCACTTCAGGCATTTGTTGAATGGTATAAGGAGGAATCTTGAGCATGCTAAATGGGAAAGCTGCATTAGTGACAGGTGCTTCCAGAGGGATAGGAAAGGCAATTGCGCTGGAACTTGCCAGACAAGGGGCTAAAGTTGCGGTCAATTTTGCAGGAAACGAAGCGAAGGCTGAAGAAGTAGTAAAGGAAATAGAAACGCTAGGCGGAGAAGCCATCAAGGTAAAGGCCAATGTTGCAGATGAAACGGAAGTCAAACAAATGATCAAACATGTGATCGATTCCTTCGGCAGCTTGGATATCCTTGTGAATAATGCAGGAATCACGAGAGATAATCTATTGATGAGAATGAAAGAAGAGGAATTCGATCAGGTCATCGACACAAACCTGAAAGGTGTCTTCCTTTGTACGAAAGGTGTCACCCGCCAGATGATGAAACAAAAAAGCGGTCGGATCATCAATATCGCTTCTGTCGTTGGTGTAAGTGGCAATCCGGGACAAGCGAATTACGTGGCAGCGAAGGCAGGAGTCATCGGGATGACAAAATCCACGGCTAAGGAGCTTGCTTCCAGAAACATCTTGGTAAACGCGGTTGCTCCCGGTTTTATCGAAACGGATATGACTGATCAATTGACAGATGAACAGAGACAAGGCATGCAGGATCTTATTCCGCTGGCGAAATTGGGGAAAGGTGAAGACGTAGCAAAAGTTGTACGTTTTCTTGCTTCCGAGGATGCCGATTACATTACCGGTCAAACCATCCATGTGGATGGCGGTATGGTGATGTAAAAACTCTATCGATTGCTTTGAAAGGGGGTGAATGAAATGGCAGATACATTTGAGCGTGTCAAGAAAATCGTAGTGGATCGTCTGGATGTGGAAGAATCAAAAATCACGATGGAGGCTTCCTTTAAAGATGATTTGGAAGCTGATTCGTTAGACGTTGTTGAATTGGTTATGGAGTTAGAAGACGAATTCGACATGGAGATTTCTGATGAAGAAGCTGAAAAAATTGAAACAGTAGGTGATGCTGTTAATTACATAAACAGCATTCAATAATAAATAGTACTTATTTATTTAGCTAGGCAGCGATATGTTGTTTATGGAAATGGCAGTACAAAAAGTCCCGCGCAATTGCGGGGCTTTCTCCATATTCACCGCAAGGGGGTGTGAGGCATTGGATTTTTCTATGCTGCAAAAACAGCTTGGCATCACTTTCAATGATGAAAGGCTTTTACAACAAGCATTTACCCATTCATCTTATGTGAATGAGCATCGGAAAAAAGATTACCAGGATAATGAGCGATTAGAGTTTTTGGGCGATGCAGTATTAGAACTCGGTGTATCTCAATATTTGTACCGTGAGTACCCGGAAATGGAAGAAGGAGAGCTGACAAAATTCAGGGCTTCTATCGTTTGTGAGCCATCCTTGGTAAGCTTTGCGAATGACTTGGATTTTTCTCCTTACGTGTTGCTTGGAAAAGGGGAAGAAATGACTGGCGGTCGAAACCGTCCAGCGTTGCTGGCAGATGTTTTCGAAGCATTTATCGGTGCATTGTATCTTGACCAGGGATTTGACGTTTCCATCAACTTTCTGGAAAAGTATGTCTACCCGAAAATTACCAAAGGTGCTTTTTCGCATGCGATGGATTATAAAAGTCAGCTGCAGGAATTGGTTCAGCGAAGCAAAGATGGCAGTATTGACTATGCAATCACGGAGGAGCGCGGGCCGGCTCATAATCGTGAATTCGTTGCCGAGGTACACATACAGGGAACGGTGGCTGGAACGGGCATCGGCAGGACGAAAAAAGAAGCTGAACAACGAGCAGCTAAAAAAGCGCTCGACAGTTATGAGGCAGGTTGAAGAAAAGGAGGCGTGGGCTTGATCGAGTGACAAGCACAGCCTCCTTTCGTTTATGATTGCTTGCGATGACCGGCCAGTTCCTGAATGAAAGCCTGGGTTTCTGCAACGCTTAACTGACCTTTGTGCTCCAGCATATCATGCAGCGATTTCAATTCTTGATATTTTTCTAAATCGTAATCTTCCGGTTTCATGATCGAGCGGTTCACGACCTGTAACTTTTTCGCCATGTTATCAATGATAATTGCCAAATTTTCCCTTGATGGTTCCTGCAAACTCACATTAACACTCCTCAATATTTTATGATTCCTTCTATGACCCTACTCTTTATGATAAAATAAATAAGTTGAAATGCAAATTAATCTTAATTTTTTACATACTTATTGCAGATTGTCTCGTCTGCAAAATTCCGATAGAGAAACAGTTAATCAGTGAAATAGGAGAATGGATATGTTTCTGAAACGATTAGATACAGTTGGATTTAAATCTTTTGCCGAACGGGTTTCCGTTGATTTTGTGCCAGGTGTAACAGCGGTTGTCGGCCCTAACGGCAGCGGGAAGAGTAATATTACGGATGCGATCCGCTGGGTGCTTGGGGAGCAATCCGCCAAGTCTCTGCGGGGCTCGAAGATGGAAGACATCATCTTCCAGGGAAGCGATTCGCGGAAGGCTTTGAATATTGCGGAAGTAACACTGACACTGGATAACAGTGACCAGGCGTTGCCGCTTGACTATCAGGAAGTGAGTGTAACAAGAAGGGTTTACCGATCAGGGGAAAGTGAATTTTTAATCAACAAACAGACATGCCGGTTAAAGGATATCATTGACCTTTTTATGGACTCAGGGCTTGGAAGAGAAGCTTTTTCGATTATAAGTCAAGGGAAAGTCGAGGAGATACTGAGCTCGAAACCAGAAGAAAGAAGGTCGATCTTTGAAGAGGCGGCAGGTGTGCTCAAGTATAAGCAAAGAAAGAAAAAGGCTGAGTACAAACTGGCGGAAACACAGGAAAACCTTAACCGTATTGAAGATATCATCTTTGAAATTGATGGCCAGTTGGAACCATTGAAGGAGCAGGCGGCAGTAGCGAAGGATTATTTGCAAAAAAAAGACGAATTAAAAAAAGTGGAAATCGCTCTTTTGATTGCCGAGATTGAAGAGATGCATGGGAAATGGAAATCGGTGCTCGCGGAAATAGAAGCCCAAAAAGAAAAGGAAGTCGCTCTTCAAACGAGCATTCAACAAAAACAGGCCGGTTTGGAAGAAGGACGCAGTCAAATTCAAGCGCTGGATGAGTCTATCGAGGATTTGCAAGAATCCCTATTGGATTTGACTAAACAGCTTGAAAATTTACAAGGTAAAAAAGAATTGAGTAATGAGCGCTTCAAGCATTTCGAAGATAATAAATCAAAATTGGAAGAAGAAAACGGCCAATTAAAAACGCGGATGGACAAGTTGGAAACGGGTTTGACAGAAGAGCAGGAAAAGTTGTCCCGTCTGGAAGCCGAAAGGCGTGAAACAAATAAAAGTCTGAAGCAGACTGCAGAATTGCTGTCCACTTCGAAGCAAAACATAGAGGAGCAAATCGAAGAGTTAAAAAGTGACTACATTGAAAAATTGAATGAACAAGCCGCAAAAAGGAACGAACGTCAGTCTATCTCCAGGCAGTTGGAACAGATCAACCTGAAAAAAGACAATCAGCAAGATAAATTCAAGGGCCTGATTTCTGAAAGGGAACAGCTTGAGAGGAAACTAGCCGATTTGAAAACGAAATTGGCAGAGCAAGCCGAGACCCGGCTGGCGGCTGAACATACCTATGAGAAACAAAGAAAAAACTTGGAAGCGGATAATGCAGCCTATCAGGAGTTGCAGACAAAGCTTTATCAAGGCTATCAGTACATTGAAAAGTTAAAATCCAAGAAAGAAATGCTCGAAGATATGAAGGAAGGATATCAAGGTTTTTTCCACGGAGTCAAAGAAGTATTGAAAGCAAGAGAGGATAAAGAGTTGTCTGGAATCGACGGAGCGGTGATTGAATTGATCGACGTTCCGGCCAAGTTGATCCCGGCGGTCGAAACAGCGCTAGGAGGCCAAGCTCAGCATATTGTTATGGAAGATGAATCCAAAGCGAGAGCGGCGATTAATTGGCTGAAAAAACATAACAAAGGCCGTGCGACCTTTTTGCCTGTCACAGCCATTAAACCTAAATACATTCCCGCCGATTTATTGGCAGGGGTGAAAAATCATCAAGGCTTTGTCGGCGTGGGTGCAGAGCTGGTTTCTTTTCAGCAGAAATACAAGGGGATAGCAGAAAACCTGTTGGGTAATGTAGTCATTGCCGACAACCTTAAGGCGGCGAATGAAATTGCTGTACATCTGCACCGGAAATTCCGGGTGGTGACGATGGATGGAGATATCATCAATCCAGGCGGTTCGATGACCGGAGGAGCGAAGAAAAAGTCGGGACAATCCTTGTTTTCACGTGAAAAAGACTTGCAGGAAGTGACAGACAAACTAAACGAATTTCAGCAAAAAGCGCTGGAATTCGAACAGAAGGTCAAAGCACGGAAACAAGCGAATGAAGAGTTGGAACAAGCGATGGAAAAGCAGCGAGAGGCGATAAGAGCCGCACAGCAACAGGAACAGGAAACACGAACTGCCGTGAAAGAAATGGAAGTGAATGTTGCTCATTATAACGAAAACTTGAAATTATACGATCAGGATACCAATCAATACGAAACAGATCTTACTGATTTGAAACAACGGAATGCGAAATTGGAAGATGAATTGAATGATCTAGAAAGAACACTAGAGGCTATCCAAGGGGAAATCGATGAATGTGACCGCAGGCAAGCCGATTATCAGGAAAACCAGGAGAAGCTGCAAGAAAAACATCATCGATTGCAGATAACCCTGGCAGAACAAGATGCCAACGTGAACAGTCAAAAAGAAAAATGCAAGGCATTGAATCATCAGCTTGAAGAAGTGAATCAGGCCCTTCGGGAAAACACGGAACAATTGGAGCAAATGTTCGATTTTCAGAATAACCGAGAAACAGAAGAGGAAATCGACGCAAAGCTTGAAGAGAAACAAAAACAAAAGGATAAAGTGGCCGAATTGATTCAAGCGCGCCGTCAGGAACGGCTGAAAAGAACGGAAACGGCCGGCGATCAAGAACGCGAGATCAAAGAGAAAAACAGGATCTACCAGTCGCTGGTCCAGGATTTGCAAGACAAAGAACTGAAAGCGGCCAGGTTCGATGTCGAATTGGAAAACCGGCTGAACCATCTGCAAAACGAGTACGCGCTCAGTTATGAAAAAGCGGCTCAAAATTATGAAAAGGCGGAGGATATCGATCAGGCCAAACAGTCGGTGAAATTAGTCAAACGTTCTATCGATGAACTTGGTACGGTCAATCTTGGAGCGATTGATGAATACGAACGGATAAGTGAAAGATATGAATTTCTTACAGAGCAGCAGACAGATTTGGTGCAGGCGAAGGATACACTGTTCGGAGTCATTTCCGAGATGGATGAGGAAATGGTCAGGAGATTCGAAACCACCTTCACTCAAATCAAAGAAGAGTTTTCCATCGTCTTTTCTGCCTTGTTCGGAGGTGGAAGTGCAGAATTGAAATTGACGAATCCTGAAAACATGCTGGAAACTGGCGTCGATATTATCGCACGGCCACCGGGAAAAAAACTGCAGCACCTAGGATTGCTATCTGGTGGGGAACGGGCTTTGACAGCTATCGCGCTGTTGTTTGCCATATTGCGTGTCCGTCCGGTTCCCTTCTGTGTACTGGATGAAGTGGAGGCTGCTCTGGACGATGCGAATGTCAGCAGGTTTGCAAAGTACTTGAAGGAGTTTAGCGAAAAAACACAATTTATTGTGATTACCCACAGAAAGGGTACAATGGAGGAAGCCGACGTATTATACGGCGTAACCATGCAAGAGTCGGGGGTTTCCCGCCTTGTATCGGTACGGCTGGAAGATGCGCCTGCTTTAGTAAAAGCATAAACGCACCAGAAAGGAAGGTATTATGAGCTTTTTTCAAAAACTAAAAGAAAAATTCAGTGGCGATACAGGGAATCAACAAGAGGCACAGCCTGAAAAGTATAAAGAAGGGCTTTCCAAGACAAGAGGCTCTTTTTCCAGCAAAATAAATGACCTGGTTGCGCGCTATCGCAAAGTAGATGAAGATTTTTTCGAGGATTTGGAAGAAATATTAATTTCGGCAGACGTTGGCGTGACAGCTGTCATGGATCTTATCGATGATTTGAAAATGGAAGTGAAACGGAGAAACATCAAAGACAGTGGGGAAATGAAAGAAGTCATTTCCGAAAAATTGGTGGATATTTATTACGGGGACAAAGATGAAGAACCGGAAAAACTGCAGCTTCATGAAGATGGTTTATCCGTCATTTTGTTTGTCGGTGTAAATGGTGTTGGAAAAACAACGACCATTGGAAAAATGGCCCACCAGTTGAAGCAGGAAGGAAAAAAAGTAATCCTGGCTGCTGGAGACACGTTCCGGGCAGGAGCAATCGAACAGCTGGAAGTTTGGGGAGAAAGGGCTGGCGTGGATGTGATCAAGCATAATGCCGGCAGTGATCCTGCTGCGGTAGTGTTCGATGGAATTCAGGCGGCAAGATCAAGAGGAGCCGATGTATTGTTGTGTGATACGGCAGGACGCTTGCAGAATAAAGTCAATTTAATGAATGAACTTGCCAAGGTGAAAAAAGTCATCTCGAGAGAAGTGCCGAACGGCCCGCAAGAGGTGTTGCTCGTCCTTGACGCAACCACCGGCCAGAATGCAATGAGCCAGGCCAAAACTTTTTCCGAAGCGACGGATGTGTCAGGAATAGTTCTGACCAAGTTGGATGGAACGGCGAAAGGCGGCATTGTGCTTGCTATTCGAAACGAATTGCAGATTCCTGTAAAGTACGTCGGTTTAGGAGAGAAAGTAACTGATTTACAGGCTTTCGATGCACACGCCTTTGTTTACGGCTTGTTTGCAGATATGCTGGAAGAGGAAACATCTTGACAGCGCATAAGATCATTAGGTAGTATTTCATTGTAAAGGCATTTCACTTAACAAGGAGTGCTCGCTTTGCTGGAAAAAACGACCAGAATCAATTTTTTATTGGATTTTTATCAAGAACTACTGACCCCAAAGCAACGAAACTATATGGAGCTGTACTATTTAGAGGATTATTCACTCGGTGAAATTTCAGAAACATTTGATGTATCACGACAAGCCGTGTACGATAATATCCGACGGACGGAATCGATGCTCGAAGCTTATGAGGATAAGCTCCATTTGTATAAGAAATTCACAGCGCGAAACCAGCTGCTAGGACAGTTGGAAGAAGCACTGCAAGAAAGTCAGGACACTACTTTAAGAGGATTGGTCAATTCACTTAAAGAATTAGATTAGGGGGGCTCCTTCTATGGCATTTGAAGGCTTGGCCGAACGCCTGCAAGGGACAATCCAGCGCATTAAAGGAAAAGGGAAAGTCACCGAGCAGGACGTAAAGGAAATGACAAGAGAAGTACGGCTTGCTTTATTGGAAGCAGACGTCAATTTCAAAGTCGTGAAAGATTTTGTCAAACGCATAAAAGAACGCGCAGTCGGGCAGGAAGTAATGGAAAGTCTGACGCCCGGCCAGCAGGTTATCAAGGTAGTAAAGGACGAACTGACAGAGTTGATGGGCGGCGAACAGAGCAAAATAGCAGTAGCCGACCGACCTCCTACCGTCATAATGATGGTGGGGCTTCAGGGAGCAGGTAAAACGACAACCACCGGCAAGCTTGCCAACTTGCTCCGTAAAAAATATAATCGAAATCCGCTTTTGGTTGCAGCGGATGTTTATCGACCGGCAGCAATCAACCAGTTGGAAACACTGGGTAAGCAATTGAACATGCCGGTGTTCTCCTTGGGAACGGAAGCAAATCCGGTCGACATCGCCAATCAGGCTATAGAACAGGCAAAGGCCGAACATCAGGATTATGTTATCATCGACACGGCTGGCCGCCTTCATGTCGACAACGATTTAATGGATGAATTGGAGCAAATCAAGTCCAATGTAAATCCGGATGAAATCTTTTTGGTTGTCGATGCAATGACAGGACAAGATGCTGTCAATGTAGCGGAAAGCTTCAATGAACAACTGGACGTCACAGGAGTGGTATTGACGAAGTTGGATGGCGATACCCGTGGCGGTGCTGCCCTGTCGATAAAAGCAGTTACAGATAAACCGATAAAATTTGCCGGAATGGGTGAAAAACTGGATGAGCTTGAGGCATTCCATCCAGAACGGATGGCTTCAAGAATCCTGGGAATGGGAGACGTTCTGTCGCTCATCGAGAAAGCACAGGATACAGTGGACCAGAATAAGGCGAAGGAATTGGAAGAAAAGATGCGATCCGCTTCCTTCACCTTTGACGACTTCCTGGAACAGATGGGCCAGGTCCGTAACATGGGACCACTGGAAGACTTAATCGGGATGCTCCCCGGCGCAAACAAAATGAAGGGATTGAAAAATGTTCAATTCGACGAGAAACAGCTTTCCCATGTCGAAGCAATCATTCAATCCATGACAAAACAAGAACGTCAGGATCCTGGCGTCATGAATGCCAGCCGGAAGAAGCGGATTGCCAAAGGTGCCGGAAGATCGGTGTCAGAGGTCAATCGTCTTCTCAAACAATTTGAAGAAATGAAGAAAATGATGAAGCAGATGACCAACATGCAAAAGGGCAAAAAAGGCAAAGGAATGAAATTTCCATTCATGTAATGGAAAAACACTTTACAGACAAATGAACATCTGATAGAATCTAAACTTGTGATAAGCAATATTTAATAATGGAGGTGCAAGACATGGCTGTTAAAATTCGTTTAAAGCGTATGGGTTCAAAAAGAAATCCATTTTACCGCGTAGTAGTAGCTGATTCACGTTCTCCTCGTGACGGACGTTTTATTGAACAAATTGGCACTTACAATCCGGTAGCCAACCCGGTTGAAGTAAAACTAGATGAAGAAAAGGCGCTTGATTGGATGACTAAAGGCGCTAAGCCTAGTGATACAGTTCGCAACCTTTTCTCAAAGCAAGGCATCATGACGAAATTCCACGATACGAAAAACCAAAAGTAAAGTAGAGTGATATCATGAAAGCCTTAATCGAAACGATGGTGGCTCCGTTGGTTGATCATCCGGAAGATGTCCAGGTGACAGTCAAGGAAGAAGATGATAGATTGACTTACCATTTGACTGTCAACCAGGATGATGTCGGAAAAGTGATCGGAAAAAACGGACGAATCGCAAAAGCTGTCCGGACGGTGGTCTATGCTGCCGGTTCAGCCGAAACAAAGCGAATCTATTTGGATATCATGTGAAAAGGGGAAGGGGAAAACCTTTCCCTTTTTTCCAAATTCAAAAAAGTTGTCATCCTTTCACTGCCTCTCTAGAACAAGCCTGCTCCAGGGGACAGCTTTTACAGGTCTTTTGTACAGTACGACCGGTAATCCTTTCAAGTCACGGATATGGTTTGGACAATATGGCGGAAAGGCAGGGGCTGTTATTGAAAATTATTCGGAAGATTCCTGTCAAGCAGGTAATCACGGAGAGAAGCAAGGAAAGCCTGGCGGAACAGTTCAACCAAAATAAACAGCAGCTTGAACAAGAGTGTCAACAATTGCAGTTTGAACAACGGAAACTACAAAATAAAAAAGGGGTTTCCAAGCATGAAGTGGCAAAACGGTTCCAACAGGAAATTAAACGACGCAAAGACAAGATCAAGTGGATTGAATTTCAATTGGAACAATTGGTAATCCTGCCTATTGGCAGTGAAATAACAGAAGAAGAAGTTGAAACTCTTGTTGAGGTTGAAGAAGGATTAAACTGGGGTGACATCTCCGATAACAAAGCAATTATCGTCAAAGATGGCATCGTGATTCAAATTACATAGCAGGTGAAGATATGAGCGAACAAATGTTCAATGTTGGAAAAATTGTAAATACCCACGGTATTAAGGGAGAGGTAAAAGTAGTCCGGATTACCGATTTTGATGAGCGGTTTGAAATCGGTAGCAGGTTATACTGGTCTGATGGAAAAGGGAGCCCGGTAGCCCTCACTGTCGATGGTCACCGCAGACATAAAAACTTCGATTTATTGCACTTTAACGGATATGATTCTCTTAATGATGCAGAAAACTTGAAAGATGGCCTGTTGCGAATAAAGGAGGAGCAACTGGCGCCTTTGGAAGAAGGCGAATTTTATTACCACGAAATCATCGGCTGTGAAGTTCATACCACGGATGGTGATCAGGTGGGAAAAATCAAAGAGATTCTTTCCCCAGGTGCCAACGATGTATGGGTGGCCAGTAGAAAAGGAAAAAAGGATTTATTGATTCCTTATATAGAGGATATTGTGAAAACCATTGATGTCGCTCATAAGCGGGTCATCATAGAGCCGATGGAGGGACTGCTTGACGAATGAAAATAGATATACTGACACTGTTTCCTGAAATGTTTGATGGAGTAATGAACCATTCGATATTAAAAAAAGCACAGGAATCGGATGTGTTTCAATATCGCCTGGTCAATTTCCGTGAGTATTCGAAAAACAAGCATAAAAAGGTGGATGATTATCCATATGGAGGCGGAGCGGGTATGGTTCTCACCCCTCAACCCTTGTTTGATGCTGTGGAACATCTGTCAGCGGAAGCATCCGTGAAACCGCGTGTCGTGCTCATGAGTCCTCAAGGTGAGACTTTTAATCAGGCAAAGGCGATGGAACTTGCAAACGAGGAGCATTTAATTTTTATATGTGGTCATTATGAAGGTTATGACGAAAGGATTCGGGAACATATCGCGACCGATGAAATATCGATCGGTGATTATGTGCTGACTGGCGGAGAATTGGGGGCGATGGTTGTTGTTGACAGTGTGGTCCGATTGCTTCCAGACGTTCTGGGTAATGAATCATCCGCTCAGGAAGATTCGTTTTCCACTGGTCTGCTGGAGCATCCACATTATACCAGACCGCTCGACTTTCGTGGGATGCGGGTACCGGACGTGCTGGTATCGGGAAACCACGGCAAAATTGAGGAATGGAGACGCCAGCAATCCTTGAAAAGAACTTATCAGCGGCGTAAGGATTTGCTTGACGATTATCCGTTAACCGAGAAGGATAGACAATGGCTGGAAAGCTTGGATGACAAGTGAAGGGTGAAGCTGCTGGTCGTTGATTGATTCTATTTCCGGTAATCATGAATAAATAGTTGAAGTAGACCATTGGATATGATATATTATTTGTTGTGCTTAAACAAAAGTTTAAGCAGGATAAACAATGTTCCGCTTTCTTTATTCTTAAGTTAAGAACATTGGTTTGGAAGGAGTGTAACAGGATGCAACATATTCTTGAAGAAGTGACAAAAGAACAGCTTCGCACTGATCATCCTGATTTTCGCCCTGGTGACACGGTAAAAGTCCACGTTAAAGTCGTGGAAGGAAACCGTGAGCGTATCCAGGTTTTCGAAGGCGTTGTTATCAAGCGTCAAAACGGCGGAATCAGCGAAACTTTCACTGTTCGTAAGATTTCTTACGGCGTAGGCGTTGAACGTACTTTTCCAGTACATTCACCGCGCATTGACAAGATTGAAGTGAGCCGCCGCGGTAAAGTACGTCGTGCGAAACTTTACTATCTACGCAACCTGCGTGGTAAAGCTGCACGTATTAAAGAAATTCGCTAATTTGAATGCAGGAAAGGAGCTTGAAAAGTCAAGCTCCTTTTTTCTACTTAAAATAGGTATTTAGACCGGTTTGGTGAAAACTATCATACATTGGTAAATCAGCAATCGGATGGTGTACAAGGTCATCTGGCGAACGATTATTTCTCTAAGCCGGACAAAAAGAAGTTCAGGAATAGCTGTTTTATGGAGGGAAGATAATGGCCAAAAAAAAGAATGAATGGCTGGATTGGGTGAAGGCACTTTTGATTGCCGGGTTGCTGGCTGTCATCGTCAGGATGTTTTTGTTCGCTCCAATTGTAGTAGATGGACCGTCCATGCTGCCTACGTTGCATAATGGAGACCATATGATTGTGAACAAGTTCAATTATCTAGTTGGTGAGCCGGATAGATTCGATATCGTCGTGTTTCATGCCACGGCTCAAAAAGACTATATAAAGCGGGTCATAGGAGTACCGGGCGACCATGTAGAGGTGAAAGATGACACCCTTTATATAAATGGAGAAGCAGTGGAAGAGCCCTTTTTAGAGTCAGCGAAGCAAATGATGGAGGGCAACCAGCACTATACCGTCGACTTCAGCCTGGAAGAATTGCCGGGCGGATATGATGAGGTGCCGGAAAATCATTTATTGGTGCTTGGTGACAACCGGGGCAACTCAACGGACAGTCGTTTGCTGGGAATGATTTCTTATGATCAACTGGTAGGTGAAGTCCAGTTATTATATTGGCCGTTCGACCGATTCCGTTTATTTACGTAACAGCGTGAAGGTAATAATGAACGCAACCGTCTTCGCTTTTTCTTGATAGAGATGGAAAGGAATAGGTGGGATACTATGACAATTCAATGGTTTCCAGGACATATGGCAAAAGCCAAACGAGAAGTTCAGGAAAAACTTAAATTAGTGGATTTTGTTATCGAATTGGTTGATGCCCGGGTGCCGGATTCCTCACAAAATCCCATGCTGCAAGAGGTATTGCAAAACAAGCCTCGCATGCGTGTATTGATGAAAAAGGATTTAGCTGATCCCGCAATCACTCGTCTGTGGATGGATCGCTTCGAGACAGAAGGAATCAAATCAGTTGCAGTGGATGTGCAGAACAAGCAAGATGTACAGCTGGTAATCGCTGCAGCCAAAGAGATGGGCAAAGAAAAACAGGAAAAGCTAATAAAAAAGGGAGTCAGGCCGAGGGCGTCCAGAGCAATGATCCTGGGAATTCCGAACGTGGGTAAATCAACACTGATTAACCGGCTGGTGAACAGGAAAATAGCTAAAACCGGAGACAGGCCTGGAGTGACCACCAGCCAGCAGTGGATAAAGGTGAAGAAGGACTTTGAACTACTGGATACACCGGGTATTTTATGGCCGAAATTCGAAGATGAACTGGTCGGCTATCGTCTGGCTGCTATCGGAACGATTAAAGATCAATTGCTGCCGAAAGAAGATATTGCAGCTTTTATTGTCAACTATCTAAAAGAAGCTTACCCTTCTCTGCTTCATGAGCGATATGGATTAGAAGAGGAAAATGACATGGGAGTCATCTTTGAAAAAATAGGCGGCTCCAGAGGTTGTCTGGAAAGTGGAGGAAGGGTCAATTTCGAGAAAACGGCAGAAGTGATCATACGGGATCTGCGGTCTGGCCGGCTGGGCAGATTGACTTTAGAGGGTCCTGAATAAGAGAATTGGACCAAAAAGCGTTCGCCAGATCAAATGTTTTGTAAAAGGCATCCGTAATGTGGATGTCTTTTGTGCTTCACTACCAGAAAATATAGTCGATATAAAGGATATGGGGGAATTGAATTTGGTATCCGATATGAAAATATCTGAAATCAGGGAGCTCTTGGAAGCGGATCAAGTTTCTGACTCGTTTCTTGACGAGTTGAAGCAAGATGACCGTAAGGGAGTACATAAATTAATAGCAGGCTATCAAAAACGAAAACAAAAACAATTCATGCTGCAGGAGCTCTTTGTGAAAATGAGTGTGTTTGAAAAAAAACATCATCAGCTCGGTAATATGGTAGCAGGTATCGATGAAGCAGGCAGGGGCCCATTGGCAGGTCCTGTTGTCGCTGCAGCGGTCATTCTGGGGGAATCTTTCTACCTGCCTGGTTTGAATGACTCCAAACAATTGAATGAACAGACCCGGGAGGACTATTACCATTATATCATTCAACATGCAGAGGCTTACGGAATAGGAGTCGTTGAAAGTGGGGAAATCGACAAGCTCAATATTTATCAGGCTTCCAAGCACGCTATGCGGAAGGCAGTGGAGGGACTCGCTTTTCAACCAGATCATATTCTCGTAGATGCTGTTCCACTCGATGGAGTACCATGTACAGTCGAAGCAATCATAAAAGGGGACCAAAAAAGTATTTCGATTGCTGCAGCAAGTATCCTTGCCAAGGTGACCAGAGATCGGATGATGGACTCGTTGGACGATCGTTATCCGATGTACCAATTCAAATCAAACAAAGGTTATGGCACGAAAGCGCACTTGGAAGCATTGAAAACATACGGTGCAGCGCCTTGCCATAGGAAGAGTTTCTCGCCGGTCCGTGAGCAAATCGTAGAGTGAGAGGAGGAAGAAGATGCCTTCGATGAATCAAGTCGCTGCTAAACTATTCAACAACTTACATAGCCAGAATAATTTTCAGGCAGCTTCCAAGGTTAAACCAGGCCAAATTTTGGCAGGGAAAGTAGTGAAACTTTATCCGGATCAAAAGGCATCTATTCAATTTGGCGGAAAGCAAATGATAGCACAGCTTGAAGCCCCGTTGACCGCTAATGGGAAGTACTGGTTCCAGGTTGCCACTGTCGGAGAGGTGATCCGCCTGAAAGTCATTTCCAATAGAACAGCCGCCGATCAATCGAGTCAGGGTATTGCTGCTTTATTGGAAGAATTGGGGATAAAAAACACAAAAGAAAGGACAGCGCTGTTAAGTCAACTCTTAAGTAAGAAGTTGCCTTTTCAAAAAGAGACCATTCTTCAGGCATTTCAACTAATGGAAGGTCAGGGGAACAAATCTGCAGCCCGTTCTCTCATTGTCGAAATGATTTCCCGTAAACTCCCCCTTACTGAATCTGTTCTCCAAGCAGTACAGGCGAAAAAGGAGCAGCAGTTTGGCGTTTTGCTGGCAGACAACCAATTTCTGCTGAGTGGGGATAAGGTCTCCCAGACATTACGAGAAGCGCTGACAAATCGGTTGAATGGTTTCACCTACCAAAAAAGCGATCCACTGATGGAACTATTGCAAACGGAAATACAGGAAGAAAGAAAAAGAGGGGAAACAACTTTGCTGCAGGTTTTGAGGAAGTCTGGTGTTGTAAATGAATCCACCACCAATTCAGAAGTGCTGAACTCCTGGAAAACGTCACAGTCGTCAACTGGTCAGATGAATGCTACGCCTGCCTTATACATGGAACCTCGTGAAGTGGCCAAGGGGCTTCATCAATTGCAACAAATGCAATTATCCCATTCCAAAAGTTTTCAAGAGCTATTGGTATCACTGACAGACCTGGCAGAAAGTCAAGTCAAGGCAGAGCTCACATCAGTTGAAAAGCAAAAAATGGCATCCTTGCAGAATCAGCTTTCTAAAAGTGACTTTTTGTCTAGCATTTCGACACATTTGCCGCAAAAGTTTACGGAAGCTATCCGTCAACTCATCGTCAATGACTTGCCCGCCCGTGAAAATATAGAGCTTGTCAGACAGGTGATCGATCGGCAGCTTCCCAAGACTTCAGCGAACTTGCTGCTACAACTACTGTCCGACTCTACAGAGGGACAGACTCTGCTGCTTTCAGATCCAAAGCAATACTTTCTGAGAAAGCTGGAACAGGTCTTTCTTTTTTCAGGGGTGAACCATGAGAATAATCTATTGAACAATCAGCTTGCTGAAATGCCGATGAAAGAGCAAACGTTGAAATCGATTCTCCTTCAAGCAATCTACGATGGGGGAAATAAGACCCCCGAGAAGTTTGAAGGATTGCTTCATTACTTGAATGGTCTGCAGTTGACCCATCACCAGGAGACGGTTAATACAGTCCAAGTCCATTTAATGCTTCCCGGGGACCATATCGGGGTGCAAAATGACATCCAAATCGACTTTGAAGGGAACAAAGATGAAACAGGAAAAATAAACCCTGATTTTTGTCACATTGTTTTTTATCTGGACCTGGAGAAAATGAAGGAAACGGTTATCGATATGCAAATTCAAAAACGAATGGTCCGCATCACTGTGTTTAACGAGAATCAGCAGTTGGAAAAGCTTTTTCCTCTACTGAAAAATAAACTGCATGAAGGATTGGAGAAACTGGATTACCACTTAACCTCTGTCCAGTGGAAGCCTTTTGAGGAATCAGATACCGGCAGCCTGGTTCAAGCTGCACAAACTGAATGGAATCGAAAACAAGGAGTGGATTTCCGCATATGAATTCTCAGTCACCAAAAAGAAAAGCAGCAGCATTAAGGTATGAGGGCGACAAAGCTGCTGCACCCAAAGTGACAGCTGCGGGAAAAGGGTATGTTGCCGACAATATCATCGCAAAAGCTGAAGCGGCGGATGTTCCTATTCAGGAGGATTCGACTTTGGTAGAGTTGCTGGCAGAGCTGAATATCAATGAAACGATACCAGAAGAACTGTACCAGGCGGTAGCGGAAGTGTTTGCTTTTGTATACCGGGCGGACCGGAAACTATGAAACTGGTATCTAAGCAATCTATCGATAAGTGATGGTAATGTGTAGACAATTTATGACGTTTTTTTATACAATGGATTTGCAGTGAAATTTTGATGGGAGGATGGAAGATGAACATTCACGAGTATCAAGGCAAAGAACTATTGCGAAAATACGGCGTGGCAGTGCCCAATGGCCGTGTTGCTTATACGGTAGATGAAGCAGTTGAAGCCGCAAAGGCACTTGGCAGCAACGTATCCGTTGTAAAAGCTCAGATCCATGCAGGCGGCCGAGGGAAAGCTGGCGGGGTCAAGGTTGCAAAGAACCTGGACGAAGTCCGTACATATGCCGAGGAGATTCTCGGTAAGACTTTGGTTACACACCAGACAGGCCCTGAAGGCAAAGAAGTTAAGCGTTTACTAATCGAAGAAGGCTGCGATATTAAGAAAGAATATTATGTCGGGTTGGTTCTGGATCGTGCAACTTCGCGCGTAACTATGATGGCTTCTGAAGAAGGCGGTACCGAAATCGAGGAAGTGGCAGCTGAGACACCAGAAAAAATCTTTAAAGAAGTCATCGATCCCGTAGTCGGTTTGACTCCTTTCCAGGCAAGACGACTGGCGTTCAACATCAACATTCCAAAAGAATATTTATCAAAAGCGGTTAAATTTATGCTTGGACTTTATACCGTTTTTGAAGAAAAAGATTGTTCGATTGCAGAAATCAATCCACTTGTAACAACGGGCGATGGAGATGTTCTCGCTTTGGATGCTAAACTGAACTTTGATGATAACGCTGTATTTCGCCAGAAAGACGTTGCTGAATACCGCGATTTGGATGAAGAAGATGAAAAAGAGATCGAAGCTTCCAAACACGACCTTAGCTATATTGCACTTGATGGAAACATAGGATGTATGGTCAATGGAGCTGGCTTGGCCATGGCTACGATGGATATTATCAAGCATTATGGCGGCGATCCGGCGAACTTCCTTGATGTAGGGGGCGGCGCAACTGCTGAAAAAGTTACAGAAGCTTTTAAAATCATTCTGTCTGATTCGAATGTCAAAGGTATTCTGGTCAACATCTTCGGTGGAATTATGAAATGTGATGTCATCGCAGAAGGTGTTGTCGAAGCAACTAAACAAGTAGGACTGGAGATTCCGCTTGTTGTCCGCTTGGAAGGAACCAACGTGGATCTGGGCAAGAAAATTCTCGCTGATTCCGGACTGAACATCACTGCAGCAGAATCGATGGCTGACGGCGCAGAAAAAATCGTTTCGTCAGTTAAGTAATGTGCAAGAAGACAATTCCGGAACCATCAACTATTTATTGTCCTAGTTAAGGCTTGGAACCGGCTAGTAAATATCAGAAAGGACGGACGAAGATGAGCGTATTTGTTAACAAAGATACCAAAGTAATCGTGCAAGGTATTACAGGCTCTACAGCACTTTTCCATACAAAGCAAATGCTGGATTACGGAACTAAAATCGTCGGCGGGGTGACTCCTAAAAAAGGCGGCACGGAAGTCGAGGGAGTACCGGTGTTCGACACGGTACAGGAAGCCGTTGAACAAACAGGTGCCAATGCTTCTGTCATTTATGTACCTGCGCCGTTTGCTGCTGACGCTATTATGGAAGCGGTTGACGCCGAGTTGGATCTTGCTATTTGCATTACTGAACACATTCCTGTAATGGATATGGTAAAGGTAAAACGTTATATGGAAGGAAAGAAAACGAGACTGGTAGGGCCGAACTGTCCGGGAGTCATCACACCGGAGGAATGCAAAATCGGTATCATGCCTGGTTATATCCATAAGAAAGGGCATATCGGAGTTGTCTCTCGTTCCGGCACATTGACCTATGAAGCAGTTCATCAGTTGTCGGAGCAAGGATTCGGACAATCCACTGCTGTCGGAATAGGCGGGGATCCTGTAAACGGAACCGATTTTATCGATGTACTCAAAGCTTTCAATGAAGACCCGGATACGGAAGCAGTCATGATGATCGGAGAAATCGGAGGGACTGCGGAAGAAGAAGCAGCCGAGTGGGTAAAGGCTAACATGTCGAAACCTGTAGTAGGCTTTATCGGTGGCGCTACAGCACCTCCGGGAAAAAGAATGGGTCATGCCGGAGCAATCATTTCCGGTGGTAAAGGAACGGCTGATGAAAAAATCAAAATAATGAACGATTGTGGAATCCAGGTTGCCGAAACGCCTGCAGTCATGGGAGAAACCCTGATTGGCGTTCTTAAGGATAAAGGATTGCATGATAAATGTAAAACCCATTAAGAAAATTGCTGGCTCGAGCTTTGCGCTTGGGCCGGCTTTTTAAAAAGAGGTGGTTCTTTGTGAAAGAAACCCGTCTGAAGTTACTCCATTTGCATCGGTGTAGTGGAGTCACCAGATCGTTGATCAAAAAGATGCTTGAACATGATCCTGCACTGGAAGGATTGTATAAATATTCAATGGATGATTTCCACAAGCTGTTTTTCCTTCCTTACCATCGTTCATCCACTATTTATCAAGATCTCCATTCTTCCCGGGTATACTTGCAACTACGAAAAGACTTGGAAACATATCAAACTGTCACTATCCTCGACAACGCTTTTCCCGCCATGTTACGAAACATTCCTGATCGTCCCCTAGTATTGTATTTATGCGGTGATATCGATTTACTTTCCCATACTCCCTCCTTAAGTGTGGTCGGCACACGTAAGCCTACAAATGAAGCCTACTCTAAAATGAATAGTATCCTCACCCCTTTGATCAAAGACAATTGGCTGATTGTCAGTGGAATGGCAATCGGAATAGATGCAATGGCCCATCGCCTGGCACTAAGCTCCAAAGGGAAGACGATAGCCGTCCTCGGTGGAGGGTTTCAGCATGTTTATCCAAAATCAAATACAAGCTTGTTCCGCACATTATCTAAAACACAGCTTGTCATTTCCGAGTATCCACCGGGCAGCCCGCCCCGCCGTCACCATTTTCCGGAACGAAACCGGATCATAAGTGGTTTGACATTTGGCACATTGGTGGTAGAAGCTAAGGAAAGAAGCGGAAGTTTGATAACAGTGGATCAGGCACTGGACCAGGGAAGGGAAGTCTTTGCCATTCCCGGTTCACCGACACAATCTGAAACAGATGGTTGCAATAAAATGATTCAAGACGGCGCCAAATTAGTACGAAAGACCTATGATATACTAGAAGAATGGCAGTGAAAAAGTAGCAAAACAAGTCGAATTGTGTCAAAATAAAAAGAAATCGCTTTCGATTTTTCTAAACAAAACTACTTGTATGTTTGACAAATCATAAAAAAGTATTTAATAATAGGGAAGATTTATCAAAGAAAACATTTGCAGTTTTTGACAATGCAGCAAAATAACACATGAAACATGAAAATCATTACTGAACATAGAGACAGAATACCTCTTGGGAGGAACAAACATGGCAGATTATCTTGTAATTGTAGAATCTCCTGCAAAAGCCAAAACAATTGAACGTTACTTGGGGAAGAAGTATCAAGTGAAAGCGTCAATGGGGCATGTGCGGGATTTACCAAAAAGTCAAACGGGAATCAATGTAGAAAATTCATTTGAACCAAAATATATAACCATACGCGGCAAAGGACCGGTTTTGAAAGAACTGAAGAGTGCTGCAAAAAAAGCAAAAAAAGTATACCTTGCTGCCGACCCGGACAGGGAAGGGGAAGCCATCGCCTGGCATCTTGCCCATAGTTTGGATATTGATGAAAATTCGGACTGCCGTGTCGTTTTCAATGAGATTACCAAGGATGCAATCAAGGAATCTTTCAAACATCCGCGCTCGATCGATATGGACTTGGTAGACGCACAGCAGGCCCGAAGAATTCTGGATAGATTGGTCGGTTACAACATTAGTCCACTTTTATGGAAGAAAGTAAAAAAAGGACTGAGTGCTGGACGGGTTCAATCGGTGGCCGTCAAAATGATCATCGAGCGTGAAAGAGAGATCAACAACTTTCAACCTGAAGAATACTGGTCGATAGAGGCCGATTTCTTGAAGGACAAAGATACCTTTGAAGGTGCCTTTTATGGAATCGATGGAAAAAAACAGGAACTGGGCACCAAAGAGGAAGTGGATCGAGTTCTTGCAACCTTAAAAGGAAAAGAGTTCAACGTCGACAAAGTAAATAAGCGGGAACGTAAACGGAATCCGGCACAGCCGTTCACGACATCTTCGCTTCAACAGGAAGCAGCAAGAAAATTGAATTTCCGTGCCCGAAAAACGATGATGGTCGCTCAACAGTTGTATGAAGGGATAGACCTCGGTAAGAAACAAGGCATCACAGGTTTGATCACTTACATGAGAACCGATTCCACACGGATATCGGAAACCGCGAAGAAAGAGGCAGCTTCCTACATCGAAGAGAACTTTGGAAAAGAGTATCTGGGTTCCAATAAAAAGAACAAGAATGCGGAAGGAGCTCAAGACGCACACGAGGCAATCCGCCCAACTTCGATTAACCGGGATCCTAAGTCGCTGAAAAGCATATTATCCAGGGATCAGTATCGTCTTTACAAGTTGATATGGGATCGTTTCGCTGCCAGTCAAATGGCTCCGGCGGTGATGGATACCATGACCGTTCACCTTGTCAATCAAGGGGTCGAATTTCGAGCCACAGGTTCTAAAGTGAAATTCAAAGGGTTCATGAAAGTTTATATCGAGGGCCGGGATGATAATAAAAAAGAAGAAGATAAGCTACTCCCGGATTTGGAGGAAGGGATGGCAATAAAAGCCGAAGAAATCCGTCCCAATCAACACTTTACTCAGCCTCCGCCTAGGTATACAGAAGCACGATTAGTCAAAACAATGGAAGAACAAGGGCTGGGGAGGCCATCGACATATGCGCCTACGTTGGATACGATTCAGCGAAGAGGCTATGTCACCCTCGATAATAAGCGATTTGTACCTACCGAACTCGGCGAAATTGTCACCGATTTGTTGAGTGAATTTTTTCCGGAAATAATCGACGTGGATTTCACTGTTAAAATGGAAAGTGACCTGGATTCCATTGAAGATGGGAAAACGGAGTGGATCAAGATTCTTGATGCATTTTATGAAGGGTTTGATAAACGGCTGAAAAAAGCGGAAGAGGAAATGGAAAAGGTAGAGATCAAAGATGAACCGGCTGGTATCGATTGTGAAAACTGTGGTCATGAAATGGTCTACAAAATGGGGAGATACGGCAAGTTCTTAGCTTGTTCGAATTTTCCAGAGTGCCGGAATACAAAGCCTATCCTCAAGGAAATCGGGGTAAAGTGCCCAAAATGTAAAGAAGGAAATGTTGTCGAAAGAAAATCGAAAAAACGCCGTACCTTCTACGGATGCGATCGTTATCCAGAGTGTGATTTTATTTCTTGGGATAAGCCGATTGCTCGTCCATGTCCAAAATGCGATTCCTTGCTGGTAGAGAAAAAATCGAAAAAAGGTACACAGATACAATGCACGAATTGTGACTATAAGGAAGAGACACAAAATTGATGAAAGAAAAAGCTTGAGACAAAAGCATAGCGACCAACATAGAAACCGAACGATTAACTCGTTCGGTTTTTGTTAAAAAAAGCAAACCATTCTTATCTTTCTCTGATGAATCGTGTTCCACTCCGATACGAAGCGCGCATCAAGTAACAGGAAAAAAAGAAGTTTAATTGAATTCTTAAGAAAAAACGAACGAATAGGATTGACATTTCCAATTCTATGTTTAATTAACTATCGGCAGGAACTGCCCCGTTTAATTGCACCGCCTATCCCCGGGCAAAGAATGTCACTCCCGCGTAATGATGGTATGGCAGGGGTTGTCACAGGAGGTGCGCATTCTGCCTGTAGATTATGTTAAACAGATGCCTGCACCATTTGTTGCATCAAATATATCTTCTTGGTGGCGGGTACACTTTCTGTTTTCACCACTTTTCCTCCCGGCGTCTAACGGATAGTCTGCAAAAAAGCACACTGTTATATGGACCTCCTAAAAAACTTCTTAGTTACATTTCTCTGCGAACAGGGTATGAAAATAATGAATAGGAGGGATAATATGTCTGAAAACAAAAAATATTATGTGAAGGTGGATACCGGAGAAGTTCTACCGACCCCTGCTTATGATAACAGTGTCGAATACGAAATCGAAGCTGATTATGAAGACAAGCTCACCCTGGAGAATTTGTTCCATGAACAACATTTAGCAGGAAGCCGTTCAGCGGAATTACATTATGAGGCTCCATTCCAGGAAGTGAAGGCAGACCAGGAAAGAAAAAAATATGATGACGAGATGTTAAATATTTATCAGCGTATTTATGACTTGGGGACTCCCGAAACAAAACAAAAGATTGAAGAAATCGGTATTTTGGAAGAAAAAAGACAATCAATGCCTTCTCTCGAAAACAGACCAGAGGATTTGAGTTGACACGTGTAAATTTACCAGCTATAATTACCGTTCTGTAAGAAGCTTTACTTGACAGGGAAAGTTTCAGGCTGTTGTTGCGAAGGTTGTCGAAAATTCCTTTCAACCACAGCCGCCCTACTGTTATGATAAAGACAATGGGATAACAGAAGGCACAATTCAGAATTTTGTTACAATTTAGTAAAATTTATTGCATGGACTGGGATACTTGTGTTACTATTTATACGCCTTGAGCGAGGTGGGGAAATGCTGAACTGGTTTGAAGCAAAGAAAGCCTTTACAGAATATTTACAAATTGAAAAGAACGCTTCCCAATACACAATTGATTATTATCAAAGTGATATAGATAATTTTTATGAATTTCTGAAACAGGAATCCATCGGTCAATTGGAACAAATTGATTATCATGTAGTTAGGACCTATTTGACTGCTTTATATGAAAAGAAGTTATCCAGGAGAAGCGTCTCCAGAAAAATTTCGAGTCTGCGCAGTTTTTACAAGTTCCTGGACCGGGAAAATCATGTCACAGCTAATCCTTTCTCACAGGTGGTACTCCCGAGGACTGACCAGCCCGTACCAGGTTTTTTATATGCAGAAGAGTTGGAACGGTTATTTGATGTCAGTGACTTGACCAGCCCACTTGGCCAAAGAAACCAGGCAATTCTGGAATTGATTTATGCTACTGGAATACGCGTAAGTGAATGTACAGGGTTGAGTCTCGAGGACATTGATTTCGACATTGGTACTATGCTGGTAACGGGAAAAGGCAAGAAAGAAAGGTACCTGCCATTTGGTCGTTTTGCAGAAACCGCCATGCAAAACTATATAAACGATGGTAGGAATCAACTGTTACAGAAAACGGCGAAGCCATCTTCTGCCGTTTTTTTAAACGCCAGGGGAAATCCGTTGACTCCGCGGGGGGTAAGACTGGTACTGGAAAAGATGGTGAAAGAAGCTGCTTTGACCATCCATCTTCATCCTCACAAATTGAGACATACGTTTGCTACACATATGTTGAATGAAGGAGCGGATTTAAGAGTGGTTCAGGAACTTCTGGGCCATGAACATTTATCTTCGACCCAGATTTATACTCATGTCACTAAAGACAGGCTTCGCAATATCTATATGAATACTCATCCCAGGGCGAAGCAGAAGAATGATTCGTAGAGGAGGTAAGGCTGGATGGAGTCACAACAATTCCACGCCACGACTATATTCGCTGTCCGCCACAATGGACAATGTGCAATGAGCGGAGATGGTCAGGTTACTTTAGGGAATGCGGTCGTCATGAAGCATAAAGCCAAAAAAGTCCGCAGGTTGTACAGAGGGAAAGTATTGGCGGGTTTTGCCGGATCGGTAGCGGATGCTTTCACTTTGTTTGAAAAGTTTGAAGGGAAGTTGGAAGCGTATAATGGAAATCTGTCCAGAGCAGCGGTAGAGTTAGCCAAAGAGTGGCGAAGCGACAAGGTACTGCGTAAACTCGAGGCTATGTTGATTGTCATGGATAAAGAAGAAATGCTTCTGGTATCCGGAACGGGGGAAGTGATTGAACCGGACGATGGATTGCTGGCAATCGGCTCAGGTGGAAACTATGCTTTAAGTGCAGGCCGTGCATTGACTCGTCATGCCAAAGACCTGTCTGCCAAAGCTATTGCCCATGCTGCCATGGAAGTGGCCGGAGAAATATGTGTGTATACGAATGATCAAATAACCCTAGAAGTACTGGATTAAAGGAGGGCTTACTTTAATGGCGCTGAATAAGACTCCAAAGCAAATTGTCGAACAACTCGATCAGTACATAATTGGTCAAACCAACGCAAAAAAATCTGTAGCAATAGCACTGCGTAATCGCTATAGAAGGATGCAGCTTGATGACAAATTGCGTGATGAAATCGTACCGAAAAACATTTTGATGATTGGACCGACCGGTGTAGGGAAAACAGAAGTTGCCAGAAGGCTGGCAAAGCTTGTTGGAGCACCATTTGTAAAAGTGGAGGCCACGAAATTCACCGAGGTCGGATATGTAGGTCGCGATGTTGAATCGATGGTACGTGACTTGGTTGAAATGGCAGTTCGCATGGTGAAGCAAGAGAAAATGGAAACGGTGATGGATAAAGCAGAGAAACAGGCGAATAAACGACTTGTCAAAATACTGGTTCCAGAAGAGAAAAAGCAGAACAATTTTAAAAACCCGCTAGAAATGTTTTTCCCGCAGCAAGGCACAGAAAATCAAGAGGCAGACCAGGAGAGCGACCATCAGGAAATCGAAAGCAGACGAAAACGCATCCGGCACCAGCTCGACCTCGGTGAATTGGAAGACAGGATGGTCACAATCGAAGTGGATGAACAGACGCCATCCATGTTCGATATGTTACAAGGATCGGGCATGGAACAAATGGGGATGAATATGCAGGATGCACTTGGACAGTTCATGCCGAAAAAGAAAAAGAAACGGCGACTGTCCGTTTCGGAAGCAAGAAAGGTATTGACCCAGCAGGAGGCCCAAAAACTAATCGATATGGACGAAGTAGCGCAAGATGCAGTCGGAAAAGTGGAGCAGTCAGGTATGATTTTTATCGATGAAATTGATAAAGTAGCTGGCAAGAGTGACCAGTCGGCAAATGTGTCCCGTGAAGGAGTACAGCGTGATATCCTGCCGATTGTGGAAGGCTCGACGGTGGTCACAAAGCATGGACCTGTCCAGACTGATCATATTTTGTTCATCGCTGCCGGGGCTTTTCATATGGCAAAGCCGTCAGACTTGATACCAGAATTGCAGGGACGATTCCCGATAAGGGTAGAGTTTGATAAATTGTCGATTGAGGATTTCCGCAACATTTTGACGGAACCATCCAACGCATTACTGAAACAGTATCAAGCCCTACTGGCAACCGAAGGTATAAAAGTCGAATTTACGGACGATGCTGTGACTAGAATCGCCGAAGTAGCATTCAATGTTAACCAGGAAACAGACAACATTGGTGCACGAAGGCTTCACACTATTTTGGAGAAATTGCTGGAAGACTTGTCTTTTGAAGCTCCGGATATCAATATGGAGAAGATTGAAATAACTCCGCAATATGTTGATGAAAAACTGAGCACTATCGCCAAAAATAAGGATTTAAGCCAGTATATATTGTAAATACTAGATTGGAGGATAACAATGGATTTATTAAATCGTGCCAGAAAAATCAATTCAATGTTACAAAAAACTACAGGAAAGTCAGTCAATTTCAATGAGATGTCTGCCACGCTAAGAGATATCATTACGGCAAACATTTTTGTCGTCAGCCGCAGAGGGAAACTATTAGGGTTCGCTATCAATCAGCAAATTGAGAATGAAAGAATGAAATCAATGTTGGAAGAAAGACAATTTCCGAAAGAATATACCGACAGCCTGTTCAATATTCAGGAAACCACTTCAAATATTGATATAGACAGCCCTTATACTGCTTTTCCGGTAGAAAACAAAGAATTGTTCCAGAAGGGTCTTACGACAATTGTACCGATTATCGGAGGCGGCGAGCGGTT
This sequence comes from Sediminibacillus terrae, assembly GCF_009602435.1. Lineage (GTDB taxonomy): Bacteria > Bacillota > Bacilli > Bacillales > Amphibacillaceae > Sediminibacillus > Sediminibacillus terrae. The sequence continues at coordinate 210,758 of NZ_VZDQ01000021.1, forward strand.
AGGTACATTGATTCTAAGCAGGCTGACCCAAAGTTTTAGTGAGGATGACCTTTTGTTGGCTGAGTATGGAGCAACTGTCGTCGGGATGGAAATCCTCCATGAAAAAACAGAAGAAATCGAAATGGAAGCCAGAAGCAAAGCGGTTGTTCAAATGGCGATTAGTTCGCTGTCTTACAGCGAACTTGAAGCGATCGAGCATATTTTTGAGGAGCTTGATGGAAATGAAGGCTTGCTGGTGGCTAGTAAAATAGCCGACAGAGTGGGCATCACCCGTTCTGTCATCGTCAATGCATTAAGGAAACTGGAAAGTGCTGGAGTGATCGAATCTCGTTCCCTTGGTATGAAAGGTACCTATATTAAAGTTTTGAACAATAAATTCCTTGTAGAGTTAGAAAAAATTAGATCCAATTGATTGGGTTCATTTGAAAAAACTTCTTGTCATTTCGACAAGAAGTTTTTTTGTGATGACTTTTTTGTTCACGGGCGCGGCCGTTTCAGTAAGTATAGCATTTCATGCTCCTGGTAAAGACTATAAACCTGATTGAAAACAGTGTTAAAACGATGATAGCCCCCCCGATATCCGATAACCTTGGCTGTATCCCCCTAGTATTCATAGCACGAAGACAGCGATCACTTCAAAAAACCATTTGAAAATGAATAAACCGAAATGAACTGTATCATCAATCCCGATCTTAAATGGGAAGTTTTTTGCCGGGTGCAAATATGTGCTCTAATGAATTCCTGTGTCTAATTACCCAGGTCCATAGGAGGGCAGGTACAGGGAGAATGTGTCCGATTTTGGAATTCTTTTTCTTTTTTGCCAACCATATTTTCATTTGTGCAAGAATGTGCAATAATAAAAGCAAAGGAAAAAAGACATGGTTCGACACATACGTATAGGAGGGGGTTTGGGTATTATAGGATGGGAAATGAGACTAAAGTATTAGAAGTAGGCGATTTTTTACAGACCTAAAGTCAGATTATCAGTAAATTGCATAGACACAGAATTAGAATTAAATTACAATATTCGATATTGAAAGCCAAATTATGACGGTTTCTGAGAAAAATAAAAACAGTACGAGTAAAGTCAAATTGAATATAGGGGGAAGAGAAAGTGTCTTTCTTTGGGAATACCATTAGCAATTTAGAGAAATCATTGGATTATGCCTCTTTAAAGAACCAAACCATTTCAAACAATATTGCTAACGCAGACACACCGGGTTATAAAGCGCAACAAGTCGCATTCAAAGATGTTTTGAACAATGAAATGAGCAGCGGCTTCCAAACTAAACGCACTGATACGAGACATATCGACTTCGGTTCTGATACTGCACAGCAATCCTTCCGTATCGTTTCCAATACCAACACTACATACAACCATAACGGAAACAATGTTGACATTGACAAGGAAATGACAGAGCTGGCTAAAAACCAAATCTATTATCAAGGATTGGTAGATCGATTGAATGGAAAATTTTCAAGCCTGCAAACAGTCATAAAAGGAGGAAGATAATAAATGAGCATTTTCAATGCACTCAATACTAGTGCAAGTGCGCTCACAGCTCAGAGACTGAGAATGGACACTGTTTCCTCCAATATTGCCAATGCTGATACTACACGGGCGACAGTGAACGAAAATGGGGAATATGAACCTTATCGAAGGAAACTGGTTTCACTGGAAGCAAAATCACCCAGCTTTCAATCTTTTCTTCAAAAAGCTTCTGGGAATTCATCCAATCCTGGCCAAGGCGTGCGGGTAAGTGAAATATCGGAAGATGAAGAGCCGTTCAAACTTGTTTATAACCCTAATCATCCAGATGCGGACCAAAATGGTTATGTACAACTACCGAACGTTGATCCGCTTGAAGAAATGGTCGATTTGATGAGTGCCACAAGATCTTATGAAGCAAACGTCACTTCTGTAAATGCGACAAAGAGCATGCTCCTTAAAGCATTGGAAATAGGAAAATAATGATAAACCGGAAATGGGGGATACCTTTTGGTTACAATCAATAACGTAGGGAATTTACAATCGCCGTCTGCCGTTTCTTTACAACAGGAGAATGGAAAGCTGTCCACTCCGGGAGAAGCGCAAGGGCAATTTGCAAGCAGCTTGAAAAATGCTATCGATACATTGAACAATTATCAGGTTGAATCGGATAAGAAAACACAGGCACTAGCCAATGGAGAAATCGATGACCTACATGATGTCATGATTACAGCGCAAAAGGCAAGCATCACACTGAATACTGCTGTCGAGATGCAGCGAAAAGCAATTGATGCTTACAATGAAGTGATGAGGATGCAGGTGTAAATAAATAGGCAAATAGAGTATACCGTCCTTTTCCTTATTGGCGGCTCCAGGTAAGGAAAAGTGCGTTTTTTTTGGGGGAAGAGAATGAAACAGAAAATTGACATCTATAAAGAAAAATTGACGAAATTCTGGAGTTCCAAATCTTCCAGACAAAAAGGAGTCATGATCGGTTCTTTCCTGTTGGTTCTTTTTTTGATTATCGGGGGGACATTGCTTGCAAGCAAAAGCAACATGGTTCCTCTTTATAACAATTTGTCTTTGGAGGAAGTGGGACAAATAAAAACAGAACTGGACGCAAAAGGGATCCAGTACGAACTTCAGGATGCAGGTAAAACGATTTTGGTTCCTGAACAGGACGCTGATACACTATTGGTCGATCTTGCTGCCCAAGGATTGCCGAACAGCGGAAATGTTGATTATTCGTTCTTCAGTGACAACACTTCATGGGGGATGACGGATAATGAGTTTGATGTGATTCAGTTGGATGCGATGCAGACGGAAATCGCCAATCTCATAAAAGGTATCGATGGTATTCAGGATGCCAATGTGATGATCAACAAACCGGAAGAAGCGGTTTTTGTCAGTGACCAGACGCTGGAAGCTTCAGCATCGATCGTTCTGAACACACAGCCGGGATATCAGTTGGAACCAAGCCAAATCAAGTCTTTATATCATTTGGTTTCCAAGACGGTTCCGAACCTTCCTACAGATAATATCGTCATCATGAATCAAAATTTTGAGTATTTTGACTTGAATGACACAGCTACTGCAGGAAATACGGACACCTATACGTATCAACAAAATGTGAAACAGGATATCGAACGGGATATTCAACGTCGGGTGCAGCAAATGATCGGCATGATAGTCGGAAACAACAAGGTAATTGCTTCCGTTACTGCTGACATTGATTTCACTCAGGAAAACAGGGTAGAAGAATTGGTGACACCTGTTGATGAAGAGAATATGGAAGGCTTGCCGGTAAGCGTGGAGACCATCAAAGAAACTTACACAGGAGGCACACCGGAAGGCGGTGTCGCAGGAACCGGTGAAGAGGAAGTCGTCAATTATCCAGCCGGTGAGGAAGGGCAGGACGGCGATTACGAAATGGTCAAGGAATCGATTAACAATGAGTTCAATCGAATAAAGAAAGAAATAGTCGAAAGTCCTTATAAAGTTAGAGACCTTGGAATACAAGTGGCAGTGGATAACACGAAATCGGTCGACGAAGAATCAGGAGAAGTAGAATATCTATCGGCTGCTGAAGAAGCGACGGTGGAAGATGGGATTTCATCTATCCTTGATTCAATCATCACTACTTCGATTGACGAAGAATATGGCGAGGTGAATCCGGAAGAAAAAGTATCGATTGTAATGCAGGAATTCAATGGAAGTCAGGGTTCGTCCGCCCAGCCGCAAGCAGCCATACCTGCTTGGATGTACATCGTCGGCGGAGTTTTGGTTGTTATCATTCTCGCATTGATTTGGATGCTTTGGAGAAGAAGAAATACGGAAGAAGAGGAAGAGTACGAATATACAGAAGAATCCTATGTTCCTCAACCCGTCGCCATTCCGGATATTGAAGAAAGCCCGGAAACGGAAGCAGGGGTCCGTACCAAACAACTGGAGAAACTTGCGAAAGACAAACCGGAAGAATTTGCGAAACTGCTTCGCAGTTGGATTGCGGAAGATTAGGGGGCAACCTTTATGGCAAGATACAAAGAATTGACAGGGAAACAGAAGGCCGCGATATTATTGATTTCACTCGGACCCGATGTTTCTGCGCAAGTATATAAACACTTGACCGAAGAGGAAATCGAAAAATTGACGTTGGAAATTTCTTCAGTGAAAAAGGTTGAATCGGAACAGAAAGAGCAAATTCTTGATCAGTTTCATCAAATAGCATTGGCGCAAGACTATATTTCCCAAGGGGGAATCGGTTACGCTAAAACGGTTTTGGAAAAGGCGTTGGGCCAGTCGGAAGCAGATAGTATCATCAATCGGCTCACGTCTTCCCTGCAGGTGAAGCCGTTTGACTTTGCCCGTAAAGCTGAACCGTCACAGGTGTTGAATTTCATCCAAAATGAACATCCCCAGACAATCGCGCTGGTATTGTCTTATTTGGATCCAGAGCAGGCGAGCCAGATCCTGTCTGAGCTTCCGCAGGAAATGCAGGCTGACATAGCAAAGCGGATTGCGGTCATGGATTCTACTTCGCCCGAGATCATTACGGAAGTGGAACAAATTTTAGAGCGGAAACTGTCGGCGACTGTGACGCAGGATTATACACAGACAGGTGGAATCCAGGCAGTGGTAGAAGTGCTGAACGGTGTAGACCGGAGCACCGAGCGGACCATTCTGGATGCTTTGGAAATTCAAGACCCTGAACTCGCAGAGGAAATCAAAAAGCGGATGTTCGTCTTCGAAGATATTGTTACATTGGACAACCGTGCGATTCAGCGGGTGATCAGAGAAGTAGAGAATGATGACTTGCGCTTGTCCTTGAAAGTGGCAAGTGAAGAAGTCAAAAACATTGTATTCAACAACATGTCGACCCGAATGGCAGATACCTTCAGAGAAGAAATGGAATTTATGGGACCAGTTAGATTGCGGGATGTGGAAGAATCTCAATCTCGTATTGTTTCGGTCATCCGCCGATTGGAAGAACTAGGTGAAATTGTGATAGCCCGTGGCGGAGGGGATGATGTGATTGTCTAACAACCATCCGATACATCCCGACAGCAGGAGGAAGATAATCGGGATTAAACCCGTTGTTGCACAAGAAAAAGTCGAGCTTCAAAATTCAAAGACAGGGCTTGAACAAACGGAATCAGAATTGAAGCAGGCCCAAGAAGCCTTGAAAAAAGCAAGGGAAGAAGCAGAATTCTTAACAAAAGAAACAGAGCGACAGATTGCGAATGAAAGAAGCAAGTGGGAATCCGAAAAAAAGCAGTTATATGAAGAAGTGAAACAGGCAGCGTATGAAGCTGGGTTTGAATCTGGGCGTTCGGATGCTCGAAAAGAATATGAGGAATTTGTTGACAAAGCACGCGAGCTGGTCGATCTCGCTCAGCAAGATTACCAGACGATCCTCAATCAAAGTGAAGATGCAGTCTTGACCTTGAGCATGAAGGCCGCTTCTAAAATTGTCCATCAAGAATTGGAAACCACGGATGCATTTTTGGGAATTGTCAAACAGGTGCTGAAGGAAGCCAAGCAACAGGAAAATATTGCGATGTATATTCATCCCGAAGACTACCAACTTGTGATCAGTCAGCAGGACGAATTGCGAAATATAGTGGTCGGAGAAGCGCAACTCCAGTTTTATCCTGACATAGAGCTGACAAGAGGAAGCTGTATCATCGAAACGACATTTGGAAGAATTGATGCAAGTGTTGATACGCGGTTGATTGAACTGAGGGAAAAATTATTTGAAGCGTTAAGGGAGAACTCAGATGAAGATTGACAAATACCTTGATGTGATCGAACGGTTCGATAGTTATAAGCGCTATGGAAAAATCCACCGTGTGATTGGTCTGATGATTGAATCCCAAGGACCAGAAGCAAGCATTGGCGATGTTTGCTACATTCATGCCAGCACACACCAGGATGAAACAATTCTGGCAGAAGTTGTCGGTTTCCATAACGAGAAAGTTTTACTCATGCCTTATTCACAGCTGAAAAACATAGGACCTGGTTGCATGGTCGAAGCAACTGGTCAGCCTTTATCCATAAAAGTAGGAAGAGGATTGATCGGCAAGGTGGTCGATTCTTTGGGAAATCCTCTGGATAAATCACAAATGCCGAGAGGGTTGGCTTCTTATCCTTCTGAACAGTCACCGCCCAATCCTATGTTGCGTCCGCCGATTGACGAACCTATCCAAGTAGGGGTGAAAGCGATCGATACCATGCTTTCAGTAGGAAAGGGACAAAGGGTAGGAATATTTGCTGGAAGCGGTGTTGGAAAAAGTACGCTCTTGGGAATGATTGCGAGAAACAGCGGAGCAGATATCAATGTGATTGCGTTGATCGGCGAGCGTGGAAGAGAAGTCCGGGAGTTTATCGAAAATGATCTTGGCGAAGAGGGTCTGCGTAAGTCAATCGTCGTGGTGGCGACTTCTGACCAGCCGGCATTGATGAGGATAAAGGGAGCATATACAGCAACGGCCATCAGTGAGTATTTTCGTGATCAAGGATACAATGTCAACCTGATGATGGATTCCGTGACCAGGGTGGCGTTGGCTCAGCGTGAAGTTGGGCTTGCGACAGGAGAGCCGCCGACGACAAAAGGATATACGCCTTCCGTGTTTGCAATATTGCCAAAATTGCTGGAAAGGGCAGGCACTAGTGAGCTAGGTACCATCACTGCTTTTTACACGGTGCTGGTGGATGGCGATGACATGAATGAGCCTATTGCCGATACGGTCCGGGGGATACTGGACGGCCACTTCATACTTGATCGCAAACTTGCCGAACAAGGCCGGTTTCCGGCAATAAATGTTTTAAAGTCAGTAAGCCGGGTTATGCCGCAAGTAATATCACCTGAACAATACCAAGTTGCCGCTAAGATCAGGTCTTTGCTCGCTACCTATGAAGAGAATCACGAATTGATTCAGATAGGGGCCTATAAACGTGGTACGAACAAGGAGATAGATGAGGCGATTCAGTTTCAGCCGAAACTGGTTCAATATTTGAAGCAGGGAACGGACGAAAAATTCTCCAGTAAAGAAGCATTTTTGCAAGCTTCTAATCTAGTAGCAGGTGGTAAGGTGTAATGGCAGATGCAAAAACATTTGAAAAATTATTGGATTTAAGAGATAGGGAAAAGCAAACGGCTCAAAAAGACTACAAGTTATCAGTTGAACACTTTGAAGACGTCGCCTCGGAAATGTATTTGCTTTTGAAGAAGAAAGAAGATGCGGAAGTGGCATATCAGCGTGAAATCGGTGAAACTCCCGCATCTGTGGGGAATTTGACTTTCCATTCTGAATATATAGCAAAATTGAAGACGAAAATCTCCAGTATGCAGACGGCAGTCGGCAATGCCCGAAGGGATATGGAAGCAAAGCAGGATAAACTTACTGCTGCATATGTCGAAACAAAGAAATTTGAGCGGATGATTGAACGGAAGAAAGAAAAACAGCAGGCAATCATCAAAGCTGAAGAATCAAAGCAGATGGACGAAATATCCACTGTACAGTTTAACAAGAACAGGGATTGGTGAGTTATGGCTAGTACATCCGAGTATGAAAAAAAGAAACCAGGAATCCTTCAATGGTTGTTATTTATATTAATTCCTTTGATCTTGGCAGCGACAATCGCAACGATCATTATGATTGCTGCCGGGATTGATGTCGCTGGATTTGCCAAAAAGTATGCAAATCAAGTGCCAGGTGTTTCTTCGTTGGTTTCTGAAGAGGAAAAAGAAAGCGGAGAAAGCGGAGATGTAGAGCAAAAACGATTGACTGCTGCTATCGAAAGCAAGGATGAACAAATCGAGCAATTGGAATCGGAATTGGAAGCAAGAGAAGCGGATGTGGAAGATTTGAACGAACAAATCAACACGCTCAACCAACAGCTGGAAACAAAGGAAGAAGGAACCGAGGAAACTGCTTCCGACCCCATAAATGATATTTCGACCTCTTTTCAAAACATGGAGGCAGAAAGAGCCGCGGGAATACTGGCTAATTTAGAGGATGATACAGCGTTGGCGGTCATGGAACAAATGTCCAAAAAGACCTTGGGTGAAATCCTTGGCGAAATGGATGCAGATGAAGCTGCCAGACTGACAAATGCATACGCAGCTGGGGAAGCGCAATAACACTGAAAGGAGGTGAAACAGTGAATAGTATCGGAATGTTAACCGTCCAGTCGAACGTACCACTGACCCAACCATCTACTTCGGAAGATAATACCAGCATGTTAGGGCTGAGTACCGCTTTCAAAGACTTGATGCTGCAAAATTCGGAAGGTCAGAAAGATGAAAGTGAAAGTCAGGACAGTATGCTCGCCGGAATTCTTTCTGCATTGAGCTCCCTGGGTATCGAGCTAACGGAGGAAGACATAAAAGAATTGGATGCTTTGTCTCCACAAGTACAAGAAGTGATTTCTGAAATGCTCCATAACGAAACCACGATGCAACAGCTTAGTGAAGACTACCCGGAACTCGGAAATACCGAGTTGATCGCCGTTCTTGCGCAAAGCGTCAAGAGTGCAATCGAGAAGGCGAATCCGGCTGAAGGAACACCGGCATCAAGTAAAACCATCGTAGCTTCACCAACGACTTCTGAACAAGCGGTCGCCATGCTTCAAAATCAACAGGCTGTTTTGGTTAACCCAGTAGCAACGAAAGTGGATCAAGATAGCAGGCAAGGTTTTCAGTTGATTTGGGAGCAAGCAAAGGTGATTCTCGGCAAAATAGAAGCGGGCAACCCTACTAAAGAGCAGGAAACGGCCCTAAAGCAATTACTTCAGCAGTGGGTGAATCAGGAAAAAACGGCTGGAAAAACAACCATGCCACTTACTTTTAACCAGGATAGCAATCTTAAAGGGGAAGCGAAATTGCAAAACGTTTGGCAACAGCTTGTAACAACTTTTCGCAGCCGGGAAAACCTTTCTGCGCAAAACCGTTATCCAGGCAATTCTTCTGTAACTGCAGCAGATATTGGCAAATGGGTTAAACAGGCCTTGGCTAGACAGTCGGAAGATGGGTCGACAAATCAGGCAACTTTTTCACAGCAACATGCCAACAGCATGCCGGTTTCTAAACTCGAACAGTATGTAGTCCACCTAAACCAAACAGGGAGTCAGGAAGCTAATCAAAAACAAATGACAGAAACATTGCAAAAAGCAATACAAGAAAGCAATTTCTTGAAAAGCAATGGCACCAAAGAGCTTTCCATCAAGTTGCGTCCTGCTCAGTTGGGGGATGTAATGGTGAAGATGACCCAGCTCAATGGGGAAATGACCGTCAAAATAACAGTGACGAGCCAAGCAGCCAAGGACATGCTTGAAGGAAATCTTCATCAGCTCAAGCATATGTTCTCCCCGCAGCAAGTAGTTGTCGAGAAACAGGATGCTCAATTGTTGCAACAAGATAATCGGAACAATGGGCAGCAGAGCAACAGCAACATGGATCAGTCAGAACAAGAAAACGGCTACCCGCAGGATGAATCCAGGGAGTCTTCAGAAGAAGACTCGGAAGGTAAAAGCTTCTCTGATTTTCTGATGAATGAGAAAGTGTAGGTGACAAAAGTGACGAAAATAGATAATTCCTTTTATTTGAGCCAGCAGCCGCGTGGCACGACTAGTTCAAATTTAGGAAAAGACGAATTTTTAAAAATTTTGATGGCCCAGCTGCAAAACCAGGACCCGCTGAATCCAATGGAAGACAAGGAATTCGTATCTCAAATGGCCAGTTTTTCCTCCCTGGAACAAATGACGAACATGTCTAGTTCCATGGATCGATTAGTTGATTCACAAACCATTTCTCCGGTTCTTCAATATAGCCATTTAATCGGCAAAGAAGTTTCTTATAACCGGTATGATGAAGAGACAGGCCAAGTAATCGAAACACCGACAAGCGAGGTGACCGCAGTCAGCCAGTCAGACGGAAAAGCCATATTGGAATTGAGCAACGGTGAAAAGATATATGCGGATTCGGTATTAAAGGTGAGCAGCCCATCATCTGACTAAAGGATGATAAACATGGAGCACCGAATACAATCTTTACAACACCCAATAACCTTATTACCCAACTCAACGAAAACCAAAACATCTAAACAACAAACAAATTTTAAAGATGCATTGTTAAATGTACAAGGTTTAAAGGTTAGCAAACATGCAAAGCAACGTATGAACGAACGAAATATTGCAATCGACAGTGAGCTATGGCAAAAAATCACGGCAAAAGTAGGAGAAGCGAAACAAAAGGGAATAACAGATTCCTTGGTATTGACTGATCACGCAGCCTTGTTGGTAAGCACGAAAAACAATACCGTCGTGACAGCCATGGATCGCTCGGAAGCCGGCAGCAGAATATTCACCAATATTAATGGAACCATTGTTATGGATGATTAGGCTGGACCCGAAAGGGAGGCCGAAATTTGCTGAGTGAATGAGGCAAATGGAATAAAAAATACTGAAAAAGGATGTTGTGCTAAATGTTACGTTCAATGTATGCAGGAATTTCAGGAATGAACGGTTTTCAAACCAAATTAGATGTTATCGGAAACAATATCGCCAACGTAAACACTTCCGGTTATAAAAAAGGCCGGGTTACTTTTCAAGATATGATGAGCCAGTCTCTATCAGGAGCAGAAGGCCCCGTGATGCAAGGAGGGAATGCTATCCGTGGAGGTGTGAATCCTTCTCAGGTAGGCTTGGGTTCTCAGGTAGGTTCGATTGACAACATACATACCGTAGGGAACCGTCAGACAACCAACCGTGCATTAGACCTTGCTTTGGAAGGAGACGGCATGTTCGTTTTAGGAGAAGATGCCAATGCGGATGGAAACTTCACCTTTGGCGGAAACGAAATGACCTTTACCAGAGCAGGAAATTTCTATTTAGATGACGATGGTTATATCGTCAACCCGGATGGTAAATATCTGCTGGGAGAAGTAGAAGGCGGCGGATTAGGGAAAATCCAGATTCCGGAGGATGCTGAAAGCTTCAGCATACAGGGAACTGGAGAAGTGACTTATGTGGATCCGGACGACGGAGCCACAACAGCCGGCACGATCCGACTTGCTAAATTTTCGAATCCAGGGGGCTTGCAAAAGCTGGGAGCTAATACTTATCAGCTGACTGCAAACGCAGGTGTCTACACGGATGATGGCAACTTTGACAGCATCGATGATTTGGTCATTCCTGGACAAGATGGCGGGGCGTCCGTTGTTTCTGGTGCCTTGGAAATGTCCAATGTCGACTTGGCAGAAGAGTTTACGGAGATGATTACAGCACAAAGAGGATTCCAGGCAAATACCAGGATTATCACCACTTCGGATGAAATCCTGCAGGAACTGGTCAACCTGAAACGTTAATTAAAAGGGGGAACGGGGGCGTGAACAGCCCCCTTCAAATAAATGATCAAGCTCACTCGATTAAATGGTGATAAATTCAGTTTAAATGCAGTTTATATTGAGCAGATACAATCTTTTCCTGATACGACCATCAGTCTTGTAACAGGAAAAAAACTAGTTGTAAGAGAAACGGAGAATGAAGTTAATATGTTGATTCAAAAGTATTATCAAACTATTGGTTTGCAGGGCTGTGTCAAAGAAGCCGGTGATGTTGATGAGCGGTAAAATGATTAAAACGCTGATCATCGTCCTGCTGGTGCTGGTTATCGGCGGAGCGGCCGGCATGGTATTTGTATTGAATGCAGACGGAGAGGAAAAAGAACCGGATGAACAGTCGTTGGATGAAATGGTTGAAAACTCTGTTCAGACAGAAGAAATGAGCACCGATTTGGAAGACGGCAGCTTTGTCCGCATTCAATTCCAAATTGTCACAGACAGTGAAAAGGCCAAAGAAGAAGTAGAAAAACGCCAATTTCAAGCACAGAATATCCTGATAAAAGAGTTGGCGAAAATGGACCGGGAAGCATTTAAAACCGGTTTATCCGATCTCGAAGCAATGATGAAGGATAAGTTAAATGAAGTAATGCAAGAGGGAAATATCGTCGATGTTTACACCATCAAAAAAGTTTTACAATAAGGTAGAAAGTCTCCTGATAGGAGGTGGCGGATATGGCGCAGGAAGTACTTTCCCAAAACGAAATAGATGACCTTCTATCTGCTCTGTCTTCAGGAGAGATGGATGCGAGCACCTTACAGCAAGAAGAACAAGAAAGAAAAGTTAGAGTATATGATTTCAAAAGAGCACTGCGTTTTTCAAAGGATCAAATAAGAAGCCTTTCAAGAATTCATGAAAATTTCGCCAGACTGTTGACTACTTATTTTTCTGCTCAGCTGCGGACATACGTGCAAATCTCGGTGGCTTCTGTCGACCAGATACCTTACGAAGAGTTTATTCGTTCGATTCCGAAAATGACCATTTTGAATATATACAGTATGGCTCCATTGCAAGGAAGAATCATTTTTGAATTCAATCCGAATATCGCTTATGCCATGCTTGATCGATTATTGGGCGGAAAAGGCAACAGCGTGAATAAAGTGGAAAACTTGACTGAGATTGAAACCACGTTAATGTCACAGTTATTCGAGAAGGCCTTGGAAAATTTACAGGAGGCGTGGAGTTCAGTCATTGATATAGATCCCATGTTTGAAGAATTTGAAGTGAATCCCCAATTTCTTCAGCTTGTGTCCCCCAATGAAACCGTGGTGGTTGTTTCCTTGAACACCACCATTGGAGAAAGCAGTGGGATGATCAACATCTGTATTCCTCATGTCGTTTTGGAACCGATCATTTCCAAGTTGTCTGTCCATTATTGGATGCAGACGAATACAAAGGAAAGCGATCCAAAAGAGTATGAGGATTTGGCTCATACAATCAGCAGGGCAGAAGTGGACGTCAAAGCAATACTGGGAGATTCGACAATCAGTGTGAGTGATTTACTCAACTTGAAAAAAGACGATGTCATTCAGCTCGATCAGGCGATCGACCAGCCGATGACGCTTAAAGTGGATGAACAACCGAAGTTTTATATACAGCCTGGTAAACAAAAAAATAAGATGGCTGTCCAAGTCTTAGAAGAAATACAAGGGGGGAACGACAATGATGAATGATGATATGCTGTCCCAAGAAGAGATCGACGCTCTTTTGCAGAGCACGGATGACGAGGAACCGGAACAAGGAACAAAAGGAAATACAGTTCAAAATCCCCCGGTGGACGATTATTTAAATTCAATCGAGCAAGATGCTTTAGGAGAAATTGGGAATATTTCTTTTGGCAGTTCTGCAACGACCCTTTCCACTTTGTTGAACCAGAAGGTGGACATCACAACGCCGACGATTTCTGTCATTCACAAGGAAAATCTGCAGGATGAATTTCCGCAGCCTTATGTGGGAGTGGAAGTGGAGTACACAGAAGGCTTTTCGGGAGTGAACTTATTTGTCATACAATCAAGAGATGCTGCGATCATAGCTGATCTTATGCTGGGTGGCGACGGACAAGCTCCTTCTGAGGAATTGAACGACATCCATCTAAGCGCTGTACAGGAAGCGATGAATCAAATGATGGGTACTGCAGCGACCAGTATGTCGACCGTGTTCACCAAAAGAGTCGATATCTCACCACCGGCGATCAGCATGCTGGATGTGGAATCGGACCAAGGAACGAAACCGATTGACTCAGAAGATATTCTTGTAAAGGTTTCTTTTCAATTACAAATCGGCGATTTAATAGATTCAAATATTATGCAGCTCCTGCCTGTCAATTTTGCAAAAGATCTAGTTGATCAATTGTTGAATCCTGCCGAGGAAAACAATCAGGAAACAAAACAGGAACAAGCTGCATCCAAGCCGGAAAATGCACAGCAGCCATCGGCAGCGAAAGCGGAAAGTGAACCAAGGGCCGAGTACAATGCAGCACCTGGCGTTCAGAACCAGCAGCCGAAACATATCGGAGGCAAAGTATCCAGCAAAGCAGCCGATGTCCAGCAGGCCGAATTCTCCAATTTTGAGCAAGCGGAATTACCTGCCAAGGAGCAGCGCAACCTGGATATACTCATGGATATCCCGCTAAAAGTAACAGTGGAGTTAGGACGGACAAAACGTTCTGTACAGGAAATTTTGGAACTTTCGTCTGGATCGATTATCGAGCTGGACAAGCTTGCTGGCGAACCAGTCGACATCAATGTGAACGAAAAGTTGATTGCTAAAGGTGAGGTAGTAGTCATTGATGAAAACTTTGGCGTAAGGGTTACGGATATCGTGAGCCCGAGGGATCGTATAAAAAAATTGAACTAGAATTCGAGAGGGGTAGTTTAAATGGGTAAGAGAGTATTAATAGTAGATGATGCAGCTTTCATGCGGATGATGATCAAGGACATTTTGAGTAAAAACGGCTTTGAAGTAGTAGGGGAAGCGCCCGACGGTGCCCAAGCAGTCGAAAAATACAAGGAACTGACACCAGACCTTGTTACAATGGACATCACCATGCCTGAGATGGATGGTATTGCCGCGTTGAAGGAAATCAAACAAATCAATTCAGATGCTAAAGTCATCATGTGTTCCGCCATGGGACAGCAGGCGATGGTTATCGATGCGATCCAGGCAGGCGCGAAAGACTTTATTGTCAAACCATTTCAGGCGGACCGTGTAATAGAGGCAATTCAAAAAGTATTAGACTGAAAACAAGTGGTGAAAAATGTTGAAAAATTTTTTTGTGCTGGCATTTGTCTTTCTTTCCCTCTGGTTTGTTCCGGCTTCGTTTTCGGCGGCTCCCAGTGTAAAGGACTGCGTGGGAACGCAGAGTGATGAGTGCGAGTCAGACACAGGAACGACAAACGAAGAAGGCAATGAAAATGAAGGGAACCAAGATGGTCAAATAGAGCCGGCAGAGGAGTCTTCTTCCGGATTATTCTATTACTTCATTCGGTTAGTACTGGCGCTTGGGCTGGTCTTGGCGTTGATTTACTTTCTGCTGAAATTTTTAAACCGTAAAAATAAAATGTTCCAAAAAGTCAGGGCATTGGAGAATATTGGCGGTATCGCTCTGGGACCGCAGAAATCGCTGCAAATTGTCCGAATAGGGGAGAAACTTTTCGTGATTGGCGTCGGAGACAACGTGGAAATGTTGTCTGAAATAACCGATGAAGCCACGAAGGAAGATCTGATGAGGACGGATGGCGGGGGTAGTGATTTCAACCCAGTCACTTTCCTGACTTCCGTGGTGGGAAGTAAAAAAAAATCAGCAGTCGATAACGAAAGAGAAGAGCAGCAACAATTCTCTTCTTTATTCCAGACGGAGCTGGATAAACTCAAACAAGGCAGAAAAAGGTTGATTGACCGCCGACAGAATAAGGGTGAAGATAGCGATGAATGAATTTATAGATGTATTTTCCGGTTCAGACCCTGGCAATATATCGACCTCTGTCCGATTGATTTTGCTGCTGACCGTCTTTTCATTGGCACCGAGTATATTGATTTTGATGACATGTTTCACGAGAATCATCATCGTTCTGTCGTTTGTCAGAACTTCTCTGGCTACACAGCAGATGCCACCCAATCAAGTGCTAATCGGGCTGGCCCTGTTTTTGACATTTTTTATCATGGCGCCGACATTTCAAGAGATTAACGAGGAAGCTTTGTCTCCATTGATGAATGAAGAGATTACATTGGATGAAGCGTATGAAAATGCCAGTATGCCAATCAAAGAATTCATGGCCGGTCATACGCGACAGAAGGATTTGGCTTTGTTTATGAATTATGCTCAAATGGATCAGCCGGAAACCGTTGAGGAGATCCCGCTTACAACATTGGTGCCTGCATTTGCCATCAGTGAATTGAAAACCGCATTCCAGATGGGATTTATGATATTCGTTCCTTTTCTTGTAATCGATATGGCTGTAGCAAGTGTTTTAATGTCCATGGGTATGATGATGCTTCCACCGGTAATGATTTCTTTGCCATTTAAAATTCTGCTATTCGTCTTGGTGGATGGCTGGTACTTGATCACCCATTCTTTATTGAGCGGATTTTAACTAGGGAAAGGAGAATGATTTTATGAGCGGTGATTTTGTCATCTCCCTGGCACAGCAAGGGATATACACGATATTGATGGTAACCGGTCCATTGCTGCTTTTGGCACTGGTAGTCGGGCTTTTGGTCAGTATCTTTCAAGCAACTACTCAAATTCAAGAGCAAACACTGGCTTTTATCCCGAAAATTGTGGCGGTCCTTGTAGGACTGGTGTTTTTCGGACCCTGGATGCTGACAAGGATGGTAGAATTTGCAGCAAATATTTTCCAGAACCTGAACCAGTTCGTAGGTTGAAATAGATGTTGGATCTAATTAACTTATCCAGTGTTCCGGCTTTTTTATTGATACTAGTCAGGGTAACCTCTTTTTTTGTGACTGTTCCTATTTTTTCCTATAAAAATATTCCGGCCCATTTCAAAATAGGGAGCAGTTTCTTTTTGGCTTGGATTATGTATTATACGATATCCATACCCGATATAGCATTGGATGAAACTTTTATCTTATTAGTTTTTAAGGAAGCACTTGTCGGTTTGCTGCTTGGGTTGATGGCTTATCTTATTCTTGCGGCACTTCAAATTGCCGGTGGCTTTATCGATTTTCAGATGGGTTTCGCCATCGCGAATGTGATCGATCCGCAGACAGGGGCACAGAGTCCGTTGATCGGACAGTACTTTTATACGATTGCTTTATTGTTTCTGCTGGCTGTTAACGGTCACCATTTGTTGATAGACGGCATCTTTTACAGTTATCAAACGGTTCCGTTAGATGCTTTCATCCCTTGGGGAAACGAAGCTATTGCAGAGCTGGTTACCCAAACATTCAGCAAGATGTTCCTGATCGCTTTTCAAATGGCGATCCCAGTGGTCGGTTGTTTATTCCTGGTCGATGTTGCTCTTGGAATAATCGCCCGTACGGTTCCCCAACTCAATGTTTTTGTAGTGGGGCTTCCCTTGAAAATTCTTGTCAGTTTTATTGTCCTTTTACCTTTTCTTGGTCTGTATGTAGGATTGGTGAAAAACTTATTTGAAACGATGCTTCAGACCATGCAAAGTCTGTTACAGCTATTCGGAGGTGCTTGAACTGGAATTAAAGCTGGATTTGCAATTTTTTGCTGGAGAAAAGACAGAAAAAGCAACCCCGAAAAAGCGTCAGGATTCAAGAAAAAAAGGACAGGTTGCTAAGAGTCAGGATGTAAACACAGCAATTTTATTGTTTTTCGTCTTTCTTCTTTTTATAGTCCTGGGCGGCTTTTTGAAAAATATTATGATGGAAATATATGAACATTCGTTTACGGAATATATCAACTGGGAGGTAACCGAAACAACCACCCACAAAGTTTTCTTGGAAACGACCATAGAAATGAGCAAAGCAATGGCCCCTGTTATGGGAATTGCTATTGTTGCTGGCCTTGCCTCCAATTTTATGCAAATAGGATTTTTATTCACTGGCGAGCCGCTTAAGCCGAAACTGAGTAAGATCAACCCGATCCAAGGTGCAAAAAAAATTTTTTCGGCACGTGCTTTGGTGGAATTAGTCAAATCTTTATTGAAAATCGTTTTTATCGGAGCGATCACTTTCGCTGTAATATGGATGCGGAAAGATGAGATGATGCAGCTTGCTGGAAAGGATGTGGACAGCTCGCTGGCGTTTTTCGGGAATACCACCGTAACTATGGGAATAGCAGCTTCGATTGCACTTTTGCTTATTGCAGTACTGGACTATGCTTATCAAAAATACGATTTTGAAAAAAGTATCCGCATGTCCAAGAATGACATAAAAGATGAACACAAGAATATTGAAGGAAATCCTTTAATCAAATCAAAAATAAAAGAAAAACAGCGGCAAATGGCCATGAGGAGAATGATGAGCGAGATACCTCAGGCGGATGTGGTCATCACCAATCCGACTCACTATGCTGTCGCGATAAAATATGATGAAACAAAAGCAGACGCTCCCTATGTCGTGGCAAAAGGGGTAGACTATGTCGCTTTTCGTATAAGGGAAATAGCTAAGGCAAACGATGTTATGTTGGTGGAAAACCGGCCATTGGCCCGTGGATTATATAAAGAAATCGAAATTGGCGACATCATCAGTGAAGAATTTTTCCAGTCTGTAGCTGAAGTGCTGGCTTATGTATATAAAATGGGACACAATGCCTCAAGTAAGTGATTTAAGGAGAGAGTTACATGGCAATCAGAGATTTATCGGTTTTATTAGGTGTCATTTTAATTATTATTATGTTGGTCATCCCTTTGCCAGGATGGCTATTAAGTATTTTCATATTATGCAATATATCCTTAGCGCTTATTGTCATATTGGTGTCCATGAATACGACAGAGGCATTGCAATTTTCAATCTTCCCGTCACTCTTGCTGCTGATGACTCTGTTCCGGCTAGGACTGAATGTATCGACAACCCGTTCCATCCTTTCTAAAGCGGATGCCGGGGGAGTCGTAGAAACGTTCGGCACGTTTGTAATTGGGGATAATCCATTAGTAGGTTTTGTAGTTTTCGCCATATTGGTGATTATCCAGTTTCTTGTCATCACGAAAGGAGCAGAGCGGGTTTCCGAAGTTGCTGCAAGGTTTACCCTCGATGCGATGCCTGGTAAACAGATGAGCATCGATGCCGACTTGAATGCGGGCATGATATCGGAGCAGCAGGCCAAGGAGCGTCGAGAAAAAATTGAGAACGAAGCGGATTTTTACGGCGCGATGGATGGTGCAAGTAAGTTCGTCAAAGGGGACGCGATTGCGGGAATCATCATTGTCTTGATCAATATTATATTCGGTCTGATCATAGGTATGGTCCAGATGGATATGAGCTTTCAAGAAGCAATCAGCACCTATATGCAGTTGACAGTAGGGGATGGCCTGGTGAGTCAAATACCGGCACTGCTTATTGCCACTGCTACCGGAATCGTGGTAACCCGAGTCGCTTCGGACGGGAACCTGGGAACAGATGTCACCACACAGCTTTTTCGGTATCCAAAATTGTTGTACATAGCAGCCGGCACCATTTTCTTCCTTGGTTTGACTCCGATCAATTTTTTGCTGACGACAATGATTGCCGGCATCCTCGTTTTTGGAGCGTACTGGCTTTCCAAGGAGTTGGAGCAGCCGGATTTGCCGACGGTCGAAGAAGAAGAGGAAGCGGACACCGATCATATGAAGTCTCCCGAAAATGTTGTCCAGCTGTTAAGTATGGACCCAATCGAGTTTGAGTTTGGTTATGCGTTGATTCCTCTAGCAGATACCAGTCAGGGAGGAGACTTACTTGACCGGGTGGTGATGATCCGGCGTCAGTTGGCAATTGAACTGGGTGTGGTCATTCCGGTAGTCAGAATCAGGGATAACATCCAACTTAACCCTAATGAGTACCGTTTGAAGGTGAAAGGGAATGAAGTGGCTACAGGCGAATTATTGCTGGATCATTATTTGGCAATGAGTCCAGGTATCGATGATGATACAATAGAAGGAATAGATACACAGGAACCTGCTTTTGGACTGCCGGCAAAATGGATAAGCGAAGAATTGAAAGACGAAGCAGAACTCTCAGGTTACACGGTTGTCGATCCGCCTTCGGTTGTTTCTACCCATATCACCGAGGTGATCAAGCAGCACGCGCATCTATTGCTTGGCAGGCAAGAAACAAAACAGCTTATCGACCACTTGAAGGAAAGTTATCCGATTTTGGTCGAGGAAGTGACACCAGAACCATTGTCTACTGGAGATATCCAAAAAGTTTTGGCTAAGCTGTTGCGTGAGAATGTTTCAATTAGAAATCTGCCGATTATTTTTGAAACACTTGCTGATTTTGGCAAGATGACTACTGATACCGAGTTGTTGGCTGAATATGCAAGACAGTCTCTTGCCTCTCAAATAACCAGTCAGTATGTCGATGAGAGTGGTATGCTTCGGGTGATTACCATTTCAAACGATGTAGAACAGGTATTGGCGGAGAATGTGCAGCAAACGGAACATGGCAGCTATTTATCATTAGATCCGGATACACAGCAGGTGATAATCCGATCTGTGACCGAACAGGTGGAACAGGCATCGCTTCGGGAAGAAACACCGATAATTTTATGTGCTCCTTCCATCAGGATGTATCTAAAGCAATTGCTCGATCGTTACTTTCCGCAGGTTATTGTGCTTTCTTATAATGAATTGGAACCAAACCTTGAAGTACAAAGCATAGGGGTGGTGAATGTCGCATGAAGGTGAAAAAGTTTACAGCACCGACAATGCCGGAAGTTATGCAGAAAGTCCGTAAAGAGCTGGGGGCCGATGCGGTCATCCTGCATTCGAAGGCGATCCATACTGGCGGGTTTTTGGGTTTGTTTAAAAAAAGGAACATAGAAGTGGTTGCCGCATTGGACAAGGAGCCGGAAAGACACAAACAAACGGATCAGCAAGCAATAAAACCGGCGGCCTCTATAAAAGAGGTGAAAGGGAAGGAATCTGATCGCGTCAAAGCAGATCAGGGCTTATTACAGGAATTGAGAGACTTGAAGAGCTTGATTGAATTGAACAGCAATACGGGAAGCTTGCCTCAATACCCTGCCGCTTACCGGTTGTTTTATGAACACTTGCTCAAACAGGATATGGAAGAAAAAACAGCTGAAAATTTGGTTTCGAGTATGTATGAGCGGAATCCAGAAGCTGGCAGGGATTCTTTTGTGGAGCTTTTGGCAGAAGAATTGGAAAGCAAATTTCAGCAAGATGCATTTGAGGGGATTTCCTACGACAAAAAATTTGTTCATTTTGTAGGACCTACCGGTGTAGGGAAAACCACCACCATTGCCAAAGTCGCAGCAAATAGTGTATTGAAAGATAACAAAAAGGTTGCCTTCATTACGACAGATACCTATCGAATTGCAGCGATCGATCAGCTGAAAACGTACTCGAGGATTTTGGATGTACCGATTGAAATAGCTTACAACCTTGATGATTATCGCTCGGCAAGAGAAAAATTCAAAGATTTTGACTTGGTGCTGGTAGATACGGCGGGCAGGAATTTCAGAGATGAAAAGTACGTAAATGAATTAGCGGAAATCATCGACTTGAACCATGATATCGATACATATCTGGTTTTATCCCTCGCTGCCAAAAGCGATGATTTGATGGAGATTTACCGGCAATTTGAAAAAGTGCCGATCAAACAATTGATTTTTACAAAGAAAGACGAAACAGCGAGTTATGGAGCGATGGCCGGCTTGACTTTGACTTCCGGCAAAGGGATCGCCTATCTCACCACCGGTCAGGATGTTCCGGATGATATCGAGTCGGTCGATGTCAAAAAACTTGCGAAGTTGATAGTTGGCGGGTTTGCCGATGTATGATCAGGCTGCTAATTTACGAAGAAAAGTAGAGGCATCGAGGAATCCAAAACAGGCAAAAACAATCGCTATCGTCAGCGGAAAAGGTGGAGTGGGTAAGTCCAACTTTGCTTTGAATTTCTGTTTGTCCCTATCCAAGAAACAAAAAAGTGTATTGTTGTTTGATCTGGACATCGGCATGGGGAATATCGATGTTCTGTTAGGAAAAACCAGCAAGCTTTCCATTGTCGATATGTTTGAAGGAAGATTGCCGATTGACGACGTCATTGAACGTATATCCGACTCTTTTGCCTATATTTCTGCTGGTTCGGGACTGATGAACATTTTTTCCATGAACGATGACCAGTTTGATTATTTTATCAGTCAATATGAAATGCTGACAGGTTTGTTCGATTTTATTGTATTCGACATGGGGGCGGGCATAACGGAAGGAAGCGCCAATTTTTTGATGGCGGCAGATGAAGCGATTGTCGTAACCACTCCTGAACCGACTTCCCTTACAGATGCTTACGCGATGATCAAACATATCACAAGGGAAGACCCGGTATTGCCGTTGTTTTTACTGATCAACCGAATTCCGAATCAGCGTGTCGGCAAACAAACTGCAGCCCGGCTTCAGCGTGTTGCTGGTCAGTTTTTAGGAAAAGAATTAGCCGTCCTCGGGATGCTGCCTGAAGATAAAGCGGTGGTCCAGGCAGTCATCAGTCAGACTCCCTTTGTAGAAAAAAGCCCAAAAACCGCTGCAGCCAAGGCTGTACGGGAGATGGCGGATTTATTTCTTGATGGTGATTTGCCGGGTGGCAGGCGAACGTCTTCTTCCTTTATCAAAAAGCTTACACATTTCATCAAAGAGAGGTAGTTAACATGAAACCGATACGGGTACTGGTGGTAGATGATTCAGCATTCATGAGAAAAATGATATCGGATATATTGAATTCCGACCCGCGATTGCAGGTGACCGGAACCGCACGTAACGGGCAGGATGCATTGGACAAGCTGGAGAATTTGGCTGTCGATGTCATTACCTTGGATATCGAAATGCCGGTTTTAGATGGAATCAGCACGTTGAAGCGGATCATGGAGAAACAGACTTTGCCTGTGGTGATGCTCTCCAGTCTTACAAGCCGGGGCGCTGACAGCACTTTGGAGGCCATGTCAATTGGCGCGGTGGACTTTATCGCCAAGCCTTCCGGTTCTATCTCCTTGGATATCAACAATGTCAGAGACGAAATCATCGACAAGGTCTACCACGCGGCTGGAGTAAGAGTAAACGACAGGAAGAGAAATGAGTTTGCAGGACGTCCTGTCACACCGCAGCCGATAAAGGTGCCAAAACAGCAGCCGCTAAAAAAGATAGTTGCAATCGGAACTTCTACAGGGGGGCCGAAAGCGTTGCATGAGGTGTTGACCCGCCTCCCGGGAAACTTTCCTGCTCCGATAGTGATTGTCCAGCATATGCCGCCTAACTTCACTAAGTCGTTGGCTAACAGGCTTGATTCCTTGTCCCAACTACATATCAAAGAAGCGGAAAACGGAGAAGTCCTGCAAAATGGCACCGCGTATATCGCACCCGGCGGGTATCAATTACGGGTGAGGCAAGTCGGAAGAACGTTGGCAGCCCATGTAACGGAGGAAGCGCCACACAAAGGACATCGGCCTTCTGTTGATATCCTGTTTGAGTCTTTGTCAAAACAAACGCTCTATAAAATGATTACAGTGGTGATGACAGGAATGGGGGCAGATGGCTCCTCTGGAATAGTCCAAATGAAAAAAGCTGCTGCCGATACGGTGGTGATCGCTGAATCCCAAACCAGCTCAGTCGTGTATGGAATGCCGCAGGCTGCTGTGAAAACAGGCTGTGTCGACAGAGTGGAAGATCTTGAGAATATTAGCAATGCTTTGGTAGACCAATTTTAGGCAAATGGGGGAATGAACCATGGAAACGAATGAATATTTAGAGGTATTTATTGATGAAAGCAAGGAGCATATCCAGTCTTTGAATGACCACTTACTGGAACTGGAAAAAAATCCTTCCGATTTGACGATGGTCAATGAGATTTTCCGATCCGCCCATACGTTGAAAGGAATGTCGGCAACTATGGGATACCAGGATTTAGCAGATCTGACCCACAAAATGGAGAATGTACTTGATGCCGTGCGCAATCACCAGTTGACAGTCACTACGGAAATCCTGGATATCGTTTTCGAAGCGGTGGACCAACTGGAGGAAATGGTCCTCGACATTGCTTCCGGAGGTGAGGGAAGCAAAGATGTCGCACGATTGGTTGAGCAATTGAATGCCATAGAACGAGGCGAGTCCATCCCGGAAGACAGCAGCAAGGCCGCTGTACCAGCTTCGGAACCCGTCCAAAATTCCTCTGCGTCCGATTTGGCTTCCACCCTTGATGAATTTGAGTTGACTGTCTTGAGGGAATCAAATGACCAAGGCTATAAAAACCTGGAGTTACATATAACATTACGAGAGGATTGCCTGCTTAAAGCTGCAAGAGTTTTCATGGTTTTCGAAATCCTCGAGCAATCAGGTGAAGTCATCAAATCGGATCCAACTGTCCAGGACCTAGAGGAAGAATTGTTTGAACAATCCTTTACCGTTTTGTTGGTGACTAAAGAAAAAGCGGAAGAAATAGAGAAGAAAGTGATGAAGGTATCCGAAATAGAATCGGTGAAAGTGCAAAAATTTTCCATCGATCAACGATCCGGTAAATCCGACAGCCCCGTGGATACACAAGAAGCAGCGGAGGGAAGCGGAGCGACAGCAGTAGCAGAGGCACCTGCCAAGCAGGAAAAAGATACTGCGAAAAAAGCGCCGGTGAGCAACAAGACAATCAGAGTAAATATCGATCGGTTGGACGCTCTTATGAATTTGTTCGAAGAGTTGGTCATCGACCGCGGACGACTGGAACAGATTGCGGACAGTTTAAAGCATGTAGAACTGCAAGAAACAGTCGAACGGATGACCAGGATATCCGGAGACTTGCAAAATATCATTTTGAACATGCGGATGGTTCCAATCGATCAAGTATTCAATCGATTTCCGCGTATGGTGCGGCAGCTTGCGAAAGACTTAGGGAAACAAATCAATCTGGAAATCGAGGGTGCTGAAACAGAACTGGATCGAACGGTGATAGATGAAATCGGTGATCCACTTGTCCATTTGATTCGGAATGCTCTTGATCATGGTGTTGAGTTACCGGACATAAGAGAGCAAAAAGGCAAACCGCGGGAAGGTTCTTTGAAGCTGAACGCGTATCATAGCGGCAACCATGTGTTTATCGAAATCAGTGACGACGGAGCCGGCATCAATCGTGAAAAAGTGATAAACAAAGCAGTGTCCAATGGTGTCATCACCAACGACCAGGCCGAAAATTTAACAGAAAAACAAGTATATCAGTTAATCATGGAAAGCGGATTTTCCACCGCAGACAAAATTTCAGATGTATCGGGCCGGGGAGTAGGATTGGATGTTGTCAAGAATACGATTGAATCTTTAGGCGGCAATATTACAATCGATTCAGGACTTGACAAAGGATCTGTTTTCTCTATCCAGCTTCCGCTCACATTATCGATAATTTCCGTCATGCTGGTAGAAATCAAAGAAGAAAAATATGCAGTACCTTTGTCTTCGATCATCGAAACTGCTGTAATTAAGAAATCGAATATCATGTCGGCCCATAATAAAAAAGTGATTGATTTCCGGGGCAATGTTGTTCCACTTATCGATTTGCAGGACGTCTTTGAAGTGCCTGGAGAAAAGCTCGATGATGAATACAGCTCCGTAGTAATCATCAGAAAAGGCGAAAAGATGGCCGGTCTTATTGTCGATACCTTCATCGGCCAACAAGAGGTCGTTTTGAAATCGCTCGGAAATTATTTGACCGATGTATTTGCCATCTCGGGAGCAACCATTCTGGGGGATGGTCAAGTTGCGTTAATTATCGATAGTAACTCGTTGATTGTTTAATTAAGTAAATGCCGTTTCATCAAAAATAAAGAATCAATATGAGGAGGACGTAGGAATGCCACAAGATAATAAACAGGATATTAAGGCGATAATTTTCCAGCTGAACGAAGAGGAATTTGCGATTTCCGTACAGCAAGTCAGCGGAATTGAAAGGATGCAGCATATCACCAGAGTTCCACAAACTGCATCTTTTGTAAAAGGTGTTATCAATTTGCGCGGGGTGGTCACCCCGATCATCGATTTACGGAAACGCTTCGGGCTTGACGCAGCAGAATTTACTGACAGTACCCGTATGATCATTGTATATATGGAGGATATGGAAGTTGGATTAATCGTTGATGCAGCGTACGATGTCATCGATATACCACAGGATGCGGTTGAACCGGCACCGGAGGTAGTGGGCGCCGTCGATGTGGATTATATCGAAGGAGTTGCTAAACTGGAAGACAGATTGTTGATTTTATTGAATCTGAATAATGTTTTAACCGATGATGAAGTCCAGGCGTTGAAAACTGTTGAAGGATAAACAGCCATGTCATTTATTGAAAAATTATCAACCTATCAACTTGATACTTTAAAAGAAATCGGAAATATAGGAGCCGGAAATGCTGCCACGGCTCTGTCAAAGCTGCTTAATCGCAAAATTGATATGCAGACGCCAGCTGTCCGGATTGCCAGTTTCGATGAAACAATGGAATTGGTAGGGGGGGCAGAGAAAGTCATTGTTTCTGTTTTCCTTCGGATCGAGGGAGAAGCGCCCGGCAGCATGTTCTATCTGTTTTCGCCTGAACAAGCAGAACAATTTGTACATCACATAACCGGCAATGATGAATTTTCGTTTGCCAATCCGCCATATCCGGATATGGGGTTATCGATTTTGCACGAAATAGGAAATATCTTGTCCGGCTCCTATTTGACTGCTCTTTCCGATTTTACCAAAATTAACATGCAAC
This sequence comes from Sediminibacillus terrae, assembly GCF_009602435.1. Taxonomy (GTDB): domain Bacteria; phylum Bacillota; class Bacilli; order Bacillales; family Amphibacillaceae; genus Sediminibacillus; species Sediminibacillus terrae. The sequence continues at coordinate 237,013 of NZ_VZDQ01000021.1, forward strand.
CTTCAGTGCCCTCATTGTCGATGGATATGGCTGGGGCGATTATTTCGGAAGGATTGATGGAGCTTTCCAGAGAAAGCGATCATGCCATCATTATCGATACAATGATACAGGAACCGGAAAGTGACAAAGAAGACATTGAAGGACATTTCTTTTTGCTTCCCGATCCGGAATCTTTCGAGCGAATATTCAAGGCCCTGGGAGTCAATGATCAATGAATGCCACCAATCAAATAATCAAAGTAGGTATAGCGGATTTGAAAATCGCCAATGCTCCGGATTCTCTCCGGACGACGGGATTGGGTTCTTGTGTAGGAGTAGTCGTTTACGACCTCTCAATCAAGCTTGCGGGCATGGCGCACGTCATGTTGCCTGATTCCACCATGTCCAGGAACGGTGAATTGAATGAAATGAAATTCGCTGATACGGCAATCGATTTGCTGATCAAGCAACTTTTGGACAAAGGGGCCCGCCGGTATGCTTTGAAGTCGAAAATAGCTGGCGGTGCGCAAATGTTTACGTTCAGTACTTCCAGTGACATGATGCGGGTCGGCAATCGGAATGTGGAGGCTGTTACTGAACGGTTGAAACATCATCGAGTTTCGATAACTGCACAGGATGTCGGTGGAAATAACGGGAGAACGATAGAATTTTTCCCGGAAAGCGGTATTTTGAAAATCCGGACTGTCAATATGGGAGAATCAGAGATATAAGACACATTACTGTATTTCTTTTCAGGAACAGAATGATAATGTGAGGAGGATAACCATGTCCAAACAAACATCTCCTCTAGAAGAGCAATTGTGGGACAATTGGATGAGAACAAAAAGTAGTGAAACGGCCGACGAACTAATAAAAAAATATATCTATTTAGTGAACTTCCATGTCAGCCGGATATCCACCCATCTACCTGGCAGTGTCAGTAAAGATGATTTGAAAAGCCTTGGTATGATGGGGTTGTTCGATGCTCTAAAAAAATTCGAACCTGAACGCGATTTGAAGTTCGATACCTATGCTTCGTTCAGGATCCGTGGAATGATACTGGATGGTTTGCGCAAAGAGGATTGGCTGCCGCGCTCCGTAAGGGATAAAGCAAAACAAGTCGAACAAGCTGCACAGATGCTGGAGCAATCCTTTCAACGGCCGCCAAGTTCAAAAGAGATCGCCGATTATTTGGGGTTGTCAGTGTTGGAAGTGGAAGAGGCTGTCAAGGACTCTTTGTTTGCCAATGTCCTATCTATGGAAGATAAACCAAAAGATGGCGCTAGCGATCATAAAGAAGGAATTGGCTATACATTGCCGGATAATCATTCATCCACACCGGAACAGCGCCTTATTAAGCAAGAAGATTACGCGGAATTGGAAGCCGGCATCAGAGAGTTGAACGAAAATGAACAGATGGTGGTCAGTTTGTTTTATAAGGAAGAATTGACCCTTACAGAGATCGGCCAGGTCCTCGGTCTTACGACTTCGAGAATTTCACAGATCCACCGCAAGGCGATTTTCAAATTGAAAAACTCTCTGAATAAACTTAGCCAGTGATCGCTGGCGTTTTTTACACAAAATAAATGATTGACCTTCGGCTGGACATGCAGCAGGAGATTTGCACCTGGAAGGAGAACTATTTACAGAGGGCTGGGCAATGTTGGTTGTCACCATTCCTGATATGGAAAGGATGCCTTTACTAAAAAGTGTCCTCGGAGAAAACATGATACAAATGCACATGTACTGTCTCGGGGGAATTCGAAGGGTGCGGGGAGATGAGCTGGAAATCGGTGGAAATGCAAGTGGCACTTCCGAGAGTCCAGGATGCAGCGAAGATGCAGGAACAATTACAGCAGCGGGGCCAGCAAACGCAAGAATTACTTGCTGCGGCACAAAAGAACCTGGAAGAAGTCAAGCGGAAGCAGGTCAATCATTCCGTGAACAAAGCGGATGTAAGCAACAAAGCGAAAAAGGAAAAACAATTTAACTCAAGGAATGATCAAGAAAAGAAAAAAACCGACGAGGATAAAACAGGCAACGATCATCCATTCCTCGGGCGGAAAATCGATTTCAGTGGTTAGGGGATTTACATGCTGACTTTTTTACTGTTTATCAGTTTACTATTGCACATATTCACATTCATTGCGATTCGGTTACTGTTCCAAAAGTTGCAGCAAAATGGCTATGCAGGACAGGAGAAGACTGATACCCTTCAACAAACGGAGGAAATCTTAAGCGCTTTTTTGCACGAAATAAGAGAAGAGAACGACCGTCTGTTGAAAGGATTGGATCAAAATCCATCCACTTATAAGCAATCTGTTCCGAAAGATGAGGAGGTTGTTCCTGTATCTAATAAGACAGAACGGGCCCAACCATATAAACCAAGCCACAGAAAGCCTCATACCTCCACAACGGCAGATCATCCGGAATATGTTCCGCCAATTCCCGAGGTACAGCAGGATACGATAGAAGAATCAGTAACGGCGAAAGTATATTCATTATACGACCAAGGATATACAGTCGATGAAATCGCCAAAAAGCTTGACAAAGGAAAAACAGAAGTCGAACTAATGGTAAAATTTCATCGAAAAAACTGATATTATGCTTGATTGCAGAAAACCCATGTGGTATATTTACTTTTGGTGTTAATACACACGCTTGTAGATTTGAACAGGAGGTGCTGGCCAATCGGTTAGTTCCTGCTCAAAGAGGACGCAGGCGGAGGATCAAAAAACCATTTTAGGAGGAATTTTTCATGGCAGTTATTTCAATGAAACAACTACTTGAAGCTGGTGTTCATTTTGGACATCAGACGCGCCGTTGGAATCCGAAGATGAAGAAATATATCTTCACAGAGCGTAACGGCATCTACATCATCGACCTGCAAAAAACCGTTAAGAAGGTTGATGAAGCTTATCAATACGTTAAAGATATTGCTGCAGACGGCGGCTCTGTCCTTTTCGTAGGTACTAAAAAACAAGCACAGGAATCAGTTCGTGACGAAGCTACTCGTTCTGGCATGTACTATGTCAACCAACGCTGGTTGGGCGGCACGCTTACTAACTTCCAGACAATCCGCAAACGGATCAATCGTCTGAAGGACATCGAGCGCATGGAAGAAGACGGCACTTTCGATGTACTTCCTAAAAAAGAAGTAGTAGGATTGCTTAAAGAAAAAGAACGACTAGTCAAGTTCCTTGGCGGAATCAAAGAGATGAACAAACTTCCGGATGCATTGTTCATTATCGATCCTCGCAAAGAGCGTATTGCTGTGGCCGAGGCTCATAAATTGAACATTCCTATTATCGGAATTGTAGATACAAACTGTGATCCTGATGAAATTGACTATGTTATTCCGGCTAACGATGATGCTATCCGTGCTGTGAAACTTCTTACTTCTAAAATGGCGGATGCCATTCTGGAAGCAAAGCAGGGAGAAGAGGAAGTAGAAGCGGAAGCCGAAGCTGAAACCGAAGAAACTGCAACAGAGGAAGCAGCACAAGAGTAAGAAAAGGTTTGTGGGTGATAAGGGGGGGACCTTTTATCACCTTTTTTTAAGAGTTAAGTAAATATGGATTTCAGAGACGTCTAGCTTCAGCGCCTACCTCTCGATCTCTTAATTCAACCCTCTCTGTGGCAAAGAAAGCCACGCCGGGGCTTGTCTTAAACTTGTCGGAGGTGAGCAAGGCGGCTGCGCTTTTCTTAAGAGTCTGGATAAATACCAGGAAGTGGATGTTCCTGGTCTATCATAAGGAGGAATTTTTTATGGCTGTAACTGCAAAAATGGTAAAAGAACTTCGTGAAAAAACTGGTGCAGGAATGATGGACTGTAAGAAAGCTTTGCAAGAAACGGACGGCGATCTTGAAAAAGCGGTCGATTATCTTCGTGAAAAAGGTATTTCAAAGGCTGCCAAAAAAGCCGACCGAATTGCAGCAGAAGGTTCTGCCCACATTGAAGTGCAAGGCAACCAGGCTGTGATCCTTGAAGTGAACTGCGAAACCGACTTCGTCACCAAGAACGACCAGTTCAAGAATTTGCTCTCCGAGTTGGCGAAGCATCTGTTGGAGCAACAACCAGAATCCGTCGAAGCTGCTTTGGAACAAAAACTTCACGGTGAAGGGGAAACTGTTCAGGAATATATCAATTCCAACATTGCCAAAATCGGAGAAAAGCTATCTCTTCGTCGTTTTACCCTAGCTGAAAAAACAGATAACGATGCCTTCGGTGCTTACACGCATATGGGAGGAAGCATTGGTGTTTTAGTCGTTGCTGAAGGAACTACCGACGAAGCGGTTGCTAAAGATGTCGCGATGCATATTGCCGCAGTGAACCCTCGTTATGTTTCAAGAGACGAAGTTTCTGCTGAAGAAGTGGAAAAAGAACGCGAGGTATTGAAGACGCAAGCATTGAACGAAGGAAAGCCAGAGCATATTGTCGAAAAAATGGTAGAAGGCCGTCTCGGAAAGTTTTTCGAAGAAATCTGCCTGCTTGAGCAAAGCTTTGTAAAAGATCCAGATCAAAAAGTGAAAAAATACGTTGAAGATAAAGGTGCTTCTGTCAAAGGATTCATCCGTTATCAAGTTGGCGAAGGCATGGAGAAGCGTGAAGACAACTTTGCCGAAGAGGTAATGAGCCAAGTGAAAAAATAATGATGTAAGGGACGGGGGGACACTTAGTGTTCCCTCTTTCCGCATCGGATTGACAGAAACCAGTCTGCAACTTGCCCTGGGCGCTTGTTGCTTGTTTTCAGCGAACTTTCATTTTAAAATAAATACATATTACTGGAGGTAACCTATGACTACAGCTCGCTACCGTAGAATTGTTTTGAAACTAAGCGGAGAAGCTCTCAGCGGTGAACAGGGATACGGAATCGAACCAAAAATCATCCAATCAATAGCAGATCAAGTGAAGGAAGTTGCAGAACTTGGCGTAGAAGTAGCTGTTGTTGTCGGAGGAGGCAACATCTGGAGAGGCAAAGTCGGCAGCGAGATGGGAATGGACCGCGCTAATGCCGATTACATGGGTATGTTGGCGACGGTGATGAATTCTCTTGCATTACAGGACAGCCTGGAGAATTTCGGAATCCCGACGCGTGTTCAAACCTCAATTGAGATGAGGCAGGTGGCGGAACCGTATATTCGGAGAAAGGCTATTCGTCATCTTGAAAAAAAACGGGTAGTCATTTTTGCTGCTGGTACAGGCAATCCTTATTTCTCCACTGATACCACAGCTGCACTCAGAGCTGCCGAAGTGGAGGCAGATGTCATTTTGATGGCTAAAAACAACGTGGACGGAGTCTATACTGCCGATCCAAAGGTTGACCAAACGGCACGCAAATATGAAGAGCTCACTTATCTGGAAATTCTGAATGAGGGACTGGGAGTGATGGATTCGACAGCTTCCACTTTATGTATGGACAACGATATTCCGCTGCTGGTTTTTTCGATCATGGAAGAAGGGAATATCAAAAAAGCCGTGTTAGGTGAAAAAATCGGAACTATAATAAGGGGGAAATAACATGACTCAAGCTATTATCAAAGACACAAATGACAAAATGACACAAGCAGTACAAGCTTTTTCCAAAAACCTTGCAACTGTTCGGGCCGGGAGGGCGAATCCTTCTTTGTTGGACAGTGTCTATGTCGACTATTATGGAGCCAATACACCGCTCAACCAGCTTGCGACTGTTTCGGCTCCTGAAGCGCGCCTGCTGGTCATAACGCCTTTTGACAAATCTGCCACTGCAAATATCGAAAAAGGGATTCAAAAAGCAGATTTAGGTCTTTCACCTTCAAGTGATGGAAATGTGATCCGCATTAATATTCCTGCTTTGACAGAAGAACGCCGCAAAGATTTAGTCAAGGTCGTAGGAAAGTATAGTGAAGAAGCAAAGGTTCAAGTCCGTAATATCCGCCGTGACTCCAATGATCAACTGAAGAAGGCAGAAAAGAACGGGGATTTGACAGAAGACGATTTAAGGGACTTTCAAGATGATGTCCAGAAAGCTACTGACAAACATATCGCCGATATTGATTCCCTTGCCAAGGAAAAAGAAAAAGAAATTATGGAAGTTTGACCGCATAACATGTAAAATAATAAGTAGAAAAGACCCTCTTTACTTAAGGGGGTTTTTGCACGTTAAGGAAAATACAGCTAAACCCTTAGCGTGATGCCCTGCCCGGTCAGAGCAAAAAGGAATGTAAGGCCATGATGGAGGATTACAATGCCAATCAAACTTCCCTTTCTAAGCAAGAAAAAGAAATATAAACAAAATGAGCAACCCTCATTGAATAAAGACACGATGCCGAAACACGTAGCGATCATTATGGATGGCAATGGACGTTGGGCGAAAAAAAGAGGCATGCCCAGAGTTGCCGGTCATAAGGAAGGCATGAGTAATGTGAAGAAAATCGTGTCGGCTGCATCCGGCTATCATTTGGATGTATTGACCCTGTACGCTTTTTCCACAGAAAATTGGCGTCGCCCCAAAACAGAAGTCGATTACCTGATGAAACTGCCGATGGAATTTTTGAATACATATTTACCGGAACTCGTCGAGAAAAATGTCAAAGTACAAACAATCGGCAGGTTTGACGGTCTGCCAAAGCATACACGGGACGCAGTCCAAAAGGCAAAGGAGCAAACAAAGGACAATACTGGATTAATCTTGAATATAGCATTAAACTATGGTAGTAGAAATGAAATCATGGAAGCGATGAAATGCTTCCTGGAAGAAGTCCAGGCAGGGAAAAAGTCAGTGGAAGACATCAGTGAAGATACTTTTTCCGAATACTTGCACACAAACAATCTGCCGGATCCTGACCTGCTGATTCGCACCAGCGGCGAACAAAGGCTCAGTAATTTTCTATTGTGGCAGTCTGCGTATACAGAGTTATGGTTTACAGATGTCCTGTGGCCGGATTTTGACGAGCAGCTGTTTGACAAAGCTTTGAGTGACTATCAAAAGAGAAAACGCCGCTATGGTGGGATATAAGGTGATGAGAGATAAATGAAATTAAGAATAATTACCGCTTTGGTTGCAATCGTATTGTTTTTTCCCATTGTTTTTTATGGAGGATGGGGATTCAAGGCACTTGTGTATTTGATTGCAACCATCGGCCTTCTGGAACTGATTAAAATGAGAATGACCATAAACTATGTAGTGCCCTTTGCGATTACCATTTTGCTTTTATGGGGACTGCTAATCCCTGTAACCGGACAGGAACTCATGGATGTATTGTCCACTACCAAAGCTGAAATAACGCTGATAGGCGTCCTGCTTCTATTGTCATATACCGTATTGGTCAAAAATAAATTCACATTCGAAGATGCAGGGTTCTTAGTGTTATCGGCCATTTATATTGGTACAGGCTTTTATTATTTCATGAATGCAAGAGATGCAGGTGCAGTTTTTATCTTTTATGGCATCATCGTTGTGTTGGCTACCGATACAGGGGCGTATTTTTTTGGACGAGCCTTTGGAAAGAAAAAACTTTGGCCGCAAATCAGCCCGAATAAAACAGTGGAAGGTGCAATCGGGGGAGTTTTGCTCGCTTGTGTCATCGCCGTTCTTTTCGACTGGTTGTTCCCGCTCCCACATTCTTTACCCATCATCATTTTGGTGACCATCATAGCGTCGGCAGCAGGTCAGATCGGAGACTTGGTCGAATCAGCTTTTAAAAGGCATTACGATGTGAAGGATTCTGGAAAAATCCTTCCGGGACACGGTGGGATACTCGACCGGTTCGATAGCTGGCTGTTTATTTTCCCTGTATTGCATTTCATTCATTTTATTTCCTGACCAGGAATAGATATAGGAGCGTGTCACATGAAAAATATAACACTTTTAGGGGCAACTGGCTCCATTGGAATCCAGACCCTTGATGTTATCAGGGACCACCCTGATGCCTTTTCCTTGTTTGCGATGGGATTTGGTGAAAACATTGATAAGGCTATACCGATTATTAAAGAGTTCAATCCGCGAATCGTAGTGGTCGGGACCGACAACACAAAACGGAGATTGCAAGATATCTTCCCCGAGCTCGAGGTGGTAGCCGGGAAAGAGGGATTAGTAACGATAAGCACGGCAGATGAAACGGATATCGTCGTCAACGCCGTTATGGGAAGTGTTGGATTGCAGGCTACATTGCAAGCGATTGAGCATCGTAAACAAATAGCTTTGGCCAATAAAGAAACATTGGTCACGGCAGGACATCTTGTCATGGAGAAAGCCGAACAATATGGTGTGCGGCTTCTTCCGGTGGACAGTGAACATTCGGCGATTTTTCAATGTTTGAACGGAGAGAACGAAAAGCAGTTGAATCGGCTTATCTTAACTGCATCAGGCGGAAGTTTCCGCGACAAAACGCGGGAAGACTTAGTCGGGGTTACGAGGGAAGACGCACTAAAACATCCCAATTGGAATATGGGAGCAAAAATCACCATTGACTCGGCAACCATGATGAATAAAGGGCTGGAGGTCATTGAAGCCCACTGGTTGTTCGATGTACCCTACGATAAAATAGATGTTATCATGCATAAAGAAAGTGTCATCCATTCGATGGTTGAATTTGCTGATAATAGTGTGATTGCTCAATTAGGCACTCCGGACATGCGCGTCCCGATTCAATATGCACTGAATTATCCTGACAGGCTTGAATTATCAGGGACAAAAAGGTTAGACTTAATTGAAGTAGGAAAGCTGCATTTTTCAGAAATGGATCAGAATAGGTTCCCCTGCTTGAAAATGGCTTATGAAGCCGGTAAAGAAGGAGGAACGATGACCACCGTCCTAAATGCAGCAAATGAAGCTGCAGTACAGTTGTTTTTGCAAGATCAAATATCTTTTTTGCAAATAGAAGAGTTGATCAAAAGAGCACTGGATGCACATCAATCCATTAAACAGCCTGATTTGCAGACTATTTTGGAAGTGGATAGCCAGACAAGATCACAGGTGTTATCCTATTTAGATTAAAGGAAGGTGCATCAGTTGAATACTATTATTGCATTCATTCTAATGTTTGGCCTGCTTGTGTTCGTTCATGAGTTTGGACATTTTATTTTCGCCAAACGGGCAGGAATGCTTGTTAGGGAATTCGCCATAGGGTTCGGTCCTAAAATTTTTTCAAATAAAAAGAACGAAACCCTCTATACCATCCGGCTGCTGCCGATCGGTGGTTATGTCCGTGTAGCAGGCGAAGACCCGGAAATCATAGAATTGAAGCCGGGTCAGCATATAGGATTAGAGTTCAATCCTGGGGGAACGGTAAGCAAAATCATTGTAAACAACAAGTCCAAGCACCCGGATGCCAGAGTGATTGAAGTAGAGCATGCGGACTTGGATCATCGGCTTATCATCGAAGGTTATGAAGTCGACGAAGAGGAAAAACTGTCTTTTTCGATTGATCCAAAAGCTGGTTTCGTGATGGACGAGGTGGAAACACAAATCGCGCCATATGACAGACAATTTGCTTCAAAGACGAAATTGCAGCGGGCGATGCAGCTATTTGCCGGTCCGATGATGAATTTTCTGCTTGCTGCCGTCATTTTTTTCTTGCTGGGAATGTTGAACGGTGTGCCTGCCGATCGGGCTATTATCGGCAATGTTGTATCCGACAGTCCGGCTGAGGAAGCAGGCTTTCAAAATGGAGACGAGGTCATCCGTATCGGGGATACGTCTATATCTACCTGGGAAGAGTTCACAGAAATCGTTCGGGCTCACCCGGAAGAAGAACTGGACATGACGGTGGAAAGAGACAATGAGCAAGTAGATGTCCAGGTAGTACCGAAGAGCAATGTGGCTCAGGACCAAGAAATTGGCCAGATCGGGGTCCAGGCTGCTACGGAAAAATCAGTATTAAAGGCAATTCCATACAGTATCAATCAGACGTACGAGTGGATAAAACTGATTCTTGTAAATCTAAGTATGCTTGTTACCGGACAGTTTTCTCTCGACATGCTGTCTGGTCCGGTAGGCATCTATGATGCCACCGATCAAGTAGTCCAAACAGGGATGCTCAATTTGCTGATGTGGACATCGGCTTTAAGCATCAACCTTGGGATCATTAATCTTTTGCCCTTGCCTGCTCTTGACGGAGGTAGGCTGCTGTTTGTCGGAATCGAGGCGGTCAGAGGTAAACCGATAGATCCGCAAAAAGAAGGCGTTGTCCACTTTATCGGTTTTGCATTGTTAATGCTGCTCATGATAGTGGTAACTTGGAATGATATTCAGCGGTTGTTCTTGTGATAGCACGATTTGACTATCTTTCGAAAAGCGTGCTTTTCCGTAGTCTTCTACGGCGATTTGTTTATTGAACGAATCCACCATTTTTTGAAAGCCAGCCTTTCCGTAAAGGCTGGTCTTTCGGAGTTGGTTAGGTTTTTATTATGACGGAAGAAAATTGAGGTGACATACATATGAGACAAAGTAACATGCTGATTCCGACACTTAAAGAAGTCCCCGCTGATGCGGAAATCAAAAGCCATCAATTGTTGGTCCGCGGAGGGTTCATACGTCAAATAGCTTCAGGGGTGTACAGCTTTTTGCCAATGGGCCAACGAGTGCTTCGCAAGGTAGAAACAATCATAAGACAAGAAATGGATAACATCGGTGCCAATGAAATGATCATGCCTTCGATGCAGCCCGCTGAACTTTGGAAAGAAACAGGAAGATGGAATAATTTTGGCCCGGAGTTAATGCGGTTGAATGATCGTCACGACCGGGAATTCGCTTTGGGCGCGACACATGAAGAAGTCATAACAAGTCTCATCAGGGATGAGGTGAAGAGTTATAAACGGCTCCCGTTAACCGTTTATCAAATTCAAACGAAATTCAGAGATGAAAAACGTCCTCGATTCGGATTGATGAGAGGCAGAGAATTTGTCATGAAGGATGCCTATTCGTTTCATGATTCCTTCGATAGCCTTGACCAGGTATATGACAAGATGTACCGAGCGTACGAGAATATATTCCGTCGGTGCGGGTTGAATTTCCGGGCTGTAATCGCTGATTCGGGAGCAATGGGTGGCAAAGACACACATGAATTCATGGTATTGTCAGAAGTGGGCGAGGATACAATCGCCTATTCAGACACCTCCGAATATGCTGCCAACATCGAAATGGCTCCTGTCATCACGCCACACCAAACGGAACAGGATGAATTAAAAGATTTGCAGGAAGTAGCAACTCCAGGTAAAAAAACGATGCAGGAAGTAGCCGACTTTCTAGAACATCCGCTTGATAAAGGACTTAAGGCATTGATGTTCAAAGTCGACGGAAATTTGGTATTGGTTGTTACCAGGGGTGATCATGAAGTAAATGACATTAAGTTAAAGAACCTATACAAAGCTGAGACAGTCGAACTTGCGACAGAAGAAGAAACAAAAGCTGCTCTTGGTGCCGGGTTTGGATCATTGGGACCGGTCGGGGTGCCGGACGATGTGGATGTTGTCGCCGACCAGGCGGTAAAAAGTGCCGTCAATGTTACCTGTGGGGCAAATAAAGATGGATATCACTATCTCAATGTCAATCCGGACCGCGACTTTAAAGTTGACACCTATGCCGACCTTCGTTTTATTCAACAAGGCGATCCTTCCCCTGATGGCAAGGGAACCATCCAATTCGCTCGCGGAATCGAGGTGGGACACGTTTTTAAACTGGGAAGTATCTATGCCGAACGAATGGGCGCTACGGTGTTGGATGAACAGGGGAAAGCCAAAACGATGAATATGGGCTGCTATGGTATTGGCGTGTCTCGCACAGTTGCTGCCATAGTAGAACAGTATCATGATGATAGAGGCATTACCTGGCCGGCCCATTTAGCTCCATTCCAAGTGCATCTGCTGGCTTTGAATATGAAAAAAACGGAGCAAAAGCTATTGGCCGAAAAAATATACGATTCCTTGAAGACGGCCGGAGTTGAAGTGCTCTTTGATGATCGTGCGGAAAGGGCGGGCGTCAAATTTGCCGATAGTGATTTAATTGGTGTTCCCCTCAGGATAACTGTAGGTAAGCGTGCTGGAGAAGGATATGTAGAACTTAAACAACGGGCTACAGGAGAACAAACAGAAATTCATGAGTCGGAATTGTCGGGACAATTGAATAACTTGGTCTGATTGGCAATCAAAACCCTTGTCTGTTTTCTAATGACAAGGGTTTTCTAAAGTAGTAAAATTGTAAAATAAGAGCTTTTTCAGCCTGCATGCAGGTCGGAGAAGACGGGCCATGCTGCTGAATCAAATTAGATGGTCGCAAATGGGGAGGAAGAAAAATGGACATATCAGGTAAAGAAAAGCTTGGTTTACTGTTGAAGCAAATCGATATGCCCGACGAGTTAATCCAACAGCATTTTCAGGATGGTTATCTAGCTAAATTGGAAGTCCATACAAAGCAAAAGCAATGGCATTTTCATATAAATGTACCACGAATTTTACCACCTTCTGTCTATCAGTTGTTCACCGCAAAATTGCAGGAAGCTTTTTCTCAAATTGCAGCGATCAAATGGACGATTTATGCAGAAAACAAAGCTTTGTCAGATACTGATGTTTGTACTTACTGGAAACATTTTGTTCATTCACTTACAGATTTATCCCCGGCTTACCGGGACCTGGTTCATGAACAAGTGCCAAAAGTGAACGGTAATAAGATTATGTTAACTTCGCGGAATGAAGCAGAAGCCAACGCCCTTCGAAAAAGATTGGAGCCCGGCTTCCAAGGATACTGTCAAACAATCGGAGCAATGAATTATTTTTTGACGGTCGAAGTCGGAGACGAACAGGAGAACATACAAAAATTCAGAGAACAAAAAGCAAAGGAAGATCAGCAGCTTGTTCAGAAGGCTGTGAAGGACAAGCAGGAAAGAGAGAAGCAAAAAGCCGAAGGTGCCTTTGAAGGACCGCTGACCATCGGTTACAGAATCCAGGATGAAATCGTTCCGATGGAAAATATCGTGGAAGAAGAGCGGAAAATGGCAGTGCAGGGGTATGTGTTCAGTTCTGAAGTCAGAGAACTTCGGTCAGGCAGACATTTGTTGATCGCAAAGGTAACGGATTACACGGACTCCTTCCAGTTAAAGATGTTTTCCAAAGGGGATCAGGACGCTGAGAAATTTGCCAAATTAAAACAGGGTATGTGGATAAAAGCACGAGGAAGCATTCAAACAGATAATTTCACCAATGAATTGACGATGATGGTCCAAGATATCAACGAAGTGAAAGCAGAAAAGAGAAACGACAATGCCCCTGAAGGGGAAAAACGAGTAGAATTACATGCTCATACTGCGATGAGTCAAATGGATGCTGTTGTTTCGGCTGGCAGGCTGGTACAGCAAGCCGCAGAGTGGAAGCATCCCGCGGTTGCGATTACAGACCATGCTGTCGTCCAGTCCTATCCGGAAGCCTATGCGGCGGGGCAAAAACATGGAGTGAAGGTCATATATGGATTGGAAGCAAATATTGTCGATGACGGTGTGCCGATTGCATATAATGAAGCGGACTTAAATTTGGAGGACGCTGTTTATGTCGTATTTGACGTAGAGACAACCGGTTTATCAGCAGTTTATGATACGATCATCGAACTGGCGGCCGTTAAGGTGCAAGGCGGGGAAATCATTGATCGTTTTGAAGCCTTTGCCAATCCGCACCACCCTTTGTCACAGACGACAATTGATTTGACTGGCATTACCGATGATATGGTAAAAGACGCACCGGATGTCGGAGAGGTGTTGAAGAATTTTCATGAATGGATGGGTGATGGAGTGTTGGTTGCCCACAATGCGAGCTTCGATATGGGATTTTTGAATGAAGGACTTAAGAAAATCGGTTTTGAAAAAGCAGAAAACCCGGTGATCGATACGTTAGAGCTTGCGCGTTTTCTGTATCCGTCCTTGAAAAACCATCGATTGAATACGTTATGTAAAATGCTTGATATCGAGCTGACTCAACACCATCGCGCGATATATGACGCCGAGGCAACAGGGTATTTGCTTTGGAAACTGATAAAACAAGCATTCCAAAAAAATATCGTCAACCACAATCAATTCAATCAGCATATGGGAGAAGGAAACGCCTATCAGAGATCAAGACCATTTCATGCCACATTGCTGGCAATGAACCCGGAGGGCTTGAAAAACATTTATAAACTGGTATCCGTGTCTCATGTCGATTATTTTTACAGAGTACCGCGTATTCCCCGCTCTCAATTACAAAAGCTGAGAGAAGGTATACTGGTTGGCTCCGGGTGTGATAAAGGGGAAGTATTTGAAACGATGATGCAAAAATCCAAGGAAGAAGCAGAAAAAGCTGCTGATTTCTATGATTTCATTGAAATACAGCCGCCTTCAAATTACTACCATTTGATTGAAAAAGAGTTGGTCGGAAATGAAGCGCAATTATATGACATCTTGAAAAATTTAGTCGAGTTGGCAGACGGTATGGGGAAGAAGACCGTTGCTACAGGCAATACGCATTACATTGACCCGCATGAAAAACTGTACAGACAAATCCTGATTTCAAGCCAGAACGGTAACCCATTGAGCCGTCAGACATTGCCGGATGTCCATTTCCGGACAACGGAGGAAATGATCGATTGTTTTTCCTTCCTGGGCGAAGGGAAAGCAAAGGAAGTCGTTGTCGACAACAGCCAGTATATAAATGATCTAATTGAAGAAGTCTCTCCCGTCAAAGAAGACTTGTACACACCGAACATCGATGGTGCAGAAGAAGAAATCAGGGAAATGAGCTATAGCATGGCGAAAAGCATCTATGGCGAAGAGCTTCCGGAAATAGTGGTCAACCGGATTGAAAAAGAATTAGAAAGTATTATCGGACATGGTTTTGCGGTTATTTATTTGATCTCGCACAAACTGGTGAAAAAATCACTGGACGATGGTTATCTCGTCGGCTCCAGGGGATCTGTGGGATCTTCGTTGATTGCAACACTGACTGAAATTACGGAGGTCAATCCGCTGCCACCGCATTATGTCTGTCCTTCATGTAAACATAATGAATTTTTCAATGATGGATCGGTCGGCAGCGGCTTCGACCTGCCGGATAAAGATTGCCCAAAATGCGGGCAACCTTTCAAGAAGGATGGTCAGGATATACCGTTTGAAACGTTCCTGGGCTTTAAGGGCGACAAAGTCCCCGATATCGATTTGAACTTTTCTGGCGAATATCAGCCACAGGCACATAACTATACGAAAGTTTTGTTCGGAGAGGACAATGTCTATCGTGCAGGTACGATCGGCACGGTCGCCGAAAAGACTGCCTATGGTTATGTAAAAGGGTATGCAGGCGACCATCAGTTACAATACAAAAATGCCGAAATCGATCGTCTCGTCCAGGGGTGTACAGGCGTGAAGCGTACTACTGGGCAGCACCCTGGGGGTATCATCGTCGTTCCTGATGATAAAGAAATTTATGATTTCACCCCTATTCAATACCCGGCTGACGATCGGAACTCGGAATGGAAAACCACGCATTTTGATTTTCATTCCATCCATGATAATTTGCTGAAATTGGATATACTCGGACACGATGATCCGACTGTCATCCGTATGCTTCAGGATTTGAGCGGTATCGATCCGAAAACAATACCGACAGACGATCCGGAAGTGATGAAAATTTTCTCAGGACCGGAATCACTCGGCGTAACTGCAGAAGAAATAAATTGCAAAACTGGAACACTCGGTGTGCCGGAATTCGGTACAAAGTTTGTGCGTCAAATGTTGGAGGATACGAACCCCAAAACTTTTGCAGAATTAGTGATTATTTCCGGATTGTCTCATGGTACCGATGTTTGGCTTGGAAACGCACAGCAATTGATCAACGACGGCATATGTCAACTGCCTGACGTAATCGGATGCCGCGATGACATCATGGTATATTTGATGCATAAGGGCTTGGATGCATCGCTTGCATTTAAAATCATGGAGTTCGTCAGGAAAGGAAAAGGACTGCAGGATGAATGGATAGAGGAAATGAAAAAACACAATGTGCCTGATTGGTATATTGAATCTTGTAAAAAAATCAAGTATATGTTCCCGAAAGCCCATGCTGCAGCATATGTGCTTATGGCCGTGCGCATTGCTTATTTCAAGGTCCATTACCCGATCTTCTTTTATTCAGCTTACTTCACCGTCAGAGCCGGCGACTTTGAACTGGAAACGATGATCAAAGGGGCGGACGCCATCAGAAAAAGGATCCAGGAAATCGCGGCGAAAGGAAACGATGCTTCTCCGAAAGAAAAGAGTTTGCTGACAGTATTGGAAATTGCTTTGGAAATGAATGCCAGAGGTTTCACTTTCCAAAAAGTCGATTTGTATAAATCAAGTGCCACAGATTTTCTTGTCGATGGAAACTCTTTGATCCCGCCGTTCAATGCTGTGGATGGCCTTGGCACCAACGCAGCGTTGAATATAGTCAAAGCCCGGGAAGAGGGAGAGTTTTTGTCGAAGGAAGATTTGCGTGAGCGAAGCAGGATTTCAAAAACCGTTTTAGAGTATCTGGATAATCACGGTTGTCTGGAAGGTATGGCAGACGCCAATCAACTATCTCTGTTTTAACCACACGGCTCTAAAAAGCCACTATCTTGCATTAAATTGTTAGATATGGTATATTTTCTATGGTAAGCATTGATACGTAAGCAGAAAGAGTGGGTGAAGCCCACTCTTTCTTCATACCATTTTCTTTTTCTGCAATGGAACTTTTGTTGATTGAACAGAAAGCGGGCACAAACGGATGGATTTCTGTTTCGTGTTGAAGCTGCCGGTGTTGCTTATCACATTGCTTGAGGCCTCTGTTTCTCACTTTTTGTTAACACAGTAATAGGTTGGAAGCTGATGAGTTCCCTTGTCAATTATCTAAATGGCAAGGGTTTTGTAATGAAGAAGCAGGAAGCGGGAAAGGTTCTCCGTTCAAAATGAAACAGCAGCTAATTGAGTATACTATTTTTACATGACAGGATAGTATAGGTGGTAAAAGGAGGGTGCCAATTGAGTGCAAAAGTAACCGAAACAACAGAAAAACTTGTCCAACCCATCTTGCAAGAAATGAATTTAGAATTAGTGGACATTGAATTTGAAAAAGAAGGTAAAAATTGGTTCCTGCGTGTCTTCGTGGATAAAGAAGGCGGGGTAGATATCGAAGAATGCGGCCAGGTTTCCGAGCAGCTCAGTGAAAAATTGGATGCCGAAGACCCGGTGAGCACGCCTTATTTTTTGGAGGTTTCGTCTCCCGGAGCCGAAAGGCCACTGAAGAAGCCAGAAGATTTCCGGGCGAATATCGACAACACTATTTACGTGAAACTGTATGAACCGATAAATGGTGAAAAAGAGTATGAAGGTGTTCTGAAAGCTTTCCAAGATGAAACCATTACATTAGAAGTAAAAGTAAAGACCCGTAAACAAGAGATACAATTACCGTACGATAAAGTTGCAAAGGCGCGCTTGGCGGTATCATTTAACTAAAGGGGGAAAAAACGGTGAGCAGCGAGCTTTTTGATGCAATTGATTATTTGGAGAAAGAGAAAGGGATTGATAAAGATATCCTCATGGAAGCCCTCGAGGCCGCTCTTATCTCCGCTTATAAGAAAAACTTTAAATCAGCCACAAATGTCCGGGTTGATTTAAATGAAGAAACGGGAAGCATGCATGTTTATGCCCGTAAGGATATTGTCGAAGAAGTGGAAGATCCATTGCAGCAGGTATCCATTGAAGAAGCAAAACAGAAAGACCCTAACTATGAAATCGGGGATGTAATCGAGCAAGAGGTGACTCCGAAGGATTTTGGAAGAATCGCCGCTCAAGCAGCGAAGCAGGTAGTCACCCAAAGAGTCCGGGAAGCAGAAAGAGGCGTTATTTTTAGTGAGTATGCAGACCGGGAAGAAGATGTTATGACGGGCATCATCCAACGAAAAGATCCTCGTTTTATTTATGTCAATCTCGGCAAAATCGAGGCGAGACTCCCCGAGAGTGAGCAAATGCCTACGGAACGGTATGAGGTTCACGACCGTCTTAAAGTGTTGGTTACAAAAGTCGAAAATACGAACAAAGGACCGCAGATATACGTGTCCCGTACCCATCCGGGATTATTGAAGCGGTTGTTTGAAATGGAAGTTCCGGAAATTTATGATGGAACCGTGGAAATCCGATCTGTAGCCAGGGAAGCCGGGGACCGTTCCAAAATCTCCGTCCACGCCGAAGACCCGGAAGTGGATCCGGTCGGCTCATGCGTAGGCCAGCGCGGCCAACGGGTACAGACAATTGTCAATGAATTGAAGGGCGAAAAAATTGACATTGTAGAGTGGTCCGAGGACCCGATTGTATATGTTTCCAATGCACTCAGCCCTTCAAAGGTGATCGAAGTGCTTGTCAATGAAGAAGAGAAGGCCACTACTGTCATTGTTCCTGATTATCAGTTATCGCTCGCTATTGGCAAAAGGGGACAGAATGCAAGGCTTGCTGCAAAACTGACCGGATGGAAGATAGACATAAAGAGCGAGAGTGAAGCTCGGGAAGAAGGCTTGTTGGAAGAATCGGAAGAAGGTTCTTCCGATGTTGATGAAGCTTATTCAGATATCGATGATAACTTGTTTGAATAAGGAGGGGGAAAAGGATGGCAGCAACCAGAAAAGTTCCTCTTAGAAAGTGTGTAGTAACACAGGAAATGAAACCAAAGAAAGAATTAATCCGCATCGTCCGCAATAAAGAAGGCGAAGTATTTGTGGACGAAACCGGAAAAAAGAACGGGCGTGGAGCCTATTTGACCAGAAGTATCGATGTCGTGGAGACAGCGAAAAAAAGCGGTATATTGAACCGTCATTTGAATGCGGAAGTCGATTCGTCGGTTTATGAACAACTAAAAACAGTTATAGAAGGTAAGAAAATTGAGTAAAGATTATCTGAATTTGTTGGGCCTTGCTTTTCGAGCGGGGAAACTCACATTGGGAGAAGAGGCCATTATACGTGACATTCAGAAGCGGAAGGCGAAACTTGTTCTTTTAGCAAGTGATACGGGAGCGCAGACAAGAAAAAAGATTACCGATAAATGTACGTATTATCAAATCCCTTTTTTTTTAGTAGACGACCGCGATACCATCTCACAAGCTATTGGGAAGTCAGGAAGAGTTGCTGTTGCAATTCTCGACTCGGGATTCGCCGCTAAAATGACATCGTTGCTCGATGAATCTATTCGGGGGTGAACGTATGAGTAAAACAAGAGTTTACGAATATGCGAAAAAACACAATCTATCCAGTAAAGTGGTCATAGATAAATTAAAAGAGTTGAATGTGGAAGTGTCGAATCATATGTCGACCATTTCAGAAGACACAATCAAATCGCTGGATAAAGCAATCAGCGGCAATAAACAGGCTGACAAAAAGCAAGAACAAGCAAAACCAGTCAGTGGAGATAGTTCCTCCAATAAAACAAATGCCAATCAAAATAATAAAAACAGAAACAACCGTACGCAACAAAATGGAAAGAATCCAAACAACAAAAACAATAAGAACAACAAAAACAAAAAAAGAAACAACCAACATTCCGGCCAAAACAAACAGCAATCGAAAGGCAAAAAACAGGAAACACCTGATAAAATCACGTACACCGATTCGCTGACCGTTAGTGAACTGGCTGATAAGTTAAATAAAGACGCTTCTGAACTCATCAAAAAATTGATGTTTTTGGGAACCATGGCAACAAAAAATCAAGATTTGGACCAGGACTCAATCGAATTGATTTGTGATGAATACGGAGTGACAGCCGAACAAGTTGTCGAAGTCGATGAAACGGATCTGGAAAACTTCAAACCAGAAGAAAAAGAAGAAGACCTCGTGGAACGTCCAGCTGTTGTGACGATTATGGGCCACGTGGACCATGGTAAAACAACGTTACTCGACTCGATACGCGACACGAAAGTGACCGAAGGCGAAGCAGGAGGCATCACGCAGCATATCGGTGCATATCAAGTAGAAGAAAATGGCAAGAAAGTAACATTTTTGGATACACCAGGCCATGCCGCTTTTACCAGCATGCGTTCACGCGGCGCACAGGTAACGGATATCGCCATACTCGTTGTCGCAGCAGATGACGGAGTCATGCCGCAGACAGTGGAAGCGATCAACCATGCCAAAGCAGCTGAAGTACCAATCATTGTTGCTGTCAATAAAATGGATAAAGAGGGAGCCAATCCTGATCGTGTCATGCAGGAACTGACGGAACATGAATTGATTCCGGAAGACTGGGGCGGCGACACTATATTCGTTCAACTTTCTGCTATTAAAAGAGAAGGAATCGACGATCTGCTTGAAATGATTTTGCTTGTTTCCGAAGTGGAAGAACTGAAAGCAAATCCTAACAGCTATGCCAGTGGAACAGTAATCGAAGCACAGCTGGATAAAGGACGAGGTTCTGTAGCGACCTTGCTGGTGCAAAATGGAACCTTGCGTGTCGGAGACCCGATTGTTGTCGGTAACACATATGGAAGAGTTCGGGCAATGGTCAATGATCTTGGACGCAGGGTGAAAACAGCTGAGCCATCAGCTCCTGTGGAAATCACCGGTTTGAACGAAGTGCCGCAGGCAGGTGACCAGTTTGTTGTCTTTGCTGACGAAAAGAAAGCCCGTCAAGTCGGTGAAGCACGTCAGCAAAAACAAATCGAAGAAAAGCGCAGTGATAAAGCGAAAGTTAGCCTTGATGATTTGTTTGAACAAATCAAACAAGGGGAAGTCAAGGATATAAACCTTGTACTGAAGGCAGATGTACAAGGTTCTGTTGAGGCATTGGCATCTTCACTGAAAAAAATAGATGTGGAAGGCGTAAAAGTAAATATCATCCATACAGGTGTAGGTGCGATTGCAGAGTCGGATATTATCCTTGCTTCTGCATCCAATGCAATTGTGATCGGATTCAACGTTCGTCCGGATAACAATGCCAAAAAAGCTGCTGAGACAGAAAATGTGGACGTTCGCCTGCACCGCATCATCTACAAGGTGATTGAAGAAATAGAATCTGCCATGAAAGGAATGCTTGATCCGGAATTTGAGGAAAAAGTTATCGGGCAAGCGGAAGTGCGGGAGATTTTCAAGGTTTCCAGAATCGGTACGATTGCCGGAAGCTATGTCACCGATGGGAAATTGACCAGAGATGCAGGGGTCCGTGTGATCCGTGACGGAATCGTCATTTATGAAGGGGAAATCGATACACTCAAGCGATTTAAGGATGATGTGAAAGAAGTCGCCCAAAACTATGAGTGCGGTATTACGGTGAAAAACTTCAATGACATAAAAGAAGGCGATATATTCGAAGCATATGTCATGGAGGAAATCGAGCGTGTATGATCTTATACGCGGAAGTAAATTGTTTTATCTATGAACCCCATTCGCTAAAACAAAAGCGTTCTGTGGTTAAAAGCCTAATAACAAGGTTGAAAAATGATTATAATATTGCTGTAAGCGAGATTGATCACCAGGATTTATGGCAAAGAACAGCCCTTGGCCTGGTGACCGTCTCTGCTGACAAAATCCAGGCGGAAAAGGTGATCAATCAGGCGTTGAAACTCATTGATTCTTTTCCCGAATTGGAGCGAACCACTACCAACTTTGAGTGGCTTTGAAATTACTTTCCCTCCACATAATAGAGGTGATAGAAAATGAATGAAATACGCGCAAACCGTGTAGGGGAACAAATGAAGAAAGAACTTGGAGATATAATCGGAAGAAAAATCAAAGATCCTCGGGTCGGTTTTGTCACAGTGACTGATGTGGAAGTTTCCGGTGATTTGCAACAGGCTAAAGTGTTTATTTCCGTGCTTGGCGACGAAAAGCAACGGCATGATACGCTTGTCGGACTGGCCAAAGCAAAAGGGTTTATCCGTTCGGAAATCGGCAAGAGGATTCGTTTACGTAAAACACCCGAATTATACTTTGAATTTGATGAAGCAATTGAAAAAGGAAACAGAATTGAGCATATACTTCGCCGATTAAATGATTCAGAAGAATAAATCGCTTTTTTCTGATGGTAAAACCCTTGTCATCCAACAAGGGTTTTATCTTTGTGCAAGCCACTGCGAGAAAGTGGCGGGAAAGAAAGGCACGGCGTATCAGAAGTTGTCGCTTTCTCCATCTTGAGATACTCGGAGATGAAGATGGAGCGAATTCGACTGCAGGCAGGTATAGAATCGATTCTGATGAAATTATCTAGAGGCGGAGGAAAGGGCTATGGATGGAATTCTTCCTTTATGGAAACCGAAGGGATGGACTTCACATGATTGTGTAGCAAAACTAAGGCGGCTATATGGTACAAAGAAGGTGGGCCACACCGGCACGCTTGACCCTGAAGTGGAAGGGGTTCTCCCCATTTGCATCGGTCAGGCGACCAAGCTGGTCCCGTATTTGACTGATACCAAAAAAACTTATATCGCCGAAGTAACATTGGGTGCCTCTACAGAAACAGAGGACAGTTTTGGAGCACCTGTTGAACAGGTTGCAGTACAGGAAGATTTTTCCGCTGCACGCGTCCAACAGGTTTTGGAAGGTTTTATCGGAGATATTGTTCAAATACCCCCAATGTATTCAGCTGTGAAAGTCAAGGGGAAAAGGCTTTACGAGTATGCAAGAGAAGGTCTTACGGTGAACCGGCCAGAGCGAACTGTGCATGTTGAGCGGATCCAGCTCCTATCAGATATTCTGAAGGAAGGGGATTGTATCCGTTTTTGTTTCCTTGTGGAGTGCGGGAAAGGCACATATGTGCGGACACTATGCGTGAATATCGGTGAAAAACTCGGATATCCGGCGCATATGTCTGGATTGGTAAGGACAAAAACAGGGGCCTTTGATAAAAACAGGAGTTATACAATAGAGGAAGTTGAACGGGCAAAAGAAAGAAATGAGCACTTGGATTTGCTTCTTCCTTTATCAGAAGGAGTAGCTCATTTAGAAAAGATTGAAGCTGATGCAGACATGGCGGCCAGAGTGTTTCACGGTCAAAAACTGAAAATGCCGGAAAAATTGCATGGGACGAAACAGTTCCGGATACAGCAAGGCGAAAAACTGCTGGCTATTTATCAACCACATCCTTCGGAAGCTGGCATGACGAAACCAGCCAAGGTTTTTCACTATGAGCAGGACTGAATTTGATAAAAAACAGCAAAACCGTTTGAATAAATCTTCGTTGAGTGGGTTTTAAGTTCTGCAGATTCGCTTTGTGTTTCTGCAAGATTGAATTAGCACTCATCCTAAAGGATAGCAGGAAGAGGCGTGAAAGGCATTGAATGTTTATTATCTACACCCCTTTGTCTTTGAAAAGGCTAGCTTTTAAAAAAATGCGCATATCCTGAAGAGATTTTGTATAATTACTTGCAATTTATCAATAAAAGCGTTAATCTAAAATACGGAAACCATCCCTTGGCAACGCGTAACTCCGACGCTTGCTGGGAGATTGGGGTTTTACAATTCATAGGAGGTGAAAAGGATGGCAATCACACAAGAACGCAAAAACGAAATCATCAATGATTTCAAAACACACGATAACGACACTGGTTCTCCAGAAGTTCAAATCGCTGTCCTAACGGAAGAAATCACAAATTTAAATGAGCATTTGCGTGTTCATAAAAAGGACCACCATTCACGTCGTGGTTTATTAAAAATGGTAGGTAAACGCCGTAACTTGTTGAACTACCTTCGCGCTAAAGATGTTACACGTTATCGCGAATTAATACAAAGACTTGGCCTCCGTCGCTAAGTTTTTCAGGGGAAAGCGGGAGTATTCCCGCTTTTTCTGTACTTATAAACCATTACATAAAGCAGCTTTCAAGCAGATTTTTGCGGAGTGAATCGGCACGGCCGATTTCTTTCGGGCGCAATGGTACACGCACTCTGTCTAAGGACATGAGGCAGCTGCAGGGTATGCAAACTGTTTAATCGGCAAAGACTGACAGTATGGCTATAACAAAGTGAAAAAGTATTTGCCGAAACTGAAAGCTTGATTTTTATTGAGAGGAGTATAGATGATGGCAGATAAGAAAGTATTTTCTACAGAAATCTCCGGACAGCCGTTCACGGTCGAAGTCGGAGAGTTAGCGAAGCAAGCCAACGGTGCTTGTATGGTTCAGTATGGCGACACTTCTGTTTTGACGGCAGCGACCGCATCAAATGAACCGAAAGACCTGCCGTTCTTTCCATTGACAGTCAATTATGAAGAACGTTTATATGCAGTAGGCAAAATTCCAGGAGGTTTTATCAAGAGGGAAGGACGTCCAAGTGAAAAAGCTGTACTGACTTCCCGCTTGATCGACCGTCCGATACGTCCGTTGTTTGCTGACGGTTTTCGAAATGAAGTGCAAGTAATCAGTACGGTGATGAGCGTCGATCAAAATTGTTCTTCCGTGATTGCGGCAATGATTGGGTCATCCCTGGCACTCGGCGTTTCGGATATTCCGTTCGGCGGACCTATTGCGGGGGCGATTGTCGGCCGTGTAGACGGAGAATTCGTTATTAATCCGTCGATCGAACAGTTGGAAAAAAGTGATATCAATTTGACAGTGGCCGGAACAAAAGATGCCGTGAATATGGTGGAAGCCGGAGCACAAGAAGTGCCGGAAGAAGTCATGCTGGAAGCAATCATGTTCGGACACGAAGAAATAAAACGGCTGGTTGCATTCCAGGAGGAAGTGATAGCCGAAGTCGGGAAAGAAAAAATGGAAGTGACCTTGTTTGAGTTGGATAAAAGTTTGTCGGCTGAAGTAGAAGCCAAAGCAAAAGAATCCCTTGTACAAGCCATCCAAGTTCAAGAAAAGCATGCCCGTGAAGAAGCAATCGATGCAGCTAAAAAAGCCGTCGTGGAAAGTTATGAAGAAGCCGAGGCGGAAGAAGAAAAAATCAAACAGGTTAAAGGTGTATTGGACAAGCTCGTGAAAGAGGAAGTACGCCGTTTAATAACTAAAGAAAAGGTACGGCCGGATGGGAGAAAAGTAGACGAAATCCGTCCTCTATCTTCCCGAATCGGTGTCCTGCCGCGTACGCATGGATCCGGGTTGTTCACCCGTGGGCAGACACAGGCTTTAAGTGTGTGTACACTTGGTGCGTTGGGTGATGTGCAAATTCTTGATGGTTTGGATTTGGAAGAGTCAAAACGATTCATGCACCATTATAACTTCCCGCAATACAGTGTAGGGGAAACCGGCCCGATCAGAGGTCCAGGACGTCGGGAAATCGGTCATGGAGCTTTAGGGGAACGGGCATTGGAAGTAGTGGTTCCTTCTGAAAAGGAATTTCCTTATACAATTAGACTCGTCTCCGAAGTATTGGAGTCTAATGGATCGACTTCGCAGGCCAGTATCTGCGCGAGCACCATGGCAATGATGGATGCCGGCGTTCCAATTAAGGCTCCGGTAGCAGGAATAGCCATGGGCTTGGTAAAGCAGGATGAAGATTATACCATCCTCACCGACATACAAGGCATGGAAGACTTTCTTGGTGACATGGATTTCAAAGTAGCAGGAACTTCCAAAGGTGTGACTGCCTTGCAAATGGATATCAAGATTGAAGGTCTTTCCAGAGAAATACTTGACGAAGCACTGAGCCAGGCTAAAAAAGGACGGATGCACATTCTTGATCACATGATGGAAACCATCGGTGAACCGAAAGAGGAGCTTTCCGAGTATGCACCGAAGATTCTTACCATGGAGATCAATCCCGATAAAATACGTGATGTAATCGGACCGAGCGGTAAACAAATCAACAAAATCATCGAGGATACTGGAGTTAAAATCGATATCGAACAAGACGGAAGAGTATTTATTTCTTCAACCGATTCGTCCATGAACCAAAAAGCCAAAAAAATCATCGAAGATCTTGTACGCGAAGTGGAAGTGGGCGAAATATACCTTGGCACCGTACGACGTATCGAGAAGTTCGGAGCCTTTGTTGAGTTGTTCAAAGGAAAAGACGGTCTTGTGCATATTTCCGAACTGGCTGAAGAAAGGGTCGGAAAGGTTGAAGATGTCGTTTCGATTGGTGACCAGGTAATGGTCAAGGTAAAAGAAATCGACAATCAGGGCCGCGTTAATTTATCGAGAAAAGCAGTGCTCAAAGAACAAAAGCAGGAAGACGAACAATAAACGCAAAAACAAGAAGCTGGTCTCCCAGTTTCTTTTTTTCTTTTGGCTAATTTTTCTCTGTTTTTTTGCGATAATAAAAGTGGTAAGTACAAGATTTCTTTTTTGAACGATAGAAAGTTTCAATTATAAAAATGTCCTGCTCCAGTGCTTACCCCCCTCGAGTTCTGAAGCAAAGCTCTGTGGACAATGAATGCCACTTCAAGGCTTTACTCAAGCTTGTCGGATACTCATATGATGTGGACATGCAGACGTTGCCGCTGGATGCAGCGTATTTACCCTGTTCTCCCTTCAACCGTTGCTTTCGCTTTTCTTTAAAATTGGCTGTGCAGGCAGGCGATCTACTGGGATTCCCTTTTGTTCTACCTTGTCCCCGTCCCTCATATTTATAAAAGAGGAGGGATCAAAGTGAAACGGTTCATTATCCAGATAGGTGTTTTTCTACTATTGGCAGGCGCTTTTTTCCCGACGGCTGCCAATCCATTTAAATACAACAACCTGGAAGTTCTACCAGAAGCGCTTCCTGTCACAAGTCCTGAAGAGGAATCGCTCCGCAGCGAAATAGAAACGCAAGCGAAGCATTTGAACGAGAAAGCTGACAATGCAAAAATAGACAGGGTGTGGAAGAAAATGCCCGGGAGAAACGGTTTACAGGTAAATATCGAAGAATCCGTCAATAAAATGAAAAAAGCAGGAAAGTTCGATAAGTCGCTTCTTGTTTTGGAACAAGTCCCGCCCCGGATTGCTTTTGAAGATCTTCCGGCAGCCCCGATCTATCGGGGACACCCGGAAAAAGAAATGGTCACATTGCTCATCAACGTTTCCTGGGGAACTGAAAATATCCCAAGTATGCTAAAAACTCTAAGAGAAAAAAATGTGAAGGCAAATTTTTTTATTGAGGGTAAATGGGCGAGCCAGAATTCTGACTTGGTTAAGATGATCCAAGAAGAAGGGCATACTATTGGAAACCACGCTTACAATCATCCAGACATGAAGCGGTTAGCAACTGCAGAAAACAGGGAACAGATAGAAAAGACGAATGAAATAATCAAAGCCATAACAGGTGAGACTCCGAAATGGTTTGCTCCTCCAAGCGGGAGTTACAATGAACAAGTTGTTCAAATAGCGGCTGATCTTGAAATGGAAACAGTCCTTTGGTCGGTTGACACAATTGATTGGAAAAACCCCACTGTCCCTGTCATGCTGAAGCGAGTGGAGGAAAAAGTGCATCCTGGCGCAATGATTTTGATGCATCCAACAGATGTGGTGAACAGCGGATTGGCTGAATTGATCGATATGATAAAACGGAAAGGCTACAAGATTGCTGCAATAGAACGTTTGTTGAGTGAACAACGATAAAAACGGAGGCAGGAAGAAATAGGAGGATTTGATTTGCTTAAAAAATATACGTGCGACAATGGGTTAAGAGTAGTATTAGAAGATATACCGGCGGTGCGATCCGTCACGGTGGGTATCTGGATCAAAACAGGGTCACGTAATGAAACGTTGGAAAATAACGGGATATCCCATTTCCTGGAGCATATGTTCTTCAAAGGAACAACATCGCGGTCGGCCCGGGATATCGCAGAAGCCTTTGACGCCATAGGCGGACAGGTCAATGCTTTTACCTCGAAAGAGTACACGTGCTTTTATGCGAAAGTGCTCGATACTTATAAAGATTTTGCTTTAGAAATATTGGCGGATATGTTCTTCAACTCGACTTTTGAAGAAGAAGAGCTGGAAAGAGAAAAGAAGGTCGTGTTTGAAGAAATAAAGATGTCCGAGGATACCCCGGACGATATTATCCATGACATGCTGTCAGATGTTTCTTTCGGTGACCATCCTTTAGCGTATCCAATTCTCGGTTCTGAGAAAACTCTTTCCTCTTTCAACCGGGAAGATTTGCAACGATACAAGGACAGCCATTATACACCGGGCAATGTAGTTATTTCTGTAGCCGGCAATGTTGACGACCGCTATTTTAAGCAAGTCGAAAAGTTATTCGGCAACTATCATGCAAAAAGCAATGGATTCGAATATCAACAGCCAATGTTCCTGGCCGAGCATGTAGAACGCAAGAAAGATACCGAGCAAGCTCATTTATGTCTGGGTTATCAAGGTCTCCCAGTCGATGACCCATCCATCTACAGTTTAATCATCATGAATAACGTCCTGGGCGGCAGTATGAGTTCCAGATTGTTTCAGGATGTAAGAGAGCAGAGAGGGCTCGCTTATTCCGTCTTTTCCTATCATAGTTCATTTATCGATAACGGATTGCTCACTATTTATGCTGGGACGGGAAAAGAACAGTTGACTTTACTGCAGGAAACAATGGAAGCGACTATCGAAAGTTTCAAATTGAATGGACTTACTGACAAAGAGCTTCATAACAGCAAAGAACAGCTGAAAGCCAATTTGATGCTGAGTTTGGAAAGTACAAATAGCCGAATGAGCCGGAATGGCAAAAATGAACTGATCTTAAACAGGCATCGGACGCTGGATGAAATCATTGATGAAATTGATCAAGTAACACATGAGTCGACCAGTCACATCATCCATTCTTTGTTTGAACAAGAGCATTCGAGTGCGTTGATTGCACCTTGATATTCTAAGGTCCGTGTAAATGTTTATCATCATGTTTTTCATTCTTCCACATAAAATAAGAGCAAAGACTTCTAAAACCTGAGCGATCTGGAAGGATAGGTGAACAAATGAGATACAAGGACTTGAGTGGCAAGGAAATCGTCGATGTCAGCAGCGGTACAAGACTCGGCGTTTTGGGTCATACCGATTTAGAATTTAACGAGGAAACCGGTCAGATTGAATCCTTCATTCTGCCGAATTATAAATGGTTCGGAATGAAAAAAGAAGGGGAAAATGTAAGGATTAATTGGCGTGATATCAAAAAAATCGGTGAAGATATGATAATTATAGATTCCTGAGTGATAATAGGTACCTTAAAAAGCTTGCAGAGACTCCGGCTTCTCTGCAAGCTTTTTTGTTGTGTCCAGGAAAATCAAAGAATATGGACTTTTGGACAGTTGTTGGGAGGACCAGCTCTTTTCCAGTTCCTGTGCCCATTCCCGGCAGTTCTAAGGCAATCCTTCTGCCACGCCTGGGCTCGTCTCAAGCTTGCCTGAGGCCCGAACGAAGCTGCCTGTGCAGGCGTTGCCACAGGAGATGGCGAATTCACCTGTATCCTTTAAACAGAGGCTTTCGCTTTTTTGCCAATTTCACTTTACCTTGAATACTACCGGGATGAGTGTACAGTCACTAACTATGGCGGATTTCATAGTATAAACAGAGACGCATTATCCCTACGCGAGGTGAAGTAATGGATACCAAAATGAATATCGCCATTATTGGTGGTGACGCAAGATATTTAGAATTAATCAGGCACTTAACGAAAAATCCCCAAATGGAACTGACAATAATCGGTTATGATCAACTGGATCAGGGTTTCACAGGAGCCAAACAAGCGGAAATGGAAGATTTGGAACCAAGTAAACTAGATGCAGTGATTCTTCCTGTCCCAGGAACAGACCATCAAGGATATGTGGAAACTGTTTTTTCCGACAAACAGATCCAGCTGAAAAAAGATTGGTTTCACGCGTTGAAAAAAGGCTGTATCGTATTTTCTGGCATTACTACTCCATTTTTAGATGAAGCAGCTGGAGAGGCTGCTATACAGTTGGTTCCGTTATTCGATCGGGATGATGTGGCGATTTACAACTCAATCCCAACAGTAGAAGGGACCATCATGATGGCCATCCAGCATACTGATTTTACCATCCATTCAAGCAATGTAATCATCTTGGGATTGGGGAGGGTCGGTATGACGCTTGCCAGCAAGTTTTCCGGATTAGGTGCGCGTGTCTCTGTCGGATCCAAGCATCAACCAGACCTTGCCAGGATTACAGAAATGGGGTTGACCCCTGTTTTATTGGAAGACCTTGCCACGCATTCTCCTAACTGCGATTTGCTGATCAATACCATACCGGCACGAGTCGTCACCAGGGAAGTAATCCAGCCGATGAAATCACATGCCTTGATCATTGATTTGGCTTCCAAACCAGGAGGAACTGACTTTGATTTTGCTGAAAAGAGGGGAATCAAAGCCATGCCCGCACCCGGGCTGCCGGGAATTGTCGCTCCAAAGACAGCGGGCGCCATCCTTGGCAGAGTAGTTTCTCAAATTTTGACGGCCCACTTTTCGGAAAGGAGAAGGTAATATGTCATTAGAAGGAAAAAGAATCGGCTTTGGTCTTACAGGTTCTCATTGTACGTATGATGCAGTTTTCCCTCAAATGGAAAAACTGGTAAAGGCAAAAGCGGAAGTAGTACCGATAGTTTCCTATACTGTTCAACATACCGACACCCATTTTGGAGAGGCAAAAGCACATTTACAAAGGATCAAAGAGATTACTGGTAAAGAACTGATTACAACCATTCCAGAAGCAGAGCCTTTAGGGCCGAAATATCCTTTGGATTGTATGGTAATAGCCCCGTTGACCGGTAATTCGATGAGTAAGCTTGCTAACGCCTTGACAGATTCCCCAGTCCTGATGGCTGCAAAAGCGACCATCCGTAATGGCAATCCTGTAGTTTTAGGTATCTCGACAAACGATGCTTTGGGATTGAATGGGGTCAATTTAATGCGGTTGATGGCCACGAAATTGATTTACTTCATTCCTTATGGACAGGACGATCCTTTCAAGAAGCCGAACTCCTTGGTAGCAGAAATGGATTTATTGCAAAATACGGTAGAAAGCGCCCTGGAATACCAACAATTGCAACCGGTTATCATTGAAAGAAAATAAGCATCCGCACCCTTTCTATACCTTCCTTCCTTCTATTATGTTAGAATAAAGACTATGAGAAAAATCTGTAAACATATTAGCAGACACCGAATCAATCAGGGAGGAGATTTTTTAGCATGCAAAACCAAAAAGGATACCATGTTGCCGTCGTAGGCGCGACGGGAGCAGTAGGACAAAAAATGTTGGAAACACTTGAAAAGAAAGAGTTTCCTTTAGAAAGTTTAAAGTTATTATCTTCCAGTCGTTCGGCTGGTAAAAAAATAGTTTTTAAAGGCGAAGAATTAACGGTAGAAGAAGCCACTCCTGAAAGTTTTGAAGGAGTACAAATCGCTTTGTTTTCAGCAGGGGGTTCTGTGTCCAAAAGCCTGGCACACGAAGCAGTAAACAGAGGAGCCGTGGTCATCGACAATACAAGTGCTTTTCGCATGGATAAAGAAGTTCCGCTTGTCGTGCCGGAAGTAAACGAAGAAGATCTTTCCAAACACAAAGGAATTATCGCCAATCCGAATTGTTCAACCATACAGATGGTTGCTGCACTCCAGCCGATCAAGAAAAATCATGGTATTTCCCGAGTAATCGTCTCTACTTATCAAGCAGTTTCGGGCGCTGGTACTTCAGCTGCGGAAGAATTACGAGAACAATCGAAAGCATTTTTGAATGGTGAAGATATGCAAGCGGAAATTCTGCCAGTTAAAGGAGATAAAAAACATTTTCCGATTGCTTTTAATGCCCTTCCGCAGATTGATACGTTCGAGGAAAACGGCTATACATTCGAAGAAATGAAAATGATCAATGAAACGAAAAAAATCATGCATGCACCGGATCTTCCTGTAGTAGCAACGTGCGTCCGGCTTCCATTTTTCACTTCTCATGCTGAAAGTGTATATATTGAGGTAGAGAAAGAGGGACTGCAGGCAGCCGATATCCAAGAAGTATTGCGGAATGCGGATGGCATCATACTGGAGGATGATCCATCTAAGCAAGAATATCCTACCCCGTTGAGCGCAGCAGGGAAAAGTGACGTTTTTGTCGGTCGAGTGAGAAAAGACCCAGACCATCCGAAAGGCTTTCACCTTTGGGTCGTATCTGATAATCTACTAAAAGGGGCAGCATGGAATTCTGTGCAAATCGCAGAAAGTCTTACAAAAAATAATTTGCTGTAACTTTGAGGTGTGTGTATGAATAAAATATTAGTTCAAAAGTTCGGTGGTACGTCAGTGCGGGACAAAGACACTCGTGCAAGTGCCGCCGGACATATTAAAGATGCGATAGACGAAGGCTATAAAGTAGTAGTGGTGGTATCAGCCATGGGGAGGTATCCGGATCCTTATTCGACAGATGCTCTGCTTCAGCTTGTCGGGTTTCCGCGGACACAAATTACGAAGCGGGAACAGGATTTGCTGTTATCTTGCGGGGAAACTATATCCTCGGTGGTTTTTTCCAATGAATTGAAAGAAGCAGGAATCCATTCCATTTCCCTTACCGGCGCGCAGGCTGGTTTTATTACAAGCGGGGATTTTACCGAGGCGAAGATCAAAGAAATGAATCCGGAACGAGTGAAGAAAGAATTGGAAATGTATGATGTCGTTGTGGTGGCAGGCTTCCAGGGAAAAACGGAAGATGGAGAAATAACCACGATTGGCAGAGGGGGTAGTGATACCTCTGCCGCCGCATTGGGAGCAGGACTTGGAGCCGAGTATGTCGATATTTTCACGGATGTAGAAGGAATCATGACCGCGGATCCTCGAGTTGTAGAGACAGCAAGAATATTGGATGTGGTTACTTATTCAGAAATTTGCAATCTTGCTTATCAGGGTGCAAAAGTCATCCATCCACGCGCGGTCGAAATTGCGATGCAGGCAAAAGTGCCAATCAGAGTACGTTCCACTCATTCTAAGGATACCGGAACACTGGTTACCTCCTCACGTGAATCGGCAAAAGGAAAAGATATACCTGACAGGCTTGTCACGGGGATTGCCCATATTTCCGATATTACACAAGTGAGGGTAAATACGAACAAGGAACCTTACCGCTTGCATTCAGAGGTATTTAAAGCAATGGCTGCCGCCGGAATTTCCGTCGATTTTATAAATATTTCTCCGACAGGTGTGGTATACACTATACCAGAGCGGTTTACAGACCAGGCGGTCGAATTGCTGGAAGGCTTGGATTACGAACCGATCATTACCAGAGATTGTGCAAAAGTATCCTTAGTGGGTGCCGGAATGACAGGCGTACCTGGAGTGACTGCGAAAATTGTCCAGACATTGACAGATGCAGGGGTTCACATCCTTCAATCAGCAGACAGTCATACGACCATTTGGGTGCTAATCCATCAGGAAGACCTTGTATCAGCGGTAAATGCACTTCATAATACTTTTGAGCTGGATATTCAGCACGATTGATTTACTAGCAGATGCAGCAGAGTAGCAGGTGGTTTGCCACCTGCTACTCTTGACTAAAGAAACGAAAAGATGAAGTGAAAATGAAAGGAGTCCGTATTGCCATGAATTTCGGCAGAGTGCTAACAGCAATGGTCACCCCGTTTGACAACAAGGGGAACGTTGACCTGGAAAAAACAACAGAATTGGTGAATTATTTATTAAAAAACGGTTCCGATGGACTCGTGATTGCAGGAACTACCGGTGAATCGCCGACCCTTACCTCGGAGGAAAAAATAGCTGTATTCAATCAGGTCGTGAAAGACGCGGATAAACGTGTGCCTGTCATCGCCGGTACTGGGAGCAACAATACCTATGCCACTATAGAATTGACAAAAAAAGCAGAAGCAGTCGGGGTGGATGCTGCATTACTGGTCGTCCCTTATTACAATAAACCGAGTCAGCGAGGGATCTATGAACACTTTGCTGCAGTCGCCAAGGAAACGAACTTGCCAATCATGCTATATAACATTCCCGGACGTTCGGTTGTACGAATGGATCCGGAAACAGTAATAGAGCTGGCAAAAATACCGAACATAGTATCTATAAAAGATTCTACCGGCGATTTGGATGCTATTTCGACAATTATCGA
Organism: Sediminibacillus terrae; assembly: GCF_009602435.1. Lineage (GTDB taxonomy): Bacteria > Bacillota > Bacilli > Bacillales > Amphibacillaceae > Sediminibacillus > Sediminibacillus terrae. Next base: position 270,958 of record NZ_VZDQ01000021.1, read on the forward strand.
AAATACAGGCGATGCATTTTCGGTTTACAGTGGGGATGACAGTTTGACACTTCCGATAGCGGCTGTTGGCGGAAACGGTGTTGTGTCGGTTTCATCACATATCATTGGGAAAGAAATGCAGGAAATGCTGACAGCATTTGAAACAGGAGAAACAGGGAAAGCTTCCCAGCTGCATCGTCAACTGCTACCGATCATGAGAGGCATGTTCATGGCTCCTTCTCCAACGCCTGTCAAGACAGCTCTTCAAATTAAAGGGATGGACGTCGGAGGTGTTCGTCTGCCGCTTGTTCCATTGACGGGAGAGGAAAGAAAACAACTAACACAATTATTATCTGGTAAATGATTCAAAGTAAACTCCCTAAATGGATATATTCCCTTTTTAAAACGTGCTTATCCAAGCGCGTTTTTTTAAATTGGTTATTCACCAAGGGTCTTTAATATCATAGTTGATAGAAACTACGACATAGTTTGAATTTGTCTTCCTAACTACTTGCATCCTTTGAGTGGGAGTTCCGCTGCGGAAATACCTTGCGCTTTCCGCGGGTGGCTGGTGAGCTTCCTCGAGCTGACGCTCTGCGGGATCTCACCGTGGCCTCTCCTCCCGCAGGAGTCTCCGGGTATTTCCTTCGCTGGGACCAGTTTCCTGTTTAGAAACTCGCGTACTAGACGTTTTTTTATTCATGTTCCTCTATGAACCGTTAAATCTTGAACGCATTAGGAGGTCTTGGGTTCAATCAGTTGCAAGGTATCGTAGAAAGTGACGAAACCTTCTTTCATGAGTCATTAAAAGGTCGAAGAGAAATCAGCTAAGAAACGTGGGAAAAAGACAAAATAAGAGGTGTTTCTAACCTTTAAATTGCTGTTGTAGTTGCACAAGATAGAAATGGTAATATGATTGCTCGAAAAGCAGGAACAGGTCGTGCTAGAGCAGAAGAAATCGCACTGTGATAGGTGAGTATATTCCCCCGTCTGCTTTGCTATGCACAGATACAGCCACTAACTATAAGAAGTTCGCCAAACTAAAAGGGCTGTTGCACGAAACAGTTAATGGCCGACAAAAACAACGGGTGAAGAAAGGGATATTCCATATCCAACACGTTAATAACTTCCACAACGGTTTGAAAGGCTGATTGGAGTGCTTTCAAGGTGTGGATACTCATTATTTGGACACAACTAACTCTATTGGTTCCGATGGCCTGAAATAGGCAAGGATTGGCTTTTTATAAACGAGTAGAGCAAATGCTTATTTCAGCGTGTCAAAAATCTAATCATACAACAGTTGAAATGTTAAAAGGTGCATAAGAAAAGACCTCCGATAAAGAGGTCAGTCGATAGAAACACTTAATTTTTGTCTGTAAATGAACGAACCAATATTGTTCCTGCTAAAACCGATAAAATCATATGTGTTTCAGGTAGTAAAAAGACGTTGGGGTAAATGTCCTGTGATACTCCATACCACTTCACCCAATAGATGTTTGGTATGAACACAAGAACAGACAAGATTACAGTTGGAATAAAAAGTTTCCAGTTAAAGTTAAACTGTCTTTTTAAAAGGCTCCTTAAACCTTTCCATTCCATCAATACACCAAATAGGAATGCCCATAAAGACATTACTATAAGGAGGATTTTTGTGTTTTCTGATGCCATTTGTGAAGCTATTTGGAGGTCATAGTAATTACCAACCATTAAGTAAAGTAAAATTATCATTCCCACAATCACTGTTGAAACACCTAATATTTTTTTTAGAATAGTAAAACCTCCCTTAATATATTCCTACGAATTAAAAAGCCTAAAGTTTTCAAAATCACCTTAATTTTATTTGAAAATTCAAATTCTAAAATATTGTCTAAAAACAACAATCTTTTAGAAAACAGCCTTATGAAAAGAAGTACATGTTTTCAGACAACCGTTTTAAGATGGCTTGTTGGGTCTAAAAGAAAAATTCTCTACGCTTGCGTAATCAGCATGCTTCTTAGCGCAGGTAGCATACGAAGACTCCAGCGGGAACAGCGCGAGCTGAAGATCCACTTGGTAAAGGGCTTTTCTTTACCAAGTTAGCTGAAGCCGTGCCCGCGGAAAGCGAAGTATGCTACCGAAGCGTTGGGTAACACGCTTCTTGAATAGGCAATGACACTCCATTAAAGTTACGGCGCAGTTTCTATTAACAAGACATTAATATGCTCGCGGATTTCCAATTAATATAAAGTTTCTAAATCCTTATAACAAGAAACTTTAAGATAGGAGGTGGTAGGTCAGCTGTATTTCTATTACTAACGGTGAAAAATCAACCACAGAATTCGCCCCTTAAAGCTACTTCTACCACATAAAACAACGTAAAACTTCCCTTCAACCATGTGTATGTAAGCAGTCATACTGTTACATACTAGGTACATGCTTGAAAAGGAGCGTGGATGAATAATGGGAAAAGATACATCAAAACAAGATAATCAAGACCAAAATAATCAATCGTCATTAGTACAAAAAATACAGCAGCTTGGTCAGTCTACTGTACCGCAAGCCCCGGATTCCAATATCCATGTACTGCCGATTATCGGGCAGATTGAAGGACACGTACAGCTGCCGCCGCAAAATAAGACAACGAAGTATGAGCACTTAATTCCGCAAATTGTAGCAATAGAGCAAAACCCTAAAATTGAAGGATTAATCGTTTTGCTGAATACGGTAGGCGGAGACGTAGAAGCGGGTCTTGCCTTGTCAGAAATGATTGCATCCTTGTCAAAACCTACCGTTTCCATCGTACTTGGAGGGGGGCATTCAATCGGGGTGCCCATAGCTGTTTCGACTGATTATTCCTTTATTGTTCCGACGGCAACCATGACGATCCATCCCATCCGATTGACGGGACTGGTAATCGGTGTACCCCAAACCTTTGAATATTTGGATAAAATGCAGGAAAGGGTTATCAATTTCGTCAAGCAACATTCCGATATCGAAGAAGAAAAATTTAAAGACTTGATGTTTGCGAAAGGGAATCTGACAAGAGATATAGGTACGAACGTAGTCGGAGCAGACGCTGTGAAGTATGGCTTGATTGATGACGTCGGCGGAGTCATGGAAGCCATGAGCAAGTTGAACGAATTGATAGAAAAGGAAAAACAATCAGGGGAGATGCTGCAATGATTTTATATACCCCCATGACAGAGGAAGAGATATTCGGTGTCGATCAAGAGGCATTTGCCAATCGGCAATTTATAAACATAAACGGAAGGACTGTGCATGCTGAGAGGAACAAAGACGGATCGTTCAGAATTTTACAGCTGATTTCGACTGATCCACAGGATTACCTTGATGATTCTTATACACCGGGAACCATTATTTCTGGTCAATAAAAAGAATTCTATTTCTCTCAATCCGCGTACTCTGTGCTATAATAACAATAGAGACCAGTGGGGAATCTTGCCAATATTTCAGGTTATCAACCCTTGTCATCGTGATGGCAAGGGTTGTACTACATAAGAAGACTGGCTGTTATTTATGTGTGCAGAGGTGAATCATATGGCGAAAAAGAAAAAAAACAGAAGAAAGAAATCTCAATTAAAAAAGCAAGTGAAATATGAACTTACTGGTATCTTATTTGTGTTCTTGGCTGTCTTGGGTAGTGGAGCGAGTGCGATAAGTGACGGAGCTGTTCCAGCAGGTCTGGAAAACATCTTTCGCTTTTTCTTTGGGATATGGTATTTTGTAGCTTCACTGTTCTTGTTGACGACCGGGATATTATTGATCATCAAAAGAAGGGTGCCATATCTACTGCATAAACGCATGATTGGATTTTATATCATTTTTTCAGGGATTTTGCTGATCACTCATATCCAAACCTTTGAATCCATATTGCAGGAATCGATAAACACTTCCATCATCGTCACAACGTGGGACAACATCCTCTCTTATATAGGCGGAGACGTACCTTCAGCCAATCTCGGAGGCGGCATGGCCGGTGCATTATTATTTGCTTTTTGTTACTTTTTATTTTCAGCGGCCGGAGCGAAAATTGTAGCTGTGTTCGGGATAGTAATTGGAGCACTGTTCGTTACGGAGCTGTCGATAGGCGAAATACTGGACAAAGGTTGGCAGCGGACAAACAGTTTTTTTCGCAATCAATTACAACAAATGAAAAAGCTGCAGCAGAATAATCGATCTGGTCGAAAGAAAAAGAAGCAGTCCAATCGTACGGAGGAAGGCTTAGCTGAGACCACGGTGGATGGAAGTGAATCGACAGCTGAAGAACCAGTAATCCAGGATTTTACGGATATCGCTTATTCTGCAGATGTCCAAACAGCAGAAACAGTTAACCGACCGGAGGAGAAAGAAGAACAAACCACCTCCGAACAAAAGAAAGATACAGAGGATGGAGAAATAGCTGAATCATTGCCGATGACGGAAGCGGAAAACCTTGATTATAAGCTGCCGACCATGTCGTTACTGGCTGAGCCTGAATATAATACCCAGCAGCAGGAAAGATCTCAAATTCAGGCTGTGGTAAGAAAATTGGAAAAGACTTTTCAAAGCTTCGGAGTAAAAGCGAAAGTAACGAAAGTGCATGTCGGACCTGCAGTGACAAAATATGAAGTATATCCGGATGTCGGTGTGAAAGTTAGTAAAATTGTCAACCTTCATGATGATCTGGCGTTGGCTCTGGCAGCTAAGGACATTCGGATTGAAGCTCCAATTCCAGGAAAATCCGCTGTCGGAATTGAAGTGCCGAATGGGGAAGTGGCGACTGTATCTTTAAGGGAAGTTTTAGAAACCAAGCAGGCACAGCAAGGGTCCAAGCTTTCTTTTGTGTTAGGCAGGGATATATCGGGTGATGCAGTCATGGCTGAATTGAATAAGATGCCGCACTTACTGGTCGCAGGGGCAACCGGAAGCGGTAAGAGTGTTTGTATCAACGGGATCATCACGAGTATTTTGATGCGGGCAAAACCGCATGAAGTAAAAATGATGATGATCGATCCAAAAAAAGTGGAGTTGAATGTCTATAATGGCATTCCGCACCTGTTATCCCCGGTCGTTACAGACCCCAAAAAGGCTTCGCGCGCTTTGAAGAAAGTCGTGTCAGAAATGGAAAGACGGTATGAATTATTTTCTGATACAGGGACAAGGAATATTGAAGGGTATAATGAGTTCATAAAAAAACATAATCAAACAGATCAAGACAACCAGCCGCTGTTACCATATATTGTTGTACTGGTGGATGAGCTGGCAGATTTGATGATGGTCGCTTCCAACGACGTCGAAGATGCGATCACGCGTCTGGCACAAATGGCCCGCGCTGCAGGCATCCATTTGATCATAGCGACACAGCGTCCATCCGTAGATGTCATAACCGGTGTCATCAAAGCCAATATACCATCCAGGATTGCATTTAGTGTTTCTTCTGCCACTGATTCGCGGACCATTCTGGACTCCGGTGGAGCAGAGAAACTTCTTGGAAGGGGAGATATGCTTTTCATTCCTGTCGGTTCATCCAAGTCGACGAGAATACAAGGGGCATTTCTTTCCGACGAGGAAGTAGAACGGGTGGTGGACCACTGTATTGATCAGCAAAAAGCGCAGTACCAAGAGGAAATGATACCGGATGAAGAAGCGGAAGTGAACGAAGAGGTAGATGATGAATTATTTGACGACGCGGTACAAATGATTTTAGAGATGCAAAGCGCGAGCGTTTCGATGTTACAGCGAAGATTCCGGATTGGTTACACCCGAGCAGCCCGGTTGATCGATGCCATGGAAGCAAGAGGAATTGTCGGCCCTTATGAAGGAAGTAAACCAAGGGCAGTGTTAATTTCACAACAAGAAGAAGAGAAAACTTCCTAGTGTTTTCAATTGCGACACAAAGACAAGCCCGGAAAGAGCGGTTTTTATCACACAGAAGAGGGACGCAGGATTTATTCGAAGGCCCGGAATGCAGCTCTTTTGTTGCTGCCAAAAAAGCGCCTCATTGACGATTAGTTCAATGAGGCGCTTTTTTAAAAGGAAAAACCATCCAGGAATACTTACTTCCCCTTCCAAAATTGAAAAGGTTTACCACTGGAGAAATGCCATGAATTGTAAGAAAATTAGCAGGTTTATTAAAATTGTCATAAAACTAAAAGATTCTGTCGTTTTTTGTCCATATCCTGTTTATTTGCTAGATCAAAAGTGTTATATTTATTTCGGACAAAGAATGACTTGTCAGAGGTCAGTTCTCTTTACATTCTGATTTGATGGGACTTTCATATTCTATTTAACTGTTTTAATACTTTTTACCTAGTAAGTAGATACATATGTTACGAAGTTTTAACTTCATCGGAGGGTAATGTTATGTCAATTAAAGCCGATGCTCGTCATTTATACCTTCAAGTTATCGATCAATTGAAGCAGGATATCGAAGAGGGAAGGTATAAAGAGAAAGAAAAATTGCCTTCTGAGTTCGCGCTATCCAAGAGACTCGGCGTATCGAGGGCTACACTGAGGGAAGCATTAAGGCTCCTGGAAGAAGAAAATATTGTGACAAGACGCCATGGTGTCGGTACCTTCGTCAATCCCAAACCCGTTTTTTCCGCAGGCATCGAACAATTGAAAAGTGTGACTGAAATGATTGCTTCCGCAGGAAAAATACCGGGGACCCAATATTTATCCACAGAATTGATCGAAGCTTCTGAAGAAGATAAAGACAGATTTGCCCCTGCTGAGATCGATACATTGGCTAAGATAGAACGGGTCAGAACCGCCGACGGGGACCCAGTCGTTTATTGTGTCGATAAAATATTACAACACTTGATCCCGATAGAAAAAATTCATAATCAAGCCTCCATCTTTCAAGTGTTGGAGGACTATGGAAGTAAATATGTCAGTTATACAGTTACCCACATCGAACCAGTAGGTTATCATGAGCTTATCTCACCTGTTTTGGGCTGTCAGCCTGATCAGCCGATGCTGCTCTTGAAACAGATGCATTATACAGATAGCGATGAACCGGTTTTATATTCTTGCAATTATTTCAGATCTGACGTATTTAGCTTTTACGTCATCAGGAAGCGTATGTAAAGGGGAACCATTTAAGGGGGTGATGTCCGGCGCCGTTACGCAGGTGGGTTTAGGCAATACAAGATAAAATCTAACATTTACGGGGGTAGGAATGTTGAAAACAAATCGTTTGCTATTATTGATAGCTTTGCTATTTGCAGCGGGAATTATTTTAAGTGCTTGTGGATCTTCGAACGAAGATGGAAGCGGGGAAGAAAGCGGAGGCGAAACTTCCGATTCCGGTGAAAACCAGGATGGCGGAGGAGACTCTGATTTTAAAGTAGGTATGGTAACCGATGTCGGCGGTGTAGATGACAAATCGTTCAACCAATCCGCATGGGAAGGTCTAAAGGCTTTCGGTGAAGAGAACGGGCTGGAAGAAGGAAAAGGTTACGACTATGCCCAATCGGAAAGCGATGCAGATTTCATGCCGAACTTGAACAGCTTGGTGAAAGCAGATTATGATTTGGTATTTGGTATTGGTTTTAAACTGACTGATGCGTTAAATAAGGTAGCTGGACAAAACCCGGATACACACTTTGCATTGGTTGATGCAGTGGCAGAAGAAGATAACATTGCAAACATCACCTTTAAGGAACACCAAGGTTCTTTCCTTGTCGGGGTGGCGGCAGCAATGAAGACGGAATCCGATAAAGTTGGTTTCGTCGGTGGCGAGAACAGCGAATTGATCAAAAAATTCGAGTCAGGCTTTCGGGCCGGGGTTGCTTCTGTGAATCCGGACATCGAGGTCGACGTACAATATGCCGAATCTTTCGGTGCTCCTGATAAGGGAAAGGTAATTGCTTCCAACATGTATAACAGTGGAGTAGACGTCATTTATCATTCTTCCGGCGCGACAGGCAATGGCGTATTTGCCCAAGCTAAGGATATCAAGAAGAACGATCCTTCCAAAAACGTATGGGTAATCGGCGTAGACCGGGACCAATACGAAGAGGGAGCGATCGGCGATGACAATGTCACACTGACTTCCATGGTCAAACGTGTAGATATTGCGGTCCAAGAAGTTGCTGCACAATCAATGAACGGTGAGTTTCCAGGTGGAGAAATCCTCGAATTCGGTTTAGAAGATGAGGGTGTGTCGGTAGCTAAGACGAATGAAGAGGCAATGACTGATGAAATGGTAGAAGAAATTGACAACTGGAAACAAAAAATCATCGATGGCGAAGTGGAAGTGCCAAGCACAGAAGAAGATTTAGAAGCTTACCTGGACTCTTTATAAAAAAAGCGGGAAAGTGGATAGAAAAAGGCTAGAAATGTCTAGCCTTTTTCTTCTGAAAACGGAATGTTATAAGGAAGGTTGAATCTCGACCGTATGTTAGGGAGTGACATAAACTTGGAGAATTATGTTGTAGAAATGCTGAATATCCGCAAAGAGTTTCCGGGTATCGTTGCGAATGATAATATAACCCTTCAGGTGCAGGAAGGTGAAATACATGCCCTGCTCGGGGAAAATGGTGCGGGAAAATCGACATTGATGAACGTGTTGTTCGGTTTGTATCAACCTGAAAAGGGAGAAATCCGTGTCAACGGCAAGGCCGTCAAAATCACGGACCCTAATGTTGCCAATAATCTAGGAATCGGAATGGTCCACCAACATTTTATGCTTGTCGATACGTTTACCGTTACCCAAAACATCATATTGGGCAGCGAACCGAAAAAGGGCGGAAAAATCGACCTGAAAAAGGCAGAACAGGAAGTGGCGGAACTTTCCGACCGATATGGTTTGAAAGTAGACCCAAGAGCAAAAATAAAAGACATTTCCGTCGGAATGCAGCAACGTGTGGAAATCTTGAAAACTCTTTACAGGGGAGCAGAAGTCTTGATCCTCGATGAACCGACGGCTGTGCTGACTCCTCAAGAGATAAAAGAATTGATTGAAATTATGAGATCTCTGATCAAGGAAGGTAAATCTATTATTTTAATCACCCACAAATTAAAAGAAATTATGGAAGTTTGCGACAGATGTACAGTGGTGCGGAAGGGACAGGGCATCGGAACAGTCGATGTGAAGGATACAAGCCCGGACGAGCTTGCGTCGTTGATGGTCGGAAGGGAAATCAGTTTTACGACGGAGAAGACGGCGGCCGTACCAAAGGACCAAATACTGTCAGTGAAGAGCCTTCAGGTCCAGGACAGTCGTAAAGTAGGCATGGTGAAAGGGCTCGATTTGGAAGTGAGAGCGGGGGAAATAGTCGGGATTGCTGGTGTTGATGGCAATGGACAGTCAGAGTTGATCGAAGCAATCACCGGGCTGAGAAAAGTCGAATCAGGATCCATTCATCTTAACGGGAAAGCAATTACCAATCTGCCGCCCAGAAAAGTGACTGACTCTGGTGTGTCGCATATTCCCCAGGATCGTCATAAATTTGGTTTGGTTTTGGATTTTCCCGTCGGCGAAAATATGGTCTTGCAAACTTATTATAAAAAGCCTTTTGCTAAAAAAAGCGTGCTTTCCTATAAAAATATCTATTCTCATGCTAAAAGATTGATCGAAGAATATGACGTCAGAACACCAAGCGAATACACAAAAGCGCGTGCTTTGTCTGGGGGAAACCAGCAAAAAGCAATCATCGGCCGTGAAGTGGACCGATCTCCCGATTTGTTGATTGCTGCACAGCCAACACGCGGATTGGACGTCGGTGCGATTGAATTCATCCATAAAAAATTGATTGAGGAACGTGATAAAGGGCGTGCAGTATTGCTGCTATCCTTCGAGTTGGATGAAATCCTCAATGTAAGTGACCGGATTGCTGTAATGTTTGATGGCAAAATAGTGGCAAATGTCAATCCTTCCGAAACGAATGAACAGGAATTGGGATTGCTCATGGCTGGAAGTACCGTAGAGAAGGATGGTGAGCGTTGATGTTTACCAACCGTATGTTCAATATTCTGGTGCCTGTCATTTCTGTTTTATTGGGTTTGATTGCTGGAGCCATTATCATGGCTTCATTCGGTTACAACCCGTTGAATGGTTATCAAGCCTTATGGGCCGGTTCGTTTGGAGATATTTATTACTTCGGGGAGACAATCCGCCAGGTGACCCCATACATATTCACCGGGTTGGCTGTGGCATTTGCTTTTCGAAGTGGTCTGTTCAATATTGGAGCTGAAGGTCAAGTCATTGTAGGTTGGCTCGCCTCTGTGTGGGTCGGAGCTGCTTTCGATGCACCGATGATAATCCATCTCCCTTTGGCGCTTTTGGCAGCTGCCCTGGCTGGAGCGATTTGGGGCTTCATTCCGGGATTGTTGAAAGCCAAACTGGGTGTTCACGAAGTTATCATCACGATTATGATGAACTATATTGCCTTGCATGTATCGAATGCCCTGATTCGGTCTGTTTTGAGCGAAAATCAGGATTCATCAGATCCTATCAAGGAATCTGCTTCGCTTGCCTCGAATTGGTTGATGGAAATGACAAGCTATTCCCGTTTGCATTTCGGGATCCTGATTGCCTTGTTTGCAGCAATGATCATGTGGTTTTTACTTGAAAAAACTACTGCAGGTTTTGAATTGAGATCCGTCGGGTTCAACCAGCATGCTTCCCGATATGCCGGTATGAATGTCGGTAAAAACATCATCCTTGCCATGGTTATTTCAGGAGCCTTTGCCGGGCTGGGCGGAGCAATGGAGGGTCTCGGAACCTTCGGTTATATGCCGACACATTCCGCTTTTACCAATCTCGGTTTTGACGGGATTGCGGTCGCCCTTCTTGGCGGCAATAATGCATTCGGTGTCGTACTCGCTGCATTATTGTTCGGTACCCTGAAAATCGGGGCTCTTAATATGCCGACAGCGGCAGATGTACCTTCTGAGCTAGTAGAAATCGTGATAGCCCTGATTATCTTTTTTGTGGCCTCAAGCTATATCATTCGCTGGGTGCTGCTTCGTTTTAAAAAGGAGGGAAAATAAGTGGGTATCCTGGATATTTTGCAATCAATCATTCCTCCAGCAATGTTCTTTTCCGCTCCACTGATTTTTACCGCCCTTGGAGGTGTATTCAGTGAGCGTTCAGGTGTCGTCAATATCGGCCTGGAAGGATTAATGGTGATGGGGGCTTTTGTCGGAATAGTATTCAACCTCACTTTCGCAGATGTATTCGGTGCAGCCACCCCATGGATTTCCATTTTGGCTGCAATGATCGTTTCCGCGGTTTTTTCGCTGATTCATGCAGTTGCATCGGTCACTTTCAGAGCTGATCAGGTTGTGAGTGGTGTGGCGATCAACTTCCTGGCACTGGGATTAGGTGTTTTCCTCACCAAACAATGGTATGACAAGGGACAAACCGATATGGTTTCCCAACCCTTCTATACCTTGGATATCCCGGTACTCGGTGACATTCCGGTTCTTGGTCCGTTGTTCTTCCAAAACATGTACTTGACCTCTTATCTGGCGATTATATTAGCGGTTGTCGCATGGTACATTTTGTATAAAACACCATTCGGTTTGCGATTGCGTTCTGTCGGCGAACATCCGGCGGCCGCCGATACAAACGGAATCAATGTTTATGCGATGCGCTACGTGGCTGTCATGATATCTGGAGCCATGGGAGGACTGGGGGGCTCTGTATTTGCTTTGACCATTGCTTTGAACTTTTCCCAATCAACGATTGTCGGGCAAGGGTTTATGTCGCTGGCTGCTGTAATTTTTGGTAAGTGGCATCCTCTGGGAGCAATGGGTGCAGCATTGTTTTTCGGTTTTGCTCAAAGCTTAAGTGTTATAAGCTCCAGCATTCCATTCTTGGAAGATGTACCGCAAATATATTTGCTGATCGCTCCGTATGTATTAACCATACTTGCACTCGCTGGATTTATCGGCCGGGCGGAAGCTCCAAAAGCAAATGGAGAACCATATATAAAAGGAAGCAGATAAAATTCACTTTTTACAAACCTGGTATTTGTTACCGGGTTTGTTTTTCGTTAAACTAACTATTACAGGGGGCTGCCATACCTGCGAGGATAGTTTTAAGAAAAAATCGAATGCTATATTTAAACATCGCCAAGGGAGGAAAACGAATGGACGCTATAGAAGAAAAACGCGTGGATAAGCAGGGGTATCGTTTACATGTGTTACCCAGCAAAAAATATAAAACGACCAATGTGGTTGTCAAGCTGAAGGCAAAACTGGAGAGAGATACGATAACCAACAGAGCTCTGCTCCCTTATATTCTTCAACAAGGAACCAACAAGTATCCGAGTGCCCGGGAGCTTCGTACAGCACTTGATGATTTATATGGTGCCGTACTCGGGGTCGATGGAGCCAAAAAGGGAGAAAACCATATTATCACATTGCGGTTGGAAACGGCCAATGAGGCATATTTGTCCACAGATGAGCAAATATTGGAAAAGGCTGTAGAAATGCTCAGCGGCATTTTATTCGATCCGAAATCAAATGGGAACAGCTTCGATGCTTCTATCGTAAAAAGGGAGAAGCAGACGCTCAAGCAAAAAATCGACTCGATCATCGATGATAAAATGAGCTATGCAAATATGCGTCTCATCGATGAGATGTGCAAAGATGAGGCATATCGACTACATGTTCACGGATATGCGGAAGATTTAGAAGGAATCAATGAAGAAACATTGTATCATTATTATCAGAAAATGCTCGCGGAAGATCAAATGGATGTGTATGTTCTGGGAGATGTGTCGGTGGAAAAAGCTGAGCGCTTGATTGAATCAGCTTTCGCCGCTAAACAAAATGCGACCTCAGCAGAGTCCGACAAGACAACAGTAGGAAAAAAGGTTGAAGAAGTGAATACGGTTATCGAAGAACAAAATGTGCAGCAGGCAAAACTTCATCTCGGATATCGTACTAATATCACATTCGGCGATCCTTTGTATTATGCCTTACAGGTTTTTAACGGATTGTTCGGTGGTTTTCCGAGTTCCAAACTGTTCATGAACGTACGTGAAAAGCACAGTCTCGCCTATTATGCTGCTTCCCGTTTTGAAAGCCATAAAGGTTTGCTGCTCGTTTTCAGCGGGATTGCGCCGAAGGATTATCAGCAGGCCAGAGATATCATAAATGAACAAATGGCACGGATGAAAGACGGTGAATTTTCGGAGGAAGAGTTAAAAGATACAAAGGATCTAGTTGTCAATCAATTGCTGGAAACGATGGACCATCCCCAAGGATTGATTGAAATTCTTTACCACCAAGTATTGGCCGAAACGGACGTTTCTCCTGAACAAATGCTTGAAAGTGTGAAACAAGTGACCCGACAGGATGTCTTGCAAGTCGGCGATAAAATTGAACAGGATACCGTTTATTTCTTGACTAGCAAAGGGGGAAGCGGCAATGAATAAAACAAACTATGAACAACTAAGAGAAACCATTTACTCCGAAAAGCTTGCCAACGGTCTGCAGGTGTTTCTTCTGCCAAAGCCTGAAATGGCTAAAACATTCGGTATTTTTTCTACTGATTACGGCTCCATTGATCAGACATTTGTTCCGTTGGGAGGAAAAGATTTTATCACGGTACCGGATGGAATCGCCCACTTTCTCGAACATAAATTGTTTGAAAAAGAAGACCGGGATGTATTTCAGGATTTCACGAAACAGGGAGCTTCCGCCAATGCTTTTACTTCCTTTACAAAGACAGCTTACTTGTTTTCAGCTACCAGCAATATTAGAGAAAACGTCACGACGCTGCTTGATTTTGTTCAGGACCCGTTTTTTTCTGAACAGTCGGTTGAAAAAGAAAAGGGGATTATCGGTCAGGAAATTGAAATGTATAATGACCAGCCGGATTGGCGTTCATTCTTTGGCACGATTCAGAGTCTCTATGAAAACCATCCGGTCCAAGTGGATATTGCCGGAACAGTAAAATCAATCAGTGAAATCACGAAGGATGATTTATACACTTGTTATAATACCTTTTATCATCCTTCCAATATGACCTTCTTCCTTGCTGGGAACTTCGAGCCGGAGGAAATGATGAAGTTGATCAAACAAAATCAGGACAGTAAACAGTTTGAGTCTGTTTCGGAAGTAAAGCGGCAGTTTCCTGAGGAACCTGAGCATGTAGCGATGAAAAAAAATGTCATCGAGATGCCTGTCTCTGTCGCCAAATGTATGATCGGGATAAAAGAGCAACCAGACCGCAGTTCAGACGAGGCCTTCCTGAAAGAAGAATTACTGACGGAAATGCTTCTTGATTATTACTTTTCCAAGAGCGGGGAGTACTATCAGGAGTTATATGAGGCCGACTTGATCGATAACAGTTTCCAATTTGAAACCAATATCGAGCGTTCTTTCGGGTTTTCGGTTATCGGAGGGAACACGAACAAACCAGACGAACTAGCAGAAAATGTAAAACGTATGCTTATCGAGTTAAAAGAAAAAAAGTTGACGGAACGAGAATTTGACACAATGAAAAGAAAAAAAATCGGCCAATTTTTGCGTGCGATGAATTCGCTGGAATTTATTTCGAACCAGTTCACCCATTATCATTTGCTTGGAATTGATTTATTCAAAGTACTGCCAGTAATTGAATCGCTAAATGTACGGGAAGCAAATGACTTTATGGAAAACTGGGTTGATGAAGACCGTATTTCTGTATGTCAAATCCTTCCGCAACAAGGTCAATAAGGAAGTATCCATGAAGAAAAAAGGTAATTGTCTCATCATCGGAGCGAGCGGAGATATCGGCAGGGAAATTGCCCGGCGGGTGGTGGAAGAGGGCTATCAATTGCTTTTGCATTATAACAGTAACCGAAAAGCGGTGGATGAACTTGCATCCTCTCTGCCGGAGGAAGCAGTGTTAGCCATCCTGCATGGTGATTTGCGCACAAATGAAGGTATCTCTATGTTTTTGAAAAGCCTGGATTTGCCTGTCGACACGCTTGTATTTGCGAGTGGTACAAGTCACATTGGTTTATTCCAAGATACAGAAGAGGTCACGATGGACTTAATGCTGACCGTGCAAGTAAAAGCACTGTGGATGATCGCAAGACATGTCATCCCGCATATGATTGAAAAACAAAGCGGGAATATTGTGGTCGTGTCTTCGATTTGGGGAAATACCGGTGCAAGCTGTGAAGTGGTCTACTCTTCTGTTAAAGGTGCGCAAAACAGTTTCGTGAAATCGCTGGGAAAAGAACTTGCTCCATGCGGAATCAAAGTGAACGGAATCAGCCCTGGGTATATCGACACCAAGATGAATGAACGTTTTTCATTCGAGGAAAGGCAATCCATTTTATCTGAAATACCAGCTAACAAGGCTGGAAAACCACAGGATGTCGCTAATGCAGCAGCATTTTTGCTTGATCCGCGTTCCGGTTACATTCAGGGGGAAATCATCAATGTGACTGGCGCTTGGTAAAGTGTTTAAAATTCTTCTTCAACCAATGTATAAAGTTCTGCATAAATCAAATGCTAAGCTTGAAAGTTGAGATTGAAGGAGGAAAAAAGATGTCAGTTCTCGATAATTTTGAATCTTGGAAGGACTTTCTGGGAGATCGTCTTCACCAGGCTCAAGGCCAGGGAATGGATCAAAATACAATTTCCGATCTTGCCTTTGAGATAGGTGGATACTTATCAAAACAGGTAGATGCCGAAAATGACCAGGAAGCAATTTTGCGTGATTTATGGAACAGTGCCTCCAAGGATGAACAGCGTGCCATCGCTAATATCATGGTGAAAATGGTCCAAAACGAAGGTACTGGCCAATAACAGGTGAGTAATCAAATGCCCCCCGCTACTCTCCGGGAGGTACAAAGCTTGTAGAAAAACGGCGCGTTTTCTACAAGCTTTTTATATTTTCCGCCCCATCAGACCGTGGAGGATCCCGCACGTTCTTTGCGTGGCCCCCTGCGGAAAGCGAATTTTTTCCTCTGTTTGTTTATAATGGCTATTATGATGAAGGAGCCTTTTGATAAAGAACTTGCAGGGTGAAAAATCACATCACCATAATGGACACAGAACCTTTTTTTTACCTTTTTCCCGTTTATACTAAAAAAATTGTGGAATTTATAAACAATAAACCGAATAATGTCCTTTTCTAAATGTGAAAAATCATTTATGATAAGAGTAAATCCATTTATAAACAGAATGATCAGTGCCCTGTTATAGATGAAGGAGCTTTTTCTATGGAAAAAACCGAATGGTATCTTGAGTATGAAATCCAGCACAATCGTCCTGGCTTATTAGGAGATATATCATCTTTACTGGGGATGTTATCGATTAATATCATATCGATAAACGGCGTGGAAGACTCTCGAAGAGGGATGCTGCTTTTATCAAGAAAAGACGAACAAATCACAAGATTGAAATCGATTTTGGACACCATGGAAACCATCAATGTGACAAAAATAAGAAAACCCAAGCTCAGAGACAGGCTGGCTGTCAGACACGGCAGGTACATACATAGTGATATTGACGACAAAAAGACTTTTCGCTTTGTACGGAATGAATTGGGTCTTCTTGTCGACTTTCTGGCGGAATTATTTAAAAAAGAGGGGCATAAGCTAATAGGCATCAGGGGGATGCCTAGGGTCGGCAAAACGGAGTCGATTGTCGCCTCGAGTGTCTGTGCGAACAAACGCTGGTTGTTTGTCTCAAGCACGTTATTGAAGCAAACAATTCGCAGCAAACTGATCAAGGATGAATACAGCCTGGACAATATCTATATCATCGATGGGATTGTCTCTACTCAGAGGGCAAGTGAAAAACACTGGGAATTAGTGCGTGAAATCATGCGCCTTCCGGCTGTGAAGGTAGTCGAGCATCCGGATATATTTGTCCAGCAGACAGAATACAGCTTGAATGATTTCGACTACATAATCGAGTTAAGGAATGACGAAAACGAGGAAATTAAATACGAACCAATCGAAAAGTCCAAGTTTGATGACAGCGGGGGCTTTTCCATGTTTGATTTTTAGAATTGAAGGGTGATTTCGACTATGGAAATTGGAGAAAGGCTAAAGGAAGCAAGGGAGGCTAAAAATCTCTCGTTAGAAGAAATACAACAGATGACAAAGATTCAGACTCGTTATCTGCAAGCAATCGAAAAAGGGAACTTCAGCGTCATGCCTGGAAACTTCTATGTACGGGCGTTTATTAAGGAATATGCCACAGCTGTGGACTTAGATCCGGATGTTTTGATGGAGGAGCACAAAAGCGAGTTGCCCGCCACAAGTGATGAAAGTGCTGTTCAATACACAAGGGTCCAGCGTAGTCGTAAAGAAAGTCCATCGACCTCTAAAAGTCCTGCTGTATTTTCTTTTTTGCCGACCCTGATTGTCGCTTTATTGGTGATTGGCATCCTTTTCACTGTCTGGTATTTGTACCAACAATCCCAAGGGGATGATCAAGGTCAGTCGAACCAGCAGACGGAAGATCAGGACGAAGTCTATGTCGGCGATCCGGATTCCTCTGACACAGAAGAAAACAGCGATGGCGAGGGTGGAGAAAGTAGTGCTGAGGATGATAGCCAGACAGAAGAGGAAAGCCAAAAGGATGACTCAGCCAATGAAGAGGAACAACCTGAACCGGAACTGAATGTTGTCGATCAAGGCACGCAGGGGAATGATCAGGTGACGAACATTGAGCTGGTCAATCCAGGAGAAGAAATCGTCGTGGAAGTGGCTTCAGAAAGTGATCATTGGCTCGAAATCACGGAAGGGGAAGATAACGAATTATATAGTGGCATGTTCGGTGAAGCAGACTCTCCTTTGAAAGAAGATTTGTCCGGAGCAGATCAATTCATGATTCGATTTGGAAACCCAGAGCCTATTGACATAACAATAGCAGGTGTTTCACTGGAAATTCCGGAAATGTCCGGTAATACCGTGCAACGAGTCTTTGTTGAAGTTGTAGACGAAAAAGAACAGCAAGAGTAAATGGTTGGACCGTCAGGGCTGTTCCCAGTCGATAACTGTCAGTGGACAGTTGTGGTAGGGGATAGTCCTTATTTTTGACTAACAGAACAGATTATGTACACGTTGAATTGGAGGATACTATTATGAATATACCCAACAGAATTACGATGTCACGCATTTTTCTCATCCCTATTTTTATCCTGCTCTTATCCATCCCGTTTGATTGGGGTAGCTGGAGCATCGGTAATCAGGACTTGCCAATTTCTCATTTTGCGGCAGGCTTGTTATTCATTTTAGCCTCTGCTACAGATTGGATCGACGGTTTTTATGCGAGAAAATACAACCTTGTGACCAATTTAGGGAAGTTTTTGGATCCGTTGGCTGATAAGTTGCTTGTAGCATCTGCATTGATTCTTTTAGTGGAGATGGGGAGCGCACCTGCCTGGGTTGTCATTGTGATTATAAGCCGTGAATTTGCTGTTACAGGACTTCGGCTCGTAGCGGCAGGGGAAGGACTTGTTCTCGCTGCAAGCCAGATGGGAAAGCTGAAGACAGTGCTGCAAATTGTGGCTATTTCCGCTTTGTTGCTGCACAATTTTCCGTTTTCTTATTTGCAGTTCCCTTTCGGAATCATTTGTCTTTATGCTGCAATGATCATAACCATTGTCTCTGGTTACGATTACTTCCGTAAAAATTGGCATGTGATGAGGGATTCTAAATAATGAAACAGATAAGTGCAGAAATAGTCGCCGTCGGTACTGAACTATTACTCGGCCAAATATCCAATACGAACGGTCAGTGGTTATCCAAACGGCTCGCAGATTATGGGGTTAACGTGTACCACCATAGTGTGGTCGGTGATAATCTGGACCGGGTCAAACAAGTTTTTACCACTGCTGCAAAACGGTCTGATATCGTGTTGGTTACCGGTGGCCTTGGCCCGACCGAGGACGATATGACACGAGACGCCTTTCAGGAAATCTATGGAGTGGATGTAGAAGTGGACGAAGCATCCCTTCGTAAGATCACTTCCTATTTTAAAAACAACAACAGGAATATGACCCCGAACAATCGTAAACAGGCTTTGGTATTCAAGGGCTCGCAAGTATTGCCCAATGAAGTCGGAATGGCTCCGGGAATGGCGATGGAGACAGAAGATGCCACATGGTTTTTTATGCCGGGAGTCCCCAGGGAAATGAAGCAAATTGCCGATGAATATGCATTCCCATATATTAAAAACAAATATAAGCTTGATAGAATAATACAGTCACGGATGTTAAGATTTGTCGGTATTGGCGAATCACAACTTGAACACCAGCTACAGTCTGTAATTGCCGAACAGACCAATCCTACCATCGCTCCGTTGGCTTCGGAAGGAGAAGTTGCTGTTCGCCTGACAGCTAGTGCTCCGACCAGTGAGTCGGCAGAACGGATGATCAGTGAAGCTGAAGAACGGATTCTAGAACAGGTTGGCGAATACTTTTACGGTTATGATGAGGAATCATTGGAAGCTAAAGCTGTGGAAAAGTTGAAAAGTGGCGGATGGACAATAGCTGCAGCCGAGAGTTTGACGGGCGGAATGTTCACCAGCAGACTAGTTTCTGTTCCGGGAACTTCTCAAGTCGTGGCGGGGAGTGTTGTATGCTATTCGCCTGAAGTAAAGCGATCGGTAGTTAAAGTACTTCCTGAAACGATTGACAGGTTTGGAACGGTAAGCGAGCAATGTGCCCAAGAGATGGCGGAAAACATCCGTTCGGAATTTGGTACTGATATAGGAATCAGTTTCACTGGTGTTGCCGGGCCGGGAGATTCGGAAGGAAATCCCCCTGGTACCGTGTTCATCGGGGTTTCCCAAGATCAGAAAGCGACGAAAGTCTATCAGTTCAAGTTTAACGGAAACCGCGAGGCGGTTCGCGCCCGCACAGTGAAAAAAGGACTGGAGTTAGTTTATCGGCTGGAAAAGCGGCATGATCATAAGGCTTGACTGATTCGAGCTTGCAGGAAATCATTCTTTTTCTGCAAGCTATTTTATGTTTTATTTTCAAAAAAAGGAGAGAAAGTCAAAATTTTAAAACTGGATTTCCGGATAAGTGGAAAATTTATGTTCGTTCGCTTGAAAATCCAATTTTAGCAGCAAACCCCTAATAGAAAAAAAGGGAACATTTATTCGCTTTTTTACTTGTTAAATCTCATAAAACAAGTTATGATAGTAATAGCTTAATTTTAAGGAGGAAATAATTTGAGTGATCGAAAACAAGCCTTAGATATGGCGTTGAAACAGATAGAAAAGCAATTTGGCAAGGGCTCTATTATGAAACTGGGGGAACGGGCGGAGCAAAAAGTTGCCACTGTGCCGAGTGGTTCGCTGGCCCTGGATGTTGCCCTCGGTGTGGGCGGCTATCCACGAGGACGTGTTGTGGAAATTTACGGTCCGGAATCATCTGGTAAGACAACCGTTTCCTTGCATGCTATTGCTGAAGCACAGCGGCAGGGCGGACAAGCTGCATTTATTGATGCTGAACATGCTTTGGATCCGGTATATGCAAGAAAGCTCGGCGTCAACGTCGATGAATTGCTCCTATCTCAGCCGGATACTGGGGAACAGGCGCTGGAAATAGCTGAGGCCCTTGTCCGAAGCGGAGCTGTCGACATGGTAGTAGTTGACTCGGTTGCAGCTCTTGTACCAAAAGCAGAGATTGAAGGGGAAATGGGAGATGCGCACGTTGGTTTGCAGGCCCGGCTCATGTCTCAGGCACTGCGGAAGCTTTCAGGTGCCATTAACAAATCGAAGACGACAGCGATTTTTATCAACCAAATAAGGGAAAAAGTAGGAGTCATGTTTGGTGAGAATGCTGCTTGAATTACTGTTCGGGAAACAGGCGGTTTGAGTGCCGTCCCCTTTCGGACAGAAAGCAGTTTGCCGTCTGGAAAAGAAATTTTCCAGATTATCAATGCGGAATGAAACGGGGATACTGAGAAGTAAATCCGAACCGAAGGCTGTAAGTAACGAGACAGTCAGGGGCAACGCATAGAAGGTGAACCTGCCATAGGCAGAATATAATCCTTCCACGAGTCCGCATCATCTTAACGAGTGAGTCGAAGATGAAAAGATATGCTGAGCTGGGTCAGAAAAGACTGGCCGTATTCCTGTAAAGGATATGAGGGAAAGGAACCTCCAGAAACAAGAGATAAAAAACTCTTGTGATAACAAGACTGAATCCGGAAACGACTCCTGGCGGGCGTGCTTTGAAATTCTATTCTTCTGTAAGACTAGAAGTGCGCAGAGCTGAGACATTGAAACAAGGAAATGACATGGTTGGTAACAAAACAAAAATCAAGGTTGTAAAAAACAAGGTGGCACCCCCATTCAAGCAAGCAGAGGTAGACATCATGTATGGAGAAGGAATATCCCGGGAAGGTGAGCTACTGGACATCGGTTCCGATTTGGACATTGTGCAAAAAAGTGGTGCGTGGTATTCCTATAATGAGGAACGTCTTGGGCAGGGACGGGAAAATGCCAAGCAGTTCCTGAAAGAGAACGAAGCTATCCGTATGGAAATCTACAATACTATTCGCAGCCATTATGATATGGATACTGCCGCACCGGATTCTTCCGAAGAATCGGAAAACCAAGAAACAATGGATATGGATATTTAAGTCGTGAATCCCCAACCGATATTGGCTGGGGATTCATTTGCATGAAAAGTCAGCCTCATCTTTATAGTTTGCACAATTTGCCAAAAGATTATGACATAAATTTGACGGTTCCTTGACAATATAAAATTCCAAGCTTAAAATTGATATGTATAATTCTTCTTATTATTATACACATTTTTGCAAACAAGCGATTTTTTATTGAAAGACACTGTACATGCCGACTAAAAGTGATTGTACAAATTTATAGCAAGAGGAGGTGAACTCATGGAAATAGTTACCTTAATAATCATCTCCATTTTGCTTACCCTTATCGTCGGTATTGTTGTTGGTTATCTGATTCGTAAATCTATTGCGGAGGCAAAGATTTCAAGTGCGGAAGAATTGGCAAAGCAAATAGTAGAAGAAGGTCATCGGAATGCCGATGCAGCCAAAAAAGAGGCGCTTCTTGAAGCGAAAGATGAGAATCATAAGCTTCGTCAGCAGGCGGATCAGGAGCTTCGGGAGCGTCGGGCGGAGCTGCAAAGACAGGAAACACGCCTGATGCAAAAAGAAGAAAATCTGGACCGAAAAAGCGAGACGCTGGACAAGCGTGAGCTGATGTTAGAATCAAGGGAACAAACTCTGACAGAAAAACAACAACAAATTGAAGAAATGGAAAGCAAAGTGGAAGCTATGTTAGGTGAACAGCAAGCTGAACTTGAGCGCATTTCCGGATACACTACTGACCAGGCAAAACAAGTGATCTTAGAGCGAGTCGAGCAAGAAGTCACACATGAATCGGCTATCATGATCAAAGAAGCTGAGAACCGCGCGAAGGAAGAAGCGGATAAAAAGGCAAAAAGCATTTTATCGCTGGCTTTACAACGCTGTGCGGCAGATCATGTGGCAGAAACAACTGTATCGGTAGTCAACCTTCCTAATGACGAAATGAAGGGACGGATTATCGGACGTGAAGGCCGTAACATCAGAACACTTGAAACCTTAACAGGGATTGACCTGATAATTGACGATACACCTGAAGCCGTTATCCTTTCCGGTTTTGATCCAATCCGAAGGGAAACTGCCCGGATTGCTTTGGAAAAACTTGTTCAGGATGGACGGATTCACCCGGCGAGAATCGAGGAAATGGTGGATAAATCAAGAAGAGAAGTGGATGAATATATCCGGGAAGTCGGAGAACAGACCACTTTTGAAATCGGGGTACACGGTTTGCATCCAGACCTCATCAAAATTCTCGGTCGTTTGAAGTATCGGACAAGCTATGGACAGAACGTGTTGAAGCATTCTACGGAAGTAGCGCATCTGGCTGGCTTACTAGCAGCTGAGCTTGGCGAGGATGAAACCCTTGCAAAAAGAGCCGGCTTACTCCACGATATCGGAAAGGCTATCGACCATGAGGTAGAAGGCAGTCACGTAGAGATTGGTAAAGAATTGGCTATGAAATACAAGGAAAATGATGTCGTCATTAACTCTATCGCCTCTCACCATGGAGATGAAGAACCGACCTCCATTATTGCTGTTCTGGTTGCCGCGGCAGATGCTTTATCGGCTGCAAGGCCCGGAGCTAGAAGCGAGACGCTTGAGAATTACATCAAGCGGCTGGAGAAGCTGGAGGAAATCTCGGAGTCTTATGATGGCGTAGAAAAATCATTCGCCATCCAGGCAGGACGAGAGGTCAGAATTATGGTGAAGCCGGATGAAATTGACGATCTGGAAGCACTGAAAATAGCAAGAGAAATAAGGAAAAAAATTGAAGATGAACTGGACTACCCGGGCCATATAAAAGTGACGGTCATCCGGGAAACACGTGCAGTGGAATATGCAAAATAAAGCGGCTACCGGCCGCTTTATTTTTGTGCTTTTGAGCGAACAAGATAAGGCTCTATACTGAATGAAGGTTTAGTGTCGACCTTTAAGGAAGCAAGGACAGGTAGATGAATGTGGTGGTGTCCCAGTCGGATGTGTTTTCCTGCATTCGTTTTAAAACGAGATTTTTTTGGCAACAAAGAATTTGAACGATTAAAGCATAAAATTTTATGGCAGCAATCGGTTAAAAAGGCTCTATAGAGCGAAACAGCGTAGCAGAGGAAATAAGCGAGACTCCTGCGGAAAAACGGGCGGACGAGACCCCGCAGCGGGCTTTGCGAGGAGGCTCGGGCGTTCGTCCGCGGAAAGCGAGTTTATTTCCTCTGCGGCCTGAGTAAAATAGCTGTTTTTTGAATGAGGTTTTCGATAAAGAGAGGGTGGATGAAAAATCATACCACCACATTTGACAGAGAACCTTTTATATGAAAGGAACCTTCCGATAAAGCGATGGTTGAGCGAAACATTCATATACACATAGGATCAAAATCTACCCATAAGGCGAGTAATGCCAGGATTTGAATGATCTGTTTTGACATGGATACACATCTATGTGAAACTTGAATTAACTAACTAGATAGGATGGATGAAGCTGATGAGGATTTTATTTATAGGCGATGTGGTCGGTTCTCCGGGACGAGAAATGGTAAGCGACTATCTGCCTCGATTAAAACAAAAATACCAGCCGCATGTCAGCATCGTTAACGGCGAAAATGCAGCTGCAGGAAAAGGTATTACAGAAAAAATCTATAAACAATTTCTTGAATCGGGTGCACAGGCTGTCACATTGGGGAACCACGCTTGGGACAAGAAAGAAATATTCGAATTCATCGAAGAAGCCGAGTATATGGTCAGGCCTGCCAATTTTCCAGAAGGCACACCTGGCAGAGAAATTGTCTATGTGCGCAGCAATAAAGCTGAAGTGGCTGTCATCAATCTTCAGGGGAGAACGTTTTTGCCGCCGCTTGATGATCCTTTTCGAAAAGCAGATCAATTGATCGCAGAAGCGAAAAAAAGAACCAATCTTATATTCGTCGATTTCCACGCGGAAGCCACCAGCGAAAAACAGGCAATGGGCTGGTATCTTGACGGGAAAGTCAGCGCTGTAGTCGGAACCCACACCCATACCCAAACGGCAGATGAACGGATATTGCCAAAAGGCACCGGATATATCACAGATGTGGGAATGACCGGACCGTATGACGGGATTTTGGGTACAGACAAAGAAGCGGTACTCAACCGTTTTCTCACTAATCTTCCGGTACGTTTTGAAGTGACTAAATCGGGAAGAACACAATTAAACGGTTTTATTGTCGATATAGATGAAAACACCGGTTTCGCTAAGAAAGTGGATCGGATATTGATTAATGATGATCACCCGTTTTTTGGATGATTATTTGAATTTTTAGAATAATTACCTCATAATAAAAGGGAATATCTATCAACTCCAAGAATATAGTAAAAGTGGAACGACTTTAGTAAACGAAGGAGGTACTAGTAATGGACATATTAAAAGTTTCAGCTAAATCAAATCCCAATTCAGTAGCAGGTGCACTCGCGAATGTGCTAAGGGAACGCGGCTCAGCAGAAATACAGGCAATCGGTGCTGGTGCATTGAACCAGGCCGTTAAAGCGGTTGCAATTGCCCGAGGATTTGTTGCCCCAAGTGGAGTTGATCTGATATGTATTCCGGCTTTTACTGATATAATGATTGATAATGAGGAACGTACTGCTATTAAACTGATAATAGAGCCTAGATAAATCCCTTTACCTGTTTGCGATGGCAAGCAGGTTTTTCTTTTATAGATTTATGACGAGGAGCTATCCGTACATGGAAGGTATGAAACAGTCTGTCTGGAGGGAGAAAATGATAATAGATGCACATTGTGATGCTTTATATAAGATGTGGAAGTATGAACTGCCTTTTGAGTCGAGTGAACACCTGCAGGTGAATTATCAAAAATGGATGGACAGCCCTGTTAAAATTCAGTGCTTTGCTATTTTTGTACCTCCTGAAGTTCCAGAGGAAGCACAATTCTCGGCAGCGTTAAAGATGGCGAATTTATTTTACGAACAAATCATCGATCCATACGACCATATCAAGCTTATTAGAACGAGCAGTGATATAGAAACATTAAAGAAGGGTGAAAAGGGTGCAATGCTCACATTGGAAGGCTGCCATGTGATCGGCTCTGATTTGTATAAGCTGAAAACCCTGCTGCGTTTAGGAGTCAAAGCGGTCGGACTTACGTGGAATCAGGCAAATGCAGTCTGCGACGGTATTGAAGAACAGAGAGGAGCCGGTTTAAGTTCCTTCGGGTACGAAGTGGTCAAACTTCTCAACGAGGAAAAAGTATGGACTGACGTTTCCCATTTATCCTACCAAGGCTTTTGGGATGTCATCGATGTAGCTGCATTTCCGATGGCGAGCCATTCTAATTCTATTGCTTTGGCTTCTCATAAAAGAAATTTGGACGAACACCAAATCCAACAGCTGATTAAAAACGAAGCATGGATCGGAGTCACTTTTGTACCGGATTTTCTCAACGATGAAAAAGAAGCAACTTATTTGGATGTCCTGGGTCATATTGCCTATTATATTAGTGTGGGTGCGGAAGACTGCCTGGGAATCGGATCGGATTTTGACGGTACCAGCGAGTTTGTAAGAGGTCTTTTCGACCCAACGGATTACCCCGCCTTTTATCAAGAGCTTTTACATAGATGGCCCGGCGACGTGGTCGAGAAGATAACCAGCCAGAATTTTATAAAAAAGTTTCCGTGCTAGGGGTAGGTGTAGCTTCTTGCCAGTCTGAAGGCAATCCCGACTCTGATGGTAAGCGTTTTCTCCTGGCGTGTTCAAATGTCCATTCCAAATAGACACAGGTTATTGATTAATATTTTTATCATGTTAAAATATGATTATATCAATCTTTAATGTATCTTCATGTGAGGAGTTGTGTTCACAGTGAATGGAACTATGAAAGCGTTAGTGAAAAACCAAAAGGATAAAGGTGCGGAAATTCAACAGGTGAAAATCCCTTCAATCGGGGATAGGGAGGTGCTGATAAAGGTAAAAGCAACCTCTATCTGTGGGACCGATGTCCATATTTATAACTGGGATGAATGGTCACAAAGCAGGGTTCATCCTCCATACGTGTTTGGCCATGAATTTGCGGGCGAAGTGGTGGAAACAGGCAGCAAAGTGAGTAAGGTTGCAGTGGGTGATTATGTCAGCGCAGAGACCCATATTGTTTGCGGACATTGCCCCCAGTGCTTGACTGGAAAATATCATATTTGCGAAAATACACAAATCATCGGGGTTGACCGGGATGGATGCTTTGCTGAGTACGTAGCTTTGCCGGAAGACAACATGTGGAAAAACCCGGCGGATATGCCTGTAGAAATCGCTTCTGTCCAAGAACCGATGGGGAATGCTGTTCACACCGTGTTAAGTGGTGATGTGGTCGGTAAGTCGGTGGCTATCATAGGCTGTGGTCCTATCGGAATGATGGCTGTAGGTGTGGCGAAAGCGGCTGGGGCCTCTCAAGTGATTGCATTTGATCTGAATGATTACCGCCTCGATTTGGCAAATCAAATGGGAGCAACTACAATTATCAATTCATCAAAAGAGGATCCGGTTGAACGGGTCAAAGAGCTTACCGAAGGCCATGGAGTCGATGTCGTTTGTGAAATGAGCGGTCATCCGACAGCGATAAACCAGGGTTTTAAAATGGTTACCAATGGCGGAAGAGTGTCGATCCTCAGTCTTCCGACAAAACCGGTGGAAGTCGATATTACGGACGACATCGTATTTAAGGGGATAACAGTGCAAGGAATCACTGGCAGAAAAATGTTTGAAACATGGCAGCAGGTTTCACGTTTGCTTGATTCCAAACAAGTAGATGTAAGTCCTATGATTACCCATCACTTCTCTTTGGAGGATTTTGAAAAAGGATTTGACCTTATGAATGAAGGCAAGTGTGGTAAAGTGGTTTTACACCCATAAAAAACAGGGAGGCGTTTTGATTGAAAGGTTTTGAATATCTCCAGGAGCAATTGGAAGATATGAAGAAGGAGGGAACTTTCCGTAACTTGATTCCGCTCGAATCTGCACAAGGGGCAAGGGTTACGATTAAAGGGAAAGAGGTTATTCAATTATCCTCAAATAATTATTTGGGACTGACCTCACATCCACGGATGGAAAAAGCAGCAGAAGATGCTATTGAAAAGTACGGAGTTGGCACCGGATCGGTCCGCACGATTGCTGGAACGTTGAAAATGCATGAAGATTATGAAAAAAAATTGGCGGAATTTAAACATACCGAAGCAGCTCTTGTTTTTCAATCAGGTTTCACCACGAACCAGGGAGTACTTTCCTCGATTTTGACAAATGAAGATGTGGTGATTTCGGATGAGCTGAATCACGCTTCCATTATCGATGGTATTCGCTTGACGAAAGCCGGGCGGAAGATTTATAAGCATGTTGATATGGATTCCCTCGAACACGCATTGAAAGAAACGCAAGATTACCGGACGAGACTGGTTGTTACTGATGGCGTATTTTCCATGGATGGCAATATCGCCCCACTGCCTCAAATCGTGGAGTTGGCTGAAAAGTATGATGCACTTGTCATGGTCGATGACGCTCATGCCAGCGGAGTCTTAGGGGAGAACGGACGCGGTACCGTCAACCATTTTGGGCTGGATGGCCGTGTTCACATTCAAGTCGGGACATTGAGCAAAGCAATCGGTGTTTTAGGAGGATATGTCGCGAGTACCCAGACATTGAAGGATTATCTGATCCATAAAGGCAGACCGTTCCTGTTTAGCACCTCCCACCCACC
This sequence comes from Sediminibacillus terrae, assembly GCF_009602435.1. Lineage (GTDB taxonomy): Bacteria > Bacillota > Bacilli > Bacillales > Amphibacillaceae > Sediminibacillus > Sediminibacillus terrae. Next base: position 299,189 of record NZ_VZDQ01000021.1, read on the forward strand.
GGCAGTGACAGCGGCTTGCGATGCATCGATCGATGTTTTGCTGGAAGAACCGGAATTGATTGAAAAGCTATGGGATAACACGAAATTCTTCAAGAATGGTTTGAAGGAGTTAGGTTTCGATATCGGAATCAGCGAGACGCCGATAACTCCGGTGATGGTAGGGGACGATGCATTAGCCCACCGTTTTTCCGATCAGTTGTTCGAGGAAGGAGTTTTTGCCCAAGGCATCGCTTTTCCTACGGTGCAAAAAGGAAAAGCACGGGTTCGGACCATTGTCACGGCAGAACATTCCAAGGAAGCCCTGCAGGAAGCGTTACATGCATTTGAACGAGCAGGCAAAAAACTGAAAATTATCGATTAACAGGACTAGTTTGGCGAAAAAGACCATCGGGGTACTTTTTCGCCATTCCTTTATTTCCTTTTTTCATGCAAAAGCACTTTATTTTTAGTATTAGTAGTTGATATAATAAGTAAATTGGAGATACCTTTATGGTTAGAGGTTCCGGACAGATACATAAATCGGGACGACAGTTTTTCAAGGAAGGAGCTTCTGTAAATGAATGAACAGCAGCGGAAAGAAATGAATCAAATAAAACAGGAAAATCCAGCGGACATAAAATCCGACCAGGAGAAGAACCTGTCACGTTTAAAAAATATGGACAGCGATGAACTCATCGGGAAATATTTTCAAACAACTTATGAACCGCCAAATTTGAAAAAGGCCAAGAAACGACGCAGAGAAGATGTACAGATCCATTATGATTATCAGGTTCCGGAGGACATGCAGAATATCGGTAAAGATAAAAAGTTCTTGATCCGTACCTATGGCTGCCAAATGAATGAGCATGATACGGAAGTAATGGCGGGTCTGCTGACCGATATGGGGTATGAGTCGACAGACGAAGCGGCTGAAGCCGATATTATTTTGTTGAATACCTGTGCTATCAGGGAAAATGCCGAAAACAAAGTATTTGGTGAAATTGGCCATTTGAAAACACTGAAAACGGAGAATCCAGATGTGATTTTAGGTGTGTGCGGCTGTATGTCTCAAGAAGAATCGGTCGTAAACCGCATACTGAAAAAACACCCGTTCATCGATATGATTTTCGGTACCCATAACATTCACCGGCTGCCGCAACTATTGAAAGAAGCTATGTTCGGCAAGGAAATGGTCGTCGAGGTATGGTCAAAAGAGGGAGATATCATTGAAAACCTGCCAAAAGTAAGAAAGGGGAAAATAAAAGGCTGGGTCAATATCATGTATGGATGTGACAAATTCTGTACTTACTGTATTGTCCCTTACACACGCGGTAAGGAAAGAAGCCGAAGACCTGAGGATATCATTCAGGAGGTAAGGCAGCTTGCAGCACAAGGGTATAAGGAGATTACCCTTTTGGGGCAAAATGTCAATGCATATGGAAAAGATCTTACAGATATGGATTACGGTCTCGGGGATTTAATGGATGAAATTCGTAAAATCGATATCCCGCGTGTTCGTTTCACTACTTCACATCCCAGAGATTTCGACGACCGCTTGATCGAAGTTTTGGCCAAAGGGGGCAATCTGCTGGACCATATTCATCTTCCCGTTCAATCCGGCAGTTCCGAAGTATTACGAGTTATGGCACGCCGCTATACAAGGGAAAGGTATCTTGAGCTTGTCGATAAAATCAGGACGGCGATGCCCAATGCAACCCTTACTACCGATATCATTGTAGGTTTTCCAAACGAAACCGATGAACAATTTGAAGAGACGCTGAGCCTTGTGGAAGAAGTAGGTTTCGAGAGTGCCTACACCTTTATCTATTCACCAAGGGAAGGCACTCCTGCAGCGCGCTGGGAAGATAATGTTCCAATGGAAGTGAAAAAAGAACGTTTGCAGCGTTTGAACAAGTTGATCAATAAGCAATCAGCGGAAGCGATGAAAAAGTATCAAGGGCAAGTAGTCGATGTACTTGTTGAAGGGGAAAGCAAAAAGAATCCGGATGTGTTGGCTGGTTATACTGAACGGAATAAATTAGTCAACTTCAAAGCACCAAAATCAGCAATCGGTAAAATTGTAAAAGTTAAAATAATAAATGCGAAAACCTGGTCTCTTGACGGAGAAATGGTTGAAGAAACAGCAGAGGTGAAATGATTTGGCTCCATATACAAAAAAGCAAGTGCTGGAAGAAGCGAACAAGTTAGCTCAAATGATGGCTAATACAGAAGAAATCGATCGTTTCAAGCAGTTGGAAGCGAAGTTGAACGAGAATCAGAAAGTACAGATTTTAATCAAGAAGTTGAAAGCAATGCAGAAGCAAGTCGTAAATTTACAAGCTTACGGAAAAGAAGAGGCACAGAAAAAAGCAGAGGCAGAACTGGAAAGAATCGAAAAGGAAATTGATGATATTCCGTTAGTGCAAGAATTCAAGGATTCCCAATTAGTGATCAATGACATTTTGCAGCTTGTTTCCAACACCATTGCCCGGGAGGTAACCAATGAAGTGATCCGTTCCACGGGCGGTGATTTGCTGGCCGGTGAAACTGGATCCAAACTGGGTAATGGCTCTTCCTGCAGCCATTAAAATTCGGAAAGGACTATTCCGTTATACGGAGTGGTCCTTTTTCCGTTAGGCATGAGTTTCCGGAATTCCGGTGAAAAAAGTCAGATGAATGGGTTTAATGATTCCGTTATCCTGTTTGATTCTTCTTCTTTTGGTTTATGTACATTTTGCTGGGCACCTGCATAGGATGTTGTAGAGCTCATCATGTCAATTACCGTGATCATTTGAAAAAAAGGTTGCACTATAGGTGATTGCCATGCATACACTGACTATGAAAAAAAGAGGAGGTTTTAGTTCTTATGTCATTTCTGGATCAGGAATATCGGGAAATCATAACAAAAGCCGTTATCGGAAAAGGCCGGAAATTCATCCAGGATACCAACACGATCACCCCTTCACATAGACCCTCCAGTATCCTTGGCTGCTGGGTGATAAATCATTTATATAACGCCCGGAAAAAAGGTGAAGACACCGTAGAAATCAATGGGAGTTATGATGTGAATATCTGGTATTCTTATAATGACAACACCAAAACGGAGGTTGTCACCGAACGGATCACTTATTGCGATTTGATAAAGTTATCTGTTAAAGACGACCAAACGCTAAATGATGATTATGAAGTGTTTGCCAAGGTGATTCAACAACCTAACTGCCTGGAGTGCAAGATTGCCAGCCACGATCATAAGATACTAGTAGAAGTAGAACGGGAATTTTTAGTGGAAGTTATCGGGGAAACAAAAGTATGCGTGAAAGTGGATCCAAATGGATATGTTGCGGATGAGGACGACTGGGACTTTGAATTGTCAGACGAAGAGTTCAAGGATATTAATCCTGACTTTTTAGCGACTGAAGAGGAAGAATAAATGGAAAACGAGGGAGAAATCTCTCGTTTTTTGTTTGGTTCCCTGCACTTAAGCCCACATCCTGTATTATGATATAATGAAAGATAGATTTCGTAGTAGTGGGGGAAAAAATATGTCTACATATACACCGATGATCCAGCAGTATTTGAAAATAAAAGCTGAACATAAAGATTGTTTTTTGTTTTTCCGGTTGGGAGATTTCTATGAGATGTTTTTTGAGGATGCTCTAGCGGCTTCCAGGGAGCTGGAAATCACCTTGACGAGCAGGGACGGCGGGGCCGATGAAAGAATTCCTATGTGTGGCGTCCCTTACCATTCAGCTGAGAATTACATAAAAAACCTTGTAGAAAAAGGATTCAAGGTTGCCATATGTGAACAAGTAGAAGATCCGAAAACGGCCAAAGGAGTCGTGAAAAGGGATGTCGTTCAACTGATTACTCCAGGGACGGTGATGGAGGGGACAATGCTGGAAGAAAAAGAGAACAATTTTCTTGCCAGTATCAGTGAGTTTCCAGGCGATGTTTTTGTTATTACCTATAATGACCTGTCTACGGGAGAAACAAATGTGGCTCGTGTTTCTTCTGGGTGGGATGCAGTGCTTAGTGAGCTCTTCAACCAGCCTGTTAAAGAAATCGTTGTGTCCCCGGATTTGCCGGAAAACTATCAAAAGGATTTACAGGAAAGGCTGCAAGTAACAGTATCGCATCAACAGGTATGCGACATCGAGGAAAGTTTTCATCATTTGGTCGAACAATTGGAAAAGGATAGGCAATTGTTAGAGGGATTCGGCAGGATGCTGAATTACCTGCAGAATACGCAGAAACGGTCACTCGACCACCTGCAGCCTGCCAGAATCATTCAGTTGCAGGAATTTATGTCATTGGATATGTTTTCGAAACGCAACCTGGAACTGACCCAGACAATATTGCGGAAAGGAAAGCAGGGGAGTCTGCTTTGGGTACTGGATAAGACAGTTACAGCCATGGGAGCACGTTTGCTGAAAAAATGGCTTGAACGGCCTTTGCTGAATACACAAGCAATCGATAAGCGGTTCGCGATAGTTCAGGCATTCCTAGAGCATTTTTTTGAACGGGAATCAATACGGGAGGCATTAAAAACGGTGTATGACCTAGAACGCCTGTCTGGCAGGGTTTCCTATGGAAATGTCAATGCCAGAGATTTAATCCAGGTCAAACAATCTCTTCAAAAAATTCCGGAAATCAAAAAGCTATTATCCCAATTCGCACACGAAGAGGTCCAATCGTTGGCAGAGGGAATAGATGAGATGCAAGGACTGGCTGGATTGTTGGAGGAGAGTATAAAAGAAGACGCGCCACTGACCATCAAAGAGGGCGGAATCATCAAGGACGGATTCAACGCAACGTTAGATGAGTATAGAGATGCTTCTAAAAATGGAAAAAAGTGGATTACCGAATTGGAGCAGCGTGAAAAGCAGGCGACAAATATCAAATCATTGAAAATAGGCTATAATCGGGTGTTTGGCTATTATATCGAAGTCACCCGTGCCAATTTACACCTGCTACCAGAAGGAAAGTATGAGCGGAAACAGACGCTGACGAATGCGGAACGGTTCATCACTCCTGAATTAAAGGAAAAAGAGTCCCTTATCCTTGAAGCAGAAGAGAAAAGCGTTGACTTGGAGTATCAGTTGTTTGTCGAATTGCGGGAAAAAGTGAAAGAATACATTCCTGCTCTTCAGGCTTTAGCTGAAAAGATAAGTACAGTCGATGTTCTGCAAAGCTTTGCGACTGTCAGTGAAGAAAATGACTATACGAGACCAACTTTTAATGAAAACCGAAAAATCTCCATAAAGCAAGGGAGACATCCGGTGGTCGAAAAAGTAATGAAAGGCGAATCTTTTGTTCCGAATGATGTGTCTATGGATGAATCTTCGGAAATATTGCTGATCACCGGGCCGAATATGTCAGGAAAAAGTACGTATATGCGACAACTCGCCCTAACGGCAATCATGGCGCAAATTGGTTGTTTTGTTCCATGTGAAGAAGCGTCCTTACCTGTTTTTGACCAGATTTTCACAAGGATAGGTGCGGCGGACGATCTCGTTTCTGGTCAGAGCACTTTCATGGTGGAAATGCTGGAAGCAAAACACGCCATTACCCAGGCTTCTGAAAACAGTTTGATTTTAATGGATGAGATAGGAAGAGGGACAAGCACCTATGACGGGATGGCTTTGGCTCAGGCGATTATTGAGTATGTCCATGAGCATGTGAAAGCAAAGACACTATTTTCCACCCATTATCATGAATTAACCAGCCTGGAAAACACACTGGCTGCGGTCAAAAACATCCATGTACGGGCAGAGGAATATCAAGGAAATGTCGTTTTTCTGCATCAAATCCAACCAGGAGCAGCCGACGAGAGTTATGGTATCCATGTGGCAAAGTTAGCTGAATTGCCCGATGAATTGATTCACAGGGCCTCGGAAATTTTAAAGCAGTTTGAAACCGGGCAAAACCAAACAACCATAGCTCCTAATACTGATTCTTCCAGACAGACGACAAAAGAACCAGAAGAACAGATGTCATTTTTTGGACAAGAGGTAGCCCGTCCTATAAGTGAACAGTCAAGCTTCAAACAAGAAGATCCCTTGGTGAAGGAGCTAATGGAGCTTGATATCATGGAAATGAATCCGTTGGAAGCAATGAATACCCTTTATCAGCTACAAAAGAAAGCGAAAAAGTAACCAGTAAGGAGGGATAGCATGGTTATTCAGCAAATGCCGGACGCTCTTGCAAATAAAATAGCGGCTGGAGAGGTTGTCGAACGGCCGGCTTCCGTTGTAAAAGAACTGGTGGAAAACAGCATCGATGCGAATAGCAGTTATATCAAAATAGAGGTGTCCGAAGCTGGATTACAAAAGATAAAAATAACGGATAATGGATCAGGAATGGATGAAACAGATTGTGAGCGGTCGGTGCTCCGTCATGCGACCAGCAAAATAAGCAATGAAAACGATCTTTTTCATGTTCGCACACTAGGGTTCAGAGGAGAAGCACTTGCCAGTATTGCGGCTGTAAGCAAGCTGACAATAAAGTCCTCGACTGGAGATGAAGCAGGAACACTGCTGGAACTAGAAGGTGGGAAACTTGTAAAAAAAGAAAAGAGTGATGCCAGGCAGGGTACGGAGATCATGGTGGAAAACTTGTTTTTCAATACACCTGCACGCCTGAAATACATGAAGACGATTCATACTGAACTAGGTCACATTACCGACGTGATGAACAGGATGGCTTTATCTCACCCGACGGTTCGTTTTGAAGTTTATCATAACGAAAGACAGCTGTTCCGATCACCCGGCAGGGGAGATTTGCTGCAAATCATCGCGCAGGTTTACGGAATGAATGTGGCGAAAAAAATGGTGCCAGTAGAACATTCCACCCTTGATTTTTCCATTCAAGGCTATGTTGCTAAGCCTGAAGTGACAAGGGCATCGAGAAATTACATTTCGACTATAGTCAATGGGCGCTTTATAAGGAGCATTCCCTTGAGCAAGGCAATCGCCAAAGGATACCATACCCTGTTGCCAATCGGAAGACACCCGCTAGTCGTGTTAAATATCCAAATGGACCCGATTCTGGTGGATGTGAATGTACATCCGGCAAAACTGGAGGTGCGTTTCAGCAAAGAAAAAGAACTGTTTGAAGCAATTGAATCCACCATAAGGGAAGCTTTCCGGAAAGAGACGCTCATTCCAGAAGCAAGTCAACCAAAACCCAATCGTCTGGAAAGTGTGCAGGACAGTTTTTCGTTCCATGAACCTTCTTCCTATACTGTAAAGGAAAATGCTTACCCTCATGATGAGCGTGGTGACTATTCGCCAACGGTTCACGGTCAACTTGTCGAGTCGGCGGAAGAGGCATCAGACCTATCTATGAAAGAGCGGTTGAAAGAGTCCGCCACTTACGATGAAGTGTTGAAAGGCCAGGTGGAAAACGAAAGCCGGTCCGGAGAGCAAAAAATTGTCATTGAAGAAGAACAAGAAATAAAATCGGACCGTTTACCCGCCATGTACCCAATCGGTCAGCACCATGGAACATATATTCTGGCCCAAAATGAAAATGGTTTGTATATTATCGATCAGCATGCTGCCCAGGAACGAATAAAATATGAGTTTTTCAAAGAGAAAATCGGGGAGGTCCCGAATGAAGTACAAGAGCTTTTAATGCCGTTGACTTTTGATTTTTCCAAACAGGAAGCCTTGCTGATCGAACAGCACCAGGATGAATTCAGGAAAATCGGTCTGTTCTTTGAACCATTTGGTGAACAAAGCTATGCAATCCGCTCGCATCCTCAATGGTTCCCAAAAGGTTTCGAAGAGGAAGTCATCCAGGAAATTGTCGAGCAAGTAATCGCCGATGAGAAAGTGAACATCAAAAAAATCAGGGAAGAAGCAGCCATTTTAATGTCTTGTAAAAGATCCATAAAAGCAAATCATTATTTGAATCATGATGATATGTTCCGGCTGCTGGAGGACTTGAGGAAATCGACCGATCCTTTCACATGTCCGCACGGCCGTCCTATTATTGCTCATTTTTCCGCTTATGATATGGAAAAAATGTTCAAGCGTGTTATGTAAAATGTATCCAGATTGTAGAAAAGGGATTTTCTACAAGCTTTTTGCTTTGATTATTTTAAGAGCAGATCGAAAACTTGTTGTGGAGTGGGGTTCTATAATCACCGACTCAACAAGTGCAAGTATGGAGAAAGTCCATTTTGTTTTTTCTTTTGTCAATTGCCATGTTTGCTTTAAGTTTTGGCAGGGTATTTAGATAAGAACCAGAAACTATCACGTATAATTTGCGAACATAACAAAAAAATATTCTTAGAAAGGTGTGATGGAAAATGGCTGAAAACTTAAATGTGCATGTAAATGAAAACATGCCGGAAAATCAACGATTGATAAATTTTTTGAATCAAGAGTTATCTAACTTTGCTGTACTGTATATCAAACTTCATCGATACCATTGGTTTGTCACCGGTAAACATTTTTTTAAACTGCATGAAGTTTTTGAGGATCTTTATAATGAAGCGGCACAGGACATGGATGACATAGCCGAGCGGATTCTTGCTATAGGGGGCAGGCCTTTGGCCACCATGCATAAATACATCAAAGAAGCGACCATTCATGAAGCACAGGCGGATGATACAGAGGATGAAATTGTAACGCAGCTTTCCCGTGACTATCAAACGATTATTGATGAAATCAAAGGAAAAGGCGGAAAGTTGGCGGAAGAGGTGAACGATCAGCCTTCTCTCGACCTGTTAAATGAGCTGCAGGGACGACTGGAGAAACATGTCTGGATGTTGACAGCTTTCGAAGGCCATCTTAAATAAGAAAGCTCTTTTCGACGCCATCAGCTTGCAGAGAAACCTTTTGTTTCTCTGCAAGCTTTTTTTAATGAATTAGGAAACCCCTGGCTAATGCCGGGGGTTCCGGAGAGCTTACAGTGTGGTAATAAAAAAACCTCACTTCATGGTAGGATAAAGTTGGTTTCCCGACCACTGCAGAGAAAACCACCAGTTCACACTGGTGGTTTTGATTATGCGTCTTTTTCTATTGTGGGAGTTTATCGGGCTCTATACTAAATGTGGTGACCCCTGTCGTGATGCGGATTCGAACTGAGCGAAAAATTACACCCATTCAAGGTTTTAGAACGAGATTCCTTTGGCGGAAAAACGGACGACTAAGACCCCATATCAGGAGATTTAAAAGGTTTGTGTCTTTCAGACGTTTACGACGGAAGTGAGCTAATAAGTTGGGCTGAGCTCGTTACACGAGATCTACGTCAGACAACGTATAGATGATTTTTAGAAGGAGGTATTTGATGGGATGAACTGCGTTTTCGACCATTATCATGACAGTATTTGTCCTTCAGTTCGTCATAAACGAAGGAAAAATCGATAAGCTCATTTATTTCCAGAAGAAGATGCTCCTTAGGGGCCACCATATCGTAGAGCCCTTCGTACTGGCTTAAATCCATGGATAATGGACGGTCTAACATCGAATCCCTCCCTATTATGTATTCCTTTTATTGAAAAGAAAAAAGAGTGACTTTCTTTTAGAAATCAAAGAAAATCACTTCTTTTCGTTTACCCTCTGTCGATTCCACGATGAGCGTTCGGTGGTGACGCCTGCGGGAACAGCGCGAGCCGAAGATCCACTTGGTTAAGTGATCTTTTTGACCAAGTTAGCTGAGGCCGTGCCCGCGGCAAGCATCCACCGATAAGCGATTCGTGAGAATCAACAACAAACTTTAAAATCTCTTCTAGATTAGAAAGGACTTTTTCAGTGGCCTCAAAAAAGGGGTGCTGTGTTTTAACAGCACCTTCTGTTCGTTACCTTCTCACTGCACGGATAATGAGACTTAGTATCAGAACGAAAATAATCGCACCGATCAATGCGGGAATGAGATAAATACCGCCTAATTCAGGACCCCATTGACCGAACAATTCTCCTCCGATCCATGCCCCGATGATACCCGCGATGATATTACCGAAAATACCAGCCGGTAAATCTTTTCCGACAATTAAACCGGCAAGCCAGCCGATTAGTCCACCGACTATTAAATAGATGATAAAACCCATATTGGATTACCTCCTTGTAGTATGTCGCTATTTTTATATTAATAAAACTTCAGCATATGACTGCTGTGTTTGTAAGACATGTACCCTTCCCAAGAAAAAACCAAACGCTTGCTTGGGGGTGCACGGACGAGAAGATTGCGAAAAATAAAAGTTAATGTATAATGGTTTATCAAAAGGATAGTATAACCAAAGCGCAATATTTAATTATAAATCTAGGAGTATAAGCATGAAACCACTTGTAGTTGCAGTTGTTGGGCCGACAGCTGTCGGGAAGACGAGCTTGAGCGTGGAAATAGCCAGGAACTTTGCTGGAGAAGTTATCAGCGGTGACTCGATGCAAATTTACCGCGGAATGGATATCGGTACGGCAAAAATAACAAAAGAAGAAATGAAGGGCGTACCACATCATTTAATCGATATAAAGCAGCCTGACGATACGTTCTCCGTTGCTGAATTCCAACAGAAAGTGGCGAATTGTGTGAAGGAGATAACGGAAAGAAATCATCTGCCGATTATCGCCGGCGGAACTGGTTTATACATACAAGCCGCCTTAAATGGCTATATTTTTGCCGATGAAAAGAGGGATGATACCTACCATAAAAAGCTGGAAGATGAAATCGACTGTTATGGGATCGATACATTATACGCCAAGCTGCGATCGGTAGATCCGGAACAAGCCAAAAAGATCCATCCCAATAATAAGCGCAGAGTCATCCGTGCATTGGAAGTATTTGAGAAAACGGGCAAAACGATGAGTGAATATCAAGCTGCACAACAAGCAGACTCTCCTTATCGTCCTGTTATCTTAGGATTGGATATGGAAAGGGATGTTCTTTATCAACGGATTAACACGCGAGTTGATGAAATGGTTGAATCAGGGCTTGTGGAGGAAGTGAAGCATTTATACAATCAGGGCTTTTCAAACAGCCAGTCGATGAAAGCAATTGGATATAAAGAAATAATCCCATATCTAAATGGGGAAATGACCTTGGATGAAGCTGTCGGTTTGCTAAAACGGAATTCTCGAAGGTTTGCCAAGCGACAGTTGACATGGTTTAAGAACAAGATGGATATTCATTGGTACACGATTGATCCAGGGAAAAAGGAGGAACAATTTGAAATAATTTTATCTGAGTTAGCAGGAATGCTGCAGAAAAAATAGAATTACATAGTACAGATAAAAAGAGGAGGAAATTTTATGTCTCAATCGGTAAATATTCAAGATCAATATTTAAACCAACTCCGTAAAGAACGGATTCAAGTCACCGTTTTTTTATTAAATGGTTTTCAGTTGAGAGGGACCGTGAAGGCTTTTGATAACTTTACCGTTTTATTTGATACGGACGGTAAACAACAATTGATTTTCAAGCATGCCATTTCGACTTTCGCACCGGTGAAAAACGTAGCTTTGGATAAAGAGTGATGCCATCTGGGCACTCAATCCGGTGACGGAGTGATATTGTTTCAAACAGGGCAGGGTGTTCATACTGAACACCCTTTTTTATGAAATCAGAAAATGCCCGGGGTCCATAGGCGAATGTCACACTCCTTGTTCTTTTCACGTATAATATCGTGAATAAGGGGTGGTAATGTGGAATCTCAAGTATCATTAAAACGAAATGGCCAAATAAATATTATTTTAAATGAAAGAGAAAAACTCTCTACCTCCAAAGCACTGAGTGAACAAAAAGGATATGACCCTTTTGCCGACATCGACAATCGTTTCTCCTCTTTTGTAGGTTTAGAAAAATTGAAGGATACCATGAAAGAAATTTATGCATCGATCACCATTAATCAAAAAAGAGAAAAAGCTGGATTGAAAGCGGAAAAACAGGTTCTGCACATGCTTTTCAAGGGGAATCCTGGAACAGGAAAGACCACTGTGGCAAGGCAACTAGCCAGAACATTGTTTGAAATGAACATTTTGTCAAAAGGTCACTTTATCGAGGCAGAGAGAGCCGATCTGGTCGGAGAGTATATCGGCCATACTGCCCAAAAAACCAGAGATTTGATCGAAAAGGCTAAAGGCGGTATTTTGTTTATTGATGAAGCCTATTCACTCGGGCGCGGTGGTGACAAAGATTTTGGCAAAGAAGCGATCGATACATTGGTTAAGCACATGGAAGACAGCCATAACGAATTTATTTTGATATTGGCTGGTTACCCAAATGAGATGGAATATTTCCTGTCGCTAAACCCCGGTCTGGTATCCCGGTTTCCCATCGTCCTGGAGTTCGAGGATTATTCAGTTGTACAATTGCTTGAAATTGCAAAGCAGATGGCTGCTGAAAGGGAATATCAATTCACAAAGGAAGCAGAATGGAAGCTTCAGGATTATTTAATCAAGCAAAAGCAAAACAACAATCATGATTTCTCAAATGCCCGCTTTGTCCGGAATCTATTGGAAAAATCGATACGAAAACATGCTGTCCGGTTGATGAGAAAACAAAACTTTTCGACAAAAGATCTGACTACCATCACCAAAAGCGATCTCTGTTTGGATTAGATAAAAAAACTAGAACCTTGCTATGCGAGGTTCTAGTTTTTATTTGCTGTATATATTTGTTATGATGAAAGCAGTATCAGAGAAAGAGGTTGAGCAGATGCAGGAAAAAGTGCTAATCATAGCTGTACGACAACCAAGACAAGAAGAGGAACGTTTTCAATCTTCACTGAGTGAATTACAGTCTCTCACCGAAACAGCGCAGGGGAACGTCTTGAAAATCGTTACGCAAAATCGTGAAAAAATACATCCTGCCCTTTATATGGGGGAAGGAAAGGTAGAGGAACTCACTGAATTTGTGGAAGAATTGGAAATAGATTTGGTGATATCCAACGACGAGCTTTCTCCAAGCCAGGCAAAAAATTTAGGTGAGCGGCTTGGTGTTCGAATTATAGATAGAAGTCAATTGATACTTGATATCTTTGCGCAACGGGCAAATACAAAAGAAGGTAAACTGCAGGTTGAATTAGCGCAGTTGGAATACATGCTGCCGCGGCTCTACGGACAGGGGAAGTCATTATCCAGACTGGCAGGCGGCATCGGGACTCGCGGGCCGGGTGAAACCAAGTTAGAATCTGACCGGAGGCATATCAGACGAAGAATAGACGAAATCAAAGCCAGACTGCAAGCGGTTGTTAATCAACGTGCGCAATACAGGAGCCGGAGAAAAGAAAACAAAGCTTTCCAGATAGCGATTGTCGGTTATACGAATGCAGGAAAGTCGACTTTTTTTAACCGGATAACCAAAAGTGAATCGTTGGAAGAAAATCAATTATTTGCAACCCTGGATCCGATGACACGGCAAATTCAGCTCCCATCCGGATTTGCTGCTTTGATTACGGATACGGTAGGATTCATTCAAGATTTGCCGACAACACTTATTGCTGCTTTCCGCTCTACACTCGAAGAAGTCACGGAAGCCGATTTCATTCTCCACATGGTAGATGCTTCCCATCCGGATTTGGAAAATCATCAGAAAACAGTAAATACATTATTGGAGGATTTAGGTGCGGAAAATCTACCTATGCTAACTGTCTACAATAAAAAAGACATTCTGCAAGAGGACTTTATTCCTTCCGTTCATCCCTCCATGACGATAAGCGCCCACGATCCTATCGATTTAAAGCGGGTGTTGCATGAAGTAGAACAGATATTAATCGGTGAATGGGAAGCATATCAGACATTTCTCACGCCAGATGAAGGAACGTTACTTGAAACGTTGAGAAGAAGGACTATTGTCACTGATCGTTATTTTGATGAAGCGAAAGAAGGTTATCGGGTAAGCGGTTATATTAGTCCGGACCATCCTTTAAAATACAAGGTGAAGGAGCAGCACGAGACAGAATGATTGAATCAACCATCAAAGAAGCAGAACAGGATATCCAGAAACAAATTCAAACAGCGAACAACATTTCGGAAACCAATCAACGTAATGTTTTGAAGGCATTTCAAAAACACCGAGTAAGTGACAGTCATTTCAATCCTACAACCGGGTATGGTTACGATGACAACGGACGGGAAGTCCTTGAGGCTGTTTATGCAGAGGTGTTTGGGGGAGAGGACGCTTTGGTGCGTCCTCAACTCGTGTCGGGAACTCACGCGATTACCACCTCCCTATTCGGACTGCTGCGCCCGGGGGATGAGTTGCTTTACATGACCGGAAAGCCCTATGACACTTTGGAAGAGGTAATTGGCAGCCGCGGTGAAAACAATGGCAGTCTTAAGAACTTCGGTATCGACTATTGTGCGGTGGATTTAAAGGAAAATGGAACCATTGACTGGGATAACGTAAAAAAGTCAATTAAAAGAAATACAAAAGTGATAGCCATTCAGCGATCGAAGGGGTATCATGAGCGCCCGTCATTTTCAATCGACGAGATAAAAGAAATGATTCAATATATTAAACACTTGGACAAGGACCTGCAAATATTCGTAGATAACTGTTACGGAGAATTTGTTGAAACGAAAGAACCGCTGCACGTGGGAGCGGATTTGATCGCCGGTTCACTGATCAAGAATCCCGGAGGCGGAATCGTCCGCGCCGGGGGATACATTGCCGGAAAAAAACATTTGGTAGAACAATGTGCCAACAGGTTGACCGCACCTGGTCTGGGAAAAGAAACCGGGGCGAGTCTTGGCATGTTGCAGGAAATGTTTCAGGGATTGTTTCTGGCGCCTCATGTAGTTGGGGAAGCGGTGAAGGGCGCGATTTTCACTTCTCGCTTCTTAGAAAAAAGTGGTTTTCATACGACACCGGACTATCGAGCCTCCAGAACCGACTTGATCCAATCAGTGAATTTTGATACTCCGGAACAAATGATTGCTTTTTGCCAGGCAATCCAACAAGCCTCTCCCGTCAATTCTTTTGTGACACCGTACCCTTCTGCAATGCCCGGGTATGATAGTGAAGTGATCATGGCTGCCGGGACATTTATCCAGGGGGCAAGTCTTGAACTCACTGCAGACGGGCCGATCCGCCCGCCTTATACTGCTTATGTCCAAGGCGGATTGACATACGCCCATGTGAAAATAGCAGTGACAGAAGCGGTAAAAACGTTACAACAAAAAGGGTTCTTAAAGCGATATTGATAATAGAATCAGCTGTTGATGTTCAATGGCTGATTTTTTTATGGCCACATTTAAGAAGCACACGCAACCTGGCAAATCAAGATGTCTCTGCGTGATTTATGGTCTGTCGGTGTTGCTGAAAACTTCATATTGAAAGTAGAAAGAGTCCCTGTCACGAGGTGCTATTCCCTCACTCTTTATTACCCTAAAGCTGCGGCATCAAAAGTAATAAGAGATAGATAGGAATTATTTAGAGGCATTGGGGATTTTAAAAGAGTGGATGTTTGGAATGGAGGGGAAAGAGGCAGCAGGCGGTTAAAAGGCAGATTCAAAAAACATCGCCTTCCCGAACAGCCCGTCTTATTGGTTTGTTTATAAAAGAAAGAAAATTCAAGGAATTTTTTATTTTTTGATGTAAAGAAAGCTTACACGCCTTGACAATTATTATTCCAATTGTATAATAGAACTATGGAAAAATAACAGGGAAAGGGGTTATACCATGAGCGATCTGGATAGACGTTCCATGCCGTTATTTTCCATAGGTATCGTTAAGTCACTGACCGATTTGACAGCAAGACAAATCCGTTATTATGAAGAACATAATCTGGTTCATCCGGCCAGGACAAACGGAAACCAACGTTTGTTTTCATTCAATGATGTCGATCGACTGCTCGAAATCAAAGAATTGATTGAAAAGGGGATAAACCTGGCAGGAATCAAACAAGTACTTAACATAAAAGACCTCCCAACGACAAAACAGTTGAAGGAAAATGAAAAAGCCCCGGAACTGTCTGAGAAAGAATTGCGGAAAATGCTGCAAAAAGAGCTTCACAGTACCGGCCGCATGGGAAAAACATCGTTGCGCCAGGGAGAATTATCACGATTCTTCCATTAAATATATAGGAGGAGAGGAATAAATGGCTGCTAAATTTACGAAAGAAGAGATAATGCAAAAAATCAAGGAGGAAAACGTACGGTTCATTCGTTTGCAGTTTACCGACATGCTTGGAACGATTAAGAACGTTGAAATCCCTTTGAGCCAGTTAGAAAAAGCATTTGACAATGAAATGATGTTCGATGGCTCTTCTATCGAAGGGTTTGTTCGCATAGAGGAATCCGACATGAAACTTTATCCGGACTTGGATACATTTGTTGTTTTCCCGTGGACTTCTGAAAAAGGAAAAGTCGCCCGTTTCATTTGTGATATTTACAATCCTGACGGAACGCCTTTTGAAGGCGACCCTCGTTACAACTTGAAGCGCAACTTGAAAAAGATGGAAGAGCTGGGCTTCTCCGCTTTCAATATTGGTACAGAACCAGAATTTTTCCTTTTCAAATTGGATGAAAAAGGTGAACCATCGCTAGAATTGAATGATAAAGGCGGTTACTTCGACTTAGCACCTACTGATTTGGGAGAGAACTGCCGTCGCGATATCGTGCTTGAATTGGAAGAGATGGGTTTTGAAATCGAAGCTTCCCACCATGAGGTGGCACCGGGACAGCACGAAATTGACTTTAAATATTCCGATGCTTTAAAACACTGTGATGATATCCAAACGTTTAAATTGGTTGTCAAAACGATTGCCCGTAAACATGGTTTACACGCTACTTTCATGCCAAAACCGCTGTTCGGTGTGAACGGCTCCGGGATGCACTCCAATATGTCGTTGTTCAAAGATGGCAAAAATTCTTTCTACGATCCACAAGGAGAACTGGAACTTAGCGAAACGGCATATCAATTTATCGCAGGCATCATCAAGCATGCGACCAGCTTCACAGCTGTAACAAACCCGACAATCAACTCTTACAAACGTCTTGTTCCAGGATATGAGGCACCTTGCTATGTAGCTTGGTCTGGATTGAACAGAAGTCCGCTTATCCGAGTTCCTTCTTCAAGAGGACTGAGCACACGAGTTGAAGTTCGAAGTGTCGATCCGGCGGCAAACCCTTATTTGGCTATGTCCGTCATGCTTGCCGCAGGACTTGACGGTGTGGAGAACAAAATGGAAGCACCAACAGCGGTCGACCGCAATATTTACGTCATGGATAAAGAAGAAAGGGAAGAAAACGGTGTGCAAGATTTACCGGCCACCCTTTACAATGCAGTTGAGCTAATGAAGAAAGACAAAATCATCGTAGAAGCGCTCGGAGAACATCTTTTCGAACACTTCGTCGAAGCAAAAGAAATCGAATGGGATATGTTCCGTACACAAGTACACCCTTGGGAACGCGAACAGTATCTGCAAACTTATTAATCTTACAGCCTTCCGGCACTTTTACGCCGGGAGGCTTTTCCTTTAAAATTCCTACGCAAAAGGGCGGCCGGCAGCATTCTCCACATTGATTACCACGGTTTAATAGTTATTTCTTCGCACTTCTAAAAGGCCTGAAACGTCATATAAATAATGATGGGGTGCTTCTAATTGGAGAATGTATTAATGTTTGCTACTGTTTTATTTCCGATTGTATCTGCCTTGGTTGAATTGGTGAAAAAGACATTTGCGCTGCCTAAAAATATCATTCCAGCCATTAGCTTGGTGATCGGCATGATAATTGGAGGAATCGCATATCCTTTTACGGAAATGGATATCGTTCTGCGCCTTTGGGCGGGAGGGATAGCAGGACTGGCAGGAACAGGTCTGTTCGAGTTAGTCAAAACAAGAGACGGGAACACCAAACAAGACGCTCCCTGAGCGTCTTGTTTGGTGTCAAATATTTCGTTTTCAAAGATGACACAATCCAGCCATTGGGGGTTGAGGTCAGGTATTAAAGGGAAAAAACTTTGGACATTTTCTTGGAAATTTAATAAAATCATAAAAGGGAGGTGTTATTTATCAAGTATGTAGGTTTTGTACTGATAGCCGCTTTGGTTTTGGCCGTCACAAAGAATTTTCAAGAAATATATGATTTTTCATCCATATGGTTATTTGTTTTCAATGTTTTACTGTTGGGGTATTTCGCATTCTTGGTAGTATTTCCGCTTCCTGAAAACAAAAAGCGAAACACTGCTAACTAAATTTATGGATATCGGTAAAAACATATAGATGGTAGTTCAAGTAGACAGAAAAAACCAAATCCTAGGATTTGGTTTTTTCTGTCTACTTGATATTTTATTGGATATGTCGATATAAACCTACCACTTTCCCTAAAATTGATACATTATTGAGGATAATCGGTTCCATTGTTGCATTTTCGGGCTGGAGTCTGATATGGTCTTTTTCTTTGAAGAAACGTTTGACGGTAGCTTCTCCTTCTTCTGTCATGGCTACGACAATTTCCCCGTTTTGAGCAGTTTGTTGTTGTTTGACTATGACCATATCTCCATCCAATATACCAGCTTCCACCATGCTTTCACCTTCGATGATCAACACGAAAATATTTTCATCTGGATTGGCTATCGTGCCAGGGAGCGGCACATATTCTTCTATGTTTTCCACAGCTGTAATAGGTATACCTGCGGTGACCTTTCCGATAACCGGGGCGAAAGTCGCTTCACCGGCAGGAATTTCAGGAGTCTCTTCTAAATTAAGCACTTCAATGGCACGGGGTTTCGTAGGATCTCTTCTGATAAATCCTTTCTTTTCCAGTCTCGATAAATGGCCGTGGACGGTTGAACTCGATGCTAGTCCTACAGCCTCTCCTATTTCCCTCACAGAAGGTGGATAACCTTTATCCAAAACCTGCTCTTTAATATATTCTAAAATTGCCTGCTGCCTTTTTGATAGTTTTGTCATTTGTGTAACACCTCGGACATAGTATTTATTGTGAATATTATATCATGGTTGACATGCAGATACAAACACTCGTTCGAAAAAAACATTGACAAGAACCTATGTTCGTATATAATAGTAATATAAAAGCGAACATAAGTTCTAATTATTTAGGAGGCGGACAATATGTTTCAAAAACTTTCGAAACTAGACCTTTTCTATTTAACTCTATTTATTTTCACTTTAGGATTAATGTATTATGCGATGGTCACCATCTGAATAAATGGCGATGAAAAGGAACATAAGAGGTGTCAGCTTGTGAAGACAACAAAACAGCAAAAAGTAGTAATATATTGTAGAGTTAGCACGGTTAAAGAAGAGCAGGAAACCTCTTTGCAGCGACAGAAGCAGGAGTTAACAGATATGGCTGCCAATCATGAATTAGACGTTGTATCGATTATAGAAGAACAAAAAAGCGGCTACGAGATAGACCGGGAAGGCGTGTTCCAGATGCTCGATTTATTTTCCTCAAAAAAAGCCGACTGTCTTCTCGTTCAGGATGAAACACGGCTTGGGAGAGGCAATACAAAGATCGCTTTGTTTCATCAGCTCAACAAATTGCAAATCCCTGTATATTCACTGACGCATCGAGGACAGTTGGAATTATCCGAGTCCGATTCCATGGTTCTGCAAATCGTCGGCATTGTAGAGGAATATCAAAGAAAAATCCATAATTTGAAAATTAAACGCGGAATGCGTAAAGCAATGGAACGTGGGTATGATCCAGGGAAAAACCTGGCGAATCAGCATCAAGCCTCAGGAAGAGATAGAATAGAGTTCCCGATTGACGAGGTGGTCAGGCTAAGGGCGAATAAGCTGACTTTCGAAGAAATAGCGGCTACTTTGAAGGGGCTTGGATATCCTGTTTCGAAAGCGACCGTCCATCGTAGGTTTCAAGAGTATGTTTCACTTGATTCCGATCCGGAGTAGCGATAAGATATGTACAAGACAAGTTCGGTTCTGTCAGGACTTGTTTTTTTGTTTCAAAAAACTGTTTTATGGCAAAACAAGAACTATAAATTATTTTAAAGGAGTTTCTTATGCTTTCAAAAGATAAGTTGAATAGAATCAACGTCCTTGCTAAAAAAGCAAAAGAAGAAGGCTTGACGACTAATGAAAAGCAGGAGCAACAGTCATTGAGGGAGGAGTACTTGAAAAATGTACGAAAATCCTTTAAAAACCAATTTAAAAGCATGACAGTGGTTGATCCGGAAGGAAAGGACGTCACTCCCCAAAAAGTCAAAGATTTAAAACATCGGGAGAAAAACAATCATTGAGAATGAAGCCTTTTTGACAAGCATTCCAGCATGGAATTATAATGGACATGCTGAAATGCTTGTTTGATTTGTCTTTTCATTATAGGATATGAGGTGTACATAAACCGTAAATCAGAAAGGGGTTACAACAATACATGGTAAACCAAACAGAAAAACTATCCATTAATACAATTCGTACCTTGTCAATCGATGCCATTGAAAATGCGAACTCCGGTCATCCGGGATTGCCGATGGGGGCTGCTCCAATGGCATATACCCTTTGGACCGACTTCATGACTCACAATCCCAAGAACTCACACTGGTTCAACCGAGATAGATTTGTTCTATCGGCCGGACATGGGTCAATGCTGTTATACAGCCTTCTCCATCTGTCCGGTTATGGATTGACGATCGATGATTTGAAAGGCTTCCGCCAATGGGGATCCAAAACTCCCGGTCATCCAGAAGTCCACCATACAGAAGGTGTAGAAGCCACTACAGGACCGCTCGGCCAAGGCTTGGCGATGACAGTCGGCATGGCGATGGCAGAACAACATCTAGCTGCCAAGTACAACAAAGAAGGATTTCCGGTGATTGACCATCACTCTTTTGCTCTTGTCAGTGACGGAGACTTAATGGAAGGAATCTCGCACGAAGCAGCATCCCTGGCTGGCCATTTAAAACTTGGCAAGTTAGTCGCTTTGTATGATTCGAATGATATATCCCTGGATGGGGAGCTGTCCCAGTCCTTTTCTGAAAATGTAGAGGATCGGTTCAAAGCATATGGATGGCAGGTCATCCGGGTGGAAGACGGCAATGATTTATCTGCAATTCGGGATGCGATCAAAGAAGCGAAAGCAAACACGGATCAGCCTACCTTGATCGAAGTGAAAACCGTTATTGGTTATGGTTCACCGAACAAGTCTGCTTCTTCTGCTTCCCATGGCGCTCCTCTAGGGGCGGATGAAATCAAACTTACCAAACAGGCTTATGAATGGGAGCATGATGAATTTCACGTACCGGAAGAAGTCTATCAGGATTTCGATCAAAAAATCGTGCAGCAAGGCAAGCAGGCTGAAGATGAATGGAACGCTCTGTTTGAAAAGTATAAGTCTCAATATCCAGAGCTTGCCGAAGAATTAGCGAATGCAATCAAGGGAGAACTGCCGGCCGACTGGGCAGATGAGCTGCCGAGTTACGAGGCGGGAAAAGATAAGCTGGCCACTCGTGCTTCTTCTGGCGAAGTAATTAATGCTATTGCCAATAAAGTACCTTACTTTTTTGGGGGCAGCGCGGATTTAGCTGGTTCGAATAAAACGAATGTAAAAGGAGCAGGGGATTTTTCGAGAAATAACTATTCTGGCAGAAATATCTGGTTTGGTGTTCGTGAGTTTGCCATGGCTGCAGCCTTGAATGGAATGGGGCTGCATGGAGGATTGAAGGTCTATGCGGGTACTTTCTTTGTGTTTAGTGACTACTTGCGCCCGGCTGTTAGATTGTCTGCCATCATGAATCTTCCGGTAACATATGTGTTCACTCACGATTCCATCGCAGTGGGAGAAGATGGACCAACTCATGAGCCGATCGAACAGTTGGCATCTCTTCGGGCAATGCCGAATTTGTCTGTAATTCGTCCGGCTGATGGAAATGAAACCAGTGCAGCGTGGAGGCTATCGTTAGAATCCACAAAAACTCCAACAGCACTGGTTCTTACCAGACAAGGCCTTCCTACTTTGGAGGGAACCAAAGAACAGGCGTATGAAGGAGTCAAAAAAGGCGCTTATGTCATCAGCCCGGCTGACGGCGACCAAGCGGACGGTTTGCTTCTTGCTTCTGGATCGGAAGTACAACTGGCAGTAAGCGCCCAGAAAGAACTGAAAAACAAAGGCATCGATGTCAGTGTAATCAGCATGCCTTCCTGGGATCGCTTTAAACAACAGGATAAAGCATACCAGGAAGAAGTTCTCCCAACTACCGTGAAAAAACGCCTGGCAATTGAAATGGCTTCTCCTTTCGGATGGGAACGTTATGTAGGGGATGAAGGCAAAGTGTTGGGCATAGAGACTTTCGGTGCTTCTGCCAATGGAGAAAAGATTTTGGAAGAATACGGATTTACCGTTGAGAATGTGGTCAATCAGGCTGAAAACCTTATCAAAGGTTAATGTCCTTCCCCCCCAGGCTGCCGCTATCGCTGGGGGGTCTATTATGGATTCATCTTTTTCTTGTTCGACAATATTCGAAGAATTCCACTCCATCGTTTGACAACAGTTTCGCATTGGATTGTGTATACTTGTCCCTAGCAGGGAGGGACAAGCCATTGCCTAATTACTCCATATTTATAGTGAACAGTGAATTCGCGAATCATTATTTTTATCGATCAGAAATTTTATATCGATTTTTACGAAAGTTTGATGTTTATCCACGAGATAGTATCACATATAAACAATCAAGATATGTAACGTCTGAGATTCCTGTACGAGAATTGATGGACTATCTGGCATTTTCGCATTCTGGCAAATCAGAGTTCGAGAAGGACGGGAACAGATTGCGTATAAAAGATCATCGGTCGGACGTTGCTGAGTTACTGATTGACGTAAGGTGCATACATGGGTTTTCCACCAGCTTTTCTGCTATGGAAAATCTGTTGTTTCAATATCTCAGGCGATTTGACAGCCGCTTTTTTATTATCGAATGTGATTCAGACAATTATGGTTGGATCTCACCGATAGGTAAACGGCATAAGGACTTGAATACAAGGCTATTGTATTCTCTATTATGATTTACTATACTGTATTAGAGACAACTTGAAGGAGGAAGACGTGACATGGGCACGATTTGGGTAGTATTGATTGCCATTATTGCTTTGATTGCCGGTGTTGCTCTGGGGTTTTTCATTGCGAGAAAATATATGATGAATTACCTTAAGAAGAACCCGCCGATTAATGAACAAATGCTTCGCACATTGATGATGCAAATGGGACAAAAGCCATCGCAGAAAAAAATCAATCAAATGATGCGGGCGATGAACAACCAATCGAAATAATGAATGAACCCACTTATTAGCGGTCAATGGTATCTAAAATAGATTCTATTTGATAACTATACATATAAATCCCTTGTCACTTAGCGGCAAGGGATTTATATGTAAGAAAGTGAAAATTTCACTTAGTTGTCACAATGGCGGATTTATCTTCTGCTACACTAAAAAAGACGGAACTATCTGCTTTACTAATAAAATCCGCTAGAGTTAGAATAATTAGGTTGAGCAGTCGCTTTTCAAGATGTTGTGGGCTGCAGTGTTCTGGTTTCTTTTCTATTGCCGGTCCGGATTTCTTGGTCATCCGGATTTTGTACACAAGTTGAAACATAGGTATTAAGCGGTTTTCCAGTCATTATAGAAGTGAATATTTTGTATTAAGCTACAATAGAGATGACTAAATGAAGGAGGGGGAAAAATGGCGGCAGAATTAAATATATTTATTGCCTTTGGAGCAGGTTTCCTATCGTTTATCTCTCCATGCGTCCTGCCATTATATCCGGCTTTTTTATCATACATAACCGGAATGAGTGTAAACGAGATAAAGGTTGAAAACGGAATGTTGAATAGCAAAAGCATTATCCATACTGTGTTGTTTTTGCTTGGATTTTCAAGCGTTTTCGTTTTACTCGGTTTTTTCACCACATTCATAGGGGAATTTTTGTTAACCTGGCAGGATGCCATCCGCCAGCTTGGTGCGATTTTGATTGTATTTTTTGGATTGGTTATCATAGGAGTATTCAACTTTCAATTTCTGATGAAGGATCATAAAATCGTTTTTCGCAACAGGCCGGGTGGTTTCATCGGTTCCTTTCTAATCGGAATGGCTTTCTCGATGGGATGGACGCCTTGCACAGGCCCTATCCTCGGTGCCGTTATCTCGTTATCCGCAGATAATCCGGAGCTTGGAATGGTGATGATGACTGCTTATTCATTGGGCTTTTCTGCTCCATTTCTGATTTTATCCTTCTTTGTCGGAAAGATGAAATGGATAAAAAGGAATGGTCCGCGGTTGGTGAAAATCGGCGGTTATGTCATGATATTTATGGGAATCGCTTTATTCTTCGACTGGATGACGGACCTCACATCTTACCTTGCAGGCTGGTTTAACTTTTACGGGTTTTAACCAATGGAAATCGCTGCATATTTATATTATGATAGAATTACGGACATGAAAAAGGAGTTATGAAGATGCACGGAACAAATGACTTGATTTTAAGAACGGCGACAGTGTTAATATCATTCATTTTATTCGCCTTCTCTATCTATTTATTTCTTGCGGGGCATAACGCTCCTGGAGGTGGATTTGTCGGCGGTTTGATGACTGCTTCAGCGATTGTACTCATGTATATGGCTTATGGTGAGAGGGCTGTCAGCAAAATCATCCCCGTGAATTATCGTTTTTTAATACCGACTGGACTTTTAATTGCATTGTTGACAGGCGCCGGTTCTTTCGCATTTGGCGAACCGTTTTTAAATCAAACTTTTGGCCACTTCCATATTCCGTTACTTGGCGATAAAGAACTGGCCACAGCGCTTTTATTCGATTTAGGGGTATATCTTACGGTTGTAGGAATAACTATGACGATCATTCTTTCGATTGCCGGCGATCGTGAATAGTAAGGGGGAATTTGATGGCAAACATATTAGTGGTTGATGATGCAAAGTTTATCCGTGTAACTTTAGCGGGAATTCTGGAAAACGGAAACCATATCGTTGTAGGAGAAGCGGAAGATGGTGATCAAGCGGTTGAGATGTACAAACGGTTGTCACCGGATTTAGTTACCATGGATATCACCATGCCAGGTAAAAACGGCATGGAGGCAATGCAAGAAATAAAAGCTTTTGACAGTCAGGCGAAAGTAATCATGTGTTCAGCGATGGGGCAACAAAAACTGGTGGTGGAAGCCATTGAAAAAGGAGCAAAAGATTTTATTGTAAAGCCTTTCGATGAAAACAGAGTACTTGAGGCCGTAAATCGGGTACTGAGCTGACCATATTCGGTACATACATATAGACAAGATGGAAGAGTTGATATTATGCTGATAACAGCAACCACAATCGTAGGAATTCTGATGGCAGTCACCATGATATTTGTCAGGATGAAAGCTTCGAGGAGGCCGGCAAGCAAAGCAAGAATCATTTTGCCGCCTTTGTTTATGAGTACGGGTGCTTTTATGTTTTTAGTACCTGCTTTTCAAGTATCGTGGGCCCAAGTATTGGAGGCTTTTTCTGTCGGGGTGGTATTTTCTCTATTTTTGATCAAAAGCTCGAATTTCGAAGTGAAAAATGGATATATTTACTTGATTCCTTCCAAAGCGTTTGTATTTATCTTATTCGGATTATTAATCGTCCGCATCACCTTAAAGGTGATCATCGGGAAAACCGTGTCTGTTGGAGAAACGAGCGGCATGTTCTTTTTACTGGCATTCGGAATGATATTATCTTGGAGAATTGCCATGTTATGGAAATTTACCAGGATTGAAAAACGCCTGAATGGTTCTGTCACTTCATAAAAGGAAAGGATAAACCCCGCAGTTGGTTAGGTTATTGACTGCGGGGTGTTGACTTAGTGGCAGGAACTCTCTCCGACTCAAATAATTCTGCATAAGGTTCCATATCGATTTGTTTCTCATTCAGTTTTTTTTGTAAAAATTTATGATCCCGCTTAGGTGTGGCGATGATATATCCTTCGATTAATATGTCCTGCGTGATCTTTTTCCGTTTCTTTTCCAAAGCAATTTCCCCAATTTTCCCCGCTATTTTTTGTCTCGCGATATCCCGGAATAATTCGGGTACGGGAGAAACGAGTTCTTCAAGCAATGTCAATTCTTTTTTGCCCCACATATGCCGTGTTTTATTTACATAATATTCTTCCCAATCAAGTATGGATTTGCCATCCTCTTTAGGGAGCCGTTTAAGGAATTTGCGGAACATAAAGAAACCGCCAATCGCCATCAAACCTACCAGCAAGAACACCCAGGCAACGATGAAATAAGCAAAACCGCCTGTCATGTCGATCACCAATCTTTCTGTTTTTAGTCATATTGTTAAAGTAAAGAAATATAGTGGAAATGGAGAAAAAATAGTGCAAAAGTTTAATTTTTTTGATATTTATAGTAATATTACTAATAATTGTTTAATCATATTTCGGGATTGAAGGATCGCTCTGATCAAGTTTCACTAGCAAACCTTTTATCATCGGAATCAACTATGGTAATTATAAAAGGATATTTTTATAAATACAAGTTTTCATACTGGATAAATGAAAAAGATAGAAGAAAGGCGGACTTTTTGAGATAATCATCCTAGTAGTCGGTACATGAGATAGGGGGACAAAAGGAATGGATTCAGAAGAAAGAAACAATGAGACGAATATCCATCTTACGCATACTATGGAATTAAACGATCATCATCCTGCTACTGATTATTTGCTGACCAGATTGCCGGATAGCATGCTCGAATGGATTGAGAACAACGGATACGATTTAATCACTGTATGCAATCTGGATGGCCGGGTCTTATACATTTCTAAGTCAGTGTATCATATGCTCGGCTATAAAGCAGAAGAATTGATCGGAATCTCTGTGTTGGAACTCTTATCGCCGTATGACCAAAGCCTTCTGAAGTCTAAATTCAGCCAATATTCCGCTGATTCTCAAAAGGTTCATTTGAGTATCCGCAATAAAGAAGGAAAATATATTTGGGCAGAAAGTGTAATTGGCAGATTACGAGATGAAGAGCATGCAGCCGACTTAGTGGTCTCTGTAACCAAAGATATACAGGACAAAAAGGAAGCAGAAGAAATGATGATACGCTCAGAAAAAATGTCCGTGGCTGGGCAGCTGGCAGCAGGTGTCGCTCATGAGATACGTAACCCGCTGACATCCATCAAAGGGTTTCTCCAATTGCTCCAGGCTGGTATCGACCGGAAAGAGGAGTACTACAAAATTATGGTGGATGAGATAGAAAAAATAGAGACCATCACTTCCGAGTTGCTTTTCATTTCAAAACCGATGACTGATGATAAAAAAATGGAGATGATATCAGAATTGTTGAATGATGTCATTGTTTTGCTTCGTTCTCAGGCCAAGTTGAAAAATGTCGATATATACATGGACCTTGATAAAGAACAATGTGTATTTTGTGATCGTTCCCAAATTAAACAGGTTTTTATCAATTTAATCAAAAATGCAGTGGAGGCAATGAAAGACGGAGGAAGCGTCTTCGTGCATGGGAGAACGAACAAAGGATCGATTGAAATAGATATTGTCGACGAGGGCCCCGGCATACCGGAAAACATTCTCCATAAATTGAAAGAGCCTTTTTTCACGACCAAAAAAGATGGCACAGGTCTTGGTTTGATGATATCCAACCAAATCGTCGAAAAGCACCATGGCAGACTGGAAATCTATCGTAACCCCGAAAAAGGGAGCACCTTCAGGGTGATCCTGCCGACCAAACAGGAATACTGAATAAAAACCCCCTGCAAAACGTCCTGTAGAAAGTGCATATGACTAAAGAAACGACAAGACTTTCTACAGGAGATACCCGGTAGCAGCTTTCCCCGTAAGTTATGAAGCTATATTGTACATAAGGCTTGCATGTCGTTTCCTGCCTAAAATCCTTACATACTCGCAATCTTCAAAACTAAAACTTTCTAAAAATATGATCAAATGTTTTACTTATAAATCGATTTCATTTAAAATATATTGTGGATTCAATCTATAGATTTTGTCGAAGGCTGTTAAATAGGGGATTGGAGTATCCTTCGACGATTTATAATCTTTAAAGGGGGTAACATAAAGTCTTATGGTAGCAAATAATACTTATAATGCAAAAAAGCAATTCGAACTGAATGGTAAAACGTATAACTTTTATCAATTAAAAGCCCTGGAAGACGCAGGACTAGGCGATATTACCCGCCTTCCTTTTTCTATCCGCGTGTTGCTTGAATCCCTGGTTAGACAACACGATGGCTTTGTTATCAAGGATGAACATGTCGAAAGCCTTGCGAAATGGGGGAAAGCGGAAGGGAAGGATGTTCCGTTCAAACCATCTCGTGTCATCTTGCAGGACTTCACAGGTGTACCTGCAGTGGTGGATCTCGCTTCCTTGCGAAAAGCAATGGTCGACATGGGAGGAGCTCCTGATAAAATCAATCCGGAAGTCCCTGTTGACCTGGTTATCGACCATTCTGTCCAGGTAGACAAATATGGGACACCAAATGCTTTGCAAGCGAATATGGATTTGGAATTCGAACGGAACATGGAGCGATATGAATTTTTAAATTGGGCTCAAAAAGCATTCGATAACTATCGTGCTGTTCCACCTGCAACAGGTATCGTCCATCAGGTCAATCTTGAGTATATCGCGAATGTTGTCCATGCGCTTGAAAATGAAAGCGGTGAATATGACGCTTTCCCTGATACCCTTGTAGGGACGGACTCCCATACTACCATGATCAATGGATTAGGGGTTCTTGGCTGGGGTGTCGGCGGTATCGAAGCAGAAGCAGGAATGCTCGGCCAGCCTTCCTATTTCCCGGCGCCAGAGGTTATCGGTGTCAAATTCACCGGCAGCTTCCCGAATGGCACAACCGCCACCGACTTGGCTTTGAAAGTGACGCAAGTGCTAAGGGAACGCAATGTTGTCGGTAAGTTTGTAGAATACTTCGGACCTGGATTGAAGGATATGCCTTTGGCCGATCGTGCCACCATTTCCAATATGGCTCCAGAATATGGGGCTACCTGCGGGTTCTTCCCTGTCGATCAGGAATCTTTGAATTACTTGCGACTGACCGGAAGAAGTGAGGACCATATCGCCCTAGTGGAGAAGTATTGTAAAGAAAACAACCTTTGGTATTCCTCTGATCAACCGGATCCGGAATTTACTGAATTGGTTGAAATAAACCTGTCAGAGCTTGAGCCGAATTTATCTGGACCAAAACGTCCTCAAGATTTAATTCCGCTCTCCAAAATGAAAGAGTCGTTTAACGAGGCAGTAACAGCACCAGCAGGCAATCAAGGTTTTGGTTTGGATGCAAAAGAATTCGAAAAAGAAGCATCGATTGATCATCCGGATGGAAAATCATCCGTGATGAAAACAGGTGCAGTGGCTATCGCGGCAATTACTTCCTGTACCAATACTTCCAATCCTTACGTCATGCTCGGGGCAGGACTACTAGCCAAAAAGGCTGTAGAAAAAGGGCTTGAAGTGCCGGCGTATGTTAAAACATCGCTTGCACCTGGTTCCAAAGTAGTTACGCGTTATCTGGAGGATTCCGGGTTAATGCCTTATCTTGAAAAATTAGGTTTCAGCCTTGTCGGCTATGGCTGTACGACTTGTATCGGTAACTCCGGTCCATTGTCCCCGGAAATTGAAGATGCGATTGTGGAAAGCGATCTCACCGTTTCTTCCGTGCTATCCGGAAACCGTAACTTTGAAGGGCGTATCCATCCACTGGTAAAAGCAAATTACTTGGCTTCTCCTCCTCTGGTGGTAGCTTATGCACTTGCCGGCAGTGTCGATGTAGACTTGTACAAAGATCCAATCGGTACGGACAATGATGGAAATGCTGTTTATTTCAATGATATATGGCCATCCATTGACGAAATTAAACAGGAAGTAGCCAATGCGGTAACACCAGAAATCTTCCGGAAAGAATATGAAAGCGTATTTGATTCCAATGAGAAGTGGAATGCAATCGAAACGACTGATGAACCACTGTATAAATGGAATGATGAATCAACCTATATCCAAAATCCGCCATTCTTTGAGGGATTATCTAAAGAAGCCGGAGAAGTCCATCAGCTAAATAACTTGCGCGCCATTGGCAAATTCGGGGATTCGGTAACCACGGACCATATTTCACCAGCTGGGGCAATCGCGAAAGACATGCCTGCTGGTAAATATCTGCAAGAAAAAGACGTTTCTCCTAGAAACTTTAACTCTTATGGTTCTCGCCGTGGTAATCACGAAGTAATGATGCGTGGGACATTTGCGAACATCCGGATCCGTAACTTGCTGGCTCCTGGTACAGAGGGCGGATATACAACTTATTGGCCGACAGAAGAAGTGATGCCGATTTATGATGCAGCAATGAAATATCAACAAGATGATACAGGGCTATTGGTCATTGCCGGCAAGGATTATGGCATGGGCAGCTCTCGTGACTGGGCAGCCAAGGGTACAAACCTGTTGGGAATTAAAACGGTCATTGCAGAAAGCTTTGAAAGGATCCATCGTTCCAACTTAGTGATGATGGGAGTGCTTCCTTTGCAGTTCGCCAAAGGTGACAGCGCTGAGTCTCTAGGATTGACTGGAAAAGAAACATTTGATGTAGATATTGATGAAACAGTCAAACCGCATGACCTTGTCAAAGTGACTGCGACCGACGAGCAAGGCAATAAAACAGAATTTGAAGTGATTGCACGCTTTGATAGTGAAGTTGAAATCGACTACTATCGTCACGGCGGTATCCTTCAGATGGTGCTTCGTAACAAATTGGAAACGAACTAATTTGAATCTAAACAGTCCGGCGATGCCGGGCTGTTTTTCGTTGGAAGACTCTCCTCAAGCACAGCACTTAATAATTACAAAATTTCTAGTCAAAGACAGAAAAGGATCAGCTACTGGGTGTTTGGTAAAGTAATCATTTTTATCTTGTCTGCCTTATTGGGAGGCAAGCGTTTTTACCAGAAGGAGGAATAACCTATAGTTTGAACAATTACCCGTAATCCTTTACATCTAATTAGAAACAAATTAAGATAACAGAGGAACACTGCTTCTAAATCTTGGATGCCCGACATAAACTAAGACCATAATGACCAGGTACAAGCTTCCAAATTTTTTGAGGAATGATGTAAATGATAAAAAAAGTGACTGCTGTAATTTTATTATTAACGTTAATTGTCATTTTTATCTATAATGTGACTGATAATGGAGAGAAAACAAATATGGACCAACTGGCCAATGACCACGCTTCTGCAAACAATTTGAAAGCAGGACAGGCTGCTCCCGATTTATCATTGCCGTCACTTGAAGAAAAGCAAATAAAATTATCCGATTTTAAAGGAAAAAAAATTCTGTTGAACTTTTGGGCAACCTGGTGCGGTCCTTGCAAAGAGGAAATACCTGCCTTAGAACAGTTGAAGCAAGAGTATGGAAACGAAGTGGAAATACTGGCAGTCAACGCTACTGCGACTGAACTGGAAGGAATCGAAAAAGTTAGATCATTTAAAGAGCAGGCGAACGTTTCTTTCCGAATTCTTTTGGATAAGGATTCAAAAGCCGTGGACACTTACCGTGTCTTGAATATCCCGACTTCTTATTTTATCGGCAGTGATGGCAACATCAAGGAAACAGTGACAGGGCCGATGTCTTATGAGTATATGGAAAACACACTAAAATCTTTCGATTAGCTTATATTTTTTGAAAAATTGGGCAATCCTCCTATTAATGCTATCGGAGGAGGGGTTGACCATTTCTTTAAGAAAACGAAAGTCACTCGAAGATTTGATTAAGGAAAACAGGGATGCTATTTTAAATGACAGTAAGTTACTGAACAAGATTGAGGACAGAATAGAAAATCGAAGGAACATCAATTTAGGAAAACGGGATGACTGATTTACAGGTCATCCTGTTTTTGTATAAGCGAAACTATTTAGCCAATAATAATTGTATCCTTTTGAAAGGGGGACTCAAGTTGGGTAATCCTAAAAAGGACAGCAAACATTTCCGACCCAGGCATCTAGGGACGCAGCCATTGGAGGCTGGAGGTAATAAAGGGAAACAAATGCAGGTAAAAAGTGACCAGAAGCCTCAAGTGATTCAAACCAAAGGTGAATAGGAGGACTTTGCCATGGTGAAACATCGACCACAGCCGAATCCTGATGATCGCTCAGACAATGTGGAAAAGTTGCAAGATATGGTTCAAAATACAATTGCAAATTTGG
Source organism: Sediminibacillus terrae (assembly GCF_009602435.1). Classification (GTDB taxonomy): domain Bacteria; phylum Bacillota; class Bacilli; order Bacillales; family Amphibacillaceae; genus Sediminibacillus; species Sediminibacillus terrae. The sequence continues at coordinate 331,316 of NZ_VZDQ01000021.1, forward strand.
AAGCAGCTCATGAAACAATGAAGTTTGCTTCAGGAGAAGAAAAGGAACAAATCAAAGCGAAGAATGCGCGCAGAGAAGAATCAATCCGTGGTTTCAGAGAAGAAATCAAAGACGAATACCGTGACAGCCAGCATCATTAACAAAGGAAACGCTGGGACAAAAGCAGAAACCGAACGATTTCCATTCGTTCGGTTTTTGCTTTTGTGGTCATGCTTTTGTCCAGTCACTTCTTTTTTTGGACATACCCCTTTTAAAGGCACAAAAATCTACAACGACGAACCGCTGTGTTAAAATAAGGCTTGGATAGAAGGGAGCGGATACAAAGTGGCACGTACTGACAGAGATTTCACATCAATTTCCGGCCAACTTGAGCAATGGACGACTATCAGCCAAAATCCTCCATTGAGTGAATTAGAGGCACTTCGACTTATCAATGATTGGCAACAAGGAGTCATTGATATACCGGATTTTTATAAAGCAGTTGTTTATATGATCGTTGTCTTTCACCGTTTAAAACGGAACCAGGAAGATGACCACATTGTCGATTTTCTTCTGAAAGAAACCGATGAATTTACTGAGAAGCCGGAAGCCTTTCAGGATTTGAAAAATATCAAAACGTATTTGAATTTTTATTCCGATTTAGAAAAACTTCCCTTGGCGGACTGGGCTATCAGGGAAACTGACTTCGATCCTGCTAAATTGAAAAAAATACGTGAACTGGCACATGAGATAAAGGGATTTTTGGAAACAACCCATTTGACTAAGGGAGAAAACGACGACAAACCCCTTCCGCAAATAAGTTCGCAAATCATCGAGCGTTTAAATCAATTATCGGAAATGCTGAAAGATACAGGAAATGCAATTGAAAATAAAAAAACTGGACTCCCGGTTCAACAATTGAACCAGCAAGTAAAAGACATTGTAGAACGAAGATCGGAACTGTCATCGCTTTTTCCTGAAGCGTTTAAAAGAGATAAACAAGAGAATCCCTTGAAATTGCTGGATGAACTGACTGGAATGAAGGAAATCAAACAATATATTCATCAATTTTATCATTATTTAAAGTACCAAAAAGAACGAAAAGAGCTTGGATTCCATATGGTGGATGAACCCGGACTCCATATGATCATCAGTGGAAATCCCGGAACGGGTAAAACAACGATCGCCAGACTGCTGGCCGCTATCTATCATGAACTTGGACTGCTGGAAACAAACCAGGTAACCGAGGTGAACCGTTCCCATCTTGTTGGTTCTTACGTCGGACAGAGCGAAGAGAACACTGTCAATTATGTTCGACAGGCGGTAGGCGGAATATTATTTATTGACGAGGCATACAGCTTGAAACGGGATGGGCAGAGCGGGAATGATTATGGACAGGCAGTTATCGACACGTTGGTATCCAGTATGACCAGTAAAGAATATGCGGACAGGTTTGCCGTAATCCTTGCCGGTTATCCAGAGGAGATGCGACAATTTCTTTGGGCAAATCCCGGTTTGCGCAGCCGTTTTCCCGAACCAAACCATATTACACTTCCTGACTTTAAAACCGGCGAATTACTGCAAATCGCCGAGAAAACAGCATTAAATAACGATTACTTTTTTACAGAAAAAGCATTGCATAAATTTGAAGGTTTAATAGAAAAATCCAGAGTAGATGAAACGTTTGGTAATGCCAGAACAGTCAGAGACTTGGTACTAAAGGCTATTTTTCAAAAAGGGGCATATAAACAGCATGCATCAGAAGATAACTGGCTGGATCATATGAGAATTGACGAGGAGGATTTGGAAGAGTTAAACGAATCAACGGAAGATCAAAATCCTATGGAGCGTCTAGATGAACTTATAGGATTGGAAAACGTGAAACAAGAAGTGAAAAAGTTATCCTCTTTCGTCAGGATCCAACAACAAAGAAAACTACAGGGGCTTCCTACCGTCCCGATTCAATTACATGCTGTTTTTTCAGGGAATCCCGGCACTGGTAAAACCACCGTCGCCAATATCTATTCCCGAATATTGAATGAATGTGGCTTGTTGAAAAGGGGGCATCTGGTCGTTGCTTCACGAAGCGATCTGGTCGCTGGATTTGTCGGTCAAACTTCCATTAAAACAAAGCAAAAAGTCAGGGAGGCCCTTGGCGGTGTATTGTTTATCGATGAGGCATACAGTTTATATCGCGGGGAAAAAGATTTTGGCAAAGAAGCAATTGACACCCTTGTAGACGAAATGACTAAGCACAACGAAAATTTAGTAGTGATTCTGGCAGGATATAGCAGAGAAATGGAACAGTTTATTTCCAGCAATCCAGGGCTAGAATCCCGTTTCAAAAAGTATTTTCACTTTCCGGATTATCGATCCGAGGATTTAATGAAAATTACCCGAGCACACCTTCAGGATTACCACTATATTTTGGAGGAAGACGCTGCCCGATACTTGAACGAGCAATACCAGGAACATGAAATGGATGGAAATGCAAGGTTTGCGGTCAATTTAGTTGATGAAGCTGTTCAGTTTCAGGCCCTTCGGATTATGGAAGAACAACCCGAAAACATTGAGGTGGACCAACGTTTGACAAAAGAAGACTTTGCCCAAGCATGGAGCACGATTAGGGGGAAAAGACCGTGAAAATAGCAAAAACACCGATTAAGGTAAGGTACCAGGAAACGGATCAAATGGGAGTGGTCTACCACGCCAATTATCTCGTTTGGTTTGAAATTGGAAGGACTTCATTTATCGAAGAGCTAGGATTTAAATATCATGAGATGGAGAATTTAGGTGTCGTATCCCCGGTGGTAGATGCCGATTTGTCATTCAAACAACCGATTCGTTATGGTCAAGACGCGTTTGTTGATACTTGGATAAAAGAATACGATGGATTGAGGGTTTCATACGGTTATCGGATTTATAATCAAGAAGGCAGCACAGCAGTCACAGGTTCCACCAGGCATGTTGTGGTGAAAAAGGATTCTTTCCGTCCGGTTTCCATAAGGAAATTTCTTCCGGATTGGCATCAAGCATATTTGGATGCCATGAAAGGAGAATGATTGAATGGCTTTTGGGCTGAAAAGGGAAGAGCTTAATCAATGGAAAATGGAGGTCGAAAATGGAAAAGTAGCTTTTCTTACCCACTATTGGTTAGACTCCAGATTCCCTGGTTGTGATACTGTTACGAAAGCAGGATGCAATGATTTAGATAAATTGATTAAATGGGGAAATCAGTATGGACTTGATCCGAAATGGATACATCATGATAATAAATATCCGCATTATGATTTATTCGGTGAAAGACAGAAACATATATTGATTGCCGAAAAGCAATGGAGTCAGTTGGACAGATTCGGTATATAAAAGTGCGATTTCAACCAAAAACCAAACCCCGCCGGTTTGGTTTTTGGTTTATCAAGGCAAAAATGATTTTATTAACAGAAAATAAAACCACTCAATGGCCATAAAAATGGAAGCCCCCCAAAGTATTTAATACCCTGTTGGTTGTGCTGTCCTTCTGACATGGAGCGGCCCAATCCACCTCGATCACTTGTAATTAAATTGTGGCTCCTCGGCTTCCTGTTCGATTTCGACTTCAAGGTCCGCTCCGTCGAAATACCAAGAATCATCCTCTTCGACAAAAAAGTGAATGCCATTCACCTTGGAATCAACTGTCGGATTTTCCGGCTCTTCTCTTGTCACGCCAAGTGAGAACCCAGGCTGATGACCACCCATCCCTCCATAGCGGACAAAAAAACGTACATATTCATTTTCCTCTAAGTCTAATTCCTCGGCATACCATTGTGCCGCTGTCTCTGAAATTTGCAAGTCCATCCTCTACACTCCTTTCGATTCTCTTATCCATTGTATTAACGAATCTACTTGTCCTAAAACGTCCTATCCGACTTTCGAAATTTGCAGAAATATGTAGAAATGGAAAGGTGTTTTTTATATAAAAGAAGAATTATGAAGGGGAGTATTTTATTTTTTTGTTTTTTACTGCCTCGCACTAGTGCTTTTGCTTGTCTGTCCGTTACGCTAAAGTTCAAAAGAAGGAGAGGGTGAGACCAATTTTTGATTTGTCAGTTCTGCAATGGCTGATTGTGATTTTTTGTGCAATTTTCATTGGATTTGCTAAGGCAGGAATCCCGAGTCTGGGAATATTGGTGGTTACGGTCATGATGTTCGTCTTTCCTGCCAAGCAATCTGTCGGTATTCTGGTACCAATGCTGATCATAGGAGATATATTTGCTGTTACTTACTATCGCAAGAATGTCGTTTGGAAATACTTGATTTCTTTACTTCCATGGGTAGTAATGGGCATCGTGGCCGGCTACTTCGTCTTGGATCATATAAGCAGCAGTCAACTTAAACCAATGATTGGGATCCTTGTTCTTTTCATGGTTCTATTACATGCCTTTCGCAGTAAAATGGGGGAAAAGTTCAATCAGTTACTACCCGAATCCAGCTGGTTTACAGTTTTTATGGGAATACTAGGCGGCTTCACAACCATGATGGGGAATGCGGCAGGCGGAGTGATGGCTGTCTATTTATTGGTGAAAGGATTGCCTAAACATGAATTCATTGGAACAGGGGCTTGGTTCTTCCTATGTGTAAATCTCATTAAAGTTCCCTTTTATATATCCTTAGGGTTGATCACCGTGAATACTGTATTGTTCAATTTATGGATGATGACAGCGATCATCATCGGCGCTTTTCTTGGTGTCTATCTATTGAGGTTAATTCCGCAGAAGACATTTCAATTTCTTACTTTAAGCTTTGCCGCACTCGGAGCTGTTAAATTGTTGTTTTAGTTGATTTTCGAAAATGGTTTAAAGGAGTAATTAAATTTATGGAGCATTTCCAAAACGATAGGAACGACAGTAAGGTTTTTCATGTAAAGAAAGTAGGAGACGGAAAGCCTGTTGTATTTTTACCCGCGGCTGGATTTTCCGGACTCGAAGGAATGAATATTGCAGAGAGGCTCAGACCAGCCTTCCAGACCCATCTAGTCGACCTTCCCGGTTATGGACAAAGTGAAGGCATTAACAAAAAATGTACAACCCAAAGATTGGCAGACTGGTTGAAAGAATACCTTGACCAAGAAAAAATAGATTGTGCTGACATTGTTGCGCACTCTTTGGGCGGAGCGATCGCTTTGTCCCTGTCTGTTCATTATCCTGAAAGGGTAAAGCAGCTTATTCTATTGGATTCGGGCCATAAGCCTTATCCGAGAATTCCTTTTCAAGAATTTGGTCCCTTTGCCCTTTTGTTTCCTTTATTGAATGTAGGTTATCATCTTTTCGGCATTTCGTTCATGGCAAGATTGGCCGGGTTATTTTCCGGCAACAGCGCTGAGTCGGAAAACAAGGAAGAGGAAATCGAGCGTTTTTGTCATACAGTTGGAATTGATAACAGTGTTTATGTCCAGGAAGCACTGCGCCATCCTCCAAAAATGACTGCTTCGGGTATGAATCTTTTATTCGGTTATTATAATATGAACCTTCCTGAGCTTGTCAAGAAGCTGGAGCTGCCGACTTATCTAATTTATGGCACATTTGCAGACCGTGATAAGAAACAGTATAGGCTGACCAAAAAAAGTATAGAAAGATTGCAGCACCACAAACAACTCCCTGTAGAGTATTTGCCGGTGAACAGTGGACACTATGTACATTGGAGTAGTGAGGAGGTTGTCGATAAATTGGCTCGTATTTTAGACCAACCTTCAAATAGGGAAGATAAAGGAAATCAAAGAATGTTGTATGGGTCAAACTAGGGGTCATTAATCGGAATCGTATTCTTACATAGTTCCTAAATTGGAACATTTGAGCAGGAAGGAAAAAAGAATTTTTATATCACTCGTTACCTTCATAACGAGAGAATAAAAAAAGGCTGTTTTTTTTTGGAGGCCACTGAAAAACTGAAGGTCTTTGAAAAGTAGAATGAAAAAAAGCGGTCTGTATGGAATTTAATTTCCATACAGACCGCTTTTTATCTAATTTCAAGTGATTTGTGCCCTCTATTCCTTCATTCGTTTAACGATTCGTTTCACATTAGCTGTGAAAATCGGCCATCGCACCTTGCATGCGCATGCCTTCGAGACCCAAAGATGTGAATATCACTCCACCACCATTTGACAGAGAACCCTTCAGTTTTTGGATGGACTTGAGTAATTTGCCTGGCTGGTTTCGGGTGGGAGAGTGTCAGGCGGTGCGGTACCATGAATATATGCTGGAGCAGGCTGCAGTTGAGGGTTTTGTCCCATCGCTTGTGGACGTGATACATATTCAAAGGAACCTTGGCCGTCCATGCTTTCTCCTTTCGCCCATCTGCCGTTCGAACTTTGTTCACCCTCCGAGAAGTTCATGAACGCATAAGAAACCTCTTGTTTTTCAAGTTCTTGCGGAAAGGTGCTCGGTACAATAGCTTTTTGATTGGCTTCCAATTCTTCAATAGCGGCCATCCATTGATTTTGATGCATTGTGTCTCTTGCGATTAAAAAGGAAAGCATATCTCTTACTCCAGGATCTGTCGTCGATTCATAAAGGCGGACGACCTGAAGGCGGCCCTGTGACTCTGCGTTCAAGTTGGCCCGGAAATCGGCAAGAAGGTTGCCGCTTGCTATTGTGTAACGCGAATTCCACGGATAACCGACGCTGTCTGTCGGAGTGGCTCCCAAGCCGGAAACAATTACATGCTGGGGATTCATACCTCCCAGTACTGCCTCGACAGCAGGATTTTTAGCTGCCGCCTCCTCTTGCTCTTTTGCTGGAGCACCGTCTAACAATTGAGCAATCATGGTTGCAATCATTTCAACATGTGCTATTTCCTCGGTTCCTATGTCGAGCAGCATATCTTTGTATTTTTGTTCTGCCCGACAATTCCAACCTTGAAACAAATATTGCATCATCACCGTTATTTCCCCGAATTGGCCACCGAGAATTTCCTGAAGCTTTTTGGCGTAAACGGGATCTGGGCTGGTCGGTTTTGCATTGTATTGCAATTCTTTTCTATGAGTAAACAACACTATCCCTCCAATCAGGTTTAACGTTATTATCCTTCACCTATTCAGAAATATTCCGGAATGAATAGTGACCAGGAAAAATGCATAATCAAAAAAGCAAAACCCGAACGGAGTATGTAAATCAACTCCGTTCGGGTTTTATTTTGGTCGAGATGCTTTTATCCCGGGCTCTATCTTCGTTCATCGCTTTTTTTTCTCGGGAACCGGATCAATTCCTCCCGGATGGAAAGGGTGACATTTCAACAACCTTTTGATGGTCAAAAGTCCACCTTTTAAAACTCCGAATCGTTGCAATGATTCTAATCCATATTGTGAACAAGTCGGATAAAACCTGCAAGTCGGAGGCTTCAGTGGACTAATTATTTTTTGATATAGCTTAATGAAAAGAATAAACAATCTACTCATCTGCGTTTCCTACGCTTCTTGGTTTTTGTCATAGGATAACGAAGCTACCGCATCATGTAAATGGATTGATTCTTCATTTCGGCAAGAAACCTTGAATTTTTCTACAAACGGAAGCTCGTACAAGTCGGCAGCAACCAAACGGACGATATCTTCCACAAAACGCGGGTTTTCATATGCCTGTTCTGTCACCATTTTTTCATCAGGACGCTTAAGCACAGGATGAATCCTTGCGCTTGCATTGCTTTCGGCAGCTTCCAACAACGCTTCCTTCCAATCTGTTTCCTTCTCATCAAAATCTTGAGAAAGGACTGCAGTCATTTCCACTGTACCACGTTGGTTATGCGCGCTATACTCGCTTATTTCTTTTGAGCAAGGGCAAAGGGTCGTGATGGTTCCTGACAGAGTGACCTCGATTTGATGGCCCTTGTCCTGATCGTAAGTCACTTTGATGGCTGCATCGGCATGATTTAAGCCGGCCAACCCTGAGGAAGGCCCTTTTCGTTCAAAAAACCATGGAAAACCAACTTCCATTTGGGCATCCTTTTGTTTCAATCTGACGGCTAAATCCTTCGTAAACCTTTTTAAGGTGTCGATATCGATTGTATAACCATTTTGGTAATAGGCGTCAAGCTGTTCTGTAAATCGGCTCATATTCGTTCCTTTGCTATCTTTGTCAATACGGGAAGTAAAACGGAACGTACCAATGGTCGTTTGGTTATTTGGTGCTAAATGGCTTGTTATGTTTATCGGATTTTTAACGTTGGCGATGCCAACAGCGTCAATATCGAATAAAAAATCTTTTTTAGAATTTTGAAGATCTGCCATTTTTTCTTTATCGACAGGCTTTGTTTTCGGACCAGGGGCGACAGATCCGAATAATTTATGACGTTCAGCCTTGCTTGGCAATGTTTTCTTATTTTTAAGTTCTGTATTGTTCATAGCAGTGGCTCCTTTCAACCATTCAACTAATAAAAGTATAGTAAATGATAATTTATTATTCAATTTTTCAGCTTGTAAGCAAATTAATTTAAAAATTTTTATCAAGATGTAATGATTATAAAGTAAGAGGTTGAAATACAAGGGAAAAGGACCCGGCTGGAGCCTGATCCTTTGCATTTTCACATCCAGGTGATTTTGGGTTCTGTTTTATTGATGATCCGCTTAATGTTGGCTCGATGACGGTAAAAAACAAAGATAGTCATCAATGAAGTCACAATTAACAAACCGGTTTCCTGGAAAATGATAGTGAGCACAACTGTGACAATACCGGTGATCATGGAAGATAACGATACATATTTCGTTAAGAACAGACTTAAAAAGAAAGTTGCCAGCATGATGATGAACAACAGCGGGTTTACTCCGAGAATCACACCTCCGGAAGTAGCCACTGCTTTTCCGCCTTTAAACTTAGCAAACACCGGATACATGTGGCCAAAGACCGCAAACATACCAATGATCAATGCATTGACATCAGCATTGAGAACTTGGGGAAGAATAACCGCCAAGGTCCCTTTGAGAATATCGGAAGCCGTCACGAGCAAACCAGCTTTGAAACCAAGGACCCGAAAAGAGTTGGTGCCTCCAAGATTGCCGCTTCCATGTTCACGGATATCGATTTTAAATCCGAGCTTTCCGACGATTAATCCGAAAGGAATTGATCCGATAAGATATGCAATAACTGCAAAAATAATATAACCCATTTGCAAAACTCCTTTTTAACAATGCACAGCTTGTAATTTCATTTTATCATGAAGGGGAAACAGTTACATCAGAAACTTTACCTTTTGTTCCAAGAAGGGTGTTAGCGGGACTCTGTCTCAAGGTTTCAAAGCTACTTTCGGGACAGTACTCCCAACAAATTTTGTCGGAGGTGAATAATGTATTGCGCTTTTGCTGGCAGGATACAAACTATAATTGTTTTCAATTGTATCTGCCAGGGTAAAGGAAAATAATCCAAAAATTTAACAAGGGAGAATAACATGATTCAATTTGATAATGTTTCCAAAATTTATCCTGACGGCACTACTGCAGTTGAAAAGTTGAACTTGACTGTTGAAGAAGGGGAATTACTCACCTTGATCGGTCCAAGCGGCTGTGGAAAAACGACAACGATGAAGATGATCAACCGACTGATTGAACCGTCTACAGGGACGATAAGCATACATAACAAAAATATAAGTGACTATAATATTCATGAACTCCGTTGGAATATTGGGTATGTGCTTCAAGAAATAGCACTTTTTCCACACTTGACGATCGAAGAGAATATTATGATCGTGCCCGAAATGAAAAAATGGGGAAAACAAGAAATTCGGCACAGGGTAGATGAATTGATGGAAATGGTCGGCCTTGATCCGGATAACTTCAAAAAAAGAAGGCCGCATGAATTATCAGGCGGCCAACAACAGCGTGTCGGGGTTTTAAGAGCTTTGGCAGCCGACCCGGACATCCTGTTGATGGATGAACCGTTTAGCGCTCTTGACCCTATCACAAGAGAGCAGCTGCAAAGCGACATCCGCTCCCTCCAAAAGGAAATCAAAAAGACCATTGTTTTCGTCACTCATGATATCGATGAAGCGATGGCTCTCGGTGATCGAGTTTGCTTAATGAAAAATGGCGAAATTGTACAAGTTGATAAGCCGCAGAAGTTGATTCTCGAGCCACGTACTGATTTTGTGAGAAATTTTATTGGTGAAAAGAAATCACCATGGCAGACTGCTGTGGACGTAATTATGGATCAATCCAAAACCAGGATGATTTCCCGTTTGCAATATGAGCGGAAAAACTTCAACCCTAATGGCGTTTATATTATTGTAGATGAAGAAAATCAGTACATAGGAACGTACAAAGATGGTCAAAAAATGGAACATCCCGAGCTGCCCAATGACATGCAGTTGGTGCAGACAACGGAAATATTTCTCCGGAATGAAATCGACATATTGCCTGTCGTCCAGGACAACCGAGTAATCGGTACATTGTCTTACGGAGACATCGTCCATTATTTGGACAGCAAAACGAAAGTGGAAAACGGGGTGATTCATCAATGAATCATTTTTTGGATGTTTTCCAGTCACGCCAAACCATGTTATGGGAAAAAGTTTGGGAGCATTTACAAATCTCTATTATTTCCTTGTTGATTGCGGTAGTAGTAGCGGTGCCGCTCGGTATTGCACTCACCAGATCGAAAAGGCTGGCTGAGCCGATTATCGGCATCACTGCTGTTCTGCAAACCATCCCGAGCCTGGCAGTACTCGCATTTCTCATTCCGTTTTTAGGAATAGGAAGACAGCCGGCGATTGTGGCATTGATAGCCTATGGCCTTTTACCGATTTTACGAAATACATATACCGGGATAAAAGAAGTTGACCCTGCACTGAAAGAAGCAGCTACCGGTATGGGGATGAATACATTTCGCCGACTCTCGAAAGTCGAGCTGCCTTTGGCCATGCCGGTCATTATGGCGGGGATACGGACTTCGATGGTATTGATAGTGGGAACAACGACGATTGCCGCTCTCATCGGTGCAGGAGGCCTTGGAGAGCTCATATTGCTGGGAATCGACCGGGGCGGTGAGATCAATTTGATCTTACTTGGGGCTATTCCGGCTGCATTGTTAGCAGTAATACTGGATTTTATTTTAAGAATAGTAGAAAGGGCTTCTGTTAAGGCAGGTTTCCGTTCCTTGGCAGCAGTGCTTTTGGCTGCAATTTTAATCATTGTCGGTCCCTTTTTGGCAAATACGCAACAACAAACCGATTTAGTAATTGGAGGAAAATTGAACGCGGAGCCTTCCATCTTGATCAATATGTATAAAATCCTTATCGAAGAAGAGACGGATTTGAACGTGGAACTGGAAGAAGGGCTTGGTAAAACGGCATTTGTATTCAGTGCTCTGCAGGAAGGCAGTATTGATATCTATCCTGAATTCACGGGTACTGCCATTGTTACCCATCTTGAAGAACAGGCAGAGAGCAATGACGCCAGGGAAGTCTATGAACAGGCGAAAGAAGGGATGCTGGAACGGTACGACATGGCATTCTTGGAACCGATGGCATATAACAATACGTACACTCTGGCGACTACCCGGGAATTTGCGGAAGGGAATGATCTGCAAACGATAAGTGATCTGAAATCCATTGATGATGAAATCACTGCTGGATTCACGCTGGAATTCAATGATAGAGAAGATGGCTATCAAGGCATTCGTGAATTGTATGGAATTGAATTTGGCGAAGTCAGGACCATGGAGCCGGGCATCCGTCAGGGAGCTATCGAAGATGGCCAAGTAGATTTGATCGATGCCTATTCGACAGATAGCTATATGGTGGAATTGGATTTAATCGCTTTGGAAGATGATAAAAATTTGTTCCCTCCATACCAAGGCGCTCCATTGATGAGACAGGAAACGCTTGATCGTTATCCAGAGCTCGAAGACATTCTAAACCAGCTCGCCGGTAAGATTACGGATGAGCAAATGAGGGAAATGAATTACCAAGTGGATTATGAGGAGAAGAGTTACGAGGAAGTGGCAAGAAATTACCTTCAGGATGAGGGATTAATCGACTAGAGAAAGGAGAAAAAATATGGCATACCAAGCGCCAGGTAAACAGGAAATGAGAAGTATACTGGAGGAAGCGGAAACCATTGCAGTAGTCGGTCTTTCCGACAAGCCGGAAAGGACCTCTTATCAGATTGCCAAAGCTATGCAGGAAGCTGGTTACAAGATTATCCCTGTCAATCCGGAAATTGACGAAACACTGGGCGAAAAAGCATACGATACACTTGCCGAAGTGGAGGAAGACATCGATATAATCAATGTTTTTCGTCGTTCTGAATTTCTATACAGTGTTGCAGAACAGGCTGTTGAAACAAATGCCGATGTTTTTTGGGCACAGCAAGGCATTTTTGATGAAAAAGTATATGAATTTTTAAAAGAGAAAAATTTCACCGTTATCATGGATATGTGCATCAAGGTGGCCCATTCCATAACGATTGGAAAATAAACGTTGATTAAATCCCCCTTTTTTAGGGGGATTTTTTAATCTTCACAAATTGAAAAATGACACTTGATTTGAATTCGACTTCCTGTCTTCCTACATGTATTGTTTAGGATAACGTGTACCCTCTCTGAGGAAAAAAATTTCTCGGAAGCTGCTCTGTCCCATGGGTATGCATTTTCCGTTCTGATAGATTTCTTAAGAAAGGTGAAGCTATACTACAACATGTCTAACATCCCGCCCTCCTGATCCAGGTGAGAACCCCCTTCTAGCAGTAGCGGAACACGGAGAAGGCCGAAGACACCGGACGATGGGTCTGCATCTCCCTGTAAGGCTCCGCAGCGGGATTCCTCGGTCCAAGGAGGCGTGTTCAAGTAGAACCCTGAGTGAGGCCGTACCCATGGAAAGGGCGAAGTGTGCTGCTGCAGCGGATATATATTGACCTATCCATCATCACAATAAAAGAGTTAGTTATCAGTTTCTTTCAAATCCGTATATATTTGTTGAACAATATCTTTTTTTAATGCTGCCAGGGAGCTTCACTTTGTTGGACATTTCACCTGTATCAGTACGCCAGGGATTGACTTTGTCGCTACTTTTTCCTTAGGATATAAAAGAGTATGGAGGGTGATTTTCCCCTTGGCGGTTTGCGAATTTGGAAAAAAAGGCTAAAATAAGAAAAGCGCTTAAAATTTCTTCGGAAGCGAGACGATCCAGAAAATCGGACCAGGGCCGTTTTCTAAGCAATTCTTTACAGTGGCAAACATTTGTTCTATTATAATGCAAAGAGAGTAGTTGAAAGGAGCCGGTGTTCGATTGGTAAAAGAATCAATGCAATACTCGGATGAATCCATACAAGTCTTAGAGGGGTTGGAGGCTGTCAGAAAAAGACCGGGAATGTACATTGGAAGTACCGATTCCCGCGGCCTTCATCATCTCGTCTATGAAATCGTCGACAATTCTGTCGACGAAGTGCTGGCGGGCTATGGAGAGCAAATCCGGGTAACCATACATCAAGACAATAGTATTTCTGTGGAAGATAAAGGGAGAGGGATGCCGACCGGTATGCATAAAACCGGGAGACCTACGCCCGAAGTCATTTTCACTGTTTTGCACGCTGGAGGAAAATTCGGCCAGGGTGGATATAAAACAAGTGGCGGACTGCATGGTGTGGGAGCTTCGGTGGTCAATGCGTTGTCGGAGTGGCTGGAAGTGACGATATATAGAGACGGCAATATTTATACCCAGCGCTTTGAAAACGGAGGTGTGCCTGTTACTTCCCTGGAGAAAAAAGGGACGACACGAAAAACAGGAACCACCATTCATTTCAAGCCAGACCCTACTGTGTTCACTTCGACGACCTATCAATTCGAAATGCTTTCAGAACGACTGCGTGAAGCAGCCTTTCTGCTAAAAGGTCTCCAAATAGATATTATCGACAAGCGCAGCGGGGAACAGGAATCCTATCAATATCCTGATGGCTTGGAATCATTTGTGGCTTATTTGAATGAAGAAAAAGACACTTTGCATCCGGTAGTGTCATTTGAAGGGGAGCAGCAGGAGATAGAAATTGATTTTGCTTTCCAATTCAATGATGGATATGCCGAAAGCATGCTGTCATTCGTCAACAATGTACGCACAAAGGATGGCGGCACACATGAGTCAGGTGCAAGAACAGCTATAACCCGGGTGGTAAACGAGTATGCTCGCAAAAACAACCTGTTAAAAGAAAAAGACAAAAATCTTGAAGGAAACGATATAAGAGAAGGCTTCACCGCCATTGTTTCGGTACGAATACCGGAGGACAAGCTGCAATTTGAAGGGCAGACAAAAGGAAAGCTGGGGACGGCCGAAGCCAGGTCCGCCGTTGATTCGGTTGTTTCAGAGAAGCTCTCCTACTTCCTGGAGGAGAACGCGGATATAGCAGGAATGTTAATTAAAAAAGCCATCCGTGCCAAAGAGGCGAGAGAAGCAGCCCGGAAGGCAAGGGAAGAAGCGAGAACCGGAAAAAAGAAAAAACGGAAAGATGCCCTGTTAAGCGGGAAATTGACGCCTGCTCAGTCTAAGAACGCTGCTAAAAATGAGTTGTACTTAGTTGAGGGAGACTCTGCAGGAGGATCGGCGAAGCAGGGTAGAGACCGTAAATTCCAAGCAGTATTGCCTTTGCGCGGAAAAGTCATCAATACTGAGAAAGCGAAACTTGAAGATGTCTTTAAAAATGAGGAAATTTCTACAATTATTCATACCATTGGCGCAGGGGTTGGCGGCGATTTCAATTTAGAAGATGTGCAATATGATAAAATTGTGATTATGACAGATGCAGATACAGACGGTGCTCATATTCAGGTACTCCTTCTGACATTTTTCTATCGATACATGCGACCGCTGATTGAAGCAGGAAAAGTTTATATTGCACTGCCTCCGCTTTATAAGATTTCCAAGGGGAAAGGCAAAAAGGAAACCGTCCGATATGCCTGGAATGAAGAGGAAATGAAAGTGGCGGCAAAAGAATTGAAAAACGGATATATTTTGCAAAGATATAAAGGACTCGGTGAAATGAATGCCGACCAGCTATGGGAAACGACGATGAACCCAGAAACCAGAACGTTGATCCGAGTCACGATCGAAGACTTGACCAGAGCGGAACGAAGGGTGACAACCCTGATGGGGGACAAAGTCGAACCGCGGCGCAAATGGATCGAGTCCCATGTCGAATTTGGATTAGAAGAAGAAACGAATATATTGGAAAACGAAAATATTCACACGTAAAACCAGTCGTTTGAAACGGGGGGAGCCTACTTGGCTGAAACAGAACAATATTTAGATTTACCCTTGGAAGATGTTATCGGGGACCGATTTGGAAGGTATAGCAAATATATCATCCAGGATCGGGCACTTCCTGATGCCAGAGATGGATTGAAACCTGTACAAAGAAGAATTCTTTATGCCATGCATGAAGAACGGAACACCCATGACAAACCGTTCCGTAAATCCGCAAAAACGGTAGGAACGGTGATTGGTAACTATCATCCGCACGGAGACAGCTCTGTGTATGAAGCAATGGTAAGATTGAGCCAGGAGTGGAAGGTACGCAATTTATTGGTGGAAATGCATGGGAACAATGGGAGTGTCGATGGCGACCCACCTGCAGCAATGCGTTACACAGAAGCCCGCCTGTCGAGCATTGCGTCTGAGTTAATAAGAGGCATCGAAAAAGAGACGGTTGATTTTGTTCCTAATTTCGATGACACCATCAATGAACCGGTTGTATTGCCGGCAAAGTTTCCGAATTTGCTTGTCAATGGTTCAACCGGTATTTCCTCTGGTTATGCCACCGAGATACCACCGCATAATCTCGGAGAAATTATTGATGCTGTCATCCGCAAAATTGACAAACCTTCTGTCACGTTGGATGAATTGATGCAAGTAATCAAAGGGCCGGATTTCCCGACTGGTGGAATCATCCAGGGTGTAGAGGGATTGAAGAAGGCCTATGAAACAGGTAAAGGAAAAGTTATCGTTCGCGGCCGGGCAACTATCGAAAAGCTCCGGACCAGCCGCGAACAAATAGTAATCGATGAGATTCCATACGAAGTTAACAAAGCAAGCCTGGTTAAACGGATGGATGAACTGCGAATCGACAAAAAAGTCGAGGGGATCGCCGAAGTTCGAGATGAAACGGACCGAACCGGTCTTCGGATCGTGGTCGAGTTGAAAAAGGACGCCGATAGCGAAGGAATCCTGCACTATTTATATAAAAACACTGATTTACAAATTTCTTACCATTTCAACATGGTGGCAATCAAGGATAAAACCCCAAAACAGTTAAATCTGCAAATGATGCTGGAAGCTTATATTGATCATCAAAAAGATGTGGTGACCAGGCAGTCACAGTTTGACTTGCGAAAAGCCAACGAACGTTCGCATATTGTCGAAGGTTTGATCAAAGCAATTTCCATTCTTGATGAGTTGATTGCTACGATCCGGGCCTCTAAAGACAAGCAGGACGCCAAAGCACGTATCAAGCAAGCATATGATTTTTCAGAAGCACAAGCAGAAGCAATTGTGAACTTGCAGCTTTATCGGCTGACCAATACAGATATCACATCATTGGAGAAAGAAGCTGATGAGCTGAGGGCCAGGATCAAAGAACTGGAAGAAATCCTGGGGAACGAGAAGAAACTATTAAAAGTCATCAAAGATGATTTAAAAAGCTTGAAAAAGAAATATACAGAGCCAAGACGAACAGTTATTCAGCAAGAGATCGAAGAATTGAAGATTAATTTGGAAGTGATGGTAGCCAGCGAGGATGTGCTTGTGTCCGTTACCAAAGAAGGTTATATCAAACGGACAAGCCTCCGTTCTTATGCCGCTTCGAATGGAGAGGATCTGGCAATCAAAGATGATGACCATCTCATCGCCCTGCAGGAAATCAACACGACAGACAAATTACTGGTATTTACGAACAAAGGCAGGTATTTGTATTTGCCTGTCCACGAGTTGCCTGATATCCGCTGGAAAGATCTTGGCCAGCATATATCCAATATCGTATCCATTCAAAAAGATGAAACTCTTGTCAAAGCAATACCTGTCCGGGATTTCAATACCAATCAATATCTAGTATTTTTCACGAAAAACGGTATGGTCAAACGCAGTGAGCTAAAGTTATATGAGGCCCAACGTTATTCTAAGGCACTGGTTGCGGTTAATCTTAAAAAAGAAGACTCGGTACAAAGCGTCCATCTTACGGATGGCAATGCTAGCATTTTTGTTGCTTCGAACAAAGGATATGGACTCTGGTTTGAAGAACAAGATGTTTCACCAGTTGGCCAGCGTGCTGCGGGTGTTAAAGCGATGCAGTTGAAAGATGGGGAAATCGTTGTCGGGGGGGAAGTATTCACACCAGCTTCCGATCCCAACATTGTTTTATTGACACAAAGAGGCGCTTGCAAGCGAATGAAGTTGTCTGAATTCGAACCGGCCGGCAGGGCGAAAAGAGGCTCGGTGATGCTTCGTGAATTAAAGAAAAAGCCGCATCGCATTACCGGTTTTTATCTTGTGGAAGACAACGAAGAGCTCCAGTTTAAGACAGCGAATGGTTCAATCCAGTCCGTATTGCCGCTCGACCTGCCTAAAAGCGACCGGTACAGCAATGGTTCTTATGTCGTTGATTCGGACGAAAAAGGAGAAGTTGTAGAAGTTTGGCCATCTACCAACTATCAACAGCCATTCACCGAGTTAGATAAACCATAAAAAGATTATGTAAACTAATTGGTGCAATGGAACATTATATTTCCAAAAGTGGATTATCATTATTGCGTCATCGTCATGAAAAGATAAAAGAACTTGCAAAGAAATATAAATCAGATAATGGTTATGGGAGGACTGTCTTACAAGTAAGAATACTTGTAAGACAGTCCTTTTGCAGCTTCAAAGGTTCCTTATAAATGGTAATTGTATTTTTACCGATTTATGATAAAATGCTAATTATGAGGGGATGTCGTATGCCTCACCTGTTTATGTGCCGTTTCAGCGGCAACTCCTCCTCATCATTACCTCACCATAGATTAACATACCACCATTTTTTTTCATCATTTTAGTAAGCGCTTTCAAAAACAAGAAGAAACAAGGTTCACCTGATTATTGAAAAAGGGGGAAACTGGATGGATTTTGACCTAACAGAAGAACAACAAATGACACAAAAAATGGTTCGGGACTTTGCCCAGTCAGTCATAGCTCCCAGAGCAGAAGAAATCGACACTTCTGCTGCTTTTCCAGAGGATGTATTTGACGAATTAGGAAAATTGGGCCTCATGGGAATTCCTTTTCCTGAAAAGTATGGCGGGGCAGGCGGAGACACTATCACTTACACACTTGCGGTAGAGGAAATCGGAAGGGTATGCGGCAGTACTGGTTTAAGTTATGCAGCAGCAGTATCTCTGGGTGCCAGTCCAATTTTTTACTTTGGCACCGAACAACAAAAAGAGAAATACTTAACCCCTCTTGCGGCTGGTAAAAAACTAGGCTCGTTTGGATTGACAGAACCCGATGCAGGGTCTGATGCAGGCGGGACATCGACGACCGCTAAATTATCGGGTGACAGCTATATCATCAATGGAGAGAAATGCTTTATTACCAATGCTTCTTACGCCAGTACGATAATTGTGACAGCGGTGACAGGAAAGGATAAAAAAGGGAAAAATATCATCTCTGCTTTCATCGTTCCGGCAAACACCCCGGGAGTCACCATCACGAGCAACTATCAAAAGCTGGGCGTCCGCGGTTCCAATACAGCAGCGATTGTTTTGGAGGATGTGGAAATTCCAGCCGATCATTTATTGGGCGATCCAGAAAAAGGGTTTAAACAATTCTTATACACATTGGACGGCGGGAGGATTTCGATTGCAGCCTTGTCATTGGGAATTGCACAGGCATCCTTGGACAAAGCACTTGATTATGCTAAGCAGCGAAAACAATTCGGAAAACTGATTTCATCTTTTCAGGCAATCCAATTCAAGTTGGCAGATATGGCGATGGAAATAGAACTTGCAAGAGGAATGGTGCGCAAAGCGGCATGGTTGAAAGATCATAACCGTTCTTTTGCCAAGGAAGCCGCTTTTGCCAAACTGTTTGCCAGTGAAACTGCAACACGGGCGGCGAACCAGGCTATCCAAATACTTGGAGGATATGGATACATGCAGGAATATCAGGTAGAACGTTATCTTCGTGACGCAAAATTGATGGAAATCGGGGAGGGGACTTCGGAAATACAGCGCCTTGTAATTGCGCGACAGCTGGGTTGCTAAGCAAATCGTCATTAGGGAGGTCAAATATGTTCCATAAAATATTGATTGCAAATCGCGGAGAAATTGCAGCCAGAATCATCAAATCCTGCAAAAAATTAGGGATTAAAACAGTTGCGGTGTACTCTGAAGCAGACAGGCAAGGGGAATTTGTCCAAATGGCCGATGAAAGTTACTATATCGGACCATCTCCCGTCAGTAAAAGCTATATGAACATAGATCGTGTGCTGGAAGCTGCAAATCAGTCAGGCGCGGAAGCAGTACATCCCGGTTATGGGTTGTTGAGCGAGCAATCTGTTTTTGCTGAGAGGTGTGAAAAGGAGGGTCTGATTTTTATCGGTCCGAAGTCCTCCGTTATCGAAAAAATGGGCAGTAAGGTGATGGCCAGACAAACCATGCAGGCTGCTGGCATTCCGATTATTCCAGGAAGCAGCGCCCCTGTTGCCAGTGTTGAAGAAGCTGCCGCGATTGCCGGGGAAATTGGTTATCCCGTGATGATCAAAGCGTCAGCAGGTGGCGGTGGTATAGGAATGGTCTTGGCAGATAATGAAGAAACGCTGAAGGCAAAGTTCGCAGATACCAGCAAGCGGGCTTCCATGCTATTCGGAGATGGGACGATGTTCGTAGAAAAGGTTATCGACAAAGCGAGACATATAGAAGTCCAGCTGTTGGCAGATTCTTTTGGCAATGTTGTTCATTTATTTGAAAGGGAATGCTCCATCCAGCGCCGTCATCAGAAAGTTATTGAAGAAGCTCCTTCGCCTTCGGTTCAATCAGCTGTCAGGGAAGAATTGGGGAACGCGGCGATACAAGCAGCACGTGCAATCGGTTATGAAAACGCAGGGACCATTGAGTTTTTGATGGACGAATCCCAAAATTTTTATTTTCTTGAAATGAATACACGTCTTCAGGTGGAGCATCCGGTTACGGAAGAAGTAACTGGAGTGGATATCGTCGAGGAACAAATTAAAATTGCAGCCGGAAAAAGGCTTGACTTCAGTCAGGATAAATTGAAAATCTTGGGTCACGCTATCGAAACGAGAATTTATGCAGAGGACCCAAATACTTTTTATCCGTCTCCAGGACGGATCAGCAGCATGGAAGTGCCAAAAGGAAAAGGAATCAGACATGAATTGGCTGTTACAGGCGGTACGGAGGTGACCCCTTTTTACGACCCCTTGATCGGTAAACTGGTGATATCGGCACCTTCGAGAAGAGATGCTATACGGAGGTTGAAGGAAGCACTGGACCAGTACCGTGTAGAGGGTATAAAAACCAACATTCCAACATTAAAGGAAATCGTTTGTCATGCTCAATTTGAAAAAGGAAATACACTGACGAGTTTCATAGATGACTATTATCTTCATAATCGTAAAACAAAGGAGAAAAGCAAATGACAGAAATTCATGCAGCAATGGCAGGAAGTGTATGGAAAATAATCGCCGAAAAAGGAAAAACGATTAAATCGGGGGAGGATATCGCCATACTTGAATCGATGAAAATGGAAATCCCTATTTCCAGTACAACAGATGGCATCCTGAAAGAGTGGAAAGTCGCTGAGGGAGATTTTGTCGATGATGGAGATGTAATCGCTGTCATCGAATGAAAGAAAAATTCAGGAGGTTGGGTTGATGAGTGTTGTGCCCAAGAAAATAAACGTAAAGGAAGTGGGCCCGCGCGACGGTCTGCAGAACGAAAAGCTTCTGTTACCGACTGAAGACAAAATCAGTTGGATCAATGCTTTGTCCCGTACTGGTTTATCTTATATTGAAATAACCTCATTTGTTCATCCGGATTGGATTCCCCAGTTAAAAGATGCACAGGAGGTGGCTGATGGGATCAATCGCCATCCAGGTGTTACTTATGCTGCATTGGTTCCCAACCAAAGGGGGCTGGAACGGGCATTGTCGGCTGGAATCGATGAAGTGTCTGTATTTATGTCAGTAAGCGAAAGTCATAATCGGAAAAACATCAACAAATCCATTGAAGAGACCTTTCCAGTATTGCAAGACGTGGTGGACACCGCCAAATGCGAGCGAAAAAAAGTCCGGGCCTACTTGTCGACAGTTTTCGGTTGTCCTTATCAAGGCCGGGTGGAAATACAGGATGTAATGAGAATTTGCGACCGTTTGTTTACTATGGGAATCGATGAGCTATCTTTGGGGGATACGATTGGGATTGCCAATCCAAAACAAGTAGATGAATTGCTTGCAAAATTGCTGCCCCGTTTCAGGGAGGGAACCATCGCTTTACATTTTCACAATACTCGAGGGATGGCATTAGCCAATGTCTGGTCTGCCTTACAGCACGGAGTTGCGACATTCGATGCTTCTTTGGGTGGCCTGGGTGGCTGCCCTTATGCCAAGGGAGCATCCGGCAATTTAGCGACGGACGATTTGGTGTTCATGCTTGAACAAATGGGTATCAATACTGGCGTTGACGAAGCAAGGTTACAGAATGCTGCAGCCTTCATTGAAAAGCGTCTCGGAAAAACGCTTCCAAGCCAGCAAAGGCGACTGCAAACTGCCACGCAGGGAGGTGATTCGTTTGTCAGATGATTTGATAACCCTCCAAAAACGAAATGAACGAATAGCAATGCTTGTAATTAACAGGCCGAGAGCGGCTAATGCTTTTTCCAGGGAATTACTCCATCGTTTTAATGAGGTCCTGACCAAGGTGGAAAGCGATCCTGCTATACGCTGTTTATTAATATCTGGCGCTGGACAGAAAGCTTTTTGTGCTGGAGCCGACCTGAAAGAAAGGAGTCGAATGACAGAAAGTCAAACAAAAGAAACGGTCGATTTAATCGGCAGCACCACCCAGAGAGTGAGTGAACTTCCGATTCCGACCCTTGCGGTTATGAACGGAGCCGCATTTGGAGGAGGCTTGGAACTTGCCCTTGCATGTGATCTGAGAATTTCTGCTTCACACAGTAAAATGGCTTTGACCGAAACCTCCCTTGGTATCATTCCAGGAGCAGGCGGTACCCAGAGGCTAAGCCGTCTGGTAGGACTGTCCAAAGCTAAAGAACTGATATTCACGGCAAGACCAATTACAGCTGAAAGTGCAGAACGGATCGGATTGGTCGATTATGTTTATCCATCGGAAGAATTAATGACGAAGGCGGAACAGTTAGCTGAACAGATTTCCCAAAATGCGCCAGTCGCTTTAAAACAAGCCAAATTAGCAATCAACAAAGGTTTCGAGATGGGACTAGCTGAAGGGCTGGCATTTGAAGGGCAATGTTACCAGCAAACCATCAACACAAAGGATCGCCTGGAAGGACTTAAAGCCTTTAAAGAAAAACGCTCTGCTGTTTTTACCGGAGAATAGAGAATTGGAGGAATGATCATGCAAACGCACAAGGCAGAAAAAAGCTCTTCACATCAAGCCCGGATCAAAGAAGGCGGGGAAGAAAAATATCATCAAAAAAACACTGCAAAGGGCAAGCTATTTGTGAGAGATCGTCTAAAAGAACTGTTTGACGACGATATGGAATTGGAAGACGGCTTGTTTGCCAATTGCCTTGACCACACACTGCCCGCAGACGGGGTGGTTACCGGCATCGGCAGGATCCACGGCAACACGGTATGCGTCATGGCCAATGATTCTACAGTCAAGGCGGGGTCATGGGGGGCGAAGACGGTTGAAAAGATCGTAAGAATACAAGAAACTGCCGCAAAGTTGAATGTGCCGATGCTTTATTTGGTAGATTCCGCCGGAGCCAGGATAACCGATCAGGTCGAAATGTTTCCCGGTAGACGAGGTGCAGGCAGAATTTTTCATAATCAAATCAAGCTTTCCGGAAGGGTTCCGCAGATTTGTTTATTATTTGGACCATCAGCCGCAGGAGGTGCATACATACCGGCTTTTTGTGATATCGTCGTCATGGTCGCCGGAAATGCTTCCATGTATTTGGGATCGCCGCGAATGGCAGAAAAGGTGATCGGCGAAAAAGTGACCTTGGAAGAGATGGGCGGTGCTGCTATGCATTGTACAGTATCGGGGTGTGGGGATGTGTTAGCTGATTCTGAAAAGGAAGCAATCGAATTTGCCAGGGATTATCTTCGCTATTTCCCGGAAAACTATCAGGGCCAGCCCCCAAAAACAGAGGCGCTCCCACCGAAAACAAGTGAAAAAACCATCGGTCAGTTGATTCCGGAAAATCAAAATGCCCCGTTTGATATGTATGAATTAATCGATCACATCATCGATGAAGATTCCTTTTGTGAAATCAAGCGGCTGTTCGCAACAGAGTTGATAACCGGTTTCGCCAGAATGGATGGGGAGGTGATCGGGATAATTGCCAACCAGCCGAAAAGTAAAGGCGGTGTATTATTTCCTGACTCTGCAGATAAAGCGGCGAAATTCATCCAACTTTGTGATGCCTTCCATATCCCTTTGCTATTTTTGGCTGACATCCCAGGTTTTATGATAGGAACCAAAGTGGAAAGGGCGGGAATAATCAGACATGGTGCAAAAATGCTTGCTGCGATGAGTGAAGCGACAGTACCCAAAATATCAGTCGTTATACGGAAAGCATATGGCGCGGGATTATACGCCATGGCAGGTCCTGCGTTTGAACCGGATTGTACGTTGGCTTTGCCCAGTGCACAAATTGCAGTCATGGGGCCTGAAGCTGCTGTCAATGCGGTCTATGCCAACAAGATTGCAGAACTCCCGGAAGATGAGCGGTTATCTTTTATCCGCGATAAGCAGGAGGAATATAAGAAAAATATCGATATTTACCGACTGGCCTCCGAAATGGTTGTCGATGCTGTGATTGAACCGGATAGATTAAGAAGAGAACTTATTACAAGATTTGCTTTTTATCGAAGTAAAAGACTGCAGTTCACTGAACGGAAACATGGTGTATATCCAGTTTGAGGAATAAGGAAAAAGGCACTCCCCCTTCGTATCAAATTCTGATGGGGGAGTGCTTTTTTACGAAACAAACACTGGTCGACGCATCCATTCTTGTAACCTTCGATTCATCCTCCAGGAGCAATAGTATTTTCAAAACTGATTTCAAGTTTGCTCTCAAAAAGCAAAGCTGGCGGGGAAGCACAGTTTTATTCCTTTTTTCGAAGTGCAGCTATTTCTTCCAGGATGTCTGGATTAACGAGAGCGCTCAGGTCACCACTGGACTGACCGAGAAACGCTGTTTTCAAAGCACGCCGCATCACTTTGGCGTTACGCGTTTTCGGTAAATCGGAAAGAAAGTAAAGCTGCTTGGGAGCCAGCGCTTTGCCTAAGCGATTTTTCAGATGGGTGAGTATTTCTTCTTTTTTTTGTTCGGTCGGTTCCATGTAACTGTGTACTACAACGAATGCAGCAGCGGTTTCTCCCTTCAGTTCATCGGGCAATCCTATCACCCCGGCTTCAGCAACCGCAGGATGACTTACTAAACAAGATTCTATCTCAGTAGGTCCGATTCTTTTTCCAGCAATATTCAAGGTATCATCCGATCGGCCGGTTATGTTGAAATAGCCATCTTCATTTTTAATCACCCAGTCTCCATGAACCCAAGTGTCTTTCCACCGGTTCCAGTAAGTCGCTTCATACCGATTGTCATCCTTGTAAAATCCCTTTGTCATCCCCACCCAAGGCTGTTGCAATACAAGCTCTCCAACTTCTCCGGTTACTGACAGTCCTTCCTGGTTGAAAACATTTGCGGCCATACCAGGGAGCGGCGCATTGAAATTAGCGGGTTGAATCGGTTTTACCAACACATTCCCCAAAATACCACCGGATGTTTCTGTTCCGCCTGAATAGTTAAAAATGGGGATTTTTTTATTTCCGATATCCTCGAAAAGCCAATTCCATGGTTTTTCGTTCCAAGGCTCGCCAGTAGAAGCGAATAATCGCAGACTGCTTAATACATATGGTTCGGCGGGCGTTGTCCCGTACTGCATTAAGCTGCGGATTAAAGTAGGAGAAACACCTAAATGGCTTAACTGGAGCTCTTCCGTCAGTTGCCAGAGTCGATCGGGTCCTGGATAATCTGGTGTACCTTCAAACAAGACGATCGCTGCCCGGTTCAACAATCCTCCATAAACCAAGAACGGACCCATCATCCATCCCATATCGGTAAGCCAAAATAATTTATCATCCGGTCTGACGTCCATACAAATTCCCGCATCGAATGCTGCTTTTATCGGAAATCCTGCATGGGTGTGTACTGTTCCTTTCGGTTTCCCGGTTGTACCAGAAGTATAAATAATCATGAAGGGTTCAGAACTGTCCATTATATCAGCTTTGAATTCCCTCCTATTTTGGGTAATGGTTTCCCAGGCCACGTCTCTGCTTGTTATCCAGGATGCCGTACCGCCGATTCTTTCCACTACGATCACTTTCTCAAGTGAGTTGGATTGATCGGCTGCTTTATCTGCTTCCTGTTTCATATTTACTACTTTTCCTCGTCGGTAGTAACCGTCTGCAGTAATTAAAAATTTTGCACCAGAAGCTTCGAGTCGCGCCGATACAGCATCTGCCATATAACCGGAAAAAGCAGGTGTGAATACAGCTCCGATTTTCGAAATCGCCAGCATTGCAATTACCGTTTCTGGAATCATCGGCATATATAAAAAAATGACGTCTCCATGCTTTGCCCCTAGTTGTTTTAGTCCGTTCGCTGCTGCATTTGCTGCCACATTCAACTGCTCATATGTATAGACCTTTTTTTCTTGATCGTCCCCTTCCCAGATGAGTGCCGTTCGGTGACGGGTCGATGGGTCGTCCGCCCACTTTTCAACAGCATTATATGCGACATTTACCTTTCCTCCCACAAACCAATCGGGATACTGGACCCCTTTTGATAAATCAAGAGTGACGCTAGGGGTGGAAAACCAGGAAATATCCAGTTCTTTTACAGCCTCCCGCCAAAACCAGTCGATTTTTTTTATTGATTCTTGATGAAAAGAATCATAATCGGTAAATCCAAGCCTCTGCATCCAATTCCCAAGCCGGGACTTTTGCAGAATATCTTTTGATGGAATCCATGCCGCCTTTGTCGTATTTGCCAAATCAACCGCCCCCTAAATGTAAGTGCTTACATAAAACATTATACATGAACGAGAAAAGTTTATCAGCGGTATTTTCCAAAGGAATTGAAGGAAAAAGCTTATGGATCGTCTGAGGAAAAAGCAATATTATTCCAACTGCGATATTTCCATGATACGCTATAAATAGAGACGTCCTTTTTTGGTCTGCTAAAGACTGAACCGTTCATCGACAAAGGAATGAAAAACAAAATAAAAACCCGAGGTGTTAAGATGAAAATCAGCGAGTTTATGATCAGAGACGTAGTGAAAATTGAAGAAAACGTAACAATAAAGGAGTTATTGGAAATCCTTGTTGCCAACAAAATCGGCGGTGTTCCTGTCGTTGATAAACAGGGAGTGCTGCAGGGAATGATCAGTGACGGAGATGTCATCCGCTTTTTGCAGCCGCAGGGAAGGACCATATATGATATTTACACACTTGTCCTAGTGAGTGAACGCCAGGATTTGAAAGATAAATTGAAAAGCTCGATTCATCTGCCAGTAGAGGATATGATGAGAAAGCAAAAGCTTTATAAGGTAAAGCCTGATGATAATCTGGAAAAGGCACTTGAGATTCTTGCGGAGAATGGTTTTAAGAAAATACCAGTTGTCAATGACGCCGGCAGAGTGGTAGGTGTGATCAGCAGGGGAGACCTAATCCGCTATATATCCAATCAGTTAATCAAGGAATTGGAATAGAACATAAAATCGATTGTTCTGCGCGGTGGTTTTACTGCTTGCAGAAAAACTGAACAAAAAATCTAACAGAAGAAAAGGAAATATAAATGAAAAAAGTCACCACAAGCTTTTTGGAGTTCAGAGGCAGCCACGCTCAGTTCGGCTTTGAACAAGGAGAAAGACTGAAAGACTCTGCTTTGCAAAAGAACTATTCACGGGTCAATCAACCCAGGAAAAGACCTCGATATATTGTCGACTTTCATAAAGCCAAGAAAACGATCAAAACATACATGCCTCACTTGTGGGAAGAGCTGGAAGGGCTTTCGGAAGGTCTCGAGCTCCCGCTGGAGGAAACTGTGCGAGATTATAGCGGTTATCAGCAGGAGTGGCACCCTTCTGGCTGTTCCATCCTGACTGGGCGTGATTACCTGGTTCGCAATTATGATTATCATCCTAAGACATATGAAGGCCGTTTCGTTTTGTTTCAACCTGTAGACGGCTATGCGACGATTGGTCCCAGTCAACGAATTACCGGAAGAGCTGACGGGATGAACGAACATGGTTTGATTATCGGCTATAACTTTGTACATCGGAGAAAACCAGGGGACGGCTTTATATGCAATACGATCACTCGCATGGTATTGGAAACCTGCAAAAACAGCGAGGAAGCTGCTGATATGCTGAGACAGCTCCCTCACAGACATTCCTTCAATTATGTTTTGTTTGATCAATTCGGTACCTCCAAGGTAGTAGAAGCAACACCAAGAGGAGTCGTTGTCAAAGATGAACCTTTAAGCACCAATCATTTTGACATCTTGGAAGGAGAAAACCGCTACCATTTAGCCGACTCAAAACGGAGGAAAAAGCTGTTATTAGAAGAAAAAAGCAAGCTGACTTCTCCGTATGAAGCATTCCGGTTGTTCAATGATAAAGCCAAAGGAATTTACTCGGAAAAATATACAAACTGGGCCGGTACACTGCACACTTCTGTCTATCTCCCAACGGAACTGTCAGTATGGTTTGCGGTTGGGAGCGACCGGGAACCGTTCATTTTGTCTTTTAAGGATTGGCTGCTAGGAAAGGACACCAAAGTAAAACAGTTAATCGGACACTTAAATACTGATGAAGAGCTGCCGTTTATGGAATCATGACTCGGCAGGATTTTATTCGCTATGGTCATTTCGATTGATTGCACGTATAATATCTTTGTCAGATTTATAAGGCGTTTTTAAAATGGATTATCTAAAAGATTATGGTATGTTCAAGCTATCTATATTACGAACTCACATGGTCTTCTCTGCCTATCCTTTTGAGAATGATGGGTAATACAAGGTATGGCAAACATTCGCTTTCCGTGGAAGACGCTTAAGCTTCTATCCAGCGAAATCTCGCTGCTGGCTGCCTGGCTAGAATTGGATGGAGTACTAGCTGTTGAAAGTAGGATGGACTGTAACTGCGTTTAGAAAATCGGAAGTGTTTCTGACGGAGTGCCTGCAACGCCGTACTAACCCTCTTTTGTTCGAGAGTAGAGAAGACCATCGAGTTTCCATCATTTGCGCCGATAGGCAAGCAATGAGGTGTATACTCACCAGTATTACTGTGTTGTACACTTCTAAATCCAGCAAAAAGGGAGCATAAACACAAATGAACAGCACAGTAAGTCAGTCCACAACTCAGTATGTTGCAGAGTTGTATGCCAAATTCACAGAAAATGGAGAACAGGAATTAGCAGATAAAGCGCTTGACTTGTTGGAGAAGATTGATTCCCATGAGTTTGCCATTTGTTTTGCAGGGCACTTTTCGGCAGGTAAGTCAACGATGATCAACGAGTTGCTTGGAGATGACCTGTTACCCTCCAGCCCGATTCCGACCAGTGCCAATGTCGTTAAAATACAAGCCGGGGATGGGACTGCCCGTGTGTATTTTAAAGAGGGCGCTCCATTGCTGTATAAAGAGCCTTATGATTTCGACATCATTCAAGCGCATTGCAAAAACGGGGATGAAATAACACGAGTCGAAATAGCTTCCAAGAACGAGCATCTCCCATCAGGTGTGGCCTTGCTGGATACACCAGGGATCGATTCATCCAACGATGCAGACAGAGTAATAACAGAGTCATCTTTACATTTGGTGGACGTGCTTTTTTATGTGATGGATTATAATCATGTTCAATCAGAGGTCAATTTAGCGTTTA
The DNA here is from genome assembly GCF_009602435.1 of Sediminibacillus terrae. Taxonomy (GTDB): domain Bacteria; phylum Bacillota; class Bacilli; order Bacillales; family Amphibacillaceae; genus Sediminibacillus; species Sediminibacillus terrae. The sequence continues at coordinate 360,442 of NZ_VZDQ01000021.1, forward strand.
TGAAACAAATCCAGCAGTCAGGAAAGCGTTTTTATGTCGTGGTCAATCAAGTCGACAAACACCAGGAAAAAGAATTGACATTTCAACAATTTCAAAACAGTTTGCTTGGTGCTTTGGAAAAATGGTCTTTGAAGCCCGAAGCCATTTTTTATACCAGCTTAAAGGATACGGAACATGCCTTTAATCAGTCGCAGGCATTGCGGGAAGAAGTGCAGCTATTGATGAAGGATAAAGATGACTTGGTAGAGGAAACTGTGGGGGTTTCCGCTAAAAAACTGGCATCCGATTATCTGTATTCCTACAAAGAAAAAATAGACCAGGAGAAAGCGGAATATTACGCCCAATTATATCGTTTGGACGGTAAGGGAGAAGCAAATTCGGCAGAAGAGGCCAGAAGGGAATTGAAAAGGCTGGAAGATTTGCCCGATCAGGCGGAGAAGAGCCTGAGAAATGCAGTGGATTCGACGTTGAAAAATGCTTACTTGATGCCATTCGAGCTCCGTGAACAGGCGAGGGCTTTTTTGGAATCGATGCAGCCAAAGTTTAAACCGGGGATGTTTGCCGGCAAAAACAAGATCGAGCAAGTTCGCGAGCAGCGCTTGTTTGAATTTGGCGAGTCACTTACCAAAACAATCGAAGCAGCCATCGACTGGAAAATACGTGATAAATTATTGGAAACGGCAAGACAATGGGATATAAATGACACTTCCTTCATTAATTCAATCCAGCAATTCTCGGTACACTTTCCAATAAGGCAACTGAAGGACATAATAAAGCCAGGGGCTACGTTAAATGGTGAGTACTTGCTGGTTTATACGGAAGATGTCTCTCAAGCAATCAAGCATTCGGCAAAACAGTTGGCAATGAGCATTATTGCAGAATTTTCATCCTTGGTCCGTCAACAAGTAGAAACGCATCAACGCCAACAAACCCGAATAGTCGAACGGGCGGAGGAATATCATCGTTTGGAAGAAAAGCTATTCAAACTGGATGAACGGTTCCAATCAGAGAAAAACAGCATGTATCAAATAGGGAACGACCAATCATTTCTCCGGCAAACAATCGAGAAGATGAGGCGGCAAATTCAGGAGAAGAAAGATAGCATTCTCTTTCGGGAGCAAGAGGGAGTAACTGTCCAGCCCGAACATTCCGGGACAATCCCCGAACTTCCTTCCGTCGAAGAAGTCAGCCAGCCTGGCAATCAGTCGGTGAAGAAAACTGTCGAAATCATAGAACGGACAATGGAGCAAATCAAGGATGTAACAGGGTTCCATGCAATCTATCAGGATTTATCTCTGAAACGTGAGAAACTGGCAAAACATGATATTACGATTGCTTTATTTGGAGCGTTCAGTGCTGGTAAGTCTTCATTTGCTAACGTGCTATTGGGCGGACGTGTCCTGCCTGTTTCACCAAATCCTACCACAGCGGCAATCAACAGGATTTGTCCTCCGACGGAAGAATTCCCACATGGTAGCGTGAGAGTTAAATGTAAGAGTGAGTCGGAAGTTTTCCATGAATTGAAGGATATTTTGGAAGGATCAAACGAAAAGAAACCGGAGTTTCACACACTCTCGGAGATAATTGTCTGGCTGCAGCAAAATGGCGGAGTCAATCTGAATGGCTTGAATGAAATGCATCGATCATTTTTGACAGCGGTCGTAGAGGGATACAGAAAAGTAAAATCGCAGCTGGGTACAGTGCAGTTGGTATCGTTATCGGAATTTCCTTTGTTTGTCTCAGACGAATCGCTTGCCTGTTATGTGGAATGGATGGACTTATTCTATGATTGCCCATTGACCCGTCAAGGGATCACGTTGGTCGATACTCCGGGAGCTGATTCCATAAATTCCAGGCACTCGGATGTTGCCTTTCAATACATTAAGCAAGCAGATGCCATTTTGTTTGTAACTTATTATAACCATCCCTTTTCAAAAGCTGATCGCGATTTTTTAATTCAGCTTGGAAGAGTGAAGGATGCCTTCAGTCTTGATAAAATGTTCTTTCTCGTGAATGCAGCAGACTTAGCAAGCTGCCAACAGGAATTGCGACTTGTAACCAACTATGTTGCTGAACAGCTGCTCGATTTCGGCATTGGAAATCCTCGTTTGTTTCCTGTGTCCAGTCACCTGGGCATGAAAGAAAAGGAAGGGAAAGGGGAACGGTCAATTAATTCCGGCATGGATGAGTTTGAAGCGGCATTTTATCAATTTCTGAAAGAAGAAATGATGCAGTTGATGATCCATTCGTCGGTACATGATATAAAACGTACGGAAAATCAACTTGCAGCATACATCGAATCGGCGAATTTGGATCACCAGGAAAAGCAGCGGAAAAAGCAACATTATCAAGAAGATAGAGACGAAATGAAGAAGATCATGGATACGGCAGATTCTCAACTTGTAAACAAAGAGATTGACCAAAAACTGAAAAAACAACTGTATTACGTGCACGAACGGATGTCCATTCAATTCACTGACCGTTTCAAAGAATCGTTCAACCCGGCGACGATTTCGGGGGATGGCAAAGCAGCAGACCATGAGTTGCAACAGGCATTGAACACATTGCTGAAAGACATAGGTTTTGAACTTGCACAGGAGTTACGGGCGGTTTCCCTGCGGATGGAGCGTTTCATGAATAAAAAAGCCGAGGAATGGAGCATGCAGTTACAGAAGGCATGTTCCACTATCCAGTCTGGTATCGTTTTTTCTGACATTACAGAATATCCATTTGAGACACCTGCTTTTTCACCCATGGAAGAGGTGGGTATGGAGCAGTTTAAGCCCGCACTGGCCATGTATAAATCAGCAAAGCACTTTTTTGAGAAAAACGGGAAAGAAAAGGTCAAACAGCGTCTCCAGGAGGCGCTTGATCCAATGGTGGATCACTACCTTTTAGACAACAAGCAAAAAATTTCAGATTGGTACAACGAACAATGGGACAACTGCTTAGCGAAGATTAAAAAAGAATACTTGGAGTCGATTTCCCAATACTTCGAGGGATTGCTTTATAGTTTGGCGGATGACGTTGACGTCGATGAATTGGAAAAAAAGAAACAAAAAGTTACCGCGATGTTGCCTTGGTGATGGTCAATCTTGCTTTAAAAGGTTTAAAAATTGGAAAGAACGTAAATGTAATAAGTGGGAAAGATTATATCATCAAGGAGGCAAACCATGGCTGACAAAGATAAAGAAACAAACGACCAAAGCAAAGAACTATCAGAAAAAAATTATAAAGGAGAAACCTCCAAGGATACCGACGTAGAAAAAGGCCTGGATAAGACACATAAACAAGTCGAGAGCGGGCTTACGGACGGTACAATAGACCGCAGCGAAGAAAAAGATAAACAGGGAAAAACCAAATAAACGACCAAAAAGTGGCCGGGACAAATGCATGGTCACCAAAGCAAAAACCGAGCGGATTTGAAAGGATGATCAAATTCGTTCGGTTTTGTTTTTTGAAACAGAATTTATTTACAAAATCCTTGAGGAAGAGAGTAACTAAGGTCTGGAAGCCTCTGAAAGCCCCTCGCAATATGGTCGGCTTGGTGACTATCGGAACCTGGCACTAGGGGAATCCCTAATTCATAAGCATGGCGGATAAATTTATCGGTAGGATAAATGGATCGACAATGCTTTTTATATAAACCAGCTGTATTGATATCCAGTTCCATTCCATTTTCGGCCACTTTTTCAAGAATGTCCTTGATTTCCCGATCGTATTCCCGAGAGGTCGGAAAAGTTTGTTTGAATTTTTCCACGAGGGTGATATGGCCAAGCCGTTTTGGCTTATAACGTCCCAAATCACTGGTTATGGCCAAGACAAGTGCATGGTAGTAAGCTTCATATACGGCATCGGTGGAACCGAAAAAGGAGACGATTGCGGCAAATTCCTCGACACTGTAATCCAGACAGACAAACTTGCCCTCAGGACTACGCAGCATGTGTACCGAAAGAATCGCATCATCAATGTAGGGTCCCCATTTTTCCAGCAACATACGAGTCTCTTTTTCAAACCCGACTATAAAGTCGACTTCAAACCCGATCTGAATAATTAACTTTTCTCTGTATTTATGTTTCAGCTCCCGTGCTTCCCGCAAATAATCTTCAACAGAATTCGCCGGCATACTGCTGTCTTTCATAGGAGCAGGATCGGCAAAGCCAGCTGGAAGCGGTGCATGCTCCGTGAAAGTTAAATGAGTAAGTCCGGACTCTATCGCCTGGTTTATATAGTCTTCCATCTTATCATAGGAGCCATGCGGGCAAAATTGGGTATGGAGGTGAAAATCTCCGCGAATGTTCATTTGTTACCGCCTCTCTTGAACTTATATTATAGCTTTTTCATCCTGATAGCGTAGCGCTTGTTTGCTTTTGGTTGTCCATGCCGTCCTGTTGACGCGCCCTCATAAGTGTGATAAATTCATGTTAACAAGATACTTTACTTAAGTAAAGTGGTAGAGTGGTAAAATAATAAAGGAAATAACAGAAAGTGGTGTTCATATGTTTTTGCCTGCTGGAAGTCAGGACGAAGTCGGTCAACAAATAAACAAACGATTTCGGGCTTTTGAAGTTTTTACGGAAATTACCGAACGACGGAATTATCAACCGATTTCAACACCGGTGGTCGAATATGCCCAAACGTTTACTAACGGCTACACAGGAATGGCCTTGCAGCCGATGTTAAAATGGTTTAACCACGAGGGGGAAATCGAGGTGCTTCGGCCCGACTGGACGACCGCCGTTGCAAGGGCGTTAGTGAAGCAGTCCCATTCAGAACATAAATGGTGCTATCAGGGGTCTGTATTCCGCAGTGATAAACCAGGAATGGAAAGCAGGCAGGCGGGAATTGAAATTGTCTATGCTCCCTCATTCCTGGGGGAAAGTGAGTCCTTGCTGACAGCGGCCGATTACTTACAGGCTTTGGAGGTGGAGGACTATTTAATCGAATTGGGGCATTCAGAAATTTTCGAACTGTTGGCAGCGCCTTTAAAACTTGATTCTGTACAAGCAGAGAGACTGAGACAGGCAATGCATGATAAACGAAAGGATGAAGTTTTTCAATTGGCGAATCACGCAGGTTCCCGGACGATCGCAGAACAACTGACAGAACTGGTGGATGCTTATGGGTCTGTGGAAATATTGGAAGTCTATGAAAAACACTGGAAAAACAATCAGCATCTTCTCGAAATCGTAGAGCATTTGAAAAGCCTTGTGAAGCTATTGAATGACTGCGGTATAAAGGGGATTTTGGTAGACTTGGGCAGGGTAAAGAACCTTCCTTACTATTGTGGAACGATGTTCAGGGGATACCTTAGGGAGAATGGCTCCACATGCTTCTCGGGAGGCAGGTACGATAAACTGTATGAGCAATTTGGTGAACGTCATTCTGCTGTGGGACTTGCGTTCGATGTGGATATATTAGCTGATCAAATAAAGCCTGCTCAAAAGCGGGAGAAAATCTGCCTCTGTGCAGAACCGGAAAGCCACGCATTTGCCGAGCAGATTCGCACCGATTTTCCTGACAAGATTGTGGATATACGCTACGACTTACCGGAAAAAGAATCAAAGAATTATGACCGTATTTGGGAGATAACAAGAAAAGGGAATGGTTGGAAGGCGGTGGAACGATGAAACCTTGCATAGCTTTAACAAAAGGACGTTTGGAAAAGCAATTTTTGGAGTTTTTTCAATCTTTAGATTACGATATAACCTCTTTGGTGGACAAAGGAAGGAAGCTAAGGGTCGAAACGGAAGAGTTCCAATTCGTATTTGCCAAAGGGGTGGATGTCACCACCTATGTAGAACATGGGATTGCCGATTTGGGAATAGTCGGGGAAGACATCCTTGCCGAATTTCAGCCCGACGTCTTTAACTTGCTGCCTCTTCCATTCGGTAAATGCCGGATGGCTCTTGCCGCCGAAACGGGGATCAACTGGCCCGAGCGCAAACGGATCATTGCCAGTAAATATCCCGGCATTACGAAAGAATATTTCAGGAAAAAAGGTGAGTCGGTCGATATCGTGAAGCTGGAAGGCTCGGTTGAACTCGCTCCGATTCTCGGATTGGCAGACGGTATTGTCGATATAGTGGAAACCGGCACGACGTTGAGAGAAAACGGGCTGGTCATAAAAGACGAGTTCCATCATTATAGTGCGCGGTGCATCGCCAACCGCTCTTCTTTAAAAATAAAGAAGGAACTCCTCTCCCCTGTTGTAGAAGCTATGCAGAAAGGAGTGTCTGTTCAATGATACCCACTTATTCAGCGGAGGAATTCTCCGAACTGTTCTTGCATAGGAAGATGGGCAGTCGGCTTGATGATGGCATTTTGCAAACAGCTAAACAAGTGATTGATGATATCAGGTCGAATGGAGATGAAGCATTAAAAAGATACGTGAAAAAGTTTGACGGGGAGGTACCCGACGCTTGGCTGGTGGAAAGTGATGAAAGGCAGCGAGCGTGGGAAAAGGTATCTGACGAGGTCATCAGTTCGTTGCGAGCCGCTGCCGACAATATTAAATCCTTCCATGAAAAACAGTTGCAAAATACAAGATTCATGGACATGACAGAAGATATAATGTCCGGCCAATTGTATCGGGCCATTGAGCGGGCCGGAATTTATGTTCCTGGCGGGACAGCAAGTTATCCATCAACTGTACTGATGAATGCGATACCTGCTGTTCTGGCGGGCGTCCAACAAGTAATCATGGTAACTCCTGCAAGAAACGGGGACTCCATCTCTCCGATATTGTTGGTTGCCGCAGACATCGCCGGTATAGATTGCATCTATAGAATCGGAGGGATTCAGGCGATAGCAGCCCTTGCCTATGGAACAGAATCCATTCCATCTGTAGATAAGATCGTCGGTCCCGGCAATGCCTATGTGGCTGCCGCCAAGTCACTGGTGTTTGGAGATGTAGGCATTGACATGATCGCCGGACCTTCTGAAGTCTGCATAATTGCTGATGACACGGCTGATCCGGCATATGTAGCAGCAGACATGATTGCGCAAGCAGAGCATGATAAAGCGGCCAGGGCGGTATTGCTCACTACTTCGCAGAGTCTGGCCGAAAAGGCAGACATACAGGTGAAACTGCAATGTGCCAGCCTGCCAAGACGGGAAATTGCGGAAGCATCACTAAGAGAAAACGGGGCAATTGTCCTGGTGGATGATGTAGATGAGGCATTTAAACTGGCAAACCGGCTAGCCCCTGAGCATTTGGAAATCCAGACAGTTGCACCGCTTCAACAACTGGGGAAAATTCGGAATGCGGGTTCCGTATTCCTCGGCAGCTATACGCCAGAAGCGTTGGGCGATTATTACGCAGGTCCCAACCATGTATTGCCAACAGCCGGTACAGCAAGATTTTCTTCCGGCTTGTCTGTAGACGATTTTATTAAAAAAACAACCTTTCTTTATTATTCGGAAAAGGCTTTGCAATCAGCGTCCACCCATGTGTGCAATATAGCGGAAAAAGAGGAGCTCGAGGGGCATGCCCGAGCAGTGAAACAAAGAGCAGGAATGAAAGAAGGGAGCGGAAACAATGAGAACAGCCAGTAGACAAAGAAAGACCAATGAAACGGTGGTCGACGTCAGTTGCAATCTCGACGACGCGGCAGTTGTGTCCATCACAACGGGAGTGGGGTTTTTTGATCATATGCTAGAATTGTTTGCCCGTCATGGAAGAATTGGCCTACGGGTAGAAGCAGACGGTGACTTACATATTGATAGTCATCATACTGTCGAAGATGTGGGAATTGTTTTAGGGCAAACCATCCGGACAGCCCTGGGGGACAAACAAAAAATCAATCGGTATGGCCACGCTTATGTACCCATGGATGAATCGCTTGGATTTGTGGCCATTGATATTAGCGGAAGGCCGTTTCTAGTACTCGATGCAGCTTTTTCTTCTCCGAACTTAGGAAACTTTGACACAGAATTAGTGAAGGAGTTTTTACAGGCATTCGCCTTTCAAGCAGGGATAACTTTGCATGCGAAGGTACTCCATGGCTCGAATACGCATCATAAGATAGAAGCGATTTTTAAAGCACTCGGAAGAGCTTTTGCTGAAGCGATCGCCATCAATCCGGCTATTGATGGAGTGAATTCGACAAAGGGGCTTATCGAATGATTGCGATAGTAGATTACGGCATGGGGAATGTGGCAAGTGTATCGACAGCGTTCCGTAAGCTCGGATACGAAGTGACGATTACTGATGACAGGGAAACTTTGCAGAAAGCCACACACCTCATTCTTCCGGGGGTCGGGTCTTTTCAAGCGGCCATGAAAGAAATAGAAGATCGAGGTTTAAAGAATCTGCTGCAAGAAATGGCAAAGAAAAAACCTTTTTTAGGTATCTGTCTGGGAATGCAACTACTGTTTTCTGAAGGTTTTGAAGGCGGGAAAACAAAGGGGCTTTCTATCCTTCCGGGCACAATTGAAAAAATGGAAACAGAACATATTCTGCCGCATATTGGATGGAACGCCTTGAAGGCAGAAGGAAATGGTAATCCATTTTCGCAATTCAAAGGAAAACACGTTTACTTTGTCCATAGCTTCGCTGCAAAAACAAATGCAGCTTATATCGCGGCAACAGCGGAATACGGAATGACTGTGCCGGCTATTGTGAGAAGGGAGAATGTATATGGCATTCAGTTTCACCCGGAAAAAAGCGGAGAAGTCGGCGTCGACATATTAAAGACATTTCTTCAGGAGGCAGTAAGATGAAAATTATCCCGGCAATAGATTTAATCGATGGAAAATGCGTCCGTTTATATCAAGGAGATTTCTCTCGTTCCACCCAAGTAGGCCTGGACCCGGAAGCACAGCTGGCTGAATTCATCCGAGATGGTGCGGAGATGATTCATATAGTAGATTTAGAAGGCGCTCGGAACGGGAAAGGCAGCCAGCTCGACCTGATCACTCGGCTGTGTGGTTTATCTACAGTCCCAGTTGAAGTCGGCGGAGGAATCAGAACAATGGAAACGGTCGAGTGTTTAATAAAAGCAGGTGCTTCCAGATTGGTTCTAGGAACATCTGCTCTTGAAGATGATGCATTTTTGCAAGCAGTCCTGGAAGCATATCCTGAACAAATTGTTATCGGAATTGACGCGAAAGACGGGAAGGTCGCCGTAAGAGGTTGGGAAACGGTATCGGGTACCGATTTTATCGACTTTGCGGGAAGAATGGAAGAACTGGGAGTTAACACAATCGTTTTCACCGATATTTCAAAAGACGGTACATTGAGCGGTCCCAATTTACAAGCGTTACAACAACTTTCCAAAGCAGTGGACTGTAAAATAGTTGCTTCTGGAGGAATCAAGGATATGGAGGATATCCGCAACCTGGAAGCCATCGGAATAGAGGAAGCAATCGTCGGTAAAGCGATTTATGACGGGCATGTTTCTTTAAAGGGGGCTGCCGATTGATCGTCAAACGGATCATCCCATGTTTGGATGTAAAGGAAGGCAAGGTAGTGAAAGGAACTAATTTTGTTTCTCTTAGAGAGTTGGGCGACCCTGTGGATATGGCTTCTTCTTATTCTCGAGAAGGAGCGGATGAAATCATCTTTCTAGATATTTCAGCTACCAATGAAGGAAGGCAGACAATGATCGATATTGTCAAAAAGACAGCAGAAACGGTGTTTGTACCCTTTACAGTAGGGGGAGGGGTAAAGTCGATCGATGATGTTACCAGGCTTCTACAGGCCGGAGCGGACAAAGTGGGGATGAACTCAGCCGCTGTTGCGAATCCTTCTTTGATTCGTGAAGCTGCTGACCGTTTTGGTTCGCAATGTGTGGTCGTAGCCGTGGACGCGAAACGTATCGGAAATAGTTGGCATGTCATGACGCATGGTGGCAGCAGGGATAGTGGTAAAGATGCTTTGAAATGGGTAAAAGAAGCAGAACTGCAAGGTGCAGGAGAGATTTTACTGACAAGTGTCGACACGGATGGAGTGAAAGACGGCTTCGACTTGGAACTGACAAGAGCTGTAGTTGACTCTGTCCGCACCCCTGTCATAGCTTCAGGTGGTTGCGGAAAGCCCGAGCATTTTGGAGAAGTGTTTCGTAAAACCGGTGTTTCCGCCGCTTTGGCTGCATCCATCTTCCATGAACGAATATACTCGATTGATCAAGTAAAGCAAAGCTGTGCAGAACAAGGAGTGGATATACGTGAAGCCGGACTTTTCTAAAGGACTGCTTCCTGCAGTCATCGTAGATGATTTGACAGGAGATGTGTTAATGGTTGCTTATATGGATGAAACAGCTTATCAAAAAACAATAGAGACGGGGCAAACATGGTTTTATTCCCGTTCCCGTCAGGAATTATGGCATAAGGGCGCTACTTCTGGGAATTATCAGTCTGTCCGGTCGGTATTTCTGGATTGCGATGGCGATTCACTTCTGTTACGGGTTACCCCCTATGGGCCTGCTTGTCATACCGGAAAAAATAGCTGCTTTTTCTATGAAGTGACAGGTGATGAGATAAAAGAAAAGCGGAAGGAAATTAGGCAAGGAAACGTTTTTGATCAAGTAATGGCAGAAATCCAGAGTCGGAAAGAAACCCGAGTTGAAAATTCTTATACAAATTATCTTTTTGATAAAGGGATTGATAAAATCGGGAAAAAAGTAATCGAAGAGGCCGGTGAAGCGGTCATAGCAGCTAAAAACAACAATAAGCAGGAAGTCGTAAATGAAATTAGCGATTTACTGTACCATAGTCTCATTCTCCTCGCAGAACAGGATGTTTCACTTGATGCTGTAAAAGAAGAGCTGGACAGACGAACGAACAAAAAAGGGAACAGCAAAGGCGACCGTCCAGAAATTGAAAATTGGTAACTGACAAAAAACACGTTTGGCCAGAATGGTCGACGTGTTTTTCTGTGTGGTGGATTGGCTATTTTGGATGGATGATAGTAAACTAGACACACCAAAATATAGAACAGGCAGGTGGATTCTGCATGGAGATGAAAATCGGGGAACACTCAGTATTATGTCGTAAATATAAACCGGAAGATTTCAACCAGATCCAGAACTTGAATGCAAGTGAAGGGTGGGGAAATTTAGTAGAAGATCGGGAAGCTGCAAAACAGGGATGGGAGGGTTCGCAAGTGACTTATGTACTGGAAGACAAGGAGAAAGTGGTCGGATATCTCAGAGGTTTGACGGATTCAGCAATCACATTGTACATTTGTGAATTGTTGATTTCTAAGCCATACCGCGGGAGAGGTCTTGGTAAAAAGTTGCTGGCCCACATCCACGATATTTATCCGGAGACAAGGATGGAAATGCTGGCCACAAGCAGCTCAAAGGAGTTTTATGAAAAGAATGGTTTCCGGGCGTTTTATGGATTTAGAAAAAAGATAGAGGAATAATACTATAAAGCATTTGAAAAGGGAAGGTGACAGCAATGAGGTTGAGTGTATTGGACCAATCCCCCGTTTCGCGAGGAGAATCACCGGCACGAGCATTACAACATACAATCAGGCTTGCCCAGGAAACAGAAAGTCTCGGATATACCAGGTACTGGGTTGCAGAACACCATAGTACCAGCGGGTTGGCTAGCACTTCGCCGGAAGTATTGATCGGCCAAATTGCCGCAAAAACCGATACAATCAGAGTAGGGTCTGGAGGAGTCCTCTTACCCCAATATAGTCCGCTTCATGTAGCCGAAAACTTTAAGACGTTGGAGGCTTTTTATCCTGGCAGGATCGATATTGGTCTGGGAAGGTCCCCGGGAGGTAATCAAACAACAAGATTGGCACTTACCGACGGACAGCAAAAAAGTCTTAGTTCCTTTCCAAGGCAAACTTCGGATTTATTGGGTTTTCTACATAACTCGCTGCCAGCAGAACATCCGTATAAAACTGTCAAAGCTGGTCCGCGCATCGATAGTGCACCGGATATGTGGATATTGGGTCTTTCAGAGCGGGGGGCAAAAAACGCCGCCAACCTTGGGGTTGGTTTTACGTACGGCCACTTTATCAATCCCGAAAACGGCAAATCTGCCATCAAAACATACCGGGAACGATTTAAGTCATCGACATGGCAACATGAGCCAAACGTAAATGTCTGTGTATTCGTTGTTTGCGCCGACACCGAAAGCAAGGCGGAAGAATTGGCGATCAGCCAGGACGCATGGCTATTGAATGTAGGGAAAGGAAGGGATACAAAGGTTCCTTCAATCGAGGAAGTGAAAAATAAGTCTTTTTCAAAGGAAGACCAAGAAACAATAAGAAAAAACCGAAAACGGGCGGTTATCGGGGACCAACAACAGGTAAAGCGCCAGCTGGAGAAGTTGGCAGATGAGTATCAAACAGATGAGCTGATGATCATTACCAACATCCATGATTTTCAAGCCAAACTTCATTCTTACAAACTGTTGGCAGATGCCTTTTCATTGATAGGTTGATTAGAACGTGATTCAGTAAATCATAATCATATTATGTAAACTATTAGAGGAGAAAGGAATAATAGGCAATAATATGGCCACCGAAAAAATGAATCTCATCAACGTTGAATCACAAATTGTTTTGGTTACGGTTTGATACAAGCTTCTATGGCGAAGAAACTTGTTTTCGTTTTAAACGATAAAGTAACACCCTGTCATATATATTAATGAAAGGCCACACCGGTTAAAAAGAACGGTGCGGCCCTTCAAACTTTATCGCTATGGTCCAACTGGCATCTTATAAATGATCATGCCCTTCTGGTTAGAAGTTTTCAAAATATAAGCTTTCTTCATCTTTTAGCTTTGCGAAAAAGACGGTATCAAGACCAGTGATTTTCGATGAATTCGTCTCTTCCGGATTTAGCCCTGTCTTCCTGGTAGTATTTTTTATTTTTCTTATAGAAGTCCTGATGATAAGTTTCTGCACGATAAAAGGTGCTGGCAGGAAGGATCTCTGTAACAACTGGCTGCTGAAACCGGCCACTGTCGATAATCGCTTGTTTCGATTGTTCTGCCAATTGCTTTTGCTTTTCATCATGGTAGAAGATGGCGGCACGGTACTGGCTGCCCCTGTCATGGAACTGTCCTCCATCATCTGTCGGGTCAACCTGTGGCCAGTAAATATCCAGCAGTCGCTGGTAAGGAAAAATATCCGGGTCAAAGCTTATTTGAACCACTTCATAATGGCCGGTCTCGCCTGTTTTCACTTGTTCGTAGGTAGGATTTGTGACATGTCCCCCCATATATCCTGAAACTACTTGATGGATGCCCTCGAATTGGTCGAATGGTTTGACCATGCACCAAAAGCAACCACCTGCAAATGTAGCCAAAGCTGTTTGTTTAGTCATGTTCTGCCACCCTCTGTCTGCTGAATTGTAAAATTAACTATATCACAGAGAAATGAAATCTATCAATTTTGTTGTTTTTTAACCAACCTTTCTACAGGATGAGTTTTGTGTGTTAAAATATAGAATGATAAGCTTCATTTCACTGTAAATAAGGGAGTAAATGATATGGATAAACAGCATAATGTTTTATTAGTCGATGGAATGGCATTGTTATTCAGAGGTTTTTATGCCACTTCCTTCACAGGCAATTTCATGGTTAACAGCAAAGGGATACCGACGAACGGTATTTTTGGTTTTTTAAAATATTTCTTGGATGCCATTGCCACTTTTCAGCCAAGTCATGTCATCTGCTGCTGGGACATGGGGAGTAAAACTTTCCGCAATGAGCTTTACGCCCCATACAAAGCCAACCGAGGAGAGCCGCCAGTAGAGCTGATACCCCAATTCGATTTGATTAAAGAAGTAATGGAGGCTTTTGATGTTCCGAATGTCGGCACTAAAGGGTTTGAAGCTGATGATTGTATCGGTACACTCGCACGGCAGTATGGCAAGGAACATCAAGTCACCATCTTGACCGGAGACCAGGATATCCTCCAGTTGGTGGATGATCAAGTTTCCGTGGCTATCATGAAAAAGGGACAAGGTAATTACGCAGTATATAAAAAGGATACGTTTTATCAGACAAAAGGAATTTCCCCTTATCAAGTGATTGAGATGAAGGCCTTGATGGGGGATACATCAGACAATTATCCAGGAGTGAAAGGGATAGGTGAAAAAACAGCCTTGAAATTGTTGGCGGAATTTGGTTCTATTGAAGACATTCTTGCCAATCTGGAAAAACTTTCGAACGGTATCCGAAAAAAAATAGAAGAAAATTTGGACATGCTTCATTTATCCAGAAAGCTGGCGGAGATTCACTGTGAGGTACCAATTGAATGTGCACTGGAAGATGCAATCTGGAAAGTGAACACAGAATTGATTCAACATAAATTTGCAGAGCTGGAGCTCCGTGGTTTTTCCAAAATGGTTAATCAAGTCGGATAGATCAGATTCCAACCGATTGTGTGAGGGATAGGAGGGCAAACAATGTTGATCGGTAATCATGAAGTCTACGGCAAAGTGATCGATACAGCCACTAGATGTGAACACTATCACTCGGAGCTTGATATCATTGCGATCAAATTTGCCTGTTGCCATGCGTATTATCCCTGTTATCGTTGCCATCAGGAAACAGCCGGACATGACGCTAAGGTATGGGCCAAAGAGGAGAACAAGAAGAAAGCTGTGTTATGCGGAAGTTGTCACAAAGAATTGACGATTGAAGCTTATAGAGCAGCCGATACTTGTCCTTATTGTCTTGCTGCTTTTAATCCTGGCTGTCATCTGCACCATCATTATTATTTTGGATAAATCGACAATACTTCTGCCAAGCTAAAGGTGGAGGTGTTTCCCAATGGCAAAAGAAAGAAAACGAGGCAGAGGGCAAGCAGCACCCAGTGTCACCCCTCAAGGTCTGACGGAAGATACTGCAGATCAAAGGCCGCATTCTGATTTGGAAGCAAAAGCGAAAAAAAGCAATACAAAAAGATAGAGCCCTATAGGGCTCTATCTTTCTGTGACTATTCACACGCATAATATAGAAGAAAGTATATGAATCAAAAGGGATGTAAAACAAACCTGCAAAAGCAAAAAAACGGATGATGGTTCGATACCAGGAGCATCATCCGTTTTTTGCCTCTTCTTTTATCATGTGCTTTGTTTGAACATGAAATACTGTGACTTAGCCAGCAAAGGATGCGGAACTTCATCTTGTTCCCTGCGGGAGAGGGAATCTGTTTCAAAAGCTTTCGGCTATCTTCGCTGCAAAGTTGTTCGCTATCCCCGGTCACAGACAGTCTATTCGTGTTTTTTACCTTTTTCAAGGCTTGAACAGATTTACTGAAATTGCTCCAACACAGAAAAGAAGTCCTGAACAAACTGGTAAAAAACTTTTTCCGAAGGAGCGAGATTTCTTGTTGCTGGTTTGATGATTCCGACAGTACGACGCAAATGTGGTGTATCAATCGTTATTTTTTTCGTGAATCTTGGGGTGGATTCGGAAAAAACACTTTCCGGAAGGAGGGTGACCCCGATTCCGGCCGATACCAGCCCTTTAATTGCGTCCAAATCCTCGCCTTCTGAAGAAATTCTTGGCGTGAAGCCCGCCTGACGGCATCCGTCCATCGCTATTTTCCTCAAAATGAACCCTTCAGGGAATAGTACAAATTCTTCGTTCCTCATATCTCTTAAATGCAAGCTCTGCCTCTCGGCCAAACGATGGGAAGCAGGCACAAGGGCCGAAATGTCTTCAGAAAAAAGAATTCGTCCATCTATTTCCGGATCGTTCGTTAACACAGGCCCCAAAAAGGCTAAATCCAATTCGCGTTTCTTCACAGCATCAACCAGATAATTATAAGAGCCTTGTCTCAGCTGGAATGCGATATTGGGGTACTTCTTCTTGAATTCCGAAATCACGGCTGGCAACAAGTGGCTGGCCAAGCTGGTCGGAAATCCGATTTTGATCGTCCCCCTCTCTGGGTCAAGGTGTTCATCGATTTGTTTTTTTGCATGATCGATTGCTTTCATTGCTGTCTTGGCGTGTGTCAAAAAAACCTTGCCGATTTGAGTCAATTTTACATTTCGTCCTTCACGTTCGAACAAAGATACTCCCAGTTCCGACTCCAGATTGGCGATTTGGCGGCTGATGGCTGACTGGGCAACATGCAGGTGTACAGCAGCTTCTGATACGTGTTCTCTTTCTGCGACTTCCATAAAATAACGTAATTGTCGTAGTTCCACAGGCTCACCTTTTTTCATTAATCTCGAAATGAGATAGTTTTAATCTATATTATATATTGTTTGGATGAATAAGAAAACCTACAATAGAAATAAGACACCTTAATTGGAATAGAGTAAACGGGGGCGTATATTATGACTTTTAATCAGATGCCTGAAGCACAAGGCTTATACAATCCTGCATTTGAACGTGATGCATGTGGAATCGGATTATATGCTCATATCAAGGGATTAGCGACACATGAAATTGTAAAAAAAGGATTGCAAATGCTTTGCCAGCTTGACCATCGCGGCGGTCAGGGGAGCGACCCGATGACTGGTGACGGTGCTGGGTTGATGGTTCAAGTGCCGGATGCTTACTTCCGTAAGGTATGTACGGATATCCAGCTGCCAGAGACTGGGAAATATGGCGTAGGCATGGTCTTTTTTTCTAAAAATTCACATGAACAGGAGCAAGTGGAAGGTTATGTGAACCACATTATCGAACAAGAAGGGCAGAAGCTGCTCGGCTGGCGTGATGTACCTGTAAATGTCAGAAATATCGGAATAAAAGCACAAGAAACTTGTCCGGTGATCAGACAGGTATTCATTGGAGCCGCAGATGACTTAGTAGATAATCTGGCGTTCGAACGAAAACTTTACGTCATCCGGAAACAAGCGGAAAACTGGGCCCGAGAACAGGAGTATCGATTCTACTTTGCCAGTTTATCCAGCAGGACGATTGTCTACAAAGGTTTGTTAACACCTGAACAAGTGGATGAGTTTTATTTAGATTTACAAGATGATTCGTTTGTGTCTGCCTTTTCATTAGTCCATTCACGTTTTAGTACAAATACATTTCCGACTTGGGAAAGAGCACACCCCAATAGATATTTGATCCACAATGGAGAAATCAACACAATGCGCGGAAACGCGAATTGGATGAAAGCCCGCGAGAAACAATTCGCTTCTGAAGCATTCGGCGAAGATTTACAGAAAGTCATGCCGATTCTCAATGCCGAAGGAAGCGATTCCGCTGTTTTGGACAATGCTCTGGAATTTTTCACCCTGGCAGGTAGAAAACCGGCCCATGCAGCGATGATGCTCATTCCCGAACCCTGGAAAAACAATCCGCATATTTCGGATGAAAAACGGGCGTTTTATGAATACCACAGCACCTTGATGGAACAATGGGATGGTCCGACTTCGATCACCTTTACAGATGGTAAGCAGATCGGAGCAATCCTTGATCGAAATGGTCTGCGACCTGCCCGCTACTATGTGACGAAGGATGATTACATCATTTATTCTTCGGAGGTAGGGGTCATCGATGTCGAGGAAGAAAATGTATTATACAAAGACCGGCTGAGCCCGGGTAAAATGCTGTTATTGGACTTGGAAGAAGGGAGGATCATCTCTGATGAAGAAATCAAGTCAGAGATGGCTCAAGAGAAACCTTATCAGGAATGGTTGGATAATCAACTTGTAAAAGTATCCAATCAAGTCGAACAAACAACGACTGATCCGGAAGCCGATTTATTCATCCGTCAGAAAGCGTTCGGCTATACGTATGAGGATGTCTATAAATACCTCGTGCCAGTTGTGAAAGAAGGAAAGGATCCGATTGGTTCGATGGGTAGTGATATGCCATTGGCTGTACTGTCCGACAGACCGCAGTCTTTGTTCAATTATTTCAAGCAATTGTTTGCCCAAGTAACCAATCCTCCAATCGATGCCTATCGGGAACAAATCGTGACATCGACCATGACATTCCTGGGTCCGGAAGGGAATATTTTGCATCCTGACCAAAGCAGTTGCCGTCGGATTCAATTGGAAACACCGGTGCTGTCCAATTATCAGCTGCAGGAATTCTCGGAAAATAAATATGAAGGTTTCAGAAGCAGAGTGATTCCTTCCCTCTTCGAAGATAATTTGGAGGAAGGATTGCAAAATCTTTTCCAAAAAGCAGAAAAGGCAATAGCAGAAGGGATCAACCTGATTATTTTGTCAGATAGAGAAATGTCAGTACGAAATACAGCGATACCGGCACTACTTGCCGTTAGTGCCTTGCACCAATATCTGGTGAGACAAGGCAACAGGACAAAAGTGAGTATATTGATAGAGACCGGGGAAACTCGCGAGGTCCATCACTTTGCAGCATTGATCGGTTATGGCGCCGATGCGATCAACCCGTACCTTGTTTACGAAACATTCAAGCAGGTGATTGCTGAAGGGAATCTGGAGTTAAGCTACCAGGAAACAGTGGAAAAGTACATCGCAGGTGTAACGGAAGGCGTAGTCAAAGTGATGTCAAAAATGGGAATTTCCACTGTGCAAAGTTATCGTGGAGCGCAGATTTTCGAGGCTGTCGGGATTAGTAAACAAGTTATCGATGAGCATTTCACCGGAACAGCTTCCCAAATCGATGGTGTTGGACTGGGTACGATTGGTTCAGAAGCAAAAATGCGGCATGATGATGCCTTTGCTGAAACCATTGACGAAACATTGGATTCCGGAAGTGATTTTCAGTGGAGAAAAGGCGGCGAACATCACGCATTTAATCCCAAAACCATCCATACGCTGCAGTGGGCGTGCAGGCGAGGGGATTATAATTTGTTCAAGGAGTACTCCAGAGCCGCCGATGGAGAGAGACTGAACTTTTTAAGGAATTTGTTCACCTTTAAATCGGACAATAGGGCGATCCCTATCGAGGAAGTCGAATCTGTCGAGGCGATTGTCAAAAGGTTTAAGACAGGTGCCATGTCTTTTGGTTCTTTAAGTCAAGAAGCACACGAGTCACTGGCTATTGCGATGAACCGTTTAGGCGGAAAAAGCAACAGCGGGGAGGGCGGAGAAGACCCCCGGCGATTCACCCCGGATGAAAACGGAGATCTTCGCAAGAGTGCAATCAAGCAAATTGCTTCAGGTCGTTTTGGCGTAAAAAGCCATTATTTGGTGAATGCAGAAGAACTGCAAATCAAAATGGCCCAAGGAGCAAAACCGGGAGAAGGCGGCCAGCTTCCGGGAAACAAGGTTTATCCTTGGGTTGCAGATGTCCGTGGGTCTACACCAGGAGTTGGGTTGATTTCACCTCCACCACATCACGACATCTATTCAATTGAGGATTTGGCTCAACTCATCCACGATTTAAAAAATGCCAATCGGCAAGCAAGGATCAGTGTCAAATTAGTCGCCAAAGCCGGGGTGGGCACCATTGCCGCAGGTGTGGCCAAGGGTGCTGCAGATGTCATATCCGTCGTTGGATATGACGGCGGAACGGGCGCCTCTCCTAAAACAAGCATAAAACACACCGGGCTGCCTTGGGAGCTTGGACTGGCAGAGGCCCATCAAACCTTGATGCTCAATGGACTTAGAGATCGTGTAGTATTGGAAACCGATGGCAAGTTGATGACAGGAAGGGATGTCGTCATGGCTTCCCTGCTAGGTGCTGAAGAGTTTGGTTTCGCTACGGCTCCTCTTGTCGTATTGGGGTGCGTTATGATGCGTGCTTGCCATCTGGACACTTGTCCTGTAGGTGTTGCTACTCAAAACCCCGAACTGCGGAAAAAATTCATGGGCGATCCTGACCATATTGTGAACTATATGCGATTTGTCGCAGAGGAAGTACGCGAAATTATGGCGGAATTAGGTTTTCGTTCTATCGATGAAATGGTCGGAAGGACCGAAGTTTTAGAAATAAGTGAACGTGCGAATCAGCATTGGAAGGCAAGAGATCTTGATTTGTCGCGACTCATCCACCCGGTTGAAGGGGTAAGGACTGCCCAGACTGCTCAGAATCATAAATTGGAACAATCATTGGACATGACTAAAATCTTGCCAACTGTCCAACCAGCAATAGAGCGTCAGGAAAGGGTGGATGTCTCCTTCCCGATTCGCAACATCAACCGTGTTGCAGGTACAATTACCGGAAGCGAGATTTCGAAACGGTACGGAGAAAAAGGCTTGCCAGAGGACACGATTACATTGAGATTTACCGGCTCGGCCGGTCAAAGCTTCGGAGCTTTTATACCGAAAGGGATGTCCATGCTATTGACTGGCGATGCTAATGACTATGTCGGAAAAGGGTTGTCTGGTGGCAAGATCGTTGTTACAGCCCCGAAAGAATCGACAGTCTTTGCCGACAGCAATGTCATTGCCGGCAATGTGGCTTTTTATGGAGCAACGTCCGGGGAAGCCTATATCAACGGTCTCGCAGGCGAACGATTTGCAGTGCGCAACAGCGGTGCAAAAGTGGTAGTCGAAGGAATCGGAGACCACGGATGCGAATACATGACAGGCGGACGTGTCGTCGTTCTCGGGGAAGTCGGAAAGAACTTCGGAGCAGGTATGTCAGGTGGTATCGCCTATGTTTATACAGAAGACAAAGAGCGATTCGAGTACTTGACGAATAAAGAAATGATCGAATTCGACCACCTTTCTCGTTACGAAGAAATCGCAGAAGTGAAAGAGATGGTGGAAAACCATCACCATTATACTTCCAGCAGCAAAGCGGCTGCCATTCTGGCTGACTGGGATCATGCAGTCGATAAGTTTGTCAAAGTCATACCGAAAGATTACAAACAAACGTTGGAACATATCGAAGGGTTGAAAGCTTCCGGATTATCGGAAGAAGCTGCAAAAATGGAAGCATTCAATGCCAAAAAAGGCAAAAAGGTCATACCTGCACAGAAGAACAAAAAGCAAGTGGTCGTACACTAAGAAAGGAGATTAGAATATGGGAAAAGCAACTGGTTTTATCGAAATTAAGCGGGAAGAAGCAGCTGAACGTGATCCGAAAATACGCTTAAACGATTGGAAAGAATATTCTGCTCCTTTCTCGGATGAAGTAATGAGCAGACAAGGAGCGCGCTGTATGGATTGCGGAACTCCTTTCTGCCATATCGGCACTGAAATCAACGGGGCTACCTCTGGTTGTCCTGTCTACAATTTGATACCTGAATGGAATGATTTGGTTTACCGCGGAAAATGGAAAGAGGCTCTGGAACGACTGGAAAAAACGAATAATTTCCCGGAGTTCACTGGACGGGTGTGCCCTGCTCCTTGTGAAGGCTCCTGTACCGTGGCTATCTCTGATCCAGCTGTCACGATTAAAAACATCGAAAAGGCAATCATCGACAAAGGATTTGAAAATGGTTGGATCACTCCCCGCATTCCAGAGAAGCGGAATGGTAAAAAGATCGCAATAGTAGGTTCAGGACCGGCTGGAATGGCGAGCGCCGATCAACTAAACCAGGCAGGCCATACTGTTACGGTGTATGAAAAGGCTGATAGAGCAGGCGGGCTCCTGACGTATGGCATTCCTAACATGAAGCTCGAGAAAGAGGTAGTAGAACGAAGGATTGAATTGTTAAGGCAAGAAGGAATAGACTTTGTTACCAATACCGAAATTGGCAAGGATATCACGGCTGATGAACTGAATGCCCAATATGATGCAGTCATCGTCTGTACAGGTGCTCAGAAGCAGCGTGACTTGCCATTACAAGGAAGAGAAGCTGAAGGGGTACACTTTGCGATGGACTATTTGACGGCTTCCACAAAGAGGCTGCTCGGTACAGAATTGGAAGATGGAGAATGGATTGATGCAGAAGGAAAAGATGTCATTGTGATTGGTGGAGGTGATACAGGAGCTGATTGTATCGCCACCGCATTAAGGCAAAATTGCAATAGTATTGTGCAATTTGGCAAGCATCCGCAACTTCCTTTGGCTAGGACAGAAGATAATGCGTGGCCGGAATTTCCAAAGGTTTTCAGCGTGGATTACGCCCACAAAGAAGCAGAAGCGAAATTCGGTGAAGATCCTCGACAATATTCCATTCAAACGAAGAAATTCGTCAAGGACGAGAATGGCAATTTGAAGGAATTGCATACGATTCAAATGAAGAAAGTGACCGATGAGACCGGCATGTTTGTCTACGAAGAAATTCCTGGAACAGAAAAAGTATGGCCAGCTCAGCTTGTACTGATTGCAATCGGATTTGAAGGGCCGGAACAATCAGTGATACAGCAGTTTGGCATTGATACGGATAATCGGAAAGTCAAAGCTGCTTATGGTGACTTTTCAACGAATGTGGAAGGTGTTTTTGCTGCCGGAGATGCACGCAGAGGACAAAGCTTAATCGTTTGGGCAATCAATGAAGGCCGTGAAGTGGCCCGGCAGGTTGATCGCTTTTTGATGGGAGCTTCCTCGCTTCCAACTGTAGCAGCTATGTAAAATGGCACAACATTGAATCAAGGCCTTGTCTCCTGCTGTGGAGCAAGGTCTTTTCTTACATAGATGACGCTTATAAAGGATCCAGCAAGAAAGCGCTTGATTAAAAAAAGAATTGATTTCGGTTGTTTTTCCCATCCATTTCGTACTAAAATGTTTTTTACAAACTATTTTGAAAAAGGTTCTTTTTGAATAGGTTGTTAAAGTCGGCTGAAATGATCTGCGACCAGAACAAGATAGCTTTTCTCTCTTTTTTCTTTTGCAAGTGAGCGTAAAAAAATGACAATTGGTTATCACACATATAGTCGCATTTTTTCTCAAGATGGCAACAATACAAACCGAACAAAAATTGCCTTGAACAATAACTACATACAAGCGGGGAGTCTTGAACATGGAAAAAATTAAAATTACTAAATCTGAAACAAGCAAATCAAAACCAACGACTGATCAGTTGGAGTTTGGAAGAATTTTCACAGATCACATGTTTATCATGGATTACTCTGCAGATAAAGGGTGGCATGAGCCGAGGATCATTCCTTATCAGCCTCTTACATTGGATCCGGCATCTATCATTTTCCATTATGGCCAGACGGTATTCGAAGGGTTGAAGGCCTATTTGACTCCTGAAGGTAAGGTGAAACTGTTTCGCCCGGGGAAAAATATGCAGCGTTTGAACCGTTCGAACGATCGAATGTGCATGCCCGCCATTGATGAAACGTTAGCCTTGGAGGCGATCACTACGTTAGTCTCGTTGGATAAAGAGTGGGTGCCTTCGGCTGAAGGTACATCCTTGTATATCAGACCGTTTGTCATTGCTACAGAACCATATTTAGGAGTGGCTCCGTCGAAAAATTATCAATTTATCATCATACTTTCTCCTGTAGGTGCTTATTACAAGGAAGGAATCAACCCAGTAAAAATCGCCGTAGAAAATACATTCGTCCGGGCAGTGGCCGGAGGAACGGGAGAAGCAAAAACGGCAGGGAATTATGCTTCGAGTTTGAAAGCACAGGAAATGGTAGCAGATAAAGGCTTTGCTCAAGTTCTGTGGCTCGATGGAGTCGAAAAGAAATACATTGAAGAAGTCGGCAGCATGAATGTCTTCTTCAAGATTGACGGGGAATTGATCACGCCTGCTTTGAACGGCAGCATACTGGAAGGTGTCACTAGAAGTTCGGTCATCGATTTGTTGAAGCATTGGGACTATCCCGTAAATGAACGGCGAGTTTCGATGGAAGAAGTCTTTGAGGCTGCAAAACACGGTAAACTGGAGGAGGCCTTCGGGTCAGGTACTGCCGCCGTCATTTCTCCAATAGGTGAACTATCTTGGAACGGAGAAAGCATTGAAGTAAACGGGGGAGCAACAGGCCCTGTTGCCAGAAAGCTTTATACCACATTGACTGGGATACAGACTGGAAAACAGCCAGATCCGTTTAATTGGACGATAGATATCGATTAACGCTAAAATGCCTTTATAAAGGTTGAAAGGAAATATAGACAAGGAAGAAGGACAACAATGAAATTAAGCATATTGGACCAAGCGCCTGTATTCCCCGGCCATACAGCAAATGAAGCTTTACAGGCTGCCGGTGAGCTTGCGAAGCTGGCGGACCAATGGGGATATAGCCGTTATTGGATGGCAGAGCACCATGATATGAAAAACATTGCTTGTTCTGCCCCGGAATCGATGCTGGGATTTCTGGGAGCTGTCACGAACAAAATACGGGTTGGCTGCGGGGCTGTTCTGCTTCCTCACTACCAGCCATACAAGGTAGCGGAAAACTACAATCTGCTTGCCTCTTTATTTCCGGGAAGAGTAGACATTGGCATCGGCCGTGCACCTGGTGGATCTACGGAGGCATCTATCGCTCTTTCTGGAAATTTTTTAGAAAATGTCAAAAAGATGCCAGAAAAAATTGTTGAACTGCTGCACTTTTTACGGGATGATTTTCCTGAAAATGCTTTTTATGCCGGAACGAAAGCAACCCCTGTTCCAGAAAAACCTCCGGTACCGTGGATGCTTGGAACAAGCATAAAAAGCGCCGAATTGGCAGGCAGGAACGGTACAGGGTATGTCTTTGGTCAATTCATGAGCGATAACGATGGACAGGCAGCCGTCAGACAATATTTGAATCATTTTGAACCGGGACCCGAATTCAGCTATCCATATGCCATCGTTACCGTGAATGCACTTTGCGCAAAAACTCAGGAAAAGGCGGAAGAGATCGCCTACTCTGTCTTGCAAAATAAAGTGATTGCAGAAAAACAGCTGGTAAACAAGAAAGCTGCTTTGGAAATCGAAGACGAGCAGAGGATAAAAAAAGAGTTGAAGAAAATCATAGCTGGAACGCCGGAAATGGTAAAAGATAAACTGAAAGAAGTTCAATCGTCTTTTCAAGCAGATGAAATCATGGTGGTCACTTATGCTAGTAACTATCAACAGCGATTAGATTCCTACCGGCTCTTGTATGAAAATATATTGAAAATTGACGGATAACGATTGAAACAAGAAGATACTCGGACAAAAGCATTGTGGCCGAAACAAAAACCGAACGAGTTTGAGGCCACTGAAGAACTGACAGTCTATGTAAAGTATAAGTATAAAAAACGGTCTGTGTAGAATTTAACTTCCATACAGACCGTTTTTTGTCTAATTCAAGAGGTTTGCACCGTCTATTCCTTCATTAGTTTAACTATTTGCTTCACATTAGCTGTGAAAATGACTTCGACAAGACGTTCCGAATAATCCAGCTCGGCTTCAAGCGTAACTTCGGTTTGTTTCTCAGAAACTTTTTCTTCATGGATTCATCGATAGAATAAATCATTTTACGGACGTTCTTGGAACGGTTACGCTTGAGGGGATGTTTGATTGTATCGAGCCTTGGTATGCGTCGTATCAAGGATGAGAGACTTCGATTGAATCACGCCTTTCTCAAGAGCAACCTCTTTTATGTATTCCTTTCATTGTACAAGAAAAAAGAGTGATTTTCTTTTTCGTTTACCCTCTGTTGATTCCGCGATGAGCGTTCGGTGGTGGCGCCGTGCCCGCGGCAAGCATCCACCGATAAGCGATTCATGAGAATCAACAAAAAACTTTAAAATCTCTTCTAGATTAGAAAGGATTTTTTCAGTGGCTTGTTCGGATTTTGGTTAAAAAAGCCAATGATTCTACCCTTCTCTAACGAATTGTGCAAGGCTCCACTCGTGTGAGACGAAACATGCATCAAACAACTGACAAAAGAAGTTCATCTAAGAAACATACACATAAAAACCGTGCGAATTCGATTAGCGATTAGAGTTCGTTCGGTTTTTGCTTTGGTGGCAGGCTATTGTCACCACCTCATCCTTTTTGTTTGCTTTCCATTATAACACGGACAAGTTAAAGTCTATCTTTCCACAAGGGCTTCAAATGTTAAAGACATAGTTGAAAATCCAAATTTTCTGTTCCTGTCATGGCAGTTTTTCAAACAAATCAGGAAGGTTTTTTTCTTTCTATATGTTTAACAAGTTTAATCAGTGGTAACTAGTATTTAAGGTTACTTTTACTAGAGTGACCGCCAACTACATATTTTGGAAGGAGGAACAAGATGGCGGAAAATAACAGCAATACAAAGATGTCACGCCGGAAATTCATTAAAAACTCCGGCTATGTAGCAGGAGGTGCTATCGGGGGCGGTTTGCTGGGGACATTGGTCACGACCAGCGTCACCAACAACGGAAGCCAGACAGCGTCCAATACAACGGATGGAGGTTCGAATAAAACGAACTTCAATAAAGCCTTGATGTACTTTGCCAGACAAAAAGATTTCAACATACTTAGTGCAGCAACGGAAAGGATCTTCCCGGAAGATGATAATGGACCAGGCGCCATTGAATTGGGAGTTCCTTACTTCATTGACCACCAATTGGCTGGTGCATATGGACATAACGATAAAGAGTACATGCAAGGGCCATTTTATGAAGGCAGCAATTTTCAGGGTTATCAAACCAGACTGAAACGCCATGAAGTTTTTGATGTAGGAATAAAAGCAATTGAACAGCAGAGTCAAAAAGACTTTGACGCATCCTTTGTCGATTTGGAAGGGAAACAACAGGACGAAATCCTACAAAAATTCCAGGATGGAGATGTGGATTTAAAAGGGGTCACCCCAACCACATTTTTCGAGTTGCTTCGCTCGGCGACCATTGAAGGAGCCTATTCTGATCCGTTATATGGCGGAAATGGAAACATGGCGGCCTGGGAAATGAAACAATTCCCGGGAAGTCAAATGAGCTACCTCGATGAAATCAAGAAGGAGGAGTTCATCGAGAAAGAGCCTAAAGCATTAAGAGCGCATATTTCATCATAATGAGCATAGGGGGATGAACAATGGCAAAAAAATTGGACAAAGTTGAAGTAGTAACTGTCGGAGTAGGCTGGACAGGCGGCATTATCGCAGCCGAACTGGCAAAGGAAGGTGTGAAAGTAGTCGGTCTTGAGCGTGGGAAAGAACGATCCACGGAAGACTTCCAAATGGTGCATGATGAATACAGATATGCCATTCGGTATGATTTGATGCAGGATTTGTCCAAAGAGACACTTACATTCCGAAACAACAGAGATGAACGAGCATTGCCGATGCGGCAGTTGGGTTCCTTCCTGTTGGGAGAAGGTTTGGGAGGAGCCGGCGTACACTGGAATGGGCAAACATGGCGCTTCTTGCCGTATGATTTGCAAATTAAGTCGATGACTGAAGAAAAATACGGGAATAAACTGGGTGATGATTATACCTTGCAAGATTGGGGCATTACCTATGAAGAATTGGAACCGTATTTCTATAAATTTGAACAAACGGCAGGAATCGGCGGGGAAGAGAACCCGATGGGCGCTCCCAGAAGCAACCCTTATCCGAATCCGCCAATGGTAGATACGCCGATTACGAAAAAGTTTAAAGAAGCTGCAAAAAACTTGGATTTACATCCTTTTCAACTGCCTTCCGCCAATATGACAGAGAACTATGAAAACCCTGACGGACAGAAAATGTATAAATGTCAATATTGCGGTTTCTGCGAACGGTTCGGATGTGAATATGGTGCAAAAGCCTCGCCTAACGTAACGGTTATTCCTACTGCCCAAGCTACAGGGAATTTTGAATTGAGAACCGACGCAAATGTCACAGAAATCCTGCATGACGGAAATCGCGCCACAGGAGTTAAATATGTCGATGTTCAAACAGGAGAAGAATTTGAACAACCAGCAGATATCGTTGTTTTGACCAGTTATGTAATGAACAATACTCGATTGTTATTACAGTCCGAGCTCGGTCAGCCTTATGATCCGGAGACAGGGAATGGCGTAATCGGCAAGAACTATTGCTATCAAATCCTTCCTGGGGCTACAGGCTTCTTTGAAGAAGAGAAATTCAATACGTATATGGGGGCAGGAGCACTCGGGGCTTCTGTCGATGACTACAATGGCGACAATTTTGATCATTCTGATCTTGATTTCATTCACGGAGCTTCCGTTTCTATCACACAGACCGGTAAACGGCCGATCAACAATAATACCGTACCGAGCGGGACACCGAACTGGGGACAGGAGTTCAAATCCCAATCGATTAAGTACTATCACCGTACCCTTTCTGTAGGGGGACAGGGAGCATCCATGCCGCACAGGGAAAACTATTTAAGTCTTGATCCAGATTACACGGACGCTTATGGCAACCCATTGCTTCGATTGACATACGACTATACGGAGCAAGATCGAAAACTCCATGAGTATATATCTGAAAAATGTGCCGAAATAATGAAAGAAATGGGTGCTGACAACGTAGAGCCCCGTTCTATCAGCGATCATTATAACATTGTGCCATATCAAACAACACACAATACAGGCGGAGTTATCATGGGGGATGACCCAGAAACGTCAGCAGTCAACAATTACTTGCAAATGTGGGATGCAGACAATGTTTTCGTCGTAGGAGCTTCAGCCTTTGCTCATAATGGCGGTTACAATCCGACCGGGACTGTAGGAGCGCTTGCATATCGTGCCGCTGAAGGTATCCTCAAATTCAGAGATGAAGATGGTCAGTTAGTACAAGCAAAGAAAACCAGCCAGTTAGCATAAGAGAGTAAGCTCGAATAAAGCAATCAAAAGGAGAGATGGACAATGGGTTTCACAAATATCGGAATACCCGGTTTGATTATTATTTTGGTTGTCACCTTGATCATTTTCGGACCGAAGAAATTACCGGAAATCGGTGCAGCTTTTGGACAGACTTTATCGGAATTTAAAAAGTCTGCCAGCCACCTGATGAGCGACAATGATGAATCCACTAACAGCAAAAAAACGGTTGATGCCCCCGAGGAAGAAAAGAAAGACTTACCATCTTAATGAATCAAGGGGAGAATGACCATGCAAGAGGCTCAGATTGAAGAACAAACGCTCGTCGAGCATATTTCTGATTTACGAAAAGCAATCATAAGCTCTGTCGTTTTTTTCGCTGTATGTTTTGTTGCGATCCTGCTATCCATCAATCAAGTTGTTCCGCTTTTGACCGATCAGGAAAAGCTTGTCATGCTTGGACCGCTGGATGTGGTCCGGTTTTATACTGGGATTGCCGGGAGTCTTAGTCTCGGCTTTTCCGCTCCGTTTATCGGATATCAAATTTGGAAATTTGTAAAGCCGGCCCTTACGGAAGAAGAGAGCAAAACAGCGATAACATTTATTCCCGGGATTTTTCTGAGTTTTGTTGCTGGACTTGCTTTCGGATTTTTTGTTATATTCCCTACCGTATTCGGATTTTTAATGAATTTGGGGACGCAAAATTTTGATATGATGATCACCGCAAAAGAGTATTTTTCTTTTATGCTGATGACCTCCATACCGCTCGGGTTTTTATTTGAAGTCCCGTTGGTATTGATGTTTTTGACGGCTGTAGGGCTGGTCACACCGGACAAGCTCGGAAAAGTCCGTAAATATGGTTACCTGCTGATGGCAGTGGTTTCTGCTTTGATCACTCCACCGGATGTTATATCGCAGATTATCGTATTAGGTCCGTTGATTGCCCTTTATGAACTGGGGGTAGTACTGTCCAAAGTGATGTATAAGCGCAGACTACGGACAGAAGCAGAAAAGGAAGCATCTTGATTATCGCTAAGTTAATTCATTAACTTATAAATGATTCACAAGGAGGAAGAGCTAACATGATGAAAAACAAAAAGTTTCTACTGATGGCTTCACTATTCGCAATAGCATTGCTGCTGGCAGCCTGCGGAGGCGGCGGTGGCGAGGACAGCTCCGGAGGTTCAGACTCGGGCGGCGGGTCAGAAACAGCTGAATCCGGAGATCCTTCAAATGGTAAGACCGTTTTTGAAAATAACTGTTTATCTTGCCATGGTGAACAAGGCCAAGGAGCCAGCGGACCGAACTTGCAGGAATCTGAAGTAGCACAAGACCAAGGAAAAGTCGAAGATAAGGTACGCAACGGCGGAAACGGCATGCCTTCCTTTGAAGGAGATCTTTCCGACTCTGAAATAGCCGATGTGGCAGCTTACATTACGGAAGAAGTCGCACAATAAAGTAAATATAGAAATTAATGAAGCTTGTAGGGGGAGATCATAAATCTCCCCCTACAAGCTTTTTTGTTCAAGTGAATACGAGTGGGGTGGGATTTATGCCGAGTCTTACCTGGTAATTTTTTTTACTCATAATAAAAGCTCCAGTCCCCATAATAGATAGCAAAGTAGAAAAGGAGTGTGTCAAGCCCAGTGGCAACTAAATTACACAAAGGCCCGGCCATTTTGGCAATCAGTTCCATTCCGCTTATTATGACGCTTGGCAATTCAATGCTTATCCCGATATTGCCCAAAATGGAATCGGAACTTGGCATCAACAGTTTTCAAGCAAGTTTGACCATAACGATTTTTTCCATCGCTGCGGCTATTTCGATTCCAGTCCTTGGCTATTTATCCGACCGCTTTACAAGGAAAAGTATCATTTTACCGGCATTGACGCTTTACGGTCTTGGCGGTCTCCTCGCAGGTATGGCAAGTGCCTGGTTCGACAATGCCTATATGTGGGTGTTGATCGGGAGAGCATTACAGGGAATCGGCGCTGCCGGAACCGCACCTATCGCTATGGCTTTGACAGGCGATTTATTCAAGGGAGGAGAACAAAGCAAAGTGTTAGGCCTAGTAGAAGCATCCAACGGATTTGGCAAAGTGCTGTCTCCGATTGTCGGATCCCTACTTGCTTTGGTTGTGTGGTATGGGCCTTTCTTTGGCTTCCCTGTATTTTGTATCATATCGGTTTTATTACTGTTGTTTTTCGTGAGAGAGAAAAAGAAAAAGCAAAAGCCACCGACTCTCGGTAATTATTTGAAAGGGTTATTCACCGTGTTCAAGCATGAAGGCCGCTGGTTATTTACTGCCTATCTAGCAGGAGCAACCGGGTTATTTACATTGTTCGGCCTGCTATTTTATCTTTCCGATGTCCTGGAAAGTGAATACAACATCAACGGTGTGCTTAAAGGCTGTGTACTGGCAATTCCGTTATTGTTCCTGATGTCCACCTCCTTTACAACCGGTAGTAAAATAGGGAAAAACCATCGGGTCATGAAAATGCTGATCGTATTGGGGTTATTGCTGATGACAGCTTCCTTTGCATCACTCGTATTCTTCACCAAACTTATTCCATTTATTGCCGTGCTGGTAGTCAGCAGTATCGGTACGGGGCTCGTCCTGCCATGCCTGAACAGTTTTATCACTGGATCTGTCGGTAAAGCGAGAAGGGGGTTTGTCACATCCCTGTATGGTTCTGTTCGTTTTCTCGGCGTTGCAGCCGGCCCGCCGGTATATGGCTGGCTGATGAACTGGTCGAGGAATGGCATGTTCTTAACGACAGCTGGATTGACATTACTGGTCGCTTTGTTATGTCTGTTGCTTATTCATGTAAAAAAGAAAAAATCGGACGAGGATCAAACCGCTCATACCTTGTTCAAAAAGCTACAATTAACGGCGGAATGAAAGAAACCGAAGGAGGAGTCAGATTTGCAACTTTACTTTTCACCTGAATTTTTAAAAGAAGAGGCACAGGTTTTGAATATTGTCGATGACAGCGAAAAAGCTGTCGGTTACTTAGCGTTTTTACTGGAAAACGAGAAAATGTATGTTTATGGGCAATTGGAGCATGAAGGGGTTACGGAAGATTTCAAGGATTTGGTGAAACCATACTTACAAGGACTCAGTAAATTAAAGCCGAATTTAGAGGTGTATTCCTATTTGACGATAGGCGGCAAGAAAGTCGAATTGGATGAAGAAAAGGACAGTTAGCACAAACTGCTGACTGGGTGAATATCATATCCTATCTCGAAACGGGGGGATAGGATTCATGGCTTTTATCGGAGAGATCTTCGAACTGCATCATCTATTGTACTTGGCTGCAGGCTTATTGACCGGTATCATTGTTGGCGCACTGCCAGGCTTGACCCCGACGATGGGTGTTGCATTGACGATTCCCTTCACTTTTACACTGGGACCGACAGAAGGGTTGATCCTGTTAGGAGGGATTTATTGCGGAAGTGTCTTCGGGGGCTCGATTCCCGCGATTCTGTTTAATGTGCCAGGTGCTCCGGCTTCTGTTGCGACTACTTTCGACGGATATCCCATGGCCCAAAAAGGACAAGGGCGAAAAGCGCTTGAATTGACTACGATCGCTTCAGTGATCGGCGGGTTATTCGGAATGTTGTTGCTCGTTTTTTTCGCCCCGGTTTTTGCTGATATCTCCTTGCAATTTGGTCCAGCCCAGACTTTCTGGGTTGCTGTATTCGGAATCACTGCGATTGCTGCCATTTCAGATGGAACAGTCATCAAAAATTTGATCGGCGGCGGAATCGGAATCGGACTTGCATTTGTTGGTATCCATACGGTAACTGGATTACCAAGATTCACTTTTGGAATAGACAGTTTTGTCGGGGGCTTTCATATTGTCGCTGTATTAATTGGCTTATTTGCACTTCCACAGGCGTTTCGTCTGGTAGAAAAGCTGACCGAGCCTGACAATCGCCATCAATCGCCATTACCAATGAAACCTTCGACTATCGGACAGTCTTTCAAGGATGTATTGCTCCGCCCGAAGTCTGTTTTGATCGGGAGTGGGGTTGGGTCATTTATCGGCATGATACCTGGAGCCGGAGGAAATATAGCCAGCATCCTTGCTTACAATGAAGTGAAACGTTTTTCAAAGAAAAAAAACAATTTCGGAAAGGGAGAAAAAAAGGGCATTATCGCCTCTGAAAGCGCGAACAATGCCATGGTGGGCGGTTCATTGATCCCTTTGCTGACGTTAGGTATCCCAGGCTCGCCTACAGCCGCCATTTTTCTCGGAGGGTTGTTGATTCATGGAATTTGGCCTGGAAGGAATTTATTTGTAGACCATGCAGATGTTGCATATACTTTTCTTTTCAGCATGGTAGCAGCTCAAATTTTGTTATTGTTTCTCGGCTTGGGACTGATCAAGTACATGACAAAGTTGGCCCTGATCCCCACTTTCTTGATGGCGCCTGTTATACTGTCTTTCTCTATTATCGGCGCCTATACGACTCAGAACAACGTATTCGATGTGTATACTGCTGTCGTTATTGGCTCTGTCATGTATTTTCTGCAAAGATATGACTTTTCGGCGGCTCCGATTGCACTTGGATTTATTCTGGGGAGTATTGCTGAAGAAGGGCTGCTTACTGGTATTCAAGTAGGCATTGCAGAGGGTGGAGCCTGGCATTATTTCTTTTCAGGAGGTTGGAACCTTGCCCTGATTCTATTAATTTTCGGAACAATCGCTGCTTCAACCTTTCAGGGAATCAGCAGCCACAGGAAGAAAGAAAGCCCCTCTCGAAACACAGAATTCGGTGTGAAGCTTAAACGTCGAATTCTTTGGATCTTATGTGCTGCTTTTTGTTTGCTCGCTGCTTTTTTGGTGAACACTCTTCAGTTCGAATTACGGATCATGCCGCAATTCACCCTGATTATTCTGTCCTTGCTTTCCATGATAGAAGCAGCGAAAAAAAATAAAAACGTACCGAATAACCAATATATCCTGCCGAAGAAAATGGTACCACTGCTGCTGCTTATCCTGTTTATCCTTTTTTCCGTCCAGTTGATCGGTTTTTACTTTCAGGTGTTGCTGCTTATGCTGCTCATACCCGGATATGCAATTAAAAAAAGATGGCAAACATTTTCTTATAAACAATTACTCGCCGTATCGGTGGTTTTCACGGGGATTCTTTACCTTGTCTTTTCGTTGATATTTCAGGTACCGCTTCCTGTTTTAAGCTGGCTATAGAACCGTCAATCAACAATGTCAATCGATTTCAAAAGCTCCTTGTAATCCTTGGATCGACGATCTATTTCTTCTTTTATTTGCTGCCGGTCCATCACCAGCATGTCGGCACCGGCTTTCTCCATTTCGTCCAAAAATTCCTGATCCTCCAATAGTGCAAGGAATGATTTTTCCAGTTTTTCAATAATTTCTTCGGGAGTTCCTTCCCTTGCCGCGATTCCACGGTCCGTACTCATGATGACTTGCGGAAAACCAAGTTCTTTGAAAGTGGGAACATCCGGAGCAAAAGGATGCCTTTCCTCAGAAGCGATTGCTAATGGTCTTACCTCACTTCCCAGTCGGTAAATATCGGATAAATTTCCGGCAAGTATATCCGTGTGACCGCCAAGTAAGGAAGAAATCGCTTCGGAAGAACCTTTGAACGGAATGTCCTCCACGTCGATTTCAGCAGCGTTTTCCAAAAGCAGGATAGCGAGATGCTGGCCGACAAACTTTCCGGCATTACCGATCGTCATGGTCCCTGGCGATTCTTTCGCAGCACTTATTAAATCATCGAGTGTTTTCATTTGGCTGTCATTTCGCACTGCAAACACAGTAGGATCGCCACCCCAGTTAACAATCGGTTCAAAGGTATCTATGTCGTAGGAAGTATTTCCTACCAACGGCTGGGTGATGATATGAGGCAGATTATATGCAGAGAGAATATATCCATCAGGCTTAACCGATGAAAAATAGTTCCAGCCGACTTGCCCTCCGCCCCCTGGTTTGTTTACAATCACGACTTCCTGTCCCAAATATTCCTTTGCATACTTGGCGATAATCCTCGCTTGTGTATCCGTGGCAGCCCCGGGTGAATAGGCAACAACCATCTGGACACTTTTGTCCGGGTACTTATCCACGTTGCTTTTACTACTACAGCCTGTGAGTAAAACAGGACATATACAAAAGAGTAATAACAGGCAAGTGCTTTTCATATTGTGCGCTCCTTTCTTCTTCAAGAAAGCATATGCGCGACTAAAACAGTTTAAAAATTGTCCCAACAGATAAATGCGGGCTTTTACTTCCGGATTCTTCCTTATTGCCTGAATTTTCGTGTTCAGTGAGTAAGGGGTCTTGCCGGGTCATTGACCTACGTTTCCACCCTTAACACAAAGGATGACGGGAAGCCATGCAAAGTGGTTACTTCTTCTTTCTGATTGACAATAAGCCTGGCAGAAAGGAAAGCTTGGTGGTAAACAGGAGATCCACCATTTTTGTAGATACCCATTGGCAAACGATGGCTTGGATAACGATTCGCCAGTCGATGATCGATGCGGTCAATAAAAAAACAGAACCATTAAGAAACAACAGAGGTTTGCCAGGAGGGATGTTCCGATATTTTGCCGTGATCAGGGCAATGACTCCCATTCCGCCATTGGAAACACCTTGTTTTAACAGGATTCCGATTCCGAAACCCAGAATCAGCGATCCGAGCAAAAGGTCGAGCCATGTGTTCCCGGCATGCAAAAATAGGGGATTATCAAAAAATTGGACAGCCAGCGAGGTGATTGTGATGGCATACATCGTCCCGAGCGCGCTTGCATTTCCAAGCCAGTGAATTGCCGCAGCCAACAAAGAGAAATTGACAATCCATAATGCAAGGCTGAGAGGCATTTCGAACCAGTAGTTAAACAAAACAGCTATCCCGCCAGCTCCTCCCGATGGAATGAAATGGGGAAATAAAAACACGGACATCGCATAGCCTTGAACAATGGCTCCTATTGTAACCAAAGCGAGCACTGCACCTTTATGCGCCATGATTGCTATTTTCCTTCTGAGCTTGTAGGAAATTTGTTTGTTCCTTCATGAAAAAATTCCACACATTCATTGCCGTGCTCCTCGATTCTTTTTATAAGGCTTGTCAACCTCATTCTATTTTCTTGCGGCTCGTTTTATGTTTAGAAGAAGCGAAAAGAGAACAAGCCTCAAGGAGTGGATGAACCGTCACAGAAGAAAACGAAGCGGCCTGCAAAATGCAGGCCGCTTGCTTGGAGAAAATAACGAACGTTTTTTTGGGCGACAGTTTGTTTTCGGTCACTGTTTGCGGCAAACAGTTCCTTATACATACCTGGTATTTCCTTGACAGTTTGAATGGTTTCTTGTACATCGCTTTTCGATTTTTCAATGGAGTGTTGAATGGACGATTGGTTTTCCGATAAAAGGGATGTTTGCCGCTGCATTTCATTCACTTCTTGCTGGAGGGGAGCCATTGTTTGACTCATCTTATTTAACTCAGATTGAATTCCTTTTCTGGCCTGGTTTCCCATTATCGCACCTATAACCAAGGCAATCAGGACGATAGCCAGACAGATAACCATAATTGCCAATTGAATCAACTCCTTTGTGTTTCATCTACCCGGACAGACATCTTGTAAATCTCTTTTTTCCTTGATTAAACAAATGGGGGATTAACCATACTAACTACAAAACGATTGAAGTGGAGGCATGATGATGACTATTTTCCGGCTTGGTTACGTAGCCATGAGTAAGCAGGTGACAAACAGTTCTCCATCTCAAACAATGACATTCAAAACCTTCAGCCAGCTGAACGACCGGGAAGCGGCAAAGAGGAAACTCGAGCGGATTGCCAGAAGCAACATCCATAACTGCCTGCGGCTTCTCAAACATAATAAAGCGCTTGGCATTTCATTTTTCCGGTTAAGCTCCCGATTAATACCCCTTGCCACCCACGAGGATTTATCGGAGTGGCACTATTATGAGTCATTAGAGGAAGATCTTCAGCAACTCGGTGCATATGCCCTTGCAAATGATATGCGCATTGATTTCCACCCTGATCATTTTGTGGTTCTCAATTCCCCTAAGGAAGAAATTTTGAAAGCTTCGGTCAAAACATTGAGATACCATCATCGGTTGTTATCGGCGATGAAGATTCCAGTAAAGCACCGTTGCGTTCTGCATGTCGGAGGCTTATATGGTGATAAAGAAAAAGCACTTGAAAAGTTTATTGATAACTGGAGCAGAATGAACGAAGAATTACAGCAAATGATTATGCTTGAAAATGATGATAAGACATTTACACTTAAAGATGTGCTGTATCTTTCGGAAAAACTTGGAGTTCCGACTGTATTTGATTTGCATCATCACATAGCCAATCATGAAGAATCGGACTGGTGTTTGGATTGGCCAAGGGTATTGGAAACTTGGAGAACGTCTGATCTGCCGGTCAAGATTCACCTTTCCAGTCCGAAAAATAAAAAGAACTTTCGCCACCATGCAGACTTTTTGGATGTAAATATGGTTGTCGAGTTTGCACGGAAAGTAAGTGGAACGACTGAGCAAATCGACTGTATGCTTGAAGCTAAACAAAAAGATGACGCCCTTATCCAGTTGGTTGAAGAATTAAAAGAAATTCCTCAAATAAATTGGATCAATAAGAGCACTTTTGTATTGAAGTAAACGAATATATTTTCTTCTGCTTCCGTTTTTTTTATACTGTTATAGAAAGAGATAAGAATAAGAATCAAACGTAAAAAGGAGTAGAGGAAATATGGTATCTGTAAAAATGAAGGTGCAAACCGCTTTCCATGGAGAATTATTCCGATCTGGAAAAACCTATGAAGTCGATGAGAACACGGCAAAACGCTGGGAATCCAGCAACATTGCCGAAATAATAACACAGGAGCAAGAAACTCCTGATAAGCAATAAAATGATTGACAATTCTGATATTTTGTTCGATAATAATACAAATATGTAAAAAGCAAGGAAAAAGACCAGTAGGTTGATCTTCCGTGGAAAGAGAAAAGAAACCACCGGCTGAAAGTTTCTTACACATCGAGCCAACCGAACCTATCTTTCGAGCTGTCGGACAATAGACCGTTTTCCTCGTTACGGAAGAGAGAGGGCATACGCACGTGTATGCCAACAAAGGTGGTACCGCGGAAACATACCCACTTCGTCCTTTGCATGGTGATCCATGCAGGATGGAGTGGTTTTTTGTATTGGTCACTTAAACAGGCATTGACCAAAGATAGCGGCCAATATGGCGGTCGCTATCAGAAAGGAGGGAAGAGAGATGAAAAAAAGGGTGATTGTCAAGATAGGGAGTAGTTCACTAGCCAAAACAAACGGTGGGTTGAGTGAAATAAAGCTGAGTAAACACGTAGCTGCAATAACACGGTTAGTGCGAAGCGGACATCAAGTCATTTTGATTTCTTCCGGAGCCGTGGCTGCCGGTTTCCGCGCACTTGGATATAAAACAAGGCCGGAAACCATCAAGGGAAAACAGGCTGCTGCCGCTGTAGGACAAGGGAAATTACTGCATGCTTACGAAGAAGCTTTTGATCGGTATGACATTGTTACAGCACAGCTGTTACTAACACGTAACGTCTTTTCAGATATAAATCAGTATTCTAATGTTTTCCATACGCTTGAAGAATTGCTGAAACGCTCGGTGATTCCGATTATCAACGAGAATGATTCCGTGTCTGTGGATGAACTTACCTTTGGTGATAACGATATGCTCGCTGCGCTAGTAAGCGGTTTGTTGAACGCCGACCTGTTAGTCTTGTTCACCGATATGGATGGTATCTACACGGCAAATCCTTCTTGCCATCCTGCTGCTGAAAAAATTTCTTATATACCGAAAATAACAGATTCTCATTTAAGAAAAATGGATCATTCTTCTGGATCCAAATGGGGGACCGGAGGCATCAAATCCAAATTACTTGCTGCAAAGACTGCCCTCGATCTTGGAGTGCCCGTCTTTATCGGAAGAAATACAGGGGAGGGAATACTCGAAACAATTGTCGTCGGTAAAGGGGAAGGGACATATATAGGAAAAGAAGGATTGGTCAGCTGGAGGAAGCCAAAACAATGGATTGCCTATCATTCCAATATATCTGGCCAGATAACGATCGATAAAGGGGCGGAACAAGCGATCGTGCATGGCCGTAAAAGCTTGCTGCCTGCAGGGATCACCGATATAGCAGGAGATTTCTCACCAGGGAACGTCATTGAAATTCTCAATCAGGACCGACTCATCATCGGGAAAGGGCAAGTCAATTACTCTTTCTCATCTCTTGACAAAGTGGCAGGTATGTCCAGCACGCAAGCCATGGAGGTAACAGGAAGTAAGCATCCGGAAGTCGTGCACCGCGATAAAATGGTAATAGAAAAGGGGATTTTGAATGAGTGAACTACTGCAAAAAGCAACTCTTGCCAAACAAGCAACACGACAGCTGTCTGCTGCCACAACGAAACAAAAAAATGAGGCATTGCTAAAAGTCGCTGATCAAGTAAAGAAAGATAAAGAATTGATCTTGGAAGCAAACAAAAAGGATTTGGCAGCTGCCCGCAACAGAAATTTGTCTGAATCCATTGTCGACCGGATTTTGCTGACGGAAGAACGGCTTATGTACATGGCGGATGCTGTTAAAAACTTGATCGATTTAACGGATCCAGTCGGACAGTGTTTGTCAGAATGGTCAAGGCCGAACGGACTGAAAATCAAAAGGGTTTCTGTACCGATAGGTGTAGTCGGGATGATTTATGAAGCAAGGCCGAATGTCACATTGGATGCTGCTTGCTTATGTTTGAAAACTGGAAACGCCATTTTGTTGCGAGGCAGTTCTTCTGCTTCTTTTTCCAACCTAGCCATCGTAAAATCAATCCGTTCCGCTTTGGAAAATACGGAGCTTTCTTTCCAATCCGTACAACTACTGGAGAATAATAGCCATGACACTGTCCGGCAAATGCTTCGGCTTAACGAGTACCTTGATGTGTTAATACCGCGCGGAGGAAGTGAACTAATCGAAACGGTCGTCCAAGAGGCAACAGTACCGGTGATTGAAACAGGGGCTGGGAACTGCCATTTATATATTGACGCAACAGCGAATCCAGAAATGGCCGTTTCCATTGCGGTAAATGCGAAAACACAACGGCCCTCGGTCTGTAATGCTATCGAAACGATTGTCGTCCAAAGAGATTGGGCCAATTCGCATCTGGATTTGTTAATTGAATCCCTACAAGAAGAAAGTGTGATGATCAAAGGGGATAGGAATGCGCTGGAACTGAGTGATCTTGCCATAGAACCAGCAGATGCTGCAGATTGGGCAGAGGAATACCTGGACAACATGGTGGCTTTGAAAATAGTAGAGGATGTATGGGAAGCCATTAAACATATCAACCTTTATAGCTCCAAACACAGCGAGGCCATTATTAGCGAATCGGCTCCGAGTGTAGAAGCGTTTTTTCAATCTGTCGATGCCGCCGCTCTCTATCACAATGCCTCGACACGATTTACAGACGGTTTTGAATTCGGTTTTGGCGCCGAGATTGGCATAAGTACTCAAAAGCTTCATGCCAGGGGACCAATGGGACTTTCGACATTGACTTCTTATAAATACTTGATTGAAGGAGGAGGTCAAGTGAAATGCTGAAGCAGATCAGGAAACTGCCGCAATTATCCAATTCTCTGTTGAAATAACTGGTATAACTTGCTATAATAATTAGCTGTATAATAATTATTCTTAAATGATAATAATTCAAATAAATTTCAGGGAGAGTCATGATGTCTAGCAATCATTTAGTCTTTGTGTATGGCACCTTGAGGGAAAATGAACCAAACCATCATTTACTGGAAAATGCCGACTGCATCGCAAGACAAAGTTGGACAGAAGGTGTATTATACGATACTGGTAACGGTTATCCTGTAATGGGAGTTAGCTCTTTTCACCGAGTATATGGGGAAGTGTATGAAGTATCGTCGGACTTACTAAACCAGTTGAGTGAATTGGAAAGTTTTCCAGAAAAGACGAATCGGTATGAAAAAGTCGTTCAGACCATTTACAGCGATGCCGGAGAGATGGAAGCAATTGTTTATGTCAATGGAACTTTTTCGCTTGCACAACTGCAAGAAGTGAAATTCGGTGATTGGAAATGCCATCTCCATTTGGATAAGGCCGTGTTCCGTTATTTCGCGTATGGTTCCTGTATGGATTCGGAGCGTTTTACCACTGCCGGCGTAGCGGAATACTTTACCAAAGTGATCGGTTGCGGAAAAGCTAATAACTTTTCGCTTGCATATACCCGCGCTGCGAAAGATGGAGGCAGGGCAGATATTATCGAATCCGATGGGTATGTAGAAGGTAAAGTGTACGAATTGAAAAAAGAAGCGTTAGATTACTTGTTTATGCGGGAAGGTGTACATGGCAACCATTACCGTCCGGCATTTGTTTCCGTGGAAGTAGACGGGAATGTACTCGAAAATGTATTGACCTTTATCGTGATTGATAAGTCGGAAGAATTGGCGCCGCCGCTTCACTATGCTACAGAAATCTTAAGAGGCGCCAACGGTGTTGTCAGTGAGCAGTATTATCACCAGCTCGAAGAGGATTTGTTTCATAAATTCCGGCTTAAAATCGATATACAGAAAGACTTGGAACTTGCAAGTCCCGGAAAATAAGCAGAAGCCACAGCTTTCTGCTTATTTTTTTTCGGTCATGACGAGAAAGCTTTTATGATGAACATGTTGTAATTCTGAAAATTTAAATTATAATAAATGAAAACCCTTTCATTTATAGGGCAAGGGAAAAGGAGTGACTGAACATGGGCGAAGAGTTGCGTGAATTGAAATCCGCTCCAGCTTTATTGGAACGCGCAAGGAGAAACACTTTATCCGATTTATTGGTCCGGACAAGCAGCCGATATCCTGACAAACCAGCTATCCAG
Source organism: Sediminibacillus terrae (assembly GCF_009602435.1). Lineage (GTDB taxonomy): Bacteria > Bacillota > Bacilli > Bacillales > Amphibacillaceae > Sediminibacillus > Sediminibacillus terrae. Next base: position 401,826 of record NZ_VZDQ01000021.1, read on the forward strand.
TACCTTGGCAAACGATTCACTTACCAACAGTTGGAAGATGTGGTCAACCGGACGGCAGCCGGGATGAGGAAAGATGGACTTCAAAAAGGAACCATGGTCGCTGTTTTATCCAACAACAGCCTCGATTTCGTCGTGTTGAATTTTGCACTGGCAAGAATAGGTGCTGTTATGGTGCCGCTCAATTATATGCTTCATGTAGAAGACATTCAGTATATTCTCGACCATGCCGGTATCGAAGGCATGGCCGCACCTGCCGAGTATGCAGATCGAATGGATGAAGCCGTTCTGCGTAGTGGTTCCAATATATCATGGAGGTATTTGATGGATACCGACATTTCCATGAAAAAGCGGCAAAATTGGAAACCGTTCTCTGAATTGAAAGAAGATATAGAATCTGACCTGGTAGAGGAGGATATTCGGGATGATGACCTTGCCCATGTTCTTTATACAAGCGGAACTGAGTCAAAACCGAAAGGGGTCATGCTTACCCATAAAAGCTTGATAGCAGAATATGTAAGCAGCATCATAGAAGGGAAAATGGAGGCTTCGGATGTCGCCGTCCATGCATTGCCTTTCTACCACAGTGCACAGCTTCATGTATTTCTCGGTCCCGGCATCTATGTCGGCTCAACCGGTATCATACTTCCTCAGGCAAGCCCTGAAGCTATCCTTGAAACCATAGAAAGAGAGCGAGCCACTCAACTTTTTTGTCCTCCAACCGTTTGGATAGCGATGTTAAGGCATCCTGATTTCGGACAAAGGGACCTTTCCTCTTTGCAAAAATGCTATTATGGTGCTGCCATCATGCCCAGGGAGATACTCAAAGAATTAATGGAAAAACTTCCGCAGGCTAGGTTTTGGAATTTCTATGGACAAACAGAAGTCGCTCCGCTTGCTGCAGCCCTGCAGCCAGAAGATCAGTTGCGCAAACTGGGTGCTGCCGGGAGAGCTGTCTTGCATGTCGAAACGAAGATAGTGGATGAATATGATAAGGAAGTGGCAAGGAATCAAGTTGGCGAAATCGTCCATCGTACCCCGCATGCTATGAAAGGCTACCTGCATGACCCAGAAAAAACCGCGGAAGTTTTTCGTGGAGGATGGTTCCATAGCGGAGATTTAGGAGTCATGGACGAAGAAGGTTATATAACGATCATTGATAGAAAGAAAGACATGATCAATACAGGCGGCGTGAATGTATCCAGCAGAGAAGTGGAAGAAACACTTTATGAAATGGAAGGGGTATCTGAAGCAGCTGTCATCGGAATTCCGGATTCCTACTGGATTGAAGCTGTCACGGCGATCATCGTAGCAAAAGAGGGAAGCACGATAAGCAGGGAAGAAATTTTGCGATTCTGTAAAGCAAAGCTTGCCAAATATAAGGTACCTAAGTATATCGAGTTTGCAGACACGCTGCCGAAAAATCCCAGCGGAAAATTGTTGAAGCGCAATCTTCGCGAAACATACAAAAACATTGGAAGTTGAAATGGCATGTGTTAATTTATCATGGGAGGTAGCAAATGGCTAAACAACTAATCGAAACAACTATAACGGAAGGTATTGGACATATACGTTTAAATGATCCGCAAAGAAGAAATTGTTTGTCTCTGGAGCTTATGAAACAATTGACGGACCAGCTTTCCGAATGGGAATCGGACGATAGGGTTAAATTGATAGTCTTAACTGGAAAAGGGAAGTCGTTTTGTGCAGGCGGAGATATTCGCGCCATGCAAAATCTTCAGAGTCAAGCGGATGTATCTGCATACATGGAGGCTGCTTCTCGTCTTCCCCGATTGTTGACTGAGCTGGACAAAATAGTCATTGCCGCTGTACAAGGTTATGCGGCAGGAGCCGGTTTCAGCCTGGCTCTTGCTGCTGACTTTATAGTGGCGGATAAATCTGCTGTGTTTGCTCTTAGTTTCCGGCAAATAGGATTGATACCTGATTTGGGGCTGATGAAATTTCTCTCGCAGAGAATTTCTGTGCCATTGGTTAAACAATGGATCCTGGAAGGAAAGGAATTGGAAGCAAAAGAAGCGGAGGAGCTTGGAATCATCAGTCTCTTATCGGAACACAAGGCAGAAGAAGTCGCCCATTCCTGGGCAGTTCAATTGGCTTCCGGACCAATCGGAACACATAAATACGTCAAACGCATGTTAAATCAAGCATCAGCAGAAATGGATGATTTTCTGAGGAAAGAATCGAAAATTCAACAGGTATTGTCGCAGACAAAAGACCATAAAGAAGGTGTGCAAGCTTTTCTGGAAAAAAGGAAGCCGGTTTTTTTAGGTCAATAACCTTGTTTTATTCCTGGTGGAACGACCTTTACGTTTAGCGTAATGTCTATGCCATGACTACCAGCTTATGCTCCCTGACATAATCCTGATAAACCAACCAAAATTCGTTGTTATATATATCCTTGTAGAAAGAGAGAATAGGAGGTAGATAGCAATGAGATTCAACATGAACTCATCTACTGCATATGCTTTTATCATAATTGGAGCAGCTTTCTGGGGGAGCACAGGATTGTTTGTCACCTACCTGTATCGTTTCGGGTTCACTCCCTGGGAGGTTGTTGCTGTTCGGCTGGCTTCGTCGAGCCTGGTGCTTTTTGGTTTAATAGCTACTATGGCCAGAAAATACTTACGGATAAAATGGAGACACGTTCCTTACTTTTTTGTCTTGGGAATCATCAGCATTGCCTTGTTTAACTGGTGTTACTTTGAAGTGATTGAAAGGGCGTCCCTTTCGATTGCGGTCATTTTTGTTTATACTTCGCCGGTATTTGCGGCCTTGACTGCCTATGCTTTTTTTAAAGAAGAAATGACCTGGAAAAAAGGAATGGCAATCTTTTTCACTATCATAGGTTGCGCCCTCGTTATCGGTTATTTTCCTGGTGGAAATGCGGGCCTGGGGTTTGTCACCACTATACTTGGCCTGGCTGCGGGGTTGTTCTGTTCGTTGTTCAGTGTGATTGGTAAACTGGTAAGCCGCTATTATCACCCACTTACTGTCACCTTCTATGCAATGCTGTGCGGAAGCTTTTTCATGTTGCCAACCAGCGGCATATGGAGAAAAGGACAGCTTTTTTTCATCATAGAGGTCTGGGAAGTAATTGCCGGAATCACCTTGATTTCCACGATTGCAGCATATCTGTTATATACGATGGGGCTTACCTATGTAGAGTCCAGCAAAGCGGCAATTCTGTCTTCTGTGGAATTGATTGTATCTGTTTTGATTGGGGTTACTGTTTTTCATGATGCAATCGATCAATGGCAATGGATCGGTTTTTTATTCGTCTTTTGTTCATTGTTTTTAACGGTATTGCCCAACAGGAAGGCAATCCGTGTTTCTTTAAACAAGAAAATATGAAGGCACTTGCCAATAAAACTGCAGAGAAAAGCAGACGTTCCGTTCGTACTGCTTTTTTCTCTTGTCTAAATTTTAAGAAAATATAAAAAATAATGTTTACAATTCGCTTGTTTATGGTAGTATTGTGCTAACAATTTTTTCAGCAGGAAGGATATGTGGGACATGAGTACAAAGCTAAATACCGTTGAAGTAAAAGATATTATCATCGCACATCAAATGCTTAAGGACGTTGTGGTAAAAACTCCTTTACAAAAAGATTCCATTTTATCCGAGCGATATCAATGCAATGTTTATTTAAAAAGAGAGGACTTACAGGTAGTCAGGTCTTTTAAAATCAGAGGTGCCTATCATTTTATGCAAAGCCTGAACAGTGAGGAACTGCAAAACGGTGTGGTATGTGCCAGTGCCGGAAATCATGCCCAGGGTGTTGCCTATTCATGCAAGGCCTTGGGCGTTAAAGGTAGAGTTTTCATGCCGGCTACGACACCGCGTCAAAAAGTGGACAGGGTGGAGTTTTTTGGCGGACCGTTTGTGGAAATTGTATTGACTGGAGATACTTTTGATGATTCATACCAGGAAGCAACCGCTTTTTGTGAAGCAAATGCCATGGCGTTTATCCATCCATTCGACGACTATCGAACCATAACGGGGCAAGGAACAATCGGCTTGGAGGTATTGGAAGAGATTGACGAGCCCGTTTCCCATGTGTTTATGGGAGTCGGCGGTGGTGGTTTGATTTCTGGTGTCGGATCCTATATAAAAAATATCAGTCCTTCCACCCAGGTAATCGGGGTGGAACCAGAAGGGGCACCGGGAATGAAGCTTTCCCTTGATCATGACCGGGTTTATCCTTTGGATAATATCGATAAATTTGTAGATGGAGCAAGTGTCAAGCAGGTGGGCAAGTTGTCATTTGAAATCGGGAAAGAAGTGATTGATGATATTGTTTTGGTTCCCGAAGGCAAAATAAGCACTACTTTGGTTGATTTGTATAGTGAAAATGCAATAGTTGCAGAGCCTGCCGGCGCTTTACCTGTCTCGGCACTTGATTATTACAAGGACCAAATCAAAGGGAAGAACATCGTCTGCATCATCAGCGGAGGAAACAATGATATTGACCGGATGCAAGAAATCAAAGAACGTTCCTTGATTTATGAAGGGTTCAAGCATTATTTCATCGTTAGTTTTCCTCAGCGTGCAGGTGCTTTAAGAGAATTTATGGAAGACGTGTTAGGAAAAGACGATGATATCACACGCTTTGAATACACAAAGAAAAATAATCGTGATAAGGGGCCGGTGCTTGTCGGCATCGAACTGAAACATAAAAAAGATTATGAGCCCTTGATCGACAGAATGAACAAAAAAGGGTTCGCTTATATAGAAATTAACAAAGATCAAGATTTGTTCAATCTGCTGATTTAAAAACGGGGAGTTGAAAAGCTCCTTTGTTTTTCACCTATTAAATTCTAATTAAACTATGTTCTAAATAAACACTATGAACCCTTTATACTCGCCCCAATAAAAGATGATACCCTTCTAAACAAACACACGTCCAATCAACAAGGATTTCCTAAAGGAGGTAGTCAAATGGAGAGACAACCAAGTGGATTTTTAGTGAAACAGCGGGCCTTTTTAAAATTATACTTAATTACATTAATAGAAAACAACCATTTGTATGGATTGAAACTTCGTGACTTGCTGAAAGAAGAGTTTCGGGATTTAGGATACAGACCAAACCATCCGGAAATATATAAAGCACTGCATGATCTAATTGAAAAAGGCATCCTTTTTCAGCAAAAAGAGAAGAAAGAGGGAGCAGTCTACCAGGAGGTTGTTTATTATCAATTCACCGAGGAAGGAAAAGAGAAGGCCAAGGCATATAAAAAACAATTAAAAATTGAGCTGGAACGTTGCCTCCAGTTATTGGAAAAGGCATTAAAGGATAATTTTCAATAGCTTCCTGAGAAACAAGACAACCGAAAATGTTGGTTTGTTTACGGAGTCCATGAATTGATTGCAGAGTAGCAACACCCTAAAGAAGAAATCCATTTCAACAGGTTTTCAATGTAACGACGAACCAACAAGCATTCAGCCATCAAAAAGACAAGAGCACCTTGAGAGTATTTTAACAGCAACTATGAACATTGAGGAGTCTTAGGAGTACAATAGGACAGAGACAGAATCTAAAATCGTATAAAAATAGAGTAAAGCCCCCTGCGAATTACATGCTTGGAGGGCTTTACTCTTGTTAAAGAGTGTCCAGTCTCTATCCTTATCGTTTACATAGAATCCAATTTATGAAGGATGTTAAGAACTTTCTTGCTGTTTTGAAAACCGATTAAATTTCCATACTCAAAATCTTTTTGGGCTCTTGCTTCCATCTCCGCGATCCAGTCTCTGGCTCCTTCGCTACTCACTGAATGTTGGTACATCGTAAATTCCTCGGAAGTTAAACCCGGTACTTTTTGTTTCAGATAATCTGTAGCTTTTTTCTGATCAAAAGTTAAAATAGCTACATCTTTTAAGGAAATCTCTCCATTATCATACAAGGTTTTCGAAATGGAGTTAATTTCGTCGAAAGTGGCATTCCGAACATCGTATTTTGTTGCGAGTTCTCCCCACACACTTGATGAATTACTTTTTTTCAAACGGAAATCCTGGTTATTAGCCGAAGTATCATCGTGAGAAGTTGTTTTGGTTATTTCATTTTTTCTACTAGTTGTAGCTTGTGAATACGTAGAATATCCTTGTGCTGGAGATACGGTACCTACAATCATTTTTCAACGCCTTTCAAAATGTATTATTTAATGTTCATTCTATCAAACATAGTGTTCCAAGGTGAATTGGTTGAAGTATTTTCGTAAGTGAATAAACCATTTTCATTACCGCTTGCATCCCACCAAATGAACCAACCATCTACAATGGAGTCACCTTCCAAATCAATATTTTCTCTATCTATTTCCGATAATTGACTTCCATTGAATGCAGCATTTCTTTGGAAACCGTATCCAAGTTCGGCAGTCACAATGTATAATTCTTCTCCTCCATGATCTTGAACGGAAGATAATTGGTTTGAACTAAAGTATTCATACTCTGGATAGTTAGATGATATAGCCGCATATACCTCAAGTGAGGTAAGAGGGGGGGCTGGAGCAGCGATAGTAAAATCGGAACCTCCCAATATCATCTCTTGTTTCTGATATCGTTCACCTTCTCTGAAGTTTTTATCAAGAAATTGTGCATTGGGATAATCGTCTTTGAGGTTTTCTAGTACATGTTGCTTGAACGATTCTTTTTTTGATAATTCTGATGGGGGATTTATTATTTTACCCTGTCGCGAAGCTGCAGAAGCTGTATCAGTTCCTATGAACAAAGGGATAAATAATAAAGCTGTCAAAGTGATGCTTATCATTTTCCTCATCATTTCGCCTCCTAAGAATTTTTAATAAATAGAGACTTAATTGGACACTCATATCTTCTATCGGTTTATCTTTCGTTATATTTAGCATTTATTACAAAAAATTGTATATTTCAGGTTGATTTGGAAATTGGTCGAGAATGGCGTAAGGCTTTTTAAGGTACGATATCTTTTTATGAAGGTAGCATGAAAAGGAAAGACGAATGAAATAGTCAGCCTGCTATAGTGAAAAGATGTAATGTCTGGAAGAGGGGAAAAGGGTACTATTCTAAAGGCATATAAGCTAGGATATTTCTTAAAAAACAAAAGAGTAATCGGTCTATTATCGGGAATCGTAAGAAGCAAATAACTTGGAATCACTTCATTTATGATAAGGGTTGTGAAACATGAATATTAACTTCGGCAACGAGAATATACTGAATGCGGAAAAAATTCATGGTCCGTTATTTGCTGAAATTAGCTCCCTGCGCTATGATTCCCGGAGGGTTGAAAATAATGCTGCATTTTTCTGTATGCAAGGGGAGCAACAGGATGGTCATCTTTTTATAGAAGAGGCTATCAAAAAAGGGGCTTCGGCCATCATCGGCAGCAATGAATCAAAACTTTCACGACTGGCAGCAGCCTATCCCGATCGGACCTTTGTGATAGTGAGAGACGCTAGGACAGCACTCGCACATTTTTCAATATTATTTTATCAGCATGCGTATAAAAAGCTAACAACTATCGGGGTCACAGGGACCAACGGAAAAACAACGGTTGTCGCTTATACCTATTCCTTGCTTAATCAAATGGGCGTAGCGACAGGATCCATCGGGACAATTGGCACAATGACTTCTGAAGGTCCTATTCCTTTCCAACCAACCACGCCTACAACACCGGAAGCACCGGAGCTCCACTATATTTTTGAACAATTCTCTATGAGGAAGGAACAGGCAGCTGCAATGGAAGTATCTTCAATAGCGATCGAACAAAAAAGGGTAGAGGGCATGATGTTCCAGATAGGGGTCCATACCAATATATCCAGCGAACATTTGGAATTCCATAAAACCTTCGAAAATTATAAAAAGGCGAAATTAAAATTATTTAAACAAGCAGAAAAAGCTGTCGTAAACCTGGACGATAAGGGTATGGCAGATGACATCCTCGATATGTACCAAGGTCCATTGCTGACATATAGCATAAACGGACATCCAGACGCCGATGTTTTTGCTTGCAATATCAGTACAAAAAAGGAGGAATCAACTTTTCTGCTTACCATCAATGGCAAGTCTTCCCTTGTCCAAACTCCGTTGATCGGCGGGTATAACATCTCCAATTTATTGGCTGCTGTTTGTACTGCTATCCACGTAGGTGTACCTTACCAAAAAATCCTGGAGGCCATGCCAACCATAAATGGGCCGAAAGGGAGGTTTCAGCTAGTCGAAACGCCAATCCAAGCTACCATATTGCTGGATTACGCTCATACCCCGGAAGCACTTCGCAACCTGGTGAATGAAGTAAAGAAACTCGCCTTCCGCAGATTCATTTTAATGGTGACGGGAGTAGGTATCCGGGATGAAAATAAGATGCCGAAAATGGGAGAAGCGGCGGATGGACAAGCCGATAAGTATGTCATTTCCGTTGATCATCCCGGCTATAAAGAACCAGAAGAAATTGTTGCAAACGTACTGTCTGGATTCTCAGAAACAGAGCAAACACATATTACCTATACCTATTCAAGAGAAGAAGGAATTATCGCTGCGCTAAATCTCGCTGAAGAAGGGGATTTAATCATTTTAACCGGGGGATGTATCAATGGATGCCAGATGATTAGAGGAGAAGCCATTCCTCACTCGGATGAAAACATTATCAAGCAATACTTCTCTAAATCAACTGCGATAACTAAACGGGCCATAGGGTCTACAGCAAAAAACCCCCCTGTTAATTTCTCGTAACAGGAGGGGTTTTATTAGGCTTATTTAAGCATTGGCAGCCTGGTCATCGATATAATATTGAAGCTGCCGGTATAATAATTGCTTTTCGTCCGCTTCGAGCGGAACCATCGGCAGACGTACAGGACCTGTGTCAATGCCCATATAAGACAAAGCTGCTTTAACTGGCGCAGGGCTTGGAGCCATGAATAAGGTTTTCATCAATGGCAGCAGGCTTTGATGAAGCAGGGCTGCTCTTCGGTGATCACCGTTGAAAAAGCTAACGGCCATTTCTTTCATTTCATTGCCGATTATGTGAGATGCAACAGAAACTACTCCATTTCCGCCTATAGCCAAAACAGGCAGAGAAAGTCCGTCATCTCCACTATATAAATGAAAGTTTTCATCCGTTCCACTGATGATGGCCGTCATGTCATCTAAGTTGCCGCCAGCTTCTTTAATAGCGACAATATTTTCTTCCTTCGATAGTTGAATGATCGTTTCCGGTATCATGCCTGCTGCACTTCTTCCAGGAATATTGTATAGCATGATAGGCTTTTTCACCGCCCTTGCTATAGAGCGAAAATGCTGATACATTCCTTCCTGGTTCGGTTTGTTGTAATAAGGAGTCACCAACATAGTCGCATCGACACCGACAGCTTCGGCAGCCCGAGTAAAATCGATGGAATCACGGGTGTTATTTGACCCTGTTCCCGCAATGACAGGCACTCGGTTGTTCACTGTTTGCACTGTAAATCGCAGCAAATTCAATTTTTCTTCTTTCGTCAATGTTGGGGACTCACCTGTAGTACCTGCAACAACCAATCCTTCGGTACCATTGGCAATTAAATAGTTGATCAGTTTTTCAGTCTTTTGATAATCAATGTCACCGTTCTGATCAAAAGGAGTAACCATTGCTGTTAAAATTCGCCCAAAATCCATTTTTCTGCACCTCTATTCATGATTTTAAAAGGAAGGCTTGAAGCCTTCTGCCTTCTGGTGAATAGAGGCTATCCCACGAGAGCAAAGCGCGGTTTTGAATGATAATCAACATGTATCACACAAAAAAACAGCAACGAGGGCATCGCTGCTGCATCACTATGACATCGTTCTGATGCGTGAGATAGCCCTCCATATAACAATAGGTTATATGACAGCCCTGTATTTATTGAATACAGAACCAGCGAATCGAAACGATGAGTTTCCGTCCACTTCGGCAAATCCCCCTTTCGGCCGCCCTCTTCAGACCTCATCATCTTACGGCAGCGTACTATTGGTTTTTGCACCTCTATCCTCACTCCAAAAAATTTGAAGTAAAGCATATAAAAATTGTATCTAAAATATAGCAAAGTTTTATCAGGTTTGCAATGCTCCAAATTCACATGAAAGAACTTTTTTGATTAAGGGCGTGGATATCCATAATAAGGCGGTCTTCCATAGAATGGGGGACGTCCGCCACCCGGATAGCCATATCCGCCATAATACGGCCCGCCGGGATAACCATATGGTCCCGGACGAGGATAACCGATTGCAGGATTTCCGAAAAGTTCACCGCCTAAATATCCCAGCCCGAATCCAACCAATCCTGCTCCCAGCGGACCGAAGAAGAAGTTTCTCTCCATTTCATTCCCTTCGACTGGGTACCGATAAAAGGTTGGATCGTTATATTGGTGGACAGGCACATGATGAGGTTCCATTATATTCTACTCCTCTCCGCAATTGTTCGTGAGCAATTCGTCTACTCCTTTACATATTCAGCATATGGTTGAGAGCGGAAAGTGAAATGGATAAACACCTATTTTGGCGAAAGGAAAAGAGGGAAAGGAGCACTAGGGGATAGTTCGTTCGCTTAAAACTCTGTCAAGTAAAACTTGATACTTTTCCTTATCTTCTACTGTTAGCGGTTTTGGTCCTTTTGTCCGTTTACCGCTTCTTCGCGCTTTGGCATTGGCGTGTCGCATGAGGAGCATTTCATCTATCGTTGATGGGTGATAAGCAAATCCTTTATGATGAAGGACAATGCAACCTTTACCCAAAGCGAGGGATGCCAAGCCATAATCTTGTGTGATAATGATGTCTTTTTCATTGGCAATCTGCATGATACGATAGTCCACCGAATCCGCACCTGTATCCACGTAAATGTTTTCCGCTTTGCTTAACTCATCTTGTGCGGAAAAATGGGAAAAGCTTTTCACAAGAATTACAGGAATGCCATATTTTTCTGCAATATTTATCGTGATTTCTTTTACGGGGCAAGCATCTGCGTCTACTAATATTTTCATTAAAGCACCTCTTAGACTTTGACTTTCCATCCACTGAGCCAATGATACCAAAAATTCACGCAACCAAAAAGCAGCCCGCGGTTGAACGCAGGCTGCGAGGAATACAATCGCATCTATTTATCGTTACATAAGGTCGTAAACCGATTCTTCAAGATAGAGCCAATGATAATATTCGACTTCTTCATCGGTCATTTTCAATACATCATCTTTGTTCAAGGTCGTCAAGTCGCATAATTGTTCCATCAGATTTTCTCTCACTGGTTGGCTCATGACAAATCCCCCTTAGGATTAGGTTGGATGATAAAGCGTTTTCTTCTCTTGTTACTTTGATTATATATCTCAATTCGAGATAAAAACAATATCAAATTTAGATATATTGATTTGAAGCAATATATAGTTGATATACTTGAGGACAAATGACTTTATCATGAGTAAAAAAGCTGGAATGTGCCCTTTTCATTTTTATTTCCTTAGGGCTCGGTTATAATGATAGGTAGCAAAAATTCTCCATAAAAGAAAGAGGTTACAAAATGAGCGAGCTTCAACCAGGAACCATCCAACGAGCAAAAATCACAAATTCCGTGACAGACGGATTTTTAGTTAGTATAGGAACAGAAACCTTATTGCTTCCGGAAATAAATACCGATCTGCAACCAGGGAAAGAAATAAAGGTGTTTGTTTACCAGGATAGAAAAGGGAAACTTCTTGCAACCGAGACTATTCCCGAGGCCAGTCTAGACTCTTATGGCTGGGCGAAAGTAGTTGAGGTTGTAGAGAATCTCGGTGTTTTCGTGGATATAGGGATTCCAAAAGAAATCCTTGTCTCCAGTGATGACCTGCCTTTATTAAAGAAAGTCTGGCCTATTAGCGGGGATTATTTGTTTGTCAGCCTAGATTTCGATAAAAAAGGACGGTTACTGGCAAAACCAATCAATGAAGCGGATGTAATGGCAGACTTGGTACCTGCTTCGCCTGATCTCTTACAGCACCGTATTACCGGACGCGTGTATCGCTCTACAAAAGCGGGTTCCTTTATTCTATCTGAAGAAGGATACAGAGGATTTATCCATCCCCATGAACGAAAAAAAGAGCCCAGGATAGGAGAGACAGTAACCGGTCGCATTATCGACGTGAAGGATGACGGCACTATAAATGTAACATTGTTGCCGCTTAAGCAAGAAGGTATGAAAGATGATGCCGAATCCATTTTGGAATATTTAGAAAAAAGGGGAGGGGCAATGGAATTCGGAGACAAAAGCGACGCCGAGGCAATCAGGGAAACCTTCCACATAAGCAAGTCAGCGTTCAAAAGGGCACTCGGGAACCTGATAAAAGAGAATAAAGTATACCAACAAGATGGTAAAACATATTTGAAATAGTGATAGTGAGTTTTCTTGTTCTATTCCCAGAAACAGGCACAAATCGAATTGTGCCTGTTTTTTTGACAGAGAAAAAGCTTGCGCTCGACAAAAGGCTGTTTGTTCGATTTGTTCGCAATCATCCTGTGCATCGTACATGTCAAGAAAAGATAGCGTTCGCCAAATGTATAAATATGGTATTATGAAAAAGTATAAGGAATTCAGTTACATGCTGTCGAAATAAGGTGGACTAGTCGCTCGCCGCTAAACAATCTGTGTGACAGGAAAAGGTGCAAATCTTTTTACACAGTGGTCCTTCAACTAAGCAAATAGGAACTTGAAATTGCTTGATCACCAATAAAATGTTGAAAAATGATAGCCATTTCCTCCATAACCACTTATCATGGAAAAAGATTAATGGAATTCGTCAAAGTAGTAAATGGCTTTGTTCAGGGTTTAAAGGAGGATTATTGTGAAAGACTTTACTCAATATATACAGGACTCGAAAGAAGCCTGTGCAAACATATACGGGATGTCTCCTGAAGAAATCCCTTTTTTGAAAGTAGGACTTACAAGAGAGCAATTGCAGCAAAAGCAGCTTACATATGCAAAAGTGTTAACTATTGTAAAGGAATTCATGAAAAAGCTTATTGAATATATGGACGGGGTGCCGACTCTTATTGTCACAACTGACGCCGAGGGCTATGTACTGGAGATTTTTGGTGATACAGGCATCAAGCAAATGGTCGATTCTTTAGGAATAACAATAGGAGTCCGTTTTAGTGAAACGGATGTAGGGACTAATTCTGTATCACTTGCTTTAAAACATGGAGAACCGATCGGTCTCATAGGAAATGATCATTTTCATGAATGTCTTGCGGGAGTCGCATGCTACTCTGCTCCTTTTTCATACTCAGACAGTAATCAGCTGGCAGGTACTGTTTCGATTATGACCTTGGTGGACTATGCTAATCAATTTCACTTAGGATTATTGTCTTCTGCTGTGGATACCATTGAAGGAGAAATCCGTTTGCAAGAGCAAAATCATAAGCTGTACTTGCTTAATCAAGTATTGATCAACTCAGCCCCTCTTGGCATTATCATGACCGATGAGAGTGGAGGAATACTCGAGTACAATCCAGGAGCAGAAGAAATACTGGGAATACCCAAGGGGGAGGCAATCCATCAGGGGATAGACAGAATCACCGGGTTAAGCGAGTATGTAATGAGGGCATTACAGAAGCAAGAAAAAATAGAAAATACCGAAACAACTTTAATCGATCACCAAAAAGAGCTTGAAAGAATATGTTTAGTGGATGTTCTTCCATTATATTACAGCTTCCAGCAATTAACTGGTGCATTTGCTCAATTTAGAGATATGACCAGCTATCACGAACTGCAAAAACAAGTCATACAATCGGAGAAACTGTCTGCAGTAGGAAAGCTCGGAGCAGGCTTTGCTCACGAAATACGAAATCCTCTTTCAAGCATCATCGGTCTGGTGCAGCTCTTAAAGGAAAATAATGAACACAATAAATATTTACAAATTATTACGGATGAACTCGAAAGAATGAAAACACTGGTCAATCAATTTGTCCTTCTAGGCAAGCCTACCAAGTTACAAAAAACAAACAGCGATGTCGTTCAATTAATCAGAAATACTATAGAACTGATGAACAGCAACGCCCGGCTCAGTAAAGTTCAAATTGAATTTGCCTCCTCAGTGGAAAATGAACTGTTTGTACCAATAGATAAGTCGCAAATCAAGCAAGTGTTGATCAATTTTATAAAAAATGCTGTTGAAGCCATGCCGGAGGGTGGATCGGTATTTGTAGAGCTGCAGGTTTATAAAGAAGAAAAGCAATTTCAAATTACCATCCGGGATGAAGGGAAAGGCATGACTCCCGCAGAGGTCGAAAATTTGGGGACTCCCTTTTTTACAACAAAAGAAAGCGGATTAGGTATGGGAATCCCGATTTGTTTCGACATTGTAAAAGCACATAATGGATCCATAAACGTAGAGTCCTCCAAAGGACAAGGTACCAGCATCCATTTAATTTTGCCGTTACAAAACGGGATGAGGAGGAAAAAAGAGGATGACTGAATCAGCAGCTTCTTTGTTAGTGAAGAACATGAAAGATTGGGGGATTCAATATGTATTCGGAATCCCCGGTAAACCGCTTGTCCCTTTATTGGCCGAATGTGAAAAACAAAACCTGCCTTTTGTATTATCAAGACACGAGTCAGGAGCTGGATTTGCTGCCGCTGGTTACGCTTTGCTCAGTGAGAAACTGGGAATCGCCGTTGCCACTTCAGGCCCTGGTGGCACCAATTTATTGACTGCAGCGGCTCAAGCGAAAGCATATCATGCACCGGTTTTATTTCTTACGGCTCAGCCCCCCACAGATCTGATAGGAAAGCCGGTGGGGCAGGATTCTTCTATTTTCGGGACTGACTTGCTGAAAATGTTTGAATCAGTGACATTATTCAATGCAAAAGTAGAGAGAGCCGGGCATTTGGAGATAATGCTTAAACATGCCGTGGAATCAGCCCTAAAGGGGAAGAAAGGTCCAGTTCATTTGTCCATTCCAATGGATATATGGGATACAGCCACTAACCCGTTTTCCTTTCTACTTCCAGATGGGCGGAGTGATGTTCTTTCCAACAACCTTCACCATTTAGTCGAAAGGTTGAACAGAGCGGAAAAGGCAGTGTTATTTCTCGGTAAAGGTGTCCATCGTTCCCGTGCTTATGAAGAAATCAGATGGTTGGCGGAAACCTGGAACATCCCGGTGATGACCACTCCTGGCGGCAAGGGAACGTTTCCGACAAACCACCCGTTATCACTCGGCTCCTACGGACTAGGTGGCAATGAATCAACCAAAGAGTATTTGCAAACCGGGATTGACGAAATGGTTGTCATAGGCAGCAAACTTTCGGATATGTCAATAGCAGGGGTGTCAGAAGCAATCTTTCCGTCACATGTCATTCAGTTCGATATTGATAACCAGTTCATAGAAAAGTCTCTACCTATACCTACCCTTCCGGTGATTGGTGATATCAAGGAGAACATCACCGGATTAAAAAGATTGATGGATACTTTCCATTTATCGATCAAGCCTCAATCATATGAAGTCGATGCTGGATTCCCTCATGAAGAAAAAATGCCCGTAGAAATTTCTCACTCGTCAAGTTATGTATCAGCAAAAGAAGCGATAAAAACGATGCGGGGCCTTTTACCTGATGATACCATCCTGTTTGGTGACGATGGGAGCCATTCTTTCTATGCTATTAAACACCTCTGTTTAGAACGTCCTGGCACTTTCTATTTTGATGATGTCTTTGGAGCGATGGGCCATGCTATAGGATATGCTATCGGAGCGAAGCTGGCTCAACCTGCCAATACAGTCGCTTGTCTAACGGGAGACGGATGTGTATTCATGCATGGAGCAGAAATAGCTATGGCGGTAGATCAAAGGTTACCTGTATTGTTCATCGTTTTAAACAATGGGCGATTGGACATGGTTGAGAAAGGGATGACGAAAATGCTTGGGTATAGTGTAGGGGCTGTGTATAACCAAGGGGTGGATATAAAAGAATACACGGCTTCATTCGGCGCCCGATCCTTCCAGTGCAGGACGATAGGAGAAATGAAGGATGCATTCGAGCAATCTTTGGAATATACGAATGGACCTTCTGTCATAGAAATATTAGTAGATCCAGATGAGATCCCGCCCATATTGGATAGAGCGTAAAGAATAAAACTTTTTCTAAATAGAGTACGTGCTAATAAAAAGACTGAATATCGTCATCGCACCATGCATGCGCATGCCTTCGAGACACGGATATGAGGCGACCTCATATCCGTGTCTGTGTTTCCATTCGCTATTCTTCGCTTCAATCGTTTATAACACCCTTCCTGTAGAGGACAACGTTTACGACGGAAGTAAGCTAATAATGTCATGATAATGGGCGAAACGCAGTTTATCCCATTCGTATGTTCAAATACCTCCTTCTAAAAACCATCTATACGTTGTCAGACGTAGATCTCGTGGAACGAGCTCAGGTCGACATGTCCTTCAAATATTTTCTTGAAATAGCATCAGAAGATGACGTCATTGATCCCAGACTTTCAAAGAAAATCACTTCTTTTTCGTTTACCCTCTGTTGATTCCGCGATAAGCGTTCGGTGGTGACGCCTGCGGGAACAGCGCGAGCCGAAGATCCACTTGGTCAAGTGATCTTCTTGACCAAGTTAGCTGAGGCCGTGCCCGCGGCAAGCATCCACCGATAAGCGATTAGTGAGAATCAACAACAAACTTTAAAATCTCTTCTAGATTTGAAAGGACTTTTTCAGATTACATGAAATCCATGAAACGCCAAGCGAAATTGATTTTCTTTTTGCTTGATTGTATGCTAAGTTAATATATATGCAAAAATGAAAATATTCTAATTTTTTAGAAGACAGCGGGAAAAATTGAGAGCAGGCTATCACCTTCTCAATTTAAATAAACAACATGGGGGTTAAATGGTTAATGGCATTATCAAAAGGCGAAAAGGAGAAAGCAATAAACAACGAGAGAAAGCGATGGGAAATGCCAGATACTTATGTGATTTTGTTTTTGGTCTTATTAGCTGGTGTACTTGCTACATATCTGGTTCCATCCGGAACTTTTGAAAGGGAAACAGTGGAAGGTGTAGAAAGAGTCATTCCAGATACATACACCCAGACAGACAGCTCCTGGCTGAGCCCGATGGATATTTTCACCGCAATTCAGATGGGGATGGTTCAATCAGCTGATATTATATTCATGGTTTTATTCACCGGAGGGGCATTTGAAATTATTGAACGTTCCGGTGCTTTGCGCGGCGCGATCAATAGCGCAGTCCGTCTCACTCGAGGAAGGGAATTTTGGATGATTGCCATTGTTTCCACTTTATTCGCTGTCGGGGGTGCAGTAGGGGCGGTGGCTAATGCGGTCATCGCTTTCGTAGCAATCGGGGTGATTATTGCAAGAACCCTGAAGCTTGATCCAATCATCGCAGTGGCTATCACATTCGGTGCCAACTTTGCTGGTTTCAATGTCGGGTTCATCAATCCTTATACAGTGGGCATTGCCCAAAAAATAGCCGATTTACCGATGTTTTCAGGAGCCTTGTTCCGAATCGTTGTGTTTGTTGTCATTTTATCCCTTACCATCTGGTACACATGGCGGTATGCGAAGAAAATAATGAAAGATCCTACAAAAAGTATCGTGGGAATCTATCAAGACGACGAAGAAGTTCAAACCTTGACAGAGGAATTCACGCTTCGTCACAAATTCCTCTTAGGTTTTGTAGGATTGGGGTTAGCATTCTTTGTATATGCATCGATAGAAATGGGATGGACCATCAATCATATGGCGGCATTCTTCGTGCTTATCGGCATTGTTTCAGGAGTCATTGCGGGCATGCATTACAATACTATCGCCATTACTTTCTTACAAGGGACGCAAAAGTTGGTCTACGGAGCATTGGTTGTCGGGTTAGCTAGAGCAGTCATTGTCGTACTTGAAGAGGGACAAGTACTAGACACAATCGTCCTTGCATTGTCCGTTCCCTTGGAAAGCCTTCCTTCCGTATTGGCTGCGATAGGCATGTTCATTTCCAGCGCCTTTCTTAACTTTTTAGTAAACTCCGGAAGTGGTCAGGCGATGATTTCCATGCCGATGCTTGCACCGCTCGCAGATATGGTGGGAGTGACGAGACAGGTCGCTGTTCAGGCCTTTCAATTCGGAGATGGTTTAACGAACAGTATCTTCCCGACTTCCGGGATTCTAATGGCCAGTCTTGCAGTGGCAGGTGTACCATGGACAAAGTGGTTGAAATTCATCTTTCCTTTGTTTATTGCCTGGGTGGTCATTGCCGTCATCATGTTAACAATAGGCGTGATGATCAATTGGGGACCATTCTGATTGTCCAACTAAAAAACATGCGGGGTGAAATACGGATTTTGTCTCGCATGTTTTTTATGTAAGCAGGAAAGGATGGAGGAATCTTCTTTTTCTTCTATTTAAAAACGTTTATAATAGAAAGAGTCATGCAACATTTTTAATTGACGACCTGTTACTAAGGATTTCTATTGCGGGAAAGTAAAGGAAGGTAGTTTATGGAAGAACAAAATATCACGAGAGTCCAGGTTAACGACAAAGAAATCATTTTGATCGGTACAGCACACGTTTCGAAACACAGTGCTGAACAAGTAAAAGAAGTAATAGAAGCAGAGAGGCCTGATGCTGTTTGCATCGAACTTGATGACCAAAGATATCAATCGATCAGCGAAGGCAGTAAATGGACGGAAACCAATATATTCCATATCATAAAAGAGAAAAAAGCAACTCTATTGTTAATGAATTTGGCCATTTCTTCCTTTCAAAAGCGTATGGCCAAGCAATTTGGTATAAATGCCGGGCAGGAGATGATACAGGGCATCGAATCGGCAAAAGAAATCGATGCAGAGCTTGTTTTAGCAGACAGAAATATACAAACAACCTTCTCGCGTATTTGGCATGGTGTGGGGTTCTGGGGAAAGGCAAAACTGATGATGCAGGTTGTCTATAGTATTTTCAGTAATGAATCCATTACAGAGGAAGAGCTGGAAAAAATGAAGTCGCAGGATATGCTTGATTCCATGCTCAATGACTTTACAGAAAATTTTCCGCGTTTAAAAGTGCCATTGATAGATGAACGTGACCAATATCTTTCTCAAAAAATAAAAGAGGCACCAGGTAAAAAGATTGTCGCGGTTCTTGGAGCTGCTCATGTTCCAGGCATAACCAAGGAAATACACCAAGAGCATGATTTAAACCAGTTAAGGAAGCAGCCGCCTAAGTCGAAGCTTCCGAAACTAATCGGCTGGATGATACCCGTCTTGATCATCGCCTTAATCGCTTATACTTTCTACGCTAATCCTTCTGCTGGCGCCCAGCAAACCATTAGCTGGGTATTATGGAACGGGTCCTTTTCTGCTTTGGGTACGGCCCTGGCGCTTGGCCATCCGCTTGCAGTTTTGACTGCTTTCGTGGCTGCACCGATCACCTCATTGAATCCATTGATTGCCGCCGGCTGGTTTGCAGGATTCGTACAGGCGCTTATACGAAAGCCAAAAGTGGGGGATTTTGAAACGCTATCGGAAGATGTACTTCATGTAAAAGGATTTTGGAACAATAAAGTCACGAGAATACTGCTGATTGTCGTTTTAGCCAACATCGGAAGTTCGTTGGGCACCGTGATCGGAGGCGCCGACGTCATCCGCTTATTCTTCGAAAACATCTAATCAAAAGGCACCCGTTCAGGGTGTTTTTTTTATGGGAATAAGAACATATGTTTGGTATAATCGAAAGAGGCAAACCAATACAGCTGCAGTGGACAAGGAAGGAGGGGCAGGTGTTGCTTTTTTCATAATTGAAAGCGATTTCTGAAGCTTGAAAACCATCGAAAAGGGGGATATTTTGTTGTCGAAAAAACGAAAACGTTTGTTAGATGTAAAAGAAATGGTCGCCATGTATAAAGAGGGATATAGCACATCTGAGATAGGGAAAGCAGCCAATGTTACACCAAGATATGTCCGAACAATTCTTCATGCGAACGATGTATCCCTTAGGCCAAGAGGGAGCTGGAAACGGAAGTACACGCTCAATGAAGATTATTTCAAAACCTGGTCAAATAATATGGCCTATATTTTAGGATTCTTCGCCGCAGACGGAAATCTTCCGAAAGATAACCAAACAGTAAGCTTTTCACAAAAAGATCCCGACATTTTGGAAAAGATAAAAAAAGAAATAAACTCCAATCAACCTCTTTATCAAAATGCCAAAACCGGTGTATATGTCTTGAATCTGAACAGCAAAATATTGAAGCATGACTTAATGGAGCTACATGGATTCAGACCGAATAAATCCGCTGTATTGGAGTTTCCCGAAATACCAGAACCGTATCTGCATCACTTTATTAGAGGTTATTTTGACGGGGATGGCTTTGTAAATTACGCAAAGTTTTTTGTGAGTTTTGTTGGCGGCTCCTACAGCTTTATGAAAAAGTTACAAACCAATATCGAGGGACAAGGATTTGAAACTAACTTCACGAATCATACAAATTATTTTCGCCTGTATATTAGTGGAAGAAAAACAATAAAATTATTCTCCGATTGGTTGTATAAAGATAAAGGATTATATTTAGAAAGAAAATATAGACATTTTCAAAGGGAACAAACCGAAATTTCTTTATTAACAGATAAAGTAAAAACCCATAAAAACGCTCTTGCAAAAAGAAAAAAGAAAAATAAGAATGAGACTTTTAACAATGATATTTGATATCATTGTGTTTTTTTTGCCCAAAAGAAAGGACAGTGAACTTTTGTTGTGAAAATAATTCTAGTAGACATAACATATATTATAGGAAGTTATACTCGAAACAATATCTCAAGTCTCAAAAACGAAGTATTCTTGAGATATTGAGATATTGAAAATTTTTCGGTAT
Source organism: Sediminibacillus terrae (assembly GCF_009602435.1). GTDB lineage: Bacteria > Bacillota > Bacilli > Bacillales > Amphibacillaceae > Sediminibacillus > Sediminibacillus terrae. Next base: position 422,680 of record NZ_VZDQ01000021.1, read on the forward strand.
CCATGTCGAGCATTCAATTACCGCTTATAAATTTTCTTCCTGAGATTCCCTGAATGATATGGTTCCGATTTGATGCAATTGCAGAGTTTGTTCATAGAACTGCATCAATTGCTGAGAAGGCTTTTCCCAACTGAACTTTTCAGCTTCCAGTCTGGCGTTCCTTTTCATTTGCTTCAGTTCTTCCGGTTTTTCCAAATGATTTAGTGTTTGGATCATACTGTCTGTATTCTCGTTTTCAAACAATAAACCAGTTCTGCCATGATCGATTTGCTCCATCGTCGGGCCGCTTTCTGCAGCTATCACGGGCAATCCTGAAGCCATGGATTCCAGTATAACCAATCCAAGCGTTTCCGTTATGGATGGAAACACGAACGCATCTGCACTGGCAAAAGCTTCTGATAGTTCTTGACCATGCATAAAGCCGGTGAACAATGTATTTGTTCCCTTGAACACCTGCTCCAGCTCTTCTCTGGCAGGACCATCTCCCACAATAGCCAGACAGACGTCCTCTCGCGTTTCGAGTAAAGGTTTTAACTTATGGATTTCTTTTTCGATTGCCAGTCGTCCAACAAAAAGTAACAACTTCTTATCTTTTTGGTTATTCGTCAATCTACTGCGCATTGCTTCACTGTAATGGTCGGGATGGTATTTTTCAATATCCACCCCTCTCTTCCACACATGCACGTTGAAAAATTCTTTTTCCTGAAGCTCTTTTTGGATTGTCACCGAAGTACACAGGTTTAACTCCGCTTTATTGTGCAATTTCCTGAAATAACTCCAAAAAATCGGCTTTAGAGGCCGGTACAATTTATAATAGTCCAAATATTTCGGTACATGTGTGTGGTAAGAAGCAATTAATGGAAAACCTAATTTTTCCGCATAGTGTACTCCGGCAGCTCCCACCAATGCAGGATTGACAACATGTACTAAATCTGGCTGGTGTTTTTCCAGTATTCTTTTTACCTTTTTTTGCGGCAGTGAAAATGGACGATAACGGTAAAAAGGCATAGTGGTGGTTTTAACTCCTTCCACCACCGCCCCTTTGTACTCGTATACTCCCAAATCAGGCGCTATCACTACTACTTCGTGGTTCAGTTTCCGAAGATATTTAATTGCCTCTGTCAGCCTGGTAACCACGCCATCAGTGGATGGTAAAAAGGTTTCTGTAATGATTGCTATTTTCAAGGTGAAGCTCCTTTGTCTATTTCCAAGAGATTGATGGTAGTACGTTTTCTTTTATCACGCGGCCTTTGTGATCAAGCGCCGCAGTCAGAATTCCTTTGATAACTTCATCTGTCAGTAAATTGGGTTCTAATCCCAAATCACGAAGCTTGGTATTGACAGCATGGTAATAATGCTCCTCCGCTTCTACCCGCGGATTATCAATATGGGAAATTTCCGGTGTCAAACCGGTTTCCCCAGCCACTTTCTGAACCTTTTCCGCCAAGTCTTGCACGGAGAAGTACTCCGTGAATTGATTGAACACTCGGAATTCTCCCTTATCCGCAGGAGTTTCAGCAGCGATTTCCACACATCTCACGGTGTCTTTAATATTCAAAAAAGCTCGGGTTTGTCCACCGGTTCCATAAACGGTTAAGTCATGACCGGTCGCCGCTTGGATGATGAAGCGATTTAGCGCCGTACCATATACGCCATCGTAATCAAGCCGGTTGGCGAGTACAGGATCCATTTCTGTCTCATCTGTATGTAAACCGTAAACTACTCCCTGGTTTAAGTCAGTAGCCCTAATACCCCAAATTTTGCAGGCAAACATGATGTTATGGCTGTCATGTACCTTTGACAAATGATAGAAAGAACCCGGTTGTTTAGGGTAAGGAAGCTTGTCTTTCCGTCCATTGTGTTCGATTTCCAAATACCCTTCTTCAATGTCAATATTCGGCGTGCCATACTCTCCCATTGTGCCAAGCTTAATCAAGTGGCATTCCGGTGCGAACTCTTTTATAGCATACAAAACATTCAAATTGCCGATCACGTTGTTCGATTGTGTGTAAACAGCATGCTCTCTATCTATCATGGAATAAGGAGCAGAGCGTTGTTCTGCAAAATGCACAAACGCATCCGGTTTGGTCTGTTTAAATACTTCCGCCAGAAAATCATAGTGGTTCAAGTCACCGACAAACGTTTTTATTTCTTTCCCGGTCAACTCTTTCCACTTTGCAACCCGTTGTTCCAATGTGGCAATCGGTGTGACGGAATTAGAGCGTAACTCTTCGTCTATTTTTCTCCTCACCAAGTTATCAACAATCGATACTTCGTGGCCTTGTTTCGAAAGATATAAAGCAGTCGGCCAACCACAAAAGCCGTCTCCTCCAGCTACTATAATTCTCATAGTTCCCCTCCTGTTACAATTTCATTACACAACTAACCATCATTATAAAACATAACAGCACGCAAGAGAAATATAAACCTTTATATCAGTACGAATTTCTCAAACACTTTGTATATTTTACATTATATTTACCAGACCAAGAAAATCCATACTTTTTTTGTCAGATATTTCATTATCGGGAGCCGGTAAAGGTGGAAAAGCAATACTATAGATCAAATTATCGGTTGTCTTTTTGTTTTAAAGGCTTTTTAGCCGGACCTTCCAGCACTTCGCCTGTTACGGAAAATCTTGAACCATGACAGGGGCAGTCCCACGTCTTTTCTGCTTGATTCCAATTCACTTCACACCCCAAATGGGTACAAGTGGTGTCTATCATATGAACCGTTCCTTTATGATCTCGATAAACACCAGTGCGTTCTCCTTTAATCCGAACAATGCCCGCTTGAGTGGCAGGGATATTTTCTATGTCGGTCGAATTTTTGTCCAACTTCCCTTTCACCAATTCTTTCAGAGAGTCGGCGTTGTACTCACCGAATGCTTTCAACTGAGTTGCAGGGTGAAAACGATCTGGGGCAAACATTTTTTGAAAACGGTTCTTTTTACCGCTTACCATATCCGTGATCAGTAGGGCTGCTCCTGCTGCCAGCGTCATTCCCCATTTCCGGAAACCGGTAACCACGAGAATATTCGGCTGTGTAGCAGAAAGCGGACCGATATAAGGCAATTTGTCCAGCGTTGTTAAATCCTGGGAGGACCAGCAATACGGTACTTCCTCAGCAGAAAAATGCTCCCGGGCATAGTCGATCAGTGATTTATAACGCTTTTCCGTTTCACCCCCTTGCCCGGTTTTATGGGACTCTCCGCCGATTAACCACAACATTCCATCTTGATTAGGAACAGCGCGGATCGATCGCATTGGTGAGTCGACACTGGCATACATTCCGCCAGGGTATGCAGCTTTTGTCCGCACCGCTGTGACATAGGATCGTTCCGGGTATAGTCTGGTCGAAAAACCTCCTCTTGCATCCGTGAATGGAAAATGAGAAGCTTCCACGATCTTTTGACAGCGGACCTGATGACCCTCTCTTGTCTGGATGGCTGGATATTCGAGATTCTCCACTCCAGTAGCCATCGTATTTTCAAATATTTGGACCCCGAGGGCTTGCACGTCTTCAAGGAGTCTGGCTAGAAATTTCAGCGGGTGGAACTGATATTGCCGGTCCATCCTCAATGCGGCTTTTACAGGTATATTCAATGGCACCTTCTCGAGGTAATCATGATTTATCCCCAGCTGCTTGTAAGCATTTTTTTCATCCATGAGAAATTTGACGCCTTCCCCGGAATTAGTAAACAGATAAGCGTCTTCTTCAGAAAAATCGCATGAAATCTGCTTCTGTTCGATGATTTGCTTGATCCATTCCATAGCTTGCATATTAAACTGATAATAAGCAGAAGCGGTTGCGGGATCGAAATGTTTTATCAATTCGTCATAAATCAATCCGTGCTGTGCAGTCACTTTGGCAGTCGTATTACCGGTGGTTCCGTTTAACAAACTTTCGGCCTCCAGCAATGCTACAGTATAGCCTTCTTCGGCCAGCAAATAGGCAGAAAGGATGCCTGTAATGCCTCCCCCAACTATTCCTACATCCACATCCAAATCCTCTTCCAACTTCGGAAAAGAAGGGATTTGGACTGTGTCCCGCCAGTATGATTCTGTATTGGGCATTGTATGTGAGTCCGCCTTTTTGCCTTTCATCCAGTTTTCCTCCTCTGTCTCTTGGTAATACTGCTCCCTTGTGTTTTTCCTTCTGCTTCAATCAATAAACCTACTATTTTTCCCCTCCAAGCGCATTTCGTTTATTTTGGCTGCTGACACGCCTTCGTTATAATGTAAGAGAAGATGTTTTGTCTATCGGCCTTCAGGCAATGGAAAACAAAATAGGAATTTGAGGTGAATGAAGTGACAAACGCACATATGATTGCCAAAGGAAATGTTCAAGGTGTTGGATTCCGGGCAACTGCCCAACAAAAAGCAATGGAAATCGGGGTGAAAGGCTGGGTAAGGAATCTGCCAAACGGCGATGTCGAGTTGGAAGCAGAGGGAACGGATAGACAGGTGGACCAATTTATTGAAACAATCAGGAAAGGTCCTCACCGTTTTATAAAAGTAGAAAATTTAGACGTCGAAAGGTCTCAAACGGATAAAGGCTATGGCTCATTTGAAGTCCGTTACTGAACCGATTGAACATAACAAAAAAGCCGCTGAAAACTACAGCGGCTTTTTTAAGTATAAAAACAACATTTTCTTTTTTATCACACGTTAATTTTCCTGGAAAAATTTACGGTTCAGGGCGATATATTCATTTTCCTCTTCCGGAACTTCATCCTCCATATAGATGGCTTCAACCGGACATACCGCTTCACATGCACCACAGTCGATGCAAATGTCGGGATCAATATAGAACATATCTTTTCCTTCTTCTATACAATCTACTGGACAAACCTCCATGCATTCGCCAGCTTTTTCTGTTTTACAAGGTGATGTAATCACAAATGCCAAGTTTATCTCCTCCTTCTTAAAATCGGCCTTCTGCTAGAAATAGGTGGTCACAGCACCGCTTAACCGCCTTACTAGATTATTTATTATACCAAATTATTGGATACTTAACAGTATTGCATGCCAAACAGGCTTTTGGCAAAACAGTACCAACAAAGCATTCTGTTAGAGTATACTATATCTTTTTTCATTTTTCTACCTTTACCGACAAACATTGCTGACACGGTAATTATTTGGAGAAATCTTGAAGAGTTATCGGACAACGAGTGTTATTCGGGGAAATGACAGGAGAGAATAAAATCGGCATTGCTTGTCCATATCAAATAGATATAAAGCGCCGACAGCCCCTATGACTTGGACTTGGATAAGGGGCTGTGATGGATGGTAATGGAAAGGATTAACTCACAACAGGCTCGTCATCTGACCAAATCCGCTCCACTATATATTCTCCGCCCGTTTTTTGAATTAGATACACATCCGGATTTGTAAACCCCTTCCATTGGGAGAAACCGATATCCGCTTGATAGCTGTTCAGCAGCAAAGCGAGTAAATTCCCATGCGTTACAATACCGATGTTCTCGCATGTATCATCCGCCATTATTTCATCGATCAACTGACCAGCCCGTAAACTGGCGTCGTTCGACGACTCTCCTCCAGGGAGTCTGAAATCTCTATCTGTAAATGATTCTTCTAAAACGTCGAGCCAATCATCGATTGGTTCTTCACTTAGCAATCGTTCTTCCAGCCTTTCATCTATCTCGATGGATAAATTGTGCCGCTCAGCATATGGTTTGATACTCTCGACCGCCCGCAAAAAAGGGCTGGATATAATCCGGTCCAGTTGATAGCCATAGTTTTGCAAGAATGCAGAAACAACCTGGGCTTGCTTCACACCGTCCCTTGTTAAGGGGGAATCTTTATGCTGTCCTTCTGCGCTACAATGCCGGATCATAAACAGTCTTTTCAAACCAACCATCTCCTCCAAGGGAATTAACTCTATTATCAGACAACTTCTCTTTAAAAACAAGGGTCAAAATGGAATTATCGAAGTTTTCGATCTGCGCTACTGTTCATTTTCGCCATAGATTATACATTCTATTCACAAATACCGAAAGGAAAAAAATCCGGAAATTTTTTCGCCCACAAGTAAATTCACGCAGATTCAACCAAAAAAACTAACCGTACGATGACGGTTAGTTTTTTGGTTACATTTCTTCAAAATATTCTTTATGGAATCCACCGATTCTGTTGGTGTTATCAATGATAAAATAAAATTCTTCTGTTTCGTTTTTTACATCATACACTTTCCCTGGAGTAAGTGTCTTATCTACTACGAATTTTTTTGCATCATTATGGATGCATTTAATTTGCTTCACTGTTACATTATTTTCCCAGTTTTTATGGATCACTTCGCTCACCTTCCTTCCATTTTGCATTTTCCCATAATTTATTTTTCGATTCCAAAGTAAAAAACTTAGTAACTTCGCCGGCTTCCATTGCTAACCCTATCCGAAATCATTTTCAACTAAGCCTTTCCAAAAACTCCAAGCGATTGCCAAAGGGATCTTCCAAATAAAAACGCTTATATCCAGGAAGCCGATCATCGTCTTCCACTTCGATATGTCTGCTTCTCAACGCAGCTTTCAATCCTTCCAAATTCCCAACATAAAAAGCAGGATGTGCTTTTCTGGCTGGTTCAAATGGCTCCTCGATGCCGACGTGGAGCTGGTGGTCCCCGCACATAAACCAGACGCCGCCATTTTTCTTTAACTCCTCAGGTTTTTCGATTTCTTCCATTCCTAACAAATCAGAAAAAAATTCTCTCGCCTTTTGTTCGCTACCATTAGGAGCTGCAAGCTGTACATGATCAATTCCTTGAAAGTGATAAACCATCATACTATCCCCCTGCGACGATTGGAAGGTTTGGATGACATAGGAGACAGCCAACAATGCCTTGCCTCCCAAATCGTTATTTACTACCTCTCCTCACTATACCATGATTTTGCTTGTAACACTTCTCTTTGAGATAATTGATGTCCCATGCTTTCCCAGTGAACCGTTACCTGTGCACCAGCATTCTTTAGCATTTGCTCCAGCTCTTCGGTTTCCTTGCTGTCAATCAATGGATCGTTTGTACCTGCACCTATGAACACCCTGTTTCCCGTCAAAGAAGGAAGGTCAATTCCTCTTCTGGGAACCATTGGATGGAACAAGATAGCACTGGCAAGGGAAGAAGGGTGATGGAACAACAGGCTTCCGGCAATGTTGGCACCATTCGAATAACCGACAGCTACGATATTATTTCTGTCAAAGTGGTAAGCAGAAGCGGCTTCATCGAGGAAGACATGAAGCTCATTAGTACGGGCAACCAAATCTTCCTCATCAAATACACCTTCCCGCAATCGACGGAAAAAACGTGCCATTCCATTCTCTGATACGTTTCCTTTCACTCCTAACACAGAAGCTTCTGGATCTATCATATCCGCTACTGGTTCAAGGTCTTTTTCTGTTCCTCCTGTTCCGTGAAGCAGTAACAGCACAGGGGCTTCTGGATTTGTACCTTCGCGGTAAAAATGTTTCATTTCCAATTTGCATCCTCCTTAGGTTCGCTTACTGATTAAAATATAGTTTACATATTATTATTATTATCACCTGATAATATCTCGGATTCAAGATTATTTTATCATATTTCTTTCTCCTGGCAAATGGACGACAATTAAGAATGTATTTTTTTCAACAGCCATTTCAGAAAAAATGGCAGCACCAACACGATCGTTAGCAGACGTATCATCTGCAGCGAGCTGACAATCGACGGATCACCGTTCACTGCTTGCGCTGTCAGAGCCATTTCGATTAACCCGCCTGGCGCCAGGCTAAGTACTGCTGTAGCAGTATTCAAGTTGGTCAAAGAACTAAAAAGGAAACCGAACATAAACGAGGTAATGATCAACAAAATAGCGAGACAGAAAAAATAAACACAATACTTTCCAGCCGTTTTCAGGTCTTTGACCGAAATCGAGTCCCCGAGATAAACGCCGATCGTTAGCTGTGCAAATAAATAAGCACTAGTCGGCAGTAGGAATAAGGAGATACCATTGATTTGCAAAGCAGCTGTTATCAACATCGGCATCAAAACCAGCGATGCCGGCACCCACCTTTGCAGCAAGAAACCGATCAAAAATGCAGCAATAAAAAGGATGATGGTCCATGCCGGGCCAATACCTGCCTGCTGCACCACTGCACCTTGTGCAGCAGGTTGTGTTTGGTGGAAAAACAAATGGGTAGCCGAGAACGGGATGATGAACAATACAGCAACTAGGCGAATGGTTTGAAAAATGGTGACCAACACCGTATTGCCATAGAACGAGTCACTCAATGCTAAAACAGTCGACAAACCACCTGGAATGCTGCCAAGTAAACTTGTTGCCACATCTAAATTCACCCATTTTGTTATTAAATAAGCACTAACCAGGCTTAAAGCAATCAGGAGCAGAGTCATGGCTGTGTAAGGAATGAGATACGGAACGACAGTAGACAGTGTTGCAGCAGTGAATGTGGAACCAATCTGGATACCCAAAATAGAAAAACTGACTTTCCTCAGCCGTAACGAAGCTGCTGTGCTTGCAAAAGGAAAAAGTTTAAAGATGAGCAGGCTGGCAACCGGACCGAGAATCCAAGGCAGCGGTAGATGTAACCAATTAAATAAAAATCCACCAACAATTCCAATGAAATAGGTGATAAATAATCGGACCAAGAAATTCTCCATACCAGCCACCTGCTTTCCAGCTTAATACTTTTGATTGCTTTCTTGATTGGCAGAAGGTTTCCAAAACCAACCGAGCAATGCGATGCTCACCATTACCACCCAGAAAATCGTTTTCCACAAAGTCGTTTCAGGAAATTCAGCCGGGATGATCGCTAACTGAGGATGGGCCAGGGTATGGACCGCTAGCTTGACAGCCACCCAACCGACTATCACATAGGCGGCTGCTTCCAGACCTGGTCTTTTCTTCAATAACTTCACGATATAAGAGGCGGCAATCCTGATTAGGATCAAACCTATCATTCCGCCGGCAAGAATGACAACAAACTGAGCACCATCCATCCCTCCGATAGCCGGAATAGCAGTCGGCGGGAGCGTGGTCGCCAATGCGACGGCTGCCAAAATGGAATCCACGGCAAAAGCGATGTCCGCCAACTCTACTTTGACAACCGTTGTCCAAAAACCAGAGCCCTTGGCTGGCTTTGCCACGGCACCCTCCGCCTCTTCTTTTTTAAAAAAGATTTTCAATAAATTATTTATCGAGATAAATAACAAGTATAAAGCACCTAAAGCCTGAACCTGCCAGATATCAATCAGAAAAGAAATGAAAAATAAAGAACCGAATCGAAAAACAAAGGCCCCTCCCAATCCATAGAGGAGTGCTTTTCTTTGTTTTTCTTCCGGTAAATGTTTGACAATCAATGCCATCACCAAAGCATTATCCGCAGCCAACAGCCCCTCGAGGCCGATCAACGCAAGCAAAGTCCATCCATACTCAAGTAAAATACCTGTATCCATCTTGAGACCTTCTTTCTTTCTGTGTATCTATAATCGTTGCCTTCCTAAAATCGAGCCTTGTCCAACTGGCAGAGAATATGTACCGATGAGCCAGGCAGACAAAGAAAATTCATATGCCTGCATCCTTCTTCCACTGGATATTTTGCAAGCACAAGCTACCTTTTCCACTAACTCTACTTCTGGTATTGAAAAACGTGATAAACGAAAAAAATCCGGAACAGGAAACATCCTTATTCCGGAACGGTTTTACTTAGCTGAACAAATAGGATAAATATCCATATCCTTCTTGTTCCATCTTTTGTTTAGGAACAAACCGCATAGCAGCTGAATTCATGCAATAACGCATGCCGCCTTTTTCCTCTGGTCCATCTTCAAAAACATGGCCCAGGTGAGAATCTGCCTGGCTGCTCCGTATCTCCGTACGAATCATTCCATGAGAGGTATCCGTATTTTCTTTCACTTGATGTTTGTCAATCGGCTTCGTGAAGCTTGGCCACCCGCAACCCGCATCGTACTTGTCTTTGGATGAAAACAAGGGTTCTCCGGATACCACATCCACGTAAATGCCTTCTTCTTCATTATCAAAGTATTCATTTTGAAACGGAGTTTCCGTACCGTTTTCCTGCGTTACATGGTACTGCAACGGTGTCAGCTGACGGCGAAGTACTTCTGTGTTCTTCTCAGGCTTCCAGGTTTTCTCGATAAAATCTTGCCGGCCTGATCCTTTTTTATACAATTTGTAATGGAAAGACTGCTTTTTATAATAATCTTGGTGCTTCTCTTCCGCCTCATAGAAAGGCGCAGCCGGCAAAATCTTCGTTACTATCGGCTCAGAGAATTTACCGCTTTGCTCCAGTTGTCGTTTCGATTTTTCAGCTAATTGCTTTTGCTCTTCATTGTGATAGAAAATGGCTGTCTGGTAAGATTCTCCCCTGTCATTAAACTGCCCGCCGGGGTCAGTGGGGTCAATCTGCCGCCAAAAAACGTCCAATAGCCGTTCGTAAGAAAAAATATCCGGATCAAAAGTAATTTGTACAGCTTCGACATGTCCTGTCGTATCCGAACAAACTTCTTCATAAGTCGGGTTTTCCGTTCTTCCGCCGGTATAGCCGGAAACGACTCTTTCGATTCCCGGCCGTTCATCAAACGGTTCCACCATACACCAAAAACAGCCACCAGCAAAAGTTGCCTTTTCAGCCATTATGTTACCTCCTTTAAAACGAAAAACGGAAACAATTCCTTTGCATTCCCGTTTTTTGATCACATTTCATTTTCTGAGCCGAAGTGCTCTGAGGAATGAATGTGTATAGTTACTATTCTTTCCTTTTTCATCGGAAAAATCAAGCAGTCTGCATTTATCTATATATATAGTTTGGGAACGGAATTGCCCGATTGAGTACTGCGCGTTTTTTGGGGCGCCTTTCTCTTTGGTTTATCTGCCGCTTCTATTTTATATAAATTTTCTTGTTCAATTTCTATTTTATCCTCTTCTTCTTCCGGTGAAACACTTTGGGATGCAGATTTTCCCGTTTCTTCATCACCCTCGCTGTCATCGTCTTCATTGAAAGCCTTCAGCATATTGATCATCATCGGGATGTTTTTCACCATCGGACCATATTGTTGGATGACGGGCATAGCTGACTGCGCCATCTTTATGGCTTGCTGCACGTTCCCCAGTGTACTGGTCAACTTCGAACCCCCTGCAGCTGCCGGAAACTGGGAGACGGCAGCTGGCTGGGTGAAACGCTGCAGCAAACCCGCCAATCCCCTCCCTCCTCCAGGGGCCGGTCCTCCTCCCTGAAATGGAGTTGGAAAATTTGGCGGAAATCCACCCGGCGGCCTTACTCCTTGGGAAAAAGGGAATGAACCGATGCCCGATGGTCCTTGGTTTGGATTGAACATACAAAAACCCCTCTTTTCAAAAAATGATTTGCTTTATTGTACGTTACATGCCTAAAAGAAGTGTAGGCATTAATCGAGTATTCCGGGGATTGCTGTCATATATAAAAAAAGAGCTTCCATAAGCCGCTGAAGACTTCATGGAACGCTCCTTTATCGTTTTGCATTATTTCCCGGGCAAGCGCAGTATACGACACTTGCCCTTCTTTTTCTCCAAATCGGTTGTCGCTAATTGACGCTATATAAAGAAAGCAGCTGATACGTGCAAACCGTCCGTTCTTCTTTCCAGGAAATCTCGACAATCTTCCCGCTTCCTATTTGATCGGAATCGTGGTGCCGTTTAATCTCGATTGTCTGGTTTATGGGAAATAATTTATATCCTGTAAACTCGATTTCAAACATATTTTGCTGGTGCTGCAAACGTTTTTCTCTACCGTGAGTCAGCAGTTTCCATTCAATTGACATAGGCATTGACATTCAACACCCACCTCCCGATATCATTTACCTATCATGGTACGTCATGGTTGTTTGCTTGACAAGCAAAATTTGCTGTTCAGGATGATTCATCACAAAAATCACGTAGATTGAATGGAAAATTAATATGATAACCGTCAAGCATCCGGATATTTTTTTGGAATGTATCCTCGTATTCCTTTATCTCCGCCCCTCGCTGTAAGTGGGTGTCCAGAATGGACATAATAGTCTGTAAAGCTGTGGTTACTTCGAATATTTCCGTCAATGATAATTCCTGCAAAGAGGGGATATCCATTAATTGAAAGTTCTTCAACTTGGCTATGTAGCCTTTGGAAAAGTATTCTGGCAATATTCGGTTATAAATTTCCTCCATCAGAGAACGGACATATTCCTGTTGCTCTGAAGTGGAAGCGGTGATCACTCTCATGCGAATCCTCCTGTGTATCTATATAGCAAAAGCAACAGAGCCTCCACAGTGTTTTTTCTCACCTTCAGGCAAAATTGCATCTGTGCTATTAGGTCCTCTTCCTATACTATATCATGAGCCTCTTTCGATATTTAAGGAGCAATTATTGGCAATCTGGTATTCAAGCAAACTGGAAGGAGGCTTTCGAACCCTTTTGAGAGGGCGTTATTTGCAATTTAACCGGTATTTCTTCTTTCAACTGAGGTACGTGTGAAATGATACCCAGCAATCGGTTGCTTTGTTGCAATCCCTTCAAGCATTCTATCGCTTGCTCCAGTGACAATTCATCAAGCGTGCCAAATCCTTCATCAATAAATAATGTTTCTAACTGTACTCCTCCGGCATGGGCTTGAACCACATCTGCCATTCCAAGCGCCAGACTGAGAGCCGCCTTGAATCCTTCTCCTCCGGATAACGTCTTGACAGAGCGCTGCAAACCTGTGTGGTGATCGAGAACTTCCAGATCCAATCCGCTTTGTGCCCCCCGCTTGGCTATTTGATCACTTCGAATCAATTGATAACGATGGTCCGTCATTTGGTCAAAACGAATGTTTGCCTGTAAAAGAATTTCATCCAGAAATGCCGACAATACATACCGTTCAAACGATAGACGTAAATGATTTTCCCCACGGGCCAAGTCAGCTAATTCTCCGATATCGTAATATTGGTTCGCTTTCATTTGTTTTTCTTCCAGCAATTCAAGCATCGACTTTCTTATTTGTTCATATCCCTTCAAAGTCAGTTTCAAATTTTGTATGTTCTGATTGACCTCCTCCAGCTTTTGCGAACGCTCCCGGACTGTTGCTTCCAATTCTTCGATATCTGGTTTTTCCTGCCCGTCTAATTGTTTGTTGATGGTTTGGAGACGTTCCTCGACGGTATGTTTTTGTTTGTTGAATTCCTCGATTTCTTTCCGGAGTTTTAAACTGTCGTCCTCTGTAATTCTGGCAGATTGATAGGCTTCCAAAGAAGTAAAATGGCTGTGCTCGATTTTTTCCTCTAAGTCTGCTTGTTCAGCAGCAAGTTTTTGCTCCGTATCTTTTGCAAAGAAACGCTGTTGCTCGATTATTGTATTCATTTCTTGCAGCTTTTCTTTTCCATTTTGATACCTGGTTTGGATGTTTTCCCATCTCTCCAGCCATTCTGACAAGTATTTCTCTCTGTTGTTCACCTTCTCCTCAATGACTGAGGGATCCTGGTCTTCCTCTGTGAGTTGCTGTTTAGCTTGTTCTACCTGCGTTTTGATCCGCATCCATGACTCTGTGATGCTTTCTTTTGACTGTTTGAATTCTTCCATCTCTGCTTCCAGCTGTCGGAGTTTTTTTGTCAATTTCTCCGACTGTCGACTGGCTTGTTCAATCTTCTCTATTTCTTTGTGAAGAAAATCCATCTTGCTTTTCTCGTCAAGAACGGTTTGCTTCCAGCTTGTCAAAAGAGTCTTGATTGCCTGTTGTTCCAGCGTATCGATGGTGTCCTTGAATTCCGCATGGTTCTGATCCACTAACGATCTTTGAGCTTGTCCATCCGATTTCACCTGTATATAGTACTTCTGCCAATCTTCAAATTCCTTTTTAGCGGTTTCAAGTTGCTCTCTCTTTTCCTCCAAGGTATGATCGGAAATCTCCTCTGTTTTACCTATCGCAGGATTAGGATGCCGTTCCGAACCGCATACCGGACAAGCGCAGCCTTCTTTCAAATGCTGCGCCAGTAATAACGCTTGATTGTTCGCTTGTTTTGCTTCGAGTTCATTTATCTTTGTTTGCAGCTGCTCAATGAATTGCTGTTTTTCGTTATATTTCTGGTGGACTTGTTGAAACTGGTGGCGAAGTTCTTGAAGCTTTTCAAATTGCTTGAGCAAGTCCTCCAACTTTTTAGTTTGTTCTTCTGCTTTTTTTGCTCTTTGCTCTGCTTGATAATAGTTTTTTGTTTTTTCATGATGCCGTTGTCCATGATCCTGCAGCTTTTCCAGTTGGTGGCGGATTTTTTCCCTGTCGCCCATTATCCGCTTAATGTTTGTTTCTGCAGCTTGTTTCTGTTGCTCAGCTTGCTTTTCGTCCTGTTTAAGCTTGACAAGCTGCTTAGCCTGTTCCAATTGCTTTTTTGCCGTATCCAATTGTTCTTGCAGTTGTTTCCGTTCTTTCTCTTTGTCCAACTCCGCTTCATATTCAGCTTCCACTGATCGGAACCATTCCTGTGTTTCTTCCTTTTTCGCTTTCTGATTGTTCAGTCTGGCAATTTGGTTTTCCCATTCTTTTCTGCGCCTGTTTACCTGCTCTTCGAATGGGATGATTTTAGCTGCTGCTTCCGCCAATGTGAGTTTTTCTTGCTTTTTATTTATAGAAGATTGCAGGTCTTTCAGCCTGGCTGAAGTTTCTTTCAATTGATCAAATTCCGCAAACAATTCCGAAAGCTGCTTCCCTTTGTAATACGTCTCCTGAGCCGCATTCAATGCATTCTTTTCTTTGCCCAACTGTTCTTCTTCGTTTTTCAGGTCCTCGCGTGCTTCGTGAATCTCGCCGCTCAATATTTCCAAAATCATTTCAACGGAGTCTGCTTCTTCCGTTTCACTCTTCCTCCACTGTATTTTTACAGCTTCCTGTTCCAATCGTTCTTCAAGCTGTTCGATAGACTCTCGCAGCTGCTTGGATTGTTTCTTCAATTCCTCGGTGATTTGTGCGTAAAAGTACGTATGAAAAATCTTTTGCAAAATTTCTTCTCGTTCCTTACTGTTTTCAGAAATAAGCCTTCGAAATTCCCCTTGAGGAATCATGATCATTTTTCGGAATTGCTCATAATCCAAACCCAGCTGTTCTTCGAGCATTTCGTTTACATCTTTTATTTTTGAAGCCGCCAATACTGTCTTTCCATCATTTATTTCATATAATTCCGCTCTCGCGGGGTCTTCTGTGAACCCGTCTCCCCGTTCTTTACGTTTCTTTTGTTTTGGAAATCGATTTACTTGATACGTTTTCCCCCTCAAAGCAAATTCAAAGCTTACTTCGGTTGGCTGATCGATTTCCGCAAAATGACTGCGGAGGGAGTCATGGTCTCTATCATTACCGCTCGCCCTCCCGTAAAGTGCATAACAAATAGCATCGAAGATAGTCGTCTTCCCAGCTCCGGTCGGGCCGGTAATCAAAAATATCGATTCATTGCCAATCTCCTGAAAATCGATCATTTGAGTTTCCTTATAAGGACCAAAAGCTGTCATCGATAATTTCTTTGCGCGCATGTTACTTCCCCCTTTCCTGATCCATCAACAGTTGGACAACGTGATTCATTTGCTCCTTGCGTGCATCCGGTATAGTTTCGCCTTTCATCTCCTGATAGAACGATTCAAATAGTTCCGTGTGGGACATTTTTTGTTTTTGACGGATTTTGTTCAAATCATTCAGCTGCATCTGAGATGTCAAAACCTGGCGTTCCAGGCGGAGGATGTTCGGATATCGTTTTCTTAATTTACCCATCGGATCGACCAGCTGGCCATCATCCAAAAGTCGGATATGCAGGTAATCTTCTTCAGGAAAATCTTTGTTTCCTTCCATTAGTTCATCAAAATAGCCTTCCACCACCCGCATATCCCTTTTCGGTTTGAGTGGAAGGTACTGTCTATCCACGATTCCCTCTTTATCCATCTCCAAAAGAGTGATCGACTTTTTCTGATTTGCTTCGGAAAAAGAGTATTTAAGCAATGATCCACTATAGCGGATGTTATCGTCTGTAACCCGCTGAGGCTGATGTAGGTGACCGAGCGCCACATAAGCGAATTTTTTGAACAAACCGGCATCGATATAGGGACTTCCGCCAATCATGGACAACCGTTCTTCCGATTCGGACTCCATGCCGCCTGCTAAAAAGGCATGTCCGATGAACACATGCCGTTCTTCCATGTCATGCCTGCTTTCAATGTGGTCAACAACCGCTTCCATCGCTTTCTGATGGCTTTGGATGCTATCATCTTGAAAATAATCCCGGGCATCGGCTGGTTCTATATAAGGGATCAAATGAAAATGAATCGGACCATGTTCGTCCTGTAAGGTAACAGGATCTAATGCCCCTCTTAGTTTCGTTTCAATAAACAACTGCTGGGAACGGAATATACTGCTGCCGAAATCGAGTCTATCTGGGCTGTCATGATTGCCTGACACTGCCAAAACAGGTGTTTTCAACTCTGTGATAATGGTAGTCAATACCCTGTTCAATAATTCGACAGCTTCCTTGGGTGGAACGGAGCGGTCATATAAATCTCCAGCAATAATCACCACGTCCGGTTTTTCTGTTCGTATCATCTCTATCATTCTATCAAGCATATAAGCTTGATCTTCTGTCATATGCACACTATTCACAATTTTACCCAAATGCCAATCAGCGGTATGTAATATTTTCACGTGTATCCCTCCATAGTTGTCATTTTAGCACGTTCTTGTCAACCAGGCATGCGAAAAATTTGCTTTTGTCGACGAAAAAAAGCCCTGTTTAGCAGGGCTTTTAGTAACCGATCAACCTTCATTGATCAAATAATCTTCCCATAGCCTGTCGAAGACTTGGGTCGCTTCCGTAAACGGAATATTCCATTCTAAATAGCGGCTGACTTCGTCATAAGAGGTAGATTGTTTTGGAAAATCGTGAGCCTCGAACATCCAGTCGGCCAGGCGGCGTTCATCAGTCTTCGGTCCGGAGCCGCGGTACCGCATCATATAATGATAAAAGGAACGCAATCCTGTCACCTCCATTCCCGTTAATCGGATTGATCCTCGTTGTCCATGAATGCATCGTGCTTCCTTTGCCTTTTGCGATAAGTAAAAGCGGAAAGGAAAATGCTGATTTCATATAATACAATTAGTGGGACCGCTACGACAATTTGTAAAACAAAATCAGGCGGCGAAATCATCGTACCGATAATAACCAGGATCAAATATGCGTATTTTCTCGTCTTCCTCATAAAATCCGGCGTCAAAATCCCGAGACTAGTCAAAAACATCGTAATAATCGGGATCTCGAACAAAACAGCAAATGGCAGTGTTACCCGCAGTAAAAAACGAAAATATTTGTCTACTGTGAATATCTCATTGAACATTCCTTCGTTTAGCGACAACAAAAACGGTAGTATCAAATCAATAAATACATAATAACCGAAAGCGAGCCCGCCGATGAACAACAAAAAAGTTGCCGGTATATAAGATAAAGAAACTTTTCTTTCTTTCGGCGTAAGTCCAGGACGCACAAAAAGCCACGCTTGAAGGCAAAAAAACGGAATCGTGCCGACGACCGCCACCACCGAAGCCATGGTGAAATATATCCAGATAATTTCCCCTGGACTGATTACATTCAAAGTGAAATCAAGGTCCTTGACAAAAAAGCCGTAAATATCACGGACGAACACAAAACCGACAACAAAAAAAGCAACAAAAACCACCGCTGTCCAAATCAATCGTTTGCGTAGTTCCGTTAAATGATCTGTCATATTCATTTCTTTTTCATAACCAGCTGAACCGGACAAAAAACAGCCCCCTTTCTCAAAAAGAAGATGTAAGGAACTTGTCCCTACACCTTCATCGCACGGAAACCGGCGATTCTACACCTATCCATTTTCTGGTTTCAGAAAAAAGAGAAGCACTCATACCTTATCAGTTACTACTTTTGATTCTCTTCCACTTTTTTAGGATCATCATCCGAGATGATATCCCTGGTGGCTTTTTTGAATTCTCTCAAAGAGCTGCCCACCGCCTTGCCGATTTCCGGAAGTTTGGAAGGGCCGAAAACGATCAGCGCAATTACCAAAATGAGTATTAGCCCTGGAAAACCAATATTACTGAACATATGGAATCACTCCATTTCTTATTTTCTCTCACCGTTGTCTGAAGAATCTTTTTTTGTATTTTCTTCGAAAGGTTCGGTTAAGTCTTTGGTGGAATTCTTGAATTCTTTTAACGTCTGCCCGGTTGCTTTGCCTATTTCCGGAAGTTTTTTCGGTCCGAAAATGATCAAAACGATGATCAAAATCAAAATCAACCCGGGTATGCCGATGCTCGTCAACATCTATCATCACCTACTTATTGTAAATTAACCTATTTGCGACTGTCATCTCTTCTCCAATCAATACGTTTAACTTTTCACGTACATCTTACCACTTTTTTCTCTGCCTGTCCTCCACCGACGCCGATTTCACTTCATTTTATCGGATTGAAATACAATTGGAGCTTGTTTGTCCCGATCATTCCGGTCGAACTGAAGGAAATAGTAGTCATATGGATTGCGTTCATTTCTTTCCCCTTGCACTTTTTTTGACAGTTTCCAGTCCCTTTCGTCATACGCAGGAAAAAAGGTGTCTCCAGGAAACGTTTCGTCTATGAAAGTCATGTACATCCGGTCGGCAAAGGGCAATATCTGACGGAATATTTCGCTTCCGCCTATTACAAATAGTTCAATTTCAGGCTCTTTTTCACTCCATGTGAGAATTTCCTCAACAGAGTGAAG
This sequence comes from Sediminibacillus terrae, assembly GCF_009602435.1. GTDB lineage: Bacteria > Bacillota > Bacilli > Bacillales > Amphibacillaceae > Sediminibacillus > Sediminibacillus terrae. The sequence continues at coordinate 441,464 of NZ_VZDQ01000021.1, forward strand.
GATAAGGCAGCCATCCGCCTGAAAACTTCGATCCTTTGTCAAAATGACATTTTCGCGGTTAGGAAGGGGGCCGCCCATGGATGTGAACGTTTTTCTCCCCATGATAATCGTGTTGCCGGTGGTCATCTGCTTAAAAAACTTCAAATCATTCGGCAGCCTCCAAGGTAAATCGTTTTGATATCCTATCACTCGATTCCGGTCCATAGCGTAAAGAAGTGAAATCATCCTGTCCTTCCTCCCGTTCTATACAGCCACTGGTGCTTTTATCGGCGGATGTGACTCATAGTTTTTTATTTGCAAGTCTTCCATCTCTACATCGAAAATGGAACCCGCTTCCGGATTGATTTCTAGTTCCGGGAACTGGTAAGGAGTGCGTGCCAATTGCGTGTTTACTTGCTCGATATGATTGCTGTAGATATGGGCATCACCAAGTGTATGGATGAAATCTCCTGCTTCCAGCCCGCATTCAAACGCAATCAAGTGCGTCAAGAGAGCATAACTGGCGATATTGAAAGGCACGCCTAAGAAGATGTCGCCGCTTCGCTGATAAAGCTGGCAGGACAGTTTCCCGTCCGCAACATAAAATTGAAACATAGTGTGACACGGAGGCAGCGCCATATTCCCGGGCACATCCTCCGGGTTCCAAGCCGTCACGATGTGCCGTCTGGAATCGGGGTTGTTTTTGATTGCTTCTATCACTTGTTTTAGTTGATCAATCGTTTCTCCTCTGGAGGTTGTCCAGGCACGCCACTGACGTCCATAAACCGATCCTAAATCGCCATATTTCGCTGCAAAGGCATCATCTGTTAAAATTTTTTGTTTGAAAGAGTCCATTTGCTCGTTGTATATGGCACGGAATTGTTCATCCTGTTGACTTCGATGCCCGAAATCCCTCATGTCAGGTCCCTGGTAGTCATCGCTTTCAACCCATGTTTTAAAAGCCCATTCATTCCAGATATTGTTGTTATGCTCCAACAGGTAACGGATATTCGTGTCCCCTTTGATGAACCACAAAAGTTCACTGGCAATGAGGCGGAAGGGGACGCGCTTTGTCGTAAGCAAAGGAAAGCCTTCCTTCAAATCAAAACGCATTTGGTGACCAAACACCGAAAAAGTCCCTGTATTGGTTCTGTCCTGTTTTTTGTTCCCTTTTTCCAACACTGTTTTACATAAATCCAGATAAGCTAGTTCTCCATTATTCATCTATAACAAATTCCTTTCATCAATTGAAATAATATGGTGGGATCGAAGAGGAATCCAATTGCTTTAACCTAGTAAAAAAACGATAAGTCTGCGGCGCTTTTTCCGAAACCGTCTGCTTTGAAGCTTTACCTGCATAATAATAAGCAAACACTTCGGAAAAATATTCGGAAGGATATGTAAGAAAATAATCGTCACCAGGAAACAGCTTGGCTGCTTCTTCCTTCCAATTTTGCTCCATTTGCTCCGCCAGTCGAGGCACCGTGCCCAGCAATCGATAAATGGTGTGTCCTGTTTCATGCAATTCCAAGTTGAATGCCCCATGACCATTCCCCGGCAGGCTGGCACCTATTTTGGCAGACACGAGCCATCCTCCCCCGGCACCCGGAACTTCTTCCCACGTTGTATCCTGTCGCCATCCCCTCGGTTGCTTCCATTTCAAATGGTAAAGCAACGGTTCATCTGTCAACCGGCCTTCAAACAAACGAACCTTTACCTGCTGTGCAGCCAAAAGCTGCAGCAGATTCCGATCAATATGATTGAGCCTTGTCACCATTCTTGTCACAGCAGCAGGATTCTCCGGGCTTTCTGGCACAACGACGATTTCATCGAGCAAATCATAATTGTCCAGCTTCTCAAGCATCCGGATATAATCACTTCCGTTCGCCTTGTTTAGCGTTATTCCGTGAAATGGGCTGGTGATATCGATAAACGGAAAAATCAAAAAAATAAAAATGACTAAAGCAGGTTTTGTAAATCGGTTTATTCGTTCCATATTTAGTGATCAGGATGATCACTCTCCGACGATCATGCTTTCATCATAAGTGGTAACTCTATTTTAACATATTACAATTGTATTTCGATTACGAATTACAATCATATTCCCGTCCATTCTACATACATCTTGTTAAGAGCACAAATCGGAAAGGGGTTTTGGCATGCTTACTGAAGCAAGTGTTCAACATGTCGTCAAGCATTCAATGTCTTATGGTTTTGTGCTGACCCAGCCATTTGCCTTTTATGTAGACGCATATCCGGTTTTAGAAAATGAAATGATAAAAGAATCCAATACACTCTATTATGGACAGCATAATCAATCCGTGAAAATTTTACAGCATAAATTATCCAATCTCTCGTTTTTTTCTCAGCCAATCGACGGGGATTTCGGTATATATACCGAATATGCTCTGAAAAAATTTCAAAAAGAATATGATTTGATGGTCTCAGGGAGAGCAGACAAACAGACGGTAGAGAAATTGATCGTAGAAGAAAGAAACGAACAGCTGGCACCTTTAAGAGAAATTGACGCCGCCCTTTATCCTGGAGAAACCGGCAAAGATATCAAAAAAATCCAAAATGCCCTTCACTACTTCGGTTACTATGAAATGGAAGTGGATGGAATTTTCGGTCCGATGACAGCCCAAGCGTTGCTTGCTTTCCAAAAAGATAACGGAGTGGCACCTAAGGAAAGAATCGACAAAACCACCATCGATGCATTTTTTGCTAAAGAGAAAGAAACGGCAAAGGAAGTTTTGCCGGCCCATGCCAAACCAGAGCCCGAACAAACAGCTCATTCTGCTACAGAGAGAAAGGATACAGCAGAACAGAAGGAAACAATTCCTAAACCGGCCAAAAAATCATCAGTAGCTGCCGAACCTGCAGCCGTCATTCAGACTGCGAAGCAATTGGTCGGCTCCCCGTATGCCTGGGGAGGAACATCCCCGGACGGTTTCGATTGCAGCGGTTTGATTCAATATATTTATCAAACTTATGGAATCAAACTTCCGCGGACCGTCAATGAATTATGGAATGTTAGTAAACCAGTCGATTCTCCCTCGGTAGGCGATTTTGTTTTTTTTCAAACGTATAAACAAGGGCCGTCACACATGGGAATATATGTCGGCGACAATCAATTCATTCATGCCGGCGAATCACGCGGTGTCGAAATAAGTGACATGGATAATCCCTACTGGAACCCTCGTTATCTCGGCGCAAAACGTATAAACATACAACCTTGACAGCCGTCTTTTTTAAAATAGAAGCAGGATGGACCCCGACTAGATGCTGTCCAGCTACAGCATCTGCGCCCTTCATGCTTAAGGCAATCCACCGTGTGGCCGTTACTTCCGCTCCGAGGCTCTGCTTAAGCATGAAGGGGGCGCTTCCCTTTCTCTTATTATCATAATATCATTACTATAATAGTCGCTTAGAAGGGCCCACGCCTGGCATCCCATTCCAGATAGAATTGACGCAGAAATCCTTCCATGAACCGATGGCGCTCCTCGGCAATCCTTGCTGCAGCCTCGGTATTCATTAAATCCTTCAATAACAATAATTTTTCATAAAAATGCTGGATGGTTGTCTGGTCATTCCCTTCTTCATGGATCAGCCGGCCGCGCGCTCCCCCAAAAGCAAAAGCTCTGGCTATTCCAATTGCTCCGATTGCGTCAAGTCTGTCTGCATCCTGGACAATCTTTCCCTCCAGCGTTTCTGGTTGCTTATGGCCGTCTCGAAAAGAAACATCAGCGATAGCTTTGTCAATCGCCCTCCACTCTTCCTCCCTGATCCCAATATCCTGTATAAACTGGACAAGTTCCTGCTTGGCAGCTCCCTGGTCGCACGTTAATTTGGCATCCGTTATATCGTGGAGCCAGCCAGCTGCTTCCGCAATCAGTTTGTCTGCATTTTCCAGAACTGCAAGCTCACATGCCATAAGGGCGACCCTTCTCATGTGTGCATAATCATGGCCGGTCCCCTCCTTGCAGAATTTTTCATAGACATATGTTTCAATTTGATGCAACTGTACAGAATTCACATATACCCACCCTTCCGCTAGAAGTTAAAAAAGTCAAGCTGACGAGGATTTAATTGTTCGTATTTAATACCCAACAGTTCAATCAGCTGCCTTGCATTATCGGCTGCATCCCCACCAGAGTTGTTGTTAAACAGTACAGTTATTTGCTTCGTTTTTTCGGCGAGATTTTCAATATGCCGCTTCCATTCAGCCAGCTCTTGCTCGTTGTATCGATACAAGAATCGGACGGCACGCCAGTCGCTTCTCCCATTTCGGTTCCAACCATGGACATTCCTCCCATGAAAACGAATCAAGGTTTTGTCGGGATTAGTCGGTTCCAAAATGGTCGGTACTGATGCTTCCCCGGCCTGCGGCTCATCGCAAATGGTATGTATCCACCCTTCCTCTCGCATGAAACTCAAGGTGTTTGCGCGATACTTGTCACTAAACCAGGAACGATTTCGGAACTCCAGCGCAAGTGGCAAATCGGGCAGCAATTCTTTTATTTTCCGAAGTTTGGCGATATGTTCTTTGCTGACATCGAACCAAGGCGGAAACTGAAACAGCAAGGCATTCAGCTTGCCTGCATTAATTACAGGCTCGATGGATTCCCGATAACCCTCGAATAATTCCTTTGCTTCCTGAACACTTATTGGTTGGCGGTCGTGACCGGTCATGCGCTGGTAAGCTTTTATTACAAAAGAGAAGCCTTCTGGTGTATCCTTCACCCATTTGCGATAATTACGCTGGGGCTGAATTGCATAAAATGCAGAGTCTACTTCTACAACCGGGAAATGGGAAGCATACACAGCAAGCTTATCCTGCTGATGTATCTTATCGGGATACAACGATTCATGGTCCCCCCATCCAGTCACTCCTATATTGATCGACATTTCCTTCTCCCTCCGCTGTAGTTGGTTATATTTATGGTAGTACACATTCGGTTTATTATCTACCGCGACCCATTCTGGACAGCATCTCCCCGTCAGGCGAATTGTCGATAAATTGTACCTTGACAAACAGCGTCCGCCATGCCTGATTTCCTTGACTAGTTTTAAAATATGCGCTATATTTGATTCAGGCAAACAAGGTGGGAGAGCTATCCTGACAGATGTTGCTTACTTCATTTTCATGGGGTGGATTCCATCTTTTTGTAAAATTTCCACGTTTGACGTGCAGGTTTTTAGGAGGATTAATTTACATGCAAAATGGTGTAGTAAAATGGTTCAATGCAGAAAAAGGTTATGGTTTTATCCAGCTAGAGGATGGAAATGACGTGTTTGTCCATTACTCTGCTATCCAAGAGGAAGGCTTCAAGACATTAGAAGAAGGCCAAGAAGTAACTTTCGAAGTTGTCGAAGGCGAACGCGGACCTCAAGCTGCTAATGTAACAAAACAATAAATTTTAATAATTCCAACGGTGATCCCGGCGATCACCGTTTTTTTACTACCTGCATACTTGGGTGCCAGACTCCTCGGACTCCTTTGCAGGATCGTAAGAAGCCGATTGCATAATCGTCCGCTTGGCAGTATAATATATTTTTGTTGCTTTTATGCACGCGGTTCGCAATCTCCCGCGTTATCAAAACTAAGGAGGATAAGTGATGCAAAACGAATTGTTATGGATTTTATTCGCACTGATAAACTTTTGCATGTTGCTTGTTGTTTATCGTATTTTCGGAAAACCCGGGTTATTTGTCTGGATCGGGATGTCTACCGTAGTAGCCAATATCCAAGTCGTCAAAACGGTCGAACTCTTTGGCCTTACGGCGACACTTGGCAATATCATTTACGGGACAGCCTTTCTGGCTACCGACATACTGAACGAAAAATATGGGAAACGAGATGCGAAGAAAGCCGTCTGGATGGGATTTTTCACATTGATCGCCATGACCATCATGATGCAGGTGGCTCTACTGTTTAAGCCGGGTGTGGATGACATCGCTCAAGCTGCGATGGAAACCCTTTTCGGTCTGGCTCCAAAAATTGCTGCCGGAAGTTTAGCGGCTTATATAATCAGTCAATACTTCGATGTATGGATTTACGCACAACTGAAACGCCTTTTCCCGGGTTCAAGGTACCTTTGGCTGCGTAACAACGGCAGTACGATGGTCAGTCAACTGCTGGACAGTGCTGTCTTTTGCGGAATTGCCTTTTTCGGCGAGTATCCTATCGGGGTATGGATGGAAATTTTCTTCACTACGTATATAATCAAGTTCATTGTAGCAGCTATCGATACACCGTTCTTATATTGGGCGAAACGCATGCATGGCAATCATGCAGTCGAGGAAGCAGAATAGGCTGGGCACGGACTTTTTTCTTTGTAGTCAGTATCTGTGGCGTCGGGCATTAACTTTTCAACTGATGCTTCCACGCGCTTGAGAATATAGAAAAAGTTTGAAATAAAGAGGCGCAAACCCAGAAGGGGAACTGTGCCTCTTTGTTACAGAAAGGAGAAAAAGAATTGATCGAAGTTTATACCGATGGAGCCGCAAGCGGCGACCCGGGGTTGAGCGGAGCAGGTATTTTTATAAAAGACGGCAAGAAAACCTATGAATATAAAATCCCGCTAGGCTCCATGTCCAACCACCAAGCTGAATTCCAAGCCGTCATAAAGGGATTGGAAGTATGCCGGGACAACTTCCGGGATGAGATACTTTCCTTCCGTTCAGATTCCAAGCTAGTCGTCGACGTAATTGAAAAAGATTTTACAAAAAATCAAACTTTCCTGCCGTACTTACAAGAAATAAGAAATCAGGTAGAAGCTTTCCCCCACTTTTTTATTAAATGGATTCCCGAAAAGCAAAATAAACATGCAGACAAGCTGGCACGCCAAGCTATCCACCTTAATTAGAGACAGGCAGACTCCAGAAAAGTAAGTGCATAAACAAACTACTGACTCGGTTGCCTTCAATACTAAAGAGACAAGGAATTTCATGTCATAAATAAGAAGGAACAAGCCTGTCTCCTTAAGGCTTGTCCCCCCTCGAAAGGCGCTTTCTTTACCACCCGCAGTACTAATTATTACAATTGCTATCCATCCTCCTCCACAATCGGACGAGAAAATCTAAAGCAGCTTCTAGTTATAAAATTCTAAGGAAGTCACTGTATTAAAAGGCAATTGTGCTCCATGCAACCGAAAACCGATAAGTTCATCGAACTGTTTTAAACGACAACATGATTAGCATATCGTACAAAAAGCACATCTCTCCGGACGGACCCTTCTAAAAGCCCGGCTTCTCAACGTTTTCTTTATTTACAGAAAATCCTTTTTCCCTAAGCAGCCGATCTGCTTGACTGTATGTTTTAACTCGTTCACCTGCCAAAAGTTCCAAAACGCTTAGAAAGAAGCTGCCATCAAAGTGAAGCTGGAATTGCAAGGTCACTTTCAATGCTTTGATTGTCATCCAATCCGGAGCATTGGTCGTGTTTTTTCCTAAGTAAATAAAGTGAATGTCTTTATCTGACAATTTAAATCCTTGCGACCATAAGTCTTCTATAAAGTATCCCAACGGATGCCTTTTTTCTAACTCCTTTGCCATTTTCATCACTCCTGCTAACGTTGCTCCCTGAAAAAATCACTTACCCAGTGTAACATGTTTCGTTAAGCTCATTATACAGAACACTTGTTCCGTTGTCTAATCCTGCCCTTCTTCCAGCTTGTCCAGCGCTCTTTCCTCTTCAGGGATTCGTACGCGCAACAATAAGAGATGGAAGAGCGGAAACACGATTGCAGTAATATATGTATGGAACATCATCGGTATGATAATCAGTTCCAGCAAGACGACCAAATAATTAGGGTGGTTGATAAAGCGATAAGGACCTTTTTTAACAAGGCTTGCTCCGGGAAGAATGATTATTTTTGTGTTCCAAAACCTTCCGAGCGAAGCAATGCACCATACGCGCAGTAGTTGAGTTAAGACGAACAAAACAAAAAGGGATACGTTCAGACCAAGCCCATGTAAATCTTTCCATTCAGCTTCCGCCCATAAACTGATGAAAAACAAACTGTGGGTCAAGACAAACCATTTGTAATGTCCTGCACCAGATTCAATAGCACCCTTCTTTTTCATCCAGTTTTCGTTGCTGCGTGCTATTACTAACTCGATCAAACGCTGCAGTATCAAAAATACGAACAAGATTCCCATCCACCAATTCATGAAGACCACACCAATTCCACCAACTCGGAGCTGAATCCAGGGCCTAAAGCAGAAAGTAAACTTCTTTCGCCAATCCCGATATCTTCCTCCATCCATTTTTTCAGAATATAGAGGACTGTTGCAGAAGACATATTACCATGACGCTTTAATACTTCATAAGAGTAGTACAGTTTCTTATCATTTATTTGGAGCACTTCCTCTATGGATTGAAGAACTTTTTTTCCGCCAGGATGCGCGACATAGAATGCGTAATCGCTTTCTTCGGTTTTTTGCCTTTTTAAAAATGAAAAAACGTGGTCCTTCCAGAATGTGTCGACTAACCGGGGAATGCTTTTGGCAAAAATCACTTCAAAGCCATGGTGGGCAATTTCCCACCCCATTACATCCAATGACGCTTTCTTTATTCGCGAGTCAACTTTGACTATCCGCGGGGCAGCCTTTTTCCGGTAAGCCTGGTATGGGGAATCTTCGCCTATTAATATGGCGGCGGCAATCCCATCCCCGAATAAAGCCGTGCCGATGAAATTGCTTTTGCGGTCATCATCTTTCTGAAATGTCAGGCTGCATAACTCTACACTTACTACAAGTGCAACACAAGCAGGATTTGCAGTAAGCCATTCGTGGGCATGCGCCAAACCGCTGGCACCTCCCGCGCAGCCAAGTCCCCACAAGGGGATACGCCGGATATCTTCCCGGAATTCTCGTTCGTTGATAATACGGGCATCTAGTGATGGAGTGGCGATACCGGTACTGGATACGAAAAAAATCGAATCGATTGCTTCATAAGGGATCGACCTTCCTAAAAAATCCTCGCTATTCAAGCAAGCATCGATGGCAGAAACACTATGTTTTAGCGCTTCTTCTTGATAAACATGGTTTCGCTCGACAAAAGAGTGCTGTTCAGTAAACCACGTTTTCGGCACCACGAACTGGCGTTGTTCCACTGCCGCATTTTCAAACACAGGAAGCAGCCGTTTTAATTCTCTTTCCGGACGCGGAAAGATGTGTTCAACCAATGTTTGGATTTCCTTTTGGTTCATGGCGAACTGCGGTAGGCTTGTCCCGACTGACCCGATAACTGACATGTAAGCACCTCTTCTATTATTTATTTTTACCTTCTGTATCTATCTACCCTCAAAAGAATCCAATGAACACACGTTTTCTGTATCCGTATTCCGTAAAATGGTTATCCCCTATCTGCATCGGTTAAAAATTTATGGATGGTCATTTCTTTATCCACTAACAACTTCTGCCCAATTATATAATCACTTACAGCTACAGTCAGAAAAACCGCAACGCCTGCCAACTCTTCCAATTTCCCAATACGCTTCAAAGAAGTTCTCTCCAATATTCGGAAACATAACTGTTCGTCCTTCGGCAACTCCTCAATCAAAGCAGTCGGAATATCATGATCCGACCGAAGACGTATTGATTATTTTGCCACCACTCCGCTTCTTCATTCGTTTGGTTGCAGCTTAGACAAGAAAAAAGAACTTTTCCTATTGTTATTGATGACTTGGTCCATTTCTTCCATAGTGAATTCGTGCTTGGCTGTGTTTTGGGAAGAACGTGGTGATAATCTGTGAGACGTGAAAAATTATTTGAACATCATCCGGCAACTGTGACGACGCAAAAATAGACCGTAACTTGGATATCTGGGTAATAATGCCGGTATCAAAATTACGCTGCTTCTTTTGGACTACATGTAGCGGCACCATACCCTGACTGTTAGTACAGGTCTGAAGGACAAAGCCATATCCCTTTGCTAGACCTGTATGACAGCTAATTTCCTTTACAAGTGAAAGAATGGGCAAATTACATTTCCTTTTTCTTTATTAGAAATCTAAATTTTAAGACAATTAAAACATTTCTTCAAATTATTTACTTTTTGTCGATTCAGTACTAAACTACTATTTGTCACAAAGAATTCAAACAATTTTAACAGGGGGTTTTCAAATGAAAAAGTTTTTACTATCACTAGGTCTTATTTCGGCATTAACCATCGCAGGCTGCTCCCAATCTGACAGCGAGGATGATACAGCTGACGACAGCGCAGCTGAACAGCAAGATGAGGATACTCAATCGGATGATTCGTCCGACAATTCGGAGGTAAAGAAAGAATTACTTAGTGCCCAGATGGATTTTACAAGCACCATCAGTCCTTATCAACAAAAAATCAACGCCTATCAGGCCAACTTAGAAGATGAGGAAGCTTCTGACGAAGATATTGAAGCATCCGCTGAAGAAGCTTTGACTGCTGCAAAAGATGCTCAGGCTGAATTGGAGGACTATCAATTCGAAGCAGACGTTCCAGATGATGTAAAAGAAAGCTACCAGCAGGCTATCTCATCTCTTGGTGACTATTATAGTGAAATGGAAACTGCTATCGATACATCTGCACTTGAACCCGACTTTTCTGCAGCACAAGAAAAGTGGGATCAATTCCAAGAACAAATCACTTCGATTTATGAAGGGCAGGATATGTTCGCTCCTAATATGGCAGATGCTTTAAGTTAAGTATTATCACCTTGAAAAGTGAATGTGCTTTTTTACGGAGTACAGGCTAAATCCACCACGTCCTGTGGCAACGCCTGTATGACCCACATCGTGTGGTCCTTAAAAAGATACCGGGACAACGGCATCTCTTGTGAATCCTGCCATAACTAATGTGAAGCACGCATCAAACAACAGGATAATAAGAAGCCTATCTAAGGAACACAACAATTAAAGAACGGAACGAATTCGATTAGCATTCAGAATTCGTTCCGTTTTTGCTTTGGTTCCCAAGCTTTTGTGCCGATCACATTTGTGATCTTCCTTTTTAGTACATCTTCCTCCGCCTCAACCGATATTCCCTACTCCATTATGAATGAGTTGGATTATGGATGGACGGCATGATTTATCATAAAAGACCCTCTTCAAAATTGATAAATTCTTGCATACTTGCTTTGCAAGTGTTCCACAAGAAATTCCGGATTTAAGCCTTCACCGGTAACATCTTGCAAAATCTCCAACGGTTTTTTCAACTTCCCGTACTGATGAATATTCTCTCCAAGCCAGTTTTTGATAGCTGCAAAATTTCCCGATTTGATAGCGGATTCTACATCTAGCGTTGTTTCAAGCTTTTGATGAAATTGTGCGGCATACATATATCCCAGCGCATAAGAAGGGAAATAACCAAAATCTCCTGCAGCCCAATGGATATCTTGAAGTACGCCTTCCCTGTCGGATTGCGGTCTGATTCCCAAGTAATCTTCCATTTTCTGATTCCAAAGCTCTGGAAGATCTCTTACTTCTATTTCATCATTGATTAAAGCTTTTTCTAACTCATAGCGCACCATAATGTGAAGGCAATATGTAAGCTCATCCGCTTCAATCCGAATCAGGGAAGGTTTCACTTCATTTACTGCACAATAAAAGTCGGAGAAAGGAATATCGTCAAATTCATCGGGTGCTATGTGTTTGAATAACGAATAATGGTTTTCCCAGAACGCTTCGCTCCTAGCCACAAAATTTTCCCAAAATAGCGACTGGGACTCATGTATTCCCATTGAAGTGCCATCAGCAAGTGGCGTCTGTGCCATTGCCTGATCAATATTTTGCTCATACAGGGCATGGCCGCCTTCATGAATGGTGCCGAAGATCGCCATGCGGAAGTCACTTTCATCATATCTGGTCGTTACTCGGACGTCACGTGGATTGATGGCGATGGCAAATGGATGAATCGTTTCATCAAGACGTCCGGCTGCAAAGTCATAGCCCATCCTTTTCAGAATCTCCAGGCTGAATGTTTCTTGAGCCTGTTTTGGAAAATGTTTCTGAAGAATGGTCGAATCCGGCTTTCGTTCTGATGCGGTTATTTTCTTTAACAATCCGGCCAGTGACCTTCTTAAGGCAGGAAAAACTTCGTCAAGAAGTTCGGTTGTCACGCCCGGTTCATAAACATGCAACAAGGCATCATAGCGGTTCTTTTCATAACCCCAATATTCCGCAAACTTCTTATTGTACTCGATCAGCTTCTCCAAATATGGCTGCAGCTGCGCAAAATCTCCTTTTTCCCTTGCTTCCTGCCATAACGTTTCCGATTTGGACTGCAGCATCGTAAACTCTTTGAATTCGACTTCAGGGATCTTTCGGTTCCGGTTGTACTCTTCTTCGCACTCTTCCAGAGAACGCTGGATGATAGGATTGGATGCCTTACCTTTTAATGAATCGATGTACATCTTCATTTTTTCCGAGGTAGTAATTTGGAACACTTTTTGAGAAAGAAAACCAATGACTTCTGAACGTTGGTCCACGCCTTTGGGAGGAATCTTGGTGCGTAAATCCCATTGGATTAGCGCCAAAGCCTCTTGATAAGCTTTTTGTTCTTTCAATAATTCTAAAAAATCTTTCTCTAATTGTCTGTAATCCGGCAAATCGATCTCCCCCTATTTACCTCCAAAATATTGGTAATAATCTGTTTTGATATAACCATTGAACAATTTTCTTTTCTTTGTGGCTTTTTTTCCATATAAGGTTTCAAAACGTTCGTTGGAAGTAAGGATATAGACACTCCATCCGGGCAACTGCTTCATGACTTCGCCAAAATCTCGATACATTTTTTCCACTTCCGCTTTGTCGCCGATCCGTTCTCCGTATGGCGGATTTCCGACAAGGTAACCGGTCGACTGCCGCGGATGAAAATCTTTCGCCTGCATTTGTTTCCATGAGACAAGGTCCCCGAGTCCCGCTTCCATCGCATTGTCCTTCGCTACTTCGACCATCCGGTGATCTATATCAGATCCGGTGATATCCAGCGGTTGATCGTAGTCAGCCAAGTCCTCCGCTTCCTCATGCGCTCTTTCCCACAGCACGTTTCCGACAAGCTCCCAGGATTCCGAAGCAAATTCGCGATTGAAACCGGGAGCTATATTCTGTCCAATAAGGGCTGCCTCAATCGGTATGGTCCCAGAGCCACAGAAAGGATCGACGAACGGCTGATCTGCTTTCCAGTTGGTAAGCTTCACTAATGCAGCTGCCAAAGTTTCCTTTAAAGGTGCCTCTCCCTGCCCTATCCGGTAACCACGTTTATGCAATCCGGTACCCGAAGCATCGATAGACAATGTTACCTGGTCTTTATGCAAAGCGACTTCAATTCGATAAAATCCTCCGGTTTCTTCCAGCCAGGAAGCAACTCCATACTTCTGCTTCAAACGTTCTGCAACTGACTTTTTCACTATCGCCTGACAATCGGAAACACTATAGAGCGTGGACTTCACCGATTTGCCGATGACCGGAAATTCTCCATCCTCGGGAATATACTGTTCCCAAGGAAGATCCTTTGTCTGCTCGAAGAGGGCATCAAACGTTTTGGCCTCAAACTGCCCCACTAAAACCTTAATTCTGTCAGCCGTCCTCAGCCAGAGATTGCACCTTGGAATAGCAGCTGCATCTGCCGTAAAAAGCACTCTCCCGTTTTCAACGGTTGTATCCTGATACCCTAACGCACGTACTTCTTGGGCGACTATTGCTTCCAACCCCATTGCTGCTGTAGCGATCAATGTAACTTGCTGCTTCATAAATGAATTCCTTTCCTGTACCTATTTTGAAAATTATGTAAACAAAAAGCCCTTTCTAACGCTGGACTCCTGTTAGAAAGGGCTGCTTATATCCTGATTATAGCAACGACCAATGGATGTTTTATAAGCCATGTTCTGTACTATTGTACTGCAGACGGCGGTCAACCTCGTACGCAAGTAGTAATCATCTATCTCCGGACGTCTGCCCGGCTCTCGTTCGGTTCGTTTCCCTACTAAAGAATGCCCCTACCAATATTTGGGTTGCTCACTCGCGGGGTTTACCTCGTTCCACTCAAGCAGTTTCCCGCCTGACTACGTCACTGTGGCACTTTCAAGGTTGCAATACCATATCCAAACGACTTAGGTATCTTCCCTGCCGTTAATCCCAAAAGGATTACCTTGACTTATGAATTCGTCAAGCACGAACACTACAAGCATCGCAGCTTGTGTGAGCATGGACTTTCCTCTACACATATTCATGTGCAGCGATTACTCAAACATCCATTCATTGCTTATCTATTGTAATATCATCTTTGTTTCAAGTCAATGCGACAATGCTTAGTATAACACATTTCGCTATGGCATCGCATTGGTAATGATAGCCAAAAGATCAGGAGTCAGCATCTGCGAATTTCTTTCCGAATACAGCTTTTTCTAAATTGGAGACCCTTTTCAAAATGTCGTAATTAACCTGGTGATTGCTTGCTGCAGTTGCTGTACGGGTCCTTGTTTGGTCGGATTGTCTTTTCAACCGGTCGTTTTCCTGGCGAAGTCGATCTAATTCCTGTTGAAAAGCTTCATAGTCTTGAATGATGGCATCAAGAAATTCGTCTACTTCTTCCTGGTTATACCCGCGCATTGCAGTTTTAAAATTCTTTTCCAATATATCTTTCCCTGTCAATTGAATACGATCTAAGCTCATCCATATCACCTCATATCTCGTACAACTTATCTCTTATTTTTTCAAAACATTGACCGAATGTCAATTTTTACTGACGTATGTACCTCAAATTAATGAGTCCTGCTGAAAACAGTCGGTCAAGACCAGTAATCCGGGTCTTCCATTTGCATTTCTTGCACAATGTCGTCTAAATCCATCGGTGTGATGGTGTAGATTGGATAATTCTGATGTTCATTTGCTTTCTTGGCTTCTTCATGGAAAAAACGACTGCTTCCGGGGAATTCTTCATCCAACAAAATCAGACATCCATCACTCTTGTCAATCATCCATTTGTTCTTTGCTTTAAATTGAAAAGGACCTTTATAGTCACTTTCATAAATCGGCTGATGAAAATCGGCCAGCATGAGAAGTTCCTGATAAGTTTGCTGCATATGCTCTGGCCAGCGGCTTTCCTGGTTTGCGAACGGCGGGAAAATACCAAGCTTTACATCATATGTATCTTTTAGATCGATAATGACTTCTCCCGTCCATATCTCCACACCCATTTGACCGGAAATCAACACCCATTCCAAGCCTTCTTCGATAAAACCGACAATCTTTTTTTGAATGGCCGCTTTTATAAAATGGATTTTGGGATCGTCCTGCTTAAAGATATTCATTTCCATTGGCTTATAACCGGTTACGGCTAGTACATCCATATGTTGACCTCCTTTTAATTATGTATAAGAGTGATTGAAAAAACAAAGAGCCGGCCGAAATCGGCAACCGGCTCTTCCGTTTTAAATCAGCACCACTTATTCGGTTTCTTCCAACCTTTCATGCCAAAAGGTTGTTGGTATCCTGGTCCCATGTTTGGTCCCGGACTCATGGCACCTGCTACCTGATTGCCCGGTCCTCCAGGAGGTGTCGCTGCACCTGCTACCTGGTTAGGCGGCACATTAAAAGAGCCTCCGTATTGATCTACACTATCTACAGTGTTGCCTACAGATGTGGAATGAGGATAAATATGCTGATTTTTCACCAAGTGATGGTTCATGATGGTCGTATGGGATGGATGAATATGCTCGACCGTCTCCTCGGTGCAATGATGCACGACATTCTCTTGTGTCGGGTACACGATCTGTTTCGGACAGCCGCAATGCGGGCCGTGATGATGTCTCATTTTTAGTCTCCTTTCTTTATGTTTAGGTTCACTAATAATCTATGATAGGAGGCTAAGACATGTCTGAGACAGAAACCTAAATTTTGTTATAAATGTCATTCCGGCAAACGACCAGTTGTTTTTTTCTTATTTATTGCTTACAACGAAACGCATTACATGTTCTTTGCGTAGTTAAATTATATGCGACATAGTTTGAATGCGTCTTCCTGACTTCTTACTTTTGTTGAGTTGGAATTCGACGCTGCGAAAATACCCTGCGCTTTCCGCGGGCGGCTGGTGAGCTTCCTCGAGCTAACGCTCTGCGGGATCTCACCGAGGCCTTTCCTCCCGCTGGAGTCTCCGGGTATTTTCTTCGCTAGGAACAGCTTCCTGTTTATAACCCCGTGTACTAGACATTTTTTATTTTTCGGTACTCCATGTACCGTATCATCAAAAGACATAGCTCGGAAAACAAGCAGAAAGTCCAAGAACAGGAGAAAAGACGGGAATTACAACTGTCTTTTATGAAAAGAAGTAGACATTTCCTGACAAACGTTTTTAAGATGGCTTATTGGTTCTCAAAGAAAAAGTCTCTAGGCGATAGTCAGCATGTTTCTTAGCGCAGGTAGCATGCGCAGACTCCTGCGGGAACAGCACGAGCTGAAGATCCACTTGGTAAAGCGGTTTTCTTTACCAAGTTAGCTGAAGCCGTGCCCGCGGAAAGCGAAGTATGCTACCGTAGCGGGGTTAACACACTTTTTGAGTGGGCAATGGAACTTCCCAATTACCGTTAATGCGTTATTTCTTTCCTTGGCACATTAAAATAAGCTTTCAGGAAACAGCCATCAACAAAAACGAAACCCTGTTCAGCAACAGGGTCGATTCCATACTTATTCATCTTCTACAGGCAGGTCAGCGGATTCAAACGAAAAAGGCAGCAACTCCTCCATTGACATCGTTTTTCGCTCATCTTCCAGATTTCCGATATGTATCGGCATGTTTTTATCAAAGAACTCGCTCATAACCTGACGACAGGATCCACACGGCGACACGGGCCGTCCTGTATCAGCTACAACGGCCATTTCCGCGAAATCGGTTACACCATCCGATATTGCTTTAAAAATAGCTACCCTTTCAGCACAAAGGCTAACAGGATAAGCGGCATTTTCGATATTGCAGCCTTGGTAAACCTTACCGGACTTCGTCAGCAAAGCAGCCCCCACTGGGAATTTGGAATATGGCGTATAAGCCCTTTTTCTAATTTCTTTCGCTTTCTCGAATAGTTGGTTTTCATCCATTCAACTTTGCACCCTTTCTTCTAGCGGGAAAATAATTATAAAAGAAAAACCTGGTTCTGTAAAGGTTTGCATGCAACCATTCTCCCACTATTCGGGTCTGTCACCGATTCTTTTTATATCAGCAAGCAGCTGGTCTAAAACAAAAAGAATCGATTGATACATTTCCATATAACGCGTTTTCGGTGTATCTATATAATAACTGTTCAATAAGATGATTTGCAGATTGTCACTTGTAGACGCGATTTGTTGTGGGTGTACTGTCACTTCTTTATTTTTCACGAATTGGAGAGCCTTTTCTTCCCATTCTTTTACCATCTCGAAGAATGGAGTTGTTTCTTCTTTGACAAACAGAAAAAATTCCTTATCTCTTCTGTTCTCTGGTTTATCGCTCTCTTCAAACCGCTGCTTCAACGGAATTAAATCCTGTTTAAGTTGATTGGTCAATGCGGTTAACTCCATTGTGTATCGCCCGCCTTTCTTACCTTACTGTATCATTATTTGCGGGCGAATTGCACTTTTTTAAACATCTGGTGCCAAATAGACGTTTTTCTGCCAACATACCGATTCAGTCTTTGTTCTTCTTTTTTGCTTTTCAACTGTTTAATTTCCTTTCGCAGATTTACAACCTCTCCTTGAAGTTCTTCGATTTCCTGACGATGGGAAAGTGCCAAGGTGAGCACGACGTCATCGGCTTTCGTAGCAAGCTTCTGGTCGATCAATCTCACTCTGTCGGAAAGTTCTACATAAGCCTTCTCAAATACCTGTTTTGACACCCCGTTTTGTGCGTTAGTTGCATTACCGGAAAAATCCACTTGTCATCTCTCCCCTTTATGGCTTGTTACGGCATTCATTCTGCATGGACCCTGCTGTCCCCTGCCTTGCCGACAAAACTAGAAGCAAGAAGACAAATTATCCCTGAAATCTGTATGTTTTGCATATGGTTGACAACAATACAAATAAGGAGGGTATTGTTATGACCGATAAATCGAAAGACCAGTTGAAAAAAGATCATAAAAATGAAAAAAAGCAGCATGATGAGTACAAAAACAAAAAGCTGGATGGTCCCGACCGTCCATCTGTGTAACAACATGAAAAAATCCGGGCCAAGAATGCTTGCCCGGATTTTTTCATGCCCAAATGGTCTGCTTGACTTGCCAAATACGGGCAAGCATTTTTCTCTTACGATAAAAATGTTCGAAAGTTCTATCGTTTTCTGTCACTTCTAGAGGATGCAGCCATTCTGTCTTTACACCCCCATTTACACTCCAATCCACTCGAATAGTATCCTGGTGCTTGATTGGATTGGAAACCGCCCGTAGATTAGGAGCTCGGAGTGAAGGCTGGCTTATCTTCAGAAAATCTTCATATTCGCTTCTCGAGCCAGTAGGTTCGACTGTATTGGCAAACTCCAGGACAGTCGAGAAATTACTTGGATCGAAGAGCTTTGCGGCCAACGTTTTTCCCAGCAAAATCCGCTTGCTTAAATTAGAAAAATCATACACATAGGAACCGATAACATTCCCTTCAAGCTTCGGAAACAATACCGCGCTCAGCAGAAGAAAATCTTCCAGTAAAAATGGAAGTCTCCTGAAAACATTTTTCTGATAGTAAGGATGCTCGATAACCGGACGCTGGATGATATTTTGTTCATTGATGATCTGCGCTTGCATTAACCGGCCGCAGTTATCATTGGCCCAAAAACGCTGCCATTCACGGCGCATATATAACGAAACATCAAATTGCTGCAACAAATGGAATAACGGAACGCCTTGTTCTTTAGAGAATTGGTAGATAAGCAGTTGTGGGTAAGCATCCGAAAAAATAAGCCAATTAGCCCGTTCATAAGTGGAAAACAACCTTTTTCTTGTTCTTTTAGGCAGTAAACCGGCCATTACAGGTGTATATAAATCGGTGATATTCCAACCTGCGTTGCGTGACACCATACTTGCAAGAAACGACCAAGATATCTCTGGATGGCGATTAAAATAAGCAAGGTACGCTTTTGTTCTTGACACATTGTCCATATTGGCTCTTTTGGTCATTGCATCAATGTATTGCACGAGCTCTTGCTGTTCATTCCACATTTTCACCGCCTCCGGGTATAGCTTGTGCAAAAACTGGAAAAATAACGTGCTTTGTCACTGTTTTTTTGATTTTTGGTTCTCATTTGCCGTGAATTTCTGGTATGATACTCTCATGTATGGGAGGAATACACATGAATTACCCAAACGGAAAGAAGAAATCTTTTCGTACTTCAGGAAAAAACTTGCAAGAGCCAGCCTTTGGCAACCGGGGGATGACACTAGAAGAAGACATCAATGATACGAACGAACATTACCTCGTGATGAACAAAGCGGTCATCCATAAAAAACCGACTCCTGTTCAAATTGTCAAGGTGGATTATCCGAAACGTAGTGCGGCGACTATCAAGGAAGCTTATTTTAAGCAAGCATCGACAACGGACTATAATGGAATTTATAAAGGAAAATATATTGATTTTGAAGCGAAAGAGACAAAAAACAAAACGTCTTTTCCCCTCTCCAACCTGCATGATCATCAAGTGAAACATATGAAGCAGGTTAATGAACACGGAGGGATAAGCTTTTTGATTGTCCGTTTTTCTATGTTGGATGAAACTTTTTTATTTCCTTCCATGAAACTTTTCTCTTACTGGGAAAGTCAATATAATGGAGGGAGAAAGTCCATTCCCTATTCAGACATTAAAGAAGCTGGTCACCTTATCCCGTTTAAGTTTCAGGCAAAGGTAGATTATTTAGATGTCTTAGACCAGCTTTATTTTTAGATCGGAGGAAGATGCGTGATGGCAAATACAAGCCAATCTCGTTCAGCAAGACGCAAGCAATTAAAACAGCAGAAAAAACAAAAGAAGTCACTTTTCAAAAAGATTGTCAGAACGATTTTAATCGTCGTGTTACTAATCGGTATTGGTATTGGTGGTTTATTCACCTATTATATAGCAACAGCCCCAAAACTTGATGCAGATAGCCTGGCCGTACCGGCTTCAACGAAGCTGCTGGATGTCAATGGAGAAGAATTCGCCAATCTGGGTGAAGAGAAAAGGACGAAGATTGACTATGAAGATCTTCCGCCTCTGTTGGTCGATGCGGTTACCGCTACGGAAGACTCCCGTTTTTTTGATCATATAGGGATAGATTTCCGCAGAATCGCCGGTGCCATACTGGCAAATATCACCGGAGGATTCGGTGCTGAAGGTGCAAGTACGATTGATCAACAGGTGATTAAGGGAGCATTTCTGACTCCGGAAAAAACATTGAAGCGGAAAGTACAGGAACAATGGCTCGCCCTTCGCCTTGATGCAAAGTATTCCAAAGAAGAAATTCTGGAAATGTATTTAAACCGAATTTATTACGGAAATGTCTACGGTGTAGCCGAGGCAGCAGACTTTTATTTTGGCAAGGAAGATTTAAGTGAATTAACCCTGCCGGAAGCTGCTGTCTTGGCAGGTCTGCCGCAACGTCCGTCTGCATATGACCCGACGAGAAATCCGGAGTTGACCCAAGAACGAATGAACACAGTTTTAAGTTTAATGGTTCAACACGGTAAAATCTCACAGGAAGAAGCCGATGAAGCAAGTGAGGTTTCGGTGGAATCCTTACTTGTGGAAAGCCGTCAGGAGTCAACTCCATACCAGGCTTTCATTCAGCAGGTGCAGGACGAAGTGAGCGAAAAGTTGGAT
This sequence comes from Sediminibacillus terrae, assembly GCF_009602435.1. Taxonomy (GTDB): domain Bacteria; phylum Bacillota; class Bacilli; order Bacillales; family Amphibacillaceae; genus Sediminibacillus; species Sediminibacillus terrae. The sequence continues at coordinate 462,237 of NZ_VZDQ01000021.1, forward strand.
GCAGATATCTATAGTGATGGTCTGGAAATACAGACCACATTAGATCCCGAAGCCCAAAAACATGTTGAATTTTTGCTTAGCGAGGATGACAGCAATCCCATCAGTTATCCTAACGACGAATTCAGGGCAGGAATGACCGTTCTGGATACCACGTCAGGAGCAATCCGTGCAATCGGCGGAGGTAGAAACCTTGATGATACACAGGGAGGATGGAATTATGCCATCGACAATGAAAATCGTCAGGCTGGCTCTACCTTCAAACCGATCATCGATTACGGTCCGGCCATCGAATACGAACAATGGTCCACCTATCACCAAATCAATGATGATGGTCGTTATCCTATTGCAGGGACCGACTCCTATATCGACAACTGGAACGGACAGCATAAAGGGTGGATGTCGGCCCGTTCGGCTTTAGCCCAATCACTGAACGTACCTGCAGTCAAAACATTCGAGGAAGTCGGCGCAGAGCGCGCACAAGAATTTGCTGAAGGTCTCGGAATAAAATTCCATGAAGATTCTATCGCATTAACCGATGCCATTGGTGGTTCTTCCACCGGGGTCACAACCCTGCAGATGGCTGGTGCTTACAGTGCTTTTGGGAACAAAGGAATTTACAATGAGCCCTACTCGGTTACAAAAGTGACATATAGCGATGGACGTACCGTCGATCTAAAACCAGAACCAAAATCTGCCATGCATGAATATACCGCTTATATGATCACGGACATGTTAAAATCTGTTGTCAACGATCCTTCCGGAACCGGCACAGCTGCAAAAGTTTCTGGTCTGCCGATGGCCGGAAAAACCGGTACCACGAACCTGAAAGGAAAAGATGGAAGCCCGGATTCATGGTTTAGCGGTTATACTACCAATTATACAATCGCTGTATGGACGGGATACGATGATCAGAAGAAAACACTAAACGGACATTCAGAAACGGTGATCGCACAAAATCTTTTCCGGGAAACGATGTCCTATTTGTCAGATGGAATAGAGACAGCTGATTTTACCAAACCAGATTCCGTCGTAGAGGTACAAGTGGAAAAAGGATCCAATCCGGCCAAGCTGCCAAGTGAATATACACCGCAATCGAACATCGTGACCGAACTTTTTGTAAAAGGAAACGAACCAAGCAAGACTTCTCAGAAGTTTGATCGAATTGACGCGGTTAGCGGGTTGAAAGCAAGCTTTAACGAAGAAAGTCAATCCATTGATGTGACTTGGGATTACGATCAGGATGACGACCGCCCTGTCACCTTTAATGTAAAGGCCGGTACAGATGGCGGCTCCTTGAAAGATTTGGCAGATACGAAAGAAACCAGTCTGGAAATCAGCAGCGTAGACCTTGGCTCTTCTTATACGATTGAAGTCACCGCTGTCAGTGATCAAGACTCTGGAAATACGAGCGATCCAGCCACAGTGACAGTAGAAGTACCGGATGAAGAAGCTGAAGAAGAAGAGGAACAACAAGAAGAAGAACAGAACCAAGAAAATCCTGAAGACGAAGAGAACCCTGATGCCGGCAATGGGAATGAAAATGGCAATGACGACAATCAGGGTGATAACGGTAATGGCGGTAATGAAGGCGATAATGGCGGTGGTAACGGAAACGGTAACGGTAACGAGGACGATCAAGGAAATGACAACGGAGGAAATGGAAATGAGGGTAATGAGGGCAATAATCCTCCGGATGATGACAATCCTCCTTCAAATGGCGAGGATACTGGAAATACCGGTGATCCCGAAGCCAATACCTCTTCTTCCGAAAATGCATCTAGTTATTCGGTGCACGCATTTCGAGAAGAAGAGATTGCCTGACATGTAATAAGATTTTAGCCTGACACTTTCAAGCTATACAGAATAAAAATCATCAGCGTTAAGTTAAAACGCTGATGATTTTTTCTTTTACCCGCATATTTTATTCCAGTCCTAGTTATAGGCTCCTTAGAACACTGTTCCAATACTTTTTAACAACAGTTCTCTGCCAAATGTCCCGTACGGGAATTTTTCACGCCCTCTCCTCTTTGTCAACGCCCTAGACCCTATCCCATTAAAACTTTGTCTTATACATGGTATAAATCCATTTTTTATTTATAATCCCCAGTAATTTATTGAAAAGGGCGTCGTATTCCCTTTTTTCCCTTAAAGAAGCCTGTTTATGACAAAGGAGCTGTCCATGTGATCAATCATACATGAGACAGCTCCTCTTTTATTCCTCTTTAATCAACTTCAATACCCAGGTTCCTTGCTTTCATTCGTTTTTGTCCTTCCCTGCAAATATTCAGCAGCGGGCATTCCGGACAGTTTGGACTTTTCGCCTTGCAATGGTATCTTCCGAAAAAAATCATCCGATGGTGGGTTTGGCTCCATTCTTGTTTTGGCACCTTCCGCATCAACGTTTTTTCCACTTCCAATACAGAATCTTTCCATCGGCATATCCCCAGACGTTTCGATACCCTTTCTACATGGGTGTCCACAGCAATGGCCGGTTCGTCAAATGCGACAGAAGCGACCACATTTGCCGTTTTCCTACCCACTCCAGCTAACTTGACAAGCTCTTCCTGGGTCGAAGGGACTTCCCCGTCATACTCATCTATCAGCATTTGGCAAAGTTTGCGGATGTTTTTTGCTTTGTTGCGATATAAACCGATGGAACGAATATCTTCTTGCAATTCTTCCAGTGACACAGCCAAATAATCTTCAGGTGTTTTATATTTTTTAAATAAGTCCTTGGTCACTTTATTGACTAATGCATCTGTGCATTGAGCAGATAAAACAACCGCTATTACCAATTCAAAAGGATTGTCATGGACAAGCTCGCATTCAGCATCGGGAAACATTTTTTCCCAAGCCTCCAGACATTGTTTCACTTGCGCCTTATTCAACATTCCTATCCCCCTATTCCTCCAACCAATTATAGTACAACGATACATCCCGTTTTTGCTGCTGTTGTTCCTGTTGATTATTTTGATTGACGTGGAATTGCCTGCTCTGATTTCTCGCCTGTTCAACCGATTTGATGCCTTTCTTTTTCCACTCACGTAAAATCCGGTCAATATAACGGAAATTCAATTTTCCCATCAACACCGCTTCCCTTAAAGCTGCCTTGATCAAAGCCGGGGTTTGTTGTTCTTCATCAAGCCATATGTTGACCGTTTCGATTTCAAAAGGGGACAATGGGCGGCCAAACTCCTGTTCAAATAAAATGAAAATATTGGTTTGCTGCTGTTCTGATTCACGGTTTGATTTGGATGCAGAATAATCCGCTTTATATATTGTGACCCATAAAGGCTCCAAAGAATAGCATTCAGTTAAAACCTGCTTATCATCCTCTTCCTGCTCAATCAACAAAATATTCTTCCGGATCAACTGACGGAGTATCTTCGTACAGTCTTCAGACGAAACGCTCGTAAATTGAGCAATCTCTTCAGGAGTAGGAAAATTGTTTCCTTCCATTTGAAAACGATGGATATGTAAAATAACCATAACTTCCGTTTCAGACAACTTTAATTGATGGTACCTTTTTAATAGCAGCGAGGGTATCACCATTTGATCTTTCACAATTTGTTGATAGTTGAAATCACTTGTCACAGAAAACCACCTCTAACCTATTATAGCATGGATGATAAAATGAGAAATTTCCAATTATAAACATAACAATCCCTTGTCGCCGAAGGCGGCAAGGGATCTTTGACAAATTAACACAGCTTGGGAGAATCATGGATATAGACGGTTGAGCAAACGCGGGAACGGGATAGTCTCCCTTACATGCTCAACGCCGGCAAACCAAGCCACTGTCCGTTCCAAGCCAAGACCAAACCCGGAATGGGGTACGCTTCCGTACTTTCTTAATTCGAGATACCATTGGTAAGCGTCCCCTGTCAGATTATGTTCCTGATAACGCTGCTCCATCAGAGCCAAATCATCGATTCTTTGCGAACCGCCAATCACTTCCCCATATCCTTCAGGCGCAATCAAGTCTGCACAAAGAACCACGTCTGGACGTTCAGGATCAGGCTTCATATAAAATGCTTTGATTTCGGCCGGATAATGCGTGATAAAAACTGGCTTGTCGAAACTTTCAGCGATAGCCGTTTCATGAGGTGCACCGAAGTCTTCGCCCCATTCAATATCATCAAAGCCTTTTTCCTTCAACAGATCAATCGCTTCATCATAGGTAATTCGAGGAAAAGGAGCCTGGATTTTTGCCAATTTATCCGTATCTCTTTCCAGAATACCGAGTTCAAGCTTACAATTTTCCAATACGCTTTGTGCGATGAAGCTAACATACTGTTCTTGGATTTCCAAGCTTTCTTCATGTTCTACAAAAGCCATTTCCGGCTCGATCATCCAGAATTCAATCAAATGGCGGCGAGTTTTCGATTTTTCAGCTCGGAAAGTCGGGCCAAAGGAAAAAACCTTTCCAAAAGCCATTGCAGCGGCTTCCATGTACAATTGCCCACTTTGAGACAGATAGGCCTCTTCATCAAAATACTTCGTATGGAACAATTCAGTGGTTCCTTCAGCAGAAGATCCAGTCAGAATCGGCGGGTCGATCTTTACATAATCATGATCGTTGAAGAACTGATAGGTAGACCGAATAATTTCATTACGGATTTTCATCACGGCATGCTGCTTCTTGGAACGCAGCCATAGATGGCGGTGATCCATCAAAAACTCCGTGCCGTGTTCTTTGGGAGTGATTGGAAAATCTGTCGATTCATGAATGATTTCCAATCCATTTACTTGCAACTCATAGCCAAACGGAGAGCGGGTGTCCTCTGCCACTGTTCCCGTTACGTATAGGGAGGTTTCCTGGGTGATGTTTTTCGCTGCCTGAAAAATTTCTTCCTCCACTTCTGCTTTAACGACTACTCCTTGAATAAAACCAGTGCCGTCACGGAGCTGCAAAAAAGCGATTTTGCCGCTGGACCGTTTGTTGGCCAGCCAGGCACCGATGGTTACTACTTCTCCTACATGTTTTGCTACTTGTGAAATCGTCGTTTTCAAAATATAATACCTCCGAACACATTATTGATGGTTTTGTACAAATCGTTTTATTCTATTGGCTGCTTCTTCCAATTGTGGTAAGGAAATAGCGTAAGATAAACGAATATTTTCTGGAGCGCCAAAACCCGAACCCGGAACAAGCGCAACCTTTTCCTCTTCAAGCAATGCCGCTACCCAGTCGTCTACATCGGAAAAACCGTTCGCTTCAACAGCCTCGCGTACATTCGGGAACAAATAGAAGGCGCCTTTGGGTTTGACACAGGATATTCCTGGAATGTCAGTGATTAATTGATAAAGAGTCTCCAGCCGTTCTTGAAATGACCTTCTCATTTCCTCCACTTTTTCCTGAGAACCTTGGTAGGCTTCCAATGCAGCGTATTGAGCGATGGAATTCGGATTGGATGTCGAGTGGGATGCCAACCCGGTCATGGCTTTGATGATTCTGCTGTCGCCTGCTGCATAACCGATTCTCCAGCCTGTCATGGAATGGGATTTGGATACGCCGTTTATGATTATTGTTTGTTTTTTCAACGCGTCGGATAGTTGCGCGATCGATACATGGTGTTGTTCTGTATAAATCAATTTTTCATAAATTTCATCCGACACGATCAATAGGTCATGATCGAGGCATACGTCACCAATTGCATTAAGTTCCTCTGAGGTATACATCACACCTGTCGGATTGCTTGGCGAATTCAGTATAACCGCTTTTGTTTTATCCGTAATTGCCTTTTTCAATTGATCAGGAGTTATTTTAAACTGATTCGCTTCTTCGGATTCTACGACAACCGGTTTCCCTTGTGCCAGTTTGACCTGTTCTGGATAGCTGACCCAATAAGGAGCAGGAATGATTACTTCATCTCCTGGGTTAAGAAGAACTTGAAATAGAGTATAGAGTCCGTGCTTTGCCCCGTTGGTCACGATGATTTCTTCCGGCGTAAACTCCAACTGCTGATCCTGCTTGAGTTTATTTATAATTGCTTCTTTCAATGCCGGAAGCCCGCCAGATGGTGTGTATTTCGTATGACCCTCCCGCATGGCTTTTTCCGCTGCATCCAAAATGTTTTCAGGCGTGTTGAAGTCCGGCTCCCCAGCGCCGAGCCCGATTACATCATGACCCTGATTTTTCAGTTCTTTCGCTTTGGCAGTAATCGCCAAGGTCGAAGAAGGGGTCAGTGTTTTAACTCTGTTTGCTAAATCCATCATTTACATCACCTTTCCGAAAAATGGTCAGGATCGATTAAACCTGAAATGGTCTCCGGAACTGCCATCTGTCAGGGAATAATAATGCAATACATATCGATCCCTGTCATCTATGTATTTTAGTTCCAATAGTGGCTGGCCTTTTTCGATAGCTAAATTCGTTTCCAAAAGCTCACAACTTGAGCAGTCATTATTCCATGCTTGGAGAATGGATTGTTCAGAAACTAAATCCTCTGAATGGAACAATACTATCTTGCCATCCTGCTGTTCAGCTGGCACATAGGCAATTGCCTCCGATCCATCAGCGGTAGTTCCTGTTACAACATGATAAAGTACCTTACCATGATAACGGGAAACATCTTCTGCTTGCTCGAGATCCGTTTCGGCGACTGCGCGTTCCGCCGAAGCTTGAAAACCTGCTTCCTTATCCTGCTGGATACTGTTATATAAATAAATGCTATATCCCAAAGCAATGCAAAAGACTAAAATAAATAGAACAACTGCCCATTTTACCCAATTAGGTACGGTAAATGGTAAAGATAGCTTTTCCATCATCTTCATCATCCAGTGCTAATCCAAACATTAAATCATCTTCTTTCAATGTTCTGTTCAAATTATCGACTATTTTATATAAATCATCAGAATGCGCAATTTTCACAGTCGACAGCGTTTCAATTTTTTTATCCATTGGCCACACCTCCACAATTCCCTAAAACACCGGGAATAGTGCATAAGTTTTTGCAGTTATTGTGCACTTACTCATCATAACTTATTTTTGTCCATTCTTGAAGCGGTTTGGCATAAAATGACGAAGAAGTTGAGAAGTCAGCGTGCGCAACAATTGTTTGTTTCCTTCACCATAGGCAGAATTGTCATTGCTATCAATATTTGTAACACATAGCTGGGCCGATTTAACCCACAATATAGTTAGAGTTGAAAAACAAATTCCTTCTTCATTTAAATGAACAATTTATCGCTGTTTAATGATTTGTATTTTTTCAACCAAATTCCCTAACCCATACACCAATCGTGCGCTGCTTGCAGCGCACTTTTTTTGATTGATTGGTTAATCCATAAGCGGCAGATGGATGCCGCATGGCTTATTCATGATAATACTTCATAATCCCTCTCGTTTAAACGGATAATGGTGGTTCCGACTTGGTCAAGCTGGTACACATCTATCCACGATTCATTGAGACGCTCCATCAATCCCTCGTTCGGATGCTTCTCTTTGCTGTTGAAAATGATACCGATATGGGGATCGATTTTTTCCAACAGATAACCGCTCGGCGACTTACCACTTGCATAATCGCCAATTTTGATGATCTGGGGATCCAGTTCATGCTGCAACAGTTCATCTTCATCCTCTATCGAGCTGTTACTGAAATAAAGCATGGATATATTTCCATAAACAATATCGAGGGTCATTTCCCCAGATTCTTCTGCTTTCAGAACAGTCAATGAACCACCCATCGGTAAATCGACGAGTTTATCGGAATCCCATTTCACACTTTTGTTGTCTTCTACTTCCTTCCCGCATGTCTTACTCAATTTACCGGAATATGCAATTTTTTCAGGATGGAAGCGATCAATCAGCTCGGCGGTATTTCCACAGTAGTCGGACATCTGTTTTGTCAAAATGATTGTATTGATTTCCTCGACTTCCAATTCTTCGAGCTGTTCAAACAAAGCACTTGTGCTTGCAGGAGCACCTGTATTAATTAATATCGCCCCGTTGAAACCCTTTATCAAAGTAGCTTCTCCATCTGGAAGATGGAAAAACGCATAATATATTTCCCCATCCTTCAGGTCGACCAACGCCTCACCTTGTAACGAAGGTAACAAAAGAATAAAGATCAACCACAGACAAAATGCACAAGAAACCTTTTTCACTTTTCCATCACCTATCCTAGATTAAACTAGTTATAGGGTATGTAGAAAAACGATTCATATCATAACCACGCTTCAGCTTTTTCAATTATCTTCGAAGTGGAATCGTAGGTTATCGGTACTTCTGGAATAGAATCAGTAAAATATTTTCCATATCTCGCTTTGACTATCCGTTCATCACAAATCATGACAATACCTCGGTCTGTGCTGGATCTGATCAAGCGGCCAAATCCCTGTTTAAAGCGGATAACCGCATTGGGAAGCGCCAACTCCATGAACGGATTCTTTCCTGTTTCTTTTAACTGTGCCGATTTAGCTTGGTATACTGGATGATCCGGTGGCTGAAAAGGCAAACGGACAATCACGAGAGAAGACAGGTCGCTTCCCGGTATATCGACTCCCTCCCAGAAGGAACTGGTTCCTAACAGAATCGACCGCTCGAAAGCCTGGAAATTCTTTTTCAAACGCGCCCGGCTCCCACTCGATATTCCTTGTGCAATGAGGATGAAATCTTTTTCCTCTGTAAGCTCCTTCAATACCTGGTGGGCTTTACGGAGCATATCATAAGAAGTGAACAATACAAGCATTCTTCCCTCCGAAATTTCGGCCAAAGAATAAACAGCCTCACAAACGGCCAAAATATACGCTTCTGGGTTGCCATATTTCATATCAGGGAAATCGTTCGGTACCATTAACTGAACCTGTTGATCGTATTGGTAAGGAGATTGTATTTTTTTCTCTATGGTCGTTTCAGAAGGCAGGCCCAACCTTTCTCGTATATAATTGAATGACTTATTCATGCTCAAAGTTGCACTGGTGAGCACAATACTGTCTTTTTTGGAAAACAGATCTTCAAATAATGCACTTGCCACCTCTACTGGTTCGCTATACAAATAAACAGCATTTTTTGCTCCATGTGCTTCGATTTCTGCCCACTTCACTTGATTAGGATCAGCAGAAAAGAAAAAATGTTCCAGTTCGTCGATGAGATTTTGCAACAATTCGATAAAGCTCTGCACCTCGTCCATCAAGTCGGTTGCTTGGGAACCAGTTTCCGTTCCGCCTTCTGCTTTTTTGATTTGCGACAATATATGGATCAGATCTCTGATCAAGAAGCTTAACCTGCCAGCCATTTCCTTAATTGCATTCCAAGATTTGGTATCCTCGTTATCTTTATCAAATCGAAATTGCATTCTTCCAATATCATTCAGGGCAGTATTTCGCCTGTTTTGTTCCAAAACGTAGTGAAAAACATAACGAAATAACTCATCCGCTTCCACTTTAGACTGCTGCCACAAGTCATCCCAATTTCCGGATGCCTCTGGTATTTCCTCTGATGCGGCTAGAGCACGGTGAAACCAGTCGCCTGGATCCGTGGTTCCGATGCGATTGAATAAATGCTGAATACCCACATAGTCCAATTTCAATCCAAAATGTTTTGCGGCCGTGGCTTCCAGATGATGTGCTTCATCAATGATTGCCATTTTATAGGAAGGCAACAATTGGAAATCACTAGTCAAATCGGTACAGAACAAGGAATGGTTGGTAATGACCAGATTGGCATGTTGCACCTTGTTCCTCACCCGTTGGTAAAAGGATCGGCTGAACCAGGGCGAACGGGGATCAAGATACCCTTCTGACTCTGTAGAGATACTGCGGAAAAAATTTTTTCCGCTTGAAGGCAGTTGGACTTCATCGATATCTCCTGTATCCGTTTCGGTCAGCCATACTAGAAGGATTGCTTTCGTAAGGGTAATATCATAATTATCCTGCTGTTCCGAAAAGATTTCTTTTTCAAATTTACTAAGGCTTATGTAATGTTGCTTTCCTTTGATCAACGCTGCCTGGAAAGGTAACTCCACCATTGCTTGGAGCAGCGGTATTTCTTTTTCAAGCAGTTGGGACTGCAGTTGCGTCAAGTGCGTACTGATGACGACTCTCTGCCCTTTTGCTAACGATTGATAAATTGCCGGCAGCAAATAAGCCATCGACTTTCCCGTGCCGGTTTCCGCTTCTATCAATGCATGTTGCTTGCTTTCAAAAGCATCGAAGACCGTCTCTGACATTTCTCGCTGCCCTGGTCTTTTTTCATACCCTGCCATAAAATCTGACAGCTTTCCACCTTGTTCATAAATAAGGTCCAAAAAATCTGCGTAAGCTGGCAAGGGCTGCTCCTCGGAAGCTTCACGGTCGGGAATTTGCTTCAGTGCAATCCCACGGAAAATCTCAAGGTCCTCTCTCTCTTGCTCGGTAAAAGCGGCCGCATCCATATACGCTTGAAGGATTGCGAACAGATCACTCTTCAGCCTTGTTTCCAAGGACTGCAGCTGTGTCAATGTTTCAAGTGGCAGCAACTCCAACCTGGCAAATAAACATAACAGCAATTTTGCCGTTACATCTGCGTCGGACAACGCCCGGTGCGGATCGGCATGTCTTAAGGATAAATATTCAGAAAGCTGCCCTAACTTAAACCCGGGAGCCTGCGGCAATAAAATCCTTGCAAGCTCGACAGTATCCAGAACAGGCTGTTGTAAAGCCTTCCTGCCAGCAGTCTGTATTTCATAATTAAGGAAGCCAAGGTCGAAGGGTACATTATGGGCCACTACGTAAGCATCCGCGAAACAAGTAATCACCTCGTCGACTATATCAGGAAACACGGGAGCATCCTCTACGTCTTCATCCCGTATACCGGTCAAATTGGTGATGAACGGGGGAATGGTTATTCCTGGATTCACCAAGCTGGAAAACTCTTTAACAACCGTTCCGTTTTGTAATACCACTATTCCAATTTCAATTATTTTATCCCCTTTAGATGGTGTGTGACCGGTAGTTTCCAAATCGACTACTGCAAAAGTTTGCATTTTCTCACCTCCATGACTATCAAATTGCTATGTACGGTCAAAAGCGAAACGCAGGTTTGTAAGTGTACAGGCTAAATTCGCCACCTCCTGTGGCGACACCTGCATGACCCACATCGTATGGGCCTCCGACAAGCTTAAGAACAAATTCGGTGTGGTGCTTTTGCCACACTGAGTTTGTTCTTAAGACCTCAAGGGGGCAGGCGCTGAAGCTGGATGAACAAAAGGACCAGCTTCATCCGGCTACTTATATTGCTAAGATAAAAAAACCCTTATCACACACCACGTTGATAAGAGTTTCAAACTAGGGATGTCCCTTATGGTATTCATTTCATCGTTTAATGTTCAGATGACTGTCAACGGCGGTTCTTCTTCTATAAGCTCTACTATTTGGTTATATTCATTCATCAAGGCAATTTTTGGAGAGAAATCTGCTAACTCTTCTTCTGCAACCATTGCATAAGAAACAATGATTACCACATCATTTTTTTGCACCAACCGTGCTGCCGCGCCATTCAGACAGATGACGCCACTTCCCGGTTCTCCGGGAATGACATACGTTTCCAGGCGTTCCCCATTGTTGTTATTTACAATCTGCACTTTCTCGTTTGGCAAAATGCCCACCCGTTTGAGAATATCAGAATCAATGGTAACACTGCCAACATAATCCAGGTTGGCCTCTGTCACACGAGCACGATGAATTTTCGCTTTCATCATGGTACGTAACATATTTTTTCCTCCTATAACCCTTCGGATAGAAGACCGTTCTGGTCAAGCACCAAATTGTCGATCAACCTTGCCTTTTCAAAGTGGACAGCTGCTGCGAGAATCACCTGCCGCTGCACGACATTCATTGGAGTCAATTCCGGATAAGTTAATAATTCCACATAATCTATTTTACCATGGGTACGTTTTTTTATGAAATCTTCGACCTCTTTTACAATCGTATCAGGATTTTTCGTTCCGTCAACAATTAATTGCCTTCCGTGCATCAGAGCTTGATATATTTCTTTTGCTTCCTGTCGTTCTTGATCGGAAAGATAGACATTCCGGCTGCTTTTTGCCAAACCGTCTTCCTCTCTGACTGTCGAAACCGGAACGATATCGAGCGGAAAATTAAAGTCTTTCACCAAAGCATCGACTACTGCAACTTGCTGGGCATCCTTCATGCCGAAGTATACGCGGTGCGGTTGTGCAAGATGAAATAGTTTCGTAAGCACTGCAACAACACCATCAAAGTGACCTTCCCGTGATTTTCCGCACAATACATCCGCTCTGCGGACGACCCGCATAGTAATGGCCTGTTCTTTCGGATACATTTCTTCCGTACTTGGAAGAAATAAAATATCAACGTGTTGGGTTTTGGCAATTTGTGCATCCCGTTCCTGATCTCGCGGATATGTGTCAAAGTCCTCGCCAGGTCCAAACTGCAAGGGATTGACAAAAATACTGACGATCAAAATGTCGTTTTCGTTTCTCGCTTTTTCCATCAGCGCCTGATGGCCTTCATGCAAATACCCCATGGTAGGCACGAAACCAATCCGTTTGCCTGATTGCCGCAATTTCTCTGCTTGTTGCTGGAGCTGCTTAACTGACCTGATTATTTCCATCTACTTTTCTTCCTCCCGATTCACTTCAGGCAAAAACTCCTGGTTCATGGTGAAGGAATGATCATCGTCTGGAAATATGGATGATTTAACCTCTTCGATGTACCTTTTCAATGAATCCGTAATATCATCATTAGCATCCATATAAGCTTTTACGAATTTAGGCAAACGAGCGACACCATACTGAAGTACATCATGGTAGACAAGCACTTGCCCATCACAAGCTTTTCCTGCACCAATCCCGATAGTGGGAATGGATAAAGAACCGGTAATGGTTTCCGCAAGCTCTTTCGGAACACATTCCAGGACAAGGGCAACTGCTCCGCTCATTTCTACAGCTTTTGCCTCTTCCCAAATCTTTTGAGCTGTGTGCCGATCTTTTCCTTGTACCCGGTACCCTCCCAACACATTTACAGACTGTGGAGTCAATCCTAAATGGGCGACCACTGGTACTCCCGCTGCTGTCAGTCTTTCAATCAACCTTAAGTTTTCCGATGAAGCCCCTTCAATTTTCAATGCATGGGCATTTGTCTCCTGGAAAAGATGTTTAGCATTGTTCAACGAGTCCTCTAACGATACGTGATAAGACATGAATGGCATATCCACAACTAAAAAAGTATCACGGGCCCCTCTGGCAACCGCTTTACCGTGATGTATCATATCGTCGGTGGTAACCTGTACAGTAGAAGCATAACCGAGTACGACCATCCCCAAAGAATCTCCGACAAGAAGCATGTCAATACCTGCCTGCTCCGCAAGCCTAGCGGACGGGTAGTCATAAGCAGTGAGCATTGTTATTCTCTCGCCCTTTTCTTTCATGCTTTGCAAATGAGAAACAGTCAACATTATGTTTTCCCCTTTTCACCAATGGATTTCTGCGGAATACAGATTTTCTTCACAACCATCTGGTTTGCGAACCTTCAATGCGCCATCTTCTGCAAGCCCTATAATTTCTGCTTTATACTTTTGCTTATTTGCAGATACGCTTACCTGATCACCAATTTTATAGCCATAATGTTCCCATTTCTCTTTTACAGCTTTAAAACCATGATGAAGATAATTTTCATAGTGCATTTCAAAAGCAGCTAATATTTGTTGTATGATAGGAGCTAAATCCCAATCAGTGCCAGTCTCATGCTTTAGTGATGTCGCCGTCTTCTGAATGTCTTCAGGAAGGTCGGTTATTGACTGATTGACATTCATGCCTATCCCCAAAACTATGTATTGAATTTCATCTTGCTCGGCCTGCATTTCCGTTAAAATTCCGGCAGCCTTGCGATCTTGAAAGAATATGTCGTTCGGCCACTTTATTGCAGGTTTGGATTTCGTCAATGACTCGATGGTTTCAGCAAGGGCTACTGCTGTCAGCAACGTAATCTGCGGTGCCTTGTAAGGCAGGATTGGAGGACGAAGGATCATACTCATCCAAATTCCTTCCGTTTTTGCTGAGTGCCACTTCCGGCCCATTCTTCCTTTACCTGCTGTTTGTTCATCGGCAAGGATGACTGTACCTTCTTCAGATCCTTTCTGGGCAAGTTGATGTCCGATTGCTTGAGTGGATTCAACAACTGGATAATGAAACAGTTGTTTTCCTGCCCATGTGGTCCTCAACCCCCATTTCACGGAACTTGCACTTAGCTTATCAGGCTGGCCGCTTATGCGATATCCTTTTCTGGGGATGGCCTGCACTTGGTATCCTTCTTTCTCCAACTCTTTCATATGCTTCCATACTGCTGTGCGGGAAATCCCCAGATTTTCTGAAAGCTCCTGGCCAGAAATAAATGACTGATTATTTCTTTTCAGAAGTTCAATCAGTTGATTGCGGGTGGTATTCACGTATCAACCACTCCTTCAATGCTTTTTTTTGATTTGGCAGCTCACCGATTACCACCATTTTCTCCAAAGTGGTCAGCGCTTGATTGATCCAAGGGCCTTTTTCTCGTTTTGGGAACCATTCGATGAGATCTGCTCCTGTAATGGACAGGTCTTTTTTGTGCCTGATTGGTAGTGAATTGATCAGCTTGTTGATTTCTTCCCGGCTTATCGGTGATATATAGCTGGTATGCAATCGGATAAAACTGTCTAAGAGATGGCTGGGCAACCGATAAACAAGCCAGGCATCGATTTGTTTTTGACTGCTGCAGGAAATCGCTTCTAACAAGTGTTCAGCATCTTTTTTTGTTCGATTGGATAGCTTCCATGCTTTGATCCATTCTGATATTGTGATTCGCTTCTCCCAGTATACCAGCATGCAAATTAGCTCTGCCAACTGTCCAAACGGCACCTTTATATTCCACAAAAATGCTTGTAAACGCTGATTTCCTTCAAATACAGGCAGACAATCGATAAGGTTTGACTTGTTCAATAACTCGATACCGTTGCTGACAAACGGACCGGCAAACAATTTCTCCAATTCCATGGCAATACGCTCGATCGATATTTCCTTTATCATTTCCACTCCACCGGCTAATGCAAAAAATGTCGCTGAATCTAATTGATAATCCAGCTGACTGGCAAAACGAAGCGCGCGCAGCATCCGAAGCGGATCTTCTGCAAAACGTTCCGCAGGGACTCCGACCGTACGAATCACTTTGTTCTTGATGGAGTTTTCCCCATCGTATGGATCAATCACCTTCCCCCGTCTATCCATGGCAATGGCGTTCATCGTGAAATCACGGCGCGCGAGATCTTGTTCCAAGTCATCGACGAATTCTACTTCATCCGGGTGGCGAAAATCAGAATACCCTTCTTCTACGCGAAAAGTTGTCACTTCGAATGACTCCCCGACATGGCGCACGATAACAGTTCCATGTTCGATTCCAACCGGTATCACTTTCGGAAAAATCTCCATTACCTGTTCCGGCTTTGCCGATGTCGTAATATCGATGTCGCCGACCGGTCGACCAATCAAAAAGTCGCGAACTGCTCCACCGACAAAGAAGGCAGAATGACCATGCCGCTCTAGTTTTTCCAATATATCCATTCCATTAGAAAATGCCGGAAACATCATTTATGATCACCTGTCATCACACCTTCGTAAACTTGCTCATATGCTGCCAATATTTTTTCAGCGCGAAACCGTCCATGAGCCGACTGTACGGCCTTTTCTGAAAAAACCTGCCACAAATCCCCGTCCGTGAGCAGTTGGACAGCTCGTTCCGCTACACTCTTTACGTCACCCAGCTCGGTGATAAAACCAGTGCGCCCATGCTCGATGACTTCCGGGATACCGCCGACATTGGTTCCGATGCAAGGAACACCGCAGGCCATCGCTTCCAAGAGCACCAGCCCGAAGCTTTCCTTTTCCGATAAAAGCAACTTTAAATCGGCGATTGAAAACAAATCACTGACGTTTATCTGTCGTCCCAGGAACAGGACACGATTTTCTATACCAAGCCGCTTAACTAACTGGCACATTTCGGAATATTCTGGTCCATCGCCTACAAGCAGTAGTTTCGCCGGCACCTTTTCCTGGATTTCATGAAAGGCAGCGATCACATCTGCTACACGTTTAACTTTCCTGAAATTAGAGACATGGATGATGACTTTTTCCTCATCAGTGATGCCATAATCCTGTCTTAGGCGTTGATTTTCCCGTTGATGATATTCTCGTTCATCGATGAAGTTGTAGATTACTTCTATATTTCTCTCCACTCCAAGCATTTCTTTAGTCTGGGCGACAAGGCTCCGGGAAACTGCTGTAACGGCATCGGATTGATCGATGCCGTGTTTGATCATCTTGGTCAAACTATTATCGATCCCCAATACTGTAATATCCGTTCCATGCAAGGTGGTGACGATTTTCACATCATGCTCAGCGATATCCCTTGCCAATATGGCACAAACGGCATGCGGCATTGCATAGTGAACATGAAGAATGTCAAGCTTTTCCTGATCGATAACTTCTGCCATCTTATTGGCAAGCGCCAAGTCATATGGCGGGTATTGAAAAACGGGGTAGTGATTCAATTCGACTTCGTGGAAATAGATATTGGAATCCACTCCCTGTAGGCGGAACGGCAAACTGGAAGTGATAAAGTGGATTTCGTTCCCTTGTTTTGCCAGCAGTTTGCCCAATTCTGTCGCAATGACTCCTGATCCACCAACCGATGGATAACAGGTTATACCGATTTTTTTCATGATTGACTTCCTTAACTTATTATTTTCCTTTGACAATTTCTCTCCACTGAAAATCCCCGTGCTCCAAAGCCCGTACGACAATTTCCGCTGCTCCGAGGTTGGTAGCCAAAGGAATTTGGTAAACATCGCACAGTCTCATCAAGGCACTGACATCAGGCTCATGCGGCTGCGCAGTAAGCGGGTCTCGAAAAAAAATGACTACATCCATGTCATTTTGCGCAATCATCGCCCCGATTTGCTGATCACCGCCAAGTGGCCCTGATTGAAAACGGTGGATATCCATATTGGTTGCTTCAGCTATTTTGGATCCGGTTGTTCCGGTTGCGTATAGCTGATGTTTCTCCAAGATGTGTGTATAAGCAATGGTGAATTCTATCATGTCTGATTTCTTCTTATCATGTGCTATAAGAGCAATGTTCACCTTAATCCCCTCATTCCAGTAAATTTTCCAAGCCGTAAACCAATAAATCCAGTTTCATTACATGATCAATCGCCAGTTTCACTCCCGACATAAAGGATTCCCGGTGGAAAGAATCATGTTTAATGGTCAAATTCTGGCCGGAAGCTCCGAAAACGACTTCCTGATGTGCCACGAGTCCAGGCAGCCTGACACTGTGGATTTTCATGCCATCGACATCGGCCCCTCTTGCTCCATCGATGGTTTCCTTTTCATCCTGGTGGCCCTGCCGCTTGCTTTCCCTCACTTCCTGAATCAACCGGGCGGTTTTTACAGCTGTGCCTGATGGGGCATCAAGCTTGTTATCATGATGACGTTCGATGATTTCGACGTCGGGAAAATATTTCGCCGCCCATTTGGAAAACTGCATCATCAAAACAGCTCCCAATGCGAAGTTTGGAGCGATGACCGCTCCTAATTGTTTTTCGTCTGCCAATTTCGTTAATTCTTCGAGTTGGTCCTCCGTGAAACCGGTTGTCCCGACAACCGGACGGATGCCATGCTCCAAAGCCGTCTTTGTATGCAAGTATCCGTATTCAGGGGTAGTCAAGTCCACCAGTACATCTGCTTCCACATCGCGGAAACACTCTTCCACGTTCTCATAAATACGAGCATCAAAAGCAGGCAGTCCATCTATATCCTTCACGAGCATACCGTCGTTCTTACGATCAAGACAAGCGGCAAGTTCCAGGTCATCCTGTCTGGCAATCATGCGAAGCGCTTCACTACCCATTTTCCCGCGTGGTCCTGCTACAATCACCTTTGTTTTACTCATCATCGTTCACCTCTCCGTCTTTTCTTGTCCAACGATTTTTGTCTCTTGTCTCTATTTTGCTCATCGACCGTTCAAATGCCTCGGAAAGATCGATACCCAATGAATTGGCAAAGCATATGGCGACAAATAACACGTCACCTAATTCGTCTTCCATCGTTTTTTCCTGTTCAGAAGCTTTTTTCGGTTTTTCTCCATGATGATGGTTCACTTCCCGTGCCAGTTCCCCGACTTCTTCCGTGAGCCTCGCCATCAGGCTCAATGGAGAAAAATATCCTTCTTTGAATTGTCCTATGTAATCATCCACTCTTTTTTGCATGTCGACGGTGGTATATCCTATTTCGTTATCCATCTCCGATACTCCTTTTTACTGCAACCCCATGCGGAGGAGAGCTTGGCTTTTTTATGTTCAATCAATTAATATGTTAGCTAAAAGGAGGTCGTTTGACAAATTTTTAATACAGGAACGGTTAGGATTGTTACCTAGTCGGGGATTGTCTATAATGGTTAAGGTAATTCTATTAGAAGAGGTGATGGAATGAGTTTTTTCGGCATCAAATTAAAAAATACACTGTTCATCCTGTTCGGGTCTGCTGTATTTGCTTTCGGAATCGTTCATTTTAATATGCAAAATGAACTGGGTGAAGGTGGTTTTACCGGTATAACCTTGCTGTTTTATTTCTTGTGGGGATGGGACCCCGCCATTATGAATATTGTATTGAATGTACCGGCATTCATCGTCGGCTGGCGATTTTTAAGCCGCAATACTTTTATTTATACAGTTATAGGAACGTTGGCCGTGTCCTTGTTTTTAAGTATCTTTCAAGCCCACCAATTTTATCTTCATTTGGAATCCGACATGACGCTGGTTGCGCTTTTTGCCGGAGTGTCAATCGGAATCGGGCTTGGTATCATTTTTCGATATGGCGGAACGACAGGCGGGGTCGACATCATTGCCAGAATCGTTCACAAGTATGCCGGATGGAGTATGGGCAAAACCATGTTTCTATTCGACGCCATTGTCATCTCCACTTCAATCATCGCTTATTTAGAGCTTGTCGAAGGGATGTACACGCTTGTAGCTGTCTATGTAGCCGCTCGAGTCATCGATTTCATCCAGGAAGGGGCGTATGCGGCTAGAGGTGCGACCATCATATCCAATCACAGCCACGAAGTTTCTGAAGAAATCATGCGCAGGATGGATAGAGGAGTCACGGTCTTGCAAGGTAAAGGCAGATATACAGGAGAAAACCGTGAAGTATTGTATTGTGTGGTGGGGAGAAATGAAATCGTACGACTGCAAAATATCATCAACAGTGTTGACCCGCATGCATTTGTAGCCGTCACTTCTGTACATGATGTTCTCGGCGAGGGATTTACGCTCGACGAAAATAAACAACCGCTCCAAGACTGATCTCGAGAACAGCAATGAACCGCTTTTTCTTTCCGACCGGCTGCCATGAGCTCGGCAAACTCGTAAGAAACCCTACAGAAAGAAGGGAATGCTTCAGGGTATTTCCATAAAAAAACCGAACGAGTTCGAATCCTTAGTTCGAATCACCGTTCGGTTTTAGCTTGTTAACTATGCTATGCTCTTGGCCCTGACCATGTTTGTCTTATCTTTTAGTCTTCATTTGACACTACAAACATCAAAATAAAGCGGATTAACTCTGCCACAGCAACCATCGCAGCAGCCACATAAGTCAAAGCGGCAGCATTCAACACTTTCTTCGTTTTCCGCTCTTCATTATTGCGGATGATGCCGCTGGAAACCAGCTGCCCCATCGCCCGGCTCGAAGCATTGAACTCGACCGGAAGCGTCACCAGCTGGAACAATACAGCAAACGACATGAACACAATACCTACGAATACAAGGTTCATCATACCCATAATCGCACCGGCAATGATCAAGATAAAAGACAAATTGGAACCTAGATTGGCCAGCGGAAACAGTGAATGCCGGAAACGGAGAAACGCATAAGACTCTGCATCCTGGATTGCATGCCCCACTTCGTGCGCTGCAATCGCAGAAGCAGCCATCGAATGACCATGGTAATTGTCTGTGGACAACCGGACAACTTTTTTCCTCGGATCATAGTGATCGGAAAGTGTGCCGCGCGTCTCCTCGACCTGCACATCGAAAATGCCGTTGTCATCTAATATTTTCCGGGCTACCTGTGCCCCTGTCATATAGGAAGAAGTTGCAACTTGCGAGTATTTTTTGTAGGTGCTTTTCACTTTTGATTGAGCCCATAAAGGGATGATCATCAAAAGCGCAATATAAATTAAGTAGCCGCCTAAAGAAGCGAACATGCCCATTCCTCCATCGTTTTAATTTCATTGCTTTCATTAAGGTCAATTTTAGTCAAAAATGAGCAAATAGTCAACTATTTTCTCTTTTGTTCTCCTGGCTCTTTCTTTCCCCTTTATACTTTTTCCAGGCTACATAGGAAAGGGTGATGATAATGAAACCACCGACAGCAGCCACCATGAAAATCAAAGTTAAATTCCGTTTCAATGTGTCATCATTTCCTGTTTCTATTTTATGCAATTGATCAGCAGCTTTTATCAAGTTCTCCTGCCCCTTGGGACTGTCCATCGAAGCAAGCAAATACCGGATAGCTGCACTCGTCTGAATATACTCATCCTCTTCGACAGCCAGCTTTAATGCCGGCTCCATAATATTCCAATGTGTCGTAAAACGATTTTTATCTTGTAAGGAAACCTGTTCGTCCCTTGTTGACAGTTGTTCCATTTCATTTTGGAGTTCCTGCTTCCAAGACATCCAAAGTGGTTCCGGTTCATTTTTTAAAGCATCATATACAAGAAGCAATGACATTGCATTGGTATACAGCTGCGAACCTTTTTCCTCCGGGACCGCGACAGCTTGCAGGTTTCGTTGCAGAACATCGGCAGCAATTTTTTCCTTTTCAGCGTCGGTATGTTCGGAAGCATATTGGGTGAATTCGTCTGAATGGTGCTGCAGCAAGGCTTCGGCCTCTTCATATCTTTCCTCCTGTACAAAGCGGACATACTGGTAGATGGAGGAATGAACATCCTGGTGGTGTGCCAAGACGGCCTTCCCTGATAAAAATGTACCGACGCTCAGCAAAAAACAAAGAAATAATCGTGCAAAACTTGTCCTATTCATCGAGATCCCCTCTCTAACCTATTCCTCTTTCAATGTATGAGAAAGGGGACAAGATTAGACCAGAAAGATAATGTTTCTAATCGAACATAGCTTAGTACTGTGTGTGCAAGGTGCTCGAATAGTTATCTCCCTGAAAAAGGGGCCATGCTGGTACAGGTCGGTTCGTGAATCCTGTTGGATAACGGACAGAGATCATGTGAACTTATCATTGGTAAAGATTTCTTTTTCGTTTCTTGTGAACGGTTAAGTAATAAGCAATAGCGACCGAAACAATGCTCAGCCAGAAAGTAAAGTAGCCGATTTCATTCATGTAATCTGTTAACGAGGAGTAAACCGGCATCATGCCGAAGACGTAATCAATAATATCATTATGTAAAGTCCATATGGCTGCCACCATGAGGTGCCGCAGCTTTATTTTATAAAAAGGGGCATATAATAAACCTTGAACAGCCATCGCTCCATGTGAAACCATCAGCATATACCCCTGCCAGACCAAATCGCCAGTTGTGTACAAAGTAAGCAGGTTCATTATTACTGCCCATACACCATACTTGAATAAGGTGATGATGGCCAAAGCTTCTACATACGGCGCATTCCTTCCAATTATGAAGAACGCCAGAAAAATACAAAAAAACAGACTTGCCGTCGGACTATCCGGTACAAATGGCAGAAAAATTGCAGGTGTAACCGCCAATTGGCTTCCATACCAAAAGTAGCCGTAAATCGTACCTATTATATTGACGACGAACAGTGTCCAAAGAAACGGTTTATTGGTTAATAAATAGTTATACATTTCTTCTCCCTTTCATCCTCAAAAAACCCTCGCCTGTAAATGTCGGCGAGGGTTTTGTAAATTGACTTATTCTCCACTTTCATTGACTTCGACAATAAACTCAGCCAATTGCTGCAATTCTTCATCGGTACCTTCGAATTGCCCAGGAGGCATATCTCCAATACCGTTTTGAGCTATATCTTTGATTTCATCTACTGAATGGTCAATGTCTGTTAACGGAGGAGCTGCTGCCCCACCTTCCAGGCTTTCGCCGTGACATTGTATACAGCTGTTGTTTTGATAAACTTCATAACCTGGATGATCTTCGTCAATTTCCACTTCCGTTGGCAATTCAGGCGTGTTTTCCTCTGCTCTTTGTTCCCAGTTCACGTGCTCTGCAGCTTCATAAGTAAGCCAGAAAACACTTGCCATACCCAATAACATCAGCGATACGGCAATTGGACGCTGGGAAACTTTTCTTCCTGGCCTGTTGTCCAGGAACGGCGCCAGCAAAAGTCCGCCAAAAGCCAAACCTGGTGCTACGATGGCCCCTATGACAAAATATGGGCCACTGGCAAATTCATACTTCAAGAATTGGTATAAAAATAAGAAATACCAGTCTGGCAATGGTATATAACCTGCAGCAGTCGGATCGGCGATTCCTTCAAGTGGCGCCGGATGAGCGGCAGTCAGACATAAGAAACCAACAAGAAATACCGCCCCAACCAACCATTCTTTCAATAGGAAGTTCGGCCAAAATGCTTCTGTTCTCCCTGGATACTCTGAATAGTCCTTCGGTATATTAGGCTTTCGTTCAGCAGTGATCCGAGAATCACCGACAAACTTCATCCCTTTCCCTTTATGCACAGCTTTCCCTCCTTTTTACGATGTCATCGTTGCTTACAGTGGTCCAGAAATACCTTGCTTTCGGATCAAGATAAAGTGGACAGCCATCAGGGCGAATAACGCAGCCGGCAGGAAAAATACATGAATGGCAAAGAATCGGGTCAAGGTTTGTGCACCGACTATGTTTGGATCCCCTGCCAGTAATGTCTTGGTGGCTTCACCGATGAACGGTACTTTCTCGGCTATTTCCAGTGTTACCTGGGTTGCGAAATAAGCTTTGTTATCCCATGGAAGCAGATAACCAGTCAAGCCTAGGCCGAGCATGATGAAGAACAACAATACACCGACCATCCAATTTAATTCACGCGGCTTTTTATACGCTCCCTGGAAAAATACACGTAAAGTATGTAGGAACAACATGACGATTACGACACTGGCACCCCAGTGATGCATTCCTCTAACGATTTGTCCGTGGGCGACTTCCGTCTGCAAATAGTATACAGATCTCCACGCGTTTTCAATATCCGGTACATAATACATGGTCAAAAACATACCCGACAGGATTTGGATGACTGTCACAAAAAATGTCAGTCCGCCAAAACAATATACAAACGCCGAAAAGTGATGTGCAGGATTAACGTGTTCCGGCACCTCATGGTCGGCAATATCCCGCCACAAAGGCGTAATATCAACGCGCTCGTCTACCCAGTCATAAAGTTTTTGCAGCATAGATTACGCCTCCCCTCTCGGTTTTGTAGGTCCAAGCAATAAGGTCCCATCTTCAATTTTATATTCGTAGTAATCCAAACCTTCCGGCGGCGGTGTATTGGGTACATTTTCACCGCTCTTGTAATAACGGCCATCATGACACGGGCAATAAAACTGATCAGGATAATCGTCATTGCCAGCCCATGTAACCATACAGCCAAGGTGCTTACAAATCGGAGACAGTGCCACTATATCACCATTTTCATCTTTGTAGACCCAGGCAGTTTTTGTTACGGTTGACTCATACCAGGCATCGACCTGATCAATTTCCCAGTCAACCCTTGTAGGTTCTTCCGTGATGTTTTCCACGTCTTCAACAGCTTTAAATTCGCCAGTACTAGAAGCCTGCAACGCAGGGTCGATAGCGAAACGCACCATCGGCGCAAGCATTCCGGCAGCCATAAACCCACCCACGCCTGTAAGCGTATAATTCAAGAACTGGCGACGGGACACTTGTTGTCTCTTTTCACTCATGGTTTACCCCCCTCTATGCTAAAATCCAACACATGATAATATCAAGTTTACTAGGACATATCCATGATAGCGCAATCTGTTTGTCCGGTCAATAAATTATGAGCAGGCGGACAAAGTTTCTATTAAGATGAGCTGATTGGCTATGTGCCGCAAATCGGTGATAGCCATTTCCTTTTGATGCAGGCTACTGCAACTTCCTACCGCATTTTGCTTTCTAGTTCACAATAGTCCGGTCATGAATTGATTTACCAGTAGGTCTTAATCAGGTCGGTCAGCTGGGCGACCTGGTTTTTGATAATGGACTGCGTTTCTTTTGACTGTGTGTCTCCGGATTGGATGGCCGGCATCCATAACAAGTTCCCTTCCAAGTTCCGTTCCTGTTTCTTCCAATGAGGATCGAAACTGAAAAAGAACACATGCTTGAACGACCTCTCGCCTGCTTTAGCCGCCCATTCATTCAACCGCGTTACTTCTGCTGACAGGTCCTCTGAAGCAAGATAATGATAAGCTGGCATTAAAAAGATTCTTCCTTTAAATTGCTTTTCCATTTCTCTTACAAATATCATTCCTGTTTCCTGTTGGACCGCACTCTTTTCCATTTCCTTCTGATCTTTGAATGTAACTTGCATCAGCGGAATGAGTAATGTATCAATATACTCTTCTGCGGTAAAATACTGACCCAAGTCTTGTTTGTTCCATTGCATGGCCTGTCACCTTTCCTATTCTTTGTCACTTTACTAAAAATATCATAAAAAAGAGCGAATTTCATCCAATAAAAATGAAATTCGCTCTCTTGCTTCTGAAGACCATACTGAGTTTTCAGCTACTTCACCTGTACATATCTATCTTCCAGTTCCCTCAGTTCTTTGATCAACCGGTCAAAAGTTGCCTGGTCCCGGTTATCCAATGCCAAATCAATACCTTCTTGCAATCTTTGTTTTTGGGTTTGATAAATGGATTTTTCCAACATGTCTTTCGCAACCCTACGGTCTTTCTTCGTAATAAAATAGTCATCCGGGAGGTAAGGATTATCTTCCAAAACTGCCACATAAGAAGCTGATTGATTAGAATTTTTAAAATTGAGCTGAATATATACCGGGTCTTTTCGATTCAACCGGATATCATGAAATGATTTTTCTGCATCCGTCGTGACAATATGGTTTTTATAAAAGCGAAATGGAGCTTCCTCTGAGCAGAAGGTAGAGATGACAATTCCCCGCGGACAATATCTTGCTTCCCTGATAAAATGGACGCGTTCTAATAGGGTTTCATGGTTAATTAAATAGTTCAGAATCCAGACACTTTCTCTTCTTTTCAGTTGATAATTCCTTAAAAACCAACGTATAAATTCTTTTTTGTCCTTAATCGAAATTGGCGTGTTCAACGTCATTGCTCCCTCCTTCTTAAAGAGAGTTAAAAATCCTCCGTCTCGGTCAAACGGCTGAGATATTCCTCGATTTCTGTATCGCTTGGCTCCACCTTCAGATACTTGGCAAACACCTCTTTCGCTTCCTGCATCCTCCCTTCCTCTACAAGAAAATATCCATATTCTTTGAGGAAGTCTGAGTCTTCTGTAAAGTTATTATATGCAGTTTGATATTGAATTAATGCATCCTGATAGGATTCTGTTTCCTGGTATGCCCGAGCAAGTTCCCAACGGTAATTGGCATCCTCTTCCCCGTTTTCCAAAAGTCCCGACAACAGCTCTACGATCGCTTCGTAATCACTGTTCCCTTTGTAAGTTTCAATTAAAAACAGCACAGCTTCTTTGAATCCCGGATCCATTGCAACTGCCTTTTCGACAAGTTGATAGCTTTCTTCCTGATGCCCCAGTTTAAGTGCAAGAACACCGGCTAGATGATAAAGTTCCTTGTTGAACTCATCTGCTTTCAAGCCTTTCTTCGCAGTTTCATATGCTTCTTCTATCATCCCTTCGGACTCATATGTTTGTGCTAAATATAAATAAACAGATTGATAGTATGGATCATTTTTGACCACCTGTTCCCAGACATTGATGGCGATGTCCGGCCTTTGTGCCCGGTATGCAGTAAACCCGTATTTAAATAAGTTGTCAGGATTTTCATTTTCCATCTCCTGATAATGCTCGATCGCCTTTTCGAACTCTCCTGTAGCGGCATATGCCTCTGCCAGCCTTGCTGCAATTTCGATATCACCGATCACCGGTTGTACTTCCGCCACTTTTTCATAGTAAGGAATCGACTTCTGGTATTCACCAGTAGAAAAAGCCAATTCTCCCAACGCAAAGTCGATTACCGGCTCTGTAGGATCAAAGTTTTTCGCTTCCAGCAGTTTCTGTTCGGATACCTCGAACAGCCCTTGTGCCTGGTATAGATCTGCCAATTGAACGAGCGCTTCCATGTATTCTTCGTCTTCAGGAGAAAAACGGTTCAAGACATCGATTGCCTCTTCATCCTCATCAAGATCGATATGGATTTCCGCCAGCATGATTTTCAATTCTGCTTCCTTAGGGTATTGGTCGGAAAGGGCTTGAAAAATAAACTTTGCTTCCTCCAGCATCCCCCATTGCATATAAAGTTCGCCGATTGTGTATTTTTCTTCTTCATTTGCCACAGGGAGATAGGTTTCCAGTCTATCGATCGCTTCCTCTGTTTTATTTTGCTCCATCAATTTTATCGCTTCATGAATTTCCTGCATGCTAGGACATCCTTTCTCATTACCGCACAACGCTTTATACAAAGTGACCAGGTATGGACACTTTCTTATACATGCCGTTACCTTTCCGGCATTTAACGATATGGTTTACTTTGATTACTTTTCCTTTGGCGACTGTAACCTCGGGAATAGCTTTATGATATCTGAAATTGTGCGGTTCATCAATGGATTGGTTTTCTTGGAAGAGGAACAAATTGTAGTCAGCACTGGCATGCGGTATTAATTCGCCTTTATATGGAGAAATTCCTGTCTTTCTTAACAGTTTTTTTGACAAGGGCAGTTCTAACTCTGATGGTTCGACGAGGGTAAGATCAAGTTCAGAAGCAATGTTCGTCAGGTCCAAGGTTTGTTGCCTGTTGGCCCGTTTGGAGGAAGAAAGCATGATGAGCGGTATTTTTGTGAGACTTTGAGCCTGATGAATCCATTCCCATTTTATCTCTTGTCCATTCTTGACAGAAGTCTGTTCAACAAGGATGAACGGGACTTTCTGCCTTCCGAAAAAACGAACCATTTCCGGATGTACTTGCGACAAAGGGATCCTTGGGACAATCATATAATCAATCGGAGACTCTGCCAGCTTCTTCCGGAAAGAGATGAAATTTCTTTTATAATCGCTATGAGTGAGGATCGGCAGTTGACAGAGCAGCAAAGTACATCCTCGATAGATAAACTTTTTTAAATTCGTCCCCAAGGATGCCTGTTGATAAAAAGGCTCTTCTATATCTAAGTACACCTTTCCAGGACCTACCCAAAATTGTCTGGTATTCATTTCCCTTGCCGATGTATTGCCATTGATTCGGCGGATGAATCTATCATTTTCTATCATCATGCTTTTTGACTGCCACCCATCTTCGTCATAGACATGTTCATTATAAAAATAGTAAGCCCCCATGTTTGTACACCTCCAACAGGATTTATACACACTATGAGGGCAATTGGACAACTATGAATGATCTTTTGTAACTTTTTCTAGGTGATCAAAAAAAGCGGGATAGGAGATATTGATACAGTCGGGGTCGTTCAACGTTACTGCCCCTTTTGTCACAAGTGAAGCTATTCCGGCCATCATTCCGATACGGTGGTCTCCATATGAATCGACCGTTCCGCCGTGCAGGGGCGTACTCCCTTTAATGATCAATCCGTCTTCTGTAGCATCCACTTTCGCTCCCAATTCCTGCAGTGTTTTGGCAACAGCTGCAATTCTGTCCGTTTCTTTATAGCGCAATTCTTCTGCATCACGAATATGTGTTTCCCCTTCTGCCTGAGTAGCCAGCAAAGCCACGATCGGCAACTCATCAATCAAACGCGGTATTAATTCTCCGGAAATGACAGTACCACGGAGCGGGGCATACTCGATTCGTATATCACCCAATGCCTCCCCGCCGTTCACTTTTTCATCCAGAATAGTAAGTTTCGTCCCCATTTTCGAAAGGACATCCAGTATCCCGGTTCTCGTCGGATTAAGGCCGACCCGTTTGAGAAGGAGAGAACTTCCAGGCACCATGGCTGCCGCCACGGCAAAGAAAGCAGCAGATGAAATGTCACCGGGTACTTCCACGTTTGTACCTGTCAGCTTCTGTCCCCCGTCGATCGATATCCGTTCCCCATCGATGTCGAGTGTGGCACCGAACCCGCGCAGCATGGTTTCGGTATGGTTTCTGGTTTCGGTTTTTTCCGTAACAGTGGTTCTGCCATCCGCCAACAAACCGGCCAACAAGACACAGGATTTCACCTGGGCACTTTTTACAGGCGGTTCATAATCTATAGAATGAAGCTTTCCACCTCTTACTGCCAAGGGGAGCAATCTTCCGCCTGATCTCCCATCGATTTCTGTTCCCATTTGTTTTAAGGGGACCGTCACACGATCCATCGGGCGCCGAGACAATGAATCATCTCCATATAAAACAAAATGATGAGGCAACCCGGCCAGAACTCCCAACAATAGGCGGGCAGTTGTTCCCGAGTTCCCCAGGTTGATAGGCTGGGAAGGCTCTTTAAGAGCACTTTTCCCCTTTCCATATACAGTGATTTTCCCCTCTTCCACCTCAATGTGTACACCCATCGCACGAAAAGCATCAATAGTCCTGAAACAATCTTCTCCACGCAAGAAGTTTGTAATTTCTGTAACCCCTTCTGCTAGTGCACCGAAAATCACAGCACGATGAGAGATCGATTTATCTCCTGGAACTGCCAATTCTCCAGACAGTGGAGCATTGGCAGAATGGAAAGTTCGCTGAGCCATTTTCTCTTCTCCTTTTACTCTTGTATGGTGGTTTCGTATCCTTTTCCTGTTAAAATCCGATCACTGTCTTGCTGAGATATTTTATCAGGGAAACTTAAGCGGAGAACGCCTGTTATTCCTTCACGAATCTCCAGTATTTCGATATTGTTTATACTGATTTGACTGGAGGCCAAAAGTTGTACTACCTTAAGCAAGGCTCCCGGTTGGTCGCGAATATCGACATAAAGATCGTAAAAGGCCGGAATCGCCCCTTTTTTCTTTGGTGCCAGTCCATCCCGGTACTCCTTTGCCTGTTCTAAATAATCATACATCATTTTCCGATCCCCGTTCTCGAGCAGTTCCTTCAACGAGCTCATTTCAGAAATCCAATCCTCCAGCAAACCGGCCATACCCTGACGATTGTGAAAAAAGATGTCCTGCCACATTTCGGGATTGCTGGACGCAATCCGAGTGATATCCCGGAAACCGCCGGCAGCAAGTTTTGGTATATACGGATGCGTTTCCTGCCAGTTCTTGGCCTGATGGACAAGCGAAGATGCAATCAAGTGAGGAAAATGCGAGATAACACTGGTCATTTCATCGTGTTCTACCGGATCCAATGTCATGAACTTGCTTTTTGTTCCCATCAGCAAGCCTTTCAGTTCTTCCACCTCGTCATCTGTACAGTTATACATTGGCGACAAGACATAAATGGCATTTTCAAACAGATGGACTCTGGCAGCTTCAATCCCTTTCTTATGCGAACCGGCCATCGGGTGACCGCCAATGAATCGGATAAACGGTGAAGTCAGCGATTGGGCCGCTTCCATAATCGGTCGTTTGACAGAAGAAACATCGGATACAATCACTTCTTTATCCAGCGAAATAGTGTCTAGCCGCTGAATAAGCCGGATGGTCGTCGATACGGGAGCCGCCAGGATGATATAATCCGCCATGCGGGCTGCCTTTGCAAAATCCTCCTGTCCTTCCTCTATAATCCCATTCAGCAGGCAATACTCTAGTACGGAAGAATCGATGTCATAGCCAATTATACGGTGTTTGCCTGATTGTTTGATTGATAGTGCGATAGAACCGCCGATCAATCCAAGACCGGCGACCAAGACCGTTTTATTCACTGTTTCTTCCCTTCCTTTAAAGAGGTCAAATATTCACTTATATGCGTCTCAAGTTCTATCATATCTTCCCGATCGCCGATGGTGACACGGATTCCTTTTGGATGGCCCAGAGCATCTCCTGAACGGACGATGAATCCTTTACTGAGTAAATGTTCAAACATTTCATCGCCGCTTACAGGCAACTTGACAAAAAGAAAATTCGTCTGTGAATCATAGTAATCCAGCCCTTCTTGATCACAGAAAGCCATAAATTGTTGCTTGTTTTCAATGTTTTTTTCTACAGATTCCTGCAAGAACCGCTCGTCCTCCAACGCAATCAGAGCTGCTTTTTGAGCGGTGGATGTAGTATTGAAAGGACCACGGGTAATATTGAGCAGTGTGGCGATCTCCTTGCTTGCAATTCCATATCCGATACGTAATCCGGCCAGCCCGAATGCCTTGGAAAAAGTTCTCAGCACAATCAGATTTGCGTACGTTTCCAGCTCGGTGACCGTATCTGGAGCATCGTCTGTTTCGATATATTCATAGTAGGCTTCATCCACTACGACCAGTACATGGTCTGGACAATTCTCCATTATATAACGGAAACCTTCCTTATTAATCAAAGAACCAGTCGGGTTATTCGGAGAACAAAGCCACAATATTTTGGTCTCGTCATCGATTTGGTTCAGCATTTCCTTAAGGTCATGATATCCATCTACTAAAGGCACCTCCCGGACTACAGCACCTTCAATCAATGCATTGTGTTTATATTGCGGGAATGTCGGATGAGCCATCACTGTATTTGTTCCTTCATCCAGATAGGTCCGGCTGATGATTTCCACTATTTCATCAGAGCCGCATCCAAAAATCAGCTGTTCACCATCAATTCCGAGCCTCTCGGCCAGTCTTGCACGGAGAACGGTGGAGTAACCATCAGGATATATTTCCAGACTTTTGATCAGTTCAGGCAAGGCCTGTTCAACATTTGGTGAATAGCCAAATGGATTTTCATTGGAAGCAAGCTTGATTATTTTCTCGAGTCCGTATTCCGCCTTCACATCTTCTATTTGTTTACCTGGTTTGTAGGGCGCCATCCCTTTGAATACTTTTTTCGCTAACATTACTCCGTCTCCTCTCTAACGCAACAAATCCGGTCTAAGCTGGACCGCCTGGTTATGATAGATATGCTGAACTTCTTCCTGTCGCGCATGACT
The DNA here is from genome assembly GCF_009602435.1 of Sediminibacillus terrae. Lineage (GTDB taxonomy): Bacteria > Bacillota > Bacilli > Bacillales > Amphibacillaceae > Sediminibacillus > Sediminibacillus terrae. Next base: position 493,435 of record NZ_VZDQ01000021.1, read on the forward strand.
GTTAACAGTCATCATAACACGAATACATTTTGGAAGACTATTTGGAACCTCTATTTCTTTCATACACATGACAGGTACATACTTCCATCCACTTATCTCACGAAGGGCCTTGGCGGGAAAACCAGCATTGATGTCTGCTGTAGCAGATATCAGGACGGTTGCAATCTCGCCCGGTGATATCTTATTGGTCTCCGCCATCTCCATGACCAGTTCCTTTGTGGCAGCGACGATTTCCTGCGCATCATTTTCCGATACAGTCGTAGCTCCTCTGATTCCTCTAATCAATTCGTCACCAACTCTCTGAAAAAGTCACTTGCAATCTTGAGCAGTAATTCATCATCTACTTCCTGTACGTCAAGATGACCTATTTTTTTTAACAATACCATTTGTATCCGTTGGTTTCTTGATTTTTTGTCTATCTTCATTCGTTCAATCAATTTTACAATGTCTAATCCGGAAAACTCCATCGGATAGTTGTTTTTCTTCAGCCAATCATACAGCTTGTTTATCGGCAATGATACTCCGTAAACAAGCTCACTCACTTTCATGGCAAACAGCATTCCGACAGCAACAGCTTCTCCATGGGTGATGCGGCCATATCCCAATTCTGCTTCCAATGCATGGCCGAGTGTATGGCCAAAATTCAAGTATTGCCTGATCCCGTTTTCCTTTTCGTCTTTTTCGACAATTTTAGCTTTTACTTTTATTCCTTTAACCAGATGCTCCATCAAAATGGAACTGGAAAGCTTATGAATTCCTCCATGCGCCAGGACACTCTCAAAATAATCTATATCGCTAATCAGTCCATGCTTGACAACTTCTGCATAACCGGAACGGATTTCCTGTTCAGGAAGAGTATAGAGCGTTTCTACATCATAAATCACTGCCTGAGGTGGATAAAAGCTGCCGATCAAATTCTTCCCTTCCGGGTGGTTGATGGCTACCTTCCCACCCACACTGCTGTCATGCGCCAGAATGGTCGTCGGTACCTGTACATAATCAATCCCTCTCATATAAGTAGCAGCAACGAAACCAGCCAAGTCTCCAACAACACCACCGCCAAGCGCTACGATTAAAGAATGGCGGTCAAGCTGACGCTGAACGCAGTCGGTTATCAAATCGAAATAAACTTCTTTGCTTTTTGATGCTTCTCCAGCTGGGACAATCGAAGTAAAAACTCTTTGTTCCGCTGCAAAAGCCTCTCTTACATCCTCCAAGTAAAGATCGGCGACAGAGCTATCCGTCACAATCATGATGGTCCGGTATTCTTTCGGGAGAAAGGAAGGAAGCTCATGCCTGATTTTCTCTCCAATGTGCACATCATATTGATTGGTGTTTGTTTCAATGGTGAATGAATTCATTTAAAACTCCCTGATTTCTTTCCTGTAAGATTCGAGCGCTTCTTTCAGTTTAGGAAACTGATCGTGAGGAAACTGTTCCAACAGCCCTTTCGCCAGTTCGAATGCGACGACATGTTCCATTACGACAGAGGCGGCAGGCACTGCACAAGCATCCGACCGCTCGATGCTTGCAGAAAAAGGTTCTTTTGAATCGATATCCACGCTCTGCAACGGCTTATAAAGCGTAGGAATCGGCTTCATCACCCCTTTTACGACGATTGGCATCCCGGTCGTCATTCCTCCTTCAAAACCTCCCAATCGGTTAGTCTTGCGGAAATATCCCCTATCTTTCTCCCAGCCAATTTCATCGTGTACCTCACTTCCATTTCTTCGCGCAGCCTCGAATCCGATACCGAATTCGACTCCTTTGAATGCGTTAATGCTGGCTACACTACCGGCGATTCGCCCGTCGAGTTTGCGATCATAATGTACGTAGGAACCGACGCCAGCCGGCATTCCTTCCACGTATACTTCACATATACCTCCGATGGAATCGCCCTCTTTTTTTGCCTGATCGATTGCATCCATCATTTCCCGTCCTGCATCTTCATCCAGACAGTGCACAGGTGATTGTTCTGAGATTTGCTTCCGTTCTTCCATTGTTAGTTCAGGTTTGTCTTGAGCTTTGATACCCGCTATTTCCTTTACGTAGCCAACCACTTGGATATCCAACTGAGCGAGCAGCGTCTTTGCCACTGCACCCGCTGCCACTCTGGCCGCTGTTTCCCGGGCAGAGGACCGTTCCAGGACGTTCCTGATATCCCGGTGGCCATACTTCATGGCACCGTTTAAATCTGCATGCCCCGGTCTCGGTCTGGTTACTGTCCGGCGTATTTTCTGACCTGCCGGAAACGGATCTTCTCCCATAATATCTTCCCAATGCTTAAAATCGTCATTATGTATCACCATTGCTATTGGGGAACCCAGGGTATACCCGTGGCGCACGCCGCCTGCTATTTCAACCAGGTCTTTTTCAATCTGCATTCGTTTTCCTCTGCCATGCCCTTTTTGTCTGCGCAGCAACGACTCATTTATATTTTCTTTCGTTAAAGGAAGCTGGGCAGGAAGACCTTCAATAATGGTGGTTAATTGTTTGCCATGTGATTCTCCGGCGGTTAAATAGCGCATGAATATACCTCCATATACATTTTAATTTTGTACTACTATATCATACCTTGTAATTCTTGTGGACAGTAAAATATTCAGAAAACGCTTACAATTCTGAGTTTATCTTCCCTCTTGATGCCAGAAGAGATTGAGACAAACCATAAATCTTTTCATTAGAACTGAATGATACAGGATAGGATCCATAAAAAAACTTCCGCTGTCTGTGAAAGATGGCAAGCATACAACTCAGACAAGGCATTTCGCTTCCACTATATCGGTCATAAAATCCACCAAAGTACTCATCAAAAAACAGCCTGAAAGGAAGACTATTCAGCAACCTTATCTTATAGGAAAAAAACCGAACAAATTCGAATCATTAAGATTTCGAATTTTGTCCGGTTTTTCCTTTGGTCCGCTATGCTTTTGTCCCAACTGCTCCGCCAGAACCGTTACTGCTTTTGATAAAAGAAATTGTCGACGACCTGTAAACCGTATTGTTGGGGCTGAAAAATCTGCTCTGTACTGCCAACAAAAAACAAGCCATCCTTATTCAGTGAATTGCTGAAATTTTGATAAACAGTTTGTTTTGCTTCCTCGGTGAAATAAATTAACACATTTCTGCATACAATCAAATCCAGATTTTGTTCAAATCGATCAGACAGAAGATTATGCTTTTTAAATTGAACCAATCGCTTTATGGAATCGTCTACCCGGTACAAAGGTCCATCCTGATGGAAGTATTGTTTCTTCACTGCTTGTGGAACTTCCTTCAACGACCTTTCCGGATAAATGCCTTTTCTCGCTCTTTCCAATACAGCTTCATCCAAGTCGGTTGCAAGAATGGAAATATTGGCAGGGTCCATATATTGACTTAGAATCATGGCAATCGTGTAAGGCTCTTCCCCTGTCGAGCAAGCAGCACTCCAAACCTTGAGTTTTCTTTTCTTGTTCAAGAGAGACGGCAATAATTTTTTCTCTAAGACGTCCCATCTTGAATAGTTCCTGTAAAACTCTGAAACATTAATCGTGACCCTGTCCAGAAATTCCTTAAGCATCGTTTGATCTGCGGACATGGCATGATAATAGGAGACAAAATTATTAAAGCCTCGCTTCTCCCTTAGCGTGTTCAAACGTCTCTTCATCTGTACTTCTTTATAAAGATGTAAATCCAAACCGGTTTTCTTATGTATTAAAGCAGTGAACTCCTGATAGTCTGTCATTCAACTTTCTCCTCTTCTTCCACCCATGATAATTATTATCCTAATGAAATTTAGTAGATAAGTAAACAAAAAATAGAAAATTTTACAGAAAAACCGGAAATTTCAGCGATGAAAGGTAGAAATATGAGCAATGAAAACGGACATATAGTGAAAATGAATGTGTAAATTCAGTCCGCATTCATGGAGCGAGGGCAAGATGTGGAAACACCGCCAAGAACAGTACGAGTTGAATATCCCGCAAAAAAAGCGGTTGGTGCTTTCGGAGGAACAAGCTGAAGCAGTGCCCTTGGAGTGTGTAGTATCTTGCCATGGGGTTTTGAAGCAAGCATCATATAACAGGGTAAGGGAAGTATCGTTTAAAAAACCGAGCGGATCCGCTCGGTTTTGGATTTACAGGCCATGCTTTTGTCCCGGCTACTTTTCGTTATTACTCGATCAGTTCTGCGAGTCAAACTAATACAACCAGCTTTTATTAATTTTTTCATATTGTAATAGTTCCCGTTCCTCGAAAAACAAATTGATTTCACGTTCGGCGCTTTCAGGAGAATCCGAACCATGGATGATATTTTTACCGACCGTAACCCCGTAATCTCCTCTGATTGTCCCAGGTAATGCTTCTTGCGGGTTCGTCTTTCCCATCATTTGCCGGGCCGCAGAGATCACTTCATCGCCTTCCCACACCATCGCAAATACAGGAGATGATGTGATGAAGGAAACCAGTTCATCGTAAAACGGTTTTCCCTTGTGTTCTCCATAATGCTCTCCGGCTAACTCTTCACTGATTTGCATTAATTTCGCAGCCTTCAATTGATAACCTTTCTTTTCAAACCTTTCGACAATGGCGCCGATTAAATTTCGCTGTACTCCATCAGGTTTAACCATAACAAAAGTTTTTTCCATTACTTCCACCTCTTCGCGATAATTTGGTATGTATGAAAGCGCTAACCTAGTAAAGTCTATCAAATTATTGCAAAAATTACAATCGCAATTAAGATTTCCGCTTGCCGATATATTTTGCTATATCCTTCAGCGTCTGCTTGGCTTTGATATCCGGAAGTTCATCAAGTGATTGATAGGCTTTCCTTAAATATTTCTCACTCAACTCATACGACTTATCAATGGCTCCTGAAGCTTTGATCCTTTCGATAAACGGGCGTATGTCATGATTGGTCAATCTTGAAGGGTCATCAAACAAGGTTGTCAAATCTGACCGGAAAACCGGATTTTCCATCGCATAAAACACCGGCAAGGTGAGGTTTCCTTGCAGCAGATCGCTGCCAGCTGGCTTTCCAAGCTCTTTTTCTGTTGCAGTGAAATCAAGTATGTCATCGATAATCTGATAGGACATACCAATGTTGTATCCATAGCGATAAAGTGCTTTTTCATAGTGTTCCGGAACTTCTGCCGCGATGGCGCCGAGCCGGCAGCTTGAAGAAATCAATAACGCGGTCTTTCGCTTGATCCGGCGCAAATAATTCCGCACGTTCTGGTTCACGACATATTTATCTCGTATTTGTTCAACCTCTCCTATGCATAGTTCCACAATCGTTTCAGATAGCTGCTTATGAGCACGGGGTTTTTCCAAAGAGGTCAAATATTCGAGCGAACGGGCGAAAATATAGTCGCCTGTGTACATAGCCACGCGGTTATCCCACCTTGCTTTAACGGTCGGCTCCCCCCGGCGCAATTCAGATTCATCGATAACATCGTCATGGACAAGAGAGGCCATATGTATTAATTCCATCGAAACGGCGATCGTCTTCATTCGCTCGATATCATAGTTCCCGAATTTAGCGGCCAACAATACGAATACAGGGCGGAGACGTTTACCCCCGGCCTGTAATAACTGCTGGGATGCATCCCTCAGAACAGGATGTTTAGCGTGGATGGTCTTGTCGAGAGCTTTTTCGATTTGATCCAAATCTTGTTTTAAATAAGAATAGGTCATTGCTAATTTCATGTTGGTCACCTTTGCATTAAGTTTGAGATGGCTTTTCTCCCATATGCATAGCGGCTACTCCACCTGTATAGCCTTTCATTTGCACATTGGTCATACCAGAATCCAGAAACATGGTCCGCAGTTCCTGTTTTCCCGGAAAATCTTTTGCTGATTCATGAAGCCAGGAGTACTCATCATAGCTTTTGGCAAACATCCTGCCGAACAATGGCATGATAAAGCGGAAATAAAAATAATAGACTTGCCGGAATCCAGGTGCAGTGGGTTGTGATGTTTCCAGGCAAACCACCTTGCCGCCAGGCTTCACAACTCTCGTCATCTCTTTCAGCACTTGCATGTAGTCCGGGACATTGCGCAAACCAAAACCGATTGTTACAAAGTCAAAGCTGTTATCGTCAAAAGGAAGCTCCATGGCATTTCCGTGAACAAATTCCAATTGCTCGATACGTTGTTCCTGTTGTTTAGTCCGGCCGACTGACAACATGTTTTTGCTGAAATCCAAACCGACAACTTTGCCCGATGTTCCTACAGCGTCGGCCAAAGCCAAGGACCAATCTCCCGTACCGCAACAGACATCCAGTGCTGAGTCTCCTTTTCGGACATCCATCCGCTTCATAACATCCTTCCGCCATGCTTTGTGCCTTTGAAAAGAAATGATGGAATTCATGACATCATAACGGTTATATATTTTTTCAAAAACGTGGTGAACACGCTCTTCTTTTGTTTGTTGATTCATTGCGGTCAACCTTCCTCCACAATTTGTGAATTGTTTCCCAAATATTCGTAAATGATTTTATTCGTATATGTTTTCAATGACTGAAAGTGGACCGGAAGCTGGGACAGTGTTTCTTCCACTCTGGAAAAACTCAGCTGGATGAATTGCTCGACCGTATTGACGATTTGATTATAGTGAACATTGTGTGCAGGCCCTTTAGTCAACAAGTCGAAAACAGGTGAATGTTCCTGTTGAAGATAACTATGTTTTTCCTTTATCAGCTTTCTCGTCAGGAGCCAATTACTCGTAAATTCATTGACCGCAGAGCGTTCAAAATATTCAGCTACACGCCGGATCAGCAATGACTCAATTTGCTTCAAGGCATCCATGAATTCCTCAATCGATTCAAATTCTTTATAATAGACTGTCATCTTGAGTTCATTGATTTCTTTAATTGCAGATGCCAGAGTGTGAATCATCGCTATATCATCAAGCTGGGATAAAAAATAATAATATAAACCGCTGAAATAATCGCCGGCAAGGACTGTGAGCTGCCTTTGCTTCTTCGTGTGGTCGGTTTCGTTTCTTTCCTCATGCTTGGCCACCAAATCATGTGTGTCCAATGCTATTTGGACTAACATGACAGTTATTATGTAATTTTTCTTCTTTGTCTCCGAATATGTAGTGTTTTTGACGATAGAGGAAAGAATATATAATTTATCTTCATCGATGACGGGCTTTTGAATATACTTCTCCAAATAGGAATGTTGTATCTTCTTTTCAATCGCTTCTTTTATTTCCCCAAGCGGCATATTCGATATTTTCAAAGTGATCACCCAAGCCCTTTCATGCATATTCCCAATCTTGTCTAATCTATAGTATAACATAACTCCAGCAGGTTATCGCCTAAAGTACCTCGGCAATTTGTCTGAGATGGAAGGGCAAGTGCAGGAGAAAATTGACAAAAATAAAAAGGGTGCTTAAATCGCACCCATTTGCCCTTATGTAAATTATTTTACATTATCTTTCAGGGCTTTACCCGGTTTGAAAGCCGGAACCTTGCTTGCAGGGATTTCAATTTCATCACCTGTTTGAGGGTTGCGTCCTTTACGTGCAGCACGTTCGCGCACCTCGAAGTTTCCGAAACCAATCAGTTGTACTTTCTCACCGTCTTTAAGTGAATCCATGATAGATTCAAAAACTGCATCAACAGCTTTTGTAGCATCTTTTTTAGAAAGATCGCTTTTTTCTGCGACTGTGTTAATTAGTTCAGTTTTGTTCATGACATTCACCTCCTCCCAATGTTTACTTACCTGTTTCGAACAATGAAGTCATACTTCCATTTGTTCACAATAATTAAGTATTTTATACCTCCGTCATCTGTTAAAAAGATGACATGGCTTATAATAAACGAGTTTTAGAGGAAATTCAACAAAAAACAGCAACTTTATTCAATTTTTGTGCGCATTTCCTTTATTTATTAAGCCCGGGCATATTTGGATAGTATCACAGTTGAATACTGTCAGCAAGCAGTTTTATGGCTATTGAAGAAAAAAATCAAAAAATAGATGAAATTTGTTGCAATTTAAAGCAATAAATTCTCATCAGGTTTCCTTTTGGATGTATGAAGAAGTTTCTTATCTCAGCCGCTTTTTCCTGATTAGACATTTTTCGCCCTGAGCATACAAAAAAGCGGCCTTGAGCAAGCCGCTAAAGAATGATTGCTATTAGTCCGCCGGAACCTTCATTGATGATCCGTTCCAGCGTTTCTTTTAATTTATACCGGGCATTCTCCGGCATAAGGGACAACTTCGCTTGTATTCCCTCTCGGACAATAGAGCTCAGTGATCTTCCGAAGATGTCCGATTCCCAAATAGACAAAGGGTCTTCCTCGAAATCCTGCATGAGATAACGTACCAATTCCTCGCTTTGTTTTTCTGTTCCGATGATTGGGGCAAACTCTGATTCTACATCTACCTTGATCATGTGGATGGATGGCGCAACAGCTTTTAGTCTTACACCGAAACGGGAACCCTGTCGGATGATTTCCGGTTCATCAAGCACCATATCTTGCAGGGTCGGAGCCGCAACACCATACCCGGTTTGTTTGACCATTTGCAGGGCTTCTGCAACCTGATCGTATTCCCGCTTGGCATTGGCGAAATCCTGCATCAATTGCAAGAGATGGTCCTTTCCTCTGATTTCCTCGCCAACAATTTCTTTTAACACCTGGTCATACAAGTAATCCGGGGCCTGCAAATCGATTTCTGCTACCCCTTCGCCCATTTCCATTCCTGCCAACTTCGCTTCGTCGATATAGTCATATTCACTGAAATTCCCGACAACTCGGTCGACATCCCTCAATCTTTTGATATCCCTGACTGTTTCCTGTATAGCTGATTGGTAATTTTCCCGTAGCCAGTGTTCTTCATTCAATACCATCACCCAGCTCGGAAGGTTGACATTGACTTCAAGTACAGGAAATTCATACAGAGCTTCGCGCAGCACATTATACACATCGTGCTCTTCCATGCTCTCCACACTCATTGCCAAAACCGGTATATCATATTTTTCGGTTAATTCCTGTCGCAATAGTTCTGTATCCTGCTTATATGGCTGGACAGAGTTGATGACCATGATAAACGGTTTGCCTACTTCTTTTAATTCTTCCACTACTCTCGCTTCAGACTCTAAATAATCTTCACGGGGAATTTCACCAATCGTTCCGTCGGTAGTGACGACTACACCGATAGTTGAATGTTCTTGAATGACTTTTCTGGTACCGATTTCGGCCGCATCATGAAACGGAATCGGCTCCTCATACCAAGGTGTGTTGATCATTCGCGGGCCATTCTCGTCTTCAAAACCTTTGGCTCCCTTGACCGTATATCCGACGCAATCGACGACCCGGACATTCACATCAAGACCTTCATCCACTTGGATGGACACAGCCTGATTCGGTACAAACTTAGGTTCGGTTGTCATAATGGTTTTCCCTGCCGCGCTTTGCGGCAATTCATCCTGTGCCCTTGCCCTTTCCCCTTCATCCTGGATGTTCGGCAAAACGACGAGTTCCATAAACTTTTTGATGAAGGTCGACTTACCTGTACGTACAGCACCCACTACTCCCAGGTAAATATCTCCATTGGTCCGTTTCGAGATATCCTTAAAAATATCTACTCTTTCCAAAAAATCCCCTCCCGGTCTACTTCGCCATAGAACGTTACGAATCTTTGACATTTAAATTCTATGACGTTGTCCTATCAAAATATGACTTGTTTAATTGAAAAAGTTGAAAATAAAAAGAAAGGAAAGCGCAAGGGATGGTTGCAGACATTTCTCTCGACTGAAGGCCAAACAATTTATCAGATAAAAACACTCGGCCTCGTCCTCCAAGCTTCTGATCAATCCTCACAACAACGCTGGGCAGGCTGGTGACATGGATGCTTGCAAAATAAATGTCGCTGCCTTACACAGCCACGAAGTTGCTGCCTCCTTTATGTAACATACAAAATCCCTTGCCACATTATATGCAGCAAGGGATAAAGTATTCGAAGACAGTTTCACTCCGCAGTCGTTAATTCAGTTGCGAACACAGGCTCTTCTCCTTCAATCGTGTATGGTAGCGAATAAGCCGGAACGAAAGGCTTGTTCTCGGGCAGAATATAGCGTATATCCTCCCCATTTTCATAGTTATGTTCATACGATTTCATCGCTTCATACAGATCCGGGCGGTAATCGACATATACTTCTCCGTCTACGTCCATCACGAGAGACAGATTCTTCTGTGAATAAGGACTTTGAATCTGCGGGGTTTCCTCCAGGCCAATTTTATCATAATTGATTTGGTATATCCCATCGGCTATCTGTTCGCCAAACGGAGGATACAGATGTTCATCACGATACAAATCGACTTGCCTCCTGACAGTCCGTACCTGCTGGGCAATTCGCAAATCGATAAGTTTGACCTCTGGATTTTCTTCCGGATTAATCAACACATACTGATAAATGCCGCCATTTTCGAAAGCTGTTCCAGGAATACTGGAGATATATCCTCCTTGTTTTAGGGCGGTGAAATCGAGCAGGTATTTCTGAAAAATCGGGGTATCACTCGGTTTTGTTTTTATTGGGACAAGCCCATTGTTATCTTCTCTATACTGCGTGACAGCATGCTGGATCGTTTCAAGTTGCACCTCATTGGGCACTTGATTCTTCGTAAGTTGATCATTTGGATACAAGCAGCCGCTAAGTAAAAGCGTCATAACCATCAAGCCTACAGCCATGAACCATTTCATTTCTAAATCCTCCTAAACAGCAAAGCGCTAAAATAGCTGAGACGCTCTGTTTCCTTATTCAATCAGCCAGTCGGCCCGCTAAAGACAATATAAAAAATAATCAATCCGCCGACAATTAAAAATATATAAGCAAGAAGGGCCACAATGCCGGCCAAAACACCCTTCAGTTTATATCTACTAAGTAAAATCAGACCAATAGCCAAAAACAAAAAAATAATTCCACCGAAGGAAATATACATATTCAACATGGATTCTGACAAAATTCCCACTCCTCTTCATACATTCGGACAAGACAAATATGCATTAGATATTATAACATAATCCATTTTCAGCAGTTATGTAAAAAAGTAAAAATTTTTGGTTCTCTGTCAAATGTGGTGATGTGATTCTTCTTCCACCCTCTCTTTATCTAAAGGCTCATTCTAAAAAAGCCATTTTACTCAGACTGCAGAGGAAAAAATCGCTTTCCTTGAACGAACACCCGAGCCTCCTGGCAAAGCCCGCTGCGGGGTCTCGTCCGCCCGTTTTTCCGCGGGAGTCTCGCTTATTTCCTCTGCTACGCTATTTCGCTCTATAGATCCATTTCAACCGCTTGCTGCCATGAAATTTTAAGCTTTAATCGTTGGTGTCAGCAACTTTAGGGGAACAAAGAGAGAGAAAATGGGTGCATTTCTTTGCGCCATACAGGAACACCCATCACGACAGCGGACACCAACACATTCAGTATAGAGCCAAATTTTTGCTGGCAAAAATGTACTTAACCCTGAAAAAACACAAAAAACCGAGGTAGAAGGGGCAGATCTACCTCGGTGCGACTAAATAATACCCATTGCGGCTCTAAAATGAATGCTTGTGCGATTTATATTATGCGAGCCTTATCCACTTTGTATCATCACTTTGCCCAGTGTCTGCTACTTTTTAAACAGCTTCCCAAGCGAGTTCATATCAGCTGGCATTTTGTTGCCTGTAATAGACTTGACGATTTTATCCTCTTTTTCTTTCGAAATAGGCTTATCTGCCATTTTGGCTAATTGCTTGACCAGCCTTCGAACCGTTTTTTCATCTGAAAAGTCCGCGTTTTTCACAGATTCTGCCACTTTGAAAATTTGATCAGGCTTGATATTGGAATTTTTCTGGATCTGGTCAAACATATTTTTTTGAAAGTCGCTCACGTTCATTCCTCCTTGCCTTCGTCTTCCCAACATTATATGCAAGGGGAGGAACAGCGTGTTAACCAGAAATACGATTATTCAAGATTGCCGAAAGATCTTCCATTTCCTGACGCCTTACACGCGTCATCAGTTGGTCCACTACATCTCTTGGAGCGGCGTCTTCAAACAGGATACGGAACAACCCATCGGTGATCGGCATGTCGATGCCATGTGACTCTGCAAGCTGGTGTGCAGCCTGTGTGGTCCGTACTCCTTCGACCACCATGCCCATATGCTCCAAAACATCATCAAGTTTTTTTCCTTTACCCAGCAGATTTCCAGCCTTCCAATTTCTGCTGTGTACACTGGTACACGTGACGATCAAATCCCCTACACCTGTCAAACCTAGAAAAGTGAGTGGATTTGCTCCCATGGATGTACCGAGTCTGGCAATTTCAGCAAGACCCCTGGTTATCAAGGCTGCTTTGGCATTGTCTCCATATCCCAGACCATCGGAAATCCCTGCACCTAGTGCAATAATATTTTTCAACGCTCCGCCTAACTCCACTCCAATCATATCGGGGCTTGTGTACACTCGTAAATTGCCATTAATGAACAAATCCTGAACCTTTTTCGCTTCTTCGAGATTCTCTGATGACGCTGTCAGCGTCGTCGGCTGTCGTTGACTTACTTCTTCCGCATGGCTGGGGCCTGACAGAACGACGACTTTATCGTATAGATGATCCGATAACTCCTCGTCGATCATTTCTGATACCCGTTTAAAACTGCCCGGTTCTATGCCCTTGGTTCCATGGGCGATCGTGACCTGCCGATCCAGAACCTTGTTCAGTTGAAGGCATACGTCTCTTATTGCTTTGGTCGGAACCACAAGGAGCACGGTAGAAACCCCCTGCACAGTTTCACCTAAGTCATGAAAAGCTGTAATCCCTGACGGCAGCCGCACGCCTGGCAGGTAACGTTCGTTTTGTCCTGTTTCATTGATTGTAGCTGCCTGGCTTTTTTTATGAGACCACAAGCGTACTTCATGTTCATTGTCGGCAAGCACCATGGCGAGCGCCGTCCCCCAGCTTCCCGCTCCTAATACTGCGATTTTTTCCACGGAATCTCCTCCTTATTTTCTACGTCTTGCGAAAATTTTTATTGGGGTGCCTTCAAATCCAAAGGCTTCTCTGATTCTGTTTTCCAAAAAGCGCTCATAAGAGAAGTGCATTAATACCGGATCATTTACAAATACAACAAAACTGGGTGGTTTGACAGCGACCTGAGTCGCATACAAAATCTTCAGTCGCTGTCCTTTGACAGTCGGAGTCGGATTCATTGCCAAAGCATCCATGATGACATCGTTCAAGACATTGGTCTCGACACGCTTAGCATGGTTTTCACTTGCCTCCAGAACGCGCGGAAGCAAGGTGTGAATCCGTTTTTTTGTTTTCGCCGACAAGAATACAATCGGTGCATAGTCGAGAAATTGGAAATGCGCTCTGATTTGATCTTCAAATTCTTTCATCGCCTTTTCGCTTTTCTCCACAGTATCCCACTTGTTGACGACGATCACAACGGCTTTCCCCGCTTCATGTGCGTAACCGGCTATCTTTTTGTCTTGCTCGATGATACCGGTTTCGGCATCGATCAAGGTTAAAACAACATCTGAACGTTCAATTGCCTTCAATGCTCGCAAAATACTGTATTTTTCAGTAGTTTCGTAAATTTTTCCGCGTTTTCGCATTCCTGCTGTATCGATGATGACGTAATCCCTGCCATCCTTTGTAAACGGTGTGTCGACAGCGTCCCGTGTCGTCCCGGCTATATCACTGACAATGACACGCTCTTGATTGAGCAGTGCATTCACCAAGGAAGACTTGCCGACGTTCGGACGGCCGATAAGACTGAAGTGGATGGTTAAATCGTCTTCTTCCGCTTGTTCAAGTTCTGGGAAGTGTTTCACCACTTCATCAAGCAAATCACCCAAACCCAAACCGTGTGTTCCAGAAATCGGGAAAGGTTCGCCAAATCCAAGCGAATAAAATTCATAAATTTGATCACGCATTTCCGGATTATCTACTTTGTTGACTGCCAGTACGACAGGTTTATTCGATTTAAACAGCAACTTGGCCACTTCCTCATCAGCTGCTGTAATTCCTTCCCGGCCATTCACCATGAAGATGATCACGTCAGCTTCATTGATGGCCACTTCCGCCTGCTCGCGCATTTGTACAAGCAGTGGTTCATCCCCGATTTCGATTCCTCCGGTATCAATCAGGTTAAAGTTGGTGGTCAACCACTCCGCCTGTGAATAGATACGATCTCTGGTTACGCCGGGTATATCTTCGACTATGGAAATTCTCTCTCCGACCAGCCGGTTGAAAATGGTCGATTTACCAACATTCGGACGGCCGACTATTGCTACAATTGATTTTCTCATGAAAGGTTCATCCTTTCTTTCTACTATAACTTCTATCATTTTGTATAAAACCGAAGGCTCTAACTTTTCTATTTTAGCAAAAGAGGAATTTTTAAACAACGCTTTTCGGTACAGCAAGGTCAAGCTGGTTTCTATTATGCAAAAAAGTTGTATATCAATGTTTGACAATGATATACAACTGATCACTTAGTGCATGGCTGATCCCGTCCAGAATCGCTTCTAAATTAGCTGCCACTTTTTCCATCTCTTCCTGTGTGTCGCACAGAAAGATGGGTGCTCCCCCGTCGATTTTTTCTTTGTTAAGGGTGATGACTGCCAATATCGCTTTTTCCATTTTCATTCGTTGTCATCCCCCTTTTTGTTCGCTTTTGATTCGGAGGGCATCCGGATTGCATTTTCCAAAACCGGAACTGCGCCGATTATTCGTTTAGCCTTGTCGATATCCTTATCCTGCGGCAAAATAAAAACTCCGATACGGCCATCATCCAAATCCCGCTTTATCAAGGGAACCAGCGCCGGCGTACCGGAATCCCGAAATACTCCCAGAGACACAGAGGCATCGTGAAGAATGGCCTGACGCTGTCCTAAATTGGCGATCGTCGAACGTACATTGAAATTTTTCGGAGTGAGGATAAATCCCATTCCGTACTTCAAAATTTCTTCCTGCCGTTTGGGCAGACCGATATTCATAATGTAGATATTATCGACATATAATCCCGCACCTTCGAAATGAAGCTCATGATGCTCGATGTCGACCAATTTTTTCAAAGTAGCTCCGCTCATGAATTTCCTGATGATGAGATAGCAGACAAGAGAAGCAAGAATGGCGATCCAAACATTCCATACTAAATAGGTTAACGTAGCAATAAAGGATGTGAAAATGACCAGATAATTTCTCCCTTCAAATGCAACTGCTATTCCTTCTATGTATGTATTTCCCCTGGGCACCAATTCGTAAGCGTCCAATTCCGTCAACGTATTTCGCTCCATATTCCGAACTTCACGAAATTGCGATGCAGCAATGGTCAGAAACGTGACAGCCGTAAACTCTTTTTCCATAATGGCGGGAACAGCTACGGTGCCGAGCGATGCAGCGATAAATCCTAACGATATATGGATGACCTTGCCATGCAAATATGTCGGGTATTGCCGATAGTCTGTCCGTAACATGACTAGTCTGGCCATGGTCCCGACCACTACACCAAATAAAATCGGATAGGTATATTCATTCATGATTCCACCTCATTTTGAGCTTTCTTTCTATAGTTTGAGCAACTTGATCCAACTTTTGCTTTGCAACTAGGGTTAGTCTGAGTAGAATGATGAAAGCTATACCTACAAACAACAAATCAAAAAATGAGTGTTCGCCGATCGATGGATGAAAACCATAACTGTTCATGATCAACCCATGGAGTATTTCACCACTGGTAATACCAAGGCACCAAACCATACACTTCTCGATCAATGTTTCAGTCAAGAAAAAAAGCAAGACAAGTCCTATAACCGGAATCATTAACAACCGGGGCACAAACAGCCAAATCGGACTGATCATTTCCCAAAGCAGAATACCGACATAACAAAATGTCATGCACAAGCTGCCAAACAATAGCAAAATCCAATCCTTTTTCTTTGCGAGATATAGAATCCCGGCAAAAAAAGAAACCACTGTAGCGAGGTTCAACTTACTATCCCATACAGTTATGTTGGTGTTTGAACAGGTTAAAAGCAAAAGAATCACAAAAGAAACATAAAATCTTGTACGATTCTTTTTCAGTAAAAAAGTTGTGGTTATCCATAACAACCAGCAAATCCAATAAAACAACAATCCTTCCACGGGCTTCACCTTCCATTAGCATTATGGCTTTCCGAAAGTATTTTTAAACCCGCAATCTATCACGCACAAAAGAAAAGCGAGGCGTCATGCTCAGCCCCCGGACAAACTCAAGTAAACTTTCAGAAGCTTTATGCCACGCAGTGGATGGATTAGTCCCTCGAGGGAGTATGCTGGAGCTGGAAGTTTCTGCATTTGTACTTTCTTAAGAAGTGGCCGGGACAAAAGCATGGCCATCAAAGCAAAAAACCGAGCGAATTCGAAATGTCATTCCAATTCACTCGGTTTTTGACCTTAATATTCCTAGACAGACTTCTTATTATCCTGTTATTTGATGGTGTTTCTTATCGCTACGGTAGATATTATGTGTTCCACGCGCACGGCTACCACTTCCTCAGAAAGCACCAACCGCTTTCTTGCGGGATTTTCAGCTCGTACTATTCCCGTTGGAATCTCCGTTGCGAAGTACCTCGCCGTAGTGGAGATTCGCCCTTTAGAATGGTTTTTACTAACAAAAACCCGAACGAATGGTGAAATCGTTCGGGTTGCTTTTTGGTCACGATACTTTTGGTTACTAAGCTTTTCTACCGCTTTATGTTGCTCTTTGTTCTAGCCATTCCTTTAAATATCCTGTGACGACATAGGGTTTGCCAGCCAGTTGTTTCGGCTGCCTGCAATTCAAAAGCATCATGATGATCCGCAATTCCTCATGAACGGCACCGATGCGATTCAACAGCGCATCCATCCCGTCCTCCATCAGCACTTTGAGCAAGCTGCCGGCCATACCAAACCCTTCGGCTCCAAGTATCAATGATTTAGCACCGTCCATCCCGTTCCGTATGCCCCCCGAAGCAAATAGATGAGTATCAGGCAGCACTTCCCGGATTTCTTTGACGGATGCTGGTGTAGGAATCCCCCAACCATCAAAAACGGATAGAGGGTCTTTCCTACGACGGTTTTCCACCTTGGAAAAACTGGTTCCTCCCTTTCCGGCAGAATCCAAATATCGAACCCCTAGTTCCCGCAATTTCCTGGCAGTCTCTTTTGATAATCCGTGCCCTACCTCTTTCACAATAACAGGAACAGAAATGCCTTGCACAATAGATTCGATCCTACTTTCCATGTTGCGGAAATTCCGATCCCCTTCTGGCATGATCAATTCTTGCAAAACATTTAGATGGATTTGCAATGCATCCGCTTCCAGCATATCCACAGCACGTTGAGCTTGCTCTACTGTCGACTCAGTTCCGACATTTGCGAAGATGATTCCATGGGGATTCTCTTTTCGGACAATACGGTAAGAAGGCTCTTCTGAAGGATCTTTTAACGCCGACATCTGGGAACCGACAGACATGCCTATACCAGTCACGGCAGCTGCGGCGGCTAATTGGCCATTGATTTTTTCCGTTTTGCTGCCGCCACCCCCAGTCATGGCATTAACAAAAAGGGGCGAACTTAAAGCAAGTCCGCCCACATTCGTCTGAAGATCGATATCTTCCCAATGGAGAGAAGTGACACTTTGATGGACAATCTCCATGTCATCAAAAGGACTCCAGCCCTCTTGATTTGATTCTAACGCATATTTAATATGCTCTAATTTTCTTTGTTGTCTGCTCATCCATTTTTCACCATCACTTATACTTGTCGAGCTTATCTCCGATCATATCCCCTAATTGAAAGCCAGAGTGATCTTCTTCTTTTTCATATTGTTTCAGTTCAGCTTGATCCTGATCGCGCTCCAGTTCTTTGATACTTAAAGACATGCGTTGATCCTGTTCATTCACATCAAGCACCTTTACTTGAACCTCTTGTCCCACATCCAGTACTTCCTGTGGAGTACCGATATGCTGGTTCGAAATTTGGGAAATATGGACAAGTCCTTCTACTCCCGGGAACACTTCGACAAATGCGCCAAAGTTCACGAGCCTCTTCACTGTCCCTGAAACTACAGAACCAGGTTGTACCTTTTCTTCGATACCATCCCACGGTCCGGGCAATGTTTCTTTCAAGGATAGAGAGATGCGCTCATTGTCCCTGTCGACAGAAAGCACTTTGACATTGATTTTTTGTCCTTCTTCAACGACATCCGAAGCTTTTTCCACGTGCTGATAAGATAACTGAGAAATGTGGACAAGTCCATCGATACCTCCGATATCCACGAACACACCAAAATCAGTCAGCCGTTGAACAGTGCCTTCCAGTACTTGCCCTTCTTCAAGAGACTGAAGTATCTCCTGTTTGCGGTTCGCTTGTTCAGCTTCAGAAACTGCGCGGTGGGAAAGTATCACCCTGTTTTGCTCGCGATCAAGCTCCACCACTTTCAGGCTTAATGCTTTATTTTTGTAGTCAGAGAAATCTTCCACATAATATGTTTCTACAAGAGAGGCCGGGATAAACCCACGCAGTCCCACATCGACTACTAAACCACCCTTAACCACATCTTTCACTTCTGCTTCGAAAATTTCGCCGCTGTTGAATTTTTCTTCTAAGTCTTCCCATGCTTTGTCAGCATCGACTGCACGTTTGGAAAGTACAACTTCATCATCTTCTACTTTTTTCACTTGTAGTGTCAACTCATCGCCTTCAGCCACTGCATCTGAAGCTTTTTCCACATGCAGGCTGGAAAGCTCACTGATAGGTACAATCCCTTCCACTTTATAACCGATGTCAACGAGCACTTGTTTTTCCTCTACTTTAACTACCTTTCCTGTCACCTGATCACCGGTAGATAGCTGTTGTAAATCTGAAAATTCATTGTTCATTTCATCCATAAAGAGACCTCCTTCAATTTCCGACACAACCAATCTTATGAAATGCCTTTTTTCTAACTTCTAATATTTACCCATTTTTGTCAAGCGATAGACAGTGAACGCTTACCGATTTTCATCAATCAGTTTTTGGATTTCCTGCATAATCACTTGGGTAACATCCTTTGCTGATATTTTATTTTCCCGATATTGTTCCATTTCAATCGGTTTTCCGTAAACAACTTTTAATTGTTTGAATGGTTTATAAGGGCCGATGATGGCACAAGGAACAATGTATGCCTTCGATCGGAGGGCAAAAAATCCCGCCCCCGCCAAACCTTTTCCGACTTCGCCGGTCTTGTTCCGCGTCCCTTCAGGAAAAAGTCCTAGAGTGTTTCCTTCTTCCAGAATGTTCAAAGCCTGACGCAAAGCGTTCCGGTCTTTCATACCCCGCTTGATTGGAAAAGCATGCAGCCTGGTCAACAATCCTCCTAAAAATGAATTATTGAATAATTCCTCTTTAGCCATGAAATAAATATCCCGCGGGGACGTAATGCCAACCACCGGCGGATCAAAATTAGAAATATGGTTGGAGCAGATGATCACCGGGCCTTCATCGGGAACATTTTCTGCACCGACTACTTTAATCCGATATATCGGGTAAAGTATAGCAGCTACAACGTTCTTAGCAAAAGTATATAGACTCATAGTTCAAAATCCCCTCTAGCTTTTTCTCGCATTCCCTACCACTTCCAAAATTCGATCCGCAACCCCCTGAATGGAAAGAGAAGTAGTGTCGATTTCCACCGCGTCCTCCGCTTTGATCAATGGAGATGCTTCACGCTCTGAATCCAGTTGATCTCTTTTTTCAATTTCTCTTTTTAATTGCTCCAGGTCGGAAGCAAACCCTTTTTCCTTATTTTCTTTATGTCGTCTTTCCGCTCTCTCTTGTACCGAAGCCACTAAAAATATTTTGACCTCGGCGTCCGGAAGTACATGGGTGCCAATATCTCTTCCGTCCATCACTACGCCGCGTTTGGCTGCAAGTGCTTTCTGTCTTGAAACCATTTCGGTACGTACTGCAGGGTGTTTCGCCACCACCGAAACCTGTCCGGTAACCTGCTGCCCCCTGATTTCGCGGGAAACGTCCTTACCATCCAAAAGAACGCTTTGACCATTGTTTGATTGCTGTAAATCAATCGTTGTTTTTTGCAACAATTTCAACAGGGCTTGTTCATCTTCCAGATCAGTGCCTTTTTGGATTGCCTTATAGGTAAGGGCCCGATACATCGCTCCTGTATCAATATATACGTAAGATAATTCTTCAGCGATTAATTTTGCAACTGTACTTTTCCCTGCTGCTGCGGGGCCGTCGATTGCTATGGCTAGTTGATTTTGTTCCATTTGTTACTACATTCCTCTCTTGCTATGATATATGTATGATTTCTTTAGCTGTCAATTAATTACGAATTCCCTTTCTCGTATCCAGTCCGCGTCTTCTTGCTTCAAGCTGCTTCTCGAAACAATATCGGATAATGGACTGTCGATTCTGTTCATCTATTTCTTCGAATCGGACAGATAAGAGTGGGCGTTGTCCATCCGGCCGGTCGTGGGTGCGGATAGCCTCCGCTTTTACCTTAACATACGAAATTTCCGTCGATT
This sequence comes from Sediminibacillus terrae, assembly GCF_009602435.1. Taxonomy (GTDB): domain Bacteria; phylum Bacillota; class Bacilli; order Bacillales; family Amphibacillaceae; genus Sediminibacillus; species Sediminibacillus terrae. The sequence continues at coordinate 513,963 of NZ_VZDQ01000021.1, forward strand.
CCATTGGTAAGACAATCAATAATTCCAATCGTTTCTCCGGAAGAATCTCTCTTCCGGGCGGCAGTACAAGTGACAATCCGCCTCCACTTATATTTTGTGTGATGGTGGTAAAAGGAAGCAGTTCCTTTTCTGGATCATGTACAGAAACATCCACAGCTGATTCAATCCGCACATACTCTCGCCGCTGAACCTTTTTCAATTGACCTGCTCCTGGATAGTTTAACACAAGTGTCGGGATTTTTAACTTCTTCTTGTCTTTTAACTCGGTTTCAAAACTATACACCGTATTTTCCTCACCGACGAAACTTGCCGTGAAAATGGTCCCTCGTTCAAAAAGATTCGTTCTTCCGGAAACTTGATGAACCGGATAATCCACATATAAAAAACTTCCTTGTTGTTCAACTACCTTGCATCGATAACGCTCTACTTCATTAGCCTTCTCTATCTCTAACGTGAGCGGTGTGCCGATTTTTATCAAAGGATCCGCCTCTCTTTATCTTTTATTTAGTCTATTTATTATCTCAAAAAACAAGGAAAAGGGAAAGGAGTAAATCCCTTCCCTAAACTGCATCATCAAATTTCGCTTCTGCCCCTTGTAATTTTTCCACTTTTTCTTCGGCACCGTTCGAAGCATTGATGAAAATTCTGTACGTATCGTCCCCCAGTACACCTAAAAATTCATGGGTGAGCACTTCTTCACCAGAATCGTTTTCTATGACCGCCAGACGATTTTCCTGTATTTTCACGTTGTGGTTTACTTTATCCTTCGCTTCTTCCGCTGTAAGCTCAGGATCCGGCAAGTCGCGCTCCTTGTGGTTCAAGTAGTAATCCCGGGACGTAAAGCCCAGAACATCTCCATTGTCAAGCGCCACTTTCACTTGAACAGAGTCGGGATACATACGTACATCTTCTTGGGTGTACAAGAAATTGTACACGCCGACATTGTTGTATTGACTGCTTTGGAAGAGTTCCATGTCTTCCATCTTAAGATCCTTCAGATAATCTTCCGCTTTGTTCATTCCTTCGTTGAGACTGATGCCCGGATCCTTGACCTCTCGATTGATAATCAACGACAAGGGATGACCGCCTTTAACCGACATGTCCATATAGCCGTCCCTTCCCGCTTTATGGAAAGATGCACTATAGGTTGCTACTTCGGCACCATCCCCTGACTTCGTTATCTTGATGTCCGAAGCATCTCTCACTTCAAACAATGCTTGTGCTTTTTTCAAAGCCTGTTTCTTGTTGATGTTTTCACCATTCAGGAATTGATACTCGTGTTTCTTGTTCGAAGTTCCTGTCATACTGACACCAAGGTTTCCCTCTGTATATCCTTCTACTGTTTTTTCCACTGTTTTAAATCCATCGACGATGGTATTGTCCGCTTGTTTATCATTGGTAGCCAGGGCGAGCTGCACATCCATCCAACGTAAGTTGTTCTCCAACACAAGGTGTTGGACTTTCCGCAGTTCGTCTCGTATTTCCCCGGATTTATCGTAGAGGGATTCCAGGTTATTCACCTCTCCGTCAGTCAATGGATCTTTTTCCAAATCCCTGATGGCTGTATTATAACTAAAGTCTCCGATATCGGATAAAAACTCTTCTGTTTTGTTGAATGGCAGCAAAGCCAACGGAAGCTGACCGACATCATTATGCGCTTCTGATGTAAGCCGCCATATATCTGCCAGTTGGGGGGATAAACGTTCCTTTGTATTCATCGCCAGTGTCGTTCCGATTTGGTCATGCAGTAAGTCCATATGATAGGATAAATCATGGAACGATCGCTGATACGTATTTTCCGCCTGGACAAGAATAGCGTTTTTCTCTTGATGTTCTTGATAGCCCCATATTCCTGTCGCTCCCACCGCCAAAGCCAGTACTGCGATTAATATCCATCTTATCATTTTGCGCGCCACCTTTCTTACATACAGAATATGTGCTTGCCGATTTGTTTAATTTGCGGTCTTGACCAAATCCAGTCAGATGTAGCTGTATTTGGATTAAAATAGTAAGTAGCCTCACCAGTTGGATCCCAGCCATTTATCGCATCCAGTACTGCCTGTTCGGCAGATTCATTCGGTGTCAGCCAAATCTGCCCATCTGCAACAGCGGTAAAAGCCCTCGGCTCAAATATTACTCCTGATACAGTATTGGGAAATGTAGGACTTTCAACACGGTTGAGAATGACTGCCGCTACAGCAACCTTCCCTTCATACGGTTCTCCTCGGGCTTCGCCGTGGACGGCATTTGCCATTAAACGTATATCGTTTTGTGAAAAACCTCCAGGTACATTGACAGCCGTCGGTTCAGCTGGTGTACCTTCATCCTTTTGCTCATTTTCTTTCTTGCCAGTCTGCTCCTTACCGCCGTTTTTCACTTGCTGTTCTTTTGGTGTTCCCCCATAATGAGTGAACTTTTTGCCTTTTCTTATTTGCTCCTGAACAAACCCTTTATCATACTCACTTGCTTTTTCAAGCTTCTGTTTTGTTTTCGTGCCGGCCATTCCGTCGATTTCCAAACCAAATTCATACTGGAAATTCCGGAGCGCCCAATACGTACCCCAACCGAATACACCGTCAATCTTTCCATTATAAAAACCCAAATATTGTAACCTTGCTTGTAATTCGATGACATCTTCACCTGAAGCTCCATGCTGGATGACTTGCGGGCTGAACGCCTCTACAGGACGAAGCCCATCCGCAGATGGCATTCCAGCCACCAAGAGAACCGTAAAAAACAAGAGAATAACTGTTCGTTTGAACCGCATACCATTTCCTCCTAAGAGTATCAAAGTCTTCGTTGTTGGCTTATTTTTTGAAAGCATGCTATTTTTATACATGGGAAGCAGGAGAATAAGATACGGTTCTGGATTGGCGAAATCTCGAGCGAGGTCCGAAAGAAAAACTGGTACTGTCACATCCACTCGTCCTATATCGTTTCAGATGATAAAAAAGCTACCCATGCCTTGGCATGGATAGCTTTGATTGGCTTATTGAATTTGTGACTTTTTTTCCGTCAGTACGACAACGTTTTTATATTCGTGCTGGTTCGCCAATTTGACTTTACGGAGTGCAAACATCCACAAAAGAATCATAAAGGGTGTCATGACATAGATCCAGGAGGGAACTGCTTCTAAGATGAAGTCATAAAAACCGTGAAGACTTACAGGAATCAACAGTGCTAATACTTGGGAACGTCTGACGTTTTTCGTCAAAAATTTCGCTCTTCCAAGATAATAACCCATAATCACACCGAACAATGCGTGAGACGATACAGGAAAAATCGCTCTGCTAAATGCGTATTCCACACCATGTGCAAGGAGGTAAAGCAAGTTTTCCACTGTCGCAAAACCAAGGCTGATGGCGACACCATATATAATGCCGTCGTAAAGAGAATCAAAGTCGGTATATTTATAAACCGTATAAAGAAAGATGAACCATTTAAAGAACTCTTCCATTAACCCGGTCAGTAAAAAAGATCGAATCAGCGGCGTCTGGCCGATTCCTTCTTCCATAAAAGCATACTGGATAAACATCAAAGGAAACACCAAAAGAGCCCCGTACAAAAAAGTCCGGAACACAGTGGTCAACGGTTCTGAATCCAATCGGTCTTTTAAATAAAAAAATGACATAAGCGCCAGTGTCGGTGCAATCCCGGCAGAGAGGACAGCAAACATGTCGACACCCTCTTTCAATCTAATATCATTCATCGTATCATGAAGTTGGAGCAAATAAAATAGTCCTAATAAAAGTAGGTGAAAAACTTGAAAAAAATACTAATCATCCATACAGGCGGCACTATTTCCATGCAAGAAGATAAAAGAAGCGGCACCGTTTCGACATCCAGCGAGCACCCGCTTTCTAATTCAGCATCATTGTTCCATCATGATGCGCATATTGAAGAAGATTTTTTATTTAATTTACCGTCCCCGCATATAACGCCTGCCCACATGCTCGAATTAGGCAGACGAATCCACGACAAGCTTGCAGCCGGGAATTTTGACGGGGTTGTCGTAACGCACGGGACCGACACATTGGAAGAAACAGCTTACTTTCTCGACTTGTTTTTACAAACCAGAAAACCAGTTGTCGTCACTGGGGCTATGCGCTCCAGCAACGAGGTCGGCTCAGATGGATTGTATAACCTAATCAGCTCCATCCGCGTCGCCAACACAGATGAAGCCCAGGATAAAGGTGTACTCGTGGTAATGAACGATGAAATCCACACAGCAAAAAATGTCACCAAAACATCTACAAGTAATGTAGCGACATTTCAAAGTCCTCAGTACGGACCGATCGGGATTATTACAAAGCAGGAGATCTTGTTCCATCAAAAACTCATCTCTTATGAATCTTATCCTATCCAGCAATTGACCAAGAATGTGGCGTTAGTAAAAGCGTATGCCGGGATGGACGGCAGTCTTATCAGCGCCATTCACAGCACAGGCATTTCCGGCCTGATCATCGAAGCGCTCGGCCAAGGAAATGTTCCAAAGGGGATCATTCCCGCCCTTCAGCAAATACTTGATGACGACATTCCGATCATACTCGTTTCCAGGTGCTATCAGGGAATAGTCCAAGCCACCTATATGTATGAGGGAGGCGGAAGACAATTAAGGGATATGGGAATCATCTTCGCCAATGGGCTGACCGGACCGAAAGCCAGAATAAAATTGATGGTTGCGTTGGAATTGACAAACAATTTGACAGAGCTGGCTCCGATGTTCGAATGATTTGCCGAATCGCAAGATAGAAGAAAAGCTGCAGGAGCCATTTTCACTCCTGCAGCTTTTTGAATCATCGGGATTTAGCCATAATAGCTTCGGCAATCAGTCCGCCATGATATCGCCCGTTCTCTATAAAAATCTTGTTATTGTTATACCCCGCGGCGATCACGCCTGCAATGTAAATACCGGGAATGTTCGTTTCCATTGTTTCTTCATCATATACAGGCTCTCCGGTTTCTTTATCAAGTTCGATCCCCATTTCCTGCAGGAATTGGTTGTCTGGCTGATAGCCTGTCATGGCAAATACATAATCATTTTCTATCACGCATTGCTTACCGCCCACTTGATAGTGCACTTCATCTTCCGTAATGTGATCGATTTCCGCAGTGAATTCCATCTTGACGATTTCTTTTCGAACAAGGGAGGCAAACTCAGGTAAAATCCATGGTTTGATACTTGGCGAATATTCGCTCCCCCGGTATAAAACAGTGATATTCGCTCCTGCTTTATGTAGCTCCAACGCTGCATCGACAGCTGAGTTTTTTCCGCCGATGATGGCTACATTTTGACCAAAGTAAGGATGCGCCTCCTTGAAGTAGTGCATGACTTTAGGAAGGTCCTCCCCTGGCACACCCATATATCGAGGCTGATCATAATAGCCCGTCGCCACGATAACGTGGTCCGCCTGATATTTCCGCTCTTTCCCGTTGGCAGTTCGAGTGCGTAGTTGAAAGACATTTTCCTGTTTGGTGACTTTTTCTACTCGTTCAAAAGGATTTATCCGGAGCTCGCTCCGTTCTGCCACGGTGCGATAGTAAGCCATTGCCTGGTTCCGCACCGGTTTTTTCTTTTCTGTGATAAAAGGGATTTCCCCAATCTCCAATCGATCGCTGGAACTGAAAAACGTTTGATGCGTAGGGTAATGATAAATAGAATTCACGACATTCCCTTTTTCAATCAACAGCGGGTCCACCCCTCGTTTCTTCAGTTCCAAGGCAGCCGACATGCCACATGGTCCCGCTCCAATAATGATTGTATTTTCTTTTTGCATCTCTTCCACTCCTTTTCGCCAAACCAAAAGACTGCCCAGAAGCAGCCTTAACCTTTTAACCCATGACAGAGAAGGAAAACAGAAACGGCACTTATCAAATCTGCGCTGATAAGTACCGCCCTATCATTATATCCAGCCTCTGAATCTTGCTGCTTCAGCCATTTTTCTGACTCCGACCATATATGCGGCCAGACGCATATCTATTTTTCTGGTTTCCGCTGTATTATAGACATTGTTAAAGCCCTTAACCATGACTTTATACAATTTCTCTTCAATTTCTTCTTCTGTCCAATAATAGCCCTGGTTGTTCTGTACCCATTCGAAATAGGAGACAGTAACCCCCCCGGCAGAAGCCAATACATCCGGTACAAGCAGGATGCCCCGCTCCGATAAAATCCTTGTAGCTTCCAGGGTGGTCGGTCCGTTGGCTGCTTCAACTATAATAGAAGCGTTGATTTTCTCGGCATTTTCTTCGGTTATTTGGTTCTCAACTGCTGCAGGAACCAAAATGTCGCAATCCAATTCCAACAGTTCTTCGTTGGAGATCGTGTCTTCAAACAGTTTGGTGACCGTTCCGAAACTGTCTCTTCTATCTAATAAATAATCGATATCCAAGCCATCTGGATCATGGAGTCCTCCGTATGCGTCAGAAATACCGACGATTTTGGCTCCTTGATCATTCAAAAACTTCGCTAAAAAGCTGCCAGCATTTCCAAAGCCTTGAATGACCACTTTTGAATCTTTAACAGATATACCTTTTTTCTTGACCGCTTCATCAATACAAATGGTAACGCCTTTTGCTGTGGCGGATTCACGTCCGTGCGAGCCACCTAGTACTATCGGTTTCCCTGTAATAAAACCAGGGTTATTGAATTCGTCTATACGACTGTATTCATCCATCATCCAAGCCATGATTTGCGGATTGGTAAATACATCTGGTGCCGGTATATCCTTTGTGGGTCCGACTATTTGGCTGATCGCCCGTACATATCCACGGCTAAGCCCTTCAAGTTCCCGGAAAGACATTTCCCGCGGATCACAAACAATACCGCCTTTTCCTCCGCCATACGGCAAATCGACAATGCCCGCTTTCAGACTCATCCATATCGATAGCGCCTTTACTTCTTTCTCTGTTACATTCGGGTGAAACCTTACCCCGCCTTTTGTTGGTCCTACTGCATCATTATGCTGCGCTCGGTATCCTGTGAATATCTTGATGGAATCATCATCCATTCGTACAGGTATCCGGACAGTCATCATCCTCACCGGTTCTTTTAATAAATCAAAGACTTCTTCTGGATAGCCCAGTTTATCAAGTGCTGTTTGTACTACCGTTTGGGTTGATTTTAATACGTCCAGTTTGTCTTCATTTTGTTCATTTGGAGAATCTGATGCTTTATCGGCTACCATGAACTTACCTCCCAATCGTATTCAGTTCATCACTTAAAAGATTTACGCAATTTCTTTCAGACAATAGTATACACGCTAGATAGCATTATGCAATACGTTATCGGCATTTAATAAATAATTTCTATTGCTTGTTTTTCGATGAAAGAGATACAAACTTTTCGACCATTTGTTCATAGGACCAGCCGACGACTTTTGCGGCATCTGGAAACAGGCTCGTCGGTGTCATCCCAGGCAATGTATTCACCTCTAATACTATCGGTTCGCCCGCTTCCGATACAATAAAATCGACTCTGGAATATACGTCGCAACCCAAAAGTTGATGGGCACGGACAGCGAAAGTTTGCAATTGTCCGGTCAACGAATCACTGATACGCGCCGGGATGATATGTTCACTTCCGCCTGGCTTATATTTAGAATCGAAGTCATAGTATTCATTTTTAGGGATGATTTCAATAACCGGCAACGCTTGTTCTTCCCCTTGCGGACCGATCACTGCGACAGTGAATTCCCTTCCAGGGATAAATTCTTCCACTAGCAGCGTATTGTCGCTTTGCACAGCATTTTTCACTGCTTCCGGCAACTGTTCCGTCTCTTTGACAATCGTCAAACCAAGCGTCGAACCTTCTTGGTTTGGTTTCACTACATATGGAGGAGTGAATTTTCCTTGTATCAAATCAATGATTTCCTGTTGAGTATGTCTCTTTACAGGTATGGCTATACCTTTGGCAACAGGCAATTGGTTTTTTTCAAAAATTTGCTTGGCCTTTGCCTTATCCATCGCTAATGCGGAAGCCAACACGCCTGACCCAACATAAGGGATGTCCAGTATATCCAGCAGCCCCTGTATTCTTCCATCCTCTCCGAATTTTCCATGAAGTCCGATGAAAACCAAGTCTACTTTAAGCTCCAGCAACTCGTCCAGACGTTCTGGGTGGAAATCGATCCCTGTCACCTCATGTCCGTTTTCTCTTAATGCTTGTATGATTCCCTTCCCAGTAGAAAGGGAAACTTCTCTCTCGCCAGATGTTCCTCCATAAAGGACCGCTATTTTCACTCCATTCACTCCCTAAACCTAAACTCCGTTATCATTCTTTAGTTGACTATTTCTTTATTTAACTCACTACGTACATATAGTAACATGTTCCCATACCTTCATCTACAAAAACAATCCAGAAAAGTGTGGTCCGACTTGGTCGCACGATTATCAACAATTGGAATGGAGGATTTTCAAGATGGAAAGTCCTTTCGTATTCCCCATACCTGAATATTTCGACAGCTGAGATCCCCTCTCTTAAAAAAACGAACCTTCTGATATAGACCATAAAAAAGGAGCTGGTATTAAATCGACCAACCCCTTCTTCCAGCTATATCATTGTAAAAAATACTTATTCACTTGTTCAGCGGCGTTTTGTGAAAATATTTGTTTGCCGTACTCTTTCAATTTATGGGATGTAACGATGCTTGGTGAAGAGAACTCGGACATAATGGCAATCACATGCTCCCGGTTTTGGCCGTCGACTTCCTCATCGGCAACTTGCATGTAATAAAAACCATCCATATGATAAACCGTTCCCCCGTTGATGCCCAAATCCGCAAAATGTGCACAAACCTGGATGATATTTTCAAAATCAGTAAATGCAAAAATCAGTTCCCGGCTTTCATCCAAGGTAACCTTCATTTCTACATACTCTTCATCCTCTTCTTCATCATCTATCCAATGGTTATTCTGGGTCACGATGACCAGCATCCCTTGTGCCTGCATAAGATGGACCTGGACAAGCAGCATTCCTTCCAACTCAATTCCCAGCTCGTCGCTGGCTTCATACATCATATCGTGAAACAGTTGATGGACTCTCGGCAGATCATGCCACAGGTCTTCTTTTGTCAAACCTCTTTCAATCAAGTCATCGAAAGTTAAAAAGATCTTGAATTGGTTGGTCGATAGTCGTTCTAAACGCATTCACTCATCCCCCCTTGAATGCCTCATCTAATTCTATATTATATGAGGAAATCGGATTATTGGTACCTAGACAGTAACACAGATTCAGCCAGCAGAAAACAGTTTAAGCTCTTTTAAGTGTCACGATATGGCATTCGGAAGTTGTTCCTAGCCTGAATGGCAAACTGGTGTACCCATAACCTTCACTGATCAGCACCGGTGTTTCGTGGATAGTTTTAATCCCTCCGCGTGTGTAAAGCCCGAGTCCGAAAATGCGAATTTGACCTCCATGGGTATGCCCGCTAAAGACGAAATCGACATCATCGGCAATGCCCGCTCCCATTTCTTCAAACGCACTCGGGCGATGTGTGAAGAGCAGCACCGGCATGTCTTCATCAGGCGTATCCAAGAGTTCCACAATAGGCGAGCTATTGTCCGGATCATCGAATCCGAGAAGCCACAGCCTCTGGCCGTCAGGCAGTATCACTTTTCTTGATTCATTTTTCAAGCAGGTCACCCCTGCTGTTACCAATAGCTCTTCCAGCTTCTGACGGTCCAATTCATAATCATTGTTACCCCAGACAAAATATATCGGTGCTTCGAGTCTTTGGAGCCGGTAAAGGTTTTCTTTGATTCTACTCAAAGGCACCTTGCGTTCTGCCAGATCTCCACCGATGACCACCAGATCGACATGTTCATCAACCGACGATAGAGTCTCTATTTGTATGGTTCGACGGTGAATGTCGGAAATGAAAAATACCCGGATGGATTCTACATTCTCCCCTAGTGATGGAATGGGTATTTGATGGCGCCGCAGATGATCACGGTGTGCCAGGTAAACCATCCTGCCGGATAAAAACAAACCACTAATGAAAACTATTCCAAATATAATAAGACCCAATCAGTTTCTCCTTTTTTCCTGTTTCACTATGGACAGTTTCAACATAGATCATACTTCTTTAATATCCAATACACGGAAACCTGACTTTTCCAGCTTGGTTGAAAGTTTGTCGATATTGTCGTTTTTTTCTACTTTCAAGACGATTCTTCTAGCCAATTTATCCGTCTCATCAAACGTAGTTACCGAAATGACATTGGCATGATTTTGTTTGATGATATCCGCGAGACGGGATAAACGGCCAGTGGATTCTTCCGATGTGAAAGCAATTCTGACGCCCGGTTTTTTCATGCCAAAAGCACTCTCGAATTGTTCAATCATATCGAACCGGGTGACGATACCGAGGAATTGTTTTTCCGGACCGACTACCGCCAAAATTGGATATCCTTTAAAGGTGGTTAACGTATTTTCGAAAACTGCTTGCTCATCGATATATAAATCACCGTGTGAAGCAATATCTCCCACAAGCGTGGCGCTCAGAAATTCATCCCGGGTCTGGCGGCTTTGGAAATAAGCCTTGTATATGTCCTGCTTCGAAATCATTCCTTTAAAGATATTGTCTTCTACGACCGGCATTGCCTCAATATCCCTTGTTTCCAACTGATTTATGGTAGCCTTTAGTGTATCCTTTTCTTTTGCGATGATACATTGATGGCTTGGTTTTAGAATACTTTTCACAAACAACAGAATCAGCCTCCTTTTGAAGATATTATATATTTATTTCTACATTCGCTATTCCATTCCCTGCATAAATATTTCTTAACATGAATCAAGTAGAATGAGACGAACTGTTCCATTCATACACTGTATCATTACTTTCGTGCATTAGAAAGGAGTAAGTCATGTTCACCCAACGGAAATTTTATACACCTTATGTGAGCCCCACCGATCCATGTCCGCCTATCCGAATAAAAAGTTATGAGACACCCCCACAGTTATACCTCGGTTTTCAGCCCCCTTGTCTCCCGCAGTATGCTACCGCTAAAGAAGCATTGTACCGAGGCACATTATGGCCGGCTTTATACAGCCCTTACGAATCGCCATATAAAAGGGGGGATACAGGTGAATGAACCGCTGACCAGCGCTTATTATGACCTTTTGGAAGAAATTCAAGCGGTAGATTTTGTGTTATGCGAATTGACTTTGTATCTGGACACCCATCCCTGGGACGAGGAAGCTGTCCGGCAATTCAACCATCATGCCAAACAAAGCCGGCAGTTGAAAAAACAATATGAAAATCAATACGGACCACTCTTTCAATACGGCATGAGTTACTCATCCTACCCTTGGAATTGGAAAGATGCCCCTTGGCCTTGGCAAGTGTGAAGCAAAGGGCAGAGCGGAAGACAAAATGCCCTTCTTTTTCCTCTGATCAGTCACTATCTGTACACCTAAGAAAGGAAGATGGTCATGTGGTATTATGAAAAAAAACTTCAGTACCCTGTCCGGGTCAGGGAGTGCAATCCTCGCTTGGCAAAGTTCCTGATCGAACAGTATGGGGGAGCGGATGGAGAACTGGCAGCAGCACTGCGCTATTTGAACCAGCGCTACTCCATTCCCGACAAAGTAATCGGATTGCTCACCGATATCGGGACCGAAGAATTCGCTCATTTGGAAATGATTGCAACCATGGTGTATAAATTGACAAAAGATGCTACACCAGAACAAATGAAAGAAGCCGGCTTAGGAGCCCACTACGTCAACCACGACAATGCCCTGTTTTATGAAAATGCATCGGGCACCCCCTGGACTGCATCCTACATACAAGCCAAAGGCGATCCGATCGCCGATATTTATGAGGATATTGCCGCAGAAGAAAAGGCTAGAGCGACCTATCAATGGATCATCAATATGTCTGACGACCCGGAATTGAATGATGGATTGAAATACCTGCGGGAGAGGGAAGTCGTCCATTCCCAGCGGTTCCGTGAAGCTGCTGAAATATTAAAAGAAGAAAGAGGGAAGAAAGTTTACTTCTGATTCTATTCCCTCTCCAATTCCACACTGATAAAAATTGAAGAGCCAGGCACCTGCCCGGCTCTTCATCAATTTCCGTTCGTTTTTATATTTACCTGCTCCCAGCCTGGCAAAATGTTATCAAGACCCTGTCCGCCGTCTAAATGGAACAACTGGTCGCCTCCCCAAAGTTGCAAGGACACTATCACAGCGATAATGAGGATAAAAAGAATAACAAGCAACCGGATCAACGACAGACTTACCTTCCACTTCACTTTTGTTTTTTTGTTTTGATGGACTTCCTTGCGGGGTGGTAAATTCAATACATTGACTTCTTCCTGTTCTAGATTGTCGGTTGTGCTCATTTCCTTATCTTTGTCCAACTCATTTACCATGTTCCGAAGCTGCCTGGCTTGATCCTTGTTGATCTCCTCTGTCATCCTTCATACCCCCTTTCCTGATGCTGGCTCTCCCAATCAACATTCCCAGTATAAAGTCCACAACAAAATGAGCGGTAATTGTGGCCAATAGATTGCCGGTTACTTCGTATAACCAGCCAAAGTAAAAGCTGATCATCACGATGGACAACAGCAATACAGGCTTCGTTAAATACCGGACATGAACAAGTGCAAAAATGATACTGGCGGTCCAATAACCCAATTCTGTCTGCAGAACGCCACGGAAGAGAACTTCCTCGGATACGGCAACAACCAGAGCAATCACAAACAATTCACTTACACTTCTGTTGGCGAACAGCTTCTCATTTAGTCCGCCATCATCAAACGCCTGCTCCGGCAGCAACCTCATTAACATAAAATCTATCAACACGATAATCAGACCAGGAACCAAACCATAAAAAACGATGTCCCCGACATTCCACTCCGCTAATTCAAGCCACTGGTGAGGAGAAGGAAACAGCCATAAGCTCAACCCGATAGCAAGTAGTAAAAAAAGCATCTGTGAAAGGTATAATTGTTTCTTCAATTGGCTGCTGGAAAGCTGTTGCACAGCTTCAGCCTGACTTAATCTCTTCATCGCTATCCCCTTGAAGCATTATCTGTTTTAATGCCTGTTTCCAATTATATGATTCGGATTTTCTTGTAGCTTTTGTGACAGGCGCCCATTCAGAAAACTTGAAACCGCATCTATCACAGCAATGATAGGATGGCTCCTTGGTTGTGTCCTGGAACGGAGCAAACAATGCCTTCCTTCTGCATTCAGTTTGTTCAGCCCACCATAGCAATTCATTGACTTTGGCAAGCTTGTATTTTGTCCTTTCTGCAGCAACTCGGCTGATTTTTTCCTGTATGGTTTCCCAATCAAAAGAAGAAACTATCCGATCATTGTCCATCATACCATGATTTTCAAAATGATAGCGCAGGAACCGCCATTTTGTTTCACTAATCTGCAAACTTTCCAGAAGTATGTCTTGTTCTGGTAAACGAAAAACCCCTTGCTGGACCCTTGATTTCATATAACGGATGACCCGGGCGATTTCTTCCCTGCCAGGTAACTCTGATTGGATCAGCTTTCTTGGAAGCAAATCATCATTCGGTGACAACAAGACAAGGCTGACACTCGACAAACCGTCCCTTCCCGCTCTGCCCACCTCCTGGATGAACGACTCGATTTGCGGTGGCAAGTGAAAATGGATCACCAACCTGATATTTTGTTTGTCGATTCCCATGCCAAAAGCACTCGTACAACATATAACGTCGAGTTGATCATTCATAAATTGCTGCTGAATCAGTATACGGTCAGACTGTTCCATTCCGCCATGGTAAAAAGCCACATTCATGTCCGGCAATGCAGCAGACAGCTCGGCAGCAGCCTTTTCCGTCCAGTTTCGGCTCGAAAAGTAAATCATTGTCGGTACTGGATGCGCTTTTAAGACGTTTGAAATCCGCTTGATTTTTTCTGAAGGGGTTTCCAGTTCATCGACTTGAAATGTAATATTTTCCCTGTCCATCGGATAAATATGTCTGGCCATAGCCGGCTTGCGTAGCTGAAAAGAAATATCCTTCTGTACTTCCGGCGTCGCTGTAGCGCTCAACGCGAGGACAGGAGGGTGTTGCAATGTTTCTATTATATGATGCAATTTTAAATAGTCCGGACGGAATTCATGCCCCCATTGAGATATGCAATGTGCTTCGTCCACCACAAACAAGGATATCCGCAATTCGGACAGCTTTTTGACAAACCCTTTCCTTTGCAGCATTTCCGGCGAGGCATAAATCAGTTTATAAGCTGCTAAATTGCGAAAAGCATCCTGTTTTTTTTGCACACTCAAAAAACTGTTGAATGCAATGACATCTTTATATCCGGAAGCAGCCAATTGCTTTTCTTGATCCATCATCAAAGAGATCAAGGGAGAAATAACAAGTACCGCTCCAGACATAAGCCTGGCAGGAAGCTGATAACAGACCGATTTTCCAGAACCAGTCGGCAAAATGCCAAGCACATCCTTTCCCTGCAAAACGTCTTCGATTATTTCCCGCTGCCCTTCCCGGAAAGATTGATGGCCGAAATACTTTTCCAACGCTTTATTCAAATTATCCGTCATTGTTCCACCCCTTTTCGCCGGCCTGCCCGGTAGACTGCCATTACCAAACGTATCTGCAAGTAACTGTATCGGTCATCCAACGCCTGCTTGATCTGCTTTAGCTTCCTCGATTTCAGTCGCTCGATTTGTTCACCTATTTCCCTGACTGCATCAGGCGATACATAGTTATTTAACGGGAAATCCGGCTGAGCATACGCTATTTCAATCAGGTGATCGTGTACTGTACTTTCTTTCAGCCTTCTTATCTTGCATATTTCTTCGACATTTCTTCCCTGTTTGAGCAGGTCGTCCGTTTTTCTTGCCGAATCCGTCAGAAACACTTCTTTTACCAAGCCGCTCGAAAAGGTGGCGAGAGTTGGAGTGGGGGTGCTATCATAAATGATATAATTTAGCATCCGGTGTAAAATCAACTGATATAATACGGTAAAATCATACTTATCCATATCATAGAATGCCGCTAATTGGACCTTGCTCATTCCGAAATGGGAGTACCCGCTTAATCTTTTCACAAAAATATCAGCGTGCTGTTCAGGCAGCCTTTTCAAGAAAGGTAGCATTTCACCATACAACTGATCCAGCAACTCTTGAAGACGGTGTCGTGCTGCAGTGTAATATTTTTTCATCCAAAGCAATACTTCCTGATTATCGCTGACAGGAATGAAGCGATGATTGCCGCGTTTAATGTTTGCCGCAGTTTGAATAAACAAGGAGAGCCTTTCATAGAAAAGGTCTGCGGCCCTGTCATAAACTAGACCATTATAATGAAGCAAAAACCCGTGATTTTCATTATTTTTAAGAAAAGACATCCCCTTTTCTGTCACAAACGCTTTATCGCCTCTATAAGCCAAGTAATGCTTGCTCACCAGGTTTTCAACTTTTTGATCAAACGCATGCTTGTCCATTCCTTTTGCAATACCGAAGTAGCCGGTCAGGTGATATATGTGGGCGTCCTGCAGTGTTTGCGAAGATCGCTTTCCGACCAGCAAGTGATAAACCGCTGCACTAGTGCGCTCCTGTTTTAACTTTGATAGACTGTCTAGTATGATAATCGTAATCATGGCGATATTCCCTTCCCTTTACTTTGACTTACCATTTGCAGAGAATTGGAAACCGTTTTACAATAGAGAATAGTGATTTGTGGGTTTGCAAAGTGCAAACCCTAAGGAGGACACTATCATGGCGAAGTTTACAATAGTCGACCCGGAAACCTGCATCGCTTGTGGCGCATGCGGAGCGGCAGCCCCTGATATATTTTACTATGATGAGGAAGGAATCGCTTTTTCCCGCCTGGATAACAATCGGGGTAGCACGCCTGTTTCCGCACAACTTGAAGATGACCTGGAAGATGCATTCGAAGGGTGTCCTACTGAATCTATCAAGATAGCAGAACAGCCATTCGACGGAAATCCGGATAAATTTCAATAACATCCCCAAAAAGAGATGCCTTCATGGCCATCTCTTTTGTTTTTCCATTTTCACTTCAAAGTTGACTATTCACTGGTCACCAACTCGTTTACTTGGCCGAACTTGGCCAACGCTGCCTCTTTATCTGTCGAACTATACCACCGTTGTTTGTCTGGATCCACAATACGGTAGTGTTGGCTGATAACATTCTGTTGAAGGACATAGCCGTTGCGCTCTGAGAGATTGTTCCACCAAACCTTGTCCTCTGTAAGTATGCCGTGCGGCTCTTCTATGGAGGTGTGGGCGATTGTTTCGATTACTTCCAGAACATCCCCGCCAAGCATGTTGCGAATAACTTCACTGTTACGAAACAGGGCACAAATTGCTGTGGTTGTAGTCCAGTTGGCAACCGTCCTCCCCTTTTCGATTTGCACAAGGGTTTTCTTGGAGATTCCCAAAATCGCAGCCATTTTATCCTGGGTATAATTTCTTTCCACTCTAATTAACTTGATCTTACTGGAAATTTGGTTACTGAGTATTGTTTTGTTCATTTCTTTTTACCGTCCTGTTGCTGATTTTTTCATATGTAAGGATTTTATACGTTTCTTTTACATTCTAACATGTTCTCTGCTTTCTTTCCTTATTAAAAATTGATATAATATGTTACCGAAAGTGGATTACATATTTGTTTTTAACGAATAAAGCTGGCAGGCGAAGGCTCTAACCACTCTTGCCAAGCAAATAAGGAGGCAATATCGATGGCAGATAATAAAGTGATTGATGTATTTGTCGAAATTCCGACCGGTAATCAGAACAAATACGAATACGATAAGGAAAAAGGGGTATTCAAGCTGGACAGAGTGCTTTTTTCTCCTCAATTTTATCCTGCTGAATACGGTTATATTGATGAAACATTAGCATTAGACGGTGATCCACTGGACGCACTGGTGCTCGTGACCAACCCGACGTTCCCTGGTTGTGTCATCGAATCCCGCGTGATAGGCTTTTTAAATATGATTGACAGCGGTGAAGAAGATCAGAAACTGCTGGCGGTGCCTGTTGAAGATCCTCGTTTTAAAGATGTGTACAGCCTGGAAGATGTTCCGTCCCACAAACTGGACGAAATTTCCCACTTCTTTAAAACCTACAAGGATCTGCAAAACAAAAAGACTGAAATCGGTGAATGGGAAGGCGTAGAGGCCGCCAATAACCTTATTGACGATTGTCTTGCAAGGTATAAAGACCAAAAGTAAACATGAAACAAAGAAGCTGTCCATCGGCATAATTGACCGAAGGGCAGCTTCTTTTAAATAACATTCGAGAAATATCATTTTAATGCATCGTCCATATAAGATATAAACTGAGACATAGTTTGAATGCGTCTTCCTTACTTCCTACTTTTGTTGAGGTGAAGTTCCACGCTGCGAAAATACCCTGCGCTTTCCGCGGGCGGCTGGTGAGCTTCCTCGAGCTGACGCTCTGCGGGATCTCACCGAGGCCTTTCCTCCCGCGGGAGTCTCCGGGTATTTTCTTCGCTAGGAACAGCTTTCTGTTTAAAACACGTATACCAGACTATTTTATTCATGGTACCTACATACACTGTTTCATCAAAAGACACAGCTGGGAAAACAAGCAGAAAGTCCAAGAACAGGTGAAAAGACGGAACTCCAACTGTCTATATATGAAAAGAACTGATAAAGGTTCTCAAAGAAAAAGTCTCTAGGCGATAGCCGGCATGCTTCTTAGCGCAGGTAGCATACGCAGACTCCTGCGGGAACAGCACGAGCTGAAGATCCACTTGGTAAAGCGGTTTTCTTTACCAAGTTAGCTGAAGCCGTGCCCGCGGAAAGCGTAGTATGCTACCGAAGCGGGGCTTAACACTCGCTTTTTGTAAAGGCAACGGAACTTTAACTTGCCATTACAGTTACTGCACAGTGTTGAATAAAGACAATAGAGTAAGGGCTGTAACAGTAACCTGATCATTTTAGGAATGATGTGAATACATCGAACTAGATGATTAAGGTAGAAGCTGTAACTGGTTATTGCCCATTGATCCCGTCGGGAACTTCTATCGGCTCTTCCAGATTATCATAAGGTCCTATTCTGTTTTCAGCCATATTGAACTCAATTTTAGTGTAGCCGAAACTCTTCGCAGTCATCATCATTGCTTCCAGCATATCCAGCGTCTTTTGATCATTTGCCACAGGACCCGAAAGATCCACCGAAACATGCTTATCGTATTTTTGCACACGAAACGCAACATCTGCAGGTATAGAAGCTTTCAAATCATAATCAGGTTCTTCTTTTCGCATCTCATAGAACGCCGCTTCAATGTCATGATCAATCGCCACTGGAACAGCCGCTAAGAAGGCAGGAGTGTCTTCTTGCTGTTGATACACCTTATAAACATAGTTGCCCGGCTCTTTTAATGGAACACTTTCGATAACTTCCCCTTTTGTCGCAACTGGAATACCTTGCTTTCCATTTGCCTGGAGTTTGACGTGATTGATATTTAACGGCAAGAATAATCTGGATAATACTGTTCCCACGTTCCCGGTAAACGCTTTGTCTTCAAACGCATATTCAGCAGGAAAATGGACAATCGCAGTCCCGTTGCTTTTGTCAACCTCAAAGGTAACGCCCTGCAAAAGGTTCGCCGGTAGTCCGGCAACTTCAGAGTCAAGCAAATCATCCAAGCGATTTAATGTGCTTTCGATACTTTCGCTAGTATTTTCCGTTTGGTAAGCCAGCGGAACTAAATAGCCGGTTCCTTCAATAGGTACGGAGACATCTAATACAGTGGACTTTTCATTACCGGTATAAACGGCTTTGCTGACTGGTTCTTCTGCTATAGTCAACTTCGCTTCCTCATCTGCAGACTCGGATTGATCAGCAGGAAGACTGGAACCGGATTGCGATTTCTCTTCCATCACTTTCGATTGATCATTGTTAACAGACGATTCATCAGAGTACGTATCGGCACTGTCTTCCTGAGAAGAAAAATGATCCATACGCAAGGCGCTTTGGCTTATTACAGCAATCAATACAAGGACAGCCAAGGTAGCTAAGGAGGGAATCAACCATGACTTCCAGGATCTTTTGTTTTTTCTGTCTGTTTCTTCTTGTAAGCCTTCCACAACCTTTTGATACAATTGATCTTCCGGCCGCTTATCATTGATAGCAGGCAATTTTCTTAAGTTTTCTTCTACACGTTGATTATTCCATCCTCTTTTCACTGGATATTTCCCTCCTCTCCATATTCCTGCTGCAGAAGCTGCCTCAACGCCTTGATGGCCCGATGTTGCGTCGTCTTCACTTTGCTGATACTCCAACCAAGCGTTTCTGCTGTTTCCTTTAAAGAAAATGACTGTATATATCGTAAAATAATGACACTTTTTTGATCCAAACTGCATTTATCGAGACAGTGGTAAATTTGTCTCACTTCTTCATTTTGCTCGGCAATTTCTTCAGGAAGTATCGATTGGTCTTCCAATTGCTCTCCCCGCTCCCCCCAGTCAAAAAAATCCAGAATCCGCTTCCGTTTATTCGACTGTTTTCGGAAGTAGTCGATTGCCACGTGCCTGGCTATGGAAAAAAGCCATGTTTTTTCGCTGCTTTCACCCTTGAAAGTGTGATAAGATTTCAATACTTTAATATACACTTCCTGAACGAGGTCTTCTGCCTGTTCTTTATCCTTTGTCATATATATTAAAAATTGGTATAAATCCTGGTGATATTTTTTATACAAATCCTGAAAAACGGCTTTCATGCCAGATCCCCCGTTTACTATATTGTCGGAGTGCGAAGCAAAAAGGTTACAATGAATGAACTTTTTTGTCAATCGCTTCTATTATAACGTTATTCATTGCTTTCTTTTAGAGGTAAGCCCAAAAAAATACCAGCTATTTACTAGCTGGTATTTTTCCATATTCTGAATTACGTAGATATCGTCTGAAAACCCTGGAGAACACCGGGAACAGAATTGCCATAAATATCCCGTTTCCTACTGCATGATACGTATCGAACGGTAAACCTAAAAGGTAATAAGAAAGAAAGTTTCCCGCCACTGAGAAGGTTGCCAGGGAAACAATCAATCCGTAAAGGTAACCACAAATGACGGCAAAAACAACCATCACCGGCAGGGGGACGGCTCTCCAGTACTTCCCGATCAGTCCGCTCATCAATCCGATTAATGCCCAGCCAACTATCTGCCAAACAGTCCAAAGCCCCATACCGAGAAACAAATTGGAAAGATAAGTTGTCAGTCCAGCAAGCAAAATCCCGGATACAGGCCCTAAAAAGAATCCGCAAATAATAATCAGAACAGTAACCGGCTGCACATTGGGAAGAAACTGAAAGGTGTACCTTCCCACGACTGCAAGTGCTGCGAGAACTGCAATCAAAGTAAGCTTATACGTATTCACTCAGATCATTCCATGGCGTGCAAATCGAACGTGACTTCATCTTCCGGGCTTAATTCGTACTCGTTAGCCCCGACTTCAGCCATTTCTCCATTGACGGTGTACATCCAGTATTTCCCTTCCTCTTCGTTTTGGCTGACACCCTCAATCGAAGTTATAAAGCCATCCGCTTCCTCTACTTCGAAGTTTTCTTTCATCACATCAAGCAAAATGGCTCCTTCTTCGATTTCCACTTCTTTTTCAGCGATGACGTTGTCTCCTTCATCCTCTGAAATGGTGACCATCACCGCCTCTTGGCTTTCAGAATCGCCGGATTGTTCCGTTTTCGCCGTATCATTGTTTGACGTATCCTGCTCCTGATCAGCACAGCCGGTCATGATACCAGCGGCAAACAACAAACTGAATAACGAAAATAAAAACTTCTTCATTTACTCCAACCTCCCAATGATAATTTTCAGGGACAGGCAAGTGCTAGTTATGTATACTAATAAAAGCTTATCTTCTGAGAAGATAAGCTAAAGAGACAAACCAGCTTACATGGATGGCAAACCACTCACCGGCAGCCTCAAACACTCAATCCCCGAAGGTTTGAAACAGGCAACGGCGGCAGGTCTACTGGCTCGTGCATCTTCCTACTTTGGAACCTTCCCATGATAAAAACTCACAGTGGTTCATCCATTTCGTACGCACTTACAGTTGCGAGGACAGCTCTGGTGTTTCACCAGATTCCCTTTTCAGCCCGCCAGACGGGAAAACCCGCCTGGAAAGCACCGCAGTATTCTATTTAATTTCCAGCAATAATTCTATCACAGTTACCTATAATTAGGAAGCTGCAATGTTACATAAGGAACAAGATTATTCCTCAAGTTCAACGATTATTCGATGTTTTTCGGAAGCCGGAAGGTGAAGGTCGTTCCTTCTTCCACTTTGCTTTGGACTGTCAACGAGCCTTGGTGCGCCTGCATGATGTTTTTTGCAATCGCAAGGCCTAAACCGGTCCCCGTCTTGCTGTTCTCCCTCTTCCTGGATTTGTCTGCTTTATAAAACCGTTCAAATACAAAGGGCAAATCATCGGCTGGAATACCAGCACCCTCATCCTTGATCGAGCAGACCACTTCTTTTTCATCTTCAACTAGAATAATTCTGACTTTTCCACCCGAAAAAGAATGCTTGATCGCATTGTCGATAAGGTTCGTAAAAACTTGTTCAATTTTGTCCGGATCGAACGTAAGCTGTTTAACGTGAAGATTATTTTCAAGTGATAACGAAACTGCTTTTTCTTGTGCCATGCCGCTGAACTTTTTGATGATCCGGCCTAAAAACGGTGCCATATCCACTCTCTCCAATTCCAATTGGATATGGCCGGATTCCATTCTCGCCAAATCAAGCAATTCATTTACAAGTCTGCCGATTCGCAGCGATTCTTCATGAATGATCCCTGCGAGTTCATTTTTTTCTTCCTTGCTTTCCGCTATATTGTCAACAATTGCTTCACTGTAACCTTGTAAAAGGGAAATCGGTGTTCGCAGTTCGTGGGACACATTGGCAATAAAATCTTTCCTTAATTTGTCCAGACGTCTCTCATCCGTCACGTCACGAAAAACTGCTACTGCTCCTCTGACATAGGCCTGATCGTATAAAGGCGTCATGATCATCGCCCAGTTTCTTCCCTGGATCGAGATTTCCTTCATGACTTCCTTCTCAGTAGCAACAACGGTATCCAACGTATCCATTAATTCCGTTGGCAAGTTCACTTCCTCTTCAGAAGAATCATTTTCATAATGCCAGTCTTTGAGAAACTTTTCGGCGGGGGGATTGGAAACCATGATGTTTCCTTTCCGGTTGAGCGTCAAGACGCCATCCGCCATAGAGCTTAATATACTCGATATTTGTTCTTTTTCCTGCCTCAAAGCATTGATATGAAATTTGAGCTGTCTCCCCATCCTGTTGAATGCCATGGCAAGCTCTCCAATTTCATCATGAGTCAGGATAGGAACTTTCGTATTGAATTCCCCTTTAGCCAACTCAAAAGCACCTTCGCGCATTTTAATCAAAGGAGAGGTGATCCGGGAAGAAAGAAAGAAAGCAAAAATGGTTGTAAGAATCAGTGCAACCCCTGCAGCAAGCCAAATAATCCGGGTAGTATGCCTGGATGTCTCTTTCAATACATTGAGTGATTGATAGACAAAAACAGCGCCTTTTTGGTTTGGCAGCTTCGTGCCGACTATGATCACTTTATTTTCGGTCCCCGGCAAAATCACTTGTTTCTTTACCTCTTCATTATCATCGATAACCGACGATAAATCCTTTTCGGACATAAGCCAGTCATAGGAAATGTCCGGCAGACTGCCTTCATTATTTTCGGAAAGCCAAAAATCATCTTCACCAAAAACGAGTGCAATTTTGCTCGAAGGGTCTTTCACGCGTTCCGTTGTTTCATAAATCAAGCCCCTGTCATCATATTGTTCTACCATGACAGAGACTTTCGTTGCTGTTTGCATCAAGTTTTGCTCCGCTTGATCTGCGTTATAGTTCTGGAAAAACTCCAGTAACAAGATAGTCAGGATCAATAGAACAAAGGAGACAAGCAAAAGGATAGTAAACCATAGCTTGAAAACCACGCTTCGCCAGAACATCAGTCGCCCTCGACCTCGAACTTGTAACCGACACCCCAAACGGTAACGATCATTTTCGCGGCCTCTGCTGAAATTTTGTTTAATTTTTCCCTCAGCCGCTTCACATGAGTATCGACAGTGCGTAAATCACCAAAGAATTCGTACTTCCAAACTTCTTTCAATAGCTGCTCCCGATCAAAAACTTTGTCTGGCGATCTGGCCAGAAAATACAGCAGCTCATATTCTTTCGGGGTTAAGCTTACCTCTTTCCCATCCGCTTTGACGCGGTGTGCATCGTTGTCGATGAGCAAATGAGGAAATTCGATCAAATCTCTGGTCGTATGCTCTTCGGCTGAAAAAGTCTTGGAAGCAGACCGTCGCAATAAAGCCTTCACCCGTAATACGACCTCACGAGGACTGAATGGTTTTACAATATAATCATCTGTCCCAACTTCAAAACCCTGGACCCGGTTTGCTTCCTCACCTTTTGCAGTGAGCATGATGATCGGGGTATCCTTCTGCTCTCTTATATCTTTGCAAACCTCGATTCCGTCTTTTCCCGGAAGCATGATGTCCAGCAAAATCAAGTCATAGTCATTTTCGAGTGCCAGCTGCAGACCGAATTCGCCATCTTCCGCTTCTTCCACCAGGTAATCTTCTCTTTCCAGATACATCCGGATAAGCCGACGAATTCTCTCTTCATCTTCTACTACTAAAATTTTTTCATTACTGGCCATGCAATCCGCCCCTCATTTATATTCTAACTTTTATCATACCGCGATTATGCATAGGAGTGAAGTCCGGCGATAATCAAGTTGACAGCAACCAGATTAAACATGATAATCGCGAACCCTCCTACTGCCAGCCAAGCAGATTTTTCACCATGCCAGCCGCGGGATAAGCGCAAATGCAGAAAAGCTGCATAGAAAAACCATGTGATCAAGGCCCAAACCTCTTTGGGATCCCAGCCCCAGAAGCGATCCCACGCCTGTTGAGCCCAGATCATGGCAAAAATCAAAGCCCCCAGTGTAAATACCGGAAAACCGATTGCCACTGCTCGATAAGAAATTTCATCCACCAAGTCCGGATTTGCCCGTTTCAATAATGGTTGAATAGCGGCCGCAATCCGTTTTCTTAAAATCAATCTGGCCAATAAATATAAAACTGCTCCAGTCAGGACCGACCAGATCAATGTATTAAATTTCCTTGCAGCATTTTCGCCATGCATCCAACCAGGTGCTTCGAACCATGGCTGCATTACCCCTTCTGACAGCAACTCTCCGTCATTCGGGCCCGTGATGGCAGGCAGCTGATATTCCACAGTCATCTCTTCTCCCTCGACCGGAAATTGGAACTCTGCACTGTAGTCAAATGCACTGAACAAGGAAGAAATGATCACAAAACCCAATGTGGAAAAGACCGCATACATGACTACTTCCAGCCAGGTCGTCCGTTTACTGCGCTGGGTTTGGTCGACTTGCCTTATTAAATAAATCAGTCCCGCTGCAAAGCTCACCGCCAAAATCGCTTCCCCGGTTGCCGCTGTTGTTACATGTATGTACAACCAATGACTCTTCAGCGAAGGAATAAGCGGAGAGATTTCCCGCGGAAACATGCTTGCATAGGCGATGATCAATAAAGCGACAGGTAACGTGAATAGCCCAAGCAGATTCAATCGGTAAATAAAATAGATAATGATAAAAGCAAAAACGAGCATCATGCCGAAAAAGGTCGTGAACTCAAACAGATTACTTACCGGTGCGTGCTGACTTGCAATCCACCTGGTGATAAAATAGCCTACTTGGGTCAAAAAACCGATAATGGTGATAGTTATGGCGACTTTCCCTAACGTTCCATTGCCTTTATCTGTCCGTTTGTCGCGAATCGTACCACCAAAAACGAACGTCGCCACTAAATATAATACGAACGCAATATATAGAAGCGTACTGCTTACCTGAGTCAAATCTCCCATCGTTCTCCTCCTTCCGCCGTTTGTTAACAAACGGGGTTATTGCTTGATTTCCTGTTGATCCTCTACCATATTAACACCGGTTCCATCAATCGCTTTCTCGATTTCCCGCTTGATACCATACCAGTTTTTGTTTGTATGGGCAGCAAGCATCACTCCCGAATCGCTTGGATGGATCCAAACTCTACGGTGCTGCCAGTACATACCCTGGATGACACCAATCATGAAAATCAGACCTCCAAGCGCGATGATAGGAAGGGTGTAATCTCGCTTCAGTGTCAGTCCTGTTACATCTCGGACTTCGAAATTCTGCAATCCTACCTTATAGTCGTTTTCTCCCGACGCATCGACATTTCTGCCGATCCCCGCAAAACTTACTTCAGGCGTCTCTTCCCCCGGAGGGTAAACGAAGAAGACAAAGGCCGGATTTCGCGGATACTTGGATTGGGATGCAGGTGTTCCATCATCCATGTAATATTCAGGGAAGTATTGGTCAATGACCACCCGGAATCCGTTATCAAGCTCATACTCATATTCTGGATCCATCAAATTGACCGTGAAGCTGGCTAGCGCCTCTTCTGATTCATCGTCAGTTTCATGGATTTTAAATGTCATGGATTCAAACTCATCAAGCTGATAACTCGATTGGTAAAGAGCATATCCGTCGAACTTCAAAGGTCTGTTCACTTGGATACTGCCTTCCTTCACCTTCTCTAACTCTGGGTCTTCTCCTGTTACAGCTTCTCCAGAAGCTTTATAAATGACTGCATCTGTCTGGTAGTTACTAGGTACAGCACCGCCTTGTTTTTGAATGGCTTCCTGGTAACGTTCATCGTTTTCATCGTATGTTTCCATGATGAAATCTTTGTTTTTCACATAATACTGTTGGTCAGTATCCGGTACTACGGCTGTTTCCCCTTCCCGTACCCAAACATAATCGTCTATGTACATGAACGGAATGAACCGCATCAGCGCCCCCAACAAAAATACAATCAAACCAATATGGTTGACGTACGGTCCCCATCTGGAAAAACGGCCTTTTTCAGCGAGTATATGACCGTCTTGTTCCGTGATTTTGTACCGTTGCTTTTTCAGTCGATTTTTTACATGCTCCACATCCTCAGCGGATATATTCTCCGACTCGCTGAACAATCGCTGTTTCTGCAAAAATGCTTTATGCCGCTTCGGCTTCTGCATTTTCAACGCTCTCCGTAGTGGAACATAACGATCAATGCTGGCAATGATGATGGATGTACCGATCATCGCAATTAAGATCATATACCACCAGGAGCTGTATAAGTTATGCAAACCAAGTTGATAATAAATCTTGCCAAGTATTCCATACTGGTCGGCATAATGCTGTGCCGGATCCACGTTCGGCGGTATGTACATTTCCTGAGGAAAAATCGTTCCGACCGCAGAAGCAATCAAGGTTATGACGATTAGCGTCACACCTACCTTCACCGATGAAAAGAAATTCCAAATCTTATCGATCACCGACTTATTGTAGGTTTGCGACCTTCTTGCGCTGCCCTCGTACCGCATGTTCAATAGTTTTCCGGGTTTATTGCCATCGATGTGTTGATTTTTTTCAATCGGCTTTCCGCAAGCTTCACACAACACAGTACCTTCCGGATTGACGTGACCGCAAGATTCACAAGTAATTCGTTTCATTCCTATCCCTCACAATTTTCCGCTGTTGTTATTGAGGTTCGATTTTTTTCAAGTACCCCTCCAACCGATCAAGTGTCAATTCGCCCGATACTTTTTCCACGACTTCGCCATCTGCGTTGATAAACAAAGT
The DNA here is from genome assembly GCF_009602435.1 of Sediminibacillus terrae. Classification (GTDB taxonomy): domain Bacteria; phylum Bacillota; class Bacilli; order Bacillales; family Amphibacillaceae; genus Sediminibacillus; species Sediminibacillus terrae. Next base: position 540,719 of record NZ_VZDQ01000021.1, read on the forward strand.
GGAAGGAAGCTCGCCGACATCATATAATTCCAATACTTGTCCTCCATTATCTCGGACAATCGGAAAGCTAAGCTCATACTTATCGACGAATCGGTTCACGACTAAATCGTTCGAATCCATACTGACAGCTAAGATTTCTACACCTTTTTCTTTGTATTCAGGATAAAGGCTTTCCATATACGGCATTTCTTCCTTACATGGTCCGCAGTAAGTGGCCCAGAAATTAAGCATGACCCCTTTGCCTTTCAAATCATCTAGGGATACTTCTCCGCCTTCTCCGTTGAGGCGTTCCAATTTAAAATTGGGTGCCTCGGTCCCCACGCCAATCACTGTTTTATCCTTTGTAAAATTAGACACCAACGCAAATACCACCGCAGCCAGCAAAACTAGCAGGATGCTCGAACGGAAAAGAAGACGCAGATTCTTCTTTCTTTGTTTTTGTTTTTTTGCTTCTTCTACTTTACTCAACATGCTCACTCCCTACGCCATTATATCATTAAAAGCAAGCGCAATATTTGAACATTATTTAACATTTTCTTCTGCGAGCGTACGCAGCTTCTTTACTTCATGCGGGGTCAGCTCCCGGCATTCACCTGCATTCAAACCGTGCAAATTCAAAAAAGCATACTCCTCCCGTTTTAATTTATCAACCGGATAATGCAAGGCTTCCATCATTCGGCGAATGTGTCGGTTTTTCCCCGCATGCAAAACAATTTTTATGATCGCGGTATTTTTCTTTGCATCCGTCGACAATATTTTTGCATATGACGCCCTTAATCGTTCACCATCTGACACGACCCCTTTTTTCATTTGCCGTAAAGCTTCTTTATCAGGTATCCCCTTTGTCTTGGCAACATAAACCTTGTCTATTTTATGTTTCGGATGCATGAGAAGATTGGCAAAGTCGCCGTCATTGGTCAAAAGCAGCAAACCGGAAGTATCGTAGTCGAGTCTTCCTATCGGGAACACTCGTTGGTCGATCTCAGGCAGGTAATCCGTTACGACTTTTCGGTTTTTATCATCTTGCACGCTGGAAATAACCCCACGCGGTTTATAGAGAAGATAATAAACGGGTTCTTCTTTCTCCAGGGGTATCCCGTTCACTTCGACTTTGTCCTCGGAAGAAACTTTTGTACCCAGCGTGGTCACCACCTGTCCGTTAACCTTCACTTTCCCTTCTTCGATTAGTTTTTCCGCTTTCCGCCGGGAAGTGATTCCGCTTTGTGCAATCACCTTTTGCAGCCTTTCCTGTTCATTAGCCATTTTATCACCAAATTTTCTTGTATTTTTTAAATCTTTTACTGGTCCCTTTTGGACAATAAGAAGAGCGTTAACTAGAAAGTCAACGCTTAACCTGCGAATACAATCGTTACAATCACGATTGAAGCTATTATACCAATTAGGTCTGCCAACAGTCCAACTTTTAAAGCATCTCCCATCCGGCGGATCCCGACAGCCCCGAAATAAACCGTAATAATATACAAGGTGGTGTCCGTACTACCTTGCATGGTGGAAGCCAGTCGTCCGATAAACGAATCCGGGCCGTGTGTATCAATCAGTTCTGTGGTCATTCCGAGCGCCGCCGTGCCGGAGATCGGCCGTATGATCGACAAAGGGACAATATCAGGCGGTACTCCAAAGGCTTGCAATAGCGGGGATATCATGGAAATAAAGGCGTCCAAAGCTCCAGAACCGCGCAATATCGCAATGGATACCATCATCCCCAGCAAAAAGGGCAACAAAGACATGGCCATCTGAATCCCTTCCTTCCCCCCTTCCACGAACAGCTCGTAAGAAGGAAGCCTCTTCCAGGAAGCGGATATCAGCACAATTAATATGATGAGCGGAATCATCCAGCTGCTGATTGTCGAAATGAAACTCATCTTTTCTGCTTTCTCACCCTTCTGTAATAAAATAGTCTGTCTATCATGATGGCAGCTGCCGATGAAATCAACGTAGCGATTATCGTTGTCCCGACTATCTCTGTAGGTGCAGCCGAATCATACTTCATGCGGATGGCAATAACCGTGGCCGGGATCAGCGTCAAACTAGAGGTGTTGATTGCCAGAAAAGTAATCATCGATCGGCTTGCTTCATCCGTTTTGCTAAGCTGCTTCATTTGCTCCATCGCTTTTATTCCCATCGGGGTTGCGGCATTGCCTAGTCCGAATAAATTTGCGGTGAGATTCGATAAAATGTACCCCATTGCCGGATGGTCTTTGGGAATATCCGGGAATAATCTTGTGACAAAGGGCTTGAAAAGTCTGGCCAGCATGTTGAGAAGTCCCGCTTCTTCAGCTACTTTCATTAGTCCCAGCCAGAATACAAGGACACTTATCAAACCAATAGACAACATGACTGCGTCATCAGCACTCTCGAATAACGCTTCATTTACTTCTTCCATGGTCCCGTTGAACATCGCATAAACAATTCCGATCACGGCCATTGCCGCCCAAATATAATTAACCACCTAGAAAACTCCTGTCATTTTTCGAAATAGCTGTAAAAATCCTTGTTGACTGACTGTTTGCTTGCTATGCAAAATGCTCATTTCTGTCAAATAGGAGCCGTTGACACGGAATACTTTCTTGCCGATGATCTCTTGTTTTTTTTCAGAGCTTGCTGATGCATTTTCGAGAAAATAAACGGAGCTGGTGATTTGCTGTTGCTCTTTTGCTGTAAGCGGATAACGCAGTGTTTCCGGAAACAATCCACTCAGCTTTTTGTTTGAACCGCGGACATTAAATTGTTCCGCTCCCCTGTCTTGCAAATCTGTCATCCGATATTTTTCGAATCCCCAATCAAATAAACGAATATGGTCTCGCCAATCGTCTGGATCATTGATGGTTACCATGATAAGGGACATGCCGTTTTTTTCAGCTGTTGAAACAAGCGTTCTTCCGGCTTTTTTTGTATAACCTGTCTTCCCGCCTGTACAGTACTCGTAGTACTGAGTCAACAGTTTATTTTTATTCCCCCATGCATACGTCCTCGTCTCTGCTTTATATGATTTAGATCCGGTTATCTCCCGGAAAATATCATTATCCATAGCATAACGCATCAACAAAGCCATATCGTAAGCACTCGAACGATGATTTTCAGAATCAAGCCCATGAGGATTTTCGAATGTCGTATCATTCATCCCGAGCCAAGCAGCCTTTTCGTTCATCATGTGGACAAAACCTTCAAGACTCCCACCTACTTTTTCGGCAATGGCAACTGCGGCATCATTCCCTGATCGAAGCATTAAGCCATATACCAAATCCTTCAGCTTCATCTTTTCGCCTTCTTCCAAATAAATGGAGGATCCTTCCGTATATACAGCACGGTGGCTGGCCGTAGCCTCTTCTTCCAACTCCCCCGATTCTATCGCTATGATTGCTGTCATTATCTTTGTGATGCTTGCTATGCGTTGCGGTTCATGAGCATCCTTTTCAAACAGCACTCTTCCTGTAGACTGTTCGATCAAAACCGCATGTGCGGCAGATACTCCCGGAGCTGCAGCCGTCCTTTCGGGTAAAATTCCCATAATCAAACCAACACAACAAATGAGTATGCCTATTCGCTTCAATCCCCTTACCTCCCCGCCTACTCTCTTGTACCATCATATGCAGGAAGGACAGGCGTATGTATAAAACTCCCCTCTCTAATATAAAAGACTGTTCCTTTTAAATATGAAAAAAACGGAACTGGGATGAAAAACAGATATATTTCTCACTTCCAGCTCCGCTTTGAGACTTAAACAAGCGGAACTTCCACTTGTTTTGCCAATTTCAGTCTTTGGGAAACAGATTGCCAATTTACGATATTCCACCAATTCTTCACATAATCTGCACGCTTATTCTCATATTGAAGATAATAAGCATGCTCCCATACATCCAGGACTAGTAACGGTATGACGTCCCATAAACTGAACATTTGATGCTTTTCAATTGTCTGGATCGCCAATCGGCCGGAGCGCGGTTCCCACACGAGTGCAGCCCAGCCTACTCCTTCGACCGATTCGGCAGCTGCGGAAAAAAGTGATTTGAATGCTGCGAACGAACCGAAGTCTTTTTCTATTTGACTCATCAATTCGCCGGTGGGCCTGCCACCGCCACGTGGCGACATATTTTCCCAAAACAAGGAATGAAGGAAATGACCAGAACCATTGAATGCTTGCTCTCTCATCCAATGTTTGATTAATTTAGCATCGGGCTTCTTTGTATAAAGCTCTGTTTCCGCTTTATTTAATCCATCAACATAAGATTGGTGGTGTCGATCGTGATGCAGTCTCATGATTTGCTCGGAAATATACGGTTCCAACGCATCGTATGCGTATGGCAGATCGGGAAGGACGTGCTGTCCCGGAAGAATTGTCTTCTCGCTTTGACGGGGTTTCTCCATCAGATACTTAATCAGCTCGAAAAGCTTAACGCTTTTTTGTTCCACGAGCGCGATTTTTTCATCTGTAGGTTCATCCTTTTCATCCAATAAACCGTTCAGCAACGATTTCCAGTCGGTCAGCTGTTTCTTCCATTCTTCCGCATCCTTTCCTTCGATTTGTGCTCCTTCCATCTTTTCTTCTACTTGCTTGCCCCACGTTTTCAGAGAGTCTAAGTAGTTTTTCTTTTTTTCGTTCATCGAAATCACCTCCAGATATTCTATGCCAGAAGCCCGCCTATGTGTATTCCCTAGAGGGCACTAAGATGTATCGCTTAGAAAAAAATCCCCCTGCCAAGTGGAGGCCACTGAAAAAGTCCTTTCTAATCTAGAAGAGATTTTAAAGTTTGTTGTTGATTCTCACGGATCGCTTATCGGTGGATGCTTGCCGCGGGCACAGCCTCAGCTAACTTGGTCAAGAAGATCACTTGACCAAGTGGATCTTTGGTTCGCGCTGTTCCCGCAGGCGTCACCACCGAACGCTCATCGTGGAATCAACAGAGAGTAAACGAAAAAGAAGTGATTTTCTTTGATTTCTAAAAGAAAGTCACTCTTTTTTCTTGTACAGATAAAAAGCGCTCTGTATGGAAATTAAATTCCATACAGAGCGCTTTTTTAAATTCTACTTTTCAAAGACCATCAGTTTTTCAGTGGCCTCGCCAAGTGTGATGGTGTTATTTTTTACGCCATCAACTCTTTCGAAAGACTCCTTGTACCGCTCTTTTTATGACAGCTTGCAAGGATGTTTTCAACTTTTCACTTCGCTTCCTGTGAATACAAGCCTTCCAATTTACCCTTCGTTGAATTTCGACGAACTTCATCCACGACTGAAAAAACACACAATCAAAATAGAGGCAAAAGAAAAAATCATCAGCAATTTTCAATTTCGCTGATGATTTTCCTTAAAACACCAATTATGACATTCTTTTTTTATAGGCTGTTTCATAATAACTTAATTCCTCACGCATTTGCTGAAACGACATTTCCAAATGCTCCATCAAACGCAAAAATGAATATGGCGGTTGATGATGAAAGGTGATGCTGCGCCTTCCAGAATAAGAGGCCCGGCTGTTTTCGTACCAAACATCATTCTTGGGCGAGAAGAAACCGAGAATGCATTGATGGTGAATGCCATATAATGACCTTTCAGCTGCTGTTTCGCGCATCGGTTCTTCCCGGAGCAATCCATTTACAGTATCTTTTGCTTCATCGCAAAAAACCTCCAGCCGTCTTAGTGCCTTCAACAACTCCATATAATATCCCGAAGCTCTGCTTCCATCTTCACTCATCAAATCTTCCAACTTGCAATTGTTGAGATAGCCGCTGATTTCCTTCAAGGTATCATCAAGAAAAACACTTACCTTTTTCACATGAGCATGCAGGGAATCGTTGCTCATTATTCAGCCTCCTGTTAAGTTCTAATGTCCAGACTATACGAAGGATAAAATACGTTTTCTGATTTTACTCCTCTTCCAACTGGTCCTGAAAATTTTTAAAAAACAAATCAGCTTCTCCTTCTACATCAGCTTGTTCTACATTTTCAGGGAGAGGAGGCAGTTCATCAAGTGAACGGAGTCCGAAATATGTCAGAAACTCCGTAGAAGTGCCATATAAAATAGGACGCCCGACTCCTTCTTTTCTGCCTTGTTCCGCAATCAGCCCCCTCGACATCAGCGTTTGGACAGGGCGATCACTCTTGACCCCTCTCACTTCTTCGATTTCCGCCCTGGTAATTGGTTGCTGGTATGCAATGATCGCCAACGTTTCCAGCGCTGCTTGGGAAAGCCTGGAAGTTTGCGGAGTGTCCATCAGTTTTTGATAATACGCTGTATGTTCTGGCTTTGTCGTTAAATGGAGGACATCATTGGACTCCATTATCGTTATACCTCGTTCTGCATGTTCATAATCGTATTTTAATTCATTGAGAACATGTCGGACTGCTTCTGCATCCAAGCCAAGTATTTGTGACAGTTGCTTTTGGCTGATCCCCTCATCTCCAGAAGCGAACAAGAGTCCTTCCATTACTGCTTTGAATTCTGATAACTCCACGTGGTTCACCTCATATAATAAATCATTAATTCATCAAAATGCTTCTCTTGTGTGCAATAAACTTGTTTTCCTTTCATCAATTCAAGAACAGCCATGAACGTAACCACAATGTGGGAACGAGAAGGGATGGGAAATAATTCATCAAATGCAATCCCGTCAGGTCTTTCCTTCACCTGTGTCATTACTTCGTCCATCCGCTGTTTGATGGGTATTTCTGTTCGTTGGATTTTTGTCGAAACAGGTTTCTCCCACTTTTTCCTCTCCATTATTTTATTCATGGCAGCTATCATATCATATATGGAAACATCTCCCTGAACAACCTGTTTTTGGGCTGGTGCTTCCTCGAATTCCACCGGTGGTCTCGTATAGATTTTATTGGCTTCCAGCTCTCTCTCTTTTAACTGGTCAGCTGCTTCTTTGTATTTTCGATATTCAATCAGTCTGCGCATCAGATCTTCACGGGGATCCTCTTCATACTCCTCGTCCTCCGGCTCAATAGTCTGATTTGGAAGCAGCAGTTGACTTTTTATTGCAATCAGAGTGGCTGCCATCACCAAGTATTCACTGGCAATGTTGAGTTCGAGCTGTTGCATGGTGTGTATATACGTCATGTACTGCTCAGTGATTTCTGCTACTGGAATGTCATAAATATCTATTTCATACTGATTGATCAAATGCAGCAAGAGATCTAACGGGCCTTGAAATGCCTCCGTATGTACTTCATATTTCATACTCATCACTTTCCCTCCCTTGCCAAAACCACCCACTGGTCAGCCCCATATCTCTAAAAATTTTCTCTTAACGGCATATATGCCCATACAGCATTAAGCAAAGCGCATAAATTAGTATTGTAAGTTAAATAATAACGTTTCTACTAAAGGAGGCATTAGCTATGGGTGCATATTACGGCGGTGGATTCGCTTTGATCGTAGTATTGTTCATTCTTCTAATCATTGTAGGTGCAGCCTGGCTGTAAAAGCCAAATAGCCCGCGATCGATAAGCAATCCTTTAAAAACCTGGAAAAACCGGCCTTCGTTTGATGCAAGGCCGGTTACATAGCCACTACTTTACCTCTGCTCATCCTATTATACGACAACTCTGTAAACTGGAAAAGCCAGCTCGATAAAGAGCTGGCCTTTCTATGAGCTCGGAGTCCAACTTATTGCTCCTCTTCACACCGTTCAAGAAAACGCTCTGTCATATCATCGGCACAAACAGCGTATTGCTGATCATACGTATCCCTGACTGCCTGAACCATTTTACGTCCAATGCCCATATTTCGATGGGAAGGATTAACCGTTATATGTTGAATGACAACGTTGATTTCATTTTCGAAACGGACACCGACAGCACCGAGGATATCTTCTTCTTTCCAAAGAAACAGCTGCCAGTCAGGATTTTCCTCGTATTCTTTAATGGTACTTTGCAGTTTTCTTACTTCTTTTTCTTCCGGCATAAAGGAAAGTAATCCCATTGCAATTTTTTCAAAGCTTTTTTTATAGCGAATTAACATATTTACCCCTCAATTAGAAATTAACTTACTTATGATAGATAGAAGAAAAATGAAACCGACTATGACCATCAGCCAAAACAGCATTTTCTCCTGCTTATCGCTATTCATGTTTATTATCACCCTTTATTCGGTGAACTATAATATATTTATGGACTATATCAGCCAATTTGTCAAATAACTATAAACTCACAGTACAACCAAAAACCAGTAAACAACTCCCCAAATTAAACCGATTACCAAAAGTATGACAAATAGAAACCAATTCCTTTTTTTCTCACTCATTTACATCACTCATCCTTATCCAGCCTGTTATTCATCAATCATCGACCGTATGACAAAATATCCGTCCGATTTCTTTCCTCTCCACTTAAATGGAATGAAATTCACCATGGCAATCCATATATTGTAAAGCGCAAAAAGACGAATCCACCCGTTGCCTTCCGAAACGAACTCCAAAAGCAACCATCCAGCCGCCAAATTAAAAACGGGACCTGCCATGGAGATAACGGCTTTTTCCCGGCCGCTATACGGTTGCGCTCTTTTACTTGAAGCATGTCCTCCAGCCATAAGCAGTAAATGAAAATGAACGGTCAGTTTACTTCCTATCTTTACTGCTTTCATTCTTTTTCCAGATCCAAGCGATAGTTCCATAGTATCCGCCCGGCAAATCCAAGATCCGATCACATGCCCGGTTTCATGGACGAACGCTCCGGCTGGAGCAGCTAGCAAAACAAGATAGGTAAACATTAAAAGCCATTGCATGGTGTTCCGCCCTTCACCTTCCAAACTTACTTGTCCACCAATCATTTTATTGGTTCAGATCGGAAACTTCAAGGTTTACCCCAACAAGATAGGACAAAAGCATAAGCGCCAGTGTAAAGGAGTACAGGCTGAAGCCGTCACGGTCTATGGCAACCTGCATGACCCGCATTGTTTGGGCCACCATCAAGCTTAAGAACAGTATCGGCGTGGCTTTTTGCCACACAGAGGATGGGCTTAAGACCTCGAGGAGGCAGGAACTGGTCTTGGCTGTTTCAGCCAATCATTATCCACAGACAATTAAATGTATAATTTCCTATACAAGAAACAAAAAATCATCAGCGTTTTATATCCGCTGATGATTTCTTGAAATAGCCGCTTTTGCTCAATCCTTTTTAAACGGTTTCTACCTTCACTTCTTTCATTACGTCTCCCTGCTGGATGCGCAATACTGTATCCAATCCTTCCGTTACTTGTCCAAAGACTGTATGAACGCCGTCTAGATGCGGTTGGGGTTCATGAACAAGGAAAAATTGACTTCCACCAGTATCCTTTCCGGCATGAGCCATGGATAAAGAGCCTGCCACATGTTTATGGGGATTGCCCTCTGTTTCACATTTAATCGTATACCCGGGCCCGCCTGCTCCGGTGCCAGTCGGATCGCCGCCTTGGGCCACGAACCCCGGAATGACCCGATGGAAGGTCACTCCATTGTAGAAACCACTGTTGGCCAGTTTCTCAAAGTTTGCAACTGTATTAGGTGCAGCTTCCTCAAACATTTCTATTTTGATTACTTCCCCGTTTTCAAATTGAATGGTTGCCTGTTTCATCATTAAACCCTCTCCTTTATGCCATATGGCAAATCATTTTTAGTTAAATCTTCATAGGATTCCCGCTGAATAACCAATTGGTCTTCTCCTTGTTCAGCGAACACCACTGCCGCTTTCGGGAAGCGGTTATAATGATTGGACATCGAATATCCATATGCCCCTGTACTGAAAACTGCCAATATATCTCCATACTCTATTTCAGGAACTTCCATATCCCAAATCAGCATATCTCCCGATTCACAGCACTTTCCGGCAATGGACACCTTTTCAGTCAATGCAGCATCTGCTTTGTTCGCTATGACAGCGTCATATTTAGCTTGATAAAGTGCCGGTCTCAGGTTATCAGTCATACCACCATCTACAGATACATACTTCCTCACACCAGGAATATTTTTTATGGAGCCTGTCCTATAAAGAGTCACTGCAGTATTTCCGACAATCGCTCTTCCTGGTTCTATCCAGATTTCCGGGAATTCCATCCCATGAAATTCAACTTGTTTTTGCACTTCTTCCACAAGAGCGTCTACATAACCATCTAACGGAAGGGGTTCATCTTCCGCTGTGTAACGGATTCCAAACCCTCCACCCAGGTTAAGCACTTTTGCGCGATAACCGTACGATTGTTTCCACTCACCCAGCGTTTCGAATAAGCGTCGCACTGCCATGATGAATCCTTCTGTTTCAAAAATCTGTGAACCGATATGGCAATGCAAGCCGATAACATTGATGGAGTCTGTCTTTTGGAGCATTTGAAAAGCTTGTTCTGCTTGTCCGTTTGCCAAATCAAAACCAAATTTAGAATCTTCATTGCCGGTTAAAATATAATCATGGGTATGGGCTTCGATGCCTGGAGTCACACGTAAAAGAACATCCATTTTCCTGCCTTGCTCCTCCAGGATATCTGACAGCAACTCGATTTCGTAGAAGTTGTCCAGTACAATACAGCCTATTCCGTAGTGGACTGCCATCGCTAATTCGTCAAAACTTTTGTTATTTCCGTGCAAATGAATCTTCTCAACAGGAAAGCCAGCTTGCAATGCAGTGTGCAACTCACCTTGCGAAACAACATCCAGGCTCAAATTTTCCTGTTTAGCTACCTGCAACATTGCAATCGATGAGAACGCCTTACTTGCATAGGCAACCTGGGCATTTACTCCAGCTTTTTGAAATGTATCTACAAACGCTCTCGCATTCTTTCGTATCAATGATACATCGTAAACAAATAGAGGTGTTCCATACCTTTTTGCCAAATCAATCGTATCCACCCCACCGACCACTAGATGGCCGTGTTCGTTTGTATGAAAAGGATGATTCATCCCCTGCACCTCCCTGCAAATTGCTCAACCACAATTCAATGAAAATATAGTTAATCAGTCAATGCATTCTGCCTTCTGACCAGTAATTCATTTTCTACCCTTTTTGAAAAAAATAGATAAAGTTAATTTACCATAACCTTGTCGAAGGTTCAATGTTTTCCTGTTGGCTGCTTATAATTGTTACGGGGATGCACAATACTCGGACGATCTTTTGTTAATGGAACGGATACCCGGAAAATGATTTGCTTCATCGCTTTGGCATTAAACGGGATGAAAGGCCACAGATAAGGAGTGTTCAGCGATTTGGTAAGGCTTAATGCCAAAATATAAATTGTAAAACCTATAACCATTCCTTTCACGCCAAAGATGGAAGTGATGATGATCAATAACATGCGTGATAATTTATTGGCGATGCTCAATTCATAACTCGGTGTCGCAAAGGAGCCGATGGCACAAATCGATACGTATAAAATGACTTCCGCACTAAACAATCCCACATCGATGGCAATCTGTCCGATCAATACTGCTGCAATCAATCCCATCGCTGTCGAGAGCGGGGTCGGTGTATGAATGGCGGCCATACGCAAGAATTCAATTCCAATGTCCGCTATGATCAATTGTAAAACAACCGGGACATTGCCTTCTTCATTCGGTCCTATGAACTGAAGCATAGCCGGTAAGTGATCTGGTTCCATAACCAGGACAAGCCAGAATGGTAGAAGGAAAACAGAAGCGAAAATACCCAAAAACCGAACCCAACGGACAAATGTACCTATTGCCGGGGATTGTCTGTATTCTTCTGCATGCTGAACGTGATGAAAAAAAGTGGTGGGAGTGATGATCATACTGGGCGACGTATCGACCATGATCAGCACGTGTCCTTCCAGCAGATGTGTAGAGGCGACATCGGGTCTCTCAGTATATCGCACAAGCGGGAAGGGATTGAAACCTTGTTTGACAAGGAATTCTTCAATCGTTTTATCCGCCATCGATATTCCGTCAATTTCTATATGTTTTAATTCGTCTTTGATCAGTTTCACCAAGCCATGATCTGCTACGTCTTGTAAATAGGAAATGCAAATATCCGTTTTGGAACGTTCCCCTACTTTTATCATCTCATGACGGAGTCGCTCATCTCTGATTCTCCTTCTCGTCAACGCAGTGTTTTCTATAATGTTCTCTGTAAAACCATCCCGCGAACCCCGCACGACTTTTTCCGTATCCGGTTCTTCCGGTGAGCGGCCCGGATAGGTCCGCACGTCCACAATAAAAGCTTCTGATTCATCTTCCATAAAGATGACAATTAATCCGCTGAGCATTTGATCGACTGCTTCATCCATCGTATCCACTTTGGTAACTTGCTGATGTACCAGATGGCTGCCGATAATCTCAGTCAGCTTATGTTTATTTCTGCCTGCTGAAGCAGGATATGTTTCATTTATATCCGTCAATTTCTTTAACAGCTCGACAATTGTCGGCGTTTCACAAAGTCCCGTCAAATAGTAAAGCTGAATTTCTTTCTTTAAAATAGTCAACTGCCGAAAACCTACATCAAAAGAAGTTCCAACACCGACTTTTTCTTCCATAAATCGCTGGTTATCTTTGAGATTGCTTGATATGGTGGGCTTTTTCTTCGGTTGCTTTTGTTTATTCATTGATAACCGCCTCTTTCCAAAATGATTTCAATCGCTTTTCTGGTAATCGGCGACCCCTTTTTGATATCGTCTTTTCCTTGCATCTTTCCGATATCTCCAATGGCCACGACAACAGGTATATCCATTTGATCCAAAGAATAAATCGTGTCGCCGTTTATCCTTCCGATTTCCGGAATCGGAATGCCTTCTTTGCTGATGCCATTGGAAGTCAGCTCTCCATCCTGATCGATCGCCAAGGTAAACCTAGTCCATTCGGCGTTTTTTGTATGGGCAGCTACAGCAATGGCACCTATTATTTTTATGTTTTTATTTTCAGCAAGCTTTAGTAAAATCTTCTCTCCCGCCCCCGGTCCTGGGGCTCCTGCATCATCAATCAAGACATATACCGGTTCTGCGGGAGCAGCCATGATCGCCTCTGTCACCTGTCTTTCGGAAGCATGAGTCGGATTATCCGATAAGTGCGCCAGACATGTTCCGCCTATTTCCCGCGCTAAGTAATCCATTGTCTTTTTGGCATATTCGTCACCATCTGTAATGATAATCACTTTTTTCGGTCGTTCCATGGCACCGATTCCTTTCCACACTTCTTGGTTACTTAACGAAAATCATCCATTGAAACAGCGAGCCGGCTATTTTTCCTAGAACGATTGCCATCAGCAGCCAAAGAAGATGGTTTTCCATACCGATCCGTTTCGCCAATAAAGGAAAAACATTCAAAACTTCCGTCAAGGCAGCTGCCAGCATTCCTATGAATATCCCATGGAAAGCCCCCCATACGATTGTTATGAATAAAGATAAATGGAGCGATACGCCGACAAAGGAAAGATATGTCCCGAATAAAGCGCCGAACGTCACGCCTGCTTCATATGTTTTTACGAAGGCTTTCGTTTTGCTTAATTGCACGAGGCGGGGAATGATCCCCAGTACAGTCAAAAAAGCGACAAATCCGGTTCCTACAATTAGTCCAGAGGCTAAACCGATGAATATCTCAATGAGGATGATGTGAACCATGCTCTTTATTCAACTCGTTTTCATGGTAAGTGACATAACTGTCCAAATCCTGTTGGTATTTAAAAATTTCTACTTCCAACGGGCTAGGTTCCTCATTGAATCGTTTTTTAAATAGGTGGTTGAAAAAAAGGATCATCCCGATGCCCAATCCGAATGAATAAGGGATTTGCAGCCAGAGCGGATATTCATTTTTCTCCCCTGTCAATAAGTAATGCAGATGCTGCTGCACTTCCTGCATGCTGACATCATAATGAAAATTCATGATCGCCATTGCCGACCCTATAAATAGCAACAACCAAATTAACGTAACAAGTAACAGTGGAACGTTTTTCCGCTTTTTTTCAATCATTAATATCGTTTGAGCAGCACCTATATGTTGAAATTCCAGATTAGGGTAGAGCACGGTCAATTTATCTATAACAGTGAAAACGTCAATCACCGATACATTTTGATCTTCAGGGGTCACTTGATAAATATGGGTTTCACCTATTTTTTCCTTATCTTGTGCTGTTCCTGACAGCACAGCGATATCCTTAAGCAGGACAGTCGTATGTTCCGTCACATTCAATTTCTTTTTCAATCTCAGATATACAATGCCTTCCAAATCAGCCACCTCCACTGTCGGATTCCTTTTTATTATGGATAACCGGTTCCTTAAACATGCATGAACAGCATAAAAGCGCTGGAAGATGTAACAAAGAGGGAAAAATCAATTGGATTCCTTTGGATTAAAAATAACTAAAACCAACAGTTTAAGTCGAAATAAGAGGTAGCAGAAGTACAAAAAAAGCAGATGAGAGTTGGTAAATGTCAGAGGATATCTTAAACATTAATTACTCGACAAAGTAAAAGCCCCCAGTATAACTGGCGGCTGATTTCATTTAATGAACTGAAAACGCATAAAAAATATAACTACGACATAGTTTGAATGCGTCTTCCTGACTTCTTACTTTTGTAGAGTTGGAGTTCGACGCTGCGAAAATACCCTGCGCTTTCCGCGGGCGGCTGGTGAGCTTCCTCGAGCTGACGCTCTGCGGGATCTCACCGAGGCCTTTCCTCCCGCGGGAGTCTCCGAGTATTTTCTTCGCTAGGAACAGCATTTCTGTTTAGAAACGCCTCGAAATTTTTTTATTCATGGTACTCTATGCGCCGTATCATCAATTCACATAGCTGGGAAAACAGGCAGAAAGTCCAAGAACAGGAGAAAAGACGGGAACTCCAACTGTCTTTTATGAAAAAAAGCAACTATTTCCTGACAATCGTTTTTAAGATGGCTTGATGGTTCTCAAGGAAAAAGTCTACGCTTCCGTTAATCAGCCTGCTCCTTAGCGCAGGGAGCATACGCAGACTCCTGCGGGAACAGCACGAGCTGAAGATCCACTTGATAAAGCGGTTTTCTTTACCAAGTTAGCTGAAGCCGTGCCCGCGGAAAGCGAAGTATGCTACCGAAGCGGTGGGTAACACCCTTTTTGAATAGGCAATGGAACTTACCATACAACAAGGGGCTTTTCTAAACGCCTATCTGGTCTTTTATATATTGCAGGATCCGTTTCTCAAGCCGTGATACTTGCACTTGAGAAATCCCAAGCCGTTCTGCCACTTCTGATTGGGTCTGATCCTTATAATAACGGAGATAGACAATCAGTCTTTCCCTTTTTTCCAGATTCCGGATAGCGTCCTGTAATGCCATTTTATCAAACCATCTTGTATCAGTTTCGGCAATCTGGTCTAAAAGTGTTATCGGATCGCCATCATTCTCATAAACCGTTTCATGGATGGAATGAGGCAGTTTGGACGCCTCCTGAGCATGGACAACTTCCTCTGGAGAAATCTCCAACTTTTCAGCGATTTCACTAACGGTCGGTCCCCGCCCCATCGCCTTGGTCAATTCATCCTTTGCTTTTCGTATCTTGTTACCTGTTTCCTTCAGGGATCTGCTTACCTTTACACTTCCATCATCCCTTATAAATCGTTGGATTTCTCCAATGATCATAGGGACTGCATATGTGCTAAAGCGTACATCGTAAGACAAATCAAACTTGTCAATGGATTTCAGCAAGCCGATACAACCAATCTGGAACAAATCATCTGGGTCATAACCACGGTTGATGAATCGCTGTACAACAGACCATACCAGCCTGACATTACTCTCCACAAGTTGGTCTCTTGATAGTTGATCCCCTTCCTGACTTTTCAGAATCAGTTCTTTAACCTGTTCATTTGTCAACGGGTCTTCTTTATGCGTTTTTTTCAGCTCTATTTTCATAGGCATCCCCTTAATTGCACAAGGTTTTACTCTTCTTTAGTTGTTTGTACAACTTAAGCGTGGTGCCCTCTCCGGGATGCGAAACAACTTCAACCTTATCCATAAAATTTTCCATGATGGTAAAGCCCATACCCGAGCGTTCCAATTCCGGTTTTGATGTGTACAATGGCTGTACCGCTTCATCGATATCGGGAATGCCTATTCCTGCATCCCTGATGATTAATTCAATTTCATCATCCTCGATCGAGCAGCTGATATAGATCTTTTCGTCCTGCCGGTTTTCATATCCGTGAATGATAGAATTGGTGACTGCTTCAGAAACAACGGTTTTCAACTCCGTCAGTTCGTCCATTGTGGGATCCAGTTGCGCTATGAAAGAAGCCACTGTCACACGGGCAAATGCTTCATTTTCGCTGATACTGGTGAATTCCAAATGCATACTATTTTTCATGAAGCCACCCCCAGTCGAAGTAAAGCGTATTCTTCACTTTCTTCCAAACGGATGATTTTAAATAGCCCGGACATATCAAACAACCGTTTCACTGCAGGGGATATTGAACAAACGACCATCTCTCCTCCCAATTGCATCACTTCTTTGTACCTCCCCAAAAAAACTCCCAATCCAGAGCTGTCCATGAAACTTAAATCTTCTAAATTCAATATTACATGTTTGGCATTATTTTCTCTGATTGCCTGCTGCCACTCTTTTTTTAATCGATCCGAAGCATGGTGGTCAAGCTCACCCGAGAGACGAACCAATAAAACATTCTCTTTGGTTGTGAATTGTGCGTTTAGACTCACTACTGATTCCTCCTTACTGTTTCTGTAGTGAATCTTTTCTTTACGGAACGATTTAAATCCTGCCAGGTGACAAAAGAAGTGCCGGTTCGGTAAAACAAGCAAAAATCATTGCTTTTTCAACATGGTGTGGAATGTCCTTTTGAATAACTGCAAATAGCTGGCATGGTCTACGTTTTCCTTCACAACCAGCGGAGTTTCGGACAATACCTTTCCGTCATGGACAATTTCTACTTTCCCCACTGTATCTCCCCTTTTCAAAGGAAGTGCAATGTCCTCCTGCATGACCACTTTTGTCTCTATATTTTCCAAAGGTTTTCCTTTTTTATAAATCAACGAAATCGGTTCTTCTGTCACAACATCGATCGACTCATTCGCCGCTTTTAATAATTTCAGTTTTGAAACCGGTTGGTTGCTCTTGAACAGCTGTTTCGTATCAAAATGATTAAAAGCGTAATCAAGCATTTGCGTGACATCGCTATTTCGGTTTTTCGTCGTGTCCGCACCCAAAACAACTGCAACGACTCGCATATCATTCTTCTTAGCTGTAGCAGTCAAACAATATTTCGCTTCAGATGTATAACCGGTTTTCAACCCATCAACTCCCGGATAGAATTTGACCAGTTTATTTGTATTGACGAGCCAGAATTCATCTTCCGTTCCTTCACGAAGATAACCATCATAAATGCTTGTGTACTCTGTTATCTCTTCATGTTTCAACAGTTCCTTTGCCATGACCCCCATATCATAAGCAGTGCTGAAATGCCCTTCAGCAGGAAGTCCGGTGGGATTTTGAAAGCGTGTATTTTCCAACCCCAGCTGTCTTGCTTTATCATTCATCATTTTGACAAACGCTTGTTCGCTTCCGGCTATTCTTTCTGCAAGTGCGACACTTGCATCATTGCCGGAAGCTACGGCAACTCCCATCAATAGATCCTGTACTTTCATTTCTTCTCCTGCTTCCAGAAAGATTTGCGACCCGCCCATCGATGCTGCATAATCACTCACTCTCACCTTTTCATCCAATTTGATTTTCCCTTCATCCAAAGCTTCCATTATAAGAATCATGGTCATGATTTTCGTCATGCTCGCCGGCGGCAATTGCTTATGAGCATCTTTTTCATATAAGATTTTTCCTGTATCTCGCTCCAACAAAATTGCTGATTGCGAATTCTCCGCGAGATTCAGCTGATCCTCTGTTGTCTGTTCTTTATTTTGTTTAGCTTTATTTTCCTCAGCCATCATATTGACCGGCAAAACGGCGGAGAAAAACAACAAAAAAGCTAGTAACAAGATTGTTTTTTTCATAGCAATACCTCCAAATGTTAGTATTGTTATTTTTTCCATATGTCGGACAATTTATAACAAAAAAATGCGCCGGAACTAAAGCATGGCTCCATAGAAAAAAACCGAACGAATTGGTAATCGTTCGGTTTACTATGAAGGAAAGAAAATATATTCAGAGATGTCCAGCTCCAGCATCTACCTGCTAGAGGTCTTAAGCAAGGTTTCTGCGTGTTAAGAGACCGCCACTTCAAGTCCTGCCTGAGCTGATCCAACACCCCATGGTGGCCATGCAGGCGTTGTTAGAGGGACGGGGGCACTTTTAGCCTTACTCCTAGAAACAGTCGCTTGCATTTTTCTGTATGGCTCTATGCTTTTTTTGCTGCTTTTTACTTGATTACTTCATATATCAGCTGATGCTTAACAGGCTGGTCTTCCGATATTTTGTACGCTTCTTTTACTTTGGTTAAAGAGTCTTCCGGATCAGGATGCTCGCTATGCAGAACGGCTATTGTTTCTCCCTTTCCAATTGAATCACCTATTTTTTTATTAAGGGTTATTCCTACTGCATGATTGATTTTATCGTCTTTGGTCGCCCTTCCTGCACCTAAGTACATTGCAGCCACACCAATCGATTCGGCATCTATTTCCGTAACATACCCTTCTTTGTCCGATATAACCTCGACATGGTGCTCGGCAGCCGGCAGGCGGGATAAATCATCGATCATCGATAAATCCCCACCTTGGGCGGAGATGAATGTACGGAATGCTTGAAAAGCCTCTCCGTTATCAAGTTTCTGCTCAAGCGCCTGGTAAGCTTCCTCATAAGATGAAAAAGCACCCGCCAAAACAGTCATATGTGCCGCCAATTCTAGACCGAGATTTCGTAAATCCTCCACTTTTTTCCCTTGAAGCACTTCTGCCGCTTCTTTGATTTCATTGGCATTACCGACTTCATAACCAAGCGGCTGATTCATGTCGCTTATGACGGCAATCGTATTCCGGCCAAGTTTGTTGCCGATGTTCACCATTTCTTGTGCCAAAGCTTTTGACTCGTCCAATGTTTTCATAAAAGCACCGGAACCTGTTTTTACATCCAACACGATACTATCCGCTCCGGAGGCAAGTTTTTTACTCATGATCGAACCAGCGATCAAAGGAATGGAGTCCACCGTACCTGTTACATCCCTCAATGCATAGAGCTTTTTGTCTGCCGGGGCTAGATTGCCGGTTTGTCCTGCTACAGAAAGCTTATGCTTGTTGACATTCGAGATGAATTCCTCTTTGCTCATCTCGATATGGAAACCGGCAATCGATTCCAGTTTATCCAAAGTTCCACCTGTATGGCCCAGTCCTCTTCCGGACATTTTCGCCACCGGTACTCCCACAGAAGCAACCAACGGTCCGGTTATAAAGGTTATTTTATCACCGACGCCTCCAGTGGAATGTTTGTCCACAATATGTCCCTCAATCGCAGATAAATCGATAGTGTCTCCTGATGCTGCCATCGCTTCAGTAAGAACAGCTGTTTCATCAGCACTCATGCCTTTAAAATAAATTGCCATCATTAAAGCAGCTGCTTGATAGTCCGGAATACTGCCGGCGGTATATTCTTCTACAAAAAAACGTATTTCCGAATCCGTTAACTCCTGACCATTCCGTTTCTTCTGTATTATATCGACCATTCTCATTAGTAATCACCTTTTTTAATTTATCATGGTAACGTGTTGACTATTTGTTTAACAAAACTCAAGAAATCCTGACGCACGCGTTCTGTCGTCTCGATCACTTCCTGATGGGACAATGGCTGATCCAGAATGCCGGCTGCCATATTGGATATACAGGAAATACCAAGCACTTTGATTCCCATGTGTGCTGCTACGATTACTTCGGGCACAGTGGACATTCCGACAGCATCGCCTCCCAGTGTGCGCAGCATTCTCACTTCTGCCCCTGTTTCATAAGTAGGTCCTGTATTGCCGACATATACTCCTTGCTGGATAGCCAAATTTAAATCTTCCGCACATTTACGGGCGTGTTCCAGCAATTCTCTATTATAAGCTTGGGACATATCTGGAAACCGGGGTCCTATCTCTTCGTCATTCGGTCCTATCAACGGGTTTGTTCCCATGTTATTGATATGATCCTCGATCAGCATTAAATTGCCCGGCTCGAATTGTTCATTAATTCCACCGGCAGCATTGGTGACAAGCAATTTTTCCACACCCAACAGCTTCATGACACGGACAGGAAACGTCACCTGATCCATCCGATATCCTTCATAAAAATGAAAACGTCCTTGCATAGCAATTACTTGTTTGCCCTCAAGACGGCCAGCAACCAGCTGTCCCTTGTGGCCTGAAACGGTTGATTCGGGAAAGTGAGGCACCGACTTATAAGGAATAACGACAGGGTTTTCTATTTCATCTGCAAGCACTCCTAGTCCAGATCCAAGAATCAGACCGATCGTCGGTTTTTCTTGCAATCTCGCTTCGATAAATTCTGCTGACTCCTTCATTTCTTTGCTCTTCATTTTTTCTCCCTCCTATTGACTGATTTCCTTCAGGAAGCTTTGACCGTGCTGAGGAAGTTTGATACCAAAATTATCGGCAACAGTCGCTCCTATATCGGCAAAAGTCTTTCTGATTTCGAGTTCGTTTCCATTTTCAATTCCAGTATGGTAAACAAGTAAAGGGACATACTCTCTCGTGTGATCGGTACCGTGATGAACCGGGTCATTTCCATGGTCAGCAGTGATGATCAGCAGATCGTCGCTTTTCAGTTTTTCAAAAACTTCCGGCAACCGGGCATCATAACTTTCCAACGCTTCTCCATACCCTTGAGGATCTCTACGGTGACCGTATTTCGCATCAAAATCCACCAAATTCAAAAAGCTGAGTCCATGAAAATCTTTGTCCATCGAGTCCAGGAGCTTGGTCATCCCGTCGTCATTGTCAACTGTACGAACCGCTTCGGTCACGCCTTCCCCGTCATAGATATCGGAGATTTTACCTAATGCTATCACGTCCAGTCCGCCATCTTCCAGTTCATTCATCACGGTTCTTCCGAAAGGTTTCAACGCGTAATCATGTCGATTTGAAGTTCGTTCAAATGCTCCAGGCTCTCCTACAAACGGACGGGCGATAACCCGGCCCACCATGTATTTTTCATCTAGTGTCAATTCACGTGCAATTTCACATATCCGATATTGTTCCTCTATCGGGACAACTTCTTCATGGGCTGCAATCTGGAGGACAGAGTCTGCAGAAGTATAAACAATCAACGCTCCCGTTTCCATATGCTCTTTCCCGAGCTCTTTGATTATTTCGGTACCGGAAGCAGGTTTGTTGCCGATAATTTTCCGGCCAGTTTTCTCTTCTAGCTCCGAAAGCAATTCATCAGGAAAACCCTCTGGGAAGGTACGGAATGGCTGTTGGATGTTCAACCCCATGATTTCCCAGTGTCCCGTCATTGTGTCCTTTCCATTTGAAGCTTCCTGCATTTTTGTATAGTGCGCTTTTGGCTGGGCTGCTTTGGATATACCCTTTATTTCCCGGATATTGCTTAAACCAAGTTGACCCATGTGAGGCATGTGGAGCCCATCCATATGCTCTGCGATATGCCCCAGCGTATCTGCCCCTTCGTCATTGAATTTTTCCGCATCAGGGGCTTCTCCGATCCCTACAGAATCCATAACAATTAAAAAAACACGCTTAAATTCCTTCACAACGATCCCTCCTATGTAGATTATTATGTAGATTACTTTCCCTTAAATATCACCAATTATGCCACAAACGAAACGATGTAGGATGTCAGACAACTAAGTAAAACGTTAAGGGGAAGATATTTTCCGGACAAGCTTGCAGCACACTACATCTGATTCTTCACAAAAAAACAAAATGTCAGGCTCTCGGATGGTAAGCCTGATAAATATCCTTCAATCTTGCTTTTGTTACATGCGTATATACTTGCGTCGTCGATATATCGGCATGTCCCAACATTTCCTGGACTGATCGTAAATCGGCTCCATTTTCCAGCAGATGGGTTGCAAAAGAATGCCGTAATGTATGAGGAGTGATTTCCTTTTTTATACCGGCCTCTCTGGCAATCGCTTTCAATACCTTCCAAAAACCTTGTCTAGTCAACTGGTTGCCGTGATGGTTTACAAACAGAGCATCAGTAGCTTTCCGATTCAACAATTCAGCACGTGCAAATTCGATGTATTTTTCCACTGCCTCGCTTGCTACATTGCCTAAAGGAACAATTCTTTCCTTGGATCCCTTTCCAAAACATCTGACAAAACCCATGGTAAGATGAAGATCGGAAACCTTCAATGAAATCAACTCACTAACCCGTAAACCGGTGGCATACAGCATTTCCAGCATGGCTTTATTACGGATGGCAAGATTGTTTTTTTCCGGTATATTCAACAGCTTGTCCACCTCTTCGGAAGACAGGACTTTGGGAAGCTTTCGCTCTTTCTTCGGTGTTTCGATATGTAAACTTGCATCTTTGCTGATCCCATACTCCCTGACTATAAATTGATGGAACAGCCTTATGGAGGACAAAGTACGGGCTATCGTCGCTGATGATTTGCCATTATCCTTCAGATAATACAAGAATTGCATGATGTGATGGCGATCAACCGTTTCCCATGCCTTCACATTCTGGCTATCGGCGATGAATGACTGATATTGCCTCAAATCTCTTTTATAAGATTGCAGGGTATTTTCGGATAAACCCCTTTCAACTGTAAGGTAATGGAAGAAATCATTCATTTCATCTTTCATCTTTGCTTCTACTCCCCTAAACGAAAAAATATCGACAAACGTTCCACCCACCCCTGGTCATCCTGGTTAAATACTTTAACCGCTCTTCCTTCCGGCGGATCATAACGGTGATAATCCTGATACTCTGCATGCATCGCTCTTAAACCGAAGTAGAATAAGAGGGTGCAAGCTGTAAAAATAATGAATATTTTCAACGCATCTTTAATCAGCAGCAATGCGGGTTTCATCGGCATATCCCCTTGATCTTAATAATAGATTTTCTATTAATAAAGATATGCCAAAAAAACAGGAAAATATACGTCAATTTAAGATTAACAGATTCTTCACCCAGACAAAAGTATTTCCATGCGGATTTAAGAGGTTTGTGCTTTTTCAGCCGCTTCCAACTGACAATTCCTGCACACTCCATGGAAGGTCAGTCGATGATCTTTCACCTGAAAACCCCAGTCGTTTTGGACGATTTTTTCAACATCCTCCAATAAATCATCTTCGATTTCCTCCACAGAGCCGCATTCCATGCAAACAAGATGGTGATGAAAATGGGCGGCGCCCTCTTTTCTTAAATCATATCTGGAAACGCCGTCTCCAAAATTTATTTTATCTACTATTTTTAGTTCTGATAACAATTCTAATGTGCGATACACAGTAGCCAAGCCTATTTCAGGGGCTTTTTCTTTGACAAGAAGGTAGACATCCTCTGCGCTGAGATGATCCTCCTCCCGTTCCAACAAAACGCGTACGGTGGCTTCCCGTTGAGGGGTCAATTTATAACTCTGTGCGTGCAGTTGTTTTTTTATCCGGTCGATTCGATGTTCCAAGTCCCATCCCTCCCTCATAATACCAACTTTATTATAAGCAGACATGGAACCAGTGTCAAATTATAATAATTATAATCTGTTATTTGTAATTATTATAATTTGATATTAACTATTGATAAATCCATTCTATCACCAACTGCATGGCTGGTTTTGAAACAAACGATTCCACCAATGAAGCCACGGCTATAAATAGAAGAAGCGTTACAAAAGACATGCTGTATTTCGCAAAAGGTTGCAAAATCGGCTGCTGAGATCGCCGGGTGAATAACTTACGTAACAATGTCAACGAAAAAATCATGGCAAGACTCCCGGCTATCAAGTACACAGGGATGATCAACAAATTTTGCGGTGCAATGGAAGCTGCGGCAAATAAAAGTCCTTTCCATCCCATTTGATTGACAAAAAAACCAACAGAAAATCCGACTACCAGCCCTTTCACAAACAACATGATCCAAATCACCGGAAGCCCAATGATTGACAAACCTAATATAAATAGCAGAAGCAAGTATTTCAAGTGGTAAAAAACACTCGATTTAAGGACTTCTTGACTGTCCGCTACCGTTCCATCGATCATTTGGCCAAAGAACCGATCGAGATAAAAGAATAAATCCTCCCTTTGTACAAAATTCATACTATTAACGATAACGGCGCCGAATATGATGCCGATCAAAAACAGGATCAGCATGAAAAAATAAATGGCTGCATGTTCTCTTATATGGTTTGCGATCAGGTTCCGGTTTTTATACATAATATCCCCCATCATCTAATTGATAGTTTTGGTTATACTTCAACTCTATGAGGGACGATGGACAATTAGACCAAAAAATAGAACCGATTATGGCAGCTTGACTTTCCCGTACTTGCCTCCTCCGCCCGGTACAGCCTGCAGATTCCCTTCTCTCATGGTAATGATGGCTTCTGCAAGTTTTTCGGATACCACTTCTTTTAACGCTTGTTTACTAGCATGATGCAGTATGTTCATTTCTGTTCCGAAAACACTAAGTAACTTCTCCAACGTTTTGGGGCCGAGACTCGGCAAATACTCCAATGGGACTTGATGAACGTACGGCGGTCTGGAAGGATAGGTATCAGCGTCGGCCAGTTCGCCGATTCGATCAGCTACCCCTTTCACCCACTTGTCGCTTCCACAGTTTTCGCAGATTGTTCCCTCTTCAACAGGCTCGGTACAATTCAAACATACTGATTCGTGATATTTTCCGAGTAGCGGGTTCATCCCATAGTTGGCAGTTATTTTCCTTCCGCCGATTTGATGCAACGCCCAGCTTAGTTCTCGAAAAGAAGGGCTTTCCAGATGCATTTTTTGATATTCCCTGCCGATTTTAGCCAGCGAATGAGCGTCCGAATTTGTCAAAAAAGAAAACGGATGCAGTTCCTCAATTCGATCAGCCATTTTTGTATCGGAACTCAACCCGAGTTCAATCCCATCTATTAAATCGTGATCCAGCACTTCTGTCAGCGACCGTTTTACTCCTTTTCCGTATAAGCTTTTAAACGGAGTGAAGACATGGGCGGGTATGAACAAGCCTGCTAGTTCTTTCACTTTGTACTGCAGTTGCTTGGCAGTTCCGTAATATCGTTGGGAACTCAGATGGATATTGGTCACTCGCTCTTTCAACCATTCAGTGAATGCCTTCATGCTTTCCAAATCGGGGAAAAAACAAAGAACATGCATCGGTCCTTGACAAAGCGAATCATAAACCTCCACTTCCGAACCAAGAATCAATGTGGTGCGCTCATACTGAATACCGCCATCTGCCAAGGGTCGTGCACCGCGATCGGCAATCAACTCTCTCAATTCCGATTGGACAGCGGGAACATGACTGTCTATGACACCAACTAAATCCATACCCTTATGTCTGCTCGCTTCTATCAAGATGTTCGACAAAGTCAGCGACTTCGCTCCCGTTATCTTTACCGGTTTATTGAACATGTCACGGCCGATATGGATGTGCAAATCGGCAAAGTAACTAGACAGCGCCATTTCATTTACTCTCCAGGCTTCGTAAATACAGGACGGCATAAGCCGTTTTCACATCATGGATCCGCTGCTCTTTGACCAGCTGCTCTGCTTCTTCAAGACTCAGTTCCAGTATCTCGACAAATTCATCTTCATCGCCTGCTACCTTTTCTTCTAACGGAATAAGGTCATTGGTAACATATAAGTGGATGATTTCATCAGCAAAACCTGGAGAAGTATAAAAAGAAGTAAGAAAACTCAATTCATTGGTGGTAAAACCTGTTTCCTCCTCCAGTTCCCTTTTGGCAGTGGTTTCCGGTTTTTCACCTGGTTCCAGTTTGCCGGCAGGAATTTCTACCAGTGTCTTTTCCAGTGGTTTCCGATACTGCTCGACAAAAAGGATTTTATTATCCTTTGTCACCGGGATAATTGCCACCGCACCTGGATGTTTTACTATTTCACGTTTAGATGTTTTTCCGTCGGGCAAAACTACTTCATCTACTTGAAGCTTGACCACTTTTCCATTGAATATTGACTCTGATGCTATTGTTCGTTCTTCAAATTTATCCATGCTTATCCTCCTAGTAACTTATTTCAATGCTGGATTCCACTCAACCCTGTATGGAGCAGTATGCAAACTTTTTATCGGAATGGGCAGCACTCTTCCAACTAAGGAAGGGAAAGGCTGCATTGGTCCTTGATATATCAGTTGTAAAGAAAGACGAAAAATCAACAAAGCAGTGCTATCAAATTTCAGAGCATAAATAGTTTAACATAGATTCCTCTCTCGATTCTTCTCATTTGTCATTCAGCCGTCCGTTTTCTTAGAATAGAAACTAAACAGAACCAGGAGGAGATGTAATGGATAAAAGGCAAATCGGCAATTCAGACCTCTTTGTTTCCCAGATAGGCCTTGGCTGTATGTCCTTGGGCACAGATGAACAAAAAGCCAGATATATCATAGACGAAGCCCTTGATTCAGGAATCAATTACTTGGATACGGCAGATTTATATGATTTGGGGAAGAACGAAGAAATCGTGGGAAAATCAATTAAAGGGAAAAGGGATCAAGTTATCCTCGCTACAAAAGTCGGAAACCACTTCAATGAGCAAAAAGGTGACTGGTTCTGGGATCCTTCCAAGGATTACATCAAAACAGGTGTAAAAGAAAGTTTACGTAGACTCGGGACAGACTATATCGATTTGTATCAACTGCATGGCGGGACAATAGATGATCCAATCGATGAAACCATCGAAGCTTTCGAGGAACTAAAACAGGAAGGAGTGATCCGTTATTATGGAATTTCTTCCATTCGCCCAAATGTCATCAAGGAATACGCAAAGCGCTCCTCGATCATCAGTGTAATGATGCAGTACAGTTTGCTGGACCGCCGGCCAGAAGAACAAATACTTGATTTTCTGCACGCACACGACATCAGCGTGCTGGCGAGAGGGCCGCTTGCTAAAGGGATGCTCAGCGACAAAGCGCAAGACAAAGTGGAAACGAAAGGAAAAGAAGGATATTTGGATTATAGCCTTCAAGAACTACAAGAAATCACAAAAAACGTAAAGGATTTCACCGGACCAGGCCGGACAAAAACGGCGCTCGCCCTCCAATATGTCCTGCAACACCCCGCTGTGGCATCAGCGGTGTTCGGCGCAAGCAGTACACAGCAGCTTCGGGATAATTTGGCCATTCAGCATGCCGAACCATTGACTGGAGAAGAACTTAAAAACCTGAAATCCATCAGCAAACCGGTTCAATATGCGCAACATCGCTAAAAGACTCGGACAAAAGAAATGAAAACACTGAAAACCGAACGATTTCGAAAGCTTGGCTATCGAATCCTCGTTCGGTTTTTTGGTTTTCGGTACTATTCTTACTGTACGTGTTGGACGTGGAGAACCAGAGATTATTGGAAAGTCACTTTGTCCAATTATTTAAATTGATGCCAGTCAAGTTCACTGTCATTCAACAATTCTTCAAAGCTTTTATTCGCCTCTTTTCGTTGTCGCTCCTTGATCCTTCTCTGTTTTTCCTGTTCTTGCTTAGCCTTTTCCTCGTTTTTCAATTGTTGTTTCTTAGTCGATAACTGGTGTACTAAATCAGGATTCAATCGTTCCTTTAGTGAATGGTCATCATCATTCAGTCTCTTCCGGCCCATTAGACTGCCACATCCTTTTTAAGTTCTCCTGGAGAAATGAACCCGTTCAAAATTCCTTGGGGGCTGGTCAAACGGAATGTTTGCTGGTTAAAATCCAAGGTCATTTCTTTTTCAAAAAAAGTCGCCTGCTGCGGGTGGATGATGACCGATAGTTGTTCACTTGTCACGCTCAGGTCGTCCGCATGTTTAGATTCACGCAGGCGGATCGTAGGCACTCCATTCACGCCACAGCATCCCTCTGTATCATAATAAATTTGCAGATAGGTTTGTCGATCAGTATTCATCTCTTGATACAACCGGTTCAGTGCAGCCTCTGTAATTGTCAAATGCATGGGCGCACACCTCCTTTAATAATACATAACCATTATAACAATCACCTGAAAACAATTCATTTCAACCGAATTATTTTTTATTGAATTGTTTCTTCAACAGCTTCTCCATCCATCCCGGCGAAATATGGTAGAGCCTGCTTCCGAATTCCATCCACCGAGGCAGGTTGATTTCTCTCTTTTTCTTAAACAAGTTGCTTACAATCTGATCGGCTACCCTTTCCGGGTTCAACATGTACCTTTCAACCGACTTCCGGTAATGTCCGGAAGGGTCGGCATGATCGAAAAAACGCGTGGAGATCGGACCAGGATTAACAGTTGTAATCCAGATTCCCTTTCCTTCCACTTCCAGTCTCAACGCGTTGGAGAAACCGACAACGGCGTGCTTGCTCGCGCTGTATACCGACGATTTCGGGGTAGCAAGTTTACCAGCCTGCGAGGCAATATTTACGATATGGCCGGTATTATTATGCAGGAAGTGCGGCAATATTTTGTGGACGGTTTTAATCAAAGCTGTCACATTGAGCTGCAGCATGTTTTCAATATCTTCCCAGCGGGCATCCGCCAAATAGTCGAAAACGCCAATCCCTGCATTATTGACCAATCCATGAATCTGCTGGTGCTGAACCATTATGTCTTCGAACAATCCATCCAATTGCTCGATTTCCGTCAAATCTGCCGGATAAAAAGGGATGGTTATCCCATGTTTTTCCCCCAATTCTTCAGACAGCCTCCTTAATTTCGCTTCCGATCGTGCAATCAGGATCGGAATGCCGTCTTGTTCAGCTATCTTAAAGGCAATTTGTTCACCTAAGCCACTTGACGCGCCGGTAATGAGTATCTTTTTCCCAGCAATTCTATCATTCACGTCTATCACTCACTTTTTATTTGAAACTTCAAGATGTCGTTTTCTTTTATTCTTTCGATTTTATGGCAATCTTCCAAATAGTCAAGCTGGCCGATTGTTTCTGACATAGTCAGCCCGAATTCCCTTTCGATTTGATTGGGGAATAGCTGTTCACATACTTGGAAGGCCGTTTTAGTCCCTTCTTGCAGAATGTCTTTCACCCGTTCCGCCCGTAATTCTTGTTTCTCCAGCCGTTTATCAATCAAAACAGCGGCATCTGAAAAAATAGGTCCATGTCCAGGGTACACGGTATGTATGTCCAGTTCTTTACAGCGCAACAGGGCTTTGCGATATTGCAGCATTGGTTTCGGCCGCTCCCGACCTTGTTCAACCGGCGGTTCCAGTAAAGGATTCGAGGAAATATGGGAAAGTAAATGGTCTCCTCCGACAAAAGCCCCGGTTTCTTCCTGGTAAAAGGATAAATGACTTTGGGCATGGCCAGGAGTTTCGATTACCCGGTACTCCTCATGGCCCGGAAGCCGGTCTCCCTCGAGGAGGGAATCTGACAGTTCCCCTTTACCCGCAAAGCGAAGAGGCGCACGAAGCGTTTTTAAAAATGCTTGGTAGGATTCCGGTACTCCCGATTCTTTGTACAAGTCATAAAAAAATTGTTCATATCGTTGGAAATATGCTTCCTCCCGTTTAA
Source organism: Sediminibacillus terrae (assembly GCF_009602435.1). Taxonomy (GTDB): domain Bacteria; phylum Bacillota; class Bacilli; order Bacillales; family Amphibacillaceae; genus Sediminibacillus; species Sediminibacillus terrae. Next base: position 570,256 of record NZ_VZDQ01000021.1, read on the forward strand.
GCCAGACATCGTTCAAAGGGTGTCCATATATGGCTTTTAACCTGGGGAATTCATCTGTAAACCCGATATGATCTGGGTGATGATGAGTCAAAATGAGCTGTTCAATATCGTCTGGATAATAACCATGCTTTTTCAACCCAGCCAGTAAAGCTTCCCAAGCTTGCTTTGTCTTTGTACCGGCATCGATTAACGTCAAAGCATCCCCTTTGATCAGGTAAAGGTGAGCATCCCCGACTGCAAACGGAGTCGGCACGGTGATTTGATGGATAATTGCTTTCGACATAGTAAAATCCCCCAAACTGAATGGCCATTCATTTCAGTATTCATTTTACTCCTTTCTCCTTTGAAAGTCATCCGTTTTGCAAAATGATAAGTGGCATATTCCGAAAGATGGCGGTCAAAGCAAAAGTCCGGACGGTGAATGATTCACCGTCCGGACTTACGGTTGTATATTTTAAAATAAATTTCCATCTATCTTGAAAAGTTTCCGCTGCATAGTGCCACTCCTATATACTTCTGGAAGGTGTTCCTTTGCCGCAGGATTCTGCTCGACCGGAAAAAGTCATCCGCTTTTCACCAAGCAAATCTTCAGTTCCCGCTTTTGGATGAATGCGGTGAATCACCCCGACAACAAAAGCATGAGAAATATACCTAAGAAAAAAATTCACCTTCTTTTGTTGTTTCTCGGCTTCTTTCATACTCTATTTCCTATTACCAGTTTGATGTTTGATTCCCGTCACTTAGCCTTTGCTCCGGAGCAGGGATTGGATTGCAACCTTTACGATTTCAGGAAGGTAACCGAAACTGTAGGTCAATTCCAGTCGCTCTGTCCATTGATGCGGATCTTTACCCAACGGACCGACATTCATAATCGGCATCGTAATTTGCTCCATTACATCTTCGGGTAGTTCAAATCCTTTATTTTGTAATGGCATGTTTCCGGTCAACGGAGACAAGCTGCTATCTGAAGCTACCGGACCGATATAACTTAAGTCAGACAAGCCAGGAAAATATTCCACTGTTTTCAACGGGATACCAAAATGATGGCTGACATAATCCCTCACTGTTCCCGCCGTAGCGGCTATGTAGTCGTCATGATGAGAGGTAACAGCTGGATAAAACGGAGGACTATAGAACAAGACGATCATCGGAGCGTAATCTTTACATAGCGCTGCCAGCTCCTGAACCAACAACGTTGAAAAGTCTCTGTCGCCGGTATCCCTTTTTTTCATCAATAAATTTTGTCTCCGTTCCACTTCTTCTTTGCCAAACTGCTCAACAGCAAGTTTATAAAGTTCCTCATAGTGAAATACCTTCACCTTGAACTCCGGTTTGACGAAGTCTGCAGTCATACGGGCGTATTTCTCAACTTTTTCATCGTAATGGCGTTCGATAGCTGCAGCCGCCTTCCGGGCGGCAAGAAACAACTTTTCGTTTATTGTTTCAATGGACTGCTTTAGATAATGCACGTTATACATCGAAACAGCAGAAACGGGTGTCTGGACGGAATATTCTTTCTTTAAATCGCGTTGCATTAAACTGACTGGAGGCGGCGTAACTTCCTCTCCCACTTTTTCCACAAAGTCCTCATTCAATTCCAGCTCTTCAGACAAGAAACCAATCATCAAATTGGCGTTCAGTCCGGCAAACGGTTCACCTACATGGGTTTCTTTTCCAAAACATAAAAACCCAGGCAGCACTTTGCCTATCGAACCGGTGTACATATAATGGTTTTTGTCGCCGGGATATTTACTGAACATCGGCTCTCCGTTAAGACATGCCCGATAGCGCAGTCCGTGTTCATCCCGCAGTCTTTTCAACACCGGCAGAGCTGTTATCATTCCGAGAGAATTCACTTCCTCATCCGGCACCGTAAGCAAAAGGATGTTTCCATTAAATTCACCCGCAATTGCTTTTTCGACCATTGACATATGTACCGCCAAACCGGATTTCATATCCATCGTTCCCCTGCCGAAAATCCATTCTCCGGCTTCATCCAAGTCTTTTTGAACAAGCTCTGGAAGGTCTGCTTTACGTTTTGTCAATTCTGCTGTCAATTCCCGTGGGTGGAAGGCAAGATTCCTTAAAGATCCATAGTCCTCGATTCCGACAACATCAAAATGACTGAGCAAGATAACCGTTTCCGCTTCTTCCTTCTGTTTGACCAATGCGGTCAGTAATTGCCATCCATCTTTCAATGGATGGAGGCTCAGTAAACCAGGATTGGTTTTAAAGTACTCTTTCTGCCGCAGTGTATAAAACAAATGCTCAGCCAAAGCCAGCTCATCTTCACTGCCGCTGATACTTGGATACCGCACTAATGAATAAAGTAATTCTGTCAATTGCTCCTTCGTCTGCCATTCTTGCATACAGTCCGCTCCTTCCTTTTACATTGACTTTTCAACAGAAATAACACACAATTTAACCATACTTACAGGATGAGGTGAAACGAGTGAAAACGCTAGTGTATGCCCATCGCGGCGCTAGTAAACTGGCTCCCGAGAACACCATGCCCGCTTTTCAGCTTGCCTATGAAATGGGTGCGGAAGGCATCGAGACAGATGTCCAGTTATCCAAGGACGGCATCCCTGTTCTGATTCATGATGAGTCGGTGAAGAGAACGACTAACGCCGTCGGCTTTGTCCAAGATTATACATTCGAACAGCTGCAAAAGCTAGATGCTGGCTCGTGGTTATCAGAAAAATTCGAAAATACCCCGATTATTTCGTTGGAAGAATTCCTTATCTGGGCTCAGCCAAAGCAGCTTCAATTAAATATTGAATTGAAAAACAACGTAATTGACTATGACCATATGGAAAAAAAAGTCTACGACTTGTTATGCAAATATAAACTCGTCAATCGAACGACGATTTCCAGTTTCAATCCAGTCAGCATCGCACGGTTCAAGCAAATCGATAGTAAAATTGCAACTGCTCTGTTAACATCTCAGAGAATAAATGGACTGGTCGATTATACGGCAGGACTTGGAGCGAAAGCCTTACATATTAAATACCGTTTACTGAACAGTAAGGTGGTCGAACAGTGCCGGGAGAATGATATGAGACTCCGTATTTATACAATAAATCGTAGTGGAGCAATGAAAAAGTGTTACCAACTGAAAGTTGACGCTATTTTCACAGATCTCCCCGATAAAGCAATCGAACAGCGCCGCTTATTCGGGCAAATGAATCAACAAAATTAAATCAATCGGGAGGTTTAAATAATGTCTACCAAGCTTTTTACCCCTATTACATTCAAGGAAGTCACCTTAAAAAACAGAATCGTCATGTCTCCGATGTGCATGTATTCGTGTGAACCAGAAGATGGAACCGTCCAGCCTTTCCATATCGCCCATTATGAATCCAGAGCTGCTGGACAAGCGGGATTGGTGATGGTAGAAGCCACTGCCGTCCAACAAGCTGGACGTATTTCCGCCAAAGACTTGGGTATCTGGGAAGACGGCCATATCGAAGGACTGAAAAAAATCAGCGACAGGGTCCATGCACATGGCGGAAAAAGCAGCATTCAACTGGCACATGCCGGAAGAAAGGCTGAGGACGAAGAAAAAAGTTATAGTGCCAGTGCACTTGCTTTCAATGAAAGCTATCAAACCCCTGTGAAAATGAGCATGCAAGATATCGCCGATACAGTGGAAGCCTTCAAACAAGGTGCAAGCAGAGCGAAACAAGCCGGATTCGATATCATTGAACTACACGCTGCACACGGTTATTTGATCAATCAGTTTTTATCCCCTTTGACCAATAACCGGAACGACCAATATGGTGGAAATAGCGAAAATCGGTACCGTATTTTGGAGGAAATCATTGAGGCGGTAAAAACGGTCTGGGATGGTCCGATTTTTGTACGAATTTCTGCTAACGAATATGCAGAAGGCGGCAACTCCATGGAAGACTTTGTTTATTTTGCAGAACAGATGAAGAAGCAAGGAATCGATTTGATCGACTGCAGTTCAGGCGGAGTCGTACCTGCCAAAATCACTGCATATCCGGGCTACCAAATTCCGGGCGCTGACACGATCAAGCATCAGGCGGATATTCCCACAGGTGCTGTAGGATTGATTACAACGGGAATCCAGGCTGAAGAAATTTTGCAAAACGATCGGGCAGACTTGATTTTTCTTGCCCGTGCACTATTAAGAAACCCATACTGGCCTAAGGCTGCTGCCGATGAATTAGGCTATACGATCGAAGCACCAATACAATATCAACGCGGCTGGAGGTAAGTTGGGAGGAATATCATGGATGTAATATTTTTAGGAACAGGGGCAGGCCTGCCTTCGAAAGAAAGAAATGTATCGTCCATTGCTCTGCGCATGTTGCAGGAGATGCAAAGCATCTGGCTTTTTGACTGCGGGGAAGCAACTCAGCATCAAATTCTGCATACACCGATCAAACCCAGGAAGATAGACAAAATATTTATTACACATTTACATGGAGATCATATATATGGGCTGCCAGGCATGTTAAGCAGCAGATCCTTTCAAAGCGGAGAAACACCCGTGACGATTTTCGGACCGAAGGGGCTCAAGGAATTCATCGAAACAAGCTTGCGTGTGAGCGGCACGACCCTTACGTATCCGTTAGTCGTGGAAGAAGTCAGCGAAGGGCTGCTATTTGAAAATGAATTGTTTCAGGTCACAGCCAAAAAATTGGCCCATGGCATAGACAGTTTCGGATACCGTGTTACAGAAAAAAAACGTCCAGGGGAATTGCAGCCAGCAAAACTAAAAGCTGCCGGTATCGAGCCAGGTCCCGTCTATCGACAAATCAAAGAAAAAGAACAGATAACCTTGGCGGATGGAAGAATAATCTTTCGAAATGATTTTATCGGTCCCGAGAAACCGGGACGCACCATCACCATTCTCGGAGACACAAGGTACCTTCCAGAATTAAAAACTTTTGCACAAGGTTCGGATTTGTTAATCCATGAAGCGACCTTCAAAGGGGACGATGAAGCCTTAGCGTTTGACTATTTTCATTCCACCACCCGACAGGCGGCCAGGCTTGCGAAAGCAGCTGCTGTTGATAAACTTGTTATGACCCATATTTCATCCCGTTATCAAGCCGATATGCTGGAGCAACTGCTAGAGGAAGCGAGAGAGATATTTCCAAACACTGCTCTGGCACAAGACTTTTATCAAGAAGAAATTCCACAAAAATAAAAAGCACGTTAGGGAACGTGAATGATAATCAACCTCCCTAACGTGCCTATTTTTTGATTATGTGAGCGTTTTCGTCCTGATTCCCTCTCCTTCCTTCAAGTTGACAAAGCATTACCCTTGATAAAAAAGTGTTTCGCCTACCTTTATATGGGTATATAAAGGAGTGAAATAACGATTTATCGAAAAGGATAAACAACTATTGAGAAAGGAAGAAGAAATATGTGTCAACACTTCAAAGAACATATACATCGAACCGGATCGAAAGAAAAACAGTCATACAGCACTACCTGCCAGGAATGTTTTCAGGAGATCTTGAAAAACCCGGAAATTTTGAAAAACATCGATCAAACCGCTTGATAAATAAATCGCCAAGCCCGACTTGTAGAGAGACTATCGGTTTTTCTACAAGTTTCTCCCCCGCTTGTAAAGGTATATTATTTATAGGGCCTCGACCACCATTTCCTATTCTTCGTTTGTCCTGTTCCTATCCCTATAATCATTCAAAAAATCTTTTTGGAAACTGGTCCGCGGTTCAATATCCAGTCCCTTTCCACCCAGATTTTTGAAAGGGTTTTTTCCGTATTTTTCAGTCAACTCGTCGATTGTCTTGTAAAGTTTTTCTTTACTCGCTTCTTTTTCATACGTAAATAAATCAAGCTGCTGCGCAATATCTTTTTTCTCCGCCACATCCTGCACAGTAATACCCAACAATCTAACAGGCTCTTCATTCCAATGTTTTTCAAATAAATCCATGCTTACTGCCAAAATTTCACTCTCATTATCTGTATAATCCGGGAGTTTTCGGCTTCTCGTTATAGTTTTGTAATCGTGGTATTTGACCATGATTTGAATCCCCCGCCCTACAGCCTGCTTTCTCTGCATTCTTCTGACTACATTCCTCGTCAAACGGGAAAACAACTGCCTGATTTCTGTATAATCCGTTGTGTCCTCCGGCAGGGTTTCTGAGCTCCCGATACTCTTGAACTCATGCACCGCATCAGGATCAACTGGACTGGTATCCATACCTTTAGCACGATTCTGCAACCGTTCTCCATTTATGCCCAAAATCCGTTTTAGCTGCAAGGCATCAGCTTCTACCAGATCCTTTATGGTGAAAATATTCATTTTATAAAGTTTTTCAGCCGTTTTGCTTCCAATTCCATACATTTCTTCTATAGCCATGGGCCATAGCTTTGCAGCTAAATCCCTTTTCCGCAAAACTGTTATTCCCATTGGTTTTTTCATATCCGAAGCCATTTTGGCGAGGAACTTATTTGGCGCTATTCCGATACTGCAGGGCAAATCCAATTCACTCTTTATTCGGTTTTGAATTGATGCAGCGATTTCCAAAGGAGAACCTAAATGCTGGCAGTCGGTAATATCCATATAGCCCTCATCTATCGACACAGGTTGAACAAAAGAAGTGATGTCTGACAGAATATTAAACATTTCCCTTGAAGCCGTTCGGTAACGGTCGAAATTCGGCCGCATCACCAATAGCTCCGGACACAGTTTTTTTGCTTCCCATAAGGGCATCGTGGTTTTAACACCTTTTTTTCTGGCTTCGTAACTGCTGGTAACGATGATCCCTTTCCGTTCTTCCGGATTTCCGGCAATAGCAATGGCCTTTCCTTTCAATGCCGGATTATAAGCCATTTCAACGGACGCATAAAAACTGTTCATATCGACGTGAAAGATAACACGTCCTTTTTTGGGATACCATTTCGACATAACCTTCACCCTCTAACAGAACGGTTGTTCTACTCTTTTTAGTATAGCACATTTTGCCTGGTGCAGACTTCTCTAGCCCATCCGCGGAATATTGTCAATTATTGAAACCCTTTGAAAGGATGGTTCGTATAAGTTAACAGAAGTAATCAAAATAATAGAGGAAAGAAAAATTGCGAATCATTTATAAGCTCTCCTTACCGGCTCCATTTTGTCACGAAATGTTCTTTGACAAATCGCTTTCAGAGGAGTTTAATAGAAGTAGTTTGCAAGAAGGAGGTGAATACACGTGTTGATCGAGTTGTTGAATGAGCTGCTGAGTGAGGCGTCACCGTTTTATTTTTATGTTAGTATGATTCTGGCTATATACTGTGCATTCGGTTTTTCGGTGATGGCCTTTCCTACTTTATCAAAAAGCAGTGAAATGGTCACTAGAGATTACCATGCAATCCGGTTTAGACTGCTCCCGGTTGAAAGAAGGTCAACCGAGACAGGTGAAGTAATTACCTGGATAGCTAGAAAAATAAAAAGAAAAGACGGTCCTGAAGATGATACAGACAACCATTCCTTCTCGTTGTTAAAAGAGAAATATACCATACGAGGAGGACAACAATGGAGAAACATTCTGTATTCACCAAATTTAAAAAGAGCGGATTCATTCTTATAACCCTTATGCTGCTTTTGTCTGGCTGCCAAGGTGCTTCGGACGGAAGTTCATCGAGCTGGTTCCACCATTACTTTGTCGACAGTTTTTCGTATTTGTTAAAGAATGTAGCTTCGTTACTGAACGATAACTATGGGGCCTCGATTATCGTCGTCACTTTGATTATCCGTTTAGCATTAATGCCGTTGATGCTGAAACAACAAAAGGGAAGCTATCAAATGCGCGAAAAAATGGCTGTGATGAAGCCGGAACTCGATGCGATAAAAGAAAAATATAACAATAAGAGCGATCAGGAATCCAAAACAAAACAGCAACAAGAAATGATGCAGTTATACCAAAAACACGGAATGAATCCTTTCGGTGCCATCGGCTGTTTACCGTTGATTATTCAGTTTCCGATTTTGATAGGCTTTTATTATGCAATCAGAACGACACCTGAAATAGCTTCACATACTTTTCTATGGTTTAACTTAGGGCATACGGATTTAGTCATGCCATTTATTGCTGCAGCGATATACTTTGTTCAATTCAAAGTGACGCAAATCGGTATGGACGCACAGCAGCGAAAGCAAATGGCTATCATGGGGTTATTATCACCGATAATGATAGGAATCGTCTCCTTTTCAGCGCCGGCAGCATTGCCGTTGTATTGGACAGTCGGCGGCTTGTTCCTGATATTCCAAACGCTTTTGGCAAAACGACTTTACCAACCAAAACAACCAAAAAAGATTGCCACCGCTGAGCAAACAGTGGAATAGTCATGAAAAGTGGCCAGGACAAAAGCATGGCCGCCAAAGCAAAAACCGAGCGAATTCTAACTGCCATTAAATTCGCTCGGTTTTTAGTTGTATATTCTCTTTTAATCCTGTTGTTTGATGCGTGCTTCGAATCGCTACGGCAAGATACTACGCGTTCCACGGGCACGGCTTCAACTTCCTCAGAAAGCACCAACCGCTTTCTTGCGGGATTTTCAGCTCGTGCTGTTCCCGTAGGAGTCTCCGTATCTTGCCTTCGCTACGTTTTCGTGGGCTGATGTCCATATGATAATGACAAGATGGACCGTATTCTTCTATTGGTTGATAGGTATCTAAACAGAGACGAAGATGAAAAATCAGCATGGGGTTCCTTTATTCTTTGGAAATTGGAGAATAGCATAAAAAAGACGGTTTCCATGCAACTCAGCTTTCTACCTGTAACGGCAATAGGCAAAGCGGAAATCACGCCAGAAGAGAAACGATCTTCATTCAATGGAGACAAGGTACATAGACTCCTGCGGAAAAACGGGCGGCCGAGACCCCACAGCGGGCTTCGCGAGGAGGCTCGGGCGTTCGTTCGCGGAAAGCGAGTTTATTTCCTCTGCGGTCTGAGTAAAATAGCTTTTTATAGAATGAACCTTTTGATAAAGAAAGGGTGGAAGTAAAATCACACCACCACATGTGACAGAGAACCTACCTTCATCGCAACATTCTCCCCTCCCCTTCTTTCACGTCGCTTTTTCATAGCAGAACACCTTCATTTGTATCTGTTAATACTTTAACTGCATGGCTGTTTAGCTGGTTTTGCAAAAGCCGTAGCCACGTTCGTTTTTAAACAGATGTCAAGCAGCTAATAAGCCAAAGCAATTTATCTTGTCACACATAAAATGCTCTTTCCTCTTATTTGTACAATCTTTCAATTTCTCCTGCAGGCAAGAGGATGATTTTCCTCAAAATGCCTACAATAAAGTTAAACATGCTTAACCTGCCGTTAAGACAACCTGAAAAATAAAGGAGGATGATGGATAGATGAAGAAATCGTTTATCACTATTTTATTAGGAGTCACCTTGTTCTTAGCAGCTTGTGGGGAAGAAGGTTCGGACGAGAATACAGAACAACAAACAAACGATGAATCACAAGGGGACAAGGGCACCATTTCCATCGGGATGAATAACTGGGCAGAGAACGTGGCGGTCTCCAACATGTGGAAAATCATCCTGGAAGACAAAGGGTACAACGTCGAGTTGACCTCTGTTGAAAAAGCGTTTCTCTATGAAGCCCTTTCTGCCGGTGATTTGGACATTGGAATGGAGATTTGGCTGCCAAATACAGATCAGGCATACTATAACAAGTACAAGGATGAAATCGATTGGCGGGAAAATTGGTACGAAGGTACTGATTTAGCACTCGTCGTGCCGAAATATATGGAAGACGTCAACAGCATCGAAGATCTGAATAATCACAAAGAAGAATTCGATTCCCAAATAGTAGGCATTGACGCCGGAGCAAGCATTATGTCGTTGACTGAGGAAGTAATCGATACGTACGGTCTAGATTATGAACTTGCAAGTTCCTCCGAGCCTACTATGCTGACCGAACTGCAAAACAACATTGAAAATGAAAACCCCGTAGTAGTTACCCTTTGGAAACCACATTGGGCTTTTTCCGAGATGGATTTAAAAATACTCGAGGATCCGCAAAATGTGTATGGAGAAGCAGAAAACATTTCCTATGCTGCCAGAAAAGGACTTGAAGAAGATCAGCCAGAGGTAGTTAAATGGTTCGATCAATTCGAACTCAATGATCAACAATTAGGAAGCCTGATGGCTACAATAAAGGAGGCTGAATCAGAAGAAGACGGAGCACAAGCCTGGATCGACCAACATCAAGAGTTAATAGATAAATGGACGGAATAAAAAGACAAGAAACCGCGGCACATCTTTTACAGCGTGTCACGGTTTCTTGCTTTTACGACCTCATTGTTCCTGCAGCCAATCCCATGCTTCGGAAAGTTGATCCTTGTCAAATTGCCTTACGGAAATACCCGGTAAATACTTTCCGATTTTTGCAAATGACTCTACGCCGTCTTTAGCTGTCACCACGGCGAATTTATCGAATTGTTCCCAATGTTTTGCGTCAAATTTCATCCCTTCTGCCATACCTTTCAGGGAAGAGCCTTCTATATCGTGAATCACGGCCAAAACGTTAAACGAATCGCCTTCAGGAAATTCCTCTTTTACATGTTCTTCCAAACGTTTCGCATCCTCTTTCGTTGCCTCTCCCGAGAACTGAACAGCGATCGTCTTTTCATCCTGGCTCGGCAGAATTGATAACATGGAAACCCACCCTTCTTTTCGTGCTTTTTATTTGATTTACCCATTGAAAAGAACTTTCAAACAATAAATCACAGGTACTTATGAGCTTGCAGTCCTCTTTGCCCTTACGTTTTTACCTATGGGAGATTTGAAGGTTTGAATGAACAATACAAGCGATAATATGAATAGTATTACTGAACCGGTAACCACTATCGATCTTACTGATAAAACTTGTCCAAAAAGACCGAATGCACCGGTAAAGAACAGGATGAGTAAGGATTCCGCTAAACCATAAATACTGCTTATCCTTCCCAGTAACTCCACTGGAACCTCTTTTTGAATAAATGAAGTGAAACCTGTATCGGCAAACGCTAAAGAAAACGATAGAATGAAAAAGCCGATTCCAGCAAACAAGAAATCAGAAGAAAAAGCATAGACCAAATAACCAGCACCTAAAGATACGGAGCCCGCGCCAATCAATCCCAAAGGTTTCATCCAATCAGCCAGTAAGGTATTGATGATTGCTCCGACGATTATCCCTCCCCCAGCGACACTGACAAGTACTCCGTACCAAAAATCAGATAAAAGCAACTCCTGTGTAGCAAAAGCAGCTTCCAATGAGTCAATGGCAGCTGTCATCACGATGACGCTGCTAAATATCATATATATCCGAAAGACAAACTTTCTTTTAATGCTAAAATAACGGACAAGCTTCCAATCGGCCTTTAATTCAGAAAATCCGATGCGCTTCTCCCTTTGAGGGATCGTTCGTTTATTTTCCAAATCAGGCAAGAGAAGCGTGATCACGGCAGAGAAAATAAAGGTTATCCCATTTAAGTAGACAGCAATAAGCGGTGGTCCTGTCATTAACAATAAACCTGCCAATGCTGGTCCGATCAGAAAGGCACCTGAATCCATCAAGCTGCGGAGCGCATTAAAGCGATGCCGGTCCCCTTCTGGAATCAACTTTGTGATATAGGCAAGCGAAGCCGGATAAAAAATGGCACTCGCCATGTTGATCAACAGCACGGTAAAATAAATTCCCGCCAAAGATGTAAATATTGGTAACACCAATAGCAATAGTCCTCTGAAGCTGTCAAGAACAATCATCAACTTCTTTTTGTTCATTCGATCAACCATACTGCCTGCCCAGCCATTGGTGACAAGCACTGCAACTGGTTTCAACATATAGAGCGCTGCTACAGCTAAAGGATCTCCTGTCTTGTTAAGAATAATCAAATTGTAGGCAATCAAATAAATCCAATCACCTATATTGGAAATACCAATTCCCAATAGGAAAAGTAATGAAATTCCCGGTATTCGGTACATCTTATCTTTTCGCACCACGATCCCTCCTGATATTTAACCAATTAATTTTTCAAGAGAATAAAAAATCACCCCCAAGATTTCATATCTTGGGGGCGATTAAAGACCGCGGTGCCACCCCAGTTCGCCAACATGTTGCCATATCGACCTTATCAGGTACGGCTAAAAAGCTTATACCCTAGCTCTGTAACGGGAGCTCCCGTTACATCATCCCCTCTATCTCCGGTTCCGATGTAAAGCTCTGAGGCTTGCTTCGATAAGTGCCGCTTTCCCCTTCCCAGCTGCCGGGGTTCTCTGTGAAGCTTCACGTATATCTACTCTTCTCATCATCGCTCAAGTATAATTTCATTTATCCTATCATGCTAATTCTCCATTGTAAACAACTATTTTCAACCCTTCCACTTTATACCATGTATCATATTTATCGAGGAATATCACGCTATCAGTGTAATGAATTTTTCGGAAATGGAGTTGGAACGATGGATATGTATGAAGAAGAGGGAAACTTTTTCGACCAGGCGATTCTTGATTATAAAGAAGGAAGCAACCGATTGGAGAAAGGTCTTCCCGAGGTTACGAAAAGTTATTTTGATTTTACAGAATCCTGCTTTCAAGACGGCTCAATAGACGCAAAACAAAAACAGTTGATCGCCCTTGGCATCAGTATTTATGCCCAGGATGAATATTGCATTATGTACCATACAAAGGGAGCCGTAGAACACGGAGCAACGGAAAAGGAAATGATGGAAACGATTGCTGTCAGTGCAGCTCTCGGTGGCGGTGCGGCCTTTTCGCAAGGTGTGACCTTAGCGATGGAAACATTCGACCACTACCATGAAGTAAAACATTGAGTTCTTATATACTGTAAAACCAGGCAACATGGCCAAGCGTTATTTTCTGCCATTTTTGCTTGGTTTTATGCTTTCTCAGGAAAATATCGCATAAACAAAAACGATGAATCAGTGAGTCAATATGATAAACCTCCTTTTTATAAGTCTGCAAAATGCGATCCTTTCCAATCAAAAAATTGGTAAAACAAGAAACAATATTTTAGAAGCCTCCCTGTCAAGATGCTTGTAACATGGTGGGGAGGTGATTACATGTATACATTATTAAAGCAAAATAAAAATTTCCGGTTTTATGTAATTGGAGGGGGCATCTCCAGGCTGGGTGATGTCCTTTCCGGTCTTGCCTTTTTGTTTTTAGCTCACGATTTGACCGGATCTGGTATCCATACTACCGGGATGGCCATTGCAGAAACATTGCCTTACCTTTTTTTCGGACTCGTCGGTGGAGTGATTGCTGACTGGCTCCCTCGCAAAAAGTTGTTGATTTGTTTAGAAGCAATTCGGTTTCCTCTTATTCTATCGGTTGTTTTATTGGATACAAGCGGAAGCCTTTCATATCCCTATTTGTTAGCTGTCAGCTTTTTGATTCAAACAGTTGGCTGCTTCTTCAACCCGGCACACCGGGCCATTCTTCCGTTAATCGCAAGTAAGGATGAACTGACGGCTGCAAACAGCTTGCAAGACAGCATAACGAGAGGCATAACTGTCCTGAGTCCGCTGATCACCGTCTTTTTGATTCAAACATTCGGAGTGGTTCATTTTTTCACCATCGATGCCGTTACCTACTTGATCAGCATCCTATGTCTCTTCCACGTATATATTCAAGAAACAAAAAAAGATAACAGGAAGTCGGCCCGGCAGCTTTTTTCAGCCATTCTTGCTTTTTTCGTGTGGGCAAAAAAGCATGTAACCATCCGTCAATTGTTCTTTTTTACCTTTATGACTGTATTTTTCAATACTTGGGTTTGGGAAGTTGGGTTACTGCTGGGACTTGCTGAGCTGACATCTAACGAACAATCCATATATAGTCTTCTACAGGGAATGTTCGGAGGTGTAGTGATTGTCACGAATTTAATCCTGCCTTACTTCCTCAAAAAAATGTCCTTGCGTACTTATTTACTCGGAGCAGCAATTTGGGGAAGCGGCATCACCTACTACGGCATTTTGTACGACGTCAAACATTTTTATGTCGGCTGTGCCATTGTGGGTATAGGGCTGCCTTTAGCCGGACTGGCCCGTGTATTTTTATTACAGTCACTTGTTCCGGAAGAAAAATTAGGCAGAGCATTCAGTTTCAATGCAGTTCTTCTATACTTAGCCAATACGATCTCTCTTGCGTTATTTGGAATCCTTTCTTCCTACATTCCCATCCGATTTTTAATGATTGGAAGCGGAGCCTCCATCTTGGTCACCAGCATTACTTTTTTACTAATCAAAACGGCTGGTTGTTCGAAAGTCAGACGGGGTCGTCCCGTAAACTTTCTTAAGTAATCGGATATATGCGGAGACGTTTTTAAAACCATGGGCCATCGCAATTTCCAGTATGGTTCGATCGGTATGAAACAAATCCGGCTGACTACGTATCAGCCGGTATAACTGTAGCCATGAATACGGAGATATACCTGTCCGCTCTTTAAACAGATGGGCAAACTGGTATTTGTTCAAACGCGCCACTTCTGCCATACCGTCCAATGTCCAATCTTGCTCATAGCTTTGTTTGATAGCATCGATCACCTGCTTTAACACTTCATCTTGAACCACTTCAGGCATTGTTTCCTGATGCTTTCCCAATCCATACTGAACCATCAGAATAGCAAGCTGGGTAAAACTGTTTTCCACCAACAGTTGATTGACTTCATCTGGTTTTTCGCTATTCCAGCCGATAAACTCCCGTACAAAACATGCCCACCGATCAATTTGGGGATGATAATAAGAGACTGCAGCAAATTCCATTTCACGGCAAGTGACCCCCAGTCCCACGGCAGCATTTTTTAACAAGTCCTGATCCAATTCGATCAGAAACTTTTCTTCCGACATATGGAGTTGTCTATGTTCCTGCAAAGGATTGAAAATGACAAATTCCCGTTGCCCAATCGTCAAGTCCCGGCAATGTGTTTGATACGTTCCTCCGCCTTTTGATCCAAATATCAGCTTATATGTATGGTCGCTCCGCCAGTCACGTTCTCCTAACTTATCAGAACGCAGTAGCAGCAGTCCGTTTTCATCCTGGTAAATCATAGCCGACAACCTCTCTATGTTGGCCCCTTCGGCCCTTCTTGCTGACATTATATCATTTCCTTTGAAGTTTTAAGACAACACAAACCGATCCAGCAGGATTGCAGCCTCAGAAAGATTGTATAACGGGTAATATTTAGTTGACTTCCAGAATTATCTTTCCGACACTTTTCCTGGATTCCATCAGCTGGTGCGCTTCTCTGGCATGCCTCAACGGCAGCTTTTTCCCGACCTTTATATCTAACTGTCCGGTTGTCATGTATTGTAAAACGCCTGCTGCTGTGTCTTGCAGCATTTCCGGCCGTTCTTTCCTGGTCGTACCTAAGCTAAATCCGAGTACAGAACGGCAACTTGCATGCAGCTGTTTTGCTTCGACGGTACCTGTGCTTCCACTAGTATTCCCGAAGTGGACAAGCCTTCCAAAGTGGGATAAACAGTCGAGACTTTCTTCAAAAATCCTTCCAGAAACAGAATCGAGAACGATATCAACACCTTTTCCTTCCGTAATCTCCTTTACTCTGTCAGCAAAATTCTCGTATCCGATGACATGGTCAGCCCCTGCTTCTTTTACCACTTGCCGTTTCTCCTCCCTGCTGACTGTCCCAATCACCGAACCAGCTCCGAAAATTTTAGCAAGTTGGACAGCCGTGTTCCCTACACCGCCAGCTGCTGCATGAATAAGCACCGAATCCCCATCATTTATCCGTGCAATCGATTTCAATAAATGGTAACTCAAAAAACCGACAGTAGGACAAGCAGCAGCACTCGTAAAGTCCAATTGTTCTGGTATGGAGAAGGTCAGCTTTTCGTTCGCCACTGCATATTCTGCATAAGATCCGAGCCGTGGAAAACAGATAACCCTGTCTCCCGGTCTGAACTGCTGTACTTTTTCCCCGACTTCCACTACTTTTCCTGCAGCATCCAGCCCAGGTACAAATGGCATAGAGCCTTTCCATTTCCGCCCTGACCGGTTTTTAATATCGGCATAATTCACACTTGTATGAATCACCTCGATAAGCACTTCGTTTTTCTTTATTTTTGGAATCTGCATTTCAACATGCTCTAGTACTTCAGGTCCGCCAAATTCATTCACTACTATCCCCTTCATCTCTTCTCCCCCAAACTCACATAGTTGTTTCTTTCTCCGCAATTCTTTTCCTGCCAAGTTTCCAATCTAGTTTTAGCCCAGGCAAAAAGGATTCAACAAGAAAAGCCAAAGGCAAAAACATATTTTCACAATCTTGGAATGTTTGCTTCATCATTTTGAAATGGATAGATCGTTGTTCTTTATCCCCCATCGCTTCTTCTCACTTTCTTAGTTCGTTTTCCTGAATCATCCTTCGTTTTTCTCCGTGGGGATCGGAAACAACGGCATCCGATTCGTGATAAATCTTTGTATACCTATTTTCCAGCTCGTATGCAGGCCAATCCGTTCCCGGCTCTTCTGTCTTTGCAAAGGAAACCCAGGCATTCTGCATTCGAGAAGATAAGTTTTCCATCGTATTGTCTATCGGAATCTCCAGTTTCCGGAAATAATCGAGGTTTTGAAAAACAAACGGAATTTCCAAAGCATGAACAGCTTTTCCCGCATAAGGATGACCAGGTACATGCCAGTCGAAGCGATACATCCAGACAGGCGCATGACCAATTTGAGCTTCAGCCAATTCCAAAGCCGGTTTCCAAAAAACAAAATCGGTAATCATTCGAGCCTGTCCCTCGGCACTAGGCGGATAGTATTCTCTTATTTGATCGGCATTTTCTCTGCCTGCCATACGCTTGACGATTTCGTCCATTTTTCCTTCAGGCATCTCTTCAGCATCCGGCCTGACAAAAAACGCGCCTTCATCGTGATTGGTTCCGATGATCAATGGAATACCTGCCGCCGAACCTTCTGAGATGGCATCAGTAGGATACTGTGGCAGCGTCTTGTCGTCTAGTGCTGGTTGAAAAAGAAGAACCGACTCATCTCCTCCATTTTCCTTATACACTTTTTCGCTTGCTTTCATGATAGATTCCAGCGGTTTTTCCTTTATTACGGACAAGCGAGCAGGTTCGATATCGAGAAAACCGGTAAAGTCTCTTGCAATATGGACAGCTTGACCAGAAGGGACCACCTGCGATGCACCACTTTCCATGATTGCCCGGTGAAACAACCCCTTTGCAGCAGGCATGGCCAGGAGAGAAGCAATACTCATCGAACCTGCCGACTCTCCAAAGATGGTTACCTGCTGGGGATCTCCACTGAAAGCGGCGATATTGTTTTTCACCCAACGCAAGGCCGCAACTTGGTCAAGCAGCCCGAGATTGGCTGTAAAACGATCGTCTAATCCGGCAAGATGCAGAAACCCTAAGGCACCCAGACGGTAGTTCAATGTAACGACCACAACCTCTCCTTGTCCTGCAAGCCGGGCTCCATTGTACAAGTAACTGCTTCCAGCTCCGGAAGTAAAGGCTCCGCCATGGATCCAAACCATTACCGGTAAATCGTTCTTCGATGTGTTTGGTGTCCACACATTTAAATAGAGGCAGTCCTCTGACATTTCCTCCGGATTGATTCCCTGCATCGCTGCAGCTTCTGGGGGTTGGGGACAAACCGGCCCAAAATCAAAAGCTTCCCGGACACCTTGCCAATTATCCGGTTGCTGTGGCGGTTCGAAACGCAAATTTTCTACAGGGGCCTTAGCATAAGGAATCCCCTTCCAGCTTATGCTTTTTCCTTCGATCTTTCCTTTTAATTGTCCCTGTTTCGTCTCTGCCAGGATTTTATCCATCATGTATTCCTCCGTCTCTATGTTGCATAACCAATTCAAAGGTCATCTTGTTTATCATTATTTCCTGCTGCCAGGTTCTTTGAGTTGCTTTTCCATGCTGTACATCCTCTTCCCTTCATATATCCTTTTATCGAAGGGGGTAAAACCCATCTTATTCCAAAATTGCAGTGCCCGTTTATTATCTGCATGGACCGCAATTTGAATACAACCAGCTTGCTTTTCTCTCAGCCTTTCTTCAAATGCCCGGTACGTTTTTTCAGCAATTCCTGTGCTTTGAAAATTCTTCTCAATTAAGAATAAACTGATCCAAGGTTTTTGGTGGCGAGGACTCGTCATTCCAAAATCCAAAATCCCGATATAACTCTTTTCATACCTGACGAGATATCGGCTTAGTTTTAATTTTTGAGCTTCTCTATATTGGATGAAAAGATCGTTGTCATCCAGTATTCGTTTCCCATAGGCAATCAAGTTATATTCTTGCTGAGAATTGATTATCCTCTTTTCAACTCCCAGTCTATCTGGATTGTTTCGGGTAAATTCAATCATAGCCACGGTCTCCCACTTTTACAGTGTCTGTTTTCGAAGGCTCCAAATTGCTTTCGTAAATGCGACTTTCATTCCGGCCCTTTCCATATTGCGCATGCTTGCACTTCCAAAACCCGCTTGTCCGACAAGAAGCCGGCAGTTTCTTGATTTTGCAGCAATGGCGCGTTTATTTATCATGGCTTTATGGATTCCTTTTCGCCTGAATTCCGGGAGGGTTGCTGCTGCAGCAAGAACAGCGATAGCTTCTTCGATGTACAATACAGCAATGCCGGCAGGTTTCTCATCAACAGTTGCCAGATAGAACAACCAATTACTATCTATCTCTAATACTTGATTATTTGCTTTAATAGCAGGTTTTAGAGCCTCTGGCATATCAAACGAATCGGCATATATGGAGGCGAAGATATCAAATTCATCACTTTTCAGTCGACGTACGACCACGTCTCCATCTTCCTTTTCATCCGTTACCACCGAAGAAACAGACACATAGAGGGAAGTATGGAAATCCGAATGATAGTATCCCTTTTCACTTAAAGGAGTCAGCAATTGCCGGGACACATGTGCAGGTGTTAGTTCCCAACGTACGGGAATACCCCGCTGTTCATAAAATTCGATTATTTGGTCAAGTAGCCTAACATCGCTATCCTCCAGCCCCTTCACTGTATTAAAAGACGGACCAGGAATGCCGGCCGCCGAAAAACAAGTTGCATGGCCAAAGCATTTCAACTCAATCTCCATCGGATTTCCTTCTATTCTTTTGATTGCTGACAATCTGGAATGTAGACACGAAATTTCTGCTTGCTCAATTCTGTCGGCAAGCTCTTCTGTCATTATCATGTTCGTTCTATCCTCCTTTCCTTTCGTCCATGCATGCTCTATTCAAATGTTCATACCGAATTGGTGTTCTTGAAGCTCACCTGGAAAGTGCTATACCTCTTCTTTCTATGAATTGAAATGCCGTATCGCCGGGCACTTTTTCATCAATCCTCCTCCTCTTAAAGCATCAATCATTAACCTAGGACACCGCTTGCAGAGTCCCAAGTACCGATGGATTTGCGTATATTTACTATCTGTCCTACATGGTACGTATGATGCAACGCCAAAAAGTTCAGCTCGGTTACCCATTTTTCCATATGTGCATCCGAGCTTGCTTCGATGTTTTCAATCCATTCTGCCATCAATTGATCCAATACATGAGTGGTTTCTTCCCATCCAGGCTTGACGCTTACAGTGAATGTTGCATCGTTATCCAAAACTGCTTCTCCTCCTGATTCTCCTTTGAATTTTTTCAAATACAGAGCATTATAATAGATTAAATGATTGACTATTTCCCAAATGGAATGCATTGTCTCCTTGTTTTTCCATAAAGCCTCTTCCGTGTTCACCCCATTTATTGCAGTTTTAATGGAAACAAACCATGTGTCCTTCCCGTAGCAGGCATTAAATTGGTCTGTTAAAAGTGTTTTTATGTGCATCTTCCCTCTCCTTTTAACGTCTGATAAAGGACAATTTCCATTTAAGTTTACTATTTTCCTGCTTAATTAATGATTTCATTTAATTAGTTCGCTTATACTGTCGATACGATTCGTCCACACTCCTCCAGAATAATTTTCCGGCAATCTATCTAGGTCTGCTTTAGAATCAAAGCCCTCTGACCATTTGCCATTTCCTGCTACGAGAATAACTCTGGTATCGACTTTGTCCATCCTGTTCAAAAATTTATCCGGCCATCCCCACAGCCATTTTGCATATTTTTCCGGTATGTGCAGTTGGGTGTGTTTGCAAGCATCAGGAACCATGCCTGTCCAGCCAACGGAAAGATAAGAAATCAGACATTTTTTTAATGTCGCTTTAGACATCACCCGCTGGTCTGGTAGCAATTCTTTTATTTTTGCTATTGGGGCATTACCGCCATAAACTGTCAGCCTTTTTCTTTGGTTGTCGCCTAAGCTTTTAAGAAAGTCAGCCATTTGTTCCCCTTCAGCAGGATCATCGCTTTTTATATGAATTAAAAACAACTGTTCAGGAAAAGTTGTCAAAACTTCTGTCAATGAAGGCATCATACCAATCCCTTTTCCCCGGAATGGAAAGCTTTGGCCATTATCAGCAGTATAACCATAACCAATATCGATCTTCTTCAACTCTTCCATGGTGTATTCGGAAGGCTCTCCGCTCACATTGGTCCTGCAATCCAGTGTCCAATCATGAAAAACAGCGAATTGTCCGTCCTTTGTGGGACGGATATCTATTTCGACCATATCCGCCCCAAAATCGAATGCAGCCTTCATAGATGGAATCGTGTTCTCAAGATAAGCATGCTCTGGTTGATAAATACGCCTCGCCGTACAAGTCTCCCCTGTTAAATTTTCCATCGAAAACGTCTGTGCCAAACCCCGGTGAGCGAGAAAAAAAGGCTGAGCGGTCCGGTTTTTCGTTAAAAACGAACTATTATTCAAAAAGATAAA
Organism: Sediminibacillus terrae; assembly: GCF_009602435.1. Classification (GTDB taxonomy): domain Bacteria; phylum Bacillota; class Bacilli; order Bacillales; family Amphibacillaceae; genus Sediminibacillus; species Sediminibacillus terrae. The sequence continues at coordinate 591,092 of NZ_VZDQ01000021.1, forward strand.
TATCGTCAATAAAAAAATGGCCATTCCTATTATTTTCGTTGGTTTGTTAACCTTCACTTTTATCCCTCCGATGATATAGAAAACCGTCTCCCAAAAACACGATCGAGAAAAAAGAACAGTCACTGGTTACTCCTTGTGAAGCAGCAAAGTTCTAGCATTCCTTTCCAACTATTTGCTCCAATTCCATACTTCAATACCGCCCAATTGAAATTGATAAAGCTGTTCCTCTTGTTCCAGTTTCTCCATTTCCCGGACCGGACCTGTCACCACGGCGCCGATTACCTGAATCCCGTTTTCTTCCAAATATTCCATCCGTTTCTGATCAACTTTTCTCCCATAATAGCTTCCGTGTCCGGTCAGCCAATCCAAGTCCTGAACCAATTGCTTTTCAGCTTCTGCCAAAGACTGTTTATCCGTCAAGGAGAATCGCCAGGAACTCAGTCTGTTCTCCTCATCATATTCATGTGCTGGCCGTAAAATCAGAGGGGAGATGAAGGTAAACTGGCCAGCTTGGGAATAAGAAACGTCATAATTGGTTATTTCTCCACTATAAACAGCCATTTGATTGATTTCCAAATCATATTTGGTAAGAAGCTGTCGGAGTTTTTCTGGAGTCATTCCGTTTTTGACTCCTACTTTTACCTGTGCTACAAAACCGTCCTCCACATTCGCTAATTGCTCGGTCAGACTGAAACCCGATTGCTCTTTAGCGTCAGATGTCTTCCCAAGCAAATCAGGAGAGACGGGGAAATTGTCGGTGAATTCATCATCAAGATATTTTTTTTGTTCATCCAAGTGGTACTGTACCTTTCCAAACAACCGCTTTTTGACAGTTACTTCACCTGCGGAAACTTTCCAATCCCCAACCTGCCGGTAAACGCTATAGGTAGATTGCTGCGTGAGGAAAGGGGTGATGGCAGCATCTCGGGCAATTCCTTGTTTTTCTATGGTTATACCTGGTGTTCTCGTCTCAACCAACGTTGTTGCCATCCTGTCAAATGCAGCCTGTTTTCCTGACATACTGTAAAAAACTTCAAGCGTGAACACATACAATACATATGCCAATAAAAGCAGTAAAAGTGTCCTAATCACTGTGAAGCCAATGGAAAACCTGGTACGCCATATCAATTTTTTCGCTTGTTTCCGATCCTCCAACTTGGTTTGCGATTCATCCCACTCCGATAATACCTCATCTTTTTTCATTCTCTAACTCCCTTCTCTCCTGCTCATACTGCTGAAATTTTTGTCGGGCCCGGTGTAAGGTAGTCTTCACCTGGCTATCCGAAAGGTCCATAGCTGTGGCAAGCTCTTTATAGGAGAAGCCCTGAATTTCCCGTAAATAAATGATCGTCTGCATCCGTTCTGGCAGCTTCGCTAAAATGTGTTCCAGTTCCTCCTGACGATTCTTGCTCTCCAGTTGTTGTTGTGGATTCCCTAATTTACTGGACGGCTGGTAGTCCTTTTTTAACTTTTCAATCATTTTGTTCTCTGATTCCGATTTTCTCGCCTGGTCTATGTAGAGATTCCGAGCCACTTTAAATAACCATGCCTTAGCTTGGACCATGTTTTTCACCTTCAAGGAAATCATTGCCCGATAAAAGGTTTCCTGCAGCAGTTCTTCTGCAGTTTCCCGGTTTCTGCTCATTTGCATCAAATAGCGGAAGAGCGGCAGGCGGTATTTCTCGAAAAGCTCTGCAAACAAATATTTTTTCAATTCCGCTCCCCCCTCCACTATAAAAACGAAATTCTTTTGTATTTGTTACATAAATTTAAAAAAGAACGGAAATCTCCGTTCTCATTCTACTATAATATACTGGATATATTGTCCCTTTTTTAATAGAACGGCTAGACAGCTGGAAAAACTCCCTTGCCTTTCTTGCGTTTACCAAGTAAGAAGAAGCGTATCTCCGGTAAACGAAATGCCTGGTTGCATAAGGGGATGTATCCATCAAATAAAAATACCGAGTTCGAACCCATAAAAATTCCAACTCGGCTGTGACTTGCATAAATATTGTGACGCCAGCTTCTGCAAACTAATCCAAAAGTCGGTTATTTTCATCTACATTAATCGGTCTGGCTGGTTCTGCTCGATCACCAGGAAAAAATTCCCCGTCTCCTCCGCATACCGTACAGGTGTATTGCCATTCCTCGTCATCGGACAGCATCCCAGTGCCTTCACAAGCTTTACAAACATTCCTTCTATCCACTATTTTTCTCTCCTTTCTCATGATTTGGCAGCGTTCTGTCGTTCTCTTACCCAATTGATTAATCCGCCTTTGAGCATCATCTCAACCTGCCGGCCGGACAATGCATGCTGGACAGCAATGGATTGATTTTTTCCTTTTATCGAAATGTTGAATTCGTTACCTTGTTGAATCTTGTTTCGCAAGTCCGTAAGTTCCAGCACATCGCCTTGCTTCAATTTCGAATAGTCATCCTCATCTCTGAAGGTCAAGGGCAAAATTCCGAAATTGACCAGGTTTTGCCAATGAATCCTCGCAAAATCCTTCACTAAGGCTACCCGCATACCGAGAAATCTCGGAGCGAGGGCTGCATGCTCCCGGCTCGAACCTTGTCCATAGTTAAATCCGCCGATGATCGCATGTCCTCCCTGTCCCCTGACTGCCATGCTCCTTTCATAGTAGGATTCATCCACTATCTCAAAGGTGAATTTGCTTATTTCCGGGAGATTGCTCCTGAAAGGCAGTACACGAGCACCTCCTGCCAAAATTTCATCTGTTGAAATATTGTCCCCCATCTTCAACAGGACCGGAAGCTCAAGCTGATCCGGCAATTCATCCATCTCAGGGATGGATGCGATATTCGGTCCTTTATAAAGTTCCACCTGCCTTGCTTGCTCTGGATCTAGCGGGGAATCCAACAAATTCATATCAATAGTAGGTTTTCTTGGATCTTTTATTTTCGGATAATCCACGTTCAATGTCCTGGGGTCCGTGATAACTCCTGTTAACGCTGATGCAGCTGCCGTTTCCGGACTGCAAAGAAACACACTGTCCTCTTTGGTCCCGGAACGCCCAGGAAAGTTCCGGGGTGTAGTCCGGAGACTGTTTCTTCCGGTAGCCGGAGCTTGTCCCATACCGATACAGCCGTTACACCCTGCCTGATGGAGACGGGCTCCGGACTGTAATAGATTTGCAATATGCCCTTCATTGACTAAGTCTGTCAGCATTTGTCTAGAAGTAGGGTTGATATCAAAAGAAATACCGTCTGCAACCTGTTTCCCTTTCACGATTTCTGCAGCGATGGCAAAGTCCCGATAACCCGGATTTGCAGAAGATCCGACATATGACTGATAAATGGGTTCGCCGGCGATTTCCCTGACTGGCACTACGTTGCCGGGACTGGATGGTTTGGCTATTAACGGCTCTAGTTCAGAGAGATTGATTTCTTCCTCCACGTCATAAGCTGCTCCGCGATCCGCTTTTATTTCTACCCAGTCTTTTTCGCGATCCTGTTCTTTCAAAAACCGCTTTATTTCTCCGTCTGACGGAAAGACAGTGCCGGTCGCCCCCAGTTCCGCTCCCATATTCGCGATAACATGACGGTCCATGGCACTCAAGCTTTTCAAGCCTTCCCCGTGGTATTCAATGACTTTGCCTACGCCCCCTTTTACATCATGGCGTTTCAGCAATTCAAAAATAACATCCTTAGCGCTCACCCATTCCGGTAACTCGCCGGTCAGTTTCACTCCCCATACTTTCGGCATTTTCACATAAAACGGCTCACCGGCAATCGCCATTGCCACATCGATGCCGCCCGCCCCCATTGCGAGCATTCCCATACAACCATTTGCACAAGTGTGGCTGTCCGAACCAAGCAACGTTTTACCCGGTTTGGCCAATCGCTGCATATGCACCGGATGGCTGACACCATTACCGGGACGACTGTAATATAACCCGAAACGTCTTGTAGCACTTTGCAAAAACAAATGATCATCAGGATTTTTACTGTCTACCTGAATAAGATTGTGATCGACATATTGAGCGGAAGCCTCCGTTTTTGCATAATCAAGTCCCATAGCTTCCAACTCGAGCATCACCATTGTACCAGTGGCATCCTGCGTCAGCGTCTGATCGATACGGAGCCCGATTTCGGTACCCGCTATCATTTCACCGGACATCAAATGGTCCTTGATCAGTTTTTGTGTGACATTCAAAGGCATAAACCAACCTCCTCAAATTACTTGCTAGTATCATTTTGTTTCTAATGCAAAAAACTATGCTTCCAGGAGGCGGTAAAGTACGAATTATCTTTCATAACCAAATTGTAACTGGATGGACAAAAGCGCAAGCATCTGTTTAAAGGAGTACAGGCTAAAGCCGCCACGTCCTGTGGCAACGTCTGCATGACCCACATCGTTTAAGGCCTCCGACAAGCTTAAGAACAGCCTCGGCGTGGCGCTATCTGCCACACAGAGGATGGGTTTAAGACCTCGAGGGGGGTAGACGCTGGAGCTGGATGTGGCTGTTTCAGCCATTTTCCTATACAAAAACAAAACAGCTGAATGGGTCCCCGTTCAGCTGTTTTGTGAATTATATCTATTTCCGATATTCATGTTATGTAAATTCATTTTCCCTTATTACAGTTGTTTTATCAATAGCAGCTCATCCCGGATGGGTATCCCATTTTCTGCCACAAAAGGGATTTGAGGTTTCACCTGTCTGGCTCGATCGATGGCATTCCGGTGGATTGTGGTTATACGATAACCTCTACGCTGATAAAATCCAATAGCATGGATATTATCATTGCTGGTAACCAATTTTACACTAGTACATTTTGTTTTTTTGGCCATATCTTCCACCATCTTTACAAGAGTTGTGCCGATACCCCGTTCCTCCAGCAAGCTGTCCAACGAGATTATTTCACAAGTTTTCCCAGCTATTGAATAGGTGATCATCCCGCCAATTTTTCCACCATCAGCAATTGCCGCAAACCCAGGAAGTCTATCGCAATGGTACCTTCCACTCGTGACGACCATTTCCGTACTGCCCCAGTGTTCGTTAAAAAAGGCAGTTATTCGTTGTTTATCTAATTGGTCTATTTTTACATATTCCATTTCTTTCTCCACTTTCATCCTCTACCTTGTTCGAGTGCAATCATTTCGTTTAGCGCTCCAGAAAACCGGAGTTGGTCACAAGGAATTCCAGCTTCTATATAACTTCTAACCATTTTCCATTCACCATGTTTATTGCTTCTTTTAAAAACATCAAAAAACAAATTTGCAGTATCAAGAGGTTTTCCTTCGATTTCCAGTGTAGCGGAAATAATAGCAATTGCTTCATTTTCACCGGTTGTTATTCTATCATGGACAGACAACAACCATTCAGCCGAGCCTTCTAATTGTGTAAATGCCTGCTCCCAGCCTTCAAGGGATTGTTGGTAACCAAAATCGACAATCTCGGAATCCCTTGACTCCCGCGCTTGATAATCGTTTGCAATATACCGTTTTAAATCGTCCAATGAAAATTTTCTCCAAGCCTCAAGGTAGTTTTCCAACCAGTGATCGAAATCCATCCCTTCGTTATCCAAAACACGTCTTGTTCGGCGCATGCCGTGCAACTGTTTATAACTGGGGCTTAATTCGCTCCATACGTCGAATATATTGCCGTCTATATCATAAAAAATAAAATTTTCACCTGGATGCCCTCTATCTTCAATCGGCCCGACCTTCACCCCTTTCCCATCCAGCTCTGATCTAGCAGCATGAAGTGCCTCCTGTCCGTCCACCTCAAACGTGACAGAAAAATGATCCTTCCCCATGCAGTTCCGGAAATTTGCCGTTTGGTCCTTCTCTGCTTTTACTAGAAAAAAGCTTTGGCCGGCAAAGTTGATGATCGCTTTTTCATCATCCCGGTAGGACAAGGCAGCATCCAGCTTGGTAACATACCAGTCAGAAGCTCTGTTCACATCTGTTACCGGTAAATAAGTTGTGCCTACCCTGATTAATTTTTCGCTCATATCCAACACCCCTTTGCACCATTTTGATAAACTTTTTAAAAAACAGGAGGACTCAATCATGAGAACCGCCAAACTGATTATCGGTCTCCACTCATTATGGCAGGAATTCAGACAAACCCCTGTACAGATACTACTTGTAGAGTCGCTTTGCATAAATTGGATAAAGTTACTCCAGCTGCTGATGGACACAGAAAACCCGATAAAATAGGAATACTACAAAACTAGCAAATTTCCTTCTTTTATTCAGTGGACCAACTTGATGCCCCCGATTTATATGTCCATAACGAAGAAGAAAAAGAGCATTGACCGGATGTACTTTACTGGGCCGCTTTAAAATCCACGGACGTTCCTTTTACTAATTCCATAACGAAAAAAAACCCTTCCCATAAAATATGGCAAGGCTCCAGACAATGACTGATATTTTTCATTAAAAGGTCCTCGGAATGCCCTCCAAGAGCATTCCGTTTTGTTAGACTTTTCTTAAGCTGATCTTTTCCGTTAGGTGGTCTTTCCCTTTTTTGAATATGATGGTCGACCGGTACTTGGTCGGTGATATATTCAGTTCCAGATTTTTCTTGTTTATCCGGTTCCAAATATCAACAGCGACTTGTTCGGCTTCTGCATCGCTGAGATTCGCATATCGATTAAAATAAGCATTTGGATCTTTAAAGGCTGACTCTTTTAAAATCTTGAATCGCTCTATGTACCATCGTTTGATATCCACTTCATCTGCATCCACAAATAATGACATATCAAAAAAATCAGATACGTATAACCTGGATAGCATCTCATTTGTCACCGGTGTCTGCAGAACATTGATGCCTTCAATGATTACAATATCTGCACCATCCACTTCGACATATTCATCCGGTACGATATCATATGTGAAATGGGAATATACAGGCGCCCGCACTTTTTCCTTGCCAGATTTCAAATCGCTCAAAAAGTGGATGAGCTTTTTGATGTCATAGCTTTCCGGAAAGCCTTTTTTGTCCATTAAGCCTTCCTTTTCCAAGGTGGCATTGGGGAACAAAAAACCGTCAGTCGTGACGATTTGCACCTTCGGATGCTCTGGCAGCCTGGATAAAAGGGACTGAAGGATTCTTGATGTCGTACTTTTTCCTACGGCAACACTGCCGGCAACCCCTATGATATACGGAACCTTACGTGTAGCTTGTCCAAAAAACTGATCTGTCACAGAATGAAGCTGCTGGGATGCGTTGATGTATAAATTCAGCAACCGGGTCAACGGCAAATAAATTTTTTCTACTTCTTCCACTGATAATCGTTCATTGATCCCCTGTAGTTCCTTTATTTCTGCCTTCGTGAGTGTCATCGGTGTATTGAAACGGAGTTTTGCCCACTCTTCCCTTGTAAAAGAAATATAAGGGGAAATTTTTTCAGAAACCATGAATATCTACCTCTGCTAGTTAATTGACATACTTCTACATCATACTATGTCACCTGTCATTTGAGAAGAGACGTGCTTTATTTTTTCGCATTGGTGTGCTAATAAGGAGGTTTCCCTTCCAAGAAGTGATGTATATCTCGTAAAAAAGCTTGTTTTTGTTCCAGAAACGGGTAATGATTACTTTTATCGTAGGTGATGAAACGGGAACCGGGAACAAGTTCATTTATTTCCTTTGAAAACTCCCATGGGCACTGGACATCATATTTACCGCAAAGAATCAAAAGATTCGGCTGACAGCCAGGAAGCTTGCTTGTTAAATCAAAGATAGCCAGTTCACGGCTGAAAAACTCGATTCTCTCCTTGGACAATGCTTTCTTTATTTGTCTGGAAAAAAGTTGTTCATATTCTTCCGGATTATAGAGGGACAGTTTCGTCCTTTCCTTTGTCAATGCTTCTCTCTGAACAGCCCCGAGGTTCGATTTCTTCAACAATTCAAGCAATTCTTGCATTCGGTGGAAATCGGGATGATCAGGATGATAAATAGAGGAAGACGAGACGGTATAATCTCTTGCGGCAGTTCCGACAACGATCAATCCAGCCAAGCTGTCCGGAAAATAAATGCCATACACCAGTCCCAACATTCCTCCTGTCGAATGACCGGCAAAGTACCAAGTTTTTAAGCCGAGCGATTGTCTGATTGCTTCCAAATCCATTACGGTTTCCAGCATGCTGAGCTGATGAAATTGCTCTGCCCTCGCTGAGGATCCTGTCTCCCGGAGATTGATCAAATAAACCATGTTATTGCTTGTAAAGGTGTCGGCAAAGTTGTCGCCGCTTTCATTAAATGCTGAATAAAGGTGAGTGATACAGATTGGTTTCCCTTGCCCTTTGATGAAGAACTCGAAACTCCCTCTTTCTGTTGTTACTAAATTTCTTTCCCATTCCAAGATGAACACTCCCCTTTTCGCCCCAATGGTGTAACCCCTTTCACAATTCTACCAGAAATAACCTTTTGGTGACATCCATCCGATCAAACGGGAAGGAATATCCAGCTGAAAAGCGAATTAGTTATGGAAAATACGAATGAAATGAGGGAAGTAGGAATGGAAACTCGTCATCGAATATTGTTCCGCCAAATGGAAACATACCGTACGGAACTTCTGGACGCTGTTCTTCCTGTTACTGAAGAAGAGGCAGACTTTGTTCCTCCGGGATTCAACAATAACATACGTTGGAATCTCGGCCATGTTTACCTTGATCAATTTTTGTGGCTGGAAACTTTAACAAAAGAAAAGCAGAACGTCCCGCATGAATATCATAGCTGGTTTGGCTTCGGTAGTTCACCGGCAGATTTCACCGCGGAAACACCCAGTCTAGAGACGATAAAAAGATTGCTCACGAGGCAACCCGGGGATATAAAAGAACGGTATGGTGAACGAATGGACGAAACGTTCCCAGCGACAGAAATGGGAATGCATACGATTGAACAGGTATTAGTCCGTACCATTTTCCATGAAGGAATGCATTTACAAAAAGTGATGGATATCAGGCAACAGCTTTCCAAGACAGACTGCAAGCAGATATAAAAAACGCCCCGATTTCGCAAGTCGGTTACTGGCGAAATCGGGGCAGGACATTCTTTTATTCTACCGTATTTTTCAACACCTTATCCCTTTCGTGTCTGGCGAGGGCCAACTGAATCAACTGATCAATCAAATCAGGATAGGATAATCCGCTCACTCCCCAAAGCTGAGGGTACATACTGATTTTCGTAAAACCCGGCAATGTGTTTACCTCATTCAGCACAAGCGTGCCATCCGCTTTCAGGAAAAAGTCCACCCTTGCCAGCCCTTCACATTCAAGCACGCGGAATGCTTTGTTGGACGTATCTTGAATGGTTTGTACCTCTTCTTCGGACAACTGCGCTGGAATCTCTAGGACTGCTCCGTTTTCATCAATATATTTTGTTTCATAGGAATAAAAGTCTCCTTGCGGAAGAATTTCACCTGGCAATGAAGCCTTTGGTTCCTCATTTCCCAAGACGGCACATTCCACTTCGCGGCCCTCCACGCTTTCTTCAATCAATACTTTATGATCATAATCGAAAGCCGTCTCGATTGCTTTTCGGAAAGCTGCTTCATCGTTCACCTTGCTAACGCCTACAGAAGACCCCTGGCTGGCAGGTTTTATAAAGACAGGCAGCCCCAACTGTTCTTTTACATCGGCAAAAGATACTGTTTCTTTTTGATGCTTTTTCAACGTTACGGACTTTGCTACTTCGATACCTGCCTGCTGCAATAATTTTTTCGTTATATCTTTGTCCATACATACCGCCGAACCCAGCACATTTGATCCGACATACGGCAGATTCGCCAGACGCATCATGCCCTGAATACTGCCATCTTCGCCTAGCGTTCCATGCAGAATCGGAAAAATTACGTCAAGCTGCTCCAGCTTGACAGTCTCTTTTAAATTCATCATTTGCTGCTCATCTTCTCCTGGGATGATAGCAATATGCTGGTTGGATTTGTTCAACTCGATCAATTTCGGATTTTCCTCATTCATGAGAAAGTGTGACTGATTATTTAAATGCCATTTGCCTTCTTTGTCAATTCCGATCAATGTTACTTCATACTTCTCTTTATCTATCGCATCAACAATGTTTTTGGCCGATTGCAAGGAAACCTCATGCTCCGCAGATTTACCGCCAAAAATCAAACCTACCCTTGTTTTTTTCTCCATGGCTGCCTCCTATTGCATACAAATAGTTTTCTTCTATATCATATCAAATCAAACCGGACTTGGTCTCATTTTTTTCATTTGCTTTACGCTTTTCAGCCCATATTCCCTTTCTGTTTTTCAAAAACCTGCTCGAATAAGATTAAGCCGAGTCCACTACTTAACACCTTCTCTTCCTATCCTTATCAAGGCAAAGACAAGATACCTGACGGCAGGATTCGCATTCAACAGGTCACTGATGCTGCGATTTTCATCAGAGGTTCAGTCAGGTCTTGTTTTGTAACCAACGAGGGACATCCAGGGCTGTATATCTGTTTATATAATCTGCTTCCGGTTTCCGATGATTAAGAAGCCGTATCCATTTCAATGCTTCTCCTGTTGACCCAGCCGCCATTCGAACCAGCTGCCATGCCCATCTGTGCTTCCCACTGTTCCATGAGTCTCTTTTCCGGCTGAATGCCGGTCTAGGTGAAGCAGCCGGTCATACATATTATTGTATATATGGAAAATTTCCCGTTTCTCACTGATATGCTTGATCCTATTCAACAGCTTCCGTTTTTCTTCAGCAGGGATTTGATTTGCGACATGGGTATGAAAAACACAAATAGTGGATTCATACGATATCCCAGCCGCAACGTGTTCCAGCAGCTCCACACCATTCCCTTCGATCAGTTCCAGATGGGCCGCTTCGTTCTCATACTGATAAGCGGCACGTTCAAATGCGGTTCTTCTGGTTTGATGTTCTGGCCAAATCAATGCCTTCAGCCATGCATAATCGACCGGATCATCAAGATTACTGATATGTAAGTCGATCCCTATCCTTTCTGCAACTGGTGGACTCTTTCGCAACAACGGAAGCCTGTCCCCCCTTACTTCTGAACTGAGCACCAATCGGGCATTTGCATTACCAACCATCAAACCATTTCCATACCGGTAAGCATATTTGTCCCACAACAATTGCAAACCCGCGCTGCACCCAAGTTCAATGAGAGACAGCGGGCGGCCCGATTGCTGGTAAATATGACAAAAGACTGGATAGAGATAGGCACAGCGTCTAACTTCATTCGTTTGCACCAATTTTTTTGTGATCAGCTGCTTTATTCCTTTTTCATGGATTCGACAAAAGTCCTTGAACCAAGGAAACGCCTTTTCCGGCATAGCGGGATTAGCAGTCAGACTAGGATAAAACTGTTTCAATGGATGTTGACTATCTTGTAAAAGATAGTGTACAGCACCAAGCAACAAGTTTGGTATTGGCTGTCCAGGATTTGCATGCTCACTCATAACCAGCACCTCGGCGTCATTTGCAATTTCCTCTGCCAGGCACTCATACAACCTGCTGGAACCTCTGCATTCGTTGAGGGAAAACGATCGAAAGCGTTCTGATAAAGAATCCACTGTCATTCTACCCCATCCTTTTTCTGATAATGCTGCTGTATGTATACCTTCGTTCCAATAAATTTTTCTCCTTCCCAATGAAGCTAATGGTGGGTGCACCGATACGGAAAACGGAGTTAGGGATTTGCACGAAAGCGATTATCATTCATCTCATAAATAAGAAGACAGATAGAAGGACTGGGATAAATGATTACTGACAAAATAAACCGAACGAATTCGATTAGCTTTTGAATCCGTTCGGTTTTTCTTATTCCGGTCACTTTTCGAATTAGGAACAATGACAACAGAGCTGATGGTCATTCTTTTTCAAACGATGGACTTTGCTATAACCTTTCTTCATCTGACTAAACATTTCTTTAGTTTCCGAAAGCAAGGATTGTTTTTCGGTTAAATAAAGCTGATTCTTTGAAATATTGGTTATCAGTTCAACGGCCAGCTTCGGTTCATGTCTCATCAACCTGCTGTATGCCTTCTCATCGATCCTCACATATTCAACAGGAGTAACAGCCTCTACATAGATATGCTTTGTAAAAAACACCGAGCGGTCACCGAAAAATTCTCCAGCCCCTACAATTTTCGTTCTGCACGTCTCCTTGTTGAATAAACGTACAAATCCGGAAGTAACAAAAAACACAGCATCTGCAGGCTTTTCAAAGGAATAGATTAACTGACTTTCCCCAGTCCTTCCGATTTCACCATAAACTGATAAAGTTTGATAATCGTATTTCCATTTATTTGCTAAATACTTGCGTTTTTTTAATTGCATATTGTGCCTCCTTTAACTGTAATTATTTCTATTACATTTAAGGCATACGTATTGCCTGGTTTTCCGGTTAGAAACTAAAACCCGGTTACTATTTCTGTGATTTGTTTAGACGGGTGTTGTCTCACCATCAGCGCTACATCTTTTATACTATAACCAGCCAAGAAAGTTTCTAACTGTTTCTCAGCATTCCCGAAAATAGTGGTCAATGTAGTCTTCATATTAGCTCCCACCACACAGTCAGGATTTGCGGATGAACATTTAGGGAGCAAAGTACCTTTGGAAGTGATTTTATAAATATCATGAAGGTCCAGTTCCCCTGGATCCACCTGCAAAATAAAACCTCCTGCACATCCTTCTTTCGCTGCAATGTATCCTTGTTTACGAAGCAATCCCAATACCTTCCGCACCCTGACGGGATGAACAGCAGTGCTTTCTGCAATTGCATTGCTTGTAGCCATCCAGCCAGGATGCAATGCCAGATAAGTTAAACTGTGTACGGCCAACGTAAATTCGCTGTTCACTAGGATGCCTCCTATAAGATCATGATATAAGTTGCTTTGGTGTATAACTGTAATCATATTCATTTCAGTTCATCGTGTCAACTGTTCTACCTGGAAAGAAATCCAGAAAACAGAGGAAACATTGGCTTCCCCCTACAGACAGACAAGGCCCCAAGCGTTAGACGCTTGAGGACCTCCGGCTTATCTATTAAATTCCCTGTGAACCATCCACCCCGTTTATCGCATAACTGACGGTGATTTCTGCATTTACAGAGTGCGCTACGGAACAATAGGTGTCCTTTGACAACTGAATGGCTCTTACTACTTTTTCTTCTGGAAGTTCTCCTGTCAAAACGTAGTGAATATGAATGGCTGTGAACCTTTTGGGATGCTCTTCTGCTCGTGCTCCATCAATTTCCACTTCAAATGACTCAGGGTGCAGACGCATTTTTTTCAAAATGGAAATAATATCAATTGAAGTGCATCCGGCTATAGCATTTAACAGTAATTCAGTTGGCCGTGCCCCGCTATTTTCCCCTCCGACTTCTTCGGATGCATCCATATGTATCTGATGACCGGAGGGCGTAAAGCCGGTAAATGACATTTTATCATTCCATTTTATGCTGTTTTTCATCCTCAAGCTCCTTTCGAACAGTGTTTTACTACTATTATCTGATTTTAATTATATATACGTTTCACTTGAAAGATCCGACGATGGCCTTCCGTCCTTCATCCGGCAAGCTCGGTTCACTATCAGAGAACAGACTCCCTGAGCTGGTTCAAAAGCAGAGCAGTTGATCATTGAAATACTCTTCTTATGTGCTTAGGAAGGGCTGCCCCATGTGAGGGACAACCCTTGCCTTTACGATTTTGCAGCCTCTCCTGCGATGGCTGTAATCAGTTCCGCTATTTTCACCAGCTCGCCCACCGGCATACGTTCATTTGTTGTGTGGATATCTTCATAGCCAACAGCTAAATTAACAGTAGGGATACCGTGACCCGCTATCACATTAGCGTCGCTTCCGCCTCCACTTTCAAGCAACTGACTGTCACGTCCGATAGACTTGGCAGCTCTGCGTGCAACTTCTACCACATGGTCTCCAGCTTTCTGTTTATAACCAGGGTACATGACTTTGATATCTAAATCGACACTGCCTCCAAATTCTTCGGCAGTTTCTTCGAATGCCTGCTTCATCTTCTTGACTTGGGCTTCCATCTTTTCCGGGACAAGGGAACGCGCCTCTGCCAATATTTCCACATGATCACAGACGATATTGGTTTTCGATCCACCTTCGAATCGTCCGATATTGGCAGTCGTCTCTTCGTCGATTCTGCCAAGCGGCATTTTCGATATAGCCTTTGCTGCCAAAGTGATTGCTGAAATGCCATTTTCCGGAGCCACTCCTGCATGTGCCGTTTTCCCTTTTACTACTGCATTGATCTTAGCTTGGGTGGGAGCAGCTACGATAATATCTCCCACAGTTCCATTACTGTCTACAGCATATCCATAGGAAGCGTCCACCAATGAAATATCCAGTTCTTTTGCACCGACAAGGCCAGATTCCTCTCCAGCAGTGATAACAAACTGGATGTCACCATGATTGATCTCATTTTCTTTGAGAAGTTTGATTGCTTCCAGCATGGCTGCCAGTCCGGCTTTGTCATCAGCTCCCAAAATCGTTGTACCATCGGAGACGACATAGCCTTCTTTTAAAGAAGGTTTGATATTGTTACCGGGAACGACGGTATCCATATGGGATGTGAAGTATATCGTATCAACTTCCGGTTTGTTACCTTTCAGCGTACATACCAAATTGTTGGCACCATGTCCGGTCTTCGTTTTGCTGTCGTCTTCCACTACTTCCAGCCCTAGCTCTGTGAATTTTTTTTTCAAAACCTTTGCTATTTCTTCTTCATGCTCTGTTTCCGAATTCACCTGGACAAGTTCCAGGAATTCTTCTACGATACGTTCCTGATTCACTTCTGGCATGTTTCATGTACCTCCTCGTCGTTTAAAAGGACATCTCTGTCTACTTATTACGTTACTGAAAATCGAGGACCCCTGTCAATTTTTTCATCCGGTAACCATTCACAAAGGAATGTTGCCATGTTTTTTGACCGGTCGTTCTTCTTGTTTGTTTTTCAGCATTTTCAGACCCTTCAACAGTACAAGCCTGGTTTCCCTTGGATCTATGATATCATCGATCATCCCCAGACCGGCCGCAATATAAGGGTTGGCGATTTTTTCTCTATAGGCGGCGATTTTTTCTTGTCTTGTTATTTCTGGATTTTCACTCTCAGCGATTTCCCGTGCAAATATGATATTGGCTGCACCTTCCGGGCCCATTACTGCTATTTCTGCATTCGGCCAAGCGAAAACAAGGTCCGCTCCAATGGATTTACTATTCAGGGCCACGTACGCTCCGCCATAAGCCTTCCTGGTGATCACCGTGATCTTCGGAACAGTAGCCTCCGAATAAGCATATAATATTTTGGCCCCGTGCCGGATAATCCCGCCATGCTCCTGTTTGACACCAGGAAAAAATCCGCTTACATCTTCTACAGTGATCAATGGGATCTGAAAGCTGTCACAAAAGCGGATGAAGCGTGCAGCCTTGTCGCTACTGTCAATGTCAAGGCTTCCGGCTAAATGTTTGGGCTGGTTGCACACCAGTCCTATTGACTCGCCATGCATCCTGGCAAACCCGACCACAATATTTTTGGCGAATTGCGGATGGATTTCCAGAAAAGATTCAGAATCGACAATCTGCTCGATGACTTTTCTTACATCATAGGGCCGTATTGTGTCAAACGGCACTATTTCCAATAAATCCGGGCGGTAATCCTCTCCTTCCTGGCAACTTTGCTTAGGCGGTTTTTCTTTATTGCTGGAGGGAAGATAACCGACAAGTCGACGGACTTGATTCAATGCTTCCTCTTCTGTCGCTGCCTTCAAATGAGCATTGCCGCTTACTTGATTATGTATGGAAGCACCACCTAAACCGTCCACATTCAGACTTTCACCTGTGACTGTTTCGATTACTTTCGGACCGGTGATGAACATGTGCGATGTCTCCTCGACCATAATGACAAAATCGGTGAGCGCGGGAGAATATACTGCGCCACCGGCACAGGGACCCATGATAATAGATATTTGGGGAATCACGCCGGAATAAATTACATTGCGGTAAAACACTTGACCATACCCGTCCAGTGAAGCTACCCCTTCTTGAATCCGCGCGCCGCCGGAATCACTCAACCCGACGAAAGGGGTTCCGTTCTTGGCGGCAAGATCCATCACGGCTGCAATTTTTTTCGCATGCATTTCCCCCAGAGCACCACCATACACAGTGAAATCATGGGCGAATAAATAGATTGGCCTGCCATCGATTTCTCCATAACCTGTGACGACTCCTTCGCCCGGAGTGCCTTTATCAGCCATTCCGAAGTCAGTCACACGGTGCTCGACAAAAGGATTCAACTCGACAAACGATTCATCATCCAACAGATGATGAATTCTTTCACGAGCTGTCATTTTCCCCTTCTCATGCTGCTTTTCTATTCGCTTATCTCCCCCGCCCAATTCTACTTGTCTTCTTTTATCATAGAGTTCGTTTATTTTTCCGAAAATATCCATTCACTCTCCCTCCTCATGCTGACATAATTCAATCAACACGCGTCCGGAAGCGTCGGGATGAAAAAAAGCGATACGACTGTTATCAGCACCTGCTACCGGCGTTTTGTTCAGTAATCGTATGCCTTGCAGTCGATAAACAGACAATCGCTCATCCAAATCATCCACTTCAAAAGCAAGATGATGCAGCCCTTCTCCTTTTTTATCAAGAAAGCGATGAATGGATGATTGTTCATCCAATGGTTCGAGCAATTCCAATCGCGTTTCCCCTATTTTCAAAAAAGCCACTTTCACCTGTTCCGTGTCCACATCCTCTATTTTCTCCACTGTCAGCCCAAGCACATCATGGTAAAAAGGGAGCGATTTATTTATTGACCTTACCGCAATTCCGATATGGGCGATTTTTTTGGGCGCCATGTACTCAGGACCGATAAGACGCTTGATATAAGCCGCCAGTGCGTCCGTAGTAGCATCGCTGGTAAATACTTTTTTAGTCCCTTTTTCCTCAAGATACGATATATCTTCAGCCGGTATGATCCCTCCGCCGATAACCGGTATTTCGACGGCATTTCTTGCCCGCAATGCCTCTACCACCTCGGGGAACAGTAAACGATGTTCGCCTGACAAGGAAGAGAGTCCGACAACGTCGACATCTTCCTGAACGGCAGCCTGGGCTATTTGTTCTGGCGACTGTCTTAGCCCTGTAGAAATTACTTCCATGCCATGATCACGAAAGGCCATGCATAGCTGAGCTATTCCCAAAGCATGCTGGTTGTTTCCATCCGATCCTGCTTTTGCTAATAACACTCGAATTTGTTTCACTTTTATCAGCCCCTATATACTAGGATTTTCCCTTTCCCCCTACTGCTCAAAGTGCCTCCATGGCTTGAATTGTGTATGGATCAAAAAGAGGCTTGGGAGAATGTTCGATTTTTTCCATCCCCATTTATTTGCAGAAAAGGCTTCTTCCTCCCTGTACGGATTTTCCATTGTCTCTCCCCGCAATTTGTAGACAGCCGGTTTAACATAATGTTACGTTCCATTCTGTTATATATGAAATTGTTTGCTTTTTTAATTCCCAGGGGACTTGTCCATTTTGCACAATCGCGGTAAAATACAAGTAGTTACAGGGGTGAAGGAGGAAATGCAATGGCTAAAAACAATACGGAACAAACAGTGAAGCGTAAACCGTCCAAACGGGAAAGACGGATAAAATTAGTTATTTATATTATGATCATCGCCATGGTATTGTCAACCGTGACAATGGGATTGTCTATGTTTATATAAAAAAAGGCTGGCACTGTATTATCTTTTCAAATGGACAGTGACAGCCTTTTTCTTTTGGCAACTAATCATACATCGCTCGGCTTAAAGGTCTTTTTCAACACCAGATATTGCTCGATTTCATATAGCAAGCGAAACAAGTTCGCCCTCGTTTCGAACTCGATTCTTGTTTTTGGCAAGTCATCCTTATCAAACGTTTTACGCAATTCACGCAGAGTTTCCAAATGAAGCTTTGCAGTGTTGCCGGGATGCACTGCTTCAGCTAGTTCATCAAAAAAATCTGCCATTCGGTAGTTTTGTTCATACAGCCTGTCCATTTGGCTGACAAGCGGAAGCATCCGGCGAAGTAATTCGAACTGTTTTTTCCGCATAATGAAATAATCAAAAAAGGTGTGTTTATCTCTTAATAAATGGTTTTCAATATCCCGGGCAACCAGTCGTTCTGCTTTATCCAACAATTCATCAGTCTCGGTCAACTCCTTTCCTGTCCACGTTTCTCGACCTTCCCGCAGGTATATGGCTATTTCTTTTAAAATGGTGCGGAAATTATTCTCTACTTTTTCCTGCAAATCAACCAAGTTGTTTTCGAGGCTGGGCATATATAAATTCAAAAGCAGAGCTGTCCCGATCCCTATGACGATCAGAAAAAACTCATTGACTAATAAAGAAAAGGTTATCTCGCCGGAGCTGTATAAGTGCAAGATAATTACCGAGCTGGTCACAATTCCCGGGGTCAACTTCAATAAAACGGTTGTTGGGATAAATAAAACAAGCAAGATGCCGATGGCCAATGGATGAAAGCCGATTGTCTCGAAAACGGCAAAAGAAAAAACCATTGCCAGCAAGCATGCACCAAAACGATGCCACGATGTGAGCATCGAACGTTTACGTGTCGGCTGTATGCATAGTAAAGCAATGATCCCTGCAGAAACAAAGTTTTGAAGCTGCAGTAATTGAGCCAGCCAAATTGCTATCGGTGTGCCAGTAGCTGTTTTAAGTGTTCGATATCCAATTTTCACGCTGTGTACTCCTTAATAGCTATTTGAACAGGGTTGAAGGGAGAATCAAAACCACCAGTGTGAACTGGTGGTTTGCTCTGCGGCTGAAAGCCTCTGTTACCGGCCTCGGCCTGAAAGGCCCACCGAAAGGGTTTCCCGCCTGCACCACATTCACTCACTAATTCTAAAGA
>NZ_VZDQ01000012.1 GCF_009602435.1 Sediminibacillus terrae
CGGCTAACGCGTCCCCTTAACCTTCCAGCACCGGGCAGGTGTCAGCCCCTATACTTCGCCTTACGGCTTCGCAGAGACCTGTGTTTTTGCTAAACAGTCGCTTGGGCCTATTCACTGCGGCTTCTCGCAAAAGAAGCACCCCTTCTCCCGAAGTTACGGGGTCATTTTGCCGAGTTCCTTAACGAGAGTTCTCCCGATCACCTTAGGATTCTCTCCTCGCCTACCTGTGTCGGTTTGCGGTACGGGCACCTCTTTCCTCACTAGAGGCTTTTCTTGGCAGTGTGAAATCAGGAACTTCGGTACTTATTTTCCCTCCCCGTCACAGCTCGAGATTGCCGGACGGATTTGCCTATCCGACTCTCTCACTGCTTGGGCGCACATGACCAGCAGTGCGCTTTCCTTATCCTTCTGCGTCCCCCCGTCGTTCAAACGGAAAGGAGGTGGTACAGGAATATCCACCTGTTGTCCATCGCCTACGCCTTTCGGCCTCGGCTTAGGTCCCGACTAACCCTGAGCGGACGAGCCTTCCTCAGGAAACCTTAGGCTTTCGGTGAAAGAGATTCTCACTCTTTTTTCGCTACTCATACCGGCATTCTCACTTCTAAGCGCTCCACCAGTCCTCACGGTCTGACTTCGCTGCACTTAGAACGCTCTCCTACCATTGTTCGCAAGAACAATCCGCAGCTTCGGTGATACGTTTAGCCCCGGTATATTTTCGGCGCAGAGTCACTCGACCAGTGAGCTATTACGCACTCTTTAAATGATGGCTGCTTCTAAGCCAACATCCTGGTTGTCTAAGCAACTCCACATCCTTTTCCACTTAACGTATACTTTGGGACCTTAGCTGGCGGTCTGGGCTGTTTCCCTTTCGACTATGAACCTTATCACCCATAGTCTGACTCCCAAGATCGAGTGGCTGGCATTCGGAGTTTGACTGAATTCGGTAACCCGATGAGGGCCCCTAGTCCAATCAGTGCTCTACCTCCAGTACTCAACTCTTGAGGCTAGCCCTAAAGCTATTTCGGAGAGAACCAGCTATCTCCGTGTTCGATTGGCATTTCACCCCTACCCACACCTCATCCCCGCGTTTTTCAACACGCGTGGGTTCGGGCCTCCAGTCAGTGTTACCTGACCTTCACCCTGGACATGGGTAGATCACACGGTTTCGGGTCTACGACCCCCTACTCGATTCGCCCTGTTCAGACTCGCTTTCGCTGCGGCTCCGTCTATCCGACTTAACCTTGCAGGAGATCGTAACTCGCCGGTTCATTCTACAAAAGGCACGCCGTCACCCATTAACGGGCTTCGACTACTTGTAGGCACACGGTTTCAGGTTCTCTTTCACTCCCCTTCCGGGGTGCTTTTCACCTTTCCCTCACGGTACTGGTTCACTATCGGTCACTAGGGAGTATTTAGCCTTGGGAGATGGTCCTCCCGGATTCCGACGGAATTCCTCGTGTTCCGCCGTACTCAGGATCCACTCCGGAGGAAACAATCTTTCAACTACAGGGCTCTTACCTTCTTTGGCTGATCGTTCCAGATCGATTCGCTTAAA
>NZ_VZDQ01000014.1 GCF_009602435.1 Sediminibacillus terrae
AACACCCGAAGTCGGTGAGGTAACCTTTTGGAGCCAGCCGCCGAAGGTGGGGCCAATGATTGGGGTGAAGTCGTAACAAGGTAGCCGTATCGGAAGGTGCGGCTGGATCACCTCCTTTCTAAGGATATACGAAAGGCGAAGGCGCCCGGTTAGCGACGTACAAACTGGACTGAACCGAAGGAGATAAAGGAAACACAGCGAGCATCGTGAGCTGATGTTGACTTATCGTACGGAGGTGAGGGAAGTTGTGCTAGTCGCTGGGTGCCGGAGCTGGACAGGAATTAGCTCTTTCGAGCTAAACACAGGGCATACTTGGTTGTTTGGTTCAGTTTTGAGGGATCAAAACCTCAAAGGATCTTCTGTTAAATGCCGTCACGTCCTGTGACGAACACAGAAGTCACCACCTCGTGTGGAAGTTTGTACCTTGAAAACTAGATAAGATAAATAGGAAGTGAAGGCGACTGCTCAGCAGGAGCCGGAACTAGACTATGCAAGACATTCAACGACATTGAAGTAACACGTCATTCACGAACGATAAGTTAAGTGAAGAAGGGCGCACGGTGGATGCCTTGGCACTAGGAGCCGAAGAAGGACGGGACAAACACCGATATGTCTCGGGGAGCCGTACGTAGGCATTGATCCGGGAATTTCCGAATGGGGGAACCCCCTGCCCGTAATGGGGCAGGACGCTTATCTGAATTCATAGGATAAGCGAGGCAGACCCGGGGAACTGAAACATCTCAGTACCCGGAGGAAGAGAAAGCAAACGCGATTTCCCAAGTAGCGGCGAGCGAAACGGAAACAGCCCAAACCAGAGAGCTTGCTTTCTGGGGTTGTAGGACACTCCATCGGAGTTACCAAGAAACAATTTAAGCGAATCGATCTGGAACGATCAGCCAAAGAAGGTAAGAGCCCTGTAGTTGAAAGATTGTTTCCTCCGGAGTGGATCCTGAGTACGGCGGAACACGAGGAATTCCGTCGGAATCCGGGAGGAC
>NZ_VZDQ01000016.1 GCF_009602435.1 Sediminibacillus terrae
TGCCTTACAAGCAGGGGGTCGCAGGTTCGAGCCCTGCATCCTCCACCATTTGCCGGCCTAGCTCAATTGGTAGAGCAACTGACTTGTAATCAGTAGGTTGGGGGTTCAAGTCCTCTGGCCGGCACCAGTTTTTCTCTATTTTTGATTAATCATGAGCCATTAGCTCAGTTGGTAGAGCATCTGACTTTTAATCAGAGGGTCGGAGGTTCGAATCCTCCATGGCTCATCAAGGCGGTTATGGTTCGGATTCTCACCTGCGGTTCCCCTTGCCTTTATCACCATTCAGTGATGCAAGGACTAGTCTGCGGCGTCGGAATCCTCCATGGCTCATCAAACAAGTTACGTGCTGGATTTCTTTTGTGAGTTAAATCCGGCCCATTCTTTTCAATTTATTATATTGTGCGGGTGTGGCGGAATTGGCAGACGCGCTAGATTTAGGATCTAGTGTCTTCGACGTGGGGGTTCAAGTCCCTCCACCCGCATTAACGCGGAAGTAGTTCAGTGGTAGAACACCACCTTGCCAAGGTGGGGGTCGCGGGTTCGAATCCCGTCTTCCGCTCCAGTTCTTTCATGCCAGGCCGGGGTGGCGGAATTGGCAGACGCACAGGACTTAAAATCCTGCGGTAGGTTTCTACCGTGCCGGTTCGAGTCCGGCCCTCGGCACTTAGAGCGCCCGTAGCTCAATTGGATAGAGCGTTTGACTACGGATCAAGAGGTTAGGGGTTCGACTCCTCTCGGGCGCGCCATTATCGGGAAGTAGCTCAGCTTGGTAGAGCACTTGGTTTGGGACCAAG
>NZ_VZDQ01000017.1 GCF_009602435.1 Sediminibacillus terrae
AATCAAAACCACCAGTGTGAACTGGTGGTTTGCTCTGCGGCTGAAAGCCTCTGTTACCGGCCTCGGCCTGAAAGGCCCACCGAAAGGGTTTCCCGCCTGCACCACATTCACTCACTAATTCTAAAGAATTTCGTTATTTCTTCCGATTTTTTTCTCCTGTAAATGGATCATGTTCTTCGAACAAGGTTAACTGATCAGCCATATAATCTTCTTTTAGCTGATTTCTTATATATTCTTGGATTTGTTTCTTATTTCTGCCCACTGTATCAACGTAGAAACCTCGACACCAGAATTTCCGATTCCCATATCGATATTTCAAATTAGCGTGTCGATCAAATATCATCAGGCTGCTTTTTCCTTTTAAGTACCCCATAAATTGAGATACACTTAACTTGGGCGGGATACTGACTAACATATGGATATGATCCGGGCAGGCATTTGCTTCATGGATAATTACGCCTTTCCGTTCACATAAATCTCTTATAATTTGACCAATACTCTTTTTATACTTTCCATAAATGACTTGTCTTCTGTATTTGGGAGCAAAGACTACGTGATACTTACAATTCCATGTGGTATGTGCTAAACTGTTCATGTCCTTCACAGGGCATACCTCCTTCTTTGGTGAGATGAAGTGGTCGGGAAACCAACTTTATCCTACCATGAAGTGAGGTTTTTTTATTACCACGCTGTAAGCTCTCCGGAACCCCTGGCATTGCCAGGGGTTTTCTAATTCATTAA
>NZ_VZDQ01000018.1 GCF_009602435.1 Sediminibacillus terrae
AATTCAATTCGGTGATATTTATGGGTATGTCCGAAAGTCAGACACAGGTTATGCGACTGAGAGAGAGATTCCTAATCTAAATAAAAATTATAAAAATATAGCCCATAAATTGGAGACAAATGAACAAGTAGAGGTATATGATAACACGTCAGGAAGCTTGATCTCTTTCGGTAAAATAGATGAAGGCCAGATATTCCCGATCGCAACTGATTATGGGAATTGGTGGCGAGTCCTTTATCTGGACCGCGTAGGATACGTGAGAAAAAGCAATGTAACCTTGCGATACGCCGACTTTGAAGAATACTTTAAAGCGGAAGAAGACTTGCCGGTGTATGATAATCGTGGCAGCGACTCTCTGAAAAAAGTGGGCGAAGTAGAAAAGGGTAAAATATATAATAGGGTGAGCGACTATGGCAACTGGCACCGCATCCAATTCGGCGACTATTTTGGTTATGTAGAAAAGTTTGCGACGTCTCCGGACAATGGTAAGTCGGTAAAGAATAGAAATGAGGGTTACTCTAACCAGGATCGAAGGTTCGAAACTCTGGAAGACGTCACGGTTTATGACAATTCATCCGGTGGTTTACAGGCATTCGGAAAAATTGAAAAAGGGGAAAAGTTTCCGATTGCGACAGATTACGGGAACTGGTGGCGAGTCCTTTATTCTGATCAAGTGGGTTATGTACACAAAGATAGTGTTAAAGCAGAGTTTAAAAATGGTGAT
>NZ_VZDQ01000019.1 GCF_009602435.1 Sediminibacillus terrae
CAGTGGTTGTTTATATTATTAACTACTTTCATCAAAGTGGCTCTCACCCCCGCACTTAATGGCTCAGTTGACCGCAAACAGTGGCTCAAATCTCCACACTAATGGCTCAATCTCTCCGCAATACTCACTCAATTACTGATTGGTCGTTTCATCGCCATTTGTCTATATAAACACCTGTATGATTCAATAGTTTTTTCACTAACTCTTTCGAATCCTTATCCATAACTATTAAATCCTTGTACTCTTCTTTTACAAACCCTTCTTCAATCATGTGATCAAACAATGATAATAGTGGTGAATAGTATTCAAAAATGTTAAGTAAGGCACATGGTTTGTTATGATAACCTAATTGCGCCCAAGTAAAAACTTCGAACCATTCTTCTAAAGTTCCAGTACCACCAGGCTGTCACTTTGAACGGTATTTTGCGCATATTTTAAATACTATTTTGCACGAGATGAAATATAAAAATCTATCTTCATGTAAAAGATAGATTTTTATAATTACTTGATTCCGATAACTAAACTGTCTCGTGCAGCTTCAACAACTTCTGTTGTAATGGTTTCAAGATTATTAATTTCAAGTATCCTTTCAATCTGGGTGAAGAGTCTTTGTATAAGCCTGAA
>NZ_VZDQ01000020.1 GCF_009602435.1 Sediminibacillus terrae
CACCCGAAGTCGGTGAGGTAACCTTTTGGAGCCAGCCGCCGAAGGTGGGGCCAATGATTGGGGTGAAGTCGTAACAAGGTAGCCGTATCGGAAGGTGCGGCTGGATCACCTCCTTTCTAAGGATATATTAGCTCTTACGAGCTAAATACAGGACATACTTGGTTGTTTGGTTCAGTTTTGAGGGATCAATTCCCTATACCTTTATTATCTTCTCCGCAAGGATGGGCCTGTAGCTCAGTTGGTTAGAGCGCACGCCTGATAAGCGTGAGGTCGGTGGTTCAAGTCCACTCAGGCCCACCATCCATTCGGGGCCTTAGCTCAGCTGGGAGAGCGCCTGCTTTGCACGCAGGAGGTCAGCGGTTCGATCCCGCTAGGCTCCACCATCTTAATTATTTGTACCTTGAAAACTAGATAAGATAAATAGGAAGTGAAGGCGACTGCTCAGCAGGAGCCGGAACTAGACTATGCAAGACATTCAACGACATCGAAGTAACACGTCATTCACGAACGATAAGTTAAGTGAAGAAGGGCGCACGGTGGATGCCTTGGCACTAGGAGCCGAAGAAGGACGGGACAAACACCGATATGTCTCGGGGAGCCGTACGTAGGCATT